>CAVSMB010000015.1:0-246373 GCA_963728925.1 uncultured Actinomycetes bacterium | reverse complement strand
TCATCAACCGCACTTTGGACCAAGCGCGGCGGCGCGAGCGGCGGAGTTCGAGTCTGATTCTCTGAACGCGCCCGGCGCGCGGTGGGATGATCGCCGTGCCCAACCACTTGACGAACGGGAGATAGGAACGTTCGTGGTCTTCCCGCGCTGTCAAAGCGCCTGCTGCTCGCTCTCGGCGCGTGCGCACTCGCGGCGCTGTGCGTTCCAGCACCTTTCGCGCAGAGTCCCGACGTCGACTCGGTGACGAGCGCGCCCTTCTCGATTCTGTGCCGGGAGGGCAGCGGCCCGGGAGGCTGCTTCGGGGGCTTCATCTCGATCGACGGCCAAAGCGGTCCGTCGGGCGAGAATCCGAGGGGCCGGTCACGATCCACTTCGGCGGCCTCTAGTTACTTCCCGCGGAATAAGTGATCGGGTTTGAGGGGGTCGTTCCGTCCGGCGTGACGATCAGAATTCCCTGCAAGTGAGCGGGTTTCTGATCGAGAGGAGTGCGTGTGCTGACGCTCTTGGCGGGTCAGCCGGAGTCGTTGTGGGACGAGGCTTTGCCGGTCGAGGTGCTGGAGCTGCCGGCGGATCTGGCGGAGCTGGATGGGCTGCTATCGGATCCGGGGTTGTTGGCGCCGATCGTGGAGCATTGGCGCCGCGAGGTTGTGGAGACCAAGCGGGCGGTGTTGACGGATGGGCGGCCGACGATCGCGATGGAGACCTACATCCGATTGATGGTGCTCAAGCAGCGTTACCGGTGGGGGTATCGGTCGCTGGTGGCGGAGGTGTCGGACTCGATTCATCTGCGGCGGTTCTGTCGGATCTCGCTGTCGGAGCGGGTGCCGGACGAGTCGACCGTTCGGAAGCTCACTCGGCGGATCGGGGCGGACACGGTCAACGAGCTGACGCGCGTGTTGATCGTGCAGGCGACCAGGTCCAAGCGCTTCCGGGCGCGGGCGGTGAGGATCGACTCGACGGTGATCGAGGCGGACGTGAAGTATCCGACCGACTCGGATCTGGCTGCGCATGGTGTGCGGGCGCTCGCGCGGGAAGGCCGCAAGCTCGCGGCGCTGGTCAAGGAGCGCAAGCGTCGGGTGCGGGATCGCTCGCGGGCGATGGGTCGCACGCTGCGGGCGGTGACGCGCACGATCCGTCGCCGCTCAGGCGAGGCGAAGGCCGAGGTCCTTCGCCTGACCGAGCAGACCGGCAAGCTGCTCGAGAAGTCGGTGAGGGAGACCAGGCGGTTGGCGGTGATCGCGCGCCGGCGGGCGCGTGGCCGCGGCGCGAAGGCGAAGCTCAAGGCAGCCGCCCGGATGGAGGAGCTGGCCGACCGGTGCGAGAAGGTCGCCCGGCAGATCAAGCAGCGCGTCGCGGGCGAGCCGATCAAGGACAGGCTGGTGTCCTTGGCCGATCCGGACGCGAGACCGATCCGCAAGGGCAAGCTCGGCAAGCCGAACGAGTTCGGGTACGTGACGCAACTCGCCGAGGTGACGGAGAACACCAAGCGTGGAGCGCGTGGGCTGATCGTGCCGTCCGCGACCGCGATCGGGAACCCCAGCGAGGACACGCTGCTGCCTCACACGGTCGCCGAGCTAAAGCGGCTCGGGATCTCCCCGCGCGAGGTGGCGCTCGATGGCGGCTTCAACGTCGGCCCGACCCGCGAGGCACTCGAAGACCTTGCGCCCGAGCGAGTGTTCATCTCCGGCCGCCAACAGCCCGGCTCCAACCGCACCCAACGCTGGATGCAGCGCTACCGGACCGGCGCCGAAGGACGGATCAGCCACCTCAAACGCCGCTACGGCATGGACCGAAGCCGGCTGAAGGGCGACGAAGGCCAGCAGATCTGGACCGGATGGGCGATCCTCGCCTACAACGCTGACACGCTCGCCATCCGAACCCGGTGAAACAATCCGCAAGCTCTCTCGATCAGAGCAACCACTCACTACGAACGGCCGCGCCACCCATCGGGCGCCGCCGTTTCGTGTAAGCCAAGAGTATTTCCGCGGGAAGTAGTTAGGCCCGACCTACGACGGGACGGTGACCTGTCTCACCGTGAACGGCAACCAGGCCGTCGCCGGCTTCGCCGGCACGGTCAGCCCCGCCGGGTTCCCGCAAGCGCCCTTTGTGGCGGCGCTTCGCATCACCGATGCCGCCAGTCCGGGTCCGTTCGAGGACGCGATCGTGTTCCAGACGCTCACCGGTCCGGCGCCGACCGACTGCTCGCTCATCCCTCCACCGAACCCGCAGTCGCCGACGGAGGCCGTCATGAGGGAGTACAGCACCGTCGTCGTGCACGACGCACAGCCGCCTGCGCCCACGTCTAAGGCTCAGTGCAAGGACGGCGGCTGGCAGCAGTTCGGCTTCAAGAACCAGGGCCAGTGCATCGCGTTCGTCAACCGGGCCAAAGCCGTAGCCCTCGTCTGACGAGCCGTTTGGAGGACGCCGCCCGCGGTGACTCGGCGCGAAAGTCGGCGGGGCAGACGCACGGTCGTCAACCGCTCCCGTGCGTCCGCCGGAGCTCCGCTCCCTTCGGCCGCGCCGCCCCGGGATGGTGGAGGCCCTCGTGGCGCCGGGCGACAGCAGCGAATTCTTCGCAAGGAGCGGCTTTATCTTGCGCGAGGCGATCCGGTTCGGGGGGGAAGGTTGGCCGCGTGCTCCCTCTCCCGATTGAGTGCAGCCCGATGGAGAGATGAGGGGGGTCAGAGCGCACACGTCAGCGCTGCGCGCGCGGTCGGGGGCACCTGACGTCGTCGTCGAGACTATCCACCGCAACGCGGCAAGCCTGGTCCGTCTCGCCCGGCGACATTCGCTATGCGCGGACGATGCCAACGACGCCTACCAGCGCGGAATCGAGATCTTCCTGCGCAAGTGGGACACGGTCGAGCCCGAGACGGCGCTCGCCTGGCTGCGAACGGTCGTCAAGCACGAGGCGATGGCCGTCCGCCGCTCGCGTCTGCAGTTGCTCGGGCCCGAGGACGTCGACCTCGACCTCCACGAATCGCCGGCGGTTCCGACGCCCGAGGAGCAGGTCGCGACCTTCGACCGCCTGGCGTCCTCAGCCGAGGCGTTCCAGCGACTCAAGCCGCACGAGGTCCGGGCGCTGTGGCTCAAGGCGCAGGGCCTCAGCTACGAGGAGATCGCGAAGGTCACGGGCTGGTCGTACACCAAGGTCAATCGGTGCCTGACCGAGGGTCGGCGCGCCTTCCTCGAGCGCTTCGAGGAGATCGAGTCCGGCAAGGAGTGCGAGCGCTGGACGACGATCCTCTCGGCGATGGCCGACGGCGAGGCGACCTCCGAGCAGATCGTCCAGGCCCGGCCTCATCTGCGCAACTGCCCGGCCTGCCGCGCGACGATCCGGGCCTTCCATCAGGCGACGAAGGACCTCGGTCTCGTCTTCCCCCTTCCCGTGGCGGGCGCCGCGACCGCCACGGCGAGCGACGACCGCCTGCCTGCCTTCGTCACGGACCTTGCGGCCACCATGCGCTCCGGCGTCTCGTCGGCGCGCGACATGCTCGTGACGGCGATCTTCAGAGCGCCGGCCGCCGGCGAGTCGACCGGAGCCGCGGTCGCCGGGGGAACCGGCGCCCTGGCCAGCGGCACGGCCAAGGTCGCGGCGCTCTGCATGAGCGTCACGGTGGCCGCCGGGAGCGCTTTCTGCCTCGACACGACCGGAGTCCTCGACGAGAGAAGCGGGACGCCTCCCAACCAGGACCGCCGCGTCAAGGCATCGGACCGCCTGGTCGCGGCTGAACGCAGTACCGACCGCCGCCAGCGCCAGGCCGGCAGCCGCCAGCGGATCACCGTCGCCGTCAGGGCCGAGGCCGCCGAGCGCGAGCGATCCGCGCGACTCGCCCGTGAGCGACAGCGAGCGAGAGAGCGGACGCCCACCGATCAGGCCGCGCCGGCGCCGACGCCGGCAAGCGCTTCCCCGCCTCGGGCCCGGACCACCCAACCGTCCGGCCAGACCACCGGCTCGGAGGCCTTCACCTTCGAGACCGGCAGCGCCGCCCCGTCCTCACCGCCGGCCGGATCGACCACTACCCCACGCCAATCCGCCCGATCCGAACCAAGCCCACCCGCTGGCGCTGAATTCGACGGCGGCGGCTTCGAGAAGTGAACCACACCGAGCTGGAGGTTAGAATGCGTTTGCCGACCGTCCCTACGACACGACGAGTACTTGTTGTGCTCGCCGTCTGTAGCGCCGTCGCTCTGATGCTGCCACGCCCTGCCGCTGCTGGTACGTATGTCGTATCTCAGTGCCGGCTCCCGAACGCGACGCCGATCGAAGCCCCAGACATAGTCGGCAGTTTCAGCTCACCGTTCTCATATTGGAGTACGTCTCAGTGTCCGACTGAAGGGCTAATGGGGGTATCGCTTGATGGCGCTGCGGTCCATCCTCCCGCGTCGGGGTCCGCTCTCACATTCAACGCACCGCTACACACAGGGATAGTGAGAGTGGAGGGGAACAGGACGAGCGGTGTCGGCGTAGGGGCCGCGTTCCGTCAAGGGGTTGCCGGAATGACTGCTGATCAGACTGTGATCGAGCAGTGCGCTAATGCGACCGGATGCAGCTTTCGGGGATCGGGTGTCGGCGTGGTTAGGGAGCGTCCGTAAATTAGACGCAGGAGTCGTGGTCGGGAGCTAGAACTCTTGGTGCGTGACTGATGCCGAATCAGCGATCGCGGAGCGCTACCGGCTGTTGGGGCCCCAGCTCAACGAGCGTCAGCGGCGGGCGTTCGCGGCGTCGGAGGCGCGGACGTTTGGCTACGGGGGGATCGCCGCGACGGCGCGGGCCTGCGGGCTGGCGGAGAACACGGTGCGCAAGGGGCTGCGCGAGCTCGACGAGCAGCCGCTTGCGCCGGGCCGCGTGCGCAAGCCGGGCGCGGGCCGGCCGGCGGCCGAAGACAGCGACCCAACGCTGCTGGAGGTGCTCCGCGAGCTCGTCGAGGACGACACGCGCGGCGATCCCGAGCGGGTGCTGCTGTGGACGGCCAAGAGCGCGCGCAGGCTCGCCGACGAGCTGGCCGAGCGTGGTCATCCGGTCGGGTTTCGGACTGTGCCGAGGCTGCTGCGCAAGCTCGGCTACAGCTTGCAGTCCGCGCGCAAGACGCTGGAGGGCAAGCAGCACCCCGACCGTGACGCGCAGTTTGGCCATATCAACGCGACGGTCGCGGCGGCGGTCGCCGCCAAGCAGCCGACGATCAGCATCGACACCAAGAAGAAAGAGCTCGTCGGCGAGTTCAAGAACCCAGGGCGCGAATGGCATCCCGAGCGCCAGGCGCCGAAGGTCAACACCTACGACTTCCCCAGCATGGCCGACGGCAAGGCGATCCCCTTCGGCGTCTACGACATCGCCGAGAACACCGGCTTCGTATCGGTCGGCATCGACCGCGACACCGCGCAGTTCTCGGTCGCCGCGATCAAGGCGTGGTGGCAGCAGCTCGGCTCACAGCGTCACCCCAACGCCCGGAACCTGACGATCACCGCCGACTGCGGCGGCTCCAACGGCAACCGCACCCGCCTGTGGAAGACCGAGCTGCAGCGCCTCGCCGACCAGACCGGGCTTGAGATCAACGTCTGCCACTTCCCGCCCGGAACATCGAAGTGGAACAAGGTCGAGCACCGCTTGTTCAGCTTCATCTCCAAGAACTGGCGCGGCCGGTCGCTTGCCTCCTACGAGGTCATCATCAACTCGATCGCCGCGACGACGACCAGCACCGGGCTGGACGTCTATGCACGCCTCGACGACAGCGACTACCCCAAGATCGAGGTCAGCGACGCCGAACTGGCGGCCGTCAACATCACCCGCGACACGTTTCATCCGGAATGGAACTACACCATCTGCCCATCACCTAAATGATGGACGCTCCCTTAGCACGAATCGCTTCGACACAGGTCCTCTCAGCTCATCGACGTTCCAGTTCTTTGTCGCCTGCTTCGGAGGGCAGGCATGCCCGCCCGAGAAGCCAAAGGCTTTCATGAACGTCTACCGAGCCCAGTTCACGCTCTCCGACTCGCTGGATCCGACTGCGAGTCGGCTGAATGGGCCCTTGGTGGCTCCTGGGACGAAGACCGGAACGATGGCTGCGAGCTTCACCGCCTCTGATCAGGGTGGTGGGGTCTATCGGACGTTGATGAAGGTCGACGGGAGGGTGGTCGATGCGGATGTCATCGACGACAACGGTGGTGCTTGCCGCGATCTCGTTCCGGGCGGCAATCCGTACGATGGGTTCGCGCGGGCCGTTCCGTGTGAGTTGACGTCCTCCGCGTCGCCGACTCTCGACACCTCTGTGGTGCCCGACGGCTGGCACAAGCTGTCGCTGGAGATCGAGGACGCGGCTGGCAATCGAAACGTCATCTTCCCGCCGACGAGCTTTCGCTTCGACAATCGGTCGTCCTCGAGCCCGGCGGCCGGCGGCGGCGGGGCGCGCGGGCCGAACGGCACGAACGCGACCGCGTCGGCGAGGATCATCTTCGAGGGCCGCTCGGCGGCCAAGCGGTCGGTCAAGTACGGCCGGTCGATCAACATCATCGGCCGGCTGCTCACGCCGGCCGGCGGCCCCATCGAGGGTGCGGCACTCGACGTGCTGCAACAGCTCCGGCTCGCCGGGGCGGCGTCCAGGCCGGTCGCCACGATCCGTACCGATCCGCGCGGGTACTTCAAGTACGCGGTCCCGGTCGGGCCGTCGCGCGTCTTCGACGTCGGCTACCGGGCCGTGCTCGCGCCGAGCGGCGTCGATCGCGCGACGATCGAGTACGACGCGCGCCAGCGGGTCGAGCTCAGCGTCGCCGCGGGCGCCCGCCTGAGGGTCGCGCCGCGCGTCGCGCGAAACCTCGACACCCTGCGCTTCTCGGGCCGCGTGCTCGGCAGGCCGTTCGCGCGTCGCGGGAAGGTCGTCCTGCTGCAGGCGCAGGTGACGAGGCTGCGCAGGGTCACCTGGCAGACCTTCTTGACCGCGAGGGCCGACAAGAAGGGCGTGTTCAAGGGGCGCTACCGGCTGACCCGCAGCGTGGGGGCCAAGGGATACCGGTTCCGTGCCGTGGTCCCGCGAGGCGACGACTATCCCTACGGGACCGGGGCGAGCAGGCCCGCGAAGGTCAAGATCGTGCGCTGAGACGGGGTCGGCTCGGGCGCATGCAAGATCGCGCCCGAGCCGTCTGGCGCGTCAGGAAGGCTCCCGGACATGAGGCTCGCCCAGATCCGCGTCGGTGACATCGTCCTGGTCGACAAGAAGGGCCGACTGATCCATGGCCTCGTCAGCGACGTGGATGAGGGCGGCGTGCAGTTCCGGCCCCTGTGCCCGAACACCGCGTGGTTTCGGGCGGAAGCGCGTGAGATCGTGGGGCATTGGCGAAAGATGGGCCGCTTCCGTGAGGGGCCGTCGGCCGACAACGACTCTGACGGCCAGCTGACCCTGGGATGACGAGCGCCGGCCGGGCGGGCGAGGGGTCGACTGCGCGGCCGGGCGGGCGGGAGGTCGACTGCGCGGCCGCGAGAGCGGCGACGGGTTGGGTGCCGCGCTCGGGGGCGACGGGTCGGTCGGGTCCGCGCGAGGGGGGGGGCCGGCGCGGCGCGTGCGCTTCGCGTCAGCCGGCGCTTCGTTGCACCGCGACGATGCTGTCCGCCTCCTCGAGGATGCGCCAGCCCGGCATCGCCGAGGCGCCCCGGAAGAGCGCGTCGACGACCGCGGTCGGCCCCGGCCACGACGGCGGGCCGCCGGGGTGGCCGGCGCGGGCGTCGTGGAAGGCGACCACGCCGCCGGAGACGACGAACGGGCTCCAGGAATCCCAGTCGGCGCGCGCCTCCGCCTCGGTGTGGCCCGCGTCGATGAAGACCATGTCGAGCGGCTGCGCCCACCTGGCGGCCACGTCGAGCGAGCGGGCGACGTGCCACTGCACCACCGGGCCGCCGCGCCCCCACGTCGCGCGGGTCAGCAGGCGCCGCGAGGCGCGCTCCGTCCCGGTCCACCCGAAGAGCAGCGCGTTGCCCTCGTAGGCGTCCACCAGGTGCAGCGTCCCCGAGCGAGGCATCGCGCCCGCGAGCACAACCGCCGAGGAGCCTTCGTAGGTCCCGATCTCGAGCACGACGTGGCGCGAGGCGCACAGGCTGGCGAGGAGCGCCGCCTCCGCGCTGCTGTGCATCGGCCGGGGTGGGATGAGCCCCGCGCCGAGAGCGAGCCCACGCAGGCGCTCGCTGTTCTTCACCCGCGCCGGCGTGAGGCGCCGGACGCTCGAAGGGAGCGGCATGGGCGGATCGTCGCTCATACCGGCATCGCAGCGCCGTTCCGTCGGGGGCGAGACCTACTCTGCGCCTGTCCGACAAGTTCTCGAGATCGCGAGAGCGAGGCCCCCCAATTGTCCCTGTGCTTCATCGAACCGAAAGATGCGATCCGGGTCATCGCCGAGTCGGTCGGTCGTGAGGCTCGGCGCCAGATCCTCGGCGAGCTCGTGCGCGCCTGGGTCGACGACATCCCCGAGGAGGAGCTCGAGGTCCACTACTCCAAGGCGATCGACGACCTCGACGAGCACGATCTCTCGATGCTCGCCGCCTGGCACGCGTCGCTGGAGGTCGGCCAGCCGATCGCCAACAAGGACTTCCTGGTCGGCGTCTTCGCGAGCCTGGGCGACAACCGCCGCGAGGCGCTGAAGATCGCCGCCGGGTTCCGCGGCGAGGAGGCCTTCGAGGCCGGCGTTGCCGAGGAGCAGGCGCTCGAGACGGTGCTTCCGTGGCTGTCGAGCGAGCGTTCCTACCAGCTCGCCGGCGAGTGCCTGCAGCTCTACTGCTGGGACCGGCTCGGCAACGAGAACTAGCGCGGCGCGAGAAGGGAGCCGGCCGGGGACCGGTCACGCGGGCGCCCGGCGCGGGGAGCCGATCGCCTGGCCCGGTCAGGGCGCGTTGGCGTCGTCGCGCGCCAGCGCTCGCAGTGCCTCGTCGCGAGTGGACCGCATGAACTCCATCAGCCGCGTCGCACGAGCGACCTCGAGCTCGTCGCACACGTTGGTGCGGGCCAGGCGCCGCAGCGCGTCGCTCCAGCCGTCGGCCGAGGCTCGGGCGAGCCACGCGAGCACGGCTCGGCGGTCGCGGCGGACCTGCCGGACGAGGGCGGGCGACAGCGCCGGCGGCGCGACCGGGAAGACCGGGTCGCCGGCCGCGAGCGAGTCGGCGAGCATCGTGTCCAGCGGATCGCGCGTCTCGCCCAGCTCGTCCACCGCCCGGCGCAGCTCGGCCTCGAGCGCGTCGAGCTCCCCGTCGTCGTCGGTCGCGCCGAGGGGGTCGTGGCCCGCCTCGGGGCCTGACGGGGCGTAGTCCAGCGCCTCGCCGAGCGCGTCGCTCGCCTCGCGCAGCTCGTGGACGAGCGAGGCGGCGCAGTCGTCGCGCAGCGGTCGCAGGGAGGCGACGGTGGCCGGCGCGACGCCGACGTACGCGCCGGAGGGATCGAGCTCGTGGCGGCGCCAGCCGAGCGCGTCCAGATAGTCCACGATCGTCGTGCCGCCGTCCTCCCGCAGGAGGGTTACCGAGTACAGCGTGAGCATGGGTGAACGGGCGCCCGGTAAAGACTTGTCTGCGAAACGGACGCACCTCGAGGTTCCCCGGCGTCCCGGAACGAGAAACCTCCGACCCCGAACCGCCTCGGGGTTTGCGGGTCGTGGGCACAGGCCCGCGAGCGCACAGGGACCTGCTATCCGGCCAGCGCCGCCTCGATCTCCGCGATGGCCTGCTCGGTGTCGCGGAACGCGACGGCTGTCATGCCCAGCTCGCGGGCCGCGTCGCAGTTGACCTCGATGTCGTCGAGGAAGACGCACGCCTGTGCCGGCAGCGCGAGGCGCTCGAGCGTCAGCTCGTAGATCTCGCGCTCGGGCTTGCGCATGCCGACAAAGGCCGAGTCGACGACGACGCCGAAGATCTCGTCAACCGGCAGCATCGAGCGCCATCGCGGCTCCCACTCGCGAACGTTGTTGGTGAGCAGCGCCATCGCGTAGCCACGATCGCGCAGTCCGGCCATGTAGGCGATCAGGTCGTCGTTGGAGTCGAGGTAGGACCAGTAGCGCTCCGAGAACTCGTGCAGCGGCGCCGGACGGCCGAGCTCGTCCGAGAGCGCGCGCTCCAGCCGGGCGACGAAGTCGGGCTCGGTCATGTGGCCCTTCTCGAGCTCGTAGAGCGGGTGCGCCCCATCTTCTTCCTGGATGCGGGCGAGGGCCAGGCCCAGCGAGGCGACCGGGATGCCCGAGTCGTCCTGCACGCGTGCGAAGGCGTGGAAGAGCGGCGTCGTCAGGACGCCGCCGAAATCGCTGACGATCGCGCGGATCGCGCTCACGCGGCGAGGCGCAGCACGTCGTAGCGGCCGACCCCGGTACGACCGTCCATGGTCCAGGCGAAGAACGCGCAGTCCAGGCGAAGCCGCCCGAGCTCGAGCGAGGTTCCGCACAGCACCTGCCCGGAGGCGCGCCGCGGGTAGTCGCTGTCCTCCTGCTCCCACAGCTCCAGGCCGGCACGGCGCTGGTGACCGGCGGCGTCGTAGGTCGTCGAGAGGCGCGCCTCGGCGACCGGCCGCGCGGCGAGCCCGTCGTCGGCACGCTCGAGGAGCACCGCGGAGACGGCCTCCTCGGCGTGTCCCTTGGCCTTGGCGGGCCGCACGGCCGAGAGCGCGAGGCCGGCGTCGTCGTCGAGCCAGGCCGAGAGCGAGCGGGTGAGCGCGACGCGCTCCCAGTCGGGTTCGCCCCAGGTGTGGCCTCGCTGCCCGAGACAGCGCACGACGCGCTCGCCCCCGCCCGTCGCGACCGTTCCCTCGACGCGACAGAGCTGCTCATAGCCGTCGGAGGCGGCGAGCTGCGCGGCGGCGTCGTCTGCCCCGAAGGTCACCGGCGGGCTGATCGCGCTGACGTCGAGGTCGAAGCCGCCCTGCTCGCCGGCGAAGCGCGCGCGCCAGCGGGCGAGCGGCTCGAGCGTCTCGACGGCGACCTCGCCCAGCTCGGGCGGCGCGAAGGAGGCCTCGGCCACCTCGACCCCCGCGAGGGCGGCCGCCGCGGCGACATCGTGCCCCGAGAAGAGCAGCGCGAGCCCGCTCGCGACCTGAGGCGGACCGGGGGAGAGGCCGACCCGGACGAGCCCGTACAGCTCCGAGGCGGGGTCTCCGAAGGACACGGTCACCGCGTCGCTGAAGCCCGTGCCCGTCGCGGGCCGGGGCGACTCGAGCTCGGGGCTCGTCACCGCGAGAGGTGCGGCGGCGGGTCGAGGTCGACGGCCTCGCCCTCGAAGTCGTACGGCGTGCCGCTGCTGCGCCCCGGGCGCCTGGCGGACCCAGCCGGCCCGCGGCCGCGCATTCGCCGGCCGCCCATGCTTGCCGCGCCGCCGGCCACGCGCGCCACCAGGAAGCGCCGTCCGAACCATCCGATGAGCAGGCGGCGGAATACCGCTCGGGTCGGCGGCAGCAGCAGCAGGATGCCGACGATGTCGCTCAGGAAGCCGGGCGTGATCAGGAACGCTCCGCCGAAGATCACCAGCGCGCCGTCGAGGACCTCGCGCGCCGGCGGCCGGCGGTCGCCCAGCGCCTCGTTGAAGCGCCGCCAGGCCGAGCGGCCCTGCGCGCGCAGCAGCAGCGCGCCGAGGATCGAGTCCGCGAGGAGGATCGCGATCGTCGGCAGCGGGCCGATCGCTCGCCCGACCTCGATGATCACGAAGAGCTCCGCGAGCGGGACGACGATGAAGAGGAAGACGAGCGCGACGGGAACCATTGGTCCCCACAGGGTACCCAGCGCCGGCCGCGGGCTCGGGGGCGGCGAGCTCGCGGCGCTCGCTCAGGCCATGGCCGCCGCCGGCCCCTCGAAGAGGACGCCGGGGAGGCGGTGCAGGCCGACGCGCTCGATGAGCCGGTGGACGTCGGGGCGGGCGCCGTGAAGGCGCAGGCGGCGCTCGCGCAGGCGCAGGTGGCGGGAGAGGATCGCGAAGTCGACCATCAGGCTCGGGTCCGCCCAGCGGAGGTCCGTGAGGTCGACGACGACGTCGCCCGCCCCGTGCTTGGCGCGGGTGATCGCGTCGCGCCGGCGACACTGGGTCAGCTGGTCCTCGTCGCCGCTGCAGCGAAGGATGGGAGGGGTGTCGGAGTAGTCGACGATGGTCCGGAACGGGGAGGCCGCGGGTCGCGGCGCGAAGCTACAGCACGGGCCGGGCTAGACTCAAGGGCATGAACAAGGTTGAGATGAAAGAAGAGATCGAGGAGGCGCTGACCAACGTCATCGACCCCGAGCTCGGCCTGGACTTCATGGAGCTCGGCCTCGTCTACGACGTGGAGGTCGACGACGAGGGCGGGACCGACATCACCTTCACGCTGACCACCCCGGCGTGTCCGATCGGCCCGCAGGTCACCGAGCAGATGCAGGAGTTCGTCTCGGAGATCGACGGCGTCAGCGACGTGCGTGCCCACATGACGTTCCAGCCTCCGTGGACCCCGGACATGATGTCCGAGGACGCGAAGTTCGCGCTGGGCTACTGATCGCGCCTACAGAGCCAAACGGCGCCGTTCGCCGGCGAGCGTGGTGGGCCGTTTGCAAACGGATTGCAAACGCGCGCCGGCGTCAGCGCGTGAACAGCGCCGCGACGGTCGCCGCGGCGTCTTCCTGCATCCCGGCCGAGACGTGGCTGTATGTGTCCAGGGTGATCGCGATAGACGCGTGGCCGAGGCGCTCCGAGACGATCTTCGGGTGCACGCCGGCGCCCAGTGCGAGCGTCGCCCACGTGTGCCGCAGATCGTGCAGGCGGATCGCCGGCAGGCCGGCCTCGGCGGCGTGGCCGGCGAAGGCCCGCGTGAGCGACCGTGGCCGCACCGGCGACCCATCCTCGCGGCAGACCACCAGGTCGTGATCCCGGTACGCCGGGCCCCAGGCGAGCCGCTCGGCGGCCTGCGCGCGGCGGTGCGCCCGCAGCGCGTCGACCGTCGCGGCGTCGAGCGCGATGCTGCGGCCGCGGCCGGACTTCGGCCGGGACACGCGCGGCCCGTCGGGACCGTCGATGATCGTCTGGATGATTGAGGCACGATCGTGCTCGAGGTCGCGCCAGCGCAACCCGAGCACCTCGCCGCGGCGGGCGCCGGTGCTGGCGGCGAGGAGCCACGCGGCGTACAGGCGATCGTCGCGGACGTGCTCGAGGAAGGTCGCGACCTCGTCGGCCGTCCAGGTGCGCATGGTCGGCGCCTTGGTTGCCTTCACGGACGGCGGGTCGGCGAGCTCGGCGACGTTGCGGGCGACCAAACCTTTGCGGGCCGCGTCGGCGAGCGCGCGCTTCACGATCGTGTGGGTGTAGCGGACGGTCCGCGCGGACAGGCCGCCGGCGCCGTCGCTGCGGCCGTCGGCGAGCAGGCCGGCGTAGAGCTGGTCCAGGTGGGCCGCGGTCAGCTTCGCTAGGGCGACGTGGCCGAGCTCGGGCACGACGTGCGCGCCGATGACGCTCGTGTAGGACTCGAGCGTGGCCGGCCGCAGCCGGGACCGCTGCGCGGCCAGCCATGCGTCGAGGTAGACGGCCACGGTCTGGCGGGCCGGCTCGACGTAGACGCCGTTGTCGAGCCGTTGCAAGATCGCGGACAGCTCGCGCTCGGCGTCTTTGCGGCGGTCGAACCCGGAGTGCCACCGCTGACGGCGTTTGCCGGTATCGGCGTCGACGCCGACGTCTACGACGACGGCCCACTTGTCGCCGCGCTTGCGGACGTGTCCCCTCATGACTCTCCCTCGAGGACCTTGCGCGCCTTGTCGGTCAGATGGCCGCCGGCGCGCCCCTTCGCCGGTTCGGTGAGCAGGCCGCGCTTGCGAGCGCGGCCCACCGCGCCCCGGGCGAACGCCGCATCGTAACCGCCGCCGAGGTGCTCGGCGACCGCCACGTTTACGTCGCGGCGGCCGTTCTCGATCGCCGCGACGTACACGGCCGCGATCTGCGCGTACCAAAGGTCGGAGCGGCCACGCCGGCCGACGTGGCGCGGCGTGGCGAGCGCCTCGCGGCTGAACTCAGGGAAGCGGACCCCCCACTTCGCCTGGATCTGCGACTGAAACCCCTGGAAGGCGTCGCTGTCGAGGTCGCGCCGGCGTTCGGCGCGGACGCGGTCGACCGCCCCCGCGGTCCGGATCGCTTGGCGCACCCGGCGTGTCGAGAGCCCGCCTCGCGGGATCGCCGGCGCCGGCCCGTCGGGCCGCCCGAGGAGGCTGGCCTCGAACCACATGGACTCCTTGTGGCCGTGTGGTGCGGCGTGGATGCGGACCTCGGCGACGAGGAGTTCGCCATCGCGCTCGACGACGCGGTGGGAGACGATCCAGCCGTCGCCGAGCGCGTCATTGATCCAGGTGCCGTCGGCCGTCCCGATCATCTCCCCGCGTCCGGAGGGGAACTCGTCCGCGAACGCGTCGAGGTCGGCCTGCAAGGGGGTGGTGGTCGGCTCCATACCGGCATGGTAGCGCTGATGTAACGAAGGAGCAGCAGCGTGCCGCTCCCGCCCGACTATCGACTTAGCGTGTTCCCAATTCGGCTCTAGTAGCACGGGCGCAACACGGTTACTGTCATTCGCCATGACCACCGCAACCGAGACGCTCCTCGACACCGCACGGCGGCGCGCCGCGCTCCCGCCGGCCGAAACCCGCCGCTACCTGCGCATCCAGGCCGGACTGACGCAGCAGGAGGTCGCCGACGCGCTCGGCGTGTGCCGCGTCGCGGTCACCTACTGGGAGTCCGGTAAGCGCTCGCCCAGCAGGGCGCTATGCGGCCCCTACGCGGACCTCCTGCTCGGGCTCTCGGGCATCGCCGGCGGCCGGCGGTGACGACGGCCGTCTACACCGTCGAAGAGGCCGCGGCGATCCTGCGCATCGGACGCTCGGCCGCCTATGAGGCGGCCCGCCGCGGCGAGATCCCGACCGTCCGCCTCGGGCGGTCGCTCCGCGTCCCCGCGGCGCGCCTCCACGAACTTCTCGGCCACGACGGCCACCAAAACGGCGACGGCCCGGCGGACACCGGGCCGATCGCGAGACCGCTACAAGGAACCACGCATGAGCCTACCGGATCTCAGCCGGCCTAACGCTACGCGCGACCCGGAGCACTCCTGGGAGGGCGAGCTCGCCCCGCTCGACCAGGCCGACGGACCGGCCTGCTGGTCCTGCACCGCCGGCCCGCCACTCCACCCCGGACATTGGGGCGGGCACGAGGATGCGCAGCTTTGCGCGACCTGCCTCGAGCGCATCCTCGACCAGGGGCAGGCATGAGCCCGCTCCTGGACGCCGCTCGCGATCTCGCCGAGCTCGGCTACCACGTGTTCCCCTGCCGCCCGCGCGGTAAGGAACCGATCACCGGCAACGGGTTCAAGGCCGGGACCCGCGCCGAACGCGAGATCCTCGCGTGGTGGGACAAGACGCCCGACGCCAACATCGGCGTGGCGTGCGGCGCGTCGGGGATCGTCGGCGTGGATATCGACTCCAAGCTCGGCGCCGACCCCGAGGAGGTGATCGCCGAGCTCGAGCTCGAGGGCCTCCCGGTGTTGCGCACCGGTGAGGCGCCCGAGCGCTGCGAGGAGTACCCGGCGAGCCTGGCCGGCCTGCGCGGCGCACACGTGCTCGCCCGCGGCTCGATGCCGACCGGCGAGACGGCCATGGCGGGGGTAGAGATCCGCTCGGTGGGCGCGTACCTCATCGTCCCGCCGAGCGCGCACCCGTCCGGGGTCCAGTACCTCGGGCAGCTGCCGCCCGTCGGCGAGCTGCCGCCGGTGCCCGACCTGAGCCGGATCGCGAAGACCAACGGGAAGGGGCCGAAGGCTGAGCCGGTGGGCGACGTCATCGGCGCGAACCGCAACACCACGCTCACGTCGCTCGCCGGGACGATGCGCCGGCGCGGCATGAGCGAGGAGGCGATCCTGGCTGGTCTGCTGGAGGAGAACGCGAGGCGTTGTCGGCCGCCGCTGAGCGACGCCGAGGTTGCGAAGATCGCGAAGTCGATCGCGAAGAAGGCGCCGGCGGCGGGTCACCGCGACCCGAGCGAGCTCTCCGACCTCGTGATCCCCGAGAGCATCCTGGGCGAGCTCGCCGAGGCCGGGATCACCGAGGAGGAGATCGCCGAGGCGAAGTCGCTGAAGGACCTCGAGAAGCTCCTCGGCAAGAAGCGCTCGGTGGCGACCCGGCTTGTCGAGCTCGTGCTCGAGGCCGGCGTCGAGCTGTTCCACGACGACCGCCAGCAGGCGCTCGCGACCTACGTCGTGGGTAACCACGAGGAGACCGCCCTGGTCCTCTCAACGCCGTTCCGGCGCTACGTGAAGCGCCTGTATCACGAGCAGGAGGAGAGCACGCCGAACGCCGCGGCGGTCGCCGACGCGCTCGGCGTGCTCGACGCTAAGGCGTGCACGAGGGCCTCGAGCTCCCGGTGCACGTGCGGATCGCCGGCGACGCGCAGCGCATCGTCGTCGACGTCGGAGATCCGGAGTGGCACGCGATCGAGGTCACCGCGAAGGGCTGGAGGGTCCTCGACCGGCACCCGGTGAAGTTCCGCCGCACGGGGGCGATGGCGCCGCTCCCGATCCCCGTCCCGGGCGGCGATCTCTACGACCTGCGCCGGTTCGTCAACGTCCGCGACGATGACGACTGGCGCCTGGTCGTAGCCGGCTGCTCGCGGCCTACCGGCCGGGGTATCCGTACCCCGTGCTCCCCACCCACGGCGAGCACAGCTCGGCCAAGTCGCACATGTGCAAGGTCCTGCGCGCGCTGGTCGACCCGAGCTCGACGCCGCTGCGATCGGCGCCTCACAACGTCGAGGACCTCATGGTCAGCGCGGCGAGCTCGTGGTCGTGGCCTACGACAACCTGTCGTCAATCCCGCAGTGGCTGAGCGACGCGCTGTGCCGCCTGTCGACCGGCGGCGGGATGAGCAAGCGGACGCTGTACACCGACGGCGACGAGTTCGTCCTCGACGCCCAGCGCCCGGTCCTGCTGAACGGGATCGAGGAGGTCGCGACGCGCCCGGACCTGCTCTCGCGATCGCTGCTCGTCGAGGCCCCGGTGATCCCCGAGGCGAGCCGGATCGACGAGGAGGTCTTCTGGGCGGACTTCGCGCAGGCCCAGACCGGCATCCTCGGCGGACTGCTCGACGTGCTCGTCGTCGCGCTCGCGCGCGTAGGCGACGTCAAGCTCGAGCGGATGCCACGGATGGCCGATCTCGCCAAGTGGGTCACGGCGGCCGAGCCGGCGCTCGGCTGGGCGACGGGGTCGTTCCTCAAGGCATACAAGGCGAACCGCGACGAGGGCCACGAGACGGCGGTCGAGACGTCCGTCATCGGCGCGGCGCTGCGCCGGGTCGCCGACCACGGGTTCAGCGGCACGGCGAGCGAGCTGCTCGAGAAACTGGCCGGCAAGGTCGACGAAAAGGCGACCAAGGCGAAGGACTGGCCGAAGACCGCGCGCGCGGTCCGCGGCGAGCTCGATCGCCTCGCGCCGAATCTGCGCGAGCTCGGCTACGTGATCGACCACGCAGGACCAAGTCGAAGGGGCGCTGGATAGACCTCGCGCGCCGCGCGACACAGGAGGAGGAGGAGCTCGCCGATCGGCTGTTCGGCGACTCCTAAGGGCCACATGGATACGGCCCGATTTCATCGTCACCAACGTCACCCCGTCACCACCCCGCCTACAGAGCCAATTTGTGGTGTCGGTGGGGTGTCGGTGGTGCCGGTGACCGACACCCCAATTTTTGGCTCTGTAGAGCCAAAGGTGACGGTGGTGCCGGTGGTGACGGTCAAATCGGGCCCTTTGCATCCGCTGGATCAACCAACCACGAGAGGGAGGACCGTATGACGTTCGAGGACACCAACACCGAGGCGACCGCATGGTGTCGCAGAGTGCAGGCCGAGGCCGACCTCTATACCCAGGACCGGCGCGTGGCTCGCGCGGAGCGGGCCGCGGCCGACGCTCGCGCCGCGCGCGCGGAGTTGGCGCGCGAGCTCGGCGACGCAATCACCGCGTGGATCGACGACGAGCGGGCGCGGGCCGAGCGCTGACCGCGTGAAGTCGGCTGCACTCGCCGCCCGGGGCGCCGCGCTCGGCGCTACTGTCCGGCCAGGGACCCGAGGTCCTGGGCTCACGCGTCGCGTCGACACGGTCGTCTCGACAAGACCGGGACCGTCACCACCGGCAAGATGAGCCTCGCCAAGGTCGCCCTGGCCGACGGCGTCAACCGCGGCGAAGCGCTGCGCCTCGTCGGTGCGCTCGAACACGCCTCCGAGCACCCGATCGCACAAGCCATCGCCAAGGCGGCGGCCGCCGAGGGCGAGTTGCCGCCGGTCGAGAGCTTCGCCAACCGTTAGGGCCTCGGCGGCGGGACACTGGGAGAGCGCCGACATTGGCGTGGAGCTTCCGCCACATCATCCCGGCGCGATGACGGCAACCGCGACTGCCGCTGCTGTTCTTCGCGGTCTCCTTCCGCCCTCTCCGTTAGAGTCACCGGGAAACCGATGAAAGACCAATGGAATCTCACGCCCTGAACCGCAACCTCCAAGACGCCAAGACGGCGACGGCGGACGAGTTCTACACGCAGCTAGGCGACATCGAGCGCGAGCTGCGTCACTACAAGTCTCACTTCAAGGGCAAGGTTGTCTACTGCAATTGCGACGACCCCCGCGTGAGCAACTTCTTCCATTACTTCTCCTACAACTTCGAGAAGTTGGGCCTGAGAAGCTCATCACGACGTGCTACAGGAGTCAGAAAGCCAATCTCTTCAGCTCAGAGCGACGCCGAGCAAGCGATCTACCTCGAGTACGACGGCGATAAGAACAACAACAACGTTCCCGATCCCGAGGAGATCGGCATCAAGCCGCTCAAGGGTGACGGAGACTTCCGCAGCTCAGGAGAGCATCGAGCTGCTAAAGCAGGCGGACATCGTGGTCACCAACCCGCCGTTCTCCTTGTTCCGTGAGTATGTCGCCCAACTGATCGAGCACGACAAGCAGTTCGTGATCATTGGGCTCCAAGAACGCCATTACCTACAACGAGATCTTTGAGCTGTTCAAGGACACGAAAATATGGCTTGGCTACGGTTTCAATTCGGGCAACGCCTATTTCCATACACCGGACACAGAGCGTTTCGCCAAAGGCGTCTACGACCCGAACACTGGGCTCGTCAAGTCAGAAATGTCAGCTGGTTCACCAACCTTGACATTTCGAAGCGCCACGAGGACCTGATCCTCTTCAAGACGTACAACCCCATCGACTATGCCACCTACGCGAATTACGACGGCATCGAGGTAGCACGCACGGCCAATATCCCCATGGACTACGACGGTCTCCATGGGAGTGCCGATCACGATCCTCGACAACTACAACCCCGATCAGTTCGAGATCCTGGGCAACAGCCGCGAGCTGAGAACGCCCATGGCGAACATCGCCAAGAAGGGCACGTACGCGCAGGGCGGACCTAGGTTCTACCTCGCCAACGGCGACGGCACCTACCGCCGGCTCTTCTACAGGATCGTCATCAGGAACAAGCGGCTATGAAGATCGAGCTCAAGGAGATGAAGGTCCGCGACCTTGCCGAGGGCTACTAGGACAACGACGAGGCAGGCGTCGTCGGCTACTCAGGCAAGCTAGACATCCGGCCGCCCTATCAGCGCGAGTTCATCTACAAGGACAAGCAGCGCGATGCGGTCATCGACACGATCACGCGCGACTTCCCTCTCAACGTCATGTACTGGGCCGTGCGTGAGGAGGACGGAGACTACGAGGTCATCGACGGCCAGCAGCGGACTATCTCGATCTGCCAGTACGTCGAAGGCGACTTCGCCTTCCAGGGCCGCTACTTCCACAACCTCCAGTCAGACGAGCAGGAGGCCATCCTCGAGTACCCGCTGATGGTCTACCTGTGCAGTGGCCCGGACAGCGAGAAGCTGGAGTGGTTCAAGACCATCAACATCGCTGGCGAGAAGCTAACGGACCAAGAATTGCGAAACGCCGTCTACGCAGGCTCCTGGGTGACGGACGCTAAGCGCTATTTCAGCAAGAGCGGGTGCCCTGCCTACGCCATCGGCAGCGACTACGTCAAGGGCACGCCGATCCGCCAGGAGTACTTGGAGACGGTCATCAAGTGGATCAACGGCGGCGACATCGAGGGCTACATGGCGAAGCAACAGCACAAGCCCAACGCCAACGAACTCTGGCTCCACTTCAAGAGCGTGATCGCGTGGGTGGAGGCCACGTTCCCGAAGTACCGGAGGGAGATGAAGGGCGTCCCGTGGGGCGAGCTTTACAATAGCTTCAAGGATGTGGAGTGGGACTCCGCGAAGCTGGAAGAGCAAATCAACATCCTGATGGCCGATGAGGATGTCACCAGAAAGTCGGGCATCTACCCCTATGTGCTCAACGATCTAGAGAAGCACCTCAACATCAGGCAGTTCAGCCCGAACCAGAGGCGCGAAGCCTACGAGCGGCAGAAAGGTATCTGTCCTGTCTGCGGCGACCACTTCGAGCTGGAGGAAATGGAAGCCGACCACATCACCCCATGGCACGAGGGTGGCAAGACTGAGGCCGCCAACTGCCAGATGCTTTGCGAGGACGACAACCGCGTTAAGGGTGGGGTCTGAGCACGCCAGAGCCGGCGGTGTGGCTTCCGCTTTGGACGGAGAAGCAGCACCATGCCACCTCGCCGACAGCCGCTGGCCCGCGCAGGCCGCCAACACCGCCGTGTATATCGCCGCCAAGCTGCTGGCCGCCGGCGGGCGGATCGCGGACACCGTCGGCTACGAGAGCTGGCCAGAGCGCGAGCGCTAGCCCCGGTCGGCGAGTAGGACAGGCGCCGATAGCGCCGACGCTAACCGAACGGCGCGCGGCGCGTCAACGCTAAGGGCGTATCCCGGAAGGGTTATGCGACTTGATCCGGTCGGCGATCCACCGGGTTTCGCCCGAGGGCGCCGACGCGGTCGACGCGGCTGTTGACGATTTGGAGCGATGGGTCCGCCAGACGCGGCGCAGGTCCACCTCGCGCTTGACCGCGTGGAGGACCCGGGCGTCCGGGCTCGCTTGACCGAAGCGGCCGCTCTACACCTTGCCGTAGCTGACTGGCGATGATCGCCTCGCGCTGCTTCGGGCGCGAGGCGGTCGTGTCGTCGGCTCGGTCGTGGGAGAGGACGGCGCCGAGCGCGTCCTCCTCGACTACTTCCCGTCCGGCCACGACTGGCATCCGTCCATGAACTGAGCGTCGCGGCGATGGTGGTCGCCATCACCGCGACGAACGTCCACCTGCTCTCCGACGCGCTCGACGAGCCTCTCGACCTCGCCGCCGAGCTGGGCGACGCCCCGTATCGTCCGGCGGGAAATGCTGCCGGCGGTCGCGAAGGTCCAGTGCACGAACTGCGGTAGCAGCCCGCTCGCCATTTGGCTGGCCGCGGGCGCGCTGGCCGTCGCACTCGGAGCTCTGTGCATCGCCGTGCGGGAGCACCGCGTGTTCATGCGCGAGCTCAACGCGCGCGCGAACTTCGCCATCACCCTCGAGCTCCTCAACTTCCCCGACGCCGTCGTGCGATCCACCTCGAGCGTCGTGTTCCTCAGGCTCAAGATCGGGATTAAGAACACCGGCCGCAAGGCCGCACGCACGACTATCCTCAACGTCGTCTTCCCGCAGTTCATCCACTCCATCCGATGGAGCGGACCGCAAGGCGAAGAGACAGACCCGCCGCCGCCGATCCACCCGACCGCCGAGACGCTGCCCGGACCTGGCGACGGGATACCCGCGCGGTGGATCGCCCGCGAGGTCCCTCGCATCGGCTTGAAGCCGCACTACGTCACGCACGTCAACTTCCGGGTCGAGATCCCGACGGATGAGCCCCTCTCCGTCCCGCTCAAAGTCAAGGCCGAGGCCGACGAGCTGCCCGACGCCGTGGACGAAGTCGTCGCCACTCTTCCCGTTCGGGTCGAGCCTAGGGTGACAACAGGGTGACAACACACCGCACCGCATTGGACAGTGCTCGTCCGCCGCAGATCAGCGGTCACCATCGCCGCGGTGACACGGCGAGGCGGCATAGGGGCCTACAGGTAGAGGCGACGCCGATCGCCGTCGCGCGCGTCCTCAGCGCGCGCGGGAGCGCCGAGCGTCGCGGCGCCGTACCGGAAGGGGTGCAGCGCGCCGCGCTGGGGGGCGGGAAGATCTATGAACGCAGCACAGCTTCACACCCCCGTTAGTCGGCCACGTTTGAACGCTCCCCCGGTTCGCGGAAAGTACACTGGACCGATGGGCAAGCCCTCGAAGCCGGCCGCGCCGCGTCACCTGTCCGACGCCTCGCGGCGCGTATGGCGGTCGACCGTGGCGGCCTACGAGCTGGCCGACCACCACCTGATCCTGCTGACGCTGGCGCTGGAGGCAACGGACGCGGCCGAGCGCGCCCGGGCGACGCTGGAGCGCGATGGCGAATACACCGTCACCAGGACCACGGGCGTAGTCCGCGCGCATCCGGCCGCAGCGGTCGGGAACCTCGCGAGCATCCGCGCCGCGCGCTTGTGGCGCGAGCTGAATCTGGACGAGGACACCGACGCCGACGCCCGCCCGCCGCGCATCGGCAGGAGCTACTAGGTGGCCCCGCGCAAGCGTGGCCGCCGCCGGCGTCCGGGCTCGGTGTCGTGGACCCCGGAGCTGCACTTCCACTTGAGCACCGGCGGATACCCGCCCGGCTTCCCGCTGGGCACGCCGCCCGGCGAGTACTACTTCACCGACACCGAGCTTGCGGCCGGGTGGGGCCTTTACGCCGAGCGCGTGCTGGCCTTGGAGGAACCCGGCGGCCGGCCCGTCGCCTGGTGGTACTTCGAGGGACCGGACGAGCTGCGCGGCAGCCGGCCCGTGCTCGTCGACGCCGACGACACGGCCGCCCGGCGGCAGCACGACGTCACCAACGCCGACCTCGCAAGCCGGCGCGCGATGTACCTGCGCGAGCACCCCCTGATCGCCCGCTGATCGCCTCTCGCGGCCGTCCACACGCGGGGAAGGGGGATCACTAGGGCCTCCTCTATCGGAGGGGCTCAGATCGCCTTAGATCGCGTCGATGGGCAAGGCTCGCCCTTCCGGTGCTCGATCTTGCAGATCTCGCAGGGGAGCCACCGGACCTTCACGGGCGCGACGCGGCGCCGGCGCCGGGGCTGACCGAGCCGGCCGCCGTGGCCGGCGAAGGTCTTGATCGCCGCTCCCATGAGGTCTGGTGATCGTACCTTTGCCGCCCAGATTGCAAACGGATTGCAAACGGACGGCGCCGGACAGCCGCCCCGCTGGCGGACGGGCCGTCAGGGACGCTTCGCGAAACCCCTGCAATCAGCCCGTTTCCTGGACGGGCCGCCACCGGGCGACACGGCGCTTCCCGGACATGATGTCCGAGGACGCGAAGTTCGCGCTGGGCTACTAGATTCGCGCGCACGGCGCGCCCGTGGCATCCCGGAGCCTTCAGGGCGACCCTCGCGGAGCACTATGCTCCGGGACTAGGCGTATCGATGCGGCGAGCCGTTCTCCTCACCTTCGCGCTGCCCGCGCTCCTCGCGATCCCCGGGATGGCCCGGGCTGACGCGACGGGGCGGGTGGTGGTGATCCTCGGCTCGAAGAAGGAGGCTCAGCGGGCCACCGCGGCCCGAGCCTTCGCCGTCGCCGCGCGTGCCGGCGGGATCCGGGCCGGTCCCTCCACCCCGAGCATCGGCCTCGTGGTGATGCGCCCGCGAAGCGCCGAGAGCCCGTCGGCGCTGGCCGCACGGCTTCGCCGCGACCCGGCGGTGCGCTCCGCACAGCCCGAGCAGCGTCTCGCGCCGAGGCTCGTCCCCAACGACCCCGCCCTGTCGGTGGCCGACCCGCAGGCCGGCGGGATCCCGATGCAATGGCCGATCGCCCGCGAGGGCCTGCCGCGCGCATGGGACTTCGCGCGCGGCCAGGGCGGGCTCGTCGCCGTCGTCGACACCGGCGTCGAGGCCAGCCATCCCGACTTTTCGGGCAAGATCGCCCGCGCCGTCGACCAGGACGGGGGCGCCCCGGGCCAGGACGCGAGCGGCCACGGCACGCTCGTCGCCTCGCTCGCCTGTGCCGGCACGGGCAACGGCGTCGGAGTGGCGGGCACCGGCTTCGGTTGTCGCCTCATCGTCGAGCGCACGGACTTCACCGAGAGCAGCATCGCGCGCTCGATCGTCGACGCGACCGACCACGGCGCCGACGCGATCAACCTCAGCCTCGGCGACGACGGGACGCACGGGACCAGCGCGGTGATGCGTGCGGCGGTCGACTACGCCTTCGCCCGGGACGTCGTGCTCGTCGCGGCGGCCGCGAACCAGGCGGTCCAGGAGCAGGGGCAGCCCGCCGACCTGCTGCAGCCGACGGGCACCGGCGGCGACCTGTCCCGCGGCAAGGGCCTTTCGGTCACCGCGGCGACCTACGCCCGCGCGCGCGCCTCCTTCGCGGGCCACGGCAGCCAGATCTCGCTGGCCGCCTACGGGGCGTTCGGCGACGGAGGTCCCCGCGGCCTCGTGGGCGCCTTCCCGTCGGCCGCGACCGAGCTCGAGCGTGGCGGCTTCGGATCGCCGCCCGAGCGCCCGTGCAGGTGCCGCACGTCCATCGGCGGGGACCCGCGGTACGCCTACCTCCAGGGCACGTCGATGTCCGCGCCCCAGGTCGCCGGCATCGCCGCGCTCGTCAGGCGGCTGAACCCCGACCTCACCGCGCCCGACGTGCTGCGCCTGCTCAAGGAGACCGCCGGCGGGCGCACCTGGGAGCCCCAGCTCGGGTGGGGCATCGTCGACGCCGGCGCTGCCGTGGACGCCGCGCGGCGCCTGGACCGCACGCCACCGATCTCCCGCCTGCGAGGGCCACGCCGCAGCGGGTCGCGGACGTTCCGCCTGAGCTGGAGCGGGCGCGACCGGTCGCGCCCGTGGCTGCGCGCCTCGGGACTTCGCCGCTACGAGCTCTACGCGGCGAGGGCCTCGGGCCGCTACAAGCGAATCGCCAGGACGACCCGCACCTCGCTGCGCTACACCGCGCGCGCCGGGGGCGTCTACCGCTTCTACACCGCCGCCGTCGACAAGGCGGGCAACCGCGAGATCGCCCCCGGGCGCGCGGACGCCACAACCCGCGTCGCCGCCGGCGCCCAGGGCTAGGCCGAGCCTCGGCCCCTAGGCCGGCTGCCGCGTGCCGTTGGAGCTCGACCCGCTCGCGGCCTTGCGCCGCCCGCCGGCCGGGGAGCGGCTCGAGGACGAGCCGGAGCGGGTCTTGCTCCGAGCGGGCTCGGCTGCGGCGTCGTCGCTCGCCGTCCTGCGCCGGGCCGCCGCGAGCAGCTCGTCCAGTGACTCGCGGACGTCCTGGGCGATCCCGTCGAGGTCGGGGAGCGCGTCGTAGTCGCCGAGCAGCCCGAAGTTGAGCTTGCCGTTGTAGGACATGATCGCCACGAACAGCGCGTGGTTCTCGGGCAGGAAGCCGACCGGGAAGAGGTCGAGCAGCTCGCGACCGAGGACGTAGAGGGGGATCTGCGGCCCGGGGACGTTGGTGACGATGACGTTGAACAGTCGCGTCGAGAAGTTCAGGCGCGAGGCCTGGGCGAGGATCGTGGGCGGCGCGAAGCTCTGCACTCCCGCGAGCACCTCGGCGCCGACGGCCTGCTTGGACTCCTTGAGCCCGTCCATCGACTCGCGCACCAGCCGCAGGCGGGCGACGGGGTCCTTGACGAAGACGGGCAACGGCGCGCGCATCGCCGCCAGGCGGTTGCCGAGCTCGCCGCGGTGCTCCTCGGTGCGGACCGACACGGGGACGAGCGCGCGCAGCTCGAGGCCCTCGGTGCGCACGCCGCGCGAGTGCAGGAAGCGGCGCAGGGCGCCGGCGACCACGGCGAGCACGACGTCGTTGACGGTGCCGCCGAAGGCGTCCTTGACCTCCTTGTAGTCCTTGATCTCGCCGCGCACCGTGGCGAAGCGCCGGTGCGGGCCGATGGGGACGTTGAGCGGCGAGTCGGGCGCCGGGTTGAGGCCGGCCCATGCGATCTCGCCCACGCCCTCGAGCGCGGTCTGCGCGCGGTGCAGGGTGCTCTGGGGCCGCGTGGCGGCGCCGACGGTGCGCGCGGCGACCTCGACGCCGCCCTTGACGATGCCCTTGACGCCGGCCGCCACGAGCTGAGCGGCGTTGGGCTCGGGCTCGGGGCGCCACTCGGACTCCGGATGCACGACGGGTCGCGGCACGGGCTCCACGTCGAAGAGGACGGTCGCGAGGTCGATGCCGCTGACACCGTCGACGAGCGCGTGGTGGGTCTTGGAGATGAGCGCGAAGCGCCCTCCCTCGAGGCGCTCGACCAGCCAGGTCTCCCACAGCGGCTTGGAGCGGTCGAGCTGCTGGGAGAAGATCCGGCACGCGAGGTTGACGAGCTGCTCCTCGGATCCCGGGGCGGGCAGCGCGGTGTGGCGGACGTGGTACTCGAGGTTGAAGTTCGGGTCGTCGACCCACAGCGGCCGGCCCATCTCGATCGGCGGGACGGCCAGCTTCTGGCGATAGCGCGGGACGAGGTGCAGGCGACCGCGGATGTGGTCCAGGAAGTCGGAGATCGCCGGCGGCGGGCCCTCGAAGAGCAGGATCGCCCCGACGTGCATGTGGGAGTTGTCGTGCTCCTGGGCGAGGAACGACGCGTCCGTCGCCGTCAGCCTGTCGAGATGCTCCTGCCCCATTCGTTCCCTCCGCTCGCTCGCCGCTCTGGGCAAGCCTAGCGGCCCTCCTTCAAGGCGGGATGAGACGCCGCGAGCGAACTACGCTTGCGCGATCGTGACCGACGTGCACGCCATCCGCGGGCAGATCTCCGCGGTCGTCGAGGAGCATCTCGGCGGCGACGTGCGCGTCGAGGACGTCACGCGCCTGCTCGGCGGCTCGTCGCGCGAGCTGTGGGCGTTCGAGCTGGTCGTCGGCGAGGAGCGCCGGCCGCTCGTCCTGCGACGCGACCCCGAGGGCGTCGGCGACCGCGAGGGTCGCCGTCGCGGGTGGGAGGCGCTGCGCGCCGCGTGGGAGCACGGCGTGCCGGTTCCCGAGCCGCTGTGGTTCGTGGAGGAGGGCGACGGCGCGGGGACGGTGATGGAGCGCGTCGAGGGCGAGGCGCGCCCGGGCCGGATCCTCCGCGACCCGCGCTTCGAGGACGCCCGCAGGGGGCTCGTCGACGACCTCGCGGCCGCCGCCGCAAGGACGCACGCGGTCCCGCTCGCCGCGGTCCCGTCCGCGCGCGCGGACGGGTGGGGCGGAGGGGCCACGCCGGGCGGAGGGGCCGCGCCGGGCGACACCGCTCCCGCCCAACGGGCGATCGCCGCCCTGGAGTCCGGCTCGACCGGATCGGCGAGCCGCATCCCGCTCTCGAGCTGGGGTTGCGGTGGCTGCGGGCCCACCTTCCGCCGCCCGTCGCGCCGGTGCTCGTCCACGGCGACCTGCGGCTGGGGAACGTGCTCGTCGGCGAGGACGGGCTGCGGGCCGTCCTGGACTGGGAGCTCTGCCACGCGGGCGACGGCGTCGAGGACCTCGGCTGGCTGTGCGTTCGCTCCTGGCGCTTCGGGGCCGACGACCGGCCCGCGGCCGGCGTCGGCGACCGCGACCGGCTGCTCGAGGCCTACACCGCTGCGGGCGGTCGCGATGTCTCGCGCGAGGAGCTGCGCTTCTGGGAGGTCCACGGGAACGTGCGTTGGGGCGTCATCTGCCTCGCCCAGGCCGACATCCACCTCAGCGGGGCGCGCCGCTCGCTCGAGCACGCGGCGATCGGGCGCCGCGCGTGCGAGGCGGAGTGGGACGCGCTCGCGATGATCGGGTGATGCACGACCGCCCCGACGCCCCGGAGCTGCTGGCCGCGGTCGCCGAGTGGCTGATCGCCGACCTGCTCCCCGTCGCTCCGCCCGAGCAGCGCTTCCACGCTCGCGTCGCCGCGCACGTCTGCGCGATGGTCGCCCGCGAGTGGGAGGCGACCGTCGCGGATCCCGCCCACGCGCGCGAGGACGAGCGCCGCATGGCGGCCGAGATCCGAGCAGGGGCGTGGGACGAGCGTTGGGACGAGGTCGTCGCCTCGCTCCGGGATGCGGTGCGTGCCAAGCTTGCGGTGGCGCGTCCCGGCTGGGACGCGCTGGCCGACGACGGGCGATAGAGGAGACGGGCGACATGGCGTGGGACTTCTCGACCGAGCCGGAGTTCCAGCAGCACCTGGACTGGATGCGCGCGTTCGTACGCGAGGAGATCTGGCCGCTGGAGGTCCTCGACCTCGAGTGGGACCAGCTCATGCGCGCGATGGCGCCGCTGCAGGAGCGGGTGCGCGAGCGCGGGCTGTGGGCCGCGCACCTCGAGCCCGAGCTCGGGGGCCAGGGCTTCGGACAGGTCAAGCTGGGGTTGATGCACGAGGTGCTCGGGACGAGCCCGATCGCCCCCTTCGCCTTCGGCAACGCCGCGCCGGACTCGGGCAACTCGGAGATCCTGGCGCTCGCGGGCACGCCCGAGCAGAAGGACCGCTACCTGCATCCACTGCTCGCCGGAGACCTGAAGTCGGCCTTCTCGATGACCGAGCCGGAGGTCGCGGGCTCTGACCCGACGTTGATCCGCACGCGCGCCCTCGACGACGGCGACGCGTGGGTGATCACCGGCCACAAGTGGTTCTCCTCCAACGCCTCGATCGCCGATTTCCTCATCGTCATGGCCGTGACCGAGCCCGACGCGCAGCGCTACCAGCGCGCGTCGATGTTCGTCGTCGACGTGGACACCCCGGGGGTGGAGATCGTCCGCGACGTGCCGACGATGGAGCACCCGGAGGAGAGCTTCGGGCGTTACGGCAACCACGCGGAGATCCGCTACCGCGACGTGCGCGTCCCCAAGGAGGCGCTGCTCGGCGCGCGCGGCGCGGGCTTCCTCATCTCCCAGCAGCGCCTGTACCCAGGCCGCATCCACCACTGCATGCGCTGGCTGGGCGTCTCCCAGCGCGCCTTCGACATGCTCTGCGAGTACGCCTTGACGCGCGAGGCGCAGGGCTCGCGTCTGGCGGACAAGCAGACCGTCCAGAACTGGATCGCCGACTCGGCGGCCCAGCGCCAGGCCGCCCGGCTGATGACCCTGCACGCCGCATGGGTGATGGACACCGAGGGCGTCCGCGCCGCCCGCGGCGACATCTCGCTGATCAAGTTCTTCGGGGCCCAGGTCCTGTGCGACGTCGTCGACCGGGCGCTCCAGATCCACGGGTCGCTGGGCTACTCGACCGACATGCCGCTCGAGGCCATGTTCCGCTATGCGCGCGGCGCCCGCTTCTACGACGGCCCCGACGAGGTCCACCGCGAGTCGGTCGCCCGCCAGATCCTGCGCGGCTACGAGCCGGCGCCCGGCGGCGTGCCCACCGAGCACGTCCCGACCCGCCGCGTGCAGGCCCGCGAGCGCTTCGCCTGGCTGCTCGAGGCGGTCACCTCGAACGACTAGGAGTCTGGCGAGGCGATCGCGGTGTCCACGCGCTTCGTCCTGGCGATCCTCGCCGGCAACGCGCTCCTGCTCGCCGTCGTGGTCATCGCCGTGGCGCTCGCCTCGGGCGGCGGCGGCGACAGCGGCGGCGGCGGCGACAGCGGCGGTGGGACCGCCACTGCCGGCGTCCCGCGACCGACCGTCGACCGCTTCGACGAGCGCCGCGCCTTCGCGCTCCTGGGTGAGCAGGTCGAGCGCTACGGCCCCCGGCCGGCGGGCTCGAAGGCCTCGCGCCGCCTGCGCGAACGCCTTCGAGCGCTGCTTCCCAGCGGTCGCTTCGAGCCGGTGCCCGGGGGCCTGCGCAACGTCGTGGGGGTGCTCCCGGGCACGCGTCCGGCGGTGGTGGTCGGCGCCCACTACGACACCGAGGCGCTGCCGCGCGACTTCGTCGGGGCCAACGACGGCGCCGCGGGGACCGCCGCGGTGGTCGGGCTCGCGCGCTCGCTCGCGAAGCGGCCGCGGGGCGGGCCCGAGCTGCGCTTCGTGCTCTTCGACGGCGAGGAGGAACGGGCGCGGACCGACTTCTTCGTCACGGGCACGCGCGGGAGCCGGGCCTACGCGCGCCGCCACGCGCGGGGGACCCGCGAGCTCGTGCTGCTCGACTACGTCGCCGGCCGCGGCGTCCGCTTCCCGCGCGAGGCGGGCTCAGATCCGGCCCTGTGGGATCGGCTGCGGGCGGCGGCGCGCCGCGCCGGCGTGGCGAGCGCGTTCCCTGCGGCGACGCGGGGGGAGATCACCGACGACCACACGGCCTTCACGCGCGCCGGCGTGCCCGCCGTCGACCTCATCGACTTCTCCTACCGCTGGCGCGACACCGCGCGCGACACCGTGGACAAGACCTCGCCCGCGAGCCTCGACGTCGCCGGCGAGGCGGTCGCCGAGCTCCTGTGGCGCGTGCGCGGCTGAGCCTGCTCCTACACTGGACCCAGATGCCCCAGGCCCCCGATCAGCTCCTGCTCGCCGCCCCGCGCGGCTACTGCGCGGGCGTCGATCGCGCGGTGCAGACGGTCGAGCACGCGCTCGACCTCTATGGCGCGCCCGTCTACGTCCGCAAGGAGATCGTCCACAACAAGCACGTCGTCGAGGAGCTGCGCGAGCGCGGCGCGATCTTCGTCGACGAGCTCGACGACTCGGTCCCCGAGGGCGCGGTCACCGTCTTCTCCGCCCACGGCGTCTCGCCCGCCGTCCACGACGACGCCCAGCGGCGCGAGCTGCGCACCATCGACGCGACCTGCCCGCTCGTCACCAAGGTCCACCGCGAGGCGCTGAAGTTCGCCGCCGAGGGCTATACGATCGTGCTGGTCGGCCACGCGGGCCACGAGGAGGTCGAGGGGACCATGGGCGAGGCGCCCGACGCCATCGTCCTCATCGAGACCGAGGAGGACGTCGAGCGCCTCGAGGTCGCAGACCCCGACCGGATCGCCTACATCTCCCAGACCACGCTGTCGGTCGACGAGACCCGCACGATCATCAACCGGCTGCGCGAGAAGTTCCCGAACATCACCGGGCCGCGCACGGACGACATCTGCTACGCCACCACGAACCGCCAGGCGGCGGTCAAGCAGCTCGCGGCCCAGTGCGACCTCGTGCTCGTCATCGGGTCGACGAACTCCTCCAACTCCAACCGCCTCGTCGAGGTCGCGCGCGAGTGCGGCGCCGACTCCCAGCTCATCGACAACGAGGCGCAGGTCCGCCAGGAGTGGCTCGAGGGCAAGCGCGTCGTCGGGATCACCTCGGGCGCCAGCGCGCCCGAGGAGCTCGTCCAGCGCCTCGTCGGCTTCTTCCGCGACCGCGGAACGCAGGACGTCCGGGAGCTCGAGGTCGTCCAGGAGGACGTCCGCTTCATGCTCCCGAAAACGATCCGGACGCAGCTGGCCGGCGCCTGAACGCGCCTGGCGGTGTCATCGCCCGCTCGCGTGCGGAGCACGCTTCGCGGGCTGCTTCCTTGCCAGGCGCGTCCATTCGCAGGCCAGCTGCGCCCGGACAGTGGTCTGCGCCCGGCGCTACAGCGGTTGGGTCCTCCCTCGGTGGTGGTCGTCCAGCTACCCGCTCGTGGGTAGGCTCACGCCCATGAACGGCTTGATGATGGACACGCCCCTGCTCGTGCGGCATCTCGCCGAGCGCGCCGACACCGTCTTCGGCTCGCGCGAGATCGTCAGTCGGACGACCGACGGCGTCGAGCGCTCCACCTACGCCGAGGTCGTCGACCGCGCGCGGCGCCTCGCCTCCGCCCTCACCGAGCTCGGCATCCGGCCGGGCGACCGTGTCGCCACCTTCGGCTGGAACTCCTTGCGCCACCTCGAGCTCTACCTCGCGGTGCCGAGCATGGGGGCGGTCCTGCACACCCTCAACGTCCGGCTCTTCGAGGAGGACCTGCGCTACATCGTGGGCCACGCGAAGGACCGGGTGATCTTCCTCGACGCCTCGCTCGCGGAGACCATGCCGTCCTTCGAGGGGGTCGAGCACGAGGTGCTGCTCCCCGACGCCGATAAGCAGCGCGAGGGCGCGCTGGACTACGAGGAGCTCGTCCGGGACGGCGACTCTGGCTTCGCGTTCCCCGACCTGGACGAGAACGTCGCCGCCGCCATGTGCTACACGAGCGGGACGACCGGGCGCCCCAAGGGCGTCGTCTACTCGCACCGCTCGACGGTCCTGCACACGATGGCGGTCAACCAGGCCGACGCCGTCGGGTTCCTCGAGACAGACTCGCTGATGCCGGTCGTCCCGATGTTCCACGCGATGGCCTGGGGGATGCCCTACGCCGCGGCAATGAGCGGCGCGCGGCAGGTGTTCCCCGGCCCGCACATGACCCCGCAGGCGCTGGCCGTGACGATCGCCGAGCACGGCGTCACCCGCGCCGCGGGCGTGCCCACGGTGTGGCAGGGCATGCTTCAGCTCGACCCGCCGCCCGACCTCTCGAACCTGCACGAGGTGATGGCCGGCGGCTCGGCGGTGCCCGAAAGCCTGATCCGCGCCTTCGACAGCCGCTTCGGGGTCCCGATCGTCCAGGGCTGGGGGATGACCGAGACGAGCCCGCTGGCTTCCATCTCGCGCCGGCCCTCGGACGCCGGCGAGCTCTCCGAGGACGAGGTCTACGACCTGCGCGCCGCCCAGGGTCGCGTCCAGCCGCTCGTCGACTTCCGCATCGACGAGGAGTCCGGCGGCGAGCTGCAGGTTCGCGGCCCGTTCGTCGCGCGCGAGTACTACGACGACGACAGCTCGCCCGAGAAGTTCACCGACGACGGCTGGCTGCGGACCGGTGACGTGGCCGAGCTGCGCCACGGCTCCTACCTGCGCCTCGTCGACCGCACGAAGGACCTCGTGAAGTCCGGCGGCGAGTGGATCTCCTCGGTCGACCTCGAGAACGCGATCATGGCCCACGACGACGTGCTGGAAGCGGCCGTCATCGCCGTGCCCCACGAGAAGTGGGGCGAGCGGCCCTGCGCGTGCGTGGTGACGCGCGGCGACTCGCAGCTCGACGAGGCGGGCGTGCGCGACTTCCTCAGCGGCCGCGTCGCCAAGTGGTGGCTGCCCGAGCGGGTGGAGTTCATCGACGAGGTCCCCAAGACCTCGGTCGGCAAGTTCGACAAGAAGGTCCTGCGCAAGCAGTTCAGCGACGCGTGACCACGCTGGTCGTCTCCGACCTCCACCTGGGGGCGCGGACGAACATCGACGTCCTGCGCCGCCCGGAGCCCCGCGAGCCGCTGCTGCGGGCCGTCGAGCGCGCCGACCGCGTGGTGCTCCTCGGCGACACCTTGGAGCTGCGTCACGGGCCGGCCCGCGAGGCGCTCGACGCCGCGGGGCCGTTCCTGGAGGAGCTCGGCGAGGCGCTCGGCGACGGCGAGCTCGTGCTCCTGCCGGGCAACCACGACCACCAGCTCCTCTCGGCGTGGTTCGAGGCGCGCGGCCGGGAGGCGCCTGGGCCGCCGCTGGGGCTCGAGCAGCGTGTCGCGCCGGGCGACGCCTCGCCGCTCGCCCGCATCGTCGCCGAGCGCATCGGCCGGCCCGCGGTCGAGGTGGCCTACCCGGGCGTGTGGCTGCGCGACGACGTGTGGGCGACCCACGGCCACTACCTGGACCGCCACACGACGGTCCCCGCCTACGAGCGCATCGGCGCCGCGCTCGTCGAGCGCTTCGTGCGCCCGCTCCCCGACGCGCTCGCCGACCCTGACGACTACGAGGCGATCCTCGCGCCGATCTACGCGCTGCTCTTCGGGGCGGCGCAGTCGCTGCCGCCCGAGGCGGGCGCCGCCCACAGCGGCGCGTCGGTGCGGGTCTGGGAGAACCTCAGCGGCGGCCGGCGACGGCTGCGCCACCGCACGCTGGCGGCGGCGGTGCCGCTCGTGGTCGGCGCGCTCAACCGCGCAGGCCTGGGCCCGCTGCGGCCCGAGCTCAGCGGCGTCGCGCTGCGCCGCGCCTCGCTCGTCGCGATGGGCGAGGTGGTCGGCCGCCTCGGCGTCGACGCGAAGTTCGTCCTCTTCGGCCACACCCACCGGGCCGGGCCGTTCCCGGGGGACGAGGAGCGCGACTGGTCCTCACCCTCGGGTGCCCGCCTCGTGAACACGGGCAACTGGGCCTACGAGCGGGCGTTCGTCACCGACACCCCGAACGAGAGCCCCTACTGGCCCGGGACGTGCGTCGTGCTCGAGGACTCGGGTCCGCCCGAGCTCCAGCGCCTGCTCGGCTACCGCACCGACGCAGATCTCATGCCGACGCCGGCGTGAAGCACGTGGCGTAGCACTCGACCCCCGGGCCGACCTCGAGCTCGAGCGCGCCGCTGGTGTGGCGGCCGTGGTCGAGGAGCTCATAGCAGCCCGGCCCGTCCACGGCGATCTCGCGGCCGTTCGCGCGCACGACGCCGTTGCCGTCGAGCACCCCCCAGACCGCGCCGGCCTCGTACCGGCCCGAGTAGGCGCCCGGCTGGTCGGCGGACTGTGCGGGGAGCAGCACGCCGGGCTCGTCCTCTGGCCGCACCGGCGCGAGCGTCTCCCGCTCGACCCCGAGCAGCGCCTGGATCGCGCGCTCGGTCTCGGCGTAGGCGCCCTCGCCGTAGTGGTAGTCGTCGAGCAGCAGGTCGCCGTTCCACAGGTAGCGCCCCGGCCAGCCGCGGTTGCCGTAGAGCTCCCACAGCTCCATGTGGAGGTCGACGACCACCGGGTAGGGGATGCCGAGCCGTTCCACCGCCGCGGCCACGGCGTCGGGGTCGCGCGAGGGCTCGAAGCCGCCGGTGTGGATCCCGATGACCCGCAGTCCGTCGGAGGCGTAGCGCTCGTGCCACGCCCTGACGTAGGGCATGGTGCGCAGCGAGTTCACGCGGCAGAAGTCCCAGAACTCGACGAGCACTGGGCGCCCGCGCTGCTTGAGCATCCGCAGGGAAGCCACGTTGACCCAGGGGAGGCCGCGGGGGAACTCGGGCGCCGCGATGCGGACGTCGGCCGGAGGACGCACGGCGGGCCAAGCTAGCAGCCGCCCGCGTACCCTCCGTGCCGGTCATGACCCGGGTCCAACGCGTCCTCGTGATCTCCATCGTCCTCGCCACAGCCTCCCTGGGCCTCGCCGCCGTCCGGCTCGCCACCATCGGCGACGAGACGAGGACCGAAGCACAGGCGCCAACCTCCCCGGCCCCGGCCCCGGCCCGCCCGGCGGCCGTCGTACGGCCGGTGCGCTCCTACAGGTTGACGCTCGAGCTCGGCGTCCCCAAGCCCCGCCCCGCCGACATCCGCGCCCGGGTCGGCGACGAGATCCGCCTCACCGTCTCCTCGCGCGGCGCGGAGGACGACGTCAGCATCGACGGCCTCGGAGAGCGCGAGCACGTCGCGCCCGGCGCCCCCGCTCGCATCCGCTTCGTCGCGGACCGCCCCGGGTTCTTCGACGCCTACCTCGATGAGTCGGGAGCGAAGGTGGCCGACATCGAGGTGGTGAAGTGAGAGGTCGCCCGCTCCTGGCCATGGGCGTGGCGGCGGGCGGGCTCGCGCTCGTCCTGCCCGCGAGCGCCTCGGCCCACGGGATCGTCGGCCGGCGCGACCTGCCGATCCCCGAGGCCGCGTTCTTCTGGACGGCGGTCGGGGTGCTGGTCGTGTCCTTCCTCGCACTGGCGCTGCTGTGGCAGCACCCGCTCCTGCAGGATCCCGCCGGTCGTCTCGTCATCCGCCTCCCGCCCGCCGCGACCCGCGCGGGCGAGATCCTGCTCGGGGCGATCGGCGTCGGGCTCTTCGTGCTCGTCGTGTGGGCCGGCCTCGCGGGCATCGACTCGCCCACCGCGAACATCACCCCGACCGCGGTGTTCGTGCTCTTCTGGGTCGGGCTCGTGCCTGTCAGCGTGCTCCTGGGCGACGTCTTTCGCGCGATCAGCCCCTGGCGTGCCGTTGGCCGCTCCGCGGGCTGGCTCGCCGCACGCCTGTCGCGCCGCGGGGCGCCCGAGCCGATCGCCTACCCGAGCTGGCTCGGCTACTGGCCGGCCGCGGCCGGGCTGCTGGCCTTCGCATGGGTGGAGCTCGTGTACTCCGAGCGCGACAAGCCCGCGGTCCTCGCCGTGCTGGCACTGCTCTACGCCGGCGCGCAGCTGCTCGGGATGGCGCTCTTCGGGGTGGAGCGCTGGACCGCCCGCGGCGACGCCTTCGGCGTGTACTTCTCGCTCTTCGCGCGGCTCTCGCCGGTGCGCTGGGCCCGCGACGGCCTGTGGCTGGGCAAGCCGCTGGCGTCGATCTTCGGGCTGCCGGTGGCCACCGGCATGGTCGCGCTCGTCTGCGTGATGATCGGGACGACGGCCTTCGACGGCGCTTCGCAGGGGCCGCTGTGGACCGGTGTCGCCCCCGATCTCCAGCGCTCGTTCACCGACCTGGGGCTGGGGCCCAACGCGGCGCTCGAGGCGACCTTCACCGTCGGCCTCCTCTCGGCGGTGCTGATCGTCGGGCTCATCTACGCGGGTGGGGTGGCCGGGATGAGGGCGATCGTGCCCGGCCAGCGCGGGGTCGAGCTCGCGCGCGCGTTCATGCCGACGCTCGTCCCGATCGCCCTCGCCTACGTGATCGCGCACTACGCTTCGCTGCTGATCTACAACGGGCAGGCGACCGGCTACCTCATCTCCGACCCGCTCGGCGACGGCTCGAACCTCTTCGGGACCGCGACGCTGACCATCGACTACGGCGTCGTCTCGGCGACCGGGATCTGGTATGTCCAGGTCATCGCGCTCGTTCTCGGCCACGTCGCAGCCCTCGCGCTCGCCCATGACCGCGCGCTCGCGCGGTGGCCGGACGTTCGCCAGGCGACGCTGTCCCAGATGTGGATGCTGATCGTCATGGTCGGCTTCACCGTGCTCGGCCTCTACCTCCTCTCGGCGGCGAGCTGATGGTCGCCGTCCCGTTGGCCCACGCCGGTCACATCCTGGTCGACCTCATCTACGCCGCGCCGGTGATCATCCTCGTGGTCGTGGGACTGGTGGTCACCATGCGCGAGCGCCGGCGGGAGCGCTCGCGCAATCCCTGAGCCCCAACTACGCGCAACTCGTGAACCATCAGGCGTTGGTGGCGTAAGAAGCCATCACGTGGCGGGTTGTGAGAACGGAATCCGGGAACCGTCATCAGGAGAGAGACATGAGCGCCAAGGACCTCGAAGAGCTGCTGGGAGGTGTCGAGGACACCCGTGAGCTCGTCCTGCGGCCGATCGAGGAGCAGGACGTCGACTGGCTCGTCGACGAGCTGCACATCGCGTGGGTCGGCGCGGCCGACGAGGCGCAGGACGCCTACGACCACTGGCGCGAGCGCCCGGGGCGCGACGCCTACCTGGTCTATCGAGCGGCCGAGGACCGCGCCGACGCGGCGCTCGCCACGCTGGCGCGCGAAAGCGCCCTCTGAGCGCCGCTCAGAGCCCGAAGACGTCGCGCGCGCCGGCGACGGCGTCGGCCAGTGCGTCGGCGTCGGCGGCGATGTTGTAGGGCCCGAAGCTCGCGCGCGCGGTCGCGGCCACGCCGAGCCGGCGCATCAGCGGCTGGGCGCAGTGGTGGCCGGCCCGCACGCACACCGCCTCGCGGTTGATGAGCTCGGAGAGGTCGTGGGGGTGGATGCCCTCGACCGCGAAGGAGATGACGCCGCCGCGGGCCTCCGCCCCCGCGGGGCCGACGACGCGCAGGCCCGGGATCTCGGCGAGGCGCTCGAGCGCGTGGCGCACGAGGCCGAGCTCGTGGCTGCGGACGCGCTCCATGCCGAGGGCCGAGAGGTAGTCGACGGCGACGCCGAGGCCGACGCCCTCCGCGACGTTGCCGGTGCCCGCTTCGAACTTCCCGGGCAGCGGGGCCCACGTCGAGCGGTCGCGGCCCACGGTGGCGATCATGTGCCCACCGCCGAGGAACGGGCGCATGGCCTCGAGGATCTCCCGCCGGCCGTGGAGGACCCCGACGCCGGTCGGTCCGAGCGCCTTGTGACCGGTCCACGCGTAGAAGTCGGCGTCGATCGCGCCGAGATCGACCGGGAGCTGCGGGACGGCCTGGGAGCCGTCGACGAGCGCCAGCGCGCCTGCCGCGTGGACCCGCCCGACCATCTCGGCGACCGGGTTGATCGTGCCGAGCACGTTGGAGACGTGAGCGAAGGCGACGAGCCTGACGCGGCCCGAGCCAAGCTCGGCGTCGAGCTGCTCGAGCGACAGCGTCCCGTCCTCGCCGACGTCGAGCCAGCGCAGCTCCGCGTCCGTCTCCTCGCACAGCAGCTGCCACGGGACGATGTTGGAGTGGTGCTCCATCTCGGTGATGAGCACGACGTCGCCCGCTCGCACGTGCTCGCGGCCCCAGGCGTAGGCCACGAGGTTGATGGCCTCGGTCGCGTTGCGCGTGTAGATCGTGGTGACGGGGTCGCCGCCGACGAATGCGGCGATCCGCTCGCGCGCGCCCTCGAAGAGCTCGGTGGCCTCGGCGGCGAGCGTGTAGACGCTGCGGTGGACCGGCGCGTTGTGGCGCCGGTAGAACTCGTCCATCGCGTCGATGACCGCCGCGGGCTTCTGGGAGGTGGCCGCGGAGTCGAGGTAGACCAGGCGCCGGCCACCCATCTCCCGGGCCAGGATCGGGAAGTCGGCGCGGAGGTCGAGCGCGGCGTGCGGGGTGGCGGCGGTCGTCATCGAGATCAAATCCTACCGCAGAGGTCGGTTATCGCCCCGCGCCGCTTTGTCATGCCCCGGCGGCGAGCAGGCGGACGTCGTGGGCGAGGGCCTCGGGCGTGAGCTGGTTGAGCGGGAAGCCGATCCTCCCCCGCCCTTCGCGGTCGATGAGCAGCACATAGGCCGAGTGGTCGAAGGCCTTGCCTTGGGGCTGGACGCCGTAGGCCTTCCACAGTGGGGCGAGCTGGGCGCGCGAGCCCAGCAGGAAGCGCATGCGGCCGGTGAGCTTGTGCTTGAGCAGGAACGCGCTCGCGTTCTCGGGGGTGTCGTTCGCCGGGTCCACGCTCATGGCGAAGGCCGGGGGCGCCGCGCCGCCCAGGTCGTCGAGCGCGCCGCGGATCTGGTCCGCGGTCAGCGGGCAGGTGTCGCGGCACGTGGAGTACATGAAGGTGAGGATCACCGGGCGTCCGCGCAGATCGGCGAGCCGCACGGTCGCGCCCTGTTCGTCGCGCAGCGCGAAGTCGGCGGGCGGAACGCCCTTCGGCCGCAGACCGCCGGCGAAGGCGACGGCCCGCGCGGGCGGCGGAGCGTTGTCGCGCCGCGAGTCGGCGATCGAGACCACGGCCAGCGCGGTGACGGCGCTGGCGACGAGGCCGACGAGCACGATGCGCAGGCGGGGATGCACGCCTCCAGGGTACGGGCGCGAAGGGGCCCGCCGGTCAGGGCTCGACGAGCCCGCGACGGATCGCGTAGCGCACGAGCTGGACGCGGTCGCGCATCCCGAGCTTTCGCAGGACGTTGGCCCGGTGGGACTCGACTGTCTTCTCGGCGAGATGCAGCGTCTCGGCGATCTCGCGGTTGGTGTGGGCCTCGGCGATGAGCTTGACCACCTCGCGCTCGCGGGGGGTGAGCGGCTCGCGCGGCCCCGTCGCGTCGTCGGCCATCCACTCGCGGACGAGCGAGCGCTCGGCGGCGTTGGTCAGAAACGGCTCGCCGCGCTGGACCGCGCGCACCGCCGCGACGAGGTCCTGATCGGCCTCGGCCTTGAGCACGTAGCCGGATGCCCCGGCCTTGAGCGCCTCGAAGAGGTAGCGCTGGTCGTCGTGCATCGAGAGCACCAGCACGTTGACGTCGGGCGCGTAGGCCTTGATCTCGCGGGTGGCCTGCAGACCGGTCATGCGCGGCATGCCGACGTCGAGGATCGCCAGGTCGGGGCGCTGCTCGAGCGCGAGGTCGCGAGCCTCCACGCCGTCGGCGGCCTCGGCGACGACCTCGATGTCCCCCTGGCGTTCGAGCAGCAGCCGCAGCCCGCTGCGGACGATCCCGTGGTCGTCGGCGATCAGGACGCGCACGCCCTCATCCCATCACGAGCTCGACGGTGGTGCCCGCCCCGGCGTCGGAGGAGATCTCGAGGCGCCCCCCGACCTGCAGCGCGCGCTCGCGCATGCCCGACAGGCCAAGGCCGCCGTTGCGCGCGCGCGTCATCGAAGTGAAGCCGCGGCCGTCGTCGCGCACGCGCAGCACGGTGGGCCCGGCGAAGGAGAGCTCGACGTCGACGTGACGCGCGTCGGCGTGCTGGGCGATGTTGGAGAGGCTCTCCTGGGTCACGCGGTAGATGACGAGCTGCTGCTCGTCGGAGAGGCGGGGCACCGGCCCCGTGCGCCAGAAGTCGGCGTCGATGCCGGTGCGCTGGGCGAAGTCGCGGACCTGCTGGTTCAGCGCGGGGAGCAGGCCGTGATCGTCCAGCGCGGTGGGCCGCAGCTCGCGCGCGAGGTGCAGGAGCTCGTCCATCGCCCGGGTCGCGAGCCGCTTGGTCTCGCGCAGCTCGCGTTGCAGCTCGGGCGACGACTCGTGGATCGAGGCCTCCAGACGAAGGACGATCGCCGTCAGCGCTTGGTTGACCTCGTCGTGGAGGTCGCGGGCGAGGCGGTGGCGCTCCTGCTCCTGCGCGCGCAGAACCGCGCTGGCCGACCTGCGTCGCTCGGCCTCGAGGCGGTCGAGCATGCGGTTGAAGGCGGCGTTGAGGCGGACGACGTCCGAGGAGTCCATTCGGTGGTCGGACGCGCGCACCCCCTGGCTGGCGAGGTCGACCTGCTCCATGGTGGCGATGAGGCGCTCGAGCGGCGCGAAGCGGCGTCGCAGCAGGACGACGTTCGCCACCAGCGTGAGCAGCACGCCCACCGCGAGGACGATCACGCCGACCCCCTGCACGGGGCCGCCCTCGTTGTGACGCGCGAAGACCACCGAGACGACGGCGACCATCCCCACCAAAAGGGCGTTGATCAGGAGGACCTGGGTGAGAAGGGAGGGCTTTCGCATCGCAGCGCTCGTCCTGCACCCTCGCGCATCGGCGGCGCGACCGGTTTGGGGTCCACACCCCATATCGCCGTGCCGGCCCGCGGGTGATACTGCGCGAGCGATCGACTCATGCACGTCGCACGGCAGCGCGCCTGCGCACTGGGTGACGCGAATGATCGCAGCACATTGGGCCTAGTATTCGGGGCGTCCCTCGCGGGAGGAGGGGCGCCTCGGGTCGTTAAGCGGCCGGGACACGGGGCGATGAGGCATGCGACGTCGCCTGAGGGCATGCGAGGGTCGCTATACTTCGTGAAGTAAGAATCCCGACCGCTTATCTGGAGATTTCATGAGCACGTCGTCCACGAACCTCTCCTACGCCGAGTTCCTGCGGCGTGCCAAGGAGAGCGTCAGCGAGGTCGAGCCATCCGAGGCCCGCGAGCAGGCCGCCGAAGGCGCCACGCTCGTCGACGTGCGCGAGACCGAGGAGTTCGACGCCGGGCACATCCCGGGCGCCAAGCACGTCCCGCGCGGCTACCTCGAGCAGCGCATCGAGGCGGCGGCCCCCGACCGCGACCAGCCGGTCATCCTCTACTGCGCCTCGGGCAATCGCTCGGCCCTGGCCGCCCGGACGCTCCTCGACGAGCTCGGCTACTCCAACGTCGAGTCGATGCGAGGCGGCATAACGCTGTGGAAGGACCGCGGCTATGAGGTCGAGGTCCCGCGCGCGCTGACCAAGGAGCAGCGCGAGCGCTACTCCCGTCACCTGCTCATCCCCGAGGTCGGGGTCGAGGGGCAGCAGAAGCTGCTCGACGCCAAGGTGCTGCTGCTCGGCGCCGGCGGCCTCGGCTCGCCGACCGCGCTCTACCTCGCCGCGGCGGGCGTCGGCACGCTCGGCATCGTCGACGACGACGAGGTCGACCTGTCCAACCTCCAGCGCCAGGTCATCCACGACACGCCGCGCATCGGGGTGCCGAAGGTGGACTCCGCGGCGCAGACGATCGAGGCGCTCAACCCTGACGTCAGGGTCGTCAAGTACCCCGTCCGCCTCGACGCCTCGAACATCATGGAGATCCTCGGCGACCAGGGCGGCTACGACATCGTCGTGGACGGGCTGGACAACTTCCCCACGCGTTACCTGCTCAACGACGCCTCGGTACGACTGCAGATCCCCGTCGTCTCGGCGGCGATCCTCGGCTTCGAGGGCCAGCTGTCGGTCTTCAAGCCCTACGAGGGCCCGTGCTACCGCTGCCTCTTCCCCGAGCCGCCCCCCGCGGAGCTCGCCCCGTCGTGCGGCGCCAACGGCGTCCTCGGCGTGCTGCCGGGCACGATGGGCCTGCTGCAGGCGACCGAGGTGGTCAAGCTGATCATCGGCGCGGGCGACCCGCTCATCGGGCGCCTGCTGCTCTACGACGCGCTTGCCGCGACGTTCCAGTCCGTGCGCATCCACCGCGATCCCGAGTGCCCGATCTGCTCGCGCGACCCCGGCGAGATCACCGACGCCGAGATGGGCGTCTTCCCGGACTACGAGGCGTTCTGCGCCGCGGCCGGATAGCCTCCGGCCCCTCTTCATGGCCACCGTCCGCATCCCGCCAGTGCTGCGCCCGTCCGTCGGGGGCGACAAGGAGGTCGAGGCCTCCGGCGACTCGGTCGGCGACGTCCTTCGCTCGCTGGCCGACGAGCATCCCGACACCGAGGGCCAGCTCTTCGGCCAGGACGGCGGCCTCAACCGCTACGTGAACGTCTACCTCAACGACGAGGACGTTCGCGTGCTCGACGGGCTCGAGACCTCGGTGGACGAGGGCGATACGCTCGTCATCCTCCCGGCCATGGCCGGAGGCGCGTCCGCCGCCTGATCTCCTTGCGCCGGCCGGCCGCGGGCGATCTCGAAGAGCACGAGGGCGACGAGCACGGCGGCGAGCAGCGCGGCCGTGGTCACGGGCGCCAGGCCGGCGCTCGCGGCGCCGAGGACCAGCAGCGCCGCGATCGCGACGCCGCGCGCCGCGACGATCTGCCGCGCGACCCCGTGTGACGTGGCGCTCTGCACGACGCTCAGGCAGGCCAGGTAGACCGCGGCGCCGCCGCACAGCGCCCACCGAGCGCCTCCCGCGAGGTGGTGACCGGTGGACTCCTCGATGAGCAGCTCGACGCCCGCGCTCACCGCCACCAGGGCGGCCAGCAGCGGGATGTGCACGTGGGTGAAGACGAGGATCGCGTTGCTCGTGCGCCGCAGTCCGCAGCAGGAAGGCGCCGCGGCTGATGCCGTGGACCTCCACCGCCGCGAGCTCTTCAGCCGCGATCGTTTGGTTGCTCATGTGCGTGGTTCCTTTCAGCGGATGGGCGGCGGTCAGCCGGCGATGAACGGCTTGACGGCCTTGAGGAACTCGGCCATCGCGGCCGGCTTGGCGAACGCGCCGTCCGGGGTGACCGGCTCGGAGACCAGGGTGTTCAGCGCCGCCGCGTGGCGCGCCTCGACGCTGTGGATCGACAGCGCCGCGGCGAGCACCTCGGGGCTCGTGATCCTCCCGGCCTGGCCGAGGTAGGCTGCGGCGCCGAGGTTTTCGACCGAGGCGGCCGTGGCCAGGATCTTCTCCGGGCCGCCGGCGATCACGGCGTCGAACTTCGTGGTGGGCGCGGCGACGGGCTTTCCGCCCAGCTTCTGGATCGTCGCCTTGAGTGCGTCCACACCCTGCTTCTCGTTCTCGCCGATCTTCGTGGCGAGCGCCGCGATCTTCTTGTCCTTGACCTCGCCGGACTCGATGACCTTCTGGTAGAAGTCGGCCTCGAGGTACTCGAGGGTCAGGGCGTAGTTGAGGATCGCGAGATCGCCCTTCGTCGAGGCGGTCGAGGTCGCCCCGCTCGAGGATGTGCTCTTGCTGTTGTCGTCGCTGCCACAGGCGGCGAGGAACATCGCGAAGGCGCCGGTCGCTCCGGCGCCGCCGACCATCTTGAGGAACCGCTTGCGCGACGACGGGTCGCGGGCGAGCTCCTCCATTGCGGTCGTCTCGGGCATCTGGAGTGCCTCCCGTTCGGAATTCGGGGGCCACTACGGGATGTGCCTCCAACCCGGATCAGTTCTGGCGCGCCGGCGGCGCCCGCGAGAGCCGCCGGCCACACATCCGTCCGCCGAGGGTCTACGGGGTCGGCAGGTTGCCGGGAACGACCTCCTGCTCGAAGGAGAACACCTCGTCGCTGCGAGGGTCGACGAGGACCTTGACCCATTGCACGTCGCTCGTGCCGGTCTGCGCGTTGTCCCCCGGTGTCTCGACCCGGGTGAAGTTCCAGATGCGCCGCCCGGCGGCATCGAGCAGCGGCTTGTCGACGCGCGTGTAGTGCGAGTCCCCGTGTACCAGGGCGACCGGCTTGCCGAAGGCGACCGTCCGCTCGCGCAGCTCGGTCAGGAGCTCGTCGTACCCGCTGCCGGAGGTGGGGGAGGGCGGTTGGGTCCCGGAGGCCAGGGTCGCGGGATCGCGCTGCGGTGCTCGGTTGGGGTCGTCGAGGTCGAAGCCCGGGTTGGCCTGGATGATGAGCATGACCGCAACGGCCTTCGTGGCGACGGCGCCGTCGAAGGTCTGCCGCAACCACGCCCGGTCGGCGGCGTCGCGGGCGGTGAACTCCGCGGGGTCCGGCGCCACGTCGCCGAGGTTGTTGTTGGAGCCCGGGACGTTGAGCGTCGCGTAGACGACCCCGCGAACGCGCCAGCGACGGTTCTCGGTGTAGGGCCGGGTCGGCGGCGCCTGGAGATCGGCGCGCAGCCTGCGCTGCCCGAACGAGTAGGGCGTGTCGAACAGCGTGCTGCGAAGGTGTTCGAGGCGCTCGCCCGAGGAGACACCCGCGGTCCGGTCGCAGTCTGTCCACTCGTTGTCGCCAGGGGTGGAGAAGGCGGGCGCCGTGTGATCGCCCGGTGAACCGATCGGGAAGCTCGCCTGCGAAGCGTCCGAGCCGCCCTCATTCGGCGGCGGAATACGCGAAAGGCCGCAAAAAAGCGCGGCGGTCCGGGCGTTGGTAGGGGAAGATGCGGGAGAGGACGAGTGTGGGCCGCGGAGTTCCGGGCCTTCGCCGGGTGCTGGCCGTGGCCCTGGCGTGCCTCGGCCTGGCTGTTCTCGCCGCGCCCGCGGTCGCGCCAGGACGCGAGCGCAGCACGCCCTCGCGGCCGACGCCGTCCGAGCTCTGGCGGGCGTACCCGCTCGAGCCCGGGGAGAAGGGGAGCACGGCACCGTCGCCGGCGCCCGCGACGACCACGCCGCGACCGTCTGCTCCCGCCTCCCCGAGCGGCTCGCGGAAGGACGAGGGCGGGGACGGAACGACGCTCCGGTTCGCGGCCCTCGCGCTCGTCGCCCTCGTCGTGCTCACCCTCGCCGCGGCCGCCGGCGCGGCTGCGGTGCTCATGCGCCGGGGTCGCGGCCGGGGCGCCCAACGAGCCGCGGCGGAGCCGCCGTGGCCCCTCGACGAGCCGCCTCGGGCCGAGACGGTGCCGGCGCCTCGCCCCGAGCCCGCCGCGGAGCCCGAGCCGCTTCGCGCCGAGACGGTGCCGGCGCCTCGCCCCGAGCCCGCCGCGGAGCCCGAGCCGCTTCGCGCCGAGACGGTGCCGGCGCCTCGCCCCGAGCCCGCCGCGGAGCCCGAGCCGCTTCGCGCCGAGACGGTGCCGGCGCCTCGCCCCGAGCCCGCCGCCGAGCCCGAGCCGCCGACTCGCCCCGAGCCCGCCGCGGAGCCCGAGCCGCTTCGCGCCGAGACGGTGCCGGCGCCTCGCCCCGAGCCCGCCGCCGAGCCCGAGCCGCCGACTCGCCCCGATCCGGCGCCGGAGCCCCACCTCGAGCCCGCGCCGACGCCCGAGTCTAAGCCTCAGCCCGAGCCCGAGACTGGACGCGCGAGCGAGGCTGAGCCCCACCTGCAGCCCGACCCTGGCCCCGACCCCGTCGGGTCGCCTCCGCCTCGCGCGCAGGCGCCGTCGCGCTCCCTGAGCAACGGCCGCGCCGCGGCCCCGATCAGGCCGCCGCCCTCCGAGCCGTTCGTGAGCCCGCGACCGGTCGAGCGGCACGACGCCGCGCCGGCGCCTGTCGGGCGCTCGGTGTGGCTGTGCGAGATCGAGTGGCGGTCGGGGGACGGGACGACCAGTTTCGTCGCGGTCGCCTCGGCCAAGCGCGACGGCCGGCGCCTGGAGCTCGCGGAGTCGCGGCGCTTTCCCCTTGCCCAGAAGGGCTCCGGAAGCCCGCGCACGGCGCGCGAGCTCGTGCGCGCGGTCGAGGCGCTCTCCGGTGTGCTCGTCGAAGCGGGCTGGCGGCCCGTGACCCCGGGAAGGAAGTGGTACTCGCGGCGCTTCGTGTGGAGCGGCTCGGGTGTTCCGCCCCAACTGGCCCTGTCGGCCGAGGAGGTACAGGATGCGTGAAGTCCCGAACATGACGCGCCGCAGAGCGCTCGAGGCCACGTTGCTCGCCGGGGGTGCGACCGCCGTCGGCGGCCTCGTGCTCGGCGGCCTGCCGAACCTGGCGACGTCGCGACCATCGGCGAAGCAGGACGGTGAGATCCTCAACTTCGTGCTACTGCTCGAGCGCATCCAGGCCTCCTTCTATCGCGAGGCGCTCGCACGGGCCGGCCTCACCGGCGACCTCAAGGACTTCGTCACGCGCGTCGGAGCGCAGGAGGCGGCCCACGTCGACCATGTCGAGCAGGTCCTTGGTGCGAGCGCGCGGCCGGCGCGCAAGCTCGACTTCGGCGACGACACCAAGACCCCGGCCAGCGTCAGCGAGAACGCGCTCAAGCTCGAGGATCTCGGGGTGGCGGCCTACAACGCGCAGGCGCCCAACCTGACCAAGGACGCCCTCGCCGACGCGTCGCGCATCGTCTCGGTCGAGGCGCGCCACGCCGCCTGGATCCGCGACGTCCGCGGCGTCAATCCGGCTCCCGAAGCCTCCGAGCCCACCGTGGCGCCCGCCCGCGTCGCTGAGATCCTGAAGGGAAGCGGCTATGTCTCCTGACGACCTGACCCTCGCCGACGTCGACCGCGACGGCGCCCTCGCCGACGCGCTCGGCGCCCTGCACGGGCACACGCGCGCCGACGTGCTGCGCGGCGCGCTGTTCGGCGGCGCGGCGCTGCTGGCTGCGTCCGCGGCGCCCGCGGCGGCCGCCGCCGACCGCCGCGATGTCGCGATCATCAACTACGCCCTGATCCTCGAGTACCTCCAGGACAGCTTCTACACCGAGGTCGAGCGGACGGACGTCCTGAAGGGCAAGCTCGCGCAGCAGGCGCGCGTCGTGGGCGCCCACGAGCGCGCGCACGTGAGGGCCTTCAAGGAGGTGCTCGGGAGCCGCGCGGTCAAGCGGCCACGCTTCGACTTCCGCGGTGCCACAGAGACCGCCGGGCGCTTCCGCAAGACCGCCGTGGCCTTCGAGGACCTGGCCGTCGCGGCCTACAAGGCGCAGGCGCCCGAGCTCTCCAGCCGCGGCTTCCTCGTCTCGGCGCTGGGGATCCACGCGGTCGAGGCCCGCCACGCGGCGTGGATCCGCCGCCTGGCCGGGATCTTGCCCGCGGCCACGCCGTTCGACGAGCCGCGCGGGAGCAAGAGCACGCTCGCCATCGTCAAGAAGACCGGCTTCGTGATGAAGACGCGCAGCCGGAGGCGGCCACGCTACACCGGCTGAGCGGCCGCCCGGCACGGGCCGCGCTCGTCCTCCTCGCGGTGGCCGCGGCCGCCGCCGGCGCCTCCGCGGGCGCCCGCGAGCCGACCGTCCAAGGACGCACGGCGACCGCCACCCCCGAGGTCGCGGGCCTCGCTCCGTCGCCCGCGCCGGCCTTCCGGATCGGCAAGCCCGTCCCGCTCTCCTCCAATCGCTTCCGCTCGCGCTGGTCGGCGGTGCGCCGCACCGTCGTCGCCCGGGCGCGGCCCGCGAGAGGCGCTGCGCCGGTCGCGACCCTCCGGGCCCGCACGCCCGAGGGCACGACGAACATCGTCACGCCGGTCTCGCGCGCAGAGGACCGCGCCGGCGGACTGTGGATCCGCGTGAGCCTGCCGGTGCTCCCCAACGGAACGAAGGGATGGGTGCCGCGCGGCGCGCTGGGGGCGATGGGCACCGTCCCGACGCGGCTGATCGTCGACCGCAGCCGCCTCTCCGTGACGCTGCTGCGCGACGGGCGGCCGGTGTTCCGCGTCCCCGCGGGCCTCGGAGCCTCCGACGCGCCGACGCCGGCCGGCACGTTCCTCGTGCGCAACCGCCTCTCGCGCTACCGCAGCCCGGTCTACGGGCCGGTCGCCTTCGGCACCAGCGCGCGCTCGCCCGACCGCACCGACTGGCCGGGCGGCGGCTTCATCGGCATCCACGGCACCGACCGCCCGCAGCTCGTCCCGGGACGGGTCTCCAACGGGTGCATCCGCCTGCGCAACGCCGACGTCCTGGCCCTCGCGCGCCTGATGCCGGTGGGCACGCCGGTGAGCATCCGCTAGCGCTCGCGCTTCGCGGCCCGGCGGCACTACACTTCGTGAAGCGATGATCGAACGTCTGCAGAACCGCCCGTGCGGTGGCCGTTACGGCGACATCATCCAGGCGATCGGCAACACGCCGCTCGTCGAGCTCAAGCGCCTGTCGCCGCATCCCGGCGTCCGCATCTGGGCGAAGCTCGAGTCCCACAACCCGACGGGCTCGGTCAAGGACCGGGTTGCCCGCGCGCTGATCGAGGACGCCGAGGAGCGCGGCACGATCGGCCCGGGGCAGACGGTGCTCGAGCCCACCTCGGGGAACACCGGCATCTCGCTGGCGATGATCTGCCACCACAAGGGCTATCCCCTCACCGTCGTCATGCCCGACAACGTCACGCCCGAGCGCACCCAGCTCCTGCGGATGTACGGGGCCGACATCGTCTACTCCGAGGGCTCCAAGGGCTCCAACGGCGCGGTGGAGAAGGCGCTCGCCATGGCCGAGGCGGACGCCTCCTACTCGATGCCCTACCAGTACGGCAACCCCGCCAACCCGCTCGCCCACTACAACGGCACGGCGCCCGAGATCCTCGAGGAGCTCGACGAGATCACCGCTTTCGTCGCGGGCCTCGGGACCGGCGGCACGCTCATGGGCAACGGCCGGCGTCTGAAGGAGGAGCTCGGCGACGCGGTCAAGATCGTCGCCGCCGAGCCGATGCAGGGCGAGCCCGTGCAGGGGCTGCGCTCGCTAGACGACGGCTTCATCCCGCCGATCATCGACCTCTCGCTGCTCGACCGCAAGATCTTCGTGACCAACCGCGACGCCATCATCTGGACGCGGCGCCTGCTCGACGAAGAGGGCATCTTCGCCGGCGTGTCGTCCGGGGCGATCGCCTCGATCGCGGTGCGCATCGCCAACGAGACCGACGAGGGCGACATCGTCTTCGTCGTCTGCGACGACGGCTGGAAGTACCTGTCCTCCGGGATCTACACGAAGTCCGTCGACGAGGTCGCCGACCTCGACTCGACCGTGTGGTGGTGATCCGCCCCACGGGGTGGGTCGCATAGTCTCCCTACACCACGAGAGAAGGGCTCGGATGGAACTGGAGGCGTTGCGGCGCGACACCGCCTCGCGGCGGCGTTTCCTTCGCCTCGCGGGGGTGGGCCTGGCCGGCTCCTCGGCGACCTTGCTCGCCGCGTGCGGCGGTGGGGGCGCCGGCACGGACGGCGGCGGCGCCGTCGCCACGACGACGACTCAGCTGGAGCCCGAGGGGACGGCGGGCTCGGACGACGTGACGATCCTCAACAGCGCGCTCGACCTCGAGAACAGGGCGGTCGCGGCCTACACCGCCGGCGTTCCGCGACTGCGCGGCACGGCGGCCGTCGCCGCCCGGCGCATCCTCGAGCAGGAGCGCGAGCACGTGGACGCGCTCGCGACCGCCATCCGCCAGCTCGGCGGGATGCCCAACAGGCCCAAGGCCGCCTACGACTTCCCGCGCTGGTCCTCGCAGCGCGCGTTCCTCGCCTTCGGGACCGACCTCGCGAACACGGCGATCGCTGCCTACGTCGACGCGCTGCCGCGGCTCGTGAGCCCCGACCTGCGGGGGACGACGGCCGCGATCGCGACCAACGAGGCGCAGCACGCCTCGGTGCTGCTCGGCGAGCGCGGTCTGCCCCAGGTCCCGTCGGCCTTCGTGACCGGGAAGCTCTGAGCGTGGAGGGCCACACCCGGCGCGAGGCGCTCGGTCGCGGCGCCGTGCTCGGCGGCGCGGCGCTGGGCGCCGCGGCGATGCCTTCGCTGCTGGCGCCCCGGGCGAGTTCGGCGGCGGCCCGCGACGACGCGAGGATCCTCGCCGCGGCGATCGGCCTCGAGCAGACCGCCGTGGTGACCTACGCGACGGCGGGCTCGAGCGGGCTGCTCGGCCCCCGCCTCGAGGAGGTGGCGCGCCGCTTCCGCGACCAGGAGCAGGAGCACGCCGACGCCCTGATCGCCGCGCTGCGCCAGCTCGGCGGCCGGCCTCCCCCGCCCCCGCGGCCCTCCCAGGTCGCGGGCCTGGAGAGCCTGCGGACCCGCGAGCAGGTCCTGTCCTTCGCCGTCGGCCTCGAGCTCAAGGCCGTCGCGGCCTACTACGAGGCCCAGCAGGCGCTCTCGGACCCGGGGCTGCTGCGCACGGGCGCTCAGATCATGGCCAACGAAGGCCAGCACCTAGTGGTCCTGCGCCAGGCGCTGGGCCGCCAGCCGCTGCCCGGCGCGTTCGAGACGGGGCGGGGATGACGCGCGTCCCGTAGTCTCTAAAGGGCATTCGCCGTCGAAGAGGGGAAGGCCGTGTTCGGCCAGGTCGGAACGCTCGAGATCGTCGTCGTCCTCGTCATCGCCCTGATCGTCCTCGGGCCCAAGCGGCTGCCCGAGGCCGCGCGCTCGGTCGGGCGCGGGATTCGCGAGCTGCGAGAGTCGATGAACTTCGACGGCGACGACGACGACGAGGACGAGGAGCACGACGCGATCACCGGCGAGAAGCGCACCGAGGCCCGCCCCTGACCGCGCGGCGCGGCGGCCGCGGTACCGGCACGCCGCCGCTGCTAGCGTCGCGGCGTGCGTATCGCCCGGGCCCTGGTCGACGAGATGGTCGCGCACGCGCGCGAGGACGCGCCCAACGAATGCTGCGGGATGGTGGCCTCGCGCGACGGTCAGGCGATCCGCGTCGAGCGCGCCCGCAACGCGGCCGCGAGCCCGCTGCGCTACGAGGTCGACCCGCGCGACCAGTTCCGGATCCAGGAGCGCATCGAGGACGAGGCGCTCGAGCTCGGGGCGATCTATCACTCGCACACCCGCTCAGAGCCCTGTCCGTCCCAGACCGACATCAACCTCGCGCTCACTCCCGACGGTCGCGACGAGCTGTGGCCGGGCACCCTGTACGTGATCGTCGGCGTCGCCGACGAGCAGGCGCAGGTGCGCGCCTACGAGATCGCCGCCGGCGGCCGAGTGAGCGAGGTGGCGCTCGAGGTCGCGTGATGCCCTCCGAGCCGCTCGCCTGCCCGCGCTGCGCGACCGGCCACTCCCTCGACGAGCGGTTCTGCCCTCGCTGCGGGATGCCGCTCGTCTACGGCGCGGTCGCGGCCCCGCCGGCGCCGGTCAGCGAGCGCCACGAGCGGGCCCGCAAGATCGCACCCCAGTACGCCGAAGGCGACCTCGTGCGCGTCGCCTCAGGGCGCAACCAGGCCGAGGCGGAGTTCATCCAGAACCTGCTGCTCGAGGAGGGCGTTCCCTCGACCCTGCGACGCTCGGCGGGCTTCGATGTGCCCGACTTCCTCGCCGCCGGGCCCCGCGACGTGCTCGTTCCGCGCTCGGGGGCGACGACGGCGCGCGAGGTCCTTCTCGAGGCGGAGATCGTCAGCGAGCGCCTTCCCGGCTCGGGCGCTCCCGCCCCCGCGCGGCTGCTGGCCGGCCTGCTGGGCGGGCTCGTGCTCATCGCGCTGATCGCCTGGATCGGCTCGGAGCTCATCACCTAGGGGTGGACGGCCGTCCTGGGCCCCGCTCGCGGCCGCGGCCGGGCTCGGGGCGGCGCAGCCCGGCTCGCCACGCGCGCTCGGTGTGGGCCAGCGCGCGCGCGCCGAAGGCGTCCTCGAGCGCGGCGCGCGAGCCGTCGGGGTGAAGGTGGGAGACGATCGCCGCGACCGCCTCGCGTCCCTCCTCGCGGGCCAGCAGGTCCAGGAGGCTGCCGCCTAACAGCGTGGCGTCGCGCACGCCGGGCGGAAAGCTCGGCTCGCCGCCCTCGCGCAGTCGCCGCGCGATCGCCGGCCGGGCGTGGCGCGCCTGGCCGCCGAGCCACTGCGCGGCGCCCTCGACCAGCCACGCCCAGCGCCAGTAGCGGATCATCGCGCCGGCGGTGAAGGGCGGCGGCAGGCGCGGGTTCGCGGCGCCGACCGCAAGCCGCGCGTAGAGCGCGGCGGGCACGAGCGAGAGCATCTCCCTGGAGCCCGGCACCGAGGACGCGCGCCGCGCCAGCGCGTCGGGCGAGAGCACGTGGAGCTCGTCGGCGCCCGCCCAGCCGGCCAGGTAGCGTCGCGCCGCCGGCGCAGTCAGGCGGCGCGCGAGCGGCAGGACGGGCTGGGCGAGCACGAGCTGGGCGTCGGAGCGGTGCACGACCACCGTGACCTCGTCGAGCGACACGCCCAGCAGCGGGTCGATGCGCACGCGCGCGCCGGCCAGCGTGGCGAGCACCTGGCGGGCGCCCTCCTCGTCCTCCGAGTCGTGGCGGGCGACGAAGGGGGGCGTGCTGGTCTCGACCCATGCCATGGCAAGAGATTCGTCGCGGCGGCCCGGGCCCCTGGATCTCCGGCTCTGACAGCTAGCCGGCCGCGCGGGCGCTCCGCGCCCGCTCGAGCCCGAGCTCGGTCGGGATCCCGAGCTCGCGCAGCCGTGCGTCGGCTTCCTCGAGGTCACGCGCGTCGAGCACTGCGCGCGCGGTTCGCGACGCGGAGACGATCGCCGCGGCCGGGTCGAAGAAGAACACGAGCGAGCCGAGAGGAGAGAGCGGGACCTCGCGGCGCCCGCCGCGGATCGTGGCGGTGCCGGAGGCCCCGCGGGCACAGGCCAGCGCCTGCGCGCTGGCCTCGGTGGGCACCTCCCGGACGGCACGCTCCAGCGGCTCGAGCGCCTCGGGGGTCAGCCCCCACGCTCCGAGCAGGCCTCCCGCGGCGGCCACCTCGCCGAGGCGCGCGAGCAGCTCGTCCTGGGTGAGCTCGCCGTCGCAGCAGGGCCCGAACACGGCCCCGGCCACCGCGAGGCCGGCCGCGGCGAGGTGTGGCGCCGCGGCGAGCAGCACGGCGTCGCACAACGGGCTCGCGAGCCCGGGCTCGTCGCCGTGGGCGAGCACGTCGCCGCCGACGTCGACGAGTACGATGAGGTCGCAGCCCAGATGCTCTGCGGCCTGCGCCAGGCCGGCGCCGACCCGGGCAGGGCCGGGCGTCGGATCGACGAGCACCACCTCCTCGCCGAGCAGCTCGGCCATGCGCGACTCGGCGAAGCGCACGTCGGCGGGCCCCCGCGTCTCTCCGGTCGCCAGCGCGACGGCCTCGTTGAGCCGCCGGGCGTTCAGCACCTCGTCGAGGCGCCGCGGGCCGGGAAGAGGGTCGACGGGCAGCCGTTCCCAGGTCACGCCCCCGAGCACGGCGGTGGTGCCGTGCCAGCGGGCGGCCTCGGCGGTGCCGAGGGCGCCGACGACGTCGCCGCCTCCGCCGATGCCGACGCACAGAGCTCGCCGGGCGGAGGCGAAGAGGACGTCGACGCCGGGCGTCGCGACCGGCCCTAGACCGCGACCGGGGCCGCGTCGCTGGCGATGGCCGCGATCTCCTCGGTCGCCCGCTCGAATTCCTCGTCGGCGAGCACCGGGGTGCCCTCGAACGGGAGGTCGCGCTGCAGCTCGAGCCACGAGCGACAGCCGCCGTACTCATCTCGCACCCGGACGGTCACGGGACGCGGGATCCGGTAGGTGCGAAGCAGCACGACGTGGAGCGGGTGACGGCGCTTCCACGCGAGCCGCTTCTGGGCGTAGTCCGTCGTCCACACGTAGAACGGCGACAGTGCGTCGACGCAGCGCTGATCGGTGATGGTGAAGTGGCCGGCCACCTCCGCCCACGCCCGGATGCGGACGCGATTGGGCTGCGGGAGGCCGTCGACGCTGAGCGCGTCGATCGGCGGCTCGCCGTCGGCCCACACGCCTTCCTCGAGCGCTCGCTGGAGCTCGGGCAGGTGCGACTCGCGGACGAGGTCGTCACGCTGGTGGTCGAAGGTCGGGTAGAGGAAGAACCGGTCGTGGTCGATGCGGAAGTGCTTCCCGGACTCCCGGATCCCCCCTTTTCGGAGGGTGAGGAGCTGCTCGCCTTCGGCGAGCGCGCGCACCGTCACAGCCCATTCTTTGAACGCGATTGGCATAGGAACTTTCGAGAGGGTCGGGACGCCCAGAACGTCAGGAACTGCCTTTCAAGCCGCGCGGATCACAGCGGTGGTGATCTGCCAGCGGGAGCCGGCATTCTATGCACAGAGCTGTGGATTCCCAAAATCCCCTGCATCTGTGCGCGCCGCTCGTCACGATTTCCGAGCCGGGCCACTCGATCGCCTAGCTGACGAGTCCGGTGGGCACGGTGGGGGAGTACCCGCGGTTGGCGGGACTACACCGCCGGAACGCCAGGCTCCCCGGCGAAGGGCCGGCGGGCGGCTACGCCGCGAGCGCCGGGACGGGCTCGGGCTCGAGCTGCTCGGTCTCGGCGAGGTGCTGGTGGGACGGGCAGTAGCCGTTCCGGGGCAGCGGCATGCGCTGGCACGCCGTTCCCTTCCGGGTCGTGGCGCGGCACTGAAGCGGCTCGCCGTTGATGTCCAGACCCTGCCGAGGCTGGGCCGCGAGCCACTCCTCGGCGGCGCGCATGTAGCGGTCCACCACGGTCCACACGCGGCGCTGAGCGCTCAGCGGGAAGTAGATGCGAACGTCGTTGAACAGCGTCCGCGCGGGGCGGGCGAAGTAGTGGCGGTCGAAGGCCAGTCGCTCGACGGCGGCCTCGCACGCCCGCAACACGGCACAGTGCGGCTGGGTCTCGTCCGCCACCGGACCGGCCTCGGCGATGTCCGGCGCCAGCTCGCGGTAGATCCCTCTGCTGAACTGGTACATGAAGCGCTGGGCCCTCCTTCTCGATCCATCGGTGATCCCCTGTCGGCTCCGCCTCAGCCGCCCGCCCAGTATTCGACGCACATGTGATTTCCAGGCGAGCCGTGTGTTAACGGACCGTTAAGCCGGACGTCGGTATTTCGGCTTAGTGGTCCCGTTCGTAAGTGTCCGGCGTTAGCCTCGATTATCGGTGAGGGGTTCGTTCACCGATTTCGCTGTGGTCTGTGATCGGCGGCTGTAGCGGTAGTTGGGGCTTCCGGCGGCCCTGACGGAGCTGGGCTTAGCTCATTTGGTGGATCCTTCTCGGGCTATCTCTGGTTGAGTGCAGCGCGGTGGACGAGCGCCGGGGGGCGATGATCCCATGGTTGTGCAGTATTCCGCCGGACGGCGGCGAGTTCGTCGTCGCGTTTCGTCCGCTGGGTGCGGAACCATATCGGTAGAATCGTCCACCAAATCGGCTGAGCGATGGCCCGGACGGGACACGACCGCTTCACCAAGCCGACGGTCGCCGGGCACCGTCGGTATGAGGCGCTGCGCGCCTACTACGTGGAGGAGCTGTCGGCGGCGGAGATCGCCGGGCGGTTTGGTTATACGAAGGCGAGCGTGCAGACGCTGATCTCGCAGTACCGCCAGGCGGATGTGGGAGAGCTGTTCCAGGCCTCGCGGCCGGGGCCCAAGCGTCAGCCCAAGAAGGATGCCGCCCGCGAGCGGGCGCTCGAGCTGCGTCGCTCCCGGCACGGGATCGAGGAGATCGTCTCCGAGCTTGCACGGGCGGGGACGCCGCTGTCGCGCACGGCGGTGTGGGAGATCCTGCGCGAGGAAGGGCTCTCGCGGATGCCCAAGCTGCGTCAGGACAAGCCCGAGCCGGCGCCCGAACGGCTGGCGGCGGAGAAGGTGCGCGTCCTCGCAGAAGAGGACTGGCCGACCGAGGGCACGATCCAAACCCAGCACGCCGGCCTGTTCCTGTTGGTCCCGGAGCTGGTCGCGCTCGATCTGCTCGGACTGGTCGACGCGGCCGGCTGGCCGTCCACCAGCCAGCTTCCGGCGATCCGCTCGGTGCTGTCGCTGCTGGCGCTCAAGCTCTCAGGGCGCCGCCGGCGAAGCCACGTGCGCTCAGTCGTGCACGACCCGGCGCTGGGCGCCTTCGCCGGACTGAACGTGCTGCCCAAGACCTGGCATCTGACGACCTACTCCTACCGCACCAGCCGCTCCCAGCAGATCGCGTTCTTCGAGGCGCTGCAGCCCCGGCTCCGGGAGGCGGGGCTGATCGGCGAGCAGGGAGTGAACCTCGACTTTCACGCGATCATGAGCTACGGCGAGCAGGACACCGTGCTCGAGAAGCACTACGTTCCCCGCCGCTCGCAGCGGACCCGCTCGGTGCTGACGTTCATCGCTCAGGACGGGCAACAGCACACGATCCTCTACGCCAACGCCGAGCTCACCAGCCGCCAGCAGGCGGGCGAGGTGACCGACTTCTGCCGCTTCCACGAGCGCACCCACGGCCAGCTGCCCAAGCTGCTGGTGTTCGACGGCAAGCTCACGACCAACGAACACCTCGCCGAGCTCGACCAGATGGGCGTCGGATTCATCACCTTGCGCCAGCGCTACCCGAAGCTGATCCAGTCGCTGGAGGCGCTCCCGGCGAGCGCCTGGACCAAGACCCGGCTGGACCGCTCCGGCAAGCACAAGACCGCCAACTACCACGAAGACGCCGTCACGATCCAAGGCAGCGTCTTCCGCCAGCTCGCCGTGCAGCTCGGCCGCGATCAGCCGACCCTGATCCTCACCAACCAACAGCAGCTCACCCCCAAGCAGCTGATCGAACGCTACGGCCAACGCTGGGGCATCGCGAACCAACCCGCCGAGCAGATCCGCGCGTTCCACCTCGACTCGCTCTGCTCCCAGGTCCCGCTCGCCGTCGACTTCGACGTCGCGCTCACGGTCCTCGCCGACATCATCTACCGGCGGTTCGCCCGCGGCCTCCACACCGCCTACCGCAACCAAACCCCCGACACGATCCGCGACTACCTGATCGACGGGATCGGCGAGCTGCGCTTCACCCCCGGGCACATCGAGGTCGCACTACGCCGCCGCACCCACACCCCCGCACTACTCGACGCCGGCTACGAGAACCGCCAAGTCCAGGTTCCCTGGTGGGGCGGTCGCATCCTCAGCTACACCTTCCCCGCCCGATAAGACTCAACCGAATTACCGGACCGACAATCCAGGTTAGGGTGGGACGGCTTGGTTCGGGCTGGTCTCGCTGGCTGGGAAGTTCTTTGACGTTCGGGCGGCTTGACGTATTCGGGCAGGTCACGCGGCTTGGAGCTCGATGCGATCTTGCGGGAGGTCGTCGAGGCGCCCGAGCAGCCGGTCGAGGTCGCGTCGGGTGAACTTCCACTCGAACGGGGTCGCGATTTGTTCGTAGTGGCGGCCGAAGGCCAGCAGGTGGCGCTCGAGCGCGTCGAGGTCTTCGAAGTCGTTGGGCTGGAGCGCCTTGCGCTGCGCGACGGAGAAGTAGATCTCGGCTTGGTTGAGCCATGAGGCGTGGGTTGGGGTGTGGACCACGGTTAGGTTGGGCCAGGCGCCTTGGAGGCGGTCGATCGAGCGCTGGCCGCGGTGCGCGGAGCCGTTGTCGATGACGAGGAACACGCGCTGCGCGTGGGCGTAGGGCGCGACGCTCATGAACTGCTCGACGAGCCGGCCGAACGGTTCGATCCCGTCCTTGGGCTCGCAGCGGTCGAAGATCCGGGCGCAGCGGGCGTCCCACGCGGCGAGGTAGCAGAGCGCGCCCTTGCGTTCGTACTCGTGCTCGACGCGCTGTCCGTCGCCGGGCGCGGCGGGCAGCGTCGCGTGGAGCCGCCGGCGCGCCTGGATCGAGGGCTTCTCGTCGGCACACACGATGCAGTCGCCGGGTTCGAGCAGCTGCTCCTCCCAGCGGCCCGCGTAGAGGTCCAGGATGCGGCCGGCCTTGCGGGCGAAGTCGGGGTCGCGGGGGAAGACCCACGAGCGATAGTTCCACGGGCGGATCGCGTCCTGCCCGAGCCAGCGCCACACCGTGGCGCCCGAGATCTCGGCGACGATCCCGCGCTCGACCGCCTCCCGGGCGATCTCAGCGCTCGACCAGCGTGAGAGCGGAACGCCGCGCTCGCTGGGCAGCTCGCACGCCAGCGCCTTGACCTCCGCAACCTGCGCCGGGGGAAAAAGACCTCGGGCGCCCGGGCCGCGGCCGCTCCTCAAGGCCCGGCACGCCGCCATCGAAGAACCGCTTGCGCCACTCCGAGACCGATTGGCGCGCGACACCGAGCCGCGCCGCGATCGCCGCGTTGGACAGTCCCTCGGCGGCCAGCAGGATCGCCTTGGCGCGCACGACGTCCCGCCACGGGCCTGAGTAGGCGGCTGCACGCCGCTCAAGCTCGCCGTGCTGCTTGGCGCTCAACACGATCCGATACGGGCTCGACCTCGCCACCGACCCCGTGTTCGACCCGCGACCCCGCGCTCCTCCCCGCGAACGCCGGATAATTCGACCCGCACGCGACCAGCGCGCCGGCGCCGCCTAACCGCGCGAAACCAACCGCCGCCCTCCACCCGGCCCGTCAAACGTCAAAGGACTTGCGAGCCGGACCACTTAGGAACTATCCGAAAACTCCGGCGGGCTGGTTGAGTCGGTGCAGTCGGCGGTACCAGAGCAGGCCGCAGGCCAGTTGCACCAGGCCCTCGTAGTTGGCTGCCTTCTTGTCGTAGCGGATCAGGATCGCGCGGCATTTCTGTAGCCAGGCGAGGGTGCGCTCGACGACCCAGCGTCGTGCGGGGTGGGTCTTGTTGCCCCAGCCATCGAGCTTCTCTTCGCCGATGCGTCGGATGTGCGCTACGTACCCGCCGGCCTTGCAGGCGGCGTCGCCGGTCGGGTTGTCATAGGCCTTGTCCAGGCACAGGTGTTGGACGATCTCGGCGGGGTCGGGGCGCTGGGTGACGATCGCGTCGATCGTCGCGTCAAGCAGCTTGGTGTCGTGGACGTTGGCGCCGGCGATCGCGACGCCGAGCGGGCCGCCGCTCTGCTCGACGATAACGCTCTTCTTGGTGCCTGGTTTGGCTCTATCCGTGGGGTTTGGGCCGCGGGCGCCGCCCTCGAAGCGGCTCTTGCCCATGACCCCGTCGGCCGCCTGCCACTCCCAACTGACCGCTCCCAGCGCGTCGCACTCGCGCACCAGCGCGGCCCAGATCTCGCGCAGCACCCCGTCGGCGACGAAGCGCTGAAACCAGTGGTGCACGGTCGAGTCGGGCCCGAACTCGCGCGGCAACTGGTTCCACTGCACGCCCGAGCGCATGCGGTAGATGATCGCGTCCAGCATCAGTCGCAGATCGGCTCGCGGCCGCCCCGTCGACGCGGGCGGATAGTGCTTGGCGAGGATCGGCTCGATGCGCTCCCACAGCTCGTCGGGCAGCTCCCAGATCGTCGCCAACGGACGACCCGGGGTAGTCTCGGCAGTCGGCAAGGCACGCTCCTTTAGCGAGATCGGCGTGCCTTGCCGATTCAGCTCAAGGAGACATAACTCCTGCCACCAGCAGAGTTTTCGGATAGTTCCTTAGTCCCACCACTCGAAGGCCGGCGCGGCGCCGGGGGCGACGACGGCGTGGCGCTCGTCGAGCGCCGGATCGGTGTGCGGCGCGTCGGCCCGCCGATGCCCGCCTCGGCTCTCCTCGCGGGCGAGCGCGCAGACTGCGACGATCCTGGCGAGCGGGTGGGGATCGCCGGCCAGCTCGCGCAGGCCCTCGGCGGTGCGCTCGATGCCTGCGTGGCGCCACAGGGCCGCGCGGGTCTCGGGCGAGGGGACGGGGGAGCGCCCGATCTCGCGCGCCACCGCCGCGTCGCCGGCCGGCGGCGGCCCCTCCAGGGCGGCCCGCGCAGCCCGGCGGCCGAAGACGAAGCATTCGCTGAGCGAGTTGGAGGCCAGGCGGTTGGCCCCATGCAGGCCGGTGCAGGCGCACTCGCCGACCGCGAAGAGCCAGGGTACGGTGGAGCCCGCGTCCAGTCCCGTCTCGATACCGCCCATGACGTAGTGGGCCGCCGGGGCGACCGGGATGAGCTCGCGGACCGGGTCCAGCCCGCCCTCGCGCAGCGTCTCCACGACGTTGGGGAAGTGCGCCGGGTCGACCTCGCGCATGTCGAGGCGCACGGCGGGCTCGCCGCTCTCGCGCAGGCGCACCGCGATCGCCTGGGCGACCTCGTCGCGCGGCGCGAGCTCGTCGACGAAGCGCTCGCCCTGCTCGTCGAGGAGGCGCGCGCCCTCCCCGCGGATCGCCTCGGTGATGAGGAAGCCGTCGTTGCCGTCGCCGACGACCGCCGTCGGGTGGAACTGGACGAACTCGAGATCGGCGAGCGCGGCGCCCGCCGCGTGGGCGAGCAGCATCCCGCCGCCGATCGACCCGGCCGGGTTCGTGGTCCGCGCCCACAGCGCGGCGGCGCCACCGGTCGCGAGGACGACGGCACGCGAGCGCACCTCGACGTCGTCGGCGGTGATCAGGCCGACGCAGGCGCCGTCGGAGACCAGCAGCCTCGTCGCGCGCTGGTCCTCGAGCACCTCGATCCTCGGCTCGAGGGCGACCAGCGCGGAGAGGTCGCGGGTGATGCGACGCCCGGTCGCGCTGCCGCCGGCATGGACGATGCGGCGGATCGAGTGGCCGCCCTCGAGCCCGAGGGCCAGCGCGCCGCGGCGATCGGCGTCGAAGTGCACCCCGAGCTGCTCGAGGTCGCGCGCCCTCGCCGGCGCCTCGTCGCAGAGCACGCGCGCCGCCGAGCGGCGGACCGCGCCGCGGCCGGCCTTCACGGTGTCCTGGAGGTGTCGCTCGGGGGAGTCCTCGGCGGCGAGCGCCGCCGCGAGACCGCCCTGGGCCCAGTAGCTCGCGGACTCGGCGAGCGGGGTGGCGGAGACCAGGGCGATGCGCCCCCCCTCGCGGGCCGCGCACAGCGCGGTGTAGAGACCCGCGGCGCCGGCTCCGACCACCGTGACGTCGGCCTCGGTGCGATAGCCGGTGGTGGGCGGCATCGGGAGGGGTACGGTACTGGGGTGGGAGCCCCGGTTTACCTCAGCCACCCGTCCTCGCTCGCGCACGACACCGGGGCCCACCCCGAGCGGGCGGCGCGGATGGTGGCGATCGAGACCGTGCTCGAGGCCCGCGGCTGGCTCGGCTACGCCCGCGAGCTGGCCGACCCGGTGTCCAGAGGCGACCTCACGAGCGTGCACCGGGTCGGCTACTGCGACGCGATCCGCGACCTCTCCGCGCGGGGCGGCGGCGCGATCGACGGCGATACGCTGGTGAGCCAGGGCTCCTACGAGGCGGCGCTGCACGCCGCCGGCGGTGCGTGCGGCCTCGTCGACCGGCTGGTCGCCGGCGAGGCCGACGTGGGGATCTCCGTCGCGCGGCCGCCCGGCCACCACGCCGAAGCGGCGCGGGCGATGGGCTTCTGCCTGTTCGCCAACGTCGCCTTGGCCGCACGCCGGGCGCTCGACTTCCACAGGCTGGAGCGTGTGTTCGTCCTGGACTGGGACGTGCATCACGGGAACGGGACCAATGACATCTTCCACGCCACCGACGAGGTGCTCTTCGTCTCGATCCACGAGTGGCCGCTGTATCCCGGGACCGGGTCGGGGCGCGACGCGGGAAGCGGCGACGGCGAGGGCTACACCGTCAACCTCCCGGTGCCCGGCGGCTCCGGGGATGAAGTGTTCGGCTCGCTTGTCGAGCATCTCGTCGTGCCGCTCGCGCGCGCCTACGAGCCACGGCTCGTGCTCGTCTCGGCGGGCTACGACGCCCACCGCGACGACCCGCTCGCGACGTGCCGGGTGACCGAGGCGGGCTACGGCGCGATGACGCGCTCGGTGCGCGGCGTGGCCGACGAGCTCGGGGTGCCGGTCGGCGTCGTGCTCGAGGGCGGCTACGAGCTCGTCGCGCTGGCCAACTCGGTCGCGGCGACGATGGAGGCGCTGGCGGCTAGAGGTGCGCGCCCCGAGGGCGAGCTCGCGGTCCACCCGCTCACACGCGCGGCGGTCGAGCGCGTGTCCGCCTACTGGCCGGCGCTTGCCTCGGTGGGGGGGCCGCCTGGAGCCTGATCCCGGCGGCGCTCCCGGGACCCTGACTCAGGGGCGCCCAGCGTCCCTCTAGGGCGACGTCGTCGCCGGTGGCTTCGTCCCGCCGGTGGCCGGTGGCGTCGTCGAGCTCGTGGTCGGGGCGGCGGGGGTCGTGGCCGCGGGCGGAGCGGTGGGGGTCGCCGCGGGTGGCGTCGTGGGGGCGGTGGGCGTCCCCGGGGTGCTCTCGCCGGGGGAGGTCGGCGTCGTGGCGGGCGGCGCCGTGGGGGCCGTGGCCGGCGGTGCGGCGGCGCCCGGTGCGGCGGTGGTGATGGTCACCGTGGTGGTGAGCTCGCCGCTCGTGACGACCTTCGCGTCCCCGCCGCTGAGCGCCACGAAGAGCACGGCGAGTCCGGCTCCGGCCAGCGCGACCAGCACGCCGGTGAGCACGATCGGGACCCGCCAGTGGCGCGCGCGCTGGACGCGCGTGCGCGCGCCCCGGCCGCACCGCAGGCACCACTCCTGCTCGTCGCCGATCTCGCCACCGCACTGAGGGCAGCGGAAGGCCGCGTCGGCCGGCGCCTGGACGGCAGTCATCGCTGCCGGAGCGGATCGCCCGAGGACATGGGCGGCGGCGTGGCGGACTCGTCCTCGGGACGCGCGAGGCCGCCCGGGGCCGGGACGCCCGGGCCGTCAGCCGGGCCGGCGGCCCCGCCGGCCCCGTCCGACTTCGCGGACGGATCGCCGTCCTCCGGCTCGCTCAGATCCGCACCGGCCGGGGCGCTTGGCTTCGCGCCGGTCGAGGGGCTCTCGCCGCCCGGCGGCGGGGCGGGCACAGGGTCCACCCCCGACGGCGGCGTCGAGTGGTGCGACGGAGCGCCGGTCGACCACAGCGACGTGCCGGTCGGTGGCCCCGCGTGGCCCGTCGCGGGCGCGGCAGCCGGATCCGGGGCGGCGGGGGTCGGCGGCGAGGTGGGGGCCGCGGCGGGGGCGGCCGCCATCGCGCCGGGAGACGCCGGCCTCGCCTGATCGGCGAAGTCTCGCCGGGCGGTGGCGGGCGACCCGCACTCCGAGCAGAACCTCGCCGTGCTGGCGTAGTACGCGCCGCAGACGTCGCAGATCCCCCCGATCCCGGGCTCGCGGAGCTCGCGCAGCGGCCGGCGGTCCTCGAGCGCGGCCTCGAGCGTGCGCAGCTCGGCGTCGACGCCGGCGAGCCGGCTCAGCTTGGCCTCGACGATGTCGGCGCGCGGCCGCTGGAAGCGGCGCGCGTCGAAGACGAAGCCGCCGAGGTCGCGGAGCAGCAGCTCGCGCAGCTTGCGCAGGTACCGAAGCCGCCGCCGCAGACGGGCCCGCTCGGCGAAGCCGGGCGAGTCGGGGACGGCGACGGCGGCAGGCGACTGGACGAGGGCGCCTCCGGTTCCCCCCGGAGCGGCGGCTTGCGCCGGAGCGGCCTGCGCACCGGTGGCCGTGGCACCCGCCGCGCTCGCGTCGGCCGCATCCACGCCGGGCCGGGGGGAGCCCGCGCCTTCACCCGGCCCGGGCAGCTCCGCACCCTCACCAGCGCCGGCCAACTCATTGCGACGCCTGCGCAGCAGCCCGCCGCGCCGGCGCGGCTGCTCCCCTCCGTTGGAGACGTCGGACAGGACGTCCCCGCTCGCACCAGGCTCGGCGCTCTCGCCGGTGGCGAAGGCCGCGGTCGCGTCCGTCGACCGGTCTTGGCCGGATCCGTCTGCGACGGGAAGCGCGGCGGTCTCGCCCGTCGGCGGTCCCACCGGGGACGCCGCCGGATCCACCGCCGGCCAGCTCGTCGTCAGGTCGGCCGTCGGGGGCGATGCGGACGACTCCGCGCGCGGCGGCTCGGCCGGCGGCGGTGGCGTGGCCGGGGAAGCGCCTCCCCGCGGCTCGGAAGCTGAGGCGTCGCTGCGGGGGAAGATGCGATCGAGAAGCCCGCTCATGCTGAGACGGCGCCTCCGCGCGGCAGCTTCCAGCGGCGCGCCGAGGCGGCAACTATAGCTCCGCCGTGGGTCATCGACGCCGTAAACGCAGGGACTTCGAGTGCGTTGCGGTTTCTGCGCAGATGCGTGACGAACGCGCGTAGCTCCGTGGCAACCGTCCCCGGAGACTCGTTGCCACGACAAGCCGACGACGAAGGAGGAGCGATGGCGTACCGGTTGATGGGGCGGCTCCACGCTGCGGTGGCGCAGGTGCTCGCGCGTGAGCGCGGGCAGGGGACGGTCGAGTACGTGGCCCTGATCCTGCTCGTCGCGGTGGTCCTGGCGGGGGTGGTGACCGCGACGCGCGGGAGCAAGCTCGGGGACGGCCAGATCGCCGCGACGATCGTGAAGAAGCTCAAGGGAGCGCTCGACTCGATCAAGTGACGGCCGATCCCACGCGGGCGGCGGCCCGGCCGCCGCCCGCCCCAGGCCGGCTCGGCCGCGGGTCCGTCTGACACCATGGTGTCGGTGAGGTCCTCCGACCCTCGACTTCGCCCGATCGGGGTGTTCGACTCCGGCGTCGGCGGGCTGACCGTTCTTCATGAGCTGCTGGTGTCGCTGCCCCACGAGGACTTCCTCTACCTGGGGGACACCGCGCGCTTCCCCTACGGCACGCGGACGGCCGCGGAGCTCGAGGCGTTCACCCTGGAGATCGGCGACCGGCTGCTCGAAGCGGGGGCGAAGCTGCTGGTCATCGCGTGCAACTCGGCGACGGCTGCGGCCCTGTCCTCGCTCCAGCGCCACGTCGCGGAGCGGACGCTGCCGATCGACGTCGTCGGGGTCGTCTCGCCCGAGTCCGTGCTGGCCGTCGCCGCGACCCGAAGTGGGCGGATCGGGCTGCTGGCCACGCCTGCGACCGTCGCGAGCCGCGCCTACGACCGCGCGATCATGAGCGCAGATCCGCTCGTGCGGCTGGTCAGCGTGCCGTGCCCCGATCTCGCGCCGATCATCCAGGGTGGCTTCCCGTTCGACCAGCGTGTCGTCGACACCGTGCGCGGATACTGCGAACCGCTCCGGCGCGCCGAGGTCGACACGGTGATCCTCGGCTGCTCGCACTACCCGCTGATCGCCCCGATGCTCCAGCGCTCGCTCGGCCCCGACGTCACCCTCGTGCCCTCCGGTGGGGCGGTCGCCCGGCGCGTCGGGCACGCGCTCTCCAGCCGCGGGCTGGCCAGCCCGCGTGACGGGGAAGGCGACTACCGCTTCCTGTGCACGGGCGACGTCGAGAGCTTCAGGACCCTCGGCACGCGCTTCCTCCAGCTCCCGCTCGGCGAGATCCAGCACGTGGGCGCCCGCTCGGGAGTGGCCGCGTGACCAGCGCCGGCCGCCACGACGGCAGGGCCGCGGACGACCTCCGGCCGACGACGATCGAGCCCGGGTTCGTTCGCACGGCGACCGGGTCCGCGCTCATCTCGGTCGGCGAGACGCGCGTCATCTGCACGGCGAGTGCCCAGGACAGCGTGCCGCGCTGGCTCTCGGGACGCGGGCGCGGCTGGGTCACCGCCGAGTACGGGATGCTTCCCGCCTCGACCGGCGACCGCAAGCAGCGCGACGTCTCGAAGGGGCGACCGGACGGCCGCACGGTGGAGATCCAGCGGCTGATCGGTCGCGCGGTCCGCGGCATCGTGGACTTCGACGCGCTGGGCGAGCGCACCGTCTACCTGGACTGCGACGTCCTGCAGGCCGACGGCGGGACCCGCTGCGCGGCCATCACCGGCGCGTGGGTCGCCCTCGAGCTCGCGGCGCGGCGGCTCATGGCCGACGGCGCCCTGAAGCGCTCACCGGTCACCGGCTCGGTCGCTGCGGTGTCCTCGGGCATCGTCGACGGCCTGCCCGTGCTCGACCTGGACTACGTCGAGGACTCCTCCGCCGAGGTCGATGCCAACGTCGTCATGACCGGCGAGGGCGGTCTCGTCGAGGTCCAGGCCACCGCCGAGCGAACGCCGCTCTCCCGGGCGCACCTCGACGAGCTCCTCGCGCTCGCGGCGGGCGGCATCGAGACGCTCCGCTCCCTCCAGCGCGAGGCGGTCGAATCCGGCGCGCCGTGAGGCGAGCTCGCCCATCCGCGAGCCCGCTCCTGCTCGCCAGCGCGAACCCGCACAAGCGGCGCGAGTTCGCCCGGCTGCTGACCCCGCTCGAGGTCGACGCGCTCCCCGACGGCATCACCCTGCCACCCGAGAGCGGCGACACCTTCGCGGCCAACGCGCTCGTCAAGGCCCGTGCCGCGGCGCAGGCGGCCGGGCGCCCGGCCTTCGCCGACGACTCGGGGATCGAGGCCCAGGCGCTCGGCGGCGCGCCGGGCGTGCGCTCCGCCCGCTACGCCGGCGAGCACGCGAGCGATCGGGAGAACCTCGACAAGCTCATCGCCCAGGCACCGCCCGGCAGTGGGCTGCGCTACGTCTGCGTCATCGCCTACGTCGATCCCGCCGGCGGTGCGGAGGAGCTCGTCGAGGGCACGTGCAGCGGCCGCATGGCGGCCGCCCCGCGCGGCGAGCGCGGCTTCGGCTACGACCCCGTCTTCGTCCCCGACGAGGACGACGGCCGCACCATGGCGCAGCTGACCGACTCCGAGAAGGACGCGATCAGCCACCGCGGCCGGGCGGCCCGCGCGTTGCTCGCCGCGCTGCGGCCATGAAGACCCGCGCCGCCGCCCTCTCGATCGCCTCCAACTCGGCGCTCATCGGCCTCAAGCTCGTGGCGGGGCTCGTCACCGGGTCGGTCTCGATCATCACCGAGGCCGTGCACTCGAGCATCGATCTCGTCGCCTCGATCATCGCCTTCGTCTCGGTCCGCAAGGCCGACGTGCCCGCGGACCAGGAGCATCGCTACGGCCACGAGAAGATCGAGAACCTCGCCGCGGCGATCGAGGGCATGCTCATCCTCGCCGGCTCGGCCATCATCGTCTTCGAGGCGGTCCGCCGGCTCGTCAACGGATCAGAGGTCGACCACCTGGGCTTCGGCATCGCGGTGATCGCCTTCAGCGGCTGCGCGAACCTTGCGGTGTCGGCCTTTCTCGCCCACCGAGCACGCGAGACCGAGTCGCCGGCCCTGGAGGGCGACGCGGCCCACCTGCGCACCGACGCGTGGACCTCCTTCGGCGTCCTCGCCGGGCTGATCCTCGTGCAGGTCACCGGCCTGACGTGGATCGACCCCGTGGTCGCGCTCCTCGTCGCCGGTGCGATCGTCGCCGCGGGGCTGCGCCTCATCAGAAGCTCCTCGCGCGTGCTCGTCGACGAGGCCCTGCCCGCGGCCGAGCAGGAGGCCATCGCCGAGGAGGTCGTCGCCTTCGGCCCCCGCGGGGTGGCCGGGTTCCACAACCTGCGCACCAGGCGCGCCGGGGCTCGCCGCTACGTCGACCTGCACGTGCAGTTTCGCCGCGGGACCACGCTCGAGGCCGCCCACCACACCGCCCACGAGCTGCAGGACGCCATCACCGGGCGGCTGCGCAACGCCGACGTGCTCATCCACCTCGAGCCCGAGGACCGGGTGCGCCCGGGGACCGAGATTCCTCCCGGCGCCGGTTCTGGTGGCGAAGCAGTGCGGTCAGTCCCGCGATGACGGCGCCAAATGCGAGCCCGCCGAACAGCGCCGCCAGGGCCCCGAAGATCGAGGTCACGAACCCGAGGATCCGGATGCGCGGGCCCACCGCCAGAGCGAGCCTCGCACCCTCGGGCACTCCGGGCGCGGGGCAGGTGACCGCGTGGGCGCCGGTGCGCGTCGCCGCGAAGTCGCGCTTGGCGTGGTACTCGTCGCTCCCCAGCGTCAGGGTGAGGTTGCCTGACGCGGTCGTCGGGACCGGTTGCCCTCCGGGCCCGCGCACGCGACAGGCGAGTACGCCGGCGCCGACGTCGTCCAGCCGGTAGAGCCCGCTTGCCCGATCGACCCCGCGCACCTGCTGGTAGATCGTCCGGCGGTCGCCGCGCTGCATCGCGAGGACGAGGGTGCGGCCGCTGGCGAAGCGCTCGATCGGCTGGTCCACCGCGTGGAAGAGCGCAAGGCCGAGGAGGATCGCCCCGGCGACGCCCGCGATTGCAACGACAGCCGCCACCGCGTACCAGGCCCGCGACGGACGGACACGCAAAGGGTCGGTGGCGGCGGGCACGGCCCTCTCAGCGCAGGTTGATCGACGCCGACGCGGCCACCGCGAAGACCACGATCGCGTAGCCGTAGTAGGCCGATGCGAGCAGGATGACGGCGGTGATGAGGCAGGCGACGACCGTCACCAGCCAGGCGATGCGCGACAACGGCACGGTCTCCTATTCTCACGGAGACCCATGACGGCCTCCCTCACCCCCGATCTCGCGCTCGATCGCCTGGCCGAGCTGAGCCACCGCGTGCGCGACGCCGTGGTGCTCGACGCGGACGGGCAGCTGCTCGCCGGCGACCAGTCGCTCGCCGCCCCGGCGGCCGCCCTGCTGTGCGCCACCGACGCCCCGGCGCTCGAGGTCGCCGACGAGCGCGGCGCCGTCTACGCCGTGCGCTCCGGCGCCTACGCGATCGTCGCCGTGACCACGCGGCCCGCGCTCCCCGCGCTCATGCTCTACGACCTGCGCGCCGTCCTCGCCGGCCTGCGCCAGCCCGCGGCGGCGTGAAGCCCCGCCGGCCCATCGAGCGCGTGACCTCGGCCGTCGAGGACGTCGCCGGAGCCCTGCGGCGCCGGCGCGAGGGCCGCGAGCTGCGCATCCGCGCCTACGACGCCGCCGGCCGCGTCAGGGCGATCGACCCGGGCTCTGCGGAGGGCGAGCGGATCGTCGAGGCCGCGGACGCGCTGCTCACCCCGGCGGAGCGGCCATGACCTCGACGAGCGTCCCCGCCGGGTCGCGCACGTAGGACCGCGGCGAGCCCCAGTGCTCGCGCCGCGCCTGCACCGCGTGGCCGGCCGCCCGGAGCGCGGCGAGCGTCCCGGCGTAGTCCGTGGCCACCACCGCGAGGTGCCCCCGCGGTGGGACGACGGGGTCCTGGACGCGCATCAGATGGACCTGGGTCGGGCCGTTCTGGACCCACGTCGCGCGTCCCCGCAGCGACGCCGGGACGGACACCGGGGCGAAGCCGAGCAGCCCGTAGAACGCGACGCAGGCGTCGACCCGCTCGGGCGCGACCTCCACGGCAACGTGCTGGAGCATCCTCCAAATGTCGCAAAGCGCGGCGATCGACACCGGGATCCTGCTTCCCAGGCGGCGTTCCCCCTCAGCCGGGGATGCGGTTCGTCTGTCCACAGTGCTAGCTTCGCGCCTCACCACAGAGAAGGAGGACCCCCAGTGACGAAGTCCGAGTTCGTCGACGCCGTGTCCGATCGTGTGGACGGCCTGTCGCGCAAGCAGGCGACCGACGTGGTCGACGCCGTTCTGGAGACCATCACCGACACGCTGCAGCGCGGAAGCGACGTGACCTTCTCCGGGTTCGGGAAGTTCCACGTCGCCGAGCGCGGCGCGCGTGAGGGCGTCAACCCCCGCACCGGAGAGCGCATGCAGATCCCGGCCTCCAAGGTGCCGCGCTTCACCGCCGGATCCGGCCTGAAGAACGCCATCAAGGGCTGACCCTGCCCTCCGCCGGGGGCGTCGTGTCGGCGCCCTTCGGCGAGCGGCTCGCCGCGCGGGTCGCCGAGCGCCGCTCCAACCTCGTGCTCGGCCTCGATCCGGACCCCGCGCATTTGTGGCCGTCGGTGGCCGAGCAGGTCCGGCCCGGCGGCGATGCCGCCGAGGCGGCCGCCGAGGCCGTGGCCGCCCAGTGCCGGGCGCTCATCGCCGCGGCCGGTGAGGCGTGCGTCGCCGCCAAGTTCCAGCTCGCCTGCTTCGAGCGCCTGGGCGCACCGGGGTGGGCGGCGCTGGAGCGCGCGGCGGGCGTCGCCCGCGACGCCGGCCTGCTCGTCATCGCCGACGGCAAGCGCGGCGACGTCCCGGTGAGCGCCACGGCCTACGCACAGGCGCTGTTGAGCGGGAGCGACACGCCGTGGGGCCGCGTGCGCGGCCTGGCCGCCGACGCGGTGACCGCGAACCCGCTGCTCGGCGAGGACGCGCTGGCGCCGCTCACCGAGGCGGCCACGGCGAATGGCGCGGGCGTGTTCGTGCTCGTGCGCACCTCTAACCCGGGCGCCGCAGAGGTCCAGGACCTCGAGCTGGCCGGCGGCGGGGCGCTGTGGGAGCGGCTCGCGCGGATGGCCGACGCGATCGGCGCCCACGCCGTGATCGGCGCGACGGCGCCCGGCCACGTCGCGCGCGCCCGCGAGCTGATGCCGCATGCCGTCTTCCTGCTTCCGGGGGTCGGCGCCCAGGGCGGGCGCATCGATGACCTGGCTGCGGCCTTCGCCCCCGGCCCGGCGGGCGGGCTGGTCACCGCCTCGAGGAGCATCGCCCTCGCCCACGAGTCAGCCGGGGGCGATCCCGGTGCCGCGGCCGCCGTCGAGGCGACGCGCCTGCGCGACGCCGCGTGGTCGATCGCGGCGGGCTGAGCGGGATTCCGGCTCCCCGTACGCGGCGGTTCGCTCCATGCGCGCGGCTATCATCGCGGCCCGATGGAAGTCCGCAGACTCGCGCGGTTCATCGCGCCGCTCGCCCTCGTCGCGGTGCTCGTGGCGACGGTCGTCATCGTCAGCTCCGCCCCGACCGGCGGCGGCGGTGACAAGGCCTCGGGGTCACAGCTCTCCTCCAAGGAGAAGAAGCGCAAGCGCGAGCGGCGTCGCACGCGGGCCAAGCGGACCAAGTACACGGTCAAGGGCGGCGACTCGATCGACGCGATCGCCGTCAAGACCCGGGTCTCGCGCGAGGAGATCGTGCGCCTGAACCCCGACATCGATCCCCAGGCCCTCCAGCCGGGCCAGAGGCTGAAGATCCGATGAGGAGCGTCGCGGCGCGCCGCGCCCTGCGCGCGGCCGTCGCCGTGGCACTCGCAGGTGTCGCCGTGCTGGCGGCCGTGTCGGCCCTGCCCGCGGGCCTCGTCCCCGCAGCGCGGGCGGCCGCGCCACCGCCGATCTCCGCTCCTGCGGCGATCGTGATGGAGGCCTCCACGCGCGACGTCGTCTTCGCGCTCGACGCCGACGAGCGCCGGCCGATCGCCAGCACGACCAAGCTCATGACCGCCCTGCTGACCATCCGCCACGCGCGGCTGACCGACACCTTCGTCGCCCCCGAGTACGACGCGGCGCCGGCCGAGTCGCGCATCGACCTGCGCGCCGGGGAGCGGATGCGCGTGCGCGACCTGCTGCGCGCGCTGCTGCTCGCCTCCGCCAACGACGCCGCCGTGACGCTGGCCCAGGGCGTCGCCGGGAGCACCGAGCGCTTCGTGCGCTGGATGAACCGCGAGGCGCGGCGCCTGCGCCTGCGCAACACGCGCTACGCCAACCCCGTGGGTCTCGACGACCCTGCGAACTTCTCCTCGGCGCGGGATCTGGCGACGCTCGCCGTCGCATTGCGGCGCAGCGCCTTCGCGCGCCGGACCACCGATCTCGAGCGCGCGACTCTGCGCACCGGCGACCGCACGCGGCGGATCGTCAACCGCAACACGCTCGTCCGCAGGGTCCCGGTGGTCGACGGGATGAAGACCGGCTTCACCTCGCGGGCCGGCTACATCCTCGTCGGCTCGGCCACGCGAGGGGGCGTCACCGTCGTCACTGCTGTGCTGGGCGAGCCGAGCGACCTCGCGCGGCGCCGCGACACCCTCGCGCTGCTGCGCTGGGGCCTGCGGCGCTACGAGTCGGTCACCCCGGTCGTCCGCGGCGAGGTGGCCTCGCGCGCCCGAGTGCGCCTCGGCGGCGCCGCGCGCGCCTCGCTCGTGCCCTCGCGCTCGGCGACCTTCGTCGTGCGCCGCGGCCGCGCCGTGCGGGAGACCGTGCTCGTCGCGCGAGAGCTGCGCGGTCCCCTGCCCGCCGGCCGCCGGGTCGGGACGATCGTCGTACGCGACGGCCGCCGGGTCCTGGACCGCGTGCCGCTCGTCACCGCCCAGCCGGTTCCCGGGCCCCTGACGGTGGAGCGGATCAAGGCGGCGGCGCGCGAGCCCTGGGTGGTCCTTGGCGTGTGCGCGCTCCTCGTGATCGCGATCTGTAGCCTCGTCCTGGCGCTGACGCGGCGCCGCGCGAAGACGCCCGCATGATCATCACCGTCACCCTCAACGCCGCCATCGACCGCACGCTGGAGGTGCCGAACCTCCGCCTTGGCCGGCGGCACCGCTCGGTGGAGCAGACGACCATGCCAGGAGGCAAGGGCGTGAACATCGCCCGCGCCCTGAAGCGGCTGGACCAGCCGGTCATCGCGACCGGCTTCGCGGGCGGCCAGACGGGCACCCGCATCGTCGAGGGGCTGACCTCGGAGTCGGTCCTCAACGACTTCGTCCGCATCGGGGAGGAGTCGCGCACGAACACGGCGATCGTCGACCCGACCACCGGTGAGCAGACCGAGGTCAACGAGCAGGGGCCGCAGGTCTCGGCCCAGGAGCTCGAGCTCTTCGTCGACAAGCTCGTCTACCTCGCCCAGGGCGCCCAGCTCGTGGTGTTCGCCGGCTCGCTGCCGCGCGGCGTGGACGCCGACGTCTACGGCGTCCTGGTGCGCGAGCTGCGGCGCATGGGCGTCACCATGGTCGTCGACTGCGACGGCGAGCCGCTTCGCCAGGCCGTGCGCGCCGAGCCCTCGGTCGTCTCGCCCAACGTGCTCGAGGCCGAGGAGCTCGTCGGCCACGAGTTCAACGACGACGAGGACCGCCTGATCGCCGTCCGCGAGATGGTCCAGCTCGGGGCGGGCGAGGCGATCATGACGACGCCCGACGGCTGCTTCGCCCAGGTCCTCGTGGACGGCGCGCCGCGCCTGTACCGCGTGCAGGTCGAGCCGCGCCCCGCGCGCTCGAAGGTCGGCTCGGGCGACGCGTTCCTCGCCGGCTACGTGGCCGCCCGCTACACCGGGAGCACGGCCGACGAGTGCCTGCGCTACGGAGTCGCCTGCGGAGCCGAGTCGACCGAGCACTTCAGCGCCGGGATGGTCGACCCCGCGAAGGTCGAGCGCGTCATGGCCGAGGTCGGGGTGGAGGCCCTCCCGGCCCCGGCCGAGGTGTCCTGAGCGCGACCGGCCGCTGCTACCCTCGAACGCAGCGTGGTCGTCTCCGCAAACTGCGCGCTTCGCCTCCCGGCCCCGCCCCTGCGCGGGGTCTTTTCGTCCGCCCCGACTCCTAGGATCCGCCCATGGAAGTAGAGATCGGCCGCGGCAAGAAGGCCCGGCGTGCCTACGGCTTCGACGACGTCGCGATCGTGCCCTCACGGCGCACGCGCGACCCCGACGACGTCGACATCTCCTGGACGCTCGGCCCCTACCGCTTCGAGCTCCCGCTGCTCGCCTCGGCGATGGACGGCGTCGTCTCGCCCGAGAGCGCCGGCGTGGTCGGCCGGCTCGGCGGCCTCGCCGTCCTGAACCTCGAGGGCATCTGGGCGCGCTACGAGGACGGCGACGAGCAGCTCGAGCGCATCGCGTCCTTCCCCGCCGAGGTCGCGACGCGCGAGATGCAGGAGATCTATCGGGAGCCGATCAAGCCCGAGCTCGTCGCCCGCCGCGTCGAGGAGATCAAGGCCCACGGCGTCGTGGTCGCGGCCTCGCTGACCCCGCAACGCGTGCGCGAGCACTACGAGATCGCGCTGGAGGCGGGGCTCGACATCCTCGTCATCCAGGGAACGGTGATCTCGGCCGAGCACGTCTCGACGGTGGTCGAGCCGCTCAACCTCAAGGAGTTCATCCGCGAGGTCCCCGTGCCCGTCGTGGTCGGCGGCTGCGCGAGCTACCACACGGGCCTGCACCTCATGCGCACCGGCGCGGCGGGCGTGCTCGTCGGCGTCGGCCCCGGCGCGGCCTGCACCACGCGCGGGGTGCTGGGCATCGGCGTGCCGCAGGCCACGGCGATCGCCGACGTCGCGGCGGCCCGCTCGCAGCACATGCTCGAGACCGGGGACTACGTCCGCGTGATCGCCGACGGCGGGATGCGCAACGGGGGCGACATCTCCAAGGCGGTCGCCTGCGGCGCCGACGCGGTGATGATCGGCTCGCCGCTCGCCCGGGCCTACGAGGCGCCCGGCCACGGCAGCCATTGGGGGATGGCGACCTTCCACCCGAGCCTGCCGCGGGGCGCGCGCGTCAGCACCGTGCAGAACGGGTCGCTCGAGGAGATCCTCGTCGGCCCCGCCCGCGAGAACGACGGCACCTTCAACCTGATGGGCGGCCTGCGCACCTCGATGGCGACGTGCGGCTACCGCGATCTCGCCGAGTTCAACCGGGCCGAGCTGATGGTCGCCCCAGCCCTGCAGACCGAGGGCAAGCAGCTCCAGCGCGACCAATCGGTCGGGATGGGGAGCAACGGACGGGCCGTCGCGCTTGTCAACGAGTAACGCTGAGACGACCGTCTCCGCCCCTCGGGCGCAGGAATCGAGCGTGGCAAGGACGCAGGGGGTGGGACGGTGCTTCGCACGCCCCGCCCCCGAGGACGCCGCCACGCGAAGTGTTCCTGCGTTCGAGGAGGTCGTGGTGCTGGACTACGGGGGCCAGTACTCCCAGCTCATCGCGCGGCGCGTGCGCGAGTGCGGTGTGTTCTCCGAGCTGCAGCCCTACCACGTCGGGGCGGAGGAGATCGCCCGGCGGGCCCCCAAGGGGCTGATCCTCTCCGGCGGCCCCGCCTCGGTCTACGCCGACGGCGCGCCCGGCCTCGATCGCGCGCTGCTCGAGCTCGGCATCCCCGTGCTGGGCATCTGCTACGGGATGCAGCTCCTCGCGCACGAGCTCGGCGGACGCGTGGAGGGCGCCGAGGTCGGGGAGTTCGGGCGCTCGCAGCTGATCGTCTCCGACCCCGGCCGGCTGCTGGCCGGGACACCTCACGAACAGACGTGCTGGATGTCGCACCGCGACACCGTCTACGCCCCGCCCGAGGGCGCCCGCGCGCTCGCCGCCTCGACCGCGTCGCCGGTCGCCGCCTTCGAGGACGTCGCGCACGGGCGCTACGGGATCCAGTTCCACCCCGAGGTCGTCCACACCCCTTACGGCCAGCAGGTGCTCACGACCTTCCTCGAAGACGTCTGCGGGTGCGAGCGCACCTGGAGCCCCGAGTCGATCGTCGCCGAGCAGGTGGCGCGCATCCGCGCCCGGGTCGGCGACGCCGCCGTGATCTGCGGGCTGAGCGGCGGGGTGGACTCCTCGGTCGCCGCGCTGCTCGTCCACCGGGCCGTCGGCGACCAGCTCACCTGCGTCTTCGTCGACCACGGCCTGATGCGCAAGAACGAGGGCGAGCAGGTGATCGCGGCCTTCCGCGACCGCTTCGGGATCCCGCTCGTCGCCGTCGACGCCGAGGAGCGCTTCCTGCGCGCGCTGCGCGGCGTCACAGAGCCCGAGGCCAAGCGCAAGATCATCGGCGCCGAGTTCATCCGCGTCTTCGAGGAGCAGTCGGCGAGCCTCGCCGATGCGCACTTCCTCGTCCAGGGGACGCTGTACTCCGACGTGATCGAGTCCGGCGGCGGGACCGGCGCGGCGACGATCAAGTCCCACCACAACGTCGGTGGCCTGCCCGAGGACCTCGAGTTCGAGCTCATCGAGCCGTTGCGGGCGCTCTTCAAGGACGAGGTCCGCGCCGTGGGCGCCGAGCTCGGCCTGCCCGAGCGCCTGGTGTGGCGCCAGCCGTTCCCGGGGCCGGGGCTCGCCATCCGCATCGTGGGCGGCGAGGCGACCAAGGAGCGCCTGGACGTCCTGCGCGACGCCGACGCGATCCTCCAGGACGAGATCCGCAAGGCCGGCCTCTACCGGGAGCTGTGGCAGTCCTTCTGCGTGCTGCCCGACGTCCGCACGGTCGGCGTGCAGGGCGACGAGCGCACCTACGGCCACGTGATCGTCATCCGTGCGGTGACCTCCGACGACGCCATGACCGCCGACTGGGCCCGCCTTCCCTACGACCTCCTCGAGCAGATCGCCTCGCGGATGATCAACGAGATCCGCGAGGTCAACCGGGTGACGCTGGACATAACCAGCAAGCCACCCGGCACCATCGAGTGGGAATGACTCTGGCGGGCGCCTCGCCGCCCCTGCCGAGGTCCTCGCCCGCTCGCGTGCGGAGCAACGCTTCGCGGGCTGCGTCCCGCGGCAGGGACGACGATTCGCACGCCAGAGGGCCGCGGCTCAGGCTCCCGTCCGGTCGCCGCTAGCAGCTAGCCGAGGATGTCGGCCAGCTCGTGCGCGTAGGCCGCGTGGCCTGCGGCCGTCGGGTGGAACGAGCCTATGACCTTCCGGAGGTCGTTCTTGCGGGGTGCGATGTAGGCGTTGAGCCAGCGGTCCTCGGCGCACGGGTCGTGGCCGGCGAAGAGCTCGACCGCGTCGAGGTAGCGGAAGCCGGCGGCATACGCGGCCTCGCGCACGACGTCGTTGAGCCGGTAGGCCATGCGGTTGGCTGCCTCCTGCTCAGACGCACGGATCCTCGGCAGCACGAGGTTGCGGCAACGGAAGCTCTCGCGGCCCGGCTCGCTCGGGAAGAGTCGCGGATAGCCGACCACGACGATACGCGCGCGGGGCGCCCTCGCGCGAATGACGCGGTAGGTCCTGCGCAGGCGCGGCGACAGCTTCGCCACGAGCCCGTCCGACGTCCGGTTGATCGTGTCGCGACAGTCCGTGGTCGCGCAGCGCGTGATCAGCCCGCCGAAGTTGATGTCGTTCCCGCCGGTCTGCACGGTGACGAGCTGCGTCGAGGACGAGAGCCAGGTGACCTGGTTGGCGATGACGTCGCTCGTCGTCACCCCACTGCACGCTCGGAGCTTCACGGAGACGGGGCGCGAGAGCGAGAGGCGGAAGGCGTAGGCGCCGCGCGAGCGGTGGCACCAAGTGCCGTCCGACAGGTAGTCGCCGAGGCTCTCGCCCGAGGCGTAGGAGTCGCCCAGAGCCACATAGCGGACGGGACCGGTGGGTGCCGGTCGCGGCGGGGGGCGTGGCGGCGAGGGCGCCGAGCACGAGCGCAGGCCGGCGTCTCGCTCGTCGTCGGCGCCCCCGTGGAAGAACACCTCGGGGACCCAGCCCCAGACTCCGTCGTCGGACTTGGTGTAGGCCCACCACACGTTGCGCCATCCGCTGGGATGCGCGTACGGCGCGGCGGGATAGGCGCGCTGGCACACGAAGGCCTGTCGGGCGGTCCCGTGCAGCCAGCCGGCGGGATGCGGCGGGGTCCTCGTGCGGCTCGCGACCGGCGCGCGGTAGAGCGGGACCCAGCCGTTCGGCGGGAGCGGCGAGGTCAGCGGACAGGTCTGGACGGCGTCGCGCGACCACGACGCGCGGAACGGCGCGCCGCACGGGAAGGCGTCGGTCGCCGACGCGCTGCCTGCGACTGCTCCGGCGAGCGCCGACGCCGCGAGCATCGCGAGCGCCGCCCGAACGAGTCTCGGGGCGCCTCCCATGCCGCAACGGTCACATAGCTGCCGGCAGAGGGCACGCGCGGCGGCGCGCCAGCACGCGAAGCTGGACCTCGCGTTGCAGGCAGGAGGGCTTCCCGCGGTCGTGCGGTAGAGACCCCGATCACCGCCTCCCGCCCGCCAATGACCATCGAGCAGTCGCGGGCGCGAAGGCGGGCCGCCGACCTGCGCCGCTCGCGGCGTCGTCGTCGCGGGCTCGCCGGCGCGCTGCTCGCGGGCGTCCTCGTCGTCGCCGCCGTCTCGATCGTTCCTGCGCTCTCGTCGTCTCGAGGATCCGCGCGGCAGTCGCGCGGGGCCGATCGGTCGGCGGTTGCATCGGACCGGACGTCCGCGCAGCCTGAGCCGGCTCCGACGGGCGGCTCGCGGACGCCGGCCGCGGCGGGCCCGGACGCCACCCCGCCCGCGTCCGGGGCCGGGCCCCGGGGGGCTCCTTCCGCCGCCCCGCCGGCCATCGCCCCCGGCGGCGCCGCCGGCCGCCGCGCTCGCGCGCGTGACCGGCGCGAGCGCCGCGCCATCGAGCGCGTGCTGGCCTTCACGCCCTTCATCGCCCGCGGAACGCCGAAGCGGCGCGAGGTCGCGCTGACCTTCGACGACGGCCCGGGCGCCTACACGCGACAGATCGTCCGGATCCTGCGACGCGCGCACGCGAAGGCGACGTTCTTCGTCGTCGGCGAGCAGGTCGCCGACTTCGCAGGAGCGATGCTGGCGGCGCGACGCGCGGGCTTCGAGATCGGCGATCACACGCAGACCCATCCGCGCATGAGCGATCTCCGCTTCGCGCAGCAGTACCGTGAGATCGCCGACCAGCAGCAGGTGGTGCGCGGCGCCGGGGTGCGGCTGGCGCGTCTCTTCCGCCCGCCCTACGGCGTGTACGACCGCCGCACCCTCTCGATCCTGCGCGGCAAGAGCATGCTCATGGTGCTCTGGAGCACCGATACGGCCGACTACGCGCGCCCGGGAGTCGACGCGATCGTGCGTAAAGCGCTGCGCGGGGCGAGGCCCGGAGCGATCATCCTCATGCACGACGGGGGCGGTGACCGCTCGCAGACGGTGCGCGCGCTGCCGCGCATCCTCCGCGGCCTGCGCAAGCGCCGCCTGCGCCCCGTGAGCGTCTCGCGCCTCGTGCTCGAGGACCCGCCGCCGCGCGACCAGCGCCTCCCCGCCTCGGGCGCGGGCGGCTGAGCTAGCCCGACCCGCCGAGCAGCACGGTCGAGGCGACAAGCGCCGCGACCAGGAGCGCGATGGTGATGACGCGCAGCGCGGCGAGGGAGAGCCATGCGGGACGGTTGGCGGCGATGAACGCCCGGGCGCCGGTGGCGCCCGCGCCGGCGGTCATCGCGCCCATCATGCACTGCACGCACATCGCGCAGCGAAGTGTTGCACAGCGCGCCTGCGCGAACGGCGCTCTGCCCGGAGCCGCTCCCCCGGACGGCGCTCTGCCCGGAGCCGCCTCCCCCGATGGCGCTGGACGCGGAGCCGCCTCCTCCGAACGGCGCTCTACGATGGCTCGTATGAGCCTCGGCGCAAGAGGAGTGCGGGCCGTCGCGCTGCTCACCGCCGGTGCGCTCGCGGTGCACGAGCTTCGCATGGCGGTCGAGGGTGGCGACGCCGGCGGCGCGGCCGACTCGGCCGTCCACCGCGCGCTCCCGCTCCTGGCCTCGGTGGCCTTCGTTCTCACAGCGCTGGCGCTGGCCCAGTTCGCGGTAGCGGCGGTCCGCACGCACCGGGAGCGAAGCGAACCGGCAGGCCCGGCGAGCGTCGGACGCCCGGCGACGGTGGGCTTCGCTGTCCTCTCGAGCCGCATCGCCGGGCTCGTGCTGGCTGCCCACCTCGCGCAACAGCTCGCGGAGGGTGCCGCCGCGGGACGCCCGCTCGCCGGCTTCGGGGCAGTCGGCCTGCTCGTGGCCGCCGCGGGCGCCGCGGCGTCGGGAGCGGTCATCGCCGCGCTGCTCGGCGGGGCCGACCGGGCACTGGTCGCCCTTCGCGGCGGCCGGGATCGTGCTGCCCGCCGGCGTCGCACGCACGCACAGGGGGCGCGTCCGGCCGGCCCGGACCTACCCTCCTCGCCGCCGCTCGCCCGGCACCTCGCCGCCCGCGCGCCGCCGTTCGCGGCTTGACCGGCGAACCCAGCGCGGCGCACCCGCGCGCGAGCACGAGGAGGAACCCGTGGCCCGATCGCAGGGCGGCGGACGCGAACCTACAGATCCCAGACGCCCCGGCGACACGGAGGACTACACGCTGCCGGGCGCCGACGCGATCGCGCGGACAGCGGTCGACGGGGCGAAGCCCGGCTCGATCGTGCTCATGCACGACGGCGGCGGCGACCGTTCCGAGACCGTCGCGGCCCTGCCCGCGATCATCCGCGGCCTGCGCGCCAAGGGCCTGCGCCCCGTCACCCTCCCGCAGCTGCTGCTCGACGACCCGCCGCCTCGGACGCAGGGCCTGCCGCCAAACCTGTCGGGAGGCTGAGCCGCAGTCTCAGTGCGCAGCCCCCCTCTCCGGGCACCCGGCACGCGACGGAGGACACCCTCGACGACCCGGGCCTTCTGGGTCGGGATGGTGCTCTGGGCGGTGCTCCGGCCCTCGTTACGGCTCCCGTCGGGCCACAACGCCACCAGGCCGATCGCCGTCGCGAGAGCCGGGGCGGCGACGATCGCGGCGACGAGCCGTAGAACGCTTACACGGGCAGGGCTTCGTGCCCGCCGGTCCTCCTCCTCTCGGGAGTCGAGATCCGCGCGCTTCTCGGGCGAACCCGCGCGGGCGATGCCGAGCGGGACGGATTGCCTACAATGGGTTCTCGCCGCGCGTTCCCGCGTGGCCTTTTTCACGCCGTGACGACCTCGTTCTCCACCAAGACCTTCGTGGCCAACCCCGCCACGCGCGAGCGCAACTGGCTGCTCGTCGACGCCGAGGGCCAGACCCTGGGGCGGCTCGCGACCCAGATCGCCAACGCCCTGCGAGGTAAGCGCAAGCCGGAGTACACCCCCCATGTCGACACCGGCGACTTCGTCGTGGTCGTCAACGCCGAGAAGATCGTCGTGACCGGGAACAAGCGGGCCGACAAGCGCTACTACCGCCATTCCGGCTACCCGGGCGGCCTTCGGTCGCGCTCGTTCGAGGAGATGCAGCAGCGCCGCCCCGAGGAGATCATCCGCCTCGCCGTGAAGGGGATGCTGCCGCGCAACCGGCTGGCCCGCAAGCAGCTCACCAAGCTGAAGATCTACGCGGGGCCCGAGCATCCCCACGCAGCGCAGCAGCCCACGCCCATGCCTCTGGAGACCTAGGACGCCGATGGCCGAAACCCCGCAGCAGCCCGACGACGAGCGCGACGAGGCCGGCGAGCAGCCCGACGAGACCGCCGAGCAGGCCGACGAGGCCGCCGAGCGGCCTGCCGGCGAGGCCGAGGCGCGAACCGCCCCGCCCGCGGGCGTCGCGGCCGAGTCGGGCACCGACGAGCCCGAGGTCGCGGAGCCGGATTCGACGGAGGCCGAGCCGGCTGAGGCGGAGGCCGCGCCGGCTGAGGCGGAGGCCGCGCCGGCTGAGCCCGACGCCGCCGAGCCGGAGCCCGCTCCCGCCGCCGAGCCCGTCGCCGCAGGTTCCGACCAGGCCCCGGTGACCCCGCCCGCCGACGCCGCGGCGGCCGAAGGCGCCACGCCAGGCGCCGAGGAGGCCGCTCTCGAGGACGAGGGCGCCGGCGTCGAGGGGCCCGCCCCCCGCGCGCGCCCCGACATCCCGGGCGCCGACCTCGAGCCCGACATCGTCGGCGAGGGCGACGATCCGCTTCGCGGCCGCGAGAAGCCCGAGATCCCGGGCGCCGACCTCGAGCCCGACATCGTCGTCGAGGGTGACGACGCCCTGACCCACGGCGAGGTTGCCGCCGAGGGCCTCGTGCTCGAGGGCGAGGTCGAAGGCGTGATCGAGCGCGACGGTGACGGGGACGGCGACGGCGCTCCGCAGGCCATCGCCCAGGCCGCCATCGACCTTGCCGCCGGCGCTCGCTACCGCGCCACCGGCAAGCGCAAGACGTCGATCGCCCGGGTCATCCTGCGTCCGGGCAGCGGCGCCTACACCGTCAACGGCAAGACGCTCGAGGTCTTCTTCCCCCGCCCGACACTGCAGCGGACCATCCGCCAGCCGCTCGAGACGGTGGGCTACGAGTCCCGCATGGACGTCGTGGCGACGATCCAGGGCGGTGGCGTGTCCGGCCAGGCCGGGGCGCTGCGCCACGGGATCGCCCGGGCGCTGATCGACGCCGATCCGAACCTCCGCTCCGAGCTCAAGCGCCGCGGCTTCTTGACCCGCGACGCCCGCGTGAAGGAGCGCAAGAAGGCCGGGCTGAAGAAGGCCCGCAAGCGCCCGCAGTTCTCCAAGCGCTGAGCGCCCGCCCGGCGTGACGAGACAGCTCTTCGGCACCGACGGTGTCCGCGGCGCGGTCGGCGAGCTCCTGACGGCAGAGCTGGCTCTCGGTCTGGCGCGCGCCGCTGCGGAGATCCAGCCCTCACCCCGCCCGCGCGTGCTGGTGATCCGCGACACGCGCGAGTCGGGCGAGATGCTCGAGGCGGCGGTGGCCGCTGGGGTGGCCGAAGCCGGGGGAGAGGCGCTGCTCGGCGGGGTCCTGCCGACGCCTGCCGCGCCGCTGCTTCTCGCACGCCACGGCCTCGACCTCGCGGTCGTCATCTCGGCGTCGCACAACCCCTACGCCGACAACGGGATCAAGTTCTTCGGGGCCGACGGCGACAAGCTCTCCGACGCGACCGAGCTCGAGATCGAGCGGGCGCTCGGCGACGGCCGGCCGCCGGTCGCGCCCGTCGGCCGCGTCCGGGCCCTGCACGGCACGCTGGACGACTACCTGCGGGTGCTGGGCGAGCGCTTCCTCGGTCTCGACCTCAGCGGGCTGCGTGTGCTGCTCGACTGCGCCAACGGCGCGACCCACCGGGCGGCGCCCGAGATCTTCCGGCGGCTCGGGGCGACGGTCACGGTGATCGCCGATGCCCCGGACGGGCGCAACATCAACGACGGCGTGGGCTCGACCCACATCGAGGCGCTGGCCGGCGCGATGGCCGCCGGCGATTACGACGTGGGCTTCGCCTTTGACGGCGACGGCGACCGGGTGCTGGCCATGGACCGCGCCGGGGAGGTCGTCGACGGCGACGAGCTCGTCGCCCTCGCAGCGGTGCACCTCCGCGAGGCCGGCCGGCTCCCCGGCGCCGGCGTCGCCGTCACGGTGATGACCAACTACGGCTTCCACGCGGCCATGCGCGAGGCGGGGGTGCAGGTCGCTACGACCGCGGTGGGCGACCGCTACGTGCTCGAGGCGCTGCGCGAGCGAGGCTGGGCGCTCGGCGGCGAGCAGTCGGGCCACATCATCGAGCTCGGCTTCGCGCCGTCGGGCGACGGCATCGCCAGCGCGCTGCTCACCCTCGAGGCCTTGGGTGGTCGCGATCTCGCCCACCGAAGCGCCATGGAGAAGCTGCCCCAGCGGCTGGTCAACGTGCGCGTGCCCGACAAGCGCACGGTGCTCGAGGCGCCGCCGCTCCTCGAGGCGGTCGAGCGCGAGAGCGCGGCGCTCGAGGGCCGCGGGCGCGTACTGGTGCGCCCGAGCGGCACCGAGGAACTCGTCCGCGTGATGGTCGAGGCGCCGGGCGAGGAGGAGGCCGACGAGGTCTGCGGACGACTGGTCGAGGCGGTGCAGGCGATCGCCGGCCGGCCGGCGATCGGCTGAGGAAGCCCGTCCACGCCCTCGTTCGCATCCCGCCGGCCGCTACCATCTGACATTCGGCCTCCGCCCGGAGAGCCGGAGGGCCGCTGGCGCGGCTCTCATGCCGTTTTCGGAGGTTCGTCCATGTGCGGGATCGTCGGATACGTCGGTGACCGGCCGGTCCAGGAGCTGCTCCTGGCGGGCCTCGAGAAGCTCGAGTACAGGGGCTACGACAGCGCGGGGATCTCCGTGCTGGCGGACGGCCGGATCGACTCGGTCCGCGCCGTGGGCAACCTGAGCGCGCTGCACCGCGCGGTCGACGAGTCCGAGCGCGAGGGGGGCGTGGCCGTGGCCTCGCGGCCCGCGACGATCGGGATCGGCCACACCCGCTGGGCGACGCACGGCCGGGTGAGCGAGGAGAACGCGCATCCCCACTACGACACCGCCGATCGCCTCCACATCGTCCTCAACGGGATCGTCGAGAACTACATGGCGCTCAGAGAGCGCCTCGCCGCGCAGGGCGCGACCTTCACCTCGGAGACCGACGCCGAGGTCGTCGCCCACCTCGTCTCGCTCCACTACGACGGCGATCTTCCGGCTGCCGTGCGAGCCGCCTACGCCGAGCTCGAGGGCCACTACGCGTTCGTGGCGATGTCCGCCGACGACCCCGAGACGCTGGTCGGCGCGCGCAAGGAGTGCCCGCTGATCGTCGGGCGCGGCGAGGGCGAGCAGTTCCTCGCGTCCGCGATCCCCGCCTTCCTCGCCGAGACGCGCCGCGTCCAGTTCATCGAGAACGACGAGATCGTCGTGGTGCGCCGCGACGGGACGGAGTTCCAGCGGCCCGACGGCACGCCGCTGCACCGTGAGATCGAGGAGATCGACTGGGACGCCGCCACGGCCGAGAAGGGCGGCTACGAGACTTTCATGCTCAAGGAGATCCACGAGCAGGCCGACGCGGTCGCCGAGACGATCGCCGACCGCACCGCCCGCGGCGACGGTGTCGACCTCGGCGATCTCGGGGCGATCGACGACGAGCTGCTGCGCACCGTGCGCCGCGTCGTGATCGTGGCGTGCGGGACGAGCTACCACGCCGGCCTGGTGGGCCGCTACGCGATCGAGCAGTGGGGCCGCGTCCCGGTCGAGATGGACGTCGCCTCCGAGTACCGCTACCGCAACCCGGTCGTGGGCTCCGGCGACCTGGTGGTCGGCATCACCCAGTCGGGCGAGACGGCCGACACGCTCGCCGCCATGCGCCTCGCCCGCGACCGCGGGGCAACCGTGCTCGGCGTCACCAACGTGATGGGCTCACAGGCCACGCGCGACGCGAACGGCGTGCTCTTCACCCGCGCCGGCCTCGAGATCGGCGTCGCCGCGACCAAGACCTTCGTGTGCCAGGTTGCCGTCATGTACCTGCTCGGGCTGCGCATTGCGGAGCTGCGCGGGACCTTGGAGCCCGCCGAGCTCGCCCGGCTGGTCGGGGAGGTGAAGGGCCTGCCCCACTGCATCGACGAGCTGCTGGGCGAGGTCGAGGAGCCGGTGGCGCGCGTCGCCGACGCCCACTGGCGCTCGGACTTCTTCCTCTACCTCGGCCGCCACGTCGGGCTGCCGGTCGCCCTCGAGGGAGCCCTCAAGCTCAAGGAGATCTCCTACATCGCCACCGACGCCTACGCGGCGGGCGAGATGAAGCACGGCCCGATCGCGCTGCTCGACCAGTCGACCCCGGTCGTCTGCGTCGCCACCGACTCGCCGGTCCTCGAGAAGGTCATCTCCAACATCCAGGAGGTCCGCGCGCGCGGCGCGCACGTGATCGCGATCGGGACCGCCGGCCGCGACGGGCTCACTGCCCACGCCGAGGAGGTCGTCTGGGTGCCGAAGACCGACTGGATGCTCGAGGCGATGCTCGCGGTCATCCCGCTCCAGCTCCTCGCCTACAAGATCGCTCGCCACCGCGGCCTGAACGTCGACCAGCCGCGCAATCTCGCCAAGACCGTCACCGTCGAGTAGCCGCGGGTAGCATCGCCCGCGTGAGCCTGCCGCAGTGGATGGCGCCGCTGCCCGACGCGCCGCGGATGCGCGAGGTCGACCGCTGGACGATCGAGGACCGCGGCGTGCCCTCCCTCGACCTGATGGAGCGCGCGGGCGCTGGGCTCGCACGGGCGGTCGAGCGCGAGGCGCCGGAGGGGCGCGTGGTGGTGGTGTGCGGGAAGGGGAACAACGGGGGCGACGGCCTCGTCGCCGCGCGGCGCCTGCGCGAGGCCGGACGTGAGGTCGACGTCCTGCTGCTGGCCGACGCCGGCGAGCTCACCGGCGACCCGGAGGAGAACCTCGCTCGCCTGCCCGGGGAGCCACCGAGGGCCTTCGACGCTGCCGTGCTGGCCGGCGCCGCCGCGGCGGTCGACGCGATCCTCGGCACCGGCTTCGAGGGCGAGCCGCGCGGGCCCTCGCGCGGCGCGATCGAGGCGCTGAACGCCGCGGGCGTCCCCGTGGTCGCCGCCGACGTTCCCAGCGGGGTGGACGCCTCGACCGGCGAGGTCGCCGGCGCCGCGGTGCGGGCGCGGGCGACGGCGACCTTCCACGTGGCCAAGCCCGGGCTGTGGATCCACCCGGGCAAGGAGCACGCCGGGAGGGTCGAGGTCGTCGAGATCGGGATCCCCGAGGGAGCGCCGCTGGATGCGCGCGTCGGCTTGATCGAGCCAGCTGCGGTGGGCCTGCTCCCACGCAGGGCGGCCGGCTCGACGAAGTTCAGCTCCGGCGCGGTGATGGTCGCCGGTGGCTCGCGGGGGCTCACGGGCGCACCTTCGCTCGCGTCCGAGGCGGCGGCGCGCGCCGGCGCGGGCTACGTGACCGCGCTCGTTCCCGCTTCGCTCAACGTGATCTTTGAGGTGCGCCTGCTCGAGGCGATGACGGTGGCGCTCGACGACGAGGGCGGCTCGTTGACCGAGGCGGCCGCCGCCGTCGTCCTCGAGCGCGGGCGGCGGGCGGACGCGCTCGTGCTGGGCCCGGGGATCGGCCGCGAGGACGGCGCCGTCGCGTTCGCGCGCAGCGTCGCCGCGGCGGTCGAGACGCCGCTCGTCCTGGACGCCGACGGCCTCAACGCCCACGCCGAACGTCTGGAGGAGCTGGCCGCCCGGGCGGCGCCGACGGTCGTGACCCCGCACGCCGGCGAGCTGGGGCGGCTGCTCGGCGTCGAGAGCGCGGCGGTCGGGGCGCGGCGGCTCGCGCACGCCCGCGACGCCGCGGGCCGCGCTGAGGCGATCGTCGTCCTCAAGGGCGACGACACGATCGTGGCCGACCCCGGCGGGGCGGTTGCGGTGAGCTCGGGCGGGAGCCCGGCGCTCGCGACCGCGGGAACGGGCGACGTCCTCTCGGGCGTCGTCGCCGCCCTGCTCGCCCAGGGCCTCGAGCCCTTCGCCGCCGCCTGCGCCGCGGTGTGGATCCACGCCGAGGCGGGGCGTATCGCCGCCCGCGAGCAGGGCATCCCCGAGGGCGTGATCGCGCGCGACGTGATCGCCGCGCTGCCCGAGGCGATCGCCGCGGGGCGGGAGGCGGCCGGATGAACCACCGGCGCTCGGGCCTTCGGGCGACCGCCTGACGTGCCCCTCCGGGCCGTTGCGCGGGTCAATCTCGCGGCGATCGAGCGCAACTGCGCACGGCTGGCGGGCGAGGTCGGGCCCACGTCGGCGCTCGCCGCCGTCGTGAAGGCCGACGGCTACGGCCATGGCGCCGTGCCCGTCGCGCGCGCGGCGATCGCGGGGGGCGCGACGTGGCTGGCGGTGGCCACGGCAGGCGAGGCGATGGAGCTGCGTGCCGCGGCCATCGGCGGGCGGCTGCTGGTCATGGGAGCGATCGACCACGAGGAGCTCGAGCTTGCGGTCGGCGCGGGCGCCGAGCTCGTGGCCTGGCGGCGGTCGTTCGTCGAGCGGCTGGAGGCGACCGGCGCGCCGGTCGCCGTGCACGTGAAGCTCGACACCGGCATGGGCCGGCTCGGCACGCGCGACCGGGCGGAGGCGCTCGACGTCGCCGCGGCGGTCGCGGCCTCGCCGGCGCTGCGGCTCGCCGGGGCCATGACGCATTTCGCGACCGCAGACGAGGACGACGACGCCTTCTTCGAGGAGCAGCTCGCCCGCTTCGAGCCCTTCGCCGCGCAGCTCGCCGGCGAGCACCCGGGCCTCGTCGTGCATGCCGCCAACAGCGCCGCGACGCTGGGCAGCTCCCGCGCGCGCTTCGACCTCGTGCGCTGCGGGATCGCGGTCTACGGGATGGACCCCTTCCAGCGCGATCCGGCCGAGCACGGCCTCGAGCCGGCGCTCGAGCTGCGCTCCTACGTCGCCGACGTCAAGCTCGCGCAGACGGGTGACAGCGCCGGCTACGGCCGGCGCTTTGTCGCCGAGCACCCGACCTGGCTCGGGGTGGTGCCGATCGGCTACGGCGACGGCGTGCGCCGCGCGCTCACCAACGACGCGGAGGTGCTCGTCCGCGGCCGCCGGCGCCCGCTGGTCGGCACGGTGAGCATGGACAACGTGACCATCGACCTCGGCCCCGAGCCCGACGTCACGCCCGGGGACGCCGTCGTGCTGCTCGGCGCCGACGGCTCCGAGCGGGTGCTCGCCGAGGAGTGGGCACGGCGATTGGGCACGATCAACTACGAGATCACATGCGCGCTGACGACGCGGGTGCCGCGCGAGTATCACCGCGACGGGGTGCCGGCATGACGCCCTCGACGTCGCGCGCCGCCATGCGACGCTCGCGGGAGCGCCCGCGGTGAGCGCCAACGCGGCGCTCGCCGCCGCGCGCGCCGCACTCGGCGGCGCCCGGGTGTGGATCGTCGGCGGGACGCTGCGCGACGAGCTGCTCGGCCGGCCGACCGACGACGTGGACCTCGCGGTGGAGGGCGACCCACGCGAGACGGCACGCTCGTTCGCCCGGGCGGCGGGCGGCGCGGCGTTCCCGCTGAGCGAGGTGTGGGGCGCATGGCGCGTGCTCGGGCCGGGGCGGGCGTGGCACGCGGACCTGCTCGCCCTCCAGGGTGGCTCGCCGGAGGAGGACCTCGCGCGCCGCGACTTCACAGTGAACGCGCTGGCCCGTCCACTGGCGGGCGGCGAGCTCATCGATCCCTACGGAGGGGCACGCGACGCGGCCGCCCGACGCTTGCGCATGGTCGCCCCGCGCGCCTTCGACGACGACCCCGTGCGGGTGATGCGCCTTGCGCGCCTGGCCTGCGAGCTGGCCCTCGACGTCGACGCGGCGACGCAGTCCGCCGCTCGCGTGCGGGCGTCGCGGCTCTCGACGGCCGCCCAGGAGCGCGTGTTCGCCGAGCTCAAGCGCATCGTCACTGCTCCCGCCGCGCTCGAAGGGCTGGCGCTGATGGAGCGGCTGGGCGCGACCGATGCCGTACTGCCGGAGCTGGCCGCCCTGCGCGGAATCGAGCAGAGCGCGTACCACCACCTCGACGTCTACGAGCACACTCTGGCCGTCCTCGCGGCCACCATCGAGCTCGAGCGCGACCCGTCGCCGCTCGGGGCGCAGGCGGAGCCGGTCCGGGCGCTGCTGGACGAGCCGCTCGCCGACGAGCTCACCCGCGGCGAGGCCCTGCGCTTCGCGGCGCTGCTCCACGACGCCGCCAAGCCCGCCACTCGCGAGGAGATGGCCGGCCGCGTGACCTTCATGGGCCACGACACCGCAGGCGCCGCGCTCGCGCACGCGGTCCTCACCCGCCTGCGTGCGAGCGAGCGGCTCGCCGCCTACGTCGCCGCGCTGACCCGCCACCACCTGCGCCTCGGCTTCCTCGTCCACGAGCGCCCGCTCCCGCGGCGCACCGTGTACCGCTACCTGCACGCGTGCGAGCCGGTGGAGGTCGACGTCACCGTGCTCTCGGTCGCCGACCGCCTCGCCACCCGCGGCCGCAAGGCCGACAAGGCGATCGCCACACACCTCGACCTCGCCCGCGAGCTGCTCGGCGAGGCGCTCGAATGGCGCGCGGCCCGCGCCGCCCCGCCGCTCGTGCGCGGCGACGAGCTGGCCCGCGAGCTCGGCCTCAACCCGGGCCCCGAGATAGGCCGCCTGCTCGAGGCCGTCGACGAGGCCCGCTTCGCCGGCGAGGTGGCGAGCCGCGAGGAGGCGATCGCGCTGGCGCGGCGGGTGGCTGGGAGTTCGGGCTAGGCGAACCGGAGCACGGGCCACACCGGTACCCGGGACGGACGAATCTCCCGAAGCTGCGTTCTCATCCTCGCGAGCGAGTATGGCCCGCCGCAGTGGGACGGCACAATCCTGGGAGGCGCTCGCAGGGCGTCATGGCCGGCCAGCGGCCCGCCCCGAGTCAGGCCGGCGCCGTCGCGGGCTCGCGCCCCGGCTCGCCCGCCAGCTCGCGTACGATCGCCTCGCACAGCGCCGCGCAGTCCTGCACCGTGTCGTAGTCGACGTTCTCCGCCGTGTCGGAGGGCTTGTGGTAGTTGGAGGGCAGCTTGTAGCGGTTGACCGAGCCGATCGAGGCCGTTGGGTAGCCCGCGCGCAGGGCGATCAGCCCGTCCGTCGAGAAGCGCAGCTTCAGCCCGCGGCGCAGGTGGACGCCGGCCCGCGCGGCAGCGCGCGCGACGAGCGACTTCACGTCGTCGGGGTACTCGTGCATGGCGATCATGCCCTCGCCCTCGACGAGCACGAGCTCGGCCTCGCTGCCGACGGTGTCGAGGCACACGACGGTCGTGGTCGCTGGATCGAGGGAACCGAAGTGGCGGCGGGCGAACGCGCGCATGCCCTCCATATGCGACTCCTCGGACCCCGTGGACACCAGCAGAACCCGGACGCCCTGCGCCGGCTGCTCGCGCAGCGCGCGGGCGAGGTCGACGATCACGGCGACCGCGGTCGCGTTGTCGTTGGCACCGGGCACGACGTGGCGGCCCGCGATGTCGGCGAAGGAGACCAACGACAGCGTGCTCAGCCCGAGCCCGAGGCCGAGCAGTCCGCGGCTGCCGACCAGAGCGCCGGCGGCCACGAGCGCGGCGGCCGCGAAGGGCCCCGCCGCGATCGGCGGCCATTCGTCGGTGCGCTCGAAGCGCTCGGGGAAGCGATCGGCGAGGGCGCGGATGAGCGAGTCGTCGAAGATCGCGCCGCCGTGGGCGGCGTCGTGGTGGGCGACGAACACGACGGTGCGGCGCGCATCCGTATCGCCCGCCTCGGCCACGACGTTCCACGTCGGGCGCCAGGGCAGCAGACGGCGGAACCACTGCGACCCACCGCTGACGTCGTCGTACATGGCCGCCGCGGCGAAGGCGCTGACGGCGGCTCCGAGCAGCCGCCGGCCGCGCAGCGCCGCCACGGCACCACCCACGGCGATGGTCCCCTGGGCGAGGGCCGGCCACCAGTAGGTCCCGTGGGCGCGCTCCTCCTCGACGAGCGCCGGAGCGCCGCGCTCGCGCAACCGCTCGGCGACCCACTCGGCCGCGTCGCGCTCCCCCGGGGAGCAGGAGCCGCGGTCAAGGCCGGCCAGATGGCCGACGGTGGCCTCGAGCTGGGCGCGATCGGGAGGCATCGCGGGAGGGTAGTCGGCGCCCGCGCCGCGCGCGACGCCACCGGATAGGCTTCCCCGCCATGGCCGATCCCGACTGCCTCTTCTGCAAGATCGTCGCGGGCGAGCTCCCGGCGACCGTGGTCGACGAGGACGAGCGGACCGTCGCCTTCATGGACATCAACCCGGCCACGCGCGGCCACGCGCTCGTCGTCTCGCGCGCCCACACCGCCGATCTGCTCGAGGTCTCCGACGGCGATCTGGAGGCCTGTGCGCTCGCCGCCCGCCGGCTCGCGGCGCGCATGAAGGAGCGCCTCGGCGCCGACGGCATCAACCTCCTGAACTCGTGCGGCAGCGTGGCGTGGCAGACGGTCTTCCACTTCCACGTGCACGTGGTCCCGCGCTACGCCGACGACCCGCTGCGGCTCCCGTGGACGCCGACGCCGGGCGACGCCGACGAGATCAGGGCAGCCGGCGCGGAGCTCGCGGGGTGAGCGCCGGCGCGCCGGCCCGGCTGGAGCGCGACGGCCCGCTCGCCGTCGTCACCTTCGACTCGCCGCCGCTCAACCTCTACGACGGCCCGATGGGCGAGGCGCTCGAGGCTGCCGTCGCGGCGCTCGAGGCCGACCCGCCGCGCGCGCTGCTCTTCCGCGCCGAGGGCCGGGCAGTGAGCGGCGGCGTCGACGTGCACCTCTTCCAGGAGCGCCTGGACCGCGAGGAGCGCGAGGACTTCAGCGACCTGCTCGCCCTCAACCGGCGGGTCGAGCGGCTCGAGCTCCCGACCGTGTTCGCCGCCCATTCGCTGTGCCTGACGTGGGCGTTCGAGCTCGCGCTCGCCTGCGACGTGCTGCTCGCCGCCGAGTCCGCGCGCTTCGGGCTCGTGGAGCGCCGCGTCGGCCTCACCCCGGGCGCCGGCGGGACCCAGCGGCTGGCCGAGCGCGCCGGGCCGGCGCGGGCACGGGAGTTCGTCTACACCGGAGACCTGTATCCCGCCGCGGAGCTGGCGGCCTGGAACGTGGTGAGCCGGGTGCTCCCCGACGACGGCTTCGACGATGCGGCGCGGAGCTTCGCCCGCGACCTGGCCGAAGGCCCGACGGTCGCCCACGCGGCTACCAAGGCGATCGTCCGCGCATACCTGGAGGGCGGCGTGGAGGGCGCCGACGCGATCACCGGGACCACGGCGGGCGGGCTCTTCGCGACCGAGGACCTTCGCAGGGCCGTCGCGTCGTTCCTCTCCGAGGGCCCCGGCAAGGCGAGCTTCGAGGGGCGCTGAGGCCGGTGCGCGAGCGCCCTCGGTCGGGCAGGAACCCGCAACTCCGTGCCGAAGCGTCGGTTGGAACCCTGATGCCGAGACTCCTTGCCTGGCTCGCGGGGATGGTCGCGCTGCTCGCGCTGATCCCCGCCGCCGCCTCCGCCCAGATCATCGAGATCGGCCAGACGACCGATCGTCCGGCCGCCGACTGCCCCGCCGACCCGTGCTCCGTCATGACGCGCCTCTCGGGCTTCCAGGTCACGACCCAGGGTCGCGGCAAGGCGGGGATGATGGTCGCACCCCGCGACGGGCGCGTGGTCGCCTTCACGATCCGCCTGGGGAACCCGTCGGCTCAGCAGATCGCGTTCTTCAACTCCAACTTCGGCGGCGCGGCCCAGGCTCGCATCAGCATCCTCAAGCCCCCGCGCCGGGGCTACAGCTACCAGCTCACCGGCCAGAGCGAGCTGTTCGCCCTGCGGCCCTACTTCAACCGTGAGACCCAGTTCCCGCTCCTGCGCTCGCTGTTCGTGCGCAAGGGCTACATCGTCGCGCTGACGACGCCCACATGGGCCCCGGTGCTGGCTGAAGGGCTCGACGACGGCAACGCGTGGCGCACGAGCCGCCCGCAGACCGACTGCACGAAGCAGCCTCCGCCCCAAGTCGGCCCAGCAGCGCCTGGGCTCGCTGCGCGACTACCGCTGCCTGTACCGTACGGAGCGCATGCTCTACCGCGCGACGATGGTGGTCACGCCGCGCAAGAACGCCACGAGCTGAGCGCGGTTCGCGGCGGGCTCAGTCGCGCTGGCCCAGCACCCGCACGAGCGCGTCGACGACCACGGGATCGAACTGCCCGCCGGAGCTGCGCCGCAGCTCGTCGACCGCCGTGGCGGACGACATCGGCTCGCGGTACGGACGGCGGGTGATCATCGCGCTGTAGGCGTCGCAGGCGAGGATGATGCGCGAGCCGATCGGGATGTCGGCGCCCGCCACCCCGTCGGGATAGCCGCTGCCGTCGTAGTGCTCGTGCTCGTGGCGCACCAGCGCCGCGACGTCGGTGAGATCGGGCGTCCGCCGCAGGATCCGCTCGCCGATCAGCGGGTGCTGGCGCATGACCTCCCACTCCGACTCGTCGAGGGTCCCGGCCTTGTAGAGGATCTCGTTCGGGATCGCGACCTTCCCGACGTCGTGGAGCAGCGCGCCGGTGCGCACGCGCTCGACCTCGGGGGCGGGGAGCGCGAGCGCGCGGGCCACCTGCTCGGCCAGTGTCACCACCGCCTGGGAGTGCTCGTGGGTGTAGTTGTCGCGCGCGTCGATGGCCGCCGCCAGCGCCTTGACCGCCGCTGCCGAGCCGCCGCCGTTCTGGCCGTGGAGCACCATCAGCGACTGGCGCCCGAGCATCTCCGCCTGCTGGAGCACGTCGAGCGCGAACGGGCGCTCCGCGCTGCGCAGCAGGAGCAGGCCGTGCAGTCCCTCGGGGCCGGCCAGCGGGACGGCCGCGTAGGACCCGGCGGGAGCGTCGGCGACGAGATCGTTGCGCTCCACTCCGAGGCCGGCGTACAGCTCGGGCAGCGAGTCGCGGGCCACGGCGGCGCGGGCCATGCGGTCGGCGGCCCGGTCGTGCAGCGCCAGCCCTCGCCGGAGGAAGGCCCGCGGCCCCGGGTCGCCCGGGAGGCGGGCGTCCGCGGCGCGCCGCAGCACGGGCTCGCCGCCGGCTGCTGTCTCGTAGAGCGCCACCTCCTCGAGGCCGAGCGCGCGGCGCATGAAGGCCGGCAGCGTGGTGATCGCCTCGCGGGGCGTCTCGCAGCCGGCGACCATGTCCCAGAAGCCGCGCATCAGATCCGACGGCGACCCGCTGCGCCCAACGAGCATGGCCAGCGCGTGCTCGGTCTCGGGCGAGGCGATCGCCACGCGGTCGCGCCCGGTCCGCTTGGCGAGCAGCAGCGCGCGATCGGCGCGCTCGAGCAGCTCCCCCGCGCCGAGCGGCTCGTGCCAGAGGGCGATGCCGATCGAGCACTGCAGGGGGGCGGCGGGGGCCCCGGCCGAGCGGGCGGTGTCGCGGATGGAGGCGCGCATGCGGCCGGCGGCAGCCCGCGCCTCGTCCAGGCCGACGCCCGAGAGGATGAGGACGAACTCGTCGCCGCCGTAGCGGGCGATCTGGTCGTAGGGCCGGAACTCGCGCGACAGCACGCGCGCGACGCGCTGGAGGATCAGGTCGCCGACAAGGTGGCCGGCGCGGTCGTTGAGGGCCTTGAAGTTGTCGATGTCGATGAGCACGCAGGTCAGCGGGTTGCCGACGCGGCGCGCGCGCTCGATCTCCTCGTGCAGCCGCACGTGCATCGCGCCGTGGTTGAGGACCCCCGTGAGCGCGTCGGTCCGCGCGGCGGAACGGGCCGTCTCGTAGGCCTCCGCGTTGCGGCAGGCCATGGCCGCCAGCCCGGCGATCGCCTCGAGCACCTCCATGTCCTCGTCGCCGATGCGGTGCGTGCGGCGGAAGCCGACCGACAGCGCGCCCTTCAGCTCGCCCTCCCAGTGGATCGGCACCGACACCGCCGTCTCGAGCTCCGCCAGGCCCGCGATGTCCGGGAGCTCGACCTCGTCGCGGTAGCGGTCGGTGACGGCACCCTGGCCGGTCTGCAGCACGCGGCCGCCGAGGCCCTCGCCGGGACCGATGTGCGACCCGAACCACGCTTCGGGCTCGTCGTGGCCGGCGAAGGCCACGCCGCCGCCGGTGCCGTCGGCGAGGTAGACGCCGGCGCAGTCGCCCCCGACGGCGAGGTCGGCCTCGCGGGCCAGGGCGGTGAGGATCTCGCGCAGCTCGAGGCTGCCACTCAGCGAGCGGGCCGCACGCGCGAGCGCGGTCTGCTGCTCGAGCTCGAGCCGGCGCCGGTGCTCGAGCTCGCGCAGGGCGATCCCGGCCGCTGCCTGATTGGCCAGCGTCGCGGCGATCTCGATCTCGGCGGCCGAGAACTCGCGCGGCGCGGGAGCGACCAGCCCGAGGACCGCGCGGACCTCGCCTCCGAACGTCAGCGGCTGGAGCAGGGAGCCGTCGTCCGCGACCAGAGGCCGGTGCTCGTCGATCGCCCGGCGAACCTCCGGGTCGCCCCCGCCGGCCTGGAGCGGTCGCTCCTCGGCCATCGCCGGGCCGTCGGCCGGGCGCAGGTGAAGGACGCGGCCACGCCCGATCGAGCTGTCCTGGGCGACGACGTGGAGGCGGACGTGATCGAGCGAGAGCGCAAGACCGAGTTCGCGCATGAGCGCCTCGGTGATGTCGTCGAAGCTCGAGCCGGCCAGCACCGCGTCGGACATGCGGCGGACGGCGGCAAGTGCGCCGTGGGTCTCGATCGCGGTGGCGGGCAGAATGGAATCTCCAGGCCGTCAGTCGGCCATGTCCTGCATCGGCACACGGGGCGCAACCCTTGACCGTGCGCGCGGGATCTCAGCAGGCGCCAGGGTTGTCGCTGCAGTACTTCTCGAACTCGCTGGCGGGCGAGCCCGGGGGCGGCGGCGAGTCCGAGGGGGCCCGTGAGCCGCCTCCGTCGCCTGAGCCTCCCGAATCCGACCCGGAGCCCGAGCCCGAGCCACCCGAGCCACCGGAGCCACCGGAGCCGCCCGAAGCCCCGGAATCGCCCGAGCCGGACCCCGAGCCGTCCTGCGAGGAGCCGTCGTCGCCGGACGAGCCTCCGCCGCCTGCGGAGTCATCGCCGCTCGAGCCCGACGAGTCGCCGGAGCTCGAGGTGCTGGAGGTGCTCGTCGTGCGCTGCGTGGTGCTCGTCGACGGCGTGCTCAGCGGCGTGCTGTCGGGCACCGTGAGCGGCGGCTTGTCGAGCGCGTTGGTCGAGCTGTCGCCGCCGCCGCCGCAGGCGGCCAGGGCGAGGGCCAGCAGGACGCCCGGCACCGCGACGAGGACGAGGTACGGCGAGCGGCGAGGCACGGGCTCGACGGGCCGGCTAGGCGCCCAGCGCGTCCATGCGCCGGCCGCAGGTGGGGCAGTCGTTGAGGTCCTTCTGGACGAGCGAGTCGCACCAGTTGCAGAAGCGCAGCGTCTCCACCGACCAGGGGAGGTTGGAGGGCGAGGGCGCGAGCGGCAGCAGCTCGCCCTCGACCTCGAGGGGCTCCCCGGTCTCCTGGTCGACGTAGACCTTGCCGGGCTCGCCCTCGACGATGACCTCGCGGCCGGTCGAGGGCGCCCGCAGCCGATATTTCTGGCGAACGCTCAAGGCGGGGAAGTCTAGCGACGCTCCCGGCCCGGACGGCCCTGGATAGGGTGCCCGCTCGTGCGCTTCCTCATCTTCCACGGCTACCTGCTCCGCGGCACCGGTTCCAACGTCTACAACGAGAGCCTCGCGACGGCGCTCGTGCGCGCCGGGCACGAGGTCCACCTCCTGGCCCAGGAGCGCCGCGCCGAGGAGATGCCCTTCGTCGACGCGGTCGGCAACTGGGACGGCGGGCGCCTCGAGGTGCGCGTGCTGCGCGAGCCGGTCCGCTGCACCGTCCTGCGCCCAGAGATCGGCGGCCTGTTGCCGGTCTACGTCGCCGACCGCTACGAGGGCGTCGAGGCGCGGCCCTTCGAGGAGCTGTCCGACGACGAGCTCGAGCGCTACATCGAGCTCAACGTCGCCGCGGTCCGCGAGGTCGTGGAGACCTCGGCAATCGAGGCCGCCCTCGCCAACCACCTCGTGATGGGACCGGTCATCCTCGCCCGCGCGCTGGAGGGGACCGGGGTGCCCTACGCGGCGAAGGTCCACGGCTCGGCGCTCGAGTACACCGTCAAGCCGCACGCGCGCTTCGAGCCCTTCGCCCACGAGGGCCTGGGCCCGGCGCGCACGGTCATCGTCGGCTCGGCCCACACCGGCCACAGCCTGTGGGCGGCCCTCGACGACCCCGCGCTGCCGCCCAAGACGCGCCTGGGGCCGCCGGGGGTCGACATCGCCGCGTTCGCGCCGCGCGACCACGAGGCCGCGCGCGAGGGGGTGGCGGCGCTCGCAGCGCGGCTGGCCGAGGAGGCGGCGCAGGAGGGGCGGCCGTCGGCCTCGCCCGCCGCGGGCCCCTCCTCCCCGGAGGCCGCGGCCCCGCCCCCCGCGTCCCCCTCCGCCTTCTCCCGCGACCCCGCCGAGGCGGCCGCGGCCGTCGGGAGCATCGCCTCGCTGCCGCAGGACGCGAGGCTCGTGACGTTCGTCGGAAAGCTCATCGCCTCCAAGGGCATCGACCTGCTGCTGGCCGCCTGGCCGCTCGTCCGCGCGCGCGTCCCCACCGCCCACCTCGTCGTCGTCGGCTTCGGTGGGTGGCGCGCCCAGGCCGAGCGGCTGGTCGCGGCGCTCGACCGCCGCGACCTGGACGAGGTGCGCGCGATCGCCCGCGAGGGGCGTGCCGCGGAGGGCGGCCCCGACGCGCCGCTGCGCTACCTCGAGGCCTTCGTAGACGGCGTCGATCCCGCGGCGCTGGGGGACGTCGCCGGATCGATCACCTTCACCGGCCGCCTCGAGCATTCAGAGCTCGTCGACCTCCTGCCCGCCGCCGAGGCGCTCGTGATGCCCAGCACCTTCCCCGAGGCCTACGGGATGGTCGCCGCCGAGGCCGCCTCGTGCGGCATCCTGCCGGTCAGCGCCGCCCATTCCGGGATGGCCGAGGTCTCCGAGGTCCTGCGCGAGCACTTGCCCGCGGAGGTGTCGCCGTGGATCTCCTTCGACGTCGGCCCGGGGGCCGTCGAGGCCATCGCCGCGAACCTCGCGGCGTGGCTCGAGGCACCTGCGGAACTGCGTTCGGCCGCCCGCGAGGCGCTCGTTGCGACGGCGGACGCGCGGTTCTCCTGGGACGGTGTGGCACGTGGCGTGATCGCCGCCGCGCAGGGGCGCCTGGATGCGCCCGAGCTCCGTCCGCTCGGGTAGAGTGCCGCGCGATGAACAGGGGAGTTAGAAGCCGGGCCGGGGTCGCCGCCGCCCTGCTCGGGTCCGCCGCGCTGGTGACGGTCGCCGCCGGCTGCGGCGGCATCCAGTTCTCCAGCCAGGAGACCGACCTGGTGGCCGGCAAGCAGGCCTTCGTCCAGCGCTGCGGCGCCTGCCACGTGCTCAACAGGGCAGGCACGAAGGGTGTCATCGGCCCCAATCTCGACCAGGCCTTCACCCGCTCGATCACCGACGGCTTCGACCGCTCGACGATCGAGGGCATGGTCCACTCCCAGATCCTGTACCCGAACCCGCGTGGGATCCAGATCGGGCCCGACCCCAAGACGCCCGGCAAGCCGGCGCCGCGCTCGGTGATGCCGGCCAAGCTCGTGGACGGGCAAGAGGCGCGCAACGTCGCCGCCTACGTCGCCTACGCGGTCGCCAAGCCGGGCAAGGACACCGGCGCGCTCGGCACCGCGGTCGGCGGCGGAGGGAACGGAAAGCCGATCGCCGCCAAGAACGGCAGGCTCGAGATCGACGCCGACCCCAACGGCCAGCTGCTCTACGTCTCAAAGCAGGCGACGGCCCCTGCGGGCCCGCTGCAGATCGAGTCCAAGAACGCCTCGCAGACGCCGCACAACATCGCGCTCCAGGGCCCGGGAGTCAACGTGGCGCCAGGGGCGGTCGTGTCGGGCGGCGCGATCTCCAAGCTGTCGCCGGTGACCCTCAAGGCGGGCAAGTACGCCTACTTCTGCACGGTCCCCGGCCACCGCCAGGCCGGGATGCAGGGCACTCTGACCGTGAAGTGAGCTGCGCGTCCGCCGGTGGACGCGCACTTTGCGCGGCCGCCCGCCGGCGATGGAACGGTGTCGGGCGATATCCTGGGACGTGAAGTTCCTTCACATCCCAGGAGGTGACGCCTACGCCGGCGCAGCATCTGGAGTCCATTCCCGAGACCACCGCGGCGGAGCGGGCCGTAGCGGACCTGATGCCGATCGACGTCGGGCGGGAGGGGGCGCGCGCCGCGCTGGAGGGGGTGCCGCTGTGGTTTCACACGTTCTCCCTCGACGGCGCCGGCGTCTATACGCCGGGCATCGCGCGTGATCATCGCTACCGCTTGCGCGCGATCCCGGAGGACCTGACCGGCGCGCGCGTGCTCGACGTGGGCGCGTTCGATGGGTTCTACGCCTTTCTGGCCGAGCGCCGCGGGGCCGCCCGCGTGGTGGCGGTGGACAACGAGCAGTACGTCGCGTGGATCCGCGGGCGGTTCGGCATCGACCTCGTGCCGGGCGCCGGGTTCCGGGCGATCGCCGAGCTTCTGGGCTCCGGCGTCGACTACCGCCGGCTGGACGCGCTCGAGGTCGACCGTCTTGGCGAGACGTTCGACGTCATCTTCTGCTTCGGCATCCTGCACCGCGTCGAGGCGCCGCTCACGCTCCTGCGCGTGCTGGGCGAGCGCCTCGCGCCCGCCGGGCGGATCATCGTCGAGACCTACGGCGTGCGCGGCGCTCAGGGCGACCCGCGCGTAGTCGTTCATGAGCACGGCGACGTGTACGCGCGCGACGACGCCGTCTACTGGGGCTTTAGCCGGTCGAGCCTCGATCGTCTGGGCCGGCTCTGCGGCCTCCGCGGGTTCGAGCTGGTGGACGCGCCCGAGATCGCGGGGCACCCGCGGATCATCGGCACGCTCGAGAAAGGCTGATCAGGCGGCGAGGAGCCGCCGTTCGGCCAGTTCTTCCGCCAGTTCGTGCGGGCGGTCGGTGGTGAGCGCGTCAGGCGCGTAGGCGAGCGCGCGCTCGGCGAACGCTGCATGGTTGACCGTGCCCGTGGTGACGCTCAGGCCAGCATCGCGCAGCGCCGCGACGAGGGGCTGGGCAAGAAGGGAGTGCTCGACGCACACGCCCCGCAGGGTGAGGTCGGCGGCCCAGCGCGCAAGCGCGGTGGGTACGTAGTCCGCCCAGATGACGAGCCGGCCGGCCAACCCGTGCGAGACCGCCTGCTCGACCGCGGCGGCGTGGAAGCTCAGGACCTCGACTCGGTCTGCGTCAGGACGCCGGGCCAGGAGGGCCGCGAGCGCGTCGACCGTGCGCCGGGCCAGCGCCGCATCGGCGTGCGCCTTGATGTCGACCTGCACCGTGAGCCCGGGCGGGACGACGTCGAGCACCTCGTCGACCAGCAACGGTGGCTCGGCGCTCGCTCGGCGCTCGCGGTCGAGAAGCCGCGCCGCGAGCACGTCGGCGGCGGAGCGCTCGTGCGCCCACCCTGTGAGCGTGGTCCCGAGTGGCAGGTAGGGGTCGTGCAGGCAGGCGAGCGCGCCGTCGCGTGTGAGGCACACGTCAGTCTCGACACCGCGGAGGCGGCCCGGAGCGAGCGCCGCCCGCAGTGCCTGCCGGGAGGAGTCCGGGCCATATCCGCGCCCGCAGCGGTGCGCGATCAGCGGCGTTTCCATCACCGCCTATTTCGGGCCACCACGCGCAACGCCGTGTGAAACGACCGTGACCGGCTCGTGACGCCTTTGTGACCGACGCCTAGAAGATCAGCCGCGCGAGGAGCACGACGGCCACGATGGCCGCGGTGATCGCGGCGACCCACACGAGGAAGCGGAAGGCCTCCGCCTCGGAGCGCAGGGGGTTCAGCACGGCCGTGGGGCGTTGAGCACGGCCGCGGGCCGCCCGGTCAGAGGACGTAGATCGTCGAGTAGACGATGATCCACATCGCGTCGACGAAGTGCCAGTAGATGCCCGGCACCTCGACGCCGCGGTGCTCGGTGCTCGAGAAGTGGCCCCTGAAGGCGCGGACGGTGACCATCGCGAGCAGGGTCAGGCCGATGAAGACGTGCGCGCCGTGCAGCCCGGTCAGCCCGTAGAAGACCGAGCCCTGGGCGGAGTCGTGGGGGGCGAAGCCGATGTGGACGTACTCGTTGATCTGAACGGTCAGGAAGGTCAGGCCGAGCAGGAAGGTGGTGAGCATCCCGGCCTTCAGCCCGAACCGGTTGTCGTTCTTGGCCGAGGTCAGGGCCCAGTGCATGGTGAGCGACGAGGAGAGCAGGATCGCCGTGTTGACGCCGGCGATGGCGACCGGGAGCTCGGTCCCCGGAGCGGGCCAGGGGTCGTTGGTCACGACCCGGATGAAGAAGTAGGCCGTGAAGAAGGCCCCGAAGATCATGATCTCCGAGACGATGAAGAGCAGCATCCCCAGGGTCTGGGGATCGACCCGCGAGGACCGGTGCGCCTCGGGAGGGTGCGCGACGTGCTCGTGGCCGTGGCTTACGGACGCGGCTTCCATGGCTACCTGGCGCCGGAGGCGGCCGGCTCGGCCTCGGCGACGACGTGCTCGACGGGCTTGCCGGCCACGCCCTCGACGCGCCGGACGAGGTCCTGGCGCAGCCAGCCCGACTTCGTCTCCGGGAAGGTCGAGATGACGATGTCCGACACCAGGAAGGACTGCAGCGCGTTCACGGTCGCGTCGTAGGGGTCGGGGTCGCCGATCATCCCGGCGCACAACAGGCCGGCCTCGCGGAACCGCTTCAGCGTCGAGTTGAGCCGGTCGCGCGCCTCACGCGCCGCGTGGCCCCGGCCGTGCGCCTGGGGCACGAGGACGATGAACAGGTGCTCGTCGTTCTGCGCCTTGGCTTTCAGGCGCTCGAGCAGCGCCGCCTCGCCCACCGTCTGGTTGGCGACGACGAGGGTGACCTCGAACTCCAGGCCGTCCCGGTCGAGGTCGACCACCACGTGCTCGACGGGCAGGTCGGCCTCGGCGCGGATCCGCTCGACGAGGTCGCGGCGCAGCCAGCCCGAGACCGTCGCGGGCTTCGTCGAGACGATCACCTCGTCGGGCCGGAACTCGGCGATCGCGTCCATCGCGGCGCTGAAGGGGTCGGTGTCGCCCACCTCGCCCTCGGTCTCGATGCCCTCGGCGGCCATGAACTGGCGGGCGAGGCTGAGCCGGACGCTCGCCGCGTCGTGGACCGCCTCGAGGTAGATGATCCCGCCCGACTTCGGCTTGGTCTGGGGAACGACGAGCGCGAACGACGTGTCGCCCTCGTGGGCGAGCTCGCGCACCCGCCCGACGAGCTTCGCGCCGCCGATCGTCTCGTTGGCCACGACGAGCACCTTTCGTTTCGCCATCAGTCCTTCCTCACTCGGTCGTGGGTCTGGTCGCGACCGTGCCGGCCGGCCGTGCCTCGGTCGGAGCCTTGAAGATGCCGTGGACCGCCCCCGGGACCCCGTACTCGTAGGGGCCGCCGACGACCGTCGGGACGGCGTCGAAGTTGAACACCGGTGGCGGCGAGGAGACCTGCCACTCCAGCGTGAGCGCGCGGTACGGATTGGCCGGCGCCCGCGCCCCGCCGCGCCAGCTGGCGACCATGTTGTAGAGGAAGACCAGCGTCGAGAGGCCGACGACGAAGCCCGAGATCGAGATGAACAGGTTCCAGCCCGCGAACTGCTCCGCGTAGTCCGAGACGCGCCGCGGCATGCCCTGGATGCCGATCAGGTGCATGGGGCCGAAGGTCGTGTTGAACCCGACGAAGGTCAGCCAGAAGTGCAGCTTGCCGAGCCGCTCGTCGTACATCCGGCCCGTCATCTTCGGGAACCAGTAGTAGACACCGGCGAAGATCGTGAACAGCGACCCGCCGAACAGCACGTAGTGGATGTGGGCGACGATGAAGTAGGTGTCCGAGACGTGGATGGTGATCGGGATGATCGCCAGCATCACTCCGCTGATCCCGCCGAGGACGAACATGGTGAGGAAGCCCAGCGCGAAGAGCATCGGCGTGTCGAGGCGCAGGACCCCTCGCCACAGGGTGGCCAGCCACGAGAAGACCTTGATCCCGGTCGGCACGGCGATGATCGCCGTGGTGATCATCATCGGGATGCGGACCCAGGGTTGCATGCCCGAGACGAACATGTGGTGCGCCCACACCGTGAAGCCCAGCACGACGATGGCCAGCAGCGAGAACGCCATCATCCGGTAGCCGAAGATCGGCTTGCGGGCCTTGACGGCGAGGATCTCCGAGATGATCCCGAAGCCCGGCAGCATCATGATGTAGACCGCCGGGTGCGAGTAGAACCAGAACACGTGCTGGTACATCAGCACGTCGCCGTTCTCCCCGGCCGAGAGGCCGGTCTGGAAGAAGTTGAAGCCGAGCGCCCGGTCGAGCAGGATGAAGAACTGCGACGCCGCGATGAAGGGCGTGGCGATGACGACCAGCAGCGACGTCGAGAAGTTCGCCCACACGAGCAGCGGCATGCGCCAGAAGCTCATCCCCGGCGCACGCATGGTGATGATCGTGACGAGGAAGTTGAGCGCTGTCAGCACCGAGGACGCACCAGCGAACTGCACGGCGACGGTGAAGAAGACCTGGCCGATCGGCAGGTCGGTCGAGAGCGGCGCGTAGGCCGTCCAGCCCGAGGCGAACGAGCCGCCGGGCGCGAAGAAGCTCGCGATCATCATGATCCCGGCGATCGGCAGGAGCCAGTAGGAGAGCGCATTGAGCCGTGGGAAGGCCATGTCCGGTGCGCCGATCATCAGCGGCAACACGAAGTTGGCCAGCCCCGCGAAGACGGGGATGATGAACAGGAAGATGAGGATCGACGCGTGGACGGAGAACAGCCCGTTGTAGGTGTCCGCGTCGACGAACTGCGAGCCCGGCGCGGCCAGCTCGGCGCGGATGAGCATCGCGAGCATGCCGCCGACGAGCAGGAAGAAGAACGAGGTCACCGTGTACTGGATGCCGATGACCTTGTGGTCGGTGTTGATCCGGAAGTAGTCCTTCCACGAGTACGCGCCGTGGCCGGAGTGGTCCTCGGGGCGCGTCGGCCGGCCCGCGGCCCAGTAGAACCAGTAGTCGAAGCCGCCGAAGCCGACGAGGAAGAAGAGCGGCGAGGCGATCAGCGCGACGGTGAGGACGGCCTCGCCGTCGAGGACCGGGTCATAGCCCAGCGCCGTGCGCAGCACGAGCGTCAGCCCGTACGCGAACCCGATGCCCAGCACCAGACCCACCGCACCGCGATACCACCCCGGTGCCCGCAGCTTCGCGGCCATCTCCTAGCTCCTTCTCATCTCGCGGCGACCTTCTCGAGGTAGGCGACCAGAGCGTTCAGCTCCTGGGGCGACAGCGTACTCCCGTAGTTGGGCGGCATGATGCCGGCGGCGAAGCCCTTGGCGATCTGCGCGTTGGGGTTCTCGATCGACTGGCGGATGAAGGCCGCGTCCTTGCCCTTCAGGACCGTGTTGAGGTTCGGCCCCGTGGTCCCGGTCGACGCCGCGTCGGCCAGGGTGTGGCACGAGGCGCAGGCCGGCTCCGCCCCCTGGGTGAACACCTGCTTGCCCGTCGCCGCGACGTCCGTCCCGCCGGCCGGCGCACCGCCGGCGCCACCCGCGGCGCCGCCGGCCGCCCCGCCCGCGGGCGCGCGCTGCTTGGTCATCCACATGCGGAAGGCCGCCGGGGTGACCACGTGGGCGTTGTCGCGCATGGCCGCGTGGCCCAGGCCGCACAGCTCGGCGCACACGACGGGGTAGGTGCCCAGCCGGGTGGGGGTGATGCGGTAGTGCGTGGTGATGCCCGGCACCGCGTCGATCTTCATGCGGAAGTTCGGGACCCAGAAGTCGTGGATGACGTCCTTGCTGCGCACGTTGAAGCGGACGGGACGGCCCTTGGGCAGGTAGAGCTGGTCTGCGCTCACCGCCTTGCCGCCGGCCCGCTCAGGCGGGTACTCGAAGGTCCAGGCGAACTGCTCGCCGGTCACGTTGACGACCATGGTGTTCGGCTGCTTCTTCTCGATATCGGTCAGCACGACGTAGGAGTAGCTGACCAGGCCGACGAGCAGGAGCGCCGGGATCGCCGTCCACACCACCTCGAGCGTCGTGTTGCCGTGGATCGGCGCGCCGTCCTTGAGCTCCTCGCCCGGGCGCATCCGGAACTTCCAGACGCTGAAGAGCACGACGACCTCGACGAGCACGAAGACCGGGACCGAGACGATGAGCAGCAGGTCGAAGAGGTCGTCGATCTTCGGCGCCTGCGTGGAGGCCTCGCTGGGGAACCAGTCGATGGCGAGCGCGAGGGCGATGCCGATCGCCGAGGCGACGACGCCTATGACGATCATCTGCGCCACCGGGTGGCGCCTCAACGCCGGGTCTCCTCGCTCATGGTCGCGGCATCCTATGACACCCGCTCGTCGGACGCAGCCGGTGCGAGCGGCGGCGCGTCAGGCGTCCAGGCCCGCGCTGCGCGCCCGCTCCAGGGTGGCCTCGGCAAGTCCGTCGATCACCGCCTCGAAGGTGTCGTCGACCCCCTCGTACGCCTGCCCGCCGCGGAAGCGGGCCCAGATCCCCTGGGCGATGACCGTGAGCTTCCACTGCGACAGGACGTGCCAGAAGGGCAGGTCGGCCAGGTCGCGGCCCGAGGCGTCCGCGTAGATCTCCGCCACCTCGTCGCGGGCCGGGAAGCCGTCCAGGACCGTCGCGGGCTCCTCGATGATCCCAACCGCCTCTCCGGCCTCGCCCCAGTAGACCATGAGCAGCCCGAGGTCGGCGAGCGGATCGCCGAGCGTGCACAGCTCCCAGTCGAGCACCGCCCTCACCCTGCCGTCGCCGGCGACGATCGTGTTCCCGAGGCGGTAGTCGCCGTGGACGATGCGCAGCTCGCGCTGCTCGGGCATCGAGGCCTCCAGCCGCGCGGCGACCTCCTCGACGGCTCCGACCTCGCGCGTCTTGGAGTCCTCCCACTGACGCCGCCAGCGCCGGATCTGGCGCGCGGCGTAGGGCTCGGGGCGGGCGAACCCCGTCAGGCCCGCATCCTCCACGTCGATCGCGTGCAGGCGCGCCAGCGTCTCCACCAGCGACACCCCGGCCGCGCGGCGCGTCGCCTCGTCGAGGCCCTCGGCGTCGGCGGACCGGACGAGCACCTGGCCGTCGACGTGCTCCATGACGTAGAAGGGCGCCCCGGTGACGTCGTCGTCCGGGCAGAAGGCCAGCGCGGCGGGGACCGGGAAGCCGACGGCGCCGACCCCGGAGATCACCGTGTGCTCGCGACGCATGTCGTGGGCCGAGGCCAGGAGCTGCCCGACCGGCGGGCGGCGCAGGACGACCGCGTCACCCCGGGCGTCATCGACGCGATAGGTGAGGTTCGACTTGCCGTCGCCGATGGGATGGAAGCTCAGAGGGCCGCGGACGTCGGCGAGGTGCTCCTCCATCCACCCCGTGACGGCGGGGACGTCGATCCCGAGCGGGCTCGCGGCGGTCTCGTCCGCGGTGACCATTGAGCCATCTTGGCCCAAGACGGTCGCGCGCGTCGCGCGACGCGGTGCGGCGGCGGTCAGGCGGCGGCGGCGTGTGGCTGCGCGGCGACGGCCTCGATCGCTCCGACCGTGCCGCGGCGACCGTTGAGGCGGTACTCCGAGGGCGCGACGCCGAGCTGGCGGCGGAACGCCTTGGCGAACTGCGCCGGCTGGCGGTAGCCGACGCGGTTGGCGACTTCGCGCACGGTCAGGCGCTCGGCGGCCAGCAGATCGGCCGCGCGCTCCATGCGCACGCGGGTCAGATGGTCGCGGAACGTCGTGTGCCCGATCTCGGCGTACGCGCGCTGCAGCTGGCGGCGCGAGGACGCAACGCGGTGGGCGATGTCGTCGAGCGACAGGTCGGAGCCGTACTCGTTCTCCACGATCCGCACCGCGTCATCGAAGAGGCTGGTACGGAGGCGGATTGTGGCGGGACGCTGAATGGACACGCTCGGCATACGCCGGAGATCGCCGGGGGGATGAGGGATGCCGACAAGCCTAGAAGACATGGCGCGTTGAAACTCATGTCGCGACGGCGCCGGCCGGGCGGTCACGCCGGGCGCAGCCGTTGCTAGGGTCTGGCAAGGCCTTGCGCCGAATGTTGCTAGCGACGAATCCAGAGGAGTGGCGAGCATGCAGGTGCGAGACGGCATGAGCCGGGTGATGGTGACCGTGGGGCCGGGGCACACCCTCCGGGCCGCGGCACGACTGATGCACCAGCGCCGAGTCGGCTCCGCGGTGGTGAGTGATCCCGAGGCGGCCGGGCCCGGGATCCTGACCGAGCGCGACATCCTCAACGCGCTGGGCGCGGGACAGGATCCCGACACCGAGCGCGTGGCGGACCACCTCACGGCGGACCTCGTCTTCGCGGCGCCGGACTGGTCGCTCGAGGAGGCCGCAGCGGCGATGGTCCGCGGGAGCTTCCGGCACCTCATCGTGATCGACAACGGCGAGGCCGCCGGCATCCTCTCCGTGCGCGACATCGTGCGCTGCTGGACCGACGACGGCGCGAGCTGCGAGGTTCCGTCCTCGCCGAAGGTCGGCTCGGCGGCGTAGCGTCCGCCTCCGTGTGGGCGGCCCGGTCAGTGCGCGTCCGGCGGTAGCTCCTCTATGTCGCGGCGGGTGTGTCGGATCCAGCGCACGAGCGTGTAGAGGAAGATCAGCGCTCCGGCGATCGTGAAGCCGATGAACGTCGTGATGCCGATCAGCGCGAGCGTGATGCCGAGGGCCATGACCAGCGGCAGGATGGTGTTGCCGGGGAGATGGATCTCCTCGCCGACGGGCTGGACGTCAGGGTCGCGGGGCTCGTCGGCCACCACGCTCACGCGATGTAGATCGCGGCGGCCAGAAAGGACACGCCGAACATGAACAGGCACACGGCCCCGACGATGAGGCCGGTGCGGATGTTCTTGCGCGCCAGGCGGCGGTCCATCGGCGCAGCCTACCCGTTGGCGTCGAGAACCATCGACGCGAAGAGCAGAGCCAGGTAGGCCAGCGAGAAGAGGTAGAGACGCAGGGCGCTGCGGCGGTCGGCGCGCCGGTTCAGCACCACCGCGCCGGCGATGAACAGCGCGCCAAGGACCATCGAGGCGCCCAGGTAGACGCCGCCGAAGCCGCCGGCGCAGAACGGGAGCTGGGTCACCGCGTAGAGCAGCCCGCTGTAGAGGAGGATCTGGCGGCGCGTCTCGCGCTCGCCCCGGACCACCGGCAGCATGGGCACGCCGACCTTGGCGTACTCGTCCTTCATCAGCAGGCTGAGCGACCAGAAGTGGGGCGGCGTCCAGAAGAAGACGATCGCGAAGAGGTAGATCGCGATCGGGTCGATCGTCCCCGTCACGGCCGCCCAGCCGACGAGCGGGGGGACGGCGCCCGCCGCGCCCCCGATGACGATGTTCTGCGGCGTCGAGCGCTTGAGCCACACCGTGTAGACGAACACGTAGCCGAGGAACCCCGACAGGGCCAGGCACGCGGCGAGCACGTTGACGAGCAGCGAGAGCTCGGCGAAGGAGAGGACGGCGAGCCCGATCCCGAAGCCCAGCGCCGCGTTCGGCGCGACCCGGCCCGAGGGGACCGGGCGGTTCGCGGTCCGTGCCATGCGGGCGTCGATGTCGCGGTCGAACCAGTGGTTCACCGCCCCGGCGCCGCCGGCCGAGAGGTAGCCGCCGAGGCATGTGGCAACCACGAGCGCGAGGCTCGGATCGCCGGCGACGTACATCGTCGTCACCGTCGTGAGCAACAGCAGCGACTGGACCTTGGGCTTGGTCAGCGCGAGGTAGTCGGCCGCGAGGCGTCGCGCGCGGCCGCGGGCACGCGGCGCGACGAGAACGGCGGTCGGGGCGCGCGAGGCGTCCATACGGGGCAAGGCTACGCTCAGGCCCGCCCGGTCGGCGCAGTCGTCTCATCGGGCTGCTGGGCCGGAAGCGTGCGCCGCTCGATCGCGCGGCGGATGTCCTTCATCGGCTCGACGCTGCGGACCCGCGGGATGACGTCGAAGTTGTTGGCGGGCGGGGGCGAGGCCGTGAACCACTCGAGCGTGTTGGCCTTCCACGGGTCGGGCCCCGCGATCGCCCCGACGCGCAGCGAGCGCACGACGTTGTAGGCGGTGACCAGCACCCCTGTGGCGAGGATGAACGAGCCGACCGTCGAGATGAGGTTCCACGTCCCCCACGACCCGATGTCGGGGTACTCGTAGATGCGCCTGGGCATGCCCGACAGCCCCAGCGAGTGCTGGATGAGGAAGGTGGCGTTGAAGCCGACGAAGGTCAGCCAGAAGGAGACCTTGCCCAGCGTCTCGGACATGTAGCGGCCCGTCATCTTCGGGAACCAGTAGTAGATCCCGCAGAAGATCGCGTTCACGGCGCCGGCGACGAGGACGTAGTGGAAGTGAGCGACGACGAAGTAGGTGTCGGTCACCTGCCAGTCGATCGGGAAGATCGCGAGGATCACGCCCGAGACGCCGCCCAACGTGAAGAACGCGAGGAAGCCGACGGCCCAGTACAGCGGCGTCTTGAACTCCAGTGTCCCGCGCCACAGCGTCGCGAGCCAGTTGAAGATCTTGATGCCGGTGGGCACGGCGATGATCATCGAGCTGAGCATGAAGAAGGCCAGGACCGCGGTCGCCGTGGGGGTGGCGAACATGTGGTGAGCCCACACGAGCAGCGAGAGGAAGGCGATGCCCGCCGTCGCCGCCGCGATCGCCTTGTAGCCGAAGATCGGCTTGCGGGCGAAGACGGGCAGGACCTCGGAGATGATCCCGAAGCCGGGCAGGATCATGATGTAGACCTCGGGGTGGCCGAAGAACCAGAAGAGGTGCTGCCAGAGCAGCGGCGATCCTCCCTGGCTCGCGTCGAAGAAGTGGGTTCCGAAGTGGCGGTCGGTGAGCAGCATGGTCACCGCCGCGGCGACCGTCGGCAACGCCAGGATCAGCAGGATCGCGAAGGAGAGGATCGTCCAGCAGAACAGCGGCAGCCGGCCCCAGCCCATGCCCGGGGCGCGCATGTTGGCGATTGTGACGTAGAGGTTGATCGCCCCGAGCAGCGAGCTGATCCCCGTGAGGTGGATGAGGAAGATCCAGGCGTCGATACCGCCAGAGGGCAGGTAGGCGTTGTCGGAGAGCGGCGCGTAGCTCGTCCAGCCGGCCTCGGGGGGCGAGAACAGCAGCGACGCGTAGAAGACGACCCCGCCCGCCAGGAAGAGCCACAGCGACAGCGCGTTGAGGCGCGGGTAGGCCATGTCGCGGGCGCCGATCTGCAGCGGCACGATGTAGTTCGCGAAGCCCGTCATCATCGGCACGACGAACAGGAAGACCATCGTCGTCCCGTGCAGCGTGAAGAGGTGGTTGTAGGTCTGGGGATCCAGGAAGGTGTTGTCGGGCGTCCCGAGCTGCAGCCGGATCAGGAGGGCCTCGACGCCGCCGACCATGAAGAACACGAAGGCGGCGACCATGTACATGATCCCGATCTTCTTGTGGTCGACCGTGGTGAGCCAGTCGAGCCATCCGCGCCGCGGCCGCCGGATCTCGTGGGCGACGATCTGGGGGCGGGGGAGGGTGGCGAGGGTCGAGGCTTCCATCAACGGGCTCCGGGGATCAGTTGGCGATCGAGTTCGCGCAGGTCGGGGGCGGGGGCGCCGGGGGCTTGGTGCGGTTGCCGGGGATCGTCGCCTGCTGCGCCTGCTTGATGAGCGCCTTCTGGCAGGTGATGAACGACCGGTACTGGGCGGGGGTCACGGCGCGCACGCGGGCGACCATGTTCGCGTGGTTGCGCCCACACAGCTCGGAGCACTGCCCGTAGAAGATCGTCCCGGCCTTGTCGCCCGGGATCTTGAACCAGCTCTTGTTCGTGTAGCCCGGGATCGCGTCGAACTTCGGCCCGAGCTGCGGGATCCACCACGAGTGGTTCACGTCCTGTGCACGGATCCGCAGGATCACCGTGGTGTCGACGGGCGCGACCATCTCCTCGTAGGAGAAGGCGCCGCCCGGATAGGTGTAGCGCCAGATGTACTGCTGGCCGTTGACGTCGATGGTCAGACCGCGGCCGCCGGGAGGCGGGGGCTGGTCGACCGAGGCGACGATCGCGCCGCCCGCGACGGGCGTCATGCCGTTGGGCCCGCTGGCGGGCGGGTCGTTGATGCTGCTCAGCTTGATGAAGGTCACGATGCTGAGCACGACCACGATCACCGCCGCGCCGGCCGTCCAGCCGATCTCCAGGCGGGTGTTGCCGTGGATCTGCGCCGCCACCGCGCCGGGGCGCTTGCGGAAGCGGATGACCGAGTAGAGCAGCGTGCCCTCGACGCCGACGAGCACGATGATCGCCACGACGAGGACGATCTTGTAGAGGCTGTCGATGCTGTCGGCGTTGGGCGAGCCGCCCGACTGGGGCGTCAGCGCGTCGGCGAAGGCCGGCCCGGCGCCCACGAGCACGACGGCCAGCGCGACGCTCGCGACGACCAGAGCATGGCTGAAGAAGCGCTTCCGGGGCAAGGCACGCCGCATCCTAATCGACCTACGGGCGCCCTTACCCCCACGTCTCAGCGGGTGCGCGCCCGGTGGCCTCCCCGGGAGCGCGGGCCTGGCGCTCAGGCGCCTGAGAAGCGCGCCTCGCGCTTCTGGACGAACGCGGTGACCCCCTCGCCGAAGTCGCCCGAGCGGGCCACCTCCTGCTGGATCTGCGCCTCGAGCTCGAGCTGGTCCTCCATTCCACGGTAGATCCAGGCGTTGAGCTGGCGCTTGGTCCCCGCGTAGGAGCGCGTCGGGCCCTGAGCGAGGCGGTCGAGCAGCGCGTCGGTCTCGGCCTCGAAGTCGTCGTCGGGCACGACACGGTTGATGAGGCCCCACTGCAGCGCCTGGGGCGCCCCGACGCGCTCGCCGAGCATGGCCATCTCCACCGCGCGCGCGTGGCCCACGCGCGCCGGGATGAAGAGCGAGGAGCCGCCGTCGGGGACGAGCCCGATGTTCACGAAGGCGAGCAGGAAGTAGGCCGACTCGGCGGCGACGATCAGGTCCGAGCAGATCGCCAGCGAGCAGCCGATGCCGACCGCGGGCCCGTTCACCGCCGCGAGCACGGGCTTGGGCATCTCGCGGATGCCGACCATGATCGTGTGGTAGCGCTGGGTCAGCGTCGTGTAGACGTCAGGGTGGCCGTCGGCCGCAGGCTCGAAGCCGGCTTTGAGGTCCGCGCCCGACGAGAAGCCGCGACCGGCGCCGGTGAGCATCACCGCCCGGACCTCGGTGTCGGTGGCGACGGCCTCGACGGCGGCGAGCAGGTCGATGCCGAACTGCTTGTCCCAGGCGTTCATGCGCTCCGGGCGGTTGAGCTCGATCCTCGCGGCGCCGCCGCGGCGCCAGAGGTTGACGGTGTCGTAGGCGTGGGCCAGCTCGAAAGAGGGCATGCCCCAAAGCTAGTGGAGCCCGAAGCGGGCGGGCAGCCCGCGCAGCTCGGCCAGCCAGTGCTCGGGCAGCCCGCGCTCGCCGGCGCCCGCGAGCATCACCGCGAGATACTCGGCCTTCGGCGTCAGCTCGTCGCGTGCCGCCGCGCGACGAGCTCGGCAGCGGCGCCGGCGGCGCCCAGCAGCGGCGCGGGCGCGGTCGGGACCCCGTCGCGGCCGAGCATGCGCGCGTAATGGCCGAAGAACTCGGCGGTGGTGACCGCATGGCCGTCCCACGCCGTGAAGGCCCCGCGCTCTCCCGCGTCCGGATCGGTGACGCAGGGCTCGAAGCGCGCGCCGGCCGCCTCCACGCGCTCGCACGCGTGCCCGTCGACGTCGAGGCCGACCACCGCGCGGCCGTCGCCGGCCAGCCGGCGGCAGAGCGCCAGCCCGATGAACCCGCCGGCGCCGGTCACCGCGACCCGCTCGTCCGTGACCTCCACCTCCGTAGATATAGTCGCGCCGCCTTGCGCGCGTCGAGCGCCATCCGGGCCGCGGCCGTCGGCGCGATGGCCGCGGGGATCGCGGCGCCGCTGGTGCGCCGCCGCCTCCGCCTGCCTGCGCCCGTGGTCGCCGCGGTCGCCGCATCCGCGCCCTTCGGCCTGTGCGTGGCCGTCCCGCGCTCGCGCGCACGCGACGTCGGGATGTGCGTGCTGCAGATGTGGGCCTACATCGCGACCTACGAGATGCCCAACGACGACCCCGAGCGCCTGCGGGCCCGCGTGCGCATCGACTACCCGATCGCCGCCGACACGCTGATCGGGCTGGGCACCCCGCCGACGCTGCGCCTCCAGCGGCATTCCGATCCCGAGCGCTTCGGGCTCCACGAGAAGGTGCTGGTGTGGTCGCACTGGATCTGGTTCCTCGTGCCCCACGCGTCGCTCGCCTACGTCCTCGTGCGCCGCCCCGATCGCTTCCCCCGCGCCGCCGTCCTCACCTACGCCGTGTTCGACCTCGGGGTGCTCGTCTACTGGGCCGTCCCCACCGCGCCGCCGTGGTACGCGGCCGACCACGGCCGCATGAAGCCCTCCGACGAGCGCCAGGAGCTCGTGAAGGTGAGGCGCATGATGGTCGAGTACGGCGAGCATTTCTGGCAGGACGGTTGGCAGCCCCTTTACAGTTTTCTTGCAGGCAATCCGCTGGCCGCCATGCCCTCGCTGCACTTCGCGACGGCCGTCATGGCCGCGCACCTGCTGGCCGAGACCGGCCCGGTCGAGGGTGTGGTGGGGTGGACTTATGCGGCCACGCTCGGTGTCGCGCTCGTGTATCTGGGGGAGCACTACGTCATAGACCTTCTCGCCGGCCTCACATTGACCGAGGGCATCCGCGCCGCCGCCCCGCGTGTGACGCCGTTGTTCCGCGGCGTGTCGCGCGCCGTCTCCGCGCTGGAGGCGCGGGCGCAGGGTTGAGGCCATGGGCCAGGAGCGCGACCGCCCCCGCAAGCCCGTCGAGGAGCTCGACGTGCAGCCGGACGCGGTCGAGGAGCGCCGGCGCCCCGCCGACGAGGTGGACGGCCGGCGCCGGCGCTCCGAGCGGGCCGAGGACGAGCGCCTGCTCCGCGACGAGGCGGAGGGCGAGGTCGTGCGCCGCGATCAGGGCGTCGAGGCGATCGAGGCGCTCGAGCAGGCGGCCGACGAGTTCGACGAGGAGATGCCCCAGCGGCCGGTCACGCGCCGCTACGTGCTCCTCTTCGCGCTGTTCGTGGTCGGCGCGATCTGCTTCCTGTACTTCGTCCTGCCGCAGATCGCGGGCCTCCAGGACACCTGGAACCGCGTCGAGGAGGGGGATCCCTGGTGGCTCGCCGCCTGCTTTCTCTTCGAGGTGATCTCGTTCTGCGGCTACGTGTGGCTGTTCCGCACCGTGTTCATCCGCGGCGGGACGCAGATCGGCTGGCGCGTGAGCTACCAGATCACCATGGCCTCGCTGGCCGCGACGCGGCTGTTCGCGGCGGCGGGCGCCGGCGGCGTGGCGCTGACAGCGTGGGCGCTGCGTCGCTCGGGGATGGAGCGGCGACTCGTCGCGTGCCGGATGGTCGCTTTCCTCACCGTCCTCTACGCGGTCTACATGCTCGCGCTGGTGTTCGACGGGCTCGGGATGCGCATCGGCCTGTTCCCGGGCCCCGCGCCGTTCTCGCTCACCGTGGTGCCCGCGATCTTCGGCGCGACGGTGATCACCGTGTTCCTCGCGATCGCCCTGCTGCCGGGGGACTTCGAGCGACGCATCGGGCGCTGGAGCAAGCGGCAGGGTCGCTTCGGGCGGCTCGCCGCCAAGCTCGCCGCGGCGCCCGCCTCGCTGGCCAGCGGCGTGCGCACGGCGATCCGCCTGCTGCACGACCGCGAGCTCGGCCTGCTCGGCGGCGTCATCTGGTGGGGCTTCGACATCGCGACCCTGTGGGCGGCGTTCCACGCGTTCGGCACCCCGCCGCCGTGGTCGGTCATCGTCATGGCCTACTTCGTCGGGATGGTCGCGAACACGCTGCCGATCCCCGGCGGGATCGGCGGCGTGGAGGGCGGGATGATCGGCGCGTTCGCGGCCTTCGACGTCAACGCCGGGCTCGCCGTCGTGGCCGTGCTGGTCTACCGTGCGTTCTCGTTCTGGATGCCCACGGTGCCCGGCGGGATCGCCTACCTGCAGCTGCGCAAGACCGTGCAGCGCTGGCGCGAGGCGCCCAGGCTCCAACCGGCCGGGCGTGGGGCCCATGCCGATTCCGTTGCTACTATACAAAGTGAAGTAACGCACTGAACCACGAGCGCAGGAGCGCAGAAGCGATCTCTGACATGGCCGAAATCGAGCAGGTCATCATCATCGGGAGCGGCCCGGCGGGCTACACCGCCGCGCTGTACACCTCCCGTGCGAACCTGCGGCCGCTGGTCATCGAGGGCTTCCAGTGGGGCGGGCTGCTGCAGCAGACGACCGACGTCGAGAACTACCCGGGCTACCCCGAGGGGATCATGGGGCCCGAGATGATGCAGCAACTCCGCGACCAGGCCGAGCGCTTCGGGACGCGCTTCATCACCGACGACGCGACGCGCGTCGAGCTCGCGACCGAGCCCGGCGGCGTCCATCGCGTGTGGGTCGGCGACGACGAATACGAGGCGCGCACGGTGATCCTCGCAACCGGCGCCCAGCACAAGAAGCTGGGCGTGGCCGGCGAGGAGGAGCTCGGCGGCCGCGGCGTGAGCTACTGCGCGACCTGCGACGCCGCCTTCTTCCGCGGCCGGCGCACAATGATCGTCGGCGGCGGCGACTCGGCCATGGAGGAGGCGATCTTCCTCTCCAAGTTCGCCGAGAAGGTCACCGTGGTCAACCGGCGCGACGAGTTCCGGGCCTCGAAGATCATGCTCGACCGCGCCGACCAGCAGGACAACATCGAGTTCCTCACCCCCTATGTCGTCGAGGAGTTCGTGGCCGGTGAAGCCGGCGCCTTGGGCCACGCGCGCGTCCGCAACGTCGAGACCGGCGAGACGCGCGACTGCCCCTTCGACGGCGCCTTCATCGCCATCGGGCACGAGCCGCAATCCGAGCTCTTCGGCGACCAGGTCGAGCTCGACGACGAGGGCTACGTGGTCGTCGAGGGCCGCTCGACGCGAACGAACCGGCCCGGGGTCCTCGCGGCCGGCGACGTCGTCGACCACACTTACCGCCAGGCGGTCACCGCCGCCGGCAGCGGCTGTCAGGCGGCGCTGGACGCCGAGTGGTACCTGCGCGACACGCCCGAGGTCCCGGCGCCCGGTGAGATGCCGGCTGCGCCGGTGCCCGAGTCGCACTGGGCGCCGACGGCGCCGTAGGCGGCGCCCCGGCGCGGACCGCGCACACCGCGTCGGGGTGAGGCGGTAGGTTCGCCCTCCGGTGAACCGAAGATCACCCTTGGCGGGGGCGGCGGCCGCCTTCGTCGCCGTCCTCGGGATCGCACCCGGGGCGGCGGGCGCCGCCGTGAGCCCGGCGCAGCTGCTCGTTCGCACGTACTCGCCGATCGTGATGCTGCGGGCGCAGACCGATCCGTGCGACGACACCGAGGAGCAGTACGAGCCCACGGACGTGAACGTCATGCTCACCAATCCGAGGGTCCGCCTGCTCAGGCCCTCCGCGCCCCGGTCGCGGAGAGAGGTCGAGCGCGCGCCCACGGTGGCCGACGTGCGCGGCCGCGGGCCCGAGTACCACCTCGACGTCCCGGGCGACGCGCTGGAGCCCGGCTGCACCTACGCCAAGGACTTCCGCTCGCTCCGGCGCGCCGGCCGCGCGCCACCGATCACCTACGCGCGAATCGCCCGCGAGCGCGGCACGCCGGGCCTGGTCGTCCAGTACTGGTTCTTCTACTACTTCAACCAGTTCAACGACCTCCACGAGGGCGACTGGGAGGGGATGCAGATCGCCTTCGACGTCAACACGCCCGCCGAGGCGCTGGTCAGCGGCCCGACCGAGATCGCGCTGTTCCAGCACGGCGGCGGCGAGCGGGCGGACTGGGACGACGACAAGGTCGAGAAGCAAGGCACGCACCCTGTCGTGTACCCGGCTGCAGGCTCGCACGCGACGTTCTTCGAGTCAGCCGTGTTCGTCGAGAATGGGCAGGGCGGCTCCGGGTTGGGCTGCGACAACACGTCTGAGCCGTTGCGCCGCGTGCGCCCCGTGCCGGTGCTCATCCCGACGCGTCCGGGTCGCGACGGGGCCTTCGCGTGGCTGACCTACCTCGGGCATTGGGGCGAGAAGCAGAAGGGCTACAACAACGGCCCGACCGGGCCGATCACCAAGAAGCAGTGGGACGAGCCCTTCACGTGGATGGACGGCCTGCGCAAAGCGAGCCCCAAGCTGCCCGCCGGGGCGCTGGCCGGGCCGGCGGTGACGGGGGCCTTCTGCGGGGTGGTGGCGAGCCTGTCGTCCTTCGTCAACCTCCAGGCGCAGACGACGCTCGGTGCCATCCTCCTGGTTCTGATCATCGTCGCGCTCGTCGTCCTTCCCGCGGCGATGACCCGCTGGCGCCCGGTCGACCTGGAACAGCTCCGCACGCCACGCGCCTTCGGCCAGCTCATCCGTGCCGCGCGCCAGCTCTACGGGCGTCACTGGCGGACGCTCGTGCCCGTCGGGCTCGCGTCGCTCCTGATCATCGGCGTGGTGGAGCTCGTGGACGCGGCGTTCGTCAGCGTCACCGGCACCGGGGAGCCCGGAACGGGAGGCTCCGGCGTCCAGCTGAACGTGTCCGACCCGATCGCGGCAATCGGGCGCCCGGCCGGCTTCGCGATCGTCGCCGGCGCGGTGATCACCTTCGTCCGCGAGCTCGAGTCCGGCCGGCCGACCGGGCCCGTGGCGGCCTTCCGCGGGACGCTCGACCGCTTCTGGCGACTCGCCTTCTGCCAGCTCCTGGCGACGCTCGCGGTCGTCCTCATCGCCCTGACGATCATCGGCATCCCGTTCGCCATCAAGAAGTACGTCGACTGGCAGTTCGTGCAGCAGGAGATCGTCTTCAAGAACGCCTCGATCCGCGACGCCTTCCGGGGCAGCACAGGGCTGGTCCGCCATCGCTGGTGGCAGACCGTCCGCGTCGCCGGCTTCTTCTGGCTGATCAGCGTGGTCACCGGGCCGATGCTCGGCTTCGCGCTCATCTTCGCCAACCTCTCGCTGCCGGTCATCAACCTCTTCGGGTCGCTCATCTTCGCGCTGCTCACCCCCTACGTGGTGCTCGGGAGGACGCTCCTCTACTTCGATCTCGAAGCCCGTCGGGACGCCGCCCCCGCGGTCGAGCCCGAGGCGAGGCGCCGGTGGCTGCCGCGGAGGCGGCCGAGCCCCCAGCCGGGGTAGGTCAGGCGCGGCGGCGCGGCGGCGGCGGCTCCACGCCGGCAGTCACCGCTCGGCGTCGCCGATGACGGCGTGGAGCCGCCATGGTCCCGGAACGCCCTTGAGATCGTGCTCGCCGCGGTCGACGAAGCGCAGGCCCGAGCCGACGACGAGGTCCTTGACGGTGTTCGACACGAGGATCTGCCCGGAGTCTGCAGTGGCCTGCACGCGGGCGGCGATGTGCACGCCGATGCCGCCGAGGTCCTCGCCCATCCGCTCGCACTCCCCGGTGTGCACGCCGACGCGCAGGTCGAGGCCGAGCGACTCGGGCGCCGCGTCGCGCAGCGCGATCCCGGCGCGGACGGCCCACGCCGGGCCGTCGAAGCTGGCGAGCATGCCGTCGCCGATTGTCTTGACCACGCGGCCGCGGTGGCGGCCGACCTCGCGGTGGGCGAGGCGCTCGTAGCGCTCGAGCAGCTCGCGCCAGCGGCGGTCGCCGATCGCGGCGGCGCGTTCGGTCGAGCCGACGACGTCGGTGAAGAGCACCGTGGCGAGCACGCGGTCGGCGGGCGCCGTCGCGAGGCGGCCGGTGAGGAACTGCTCGATCTCGTCGAGGATGGCGTCCTGGTCGCCGGCGCAGAAGAGATGGTCGTCACCGGCGAGCTCGACCTCCCGGGCGCCCGGGATGCCGCGCGCCACGGTGCGCGACAGCTCGGGAGCAACGAGCCGATCGCCGCTGCGGTAGAGGACGAGCGTCGGCGCGCGCACCGTCGACAGCAGCGGCCGAACGTCGAGCTGCTCGTACATCTCGCCGATCGTTCGGGCGCCGCTGTGGCTGAGGCCGGAGCGCAGCAGCCGTGCCCACCAGTCGCGGACCTCGGGATCCGCGGCGAGGCTCGGAGCCCACAGGCCGAGGCCGGCCGGGTCGCCCCAGCGGTCGAGCATGCGGTTCCAGAATGTCTGCAGTGCATCGACGGGGACGCCCTCCGGATAGTCGGGCGCTTGGGAAACGCGGGCGTAGGTGCCGTACTGCACCATCGCGCCGACGCGATCGGCATGCGCGGCGGCGAGCATCGTGGCCGCCGAGCCGCCCTCGGAGATCCCGAGCACGACCGCCCGCTCGACCCCGACCGCATCGAGCACCGCGAGCGCGTCCTCGTCGACGTTCTCGAGTGTGTACCCGCCTGCGTGCCGGTCCGAGAGCCCCATCCCCCGCTTGTCGAAGGCGATCACGCGTGCGAACGAGCACAGGCGGTCCAAGAAGCGCGCCCACTGCGGAAGCGTGGGCCCGATCTCAAGATGACCGACGAACCCGCCGATGACGAGAACGTCCACCTCACCGGCACCGCCGACCGTGTACGCGAGGGCGACGTCGCCGTTGTGGGCGTAGCGGATGGGACTCCAAAGCGACATGCCGGGGCGGATTCTCTCGCGAGACAGGCCCTCAGGCCGCCGTGCGAAGGTAGACCGGGTTGGAGAGGATCCACGTCCGCTCGCGGCCGTGGGCGAGGAGGCGCGCCTCCACGCGCCAGACGCCGGGCTGCTCGGCGCGGTGGCGCAGCTCGGTGCCGTGCCCGCGGGCGATGGCCCGGCCGTCGTGGACGAGGGTCAGCGCCGCGGGCCGCGGCACCTGCGCCACGAGGTCGCGGCCGTTCCCGAGCGGGCCCTCCGCCCCCATGGCGACGCAATCGGCGCCCACCGCGGCGAACGAGAACCCCCGCGCCGGGGCGATCGAGTCCATCGCGAGGTAGCAGCGCCCGGCGCGCAGCGCGGCGAACACGGCGTCGCGGTCGCCCGCGGCCTCGCCGGTGACGGGCGCGTCGAGCAGCACGTGAGTGCGCAGATGGCGGAAGGAGCGCGTGTAGGACACGAGGCGCAGCGGGACCCGTCCTCGCACGCGCACGCCGATCTGGTGCGCGTCGATCCCGCCCAGGGCGACGACCGGGCGCTGCGCCGTGAGCCGGTCCCACGCCGCGAGGTTGCGGGCCGGGGGGTCGTCGACGACGCGCCCGGGCCGCGCGACGAAGCGCACGCCGTCGCGGATCGAGGTAAAGCGCTCGACGGTGTCGGTCACCCAGCTCCACAGCTCGACGCCGGTGAAGGCGTCGCCCGCGAGCGAGTCCCACGCCATGCCCGCGCGCCCGAAGCGCTCCGAGCCGCGCGAGAACGGGTGCGCGAGGAAGCCGAAGCCGCCGGCGTCGCGGACCGCCTCCTGGATGCGCGCGGGCGCGAGGCGGCGGTCGATCACCTCGTCAAGGCCGAAGGCGAGGTAGTGGTTGCCGCCGCGGGGGGAGACCTCCACGCCCACGCACACGAGCACGTCGCCGTGCCAGCGCTCCTCGCCGCGTCGCTTCGCCTCCAGCGTGTCGTGGTCGGTGAGGAGCATGACGTCGGCGCCCGCGCGCGCCGCGGACGCCGCGATCTGCGGCACGGTGCCGCTGCCGTCGGAGTAGGTGGAGTGGCAGTGGACGACGCAGGCGAGGTCGACGAGCCCGGGCACCGCCCGGGGCTCAGCCGACGCCGGGCTTCGCACCCGAGGGGGCGACCTTCGGCGTCTTCTCCAGCGCGGCGACGAAGATCGCCGTGTCGGCCAGCGAGGTCATGCGGCGGACCTTGCCCCCCTCGAAGGTCAGCACGTGGGCGAAGGGCACCTTCACCGCGGTGCCGGTCGCCTTCGCCTTCGCGTCGACGTGCCCGAGGACGACGACGGTGTCACCGTCCTCGACGAACTGGTCGGCGGTCACCGAGAAGTCGTCCCAGTGCTCGGGGATCTGCCCGAGCATCGCGGCGATCGCGTCCTTGCCGCGGTGATCGCCGGCGCCCGGCACCGTCTCCACCGGCGTGCCCTGCCACAGCACGTCGTCGTCCGCGACCGCCATCATCGCCTCGAGGTCGCCCCGTGCGAAGGCCTCGTAGCCGGCTTGCAGGGTCTCCCGCTGTCCGCCCATGCCCGTCCCCTCTCAGCTCAGCCCGACGAAGACCGTCTTGGTCTCGAGGTAGGCGTCCAGCCCGGCGTGGCCGTGCTCGCGCCCGATGCCCGACGCCTTGAAGCCGCCGAACGGGGCCGCGGGGTCGGCCGCCCCCCAGTTGTTGACGTACACCGAGCCGGCCCGCAGCAGCGCCGCGAGCTTGTGGGCCTTGCCGACGTCGCGCGTCCACACCCCGGCCGCCAGGCCGTACTCGGTGGCGTTCGCGCGCGCCGCCACCTCCTCGAGCGACTCGTAGGGGAGCGCGACGAGCACCGGGCCGAAGATCTCCTCGCGCGCGATGGCGAGGTCGTCGGAGGTGGCGGTGAACAGCGTCGGCTCGACGAAGTAGCCCTCCTCCAGGCCCTCCGGGCGTCCGCCGCCCGTCACGAGCTCGGCGCCCTCGGCGCGGCCCTTGTCGATGTAGCCGTTGACGCGGCCCAGCTGCTCCTGGGAGACGAGCGGCCCGAGGAAGGTCGCGGGGTCCAGGCCCGGCCCGACCTTCGCCCCCTGCGCCGCAGTGGCGAGCGCGCCGACGACCTCGTCGAACTGCTCGCGCTGCACGTACAGGCGCGTGGCGGCGTTGCACGACTGGCCCGAGTTGAAGTACATGCCGGTGAAGGAGCCCTTGACGGCGGCGCCGATGTCGGCGTCGGGGAGGATGACGTTGGCCGACTTGCCGCCGAGCTCGAGCGTGACGCGCTTGAGCGCGCGACCGGCCTTGGCGCCGATCTCCCGCCCGACCGCGGTCGAGCCGGTGAACGCGACCTTGTCGACGTAGGGGTGCTCCACCATCGCCGCGCCCGTCGCGCCGTCGCCCGTGACGACGTTGAGCACGCCCTCGGGGATCCCGGCCTCCAGCGCGAGCTCGCCAAGGCGCAGCGCGGTGAGCGGCGTCTGCTCGGCGGGCTTGAGGACGATGGTGCAGCCCGCCGCGAGCGCCGGGGCGACCTTCCACACCGCCATGAGCAGCGGGAAGTTCCAGGGCACGATCTGCCCGCACACCCCGACGGGCTCCTTGCGGGTGTAGCAGAGGGTGTCGGGGATCGAGACGGGGATCGTGTCGCCCTCGATCTTCGTGGGCCAGCCGGCGAAGTAGCGCAGGTGGTTGACCGACGAGCCGACGTCGACGAGCTTGGCGAGCTTGACGGGCTTGCCGTTGTCCAGCGACTCGAGCTCTGCGAGCTGCCCCGCGCTGGCCTCGACGAGGTCGGCGAGCCGCAGGATCGTCGCCGCCCGCTTGGCGGGCGCCAGCTTGGGCCACGGGCCCTCGTCGAACGCGGCCCGGGCCGCGGCGACGGCGCGGTCGACGTCCTCGGGGCCGCCGTGGGCGACGATGCCGATCGCCTTGCCGGTGGAGGGGTCGAGCGTCTCGAAGGTGCGCCCGTCGGCGGCGGCCGCCCGCTCCCCGCCGATGAGCAGCTCGTGCGGGCCCGAGAGGAAGCGGCGGGCCTCGTCGGAGAGGGCGTCGGGGAGGCTCGGGGCGGTCGCGCTCATGGTGGGCTCCGGGGTGGCGATGAATGATCAGGGGCGCAGGACGATCTTGAGCGCCTCGCGGCGGTCGTAGAGCTCGTAGCCCTCGGGCGTGTCTGACAGCTTCATGTGGTGGGTGACGAGCGGGCTCGGGTCGAGGACGCCGGCCTCGACGAGCGCGAGGACCTCGTCGACGTGGGCGACGACGTTGGCGGGGCCGGCGGTGATGTGCAGCGCCTTGTTCCAGACGAGGCCCATGTGGACCTCCGCGCGCTTGCCGTAGACGCCGATCACGCACAGGCGCCCGTCGTTGCGCGTGCTGCGGATCGCCATGTCGAGCGCGTCGGGGTGGCCGACCGCCTCGATGCAGGCGTCGACCCCACGCCCCTCGGTCGCCGCCTTGACCGCCGCGCGCGGGTCCTCCTCGGTGAGGTGCACGGGCTGCGCGCCGAAGGCGCGCGCCATCTCCAGGCGCTCGGGCACCGAGTCGACGGCGAGCACGCGGGCGGCGCCCGCGGCTCGCGCGACCTGGACCGCGCACAGCCCGACCGGCCCGAGGCCGAGGACCGCGACGGTGTCGCCGAGGCCGACCTGCGCGGAGCGGACGGCGTGGAAGCCGGTGCCCAGCACGTCGCCCGCGAACAGCGCCGCCTCGTCGCTCACGGACTCGGGCGCCCGGCGCAGGGTGACGTTCGCGTGGGGCACGCGCACCTGCTCGGCCTGGGCGCCCTGCAGGCCGCCGGAGATCTCGCCGTGCCCGAAGATCTTCGCGTCGATGCACTTGTGAAAGGCGCGCCGGCGGCAGAAGAAGCAGCGACCGCAGGCCGTGACGAAGCAGCCGATCACGCGGTCGCCCTCGCCCAGCGCCGTCACGTCGTCGCCGCTCGCGACGACGCGGCCGACGAACTCGTGGCCGATCGTGAAGCCCTCCTCGACGGGGTGGCGCCCGTGGTAGATGTGGAGGTCCGAGCCGCAGATGCCCGACGCCTCGATGGCCACCACGGCGTCGTCGCGAGCGCGGAGCTCGGGCTCGGGGACGTCCTCGAGGCGCACCGAGCCCACGCCCTGGAAGGTGACCGCCTGCACGGGCCCTAACGTAGCGGCTGGGCCGTGGCCCCGGCGCGGCCCCTCAGCGTCCCGCCGTCCACGCGGCGAGCAGCGGGTCGCGCGGGCCCCGCTCGGCGATCGCCGCGAGCGTCGCGCCGGATGGGGGACCGCGACGGCGACCTCGGTCAGCCGGAAGCGGCCCTCGGTCGGGCCGACGCGATGGTCGCCGGTGAGGGCGAGGACCATCCCGCCCGCGATGGCGTGGCCGTTGACCGCGCTCACCACCGGCCGCATGAGGCCGTAGGAGCCGGCCGCCATGCGGTTGATCCCCTCGACCATGCGGCGCTGGCCGGCGGCGTCGAGGGTCGGCACGAGCTTGAGATCGGCGCCCGCCGAGAAGAAGCCGGGCCGGCCGGTGAGGACCACGGCGGCGGGCTCGTCGCGCTCGAGCTCGTCGAGCGCCGCCGCGGCGGCGTCGAGCAGCTCGGGGCTCATCGCGTTGGCCGGCGGGCGGTCGATGCGCACTACGGCGATGTCGCCGTCGTGCTCGATGGTGACGGAGCCCACGGGCCCGCGAGCCTACCCGGACCCGCTCGCGCCGACTACGATCAGCCGCCAGGAGAGGAGATCGGATGCCCGACGTCTCGAAGGCCGTGCTCATCACCGGATGCTCCTCCGGCATCGGCCGCGCTACCGCGGAGCGGCTCGCCGGCGCGGGCATGATCGTCTACGCGAGCGCGCGGCGCCTGGAGTCGATCGCCGACCTCGAGCGGCGAGGCTGCCGGCTGCTCGCGTGCGACGTGACCGACGAGGCGTCGATGGTGGCGGCGGTGGACACCGTCGAGCAGGCGGAGGGCGCGGTCGGCGCGCTCGTGAACAACGCTGGCTACAGCCAGAGCGGGGCGATCGAGTCGGTGGCGATGGACCAGGTCCGGCGGCAGTTCGACACCAACGTCTTCGGCCTGATCCGCATGACCCAGCTCGTGCTGCCGGCGATGCGCCGCCAGGGCTGGGGGCGCATCGTCAACCTCTCCTCCATGGGCGGGAAGCTGACGTTCCCCGGCGGCGGCCTCTACCACGCCTCCAAGTACGCCGTCGAGGCGCTCTCCGACGCGCTGCGCTTCGAGGTGCAGGGCTTCGGGGTCGACGTGGTGGTCATCGAGCCGGGCCTGATCAAGACGGGCTTCGCCGATGCGGCGGTGGGCGCGATGGGGGAGGCGGACGGCGCCGGCGCCGGCGCCGGCGGGCCCTACGCGGCCTTCAACCGCGCGGTCGCCGAAGGCACCGCGGGCGCCTACGAGGGCCCCACCGCCCGGCTCGGCGGCGGTCCCGAGACGGTCGCCGCGGCGATCGAGAAGGCGATCACCAAGAAGCGCCCGCGCACGCGGTACCCGGTCACGCCGTCTGCGCGCTTCCTGATGACCCAGCGCCGGCTGCTGCCCGACCGAGCGTGGGACAAGTTCGTCGGGACGCAGTTCCCCTCGCCGGGCGGCGGGGGCTGATCGCGGTGGACCGCCTCAGCGCGATCGACGCGTCGTTCCTCGCCCAGGAGCGCGACGGCTCGCACATGCACATCGGCGGGATCGTGCTCTTCGAGGGGCCGCCCCCGACGCGGGAGGCGTTCCTCGAGCACGTGGAGACCCGGCTGCACCTCGTCCCGCGCTACCGCCAGAAGCTCGTCTTCCCGCGCTTCGAGATGGGGCGCCCGCTGTGGATCGACGATCCGCGCTTCAACATCGACTACCACGTCCGTCACACCGCGCTGCCCGACCCCGGCTCGATCGACCAGCTGCGGCTGCTCGCCGCGCGGATCTTCTCCCAGCGCTTGGACCGCTCCAAGCCGCTGTGGGAGCTGTGGCTCGTGCAGGGCCTCGAGGACTCGCGCTTCGCGATCATCAACAAGACGCATCACGCGCTGGTGGACGGCGTCTCGGGCGTCGACATCACGACCGTGCTCTTCGACCTCGAGCGCGAGCCGCCGCCGCTCGACCGCGAGGATGGCTGGCTGCCCCGGCCCGAGCCCTCCGAGGCTCAGGTGCTGGCCGAGGGGGTCAAGGGCCTCGTGCGCACGCCGCTCGGGATCGCCGAGCGAGCGGCGCGCGCGGCCACCGCGCCGGCGCGCACGCTCGGCGAGATGCGCGAGGGCGCCGAGGGGATCGCCGAGGCGCTCTCCAGCTTCGTCGCGCCGGCCCCCTCCTCGCCGCTCAACGTGCCGATCGGCTCACACCGGCGCCTCACGTGGGTCCATGCGGAGCTCGCGGAGCTCAAGGCGATCAAGAACGCGCTCGGCGGGACGGTCAACGACGTGTTCCTGGCGGTCATCGCCGGCGCGCTCGCCCGCTGGCTGCGCACCCGCGGCGTGCGCACCGAGGGCCTGGAGCTCCGCGGGGCGGTGCCCGTGTCGGTGCGCTCGGCCGACGAGCAGGGCGAGCTTGGCAACCGCATCAGCCAGATGGTCGCGCCGCTGCCCGTCTACGCGGACGACCCCGTCGAGCGGCTGGCGATCGTCGCGGCCGCTATGCGGGGGCTCAAGGAGTCCAAGCAGGCGCTCGGCGCGGAGGTGATCGCCGGCCTGCAGGACTTCGCGCCGCCGACGATCTTCGCGCAGGCCTCGCGGATCAACTTCTCCACGCGGCTCTACAACGTGCTCGTCACCAACGTCCCTGGGCCGCAGTTCCCGCTCTACCTGCTCGGGCGCGAGCTCGAGGAGCTCGTGCCCGTCGCCTTCCTCGCCGCCGAGCGCGCGCTGGGCGTGGCGATCATGTCCTACAACGGCAGCGTGTCGATCGGGCTCATCGCCGACTACGACGCGATGCCCGACCTCGACGCGTTCGCCGCGGCGGTCGAGGACTCCGTCGAGGAGCTTCTCCTCGCCGCCGAGGCGCGCGGCGGCTCAAAGACGCCGGCCTGACCGTCGCCCGCGGACGCGGGCGACGGCGTCCCTGTCGAGAGACGCGCGGCTAGGAGGACGACCCGCGCGAGGAACCCGAGGAGCGTGACGAGCCGGACGAGCGCTTGGCCCCGGACGACCGCGACGAGCCCGCAGACCGCGATGAGCCCGACGCGGACTTGGAGCCGGACGCTCGCTTGCTCGCGGACGAGCCCGACGCGCGCTTGGCGCCCGACGAGCGCGCGCCCGACGACCGCTTGGCACCCGACGACCGCGAGGCGCCGGAGGACCGCGTGGTGCCGGTCGAGCGTGACGCGCCGGAGGAGGACGACGCGCCCGAGCCCCGGGCCGCCGAGACACGGTTGGCCACGGCGTCGGCGGCCTTCTCCAGCTCGGACACGATCGCCTTCTGCTGCTTGCGCAGGTCCTTGCGCGCGTCCTTCACGAGCTTCTCCACGTCGCGGACGAGGCCGCGCGAGTTGCGGGTCAGCTCGTCGCGCAGGCCCTTGAGCGCATCCTCGACCTGGTCGAGGGCGTCGTTGAGCCGCTGAAGCGCGGCGTCCGATCCGCTCTTGGAGCTCCGTTTCGCCTGTGGTGACACGGCCATTCCTCCCCGGGTGGCTGGCTCTGAGACGCAATCACTACCACCCGGTACACCGGGTTGCCAATGCACGACCATCGCTGCACGCGAGCTCCCGAGCGTGATCTTGTACTTATGTACGCGATCGCGTACAGTGCAGGGAGCGCCATGCCGCTCGACTGGGACGCCGCCACCTACGACCGCATGTCATCGCCACAGCTCGACTGGGGGCTCGCGGTGCTCGAGCGGCTCGAGCTGCGCGGTGACGAGACGGTGCTCGACGCGGGCTGCGGGACCGGCCGCGTCACTCGCGCCCTGCTGGAGCGACTGCCCGAGGGCCGGGTCGTCGCGGTCGACGCCTCGCCGGCGATGGTGCGGGTGGCCCGCGCGGCGCTCGGGCCGCGCGCGGAGGTGCGCGTCGCCAACCTGCTCGAGCTCGAGCTCGCCGAGCCGGTCGACGTGGTCTTCTCGACGGCGACCTTCCACTGGATCGCCGACCACGACGCGCTCTTCGCTCGCCTGAACGCGGCCCTGCGGCCCGGCGGCCGGCTCGAGGCGCAGTGCGGCGGTCGGGGCAACATCCAGAACGTCGTCGACGAGCTCGAGGGCATGGCCCGCGAGGAGCAGTGGGCGCCGCACGTCGGGCCGGTGGCCAACCCGTGGCGCTTCTCGACGCCGGAGGAGGCCGAAGGCGCGCTGCTGGGCGCGGGATTCACCGGCGTGCGCTGCTGGCTCGAGCGCCGCGACGCCCGACCGCCGGACATGCGCGCGTTCGTGGCCAGCTCGGTGATCCCGGTCCAGGTCGACGCGCTGCCCGAGGACCTGCGCGAGCCGTTCCTCGACGCCCTGCTGGCGCGGCTCGGCGATCCGCCCGCTCTGCCCTACGTGCGGCTCAACCTGTCGGCGACAAGAGCGGCCTGAGCCGGCGCGAGCGGCTCGCTCGCCGCTCGAGCGCGAGCGCCGGGCGCTCGACGAGCAGCCAGCTCGCGGCCGCGAAGGCGAGCGACAGCGGCAGCACGACCGCGAGCGCCGGCAGGACGTCGGAGGGCAGCAGCCCTTCGCTGCGCAGCCAGAGGATCAGGGGGACGTGCCACAGGTAGAGGCCGTAGAACGCCGTGCCGAGCGCCGCCAGCGGCCTCGCCCCGACCCAGCGCGCGACGGCGGGGCAGGCGACGGCGGCAACCAGCGCGCGAAGCCGGTCGCGGCGAAGAGGTCGCGCAGCACGTGGGCGGGGACCGTGTGCTCCGCGCCCATGCGCCAGTGCACGTTGAACCACACCAGCAGCGAGCCGGCGCCGACCAGCGCGATGGCGGCACCGCGGCCGACACGGCGCCCGTGCAGGAGCACCGCGGCGAGCATCCCGACCCCGAAGTAGGGCAGCGTGGCCGGCAGGACCTTGGTGAGCTTGAGGGGCGCATCGGGCGGCAGGTCGGCGAGCCACGTGTTGTAGGCCAGGCCCCCAGCGACGAGAACGAGCGGCGCCGTCGCCTGGGCGAGTCGCGTCGGTGCGAAGCGCAGCGTCGCCCAGCCCACGAACGGCAGCGCCGCGTAGAAGCTGACCTCGACGACGAGCGTCCACATCGGCGGGTCGAGTGACATCAGCGGGCCATCGAAGTAGTTCTGCAGCAGCAGCCCGAAGGTCCACAGCTCGCCGCTCTCGGGCAACCGCACGCCCGGAGTCCCCGCTGCGCCCCAGAGCAGCACGACCGACCCGGCCAGGGCGAGGTAGTAGGCCGGGAGGACGCGAGAGGCGCGTCGCGTCACGTAGCGGGCGAGGCGCGGGGCCTCGCCGCCCTCGAGCGCGGCGCGCACCCACGGGCCGTAGAGCAGGTAGCCCGAGAGCACGAAGAACAGCACGAGCCCGAGGCGGAACTGCGAGAAGACGAAGCCCGCGCCGTCGGCGAGCGCCGTCGCCGCCGGCCGGTCGAGCGTGTAGAGCCGGACGTGGAAGAGCAGCACTGCGAGCGCGGCGAGGCCGCGCAGGCCGTCGAGCTCCGGGCGCCGGCCCGGGTGGGATGCAGGTCGGTCGCGCATCGCGGGCGTCATAGGGGTGCCCGAAGGGGCACGCCCGACACGCCAGCGTAGAAGGCTCGCCCGCGCCTCAGGGCGCGGCGCCCTCGACCCCGAGCAGGAAGCGCTTGCGCTCGACCCCGCCGGTGTAGCCGCCCAGTGCGCCGCCGGTCCGCACCACACGGTGGCAGGGCACGACGATCGGCATCGGGTTCGCGCCGAGCGCGTTGCCCGCCGCGCGCGTCGCTCGCGGGTTGCCCGCTCGGCCGGCGACCTCGCGGTAGCTGGCCACGTCGCCGTAGTCGATGGCGGCGGTCGCCTGCAGGACGCGGCGGGTGAAGCCCTCGGCCAGCGTCCAGTCGATGCCGACGTCGAAGCGGCGGCGCTCGCCGGCGAAGTACTGCTCGAGCTCGCGCCGCACGGCATCGAGCCGGGCCGGCGCCTCGAGAACGCGCGGCGACACGCGCGCGGCGAGCGTCTCGAGCACCGCGTCGGGGTCGTTGAGGTCGTAGGCGAGGCGCACGAGCCCGCGCGGGGTGACAGCAGCGAGCAAGGGGCCGAGCGGCGAGTCGACGGTCGCGTAGGCGACGTCGGCCAGCCCTTCGGCCTGAGCCCGCCGGGCCAGGGCGGCGGTGAGCTCGGGCGGCGCGACAGCCGCGCCGGCGCCGCGGAGCGCGCGGTCGAGGTCGGTCATGGCGTCCAGTCCCTTCGCAGCCGGTTGAGCCCTTCGTGCAGGTTGCGCCGGGCGGCGTCCTGCGAGCAGTCGAGCGCGACGCCGATCTCGGTGTGAGTGGCGTCGGCGAGGAAGCGCAGCAGCACCGCGCCGCGCTGCTTGGCGGGCAGCGAGACGACGGCCGACCACAGCCCGGGGTCGAGCCCGTCGGGCGAGGGCCCGGAGGGGGTCTCGGGCAGCTCCTCGACGGGCACCGGGCGGCGCCCCCGCGCGCGCGACGCGTCGATCGCCTTGTTGTGCGCGATGCGCAGCAGCCAGCCGCGCAGGTTCTCGGCGCTGCGCAGCGACGGATAGGCGCGCAGGGCGGAGATCCAGGTCTCCTGGAAGCAGTCGTCGGCCTCGTTGGGCCCGGCGGAATAGAGCAGGTAGCGATACACGGCGTCGCGGTGGTCGTCGAGGAGGCGCTGGAAGGGCGGAAGCTCCACCACGGATGAACGCCGGTCACGGCGGGAACGTGAGATCGCCTGCGCGCCGGTCACTCCGCGTACGGGTGGAATCCTGCGCCGGTGGGCGCCCCGAGGCGACCCTGCCAGACGAGCCGGCGCAGCAAGGGCGCGGCGCGGTAGCGCTCCTCGCGGTACTCGTCGGCCAGCGCGTCGAGGATGGCGAGCACGTGGTCGAGGCCTATCGCGTCGGCCCAGGCGAGCGGGCCGCGCGGGTGGTTGAGGCCGAGCACCATGCCATCGTCGATGTCCTGCGCGCCGCCGACGCCCTCGCCCAGCGCGAAGGCCGACTCGTTGACGACCTGGCAGACGATGCGGCCGAGCACGAGCCCGGGGGCGTCGCCCACCCACTCAGTGTGCTTGCCCAGCGCGGTGAAGAAGCGCTCCGCGGCCGTGGCCGCGACGTCCGTGGTGGTGTCGCTGCGCGTCAGCTCGACGAGGCCCGTCTCGGCCAGCGGCGCGAGGGCGTGGAAGCCGGCCGCCGTGCCCTCGGGATCCAGGGCGGCGAGCGAGCCGGCCGCGCAGAGGATGACGCGCGGCCCGCCCTCGAGAACCGCGCCGGAGCCCGCGGCCGGCGCCGCGCCGCAATGCGCCGCGCCCTCGAGCTCTTCGACGTCTCCCTCCGCGTCCGGCCCGAGCACCTCGTTCTCGTCCTCGCCCCCCAACCTTGCGTCGACGATCAGCTCGGGCACCTCGCCCGGACGCTCGCCGGCCCACGCCGCGTCATAGCCGGCGTGCGCAGCGAGCTCGTGCAGCTCGTGGGCGAGGACGCCGTCGCCGGCGACCACGACCAGCCCGGCGCCGCCCCCAACCGGGGGCGGCTCGGGGTCCTCGGGGCGATGGGGCGCGTCACCGTCGTAGCGGTAGTAGCCGCGCCCCGTCTTGCGGCCGCGGCGTCCCGCCGCGACCAGGCGGGCGGTGATCGGGGAGGGGCGCCAGCGTGGCTCGCCGAAGCTGAGCTCGTGGAAGCTGAGCGCGACGTCGAGGCCGGTGTCCAGCCCCACCAGATCCATGAGCTCGAACGGGCCCATCCGGAAGCCGCCGCCCATGCGCACCACGCGGTCGACGGCCTCGACCGTCGCGACGCGCTCCTGCAGCAGCCGGAGCGCCTCCAGCCCGAACGGCCGGTTGCAGCGGTTCACGAGGAAGCCGGGGCCGTCGGCGGCGAGGATGACGCGCTTGCCCATTGCCTGGCCCGTCGCCCGCGCGACGTCGAGCGCCGCCTCCCCGGAGTCCTCGCCGGCGACCACCTCGAGCAGCCGCATGATCGGCGCGGGGTTGAAGAAGTGCATCCCGACGACGCGCTCGGGCCGCGTCGCCGCCGCGGCGAGCGCGGTGACCGGCAGCGAGGAGGTGTTGGTGGCGAGCACGGCGCCGGGAGCGACGAGGCCCGAGAGTCGCGCGAAGAGCTCGTGCTTGAGCTCGAGCGACTCGGGCGTTGCCTCGATGACGAGGTCGCAGGGCGCGAGCGCGTCGATCTCCCGTGCCGCCTCGAGGCGAGCTGTCGCCGCGGCCGCGTCCGCCTCGCTCCAGCGTCCGCGTCGCGCGCCGCGCTCGAGCTGTGCCTGGATGCCCGCGATGCCCATGTCGAGCGCCTCGCCGAGTGGATCGTGGAGCAGCGTGCGCGCGCCCGCCAGGCACGCGAGCTGCGCGATGCCTGCGCCCATCGTCCCGGCGCCGACGACGCCGATGACCTCGGGTACCCCGCTCACGAGGGGACGAGCGCGTTGATGCCCGTCAGCGCCCGGCCGATGATCAGCTTCTGGATCTGGGAGGTGCCCTCGTAGAGGGTGGTCACGCGGACGTCGCGGAAGTAGCGCTCGACCGGGTGGTCGTCGACGTAGCCCGAGCCGCCATGCACCTGGATCGCCGTGTTGGCGCACTCGACCGCCGCCTCCGTCGCGTAGAGCTTGGCGATCGAGGTCTCGGTCGTGTTCGGCTTGCCGGCGTCCTTCAGATAGCCCGAGCGCCACACGAGCATCCGCGCGGCGTCGGTCTGGACCTTCATGTCGGCGAGCATCGCCTGGACGAGCTGGAAGCTCGCGATCGGGCGGCCGCACTGCTCGCGCTCCTTGGCGTAGGCGACGGAGTGCTCGACGCAGCCCTGGCAGATGCCCACGCACCCCGCGGCGACGCTGTAGCGCCCCGAGTCCAGCGAGCTCATCGCGATGCGGAAGCCGTCGCCGATCTCGCCGAGCACGTCCTCCTCGTCGACGTGAACGTCGTCGAGGGAGAGCGCCGCGGTGTCCGAGCCGTGCAGGCCCATCTTCCCGTGGATCTCCTGGCCGCTGAAGCCCGGCTGGTCGGTGTCGACGAGGAACGCGGCGATCCCTCGGTGGCCCTGCTCCGGGTCGGTCTGGGCGAAGACGAGCGCGACCTTGGCGTGGTTGCCCATCGAGATCCACATCTTCTGGCCGGAGATCGACCAGCCGCCGTCGACGCGCGTTGCGCGGGTCCGCTGGTTCGCCGCGTCCGAGCCGGTGTCGGGTTCGGTGAGCCCGAAGCAGCCGAGCCATTCGCCCGAGCAGAGCTTCGGCAGGTAGCGCTGCTTGTGGTCCTCGCTGCCCCAGCGCAGGATGGCCGAGCAGACGAGCGAGGTCTGGACCGAGATCACCGTGCGCATCGCCGAGTCCCCGCGGCCCACCTCCTCGACCACGAGCCCGTAGGTGAGGTTGTCCAGTCCCGCCCCGCCGTACTCGCGCGGGACGACCGCCCCGAGGTAGCCCTGCTCCGCCATCTTTGCGACGAGCTCGAGGTCGAAGCGCCCGCTGCGGTCGTTCTCCCGCGCCCGCGGCACGATCTCGCCGTCGGTGAACGCGCGTGCCGTCTCGCGGACGAGCTGCTGCTCGTCGGTCAGGTCGAAGTCCATTCGCGAGGACGGTACCCGACGGCCCCGGCGGCCCCTACAGCGGCGGCGCCGGCACGCGCCCGGCGAGCAGCGCCCGCCACTGCGCGTCGCTGTAGGGGGAGGCGAAGAGCTGCTCCTCGAAGTGGCGCGAGCGGAAGAGGTCGCAGATGTAGTTCATCCGGTCGCGCAGGTCGGCCCAGTCGCGGGCGCGGCTGGCGTCGTGGGAGTCCGGCGTCCGGTCCCAACCGGCCGGTCCGGTCAGGAAGGCCACGAGATCGGGGTTGGTGAGGTGGCGCAGGCTGAGGGGATCGCGCGGGTCCTCGCGGGGCGGCACATCCCGATTCACTCGCAGCTGCTCGGCGCCGGCGCGGAAGTCGAGCAGCCGCGCCGTGACCACGCGGCGAAGGGGGCGGGGGATGGCGCCGCCGATGTAGGGCTCGAGGCGGACGTGCTCGTGGAGGATCGCCTTGAGGTTGCCGAGCAGCACGTGCTCGTGCCGGATGTTGGCATCGGACTGATGGCGCGCCCGCCAGTACTCGCGGAAGGCGTCGCGCAGGAGGTCCTGGCCGCCCGCCTCCGGCGGCCCCGGCTCGAGGCCGTCGAGGAACGCCTCGAGGCGCTCGGGGTCCGGGGCGTCCTCGCGGGCGAAGGCGCAGGCGAAGCGCGCGCTGACGCGGCCGATGTCGTCGAGGACGGTGACGTTGCCCGCCAGCACCTGGGCCGCCGCGCGCGCGAGCACCCGGCGGCCCCCGACCCGTATCACCACGGCTCCACGGCGGCTCACGTCCTCGCCGCGGATCGTCGTCCCCGCCTTCTTCGAGCCCCACACCGCCCAGGTGTGGAAGTTCGCGCCCGCGTCCGGCCCGATGATCTCGCGCAGGGCGAGCGACAGCTCGTAGTGCCCGAGGGTGATGAGCAGGTTGCGCATGACCGGGTCGCCTGCCCCGCAGGCCGCGTCGATCTGCTCGCGCCACCACCCCTCGTCGCCCCGGTGCGCGCGTCGAGCGGCGAGCGCGGCGCTCACGTGGGATCCACCCCGGCGACCCCGGTGGCGGCGACGCGGGCCGGCGGCTCGTGGCCGAACGCGCGGGCGGCGCGCTCGCTGCCGATGACCAGGCACGCCGCGCCGTCGTTGATTGGCGAGGCGTTGCCGGCCGTGACCGTTCCTTCCTCGCGAAAGATCGGCCGCCGGGCCGCAAGGGGCTCGAGCGAGGTGTCGCGCCGCGGGCCCTCGTCGACCTCGACCACGCGGGGCTCGGCGCCACGTGCCCCGTTCACCGAGACGGCGACGATCTCCCGCGCGAAGGTGCCGGCGTCCTGCGCGGCGACCGCGCGGCGGTGGGACTCCAGCGCGAAGGCGTCCTGGTCCGCGTGCGTCAGCTCGTCGATGCGCTCGGGGTCGATCCCGTTGCGGTCCACCGCCGTGCGGATGACGCGGCCGGCGAGGTCGTCCGGCCGGACCTCCGGGAGGGCCCCGCCGTGGCGGCCGACGGGGGTCCGAAGGGCGTCGATGACGAAGGCGTCGGGCACGGGTCGCGACTGTACACTCGCCGCGGAAGTGGACCCCTTTCTGGTCATGGTGGTGGGCGGCCTGGTGGCCTTCGTCGTCGCGCTGCTCCTGATCGGCCGCTACCACCCGCGCTCGGGCGCCGACGTGCTCGACTGGCGCCCCACGCGATCGGTGGAGACCGAGGTCCTCCTGGAGTTCGAGGATGTCGACCAGATGATCGAGGCGGCCAACGAGCGACGCCGCCGGCGCGGCGAGCGCGAGATCACCGAGCGCGAGATCCGCGAGCGCGTCGCCGCCGACCTCCGCGCCTCCAATGCGCGGCGCGAGAGCTACCTCGAGGACCAGGACGTCGCCGAGATGCTCGCGGCGAAGAACGCACGCCGGCGGGCAAGGGGCCTGCCGGAGATCACCGAGGACGACTACCGCGCGCAGATCGCGTGCGAGCTCGGATGGCCCGGGTCCTGATCGTCGGCTGCGGCTGCCGCGGCCGTCTGCTCGCCCGCTCGCTGCTGGCCGACGGCCACGCGGTGCGGGGCACCTCGCGCGACCCCGGCCGGCTGGCCGAGCTCGAGCGGCTGGGGGCCGAGCCCTACCGCGGCGACCCCGACCGGGTCGGCTCGCTGCTGTACGCCTTCGAGGGCGTCACCGTCGTCTGCTGGCTCATGGGCAGCGCGCGGGGCGAGGCCGGGAAGGTGGCCGCGCTGCACGGGACCCGGCTGGAGATGCTCTTCGCGAAGCTCGTCGACACGACGGTGCGCGGGGTGGTCTACGAGGCCGCCGGCACCGTCGCCCCCGAGCTGCGGGCGGCCGGCCTCGAGATCGCCGGGAGGGCGCGCGCGACGTGGGAGATCCCGGTCGCGCTGTTGGAGGCCGACCCGGCCGACCCGGCCGGCTGGACCGCCGGGGCCCGCGAGGCGGTCGACGCCCTGCTCGAGGCGCCCCGGATTCCTGCGGTATAGTCGCGCCATATACCCGATAAAACCGGTAGGGATTCAGGAGGAAGAACGTGGCGGACTATGCGAAGGATGTGCTCGTCGACACGCAGTGGGTCGAGGACCACCTCGAGGACGACGGTGTCCGGATCGTCGAGGTCGACGAGAACCCCGCCCTCTACGCGGAGGCGCACATCCCCGGAGCGATCGGGTTCGACTGGAAGTCCGACCTCCAGGACTCGGTGAAGCGCGACTTCCTCGACGCCGACGCCTTCGGGGCGCTGTTCGGCTCGCGCGGCATCTCCAACGACCATACGATCGTCCTCTACGGCGACCGCAACAACTGGTTCGCCGCCTACACCTACTGGTATCTCAAGTACTACGGCCACGACGACGTCAAGCTCGTCAACGGCCCGCGCGAGAAGTGGATCGCCGAGGACCGGCCGACCTCGACCGAGGTGCCGAGCTACGAGGCCACGACCTTCGGCGCGTCGCCCGGCGACCGCGCGATCCGCGCGAAGCGCGAGGAGGTCTTCTCGGCGCTGGACGCGGGCACGAGCCTCGTCGACGTGCGATCGCCGCAGGAGTTCTCGGGCGAGCTGATCGCGATGCCCGGCTACGAGCAGGAGGGCGCGCAGCGCTCGGGCCACATCCCCGGCGCCGCTTCGGTCCCGTGGGCCCAGGCCGTCCAGGAGGACGGGACCTTCAAGAGCAAGGACGCCCTCCAGGAGCTCTACGGCGGCAAGGGCGTCCTCGGCGAGGAGCCGATCATCGCCTACTGCCGCATCGGCGAGCGCTCCGCCCACACGTGGTTCGTCCTGCACGAGCTCCTCGGCCGCGACGACGTCAAGAACTACGACGGCTCGTGGACCGAATGGGGCAACCTCGTCGGCGTTCCGATCGAGAAGGACGTCTAGGGGTCGCCGGAGGGCAGGTCGCCCGCGCCGCGCACGCGGGATGATCCCCTCGTGCGCGTGCTCGCCACCACCACCCGCGGGGCCGGTCACTTCGGCCCCATGGTGCCCTTCCTGCGCGCGCTGGAGCGGGCCGGCCACGACGTTCTCGTGGCCGTGCCCGAGTCGGCGACGGCGATGGTGGAACGCGAGGGCTTCGAGCTGCGGGCGACTGCCGAGCCGCCGCGCGACGAGCTCGGAGCGGTGTTCGGTCGCGTGGGCGAGCTTCCGTTCGACGAGCAGAACGCTCTCGTCCTCGGCGAGGTCTTCGCGCGCATCCACGCGCGGGCGGCGCTGCCCGGCGTGTTCGCCGCGGTCGAGCAATGGCGGCCCGACGTCGTCGTACGCGAGCAGAACGAGTATGCGGGCGACCTCGCCGCCGAGCGCCACGACGTGCCGCACGTGCGCGTGGCGACCGGGCTGGCCCAGGGCGGCAGCTACGCGCGGCCCCAGGTGGCCGGTCCGCTCGACGCCCTGCGCGGTGAGCTCGGGCTTGCATCCGACCCGAGCGGCGCGGCGCTCGAGGCGACGCCCGCGCTGACCCTCGTCCCACCCTCGCTCGAGGATCCGGGCGACCCCGGGCCGCCCTGGACCCATCGCTTCCGCGACGCCGGCGCGGAGGGGGGAGGCGACGATCGGCAAGTGCGCGGCGAACGGCGCGAAGGGGACGAGGAGCCGCTCGTCTACCTGACCCTGGGGTCGGTCGCCCCGACGATGGGCTTCTTCCCCGGGCTCTTCCGGGCCGCGATCGACGTCCTCGCGCCGCTCGAGGCGCGCGTGCTGGTCACCGTCGGCGCCGAGCAGGACCCCGCCGCGCTGGGCCCGCTCCCCGCCGAGGTGCGGGTGGAGCGCTGGATCGCGCAGGCGCAGGTCCTGCCCGAGGCGAGCGTGGTCGTCTGCCACGGCGGCTTCGGCAGCACGCTCGGCGCGCTGGCCGCCGGCCTGCCGCTGGCCGTCCTGCCGCTCTTCGCCGATCAGCCCTTCAACGCGCGGCGGGTCGCCGAGAGCGGCGCGGGGCTCGCGCTCGAGGGCGGTCCGCCCGCGGTCGCCGGGCTGGGCGACGCCGTTGCGCGGCTGCTCCACGAGCCGGCGTTCGCCGAGCGGGCGCGAGCCGTGGCCCGCGAGATCGCCGAGCTCCCGCCCGTCGACGACTCCGTCGCGGTGCTCGAGCAGCTCGCGCGGGGCTAGGACTCAGGCCGCCGCGCGGTCGAGCAGCGGCTCGAGGCGCTCGAGCAGATCGGCGACGATGCGTGCCGTCGCGCCCCAGATCAGGTGCTCGCCGACGACGTAGACGTCGGTCGGGGAGGGCATCCCGCGGCGCACGAGGCGGCGGCGCTCGTAGCCGTCGCGCACCGCCCGCAGCGACAGCTCGAGGACCTCGGCGACCTCCGCGTGGCTCAGCGTCCACGCCGTGCCGTCGTCGATGGCGCCCACGAACGGGTAGATCGCGTAGTTCGTCACCGCCGTGGGCGTGGGCTGCAGCCCGCCCGCGAGCCGCACGGAGCCGGGCGCGAGGCCGATCTCCTCGTGGGCCTCGCGCAGCGCGGTCTCGCGCAGATCCTCCTCGCCGGCGTCCTGGCGGCCGCCGGGGAAGGAGATCTCGCCGGCGTGGCGCCGCAGATCGTCACGGCGGCGCGTGAAGACGGCGTGGATCTCCCCGTCGCGGCGGTAGAGCGGGACGAGCACGGCGGCGTCGGTGCGTCCGTGCACGTCGAGAGCGGCCACCTCCTCCTCCGCGATCAGCAGCGGACGCAGCTCGTCCGCGAGCCGGCGCATCGAAGGGGGCTAGGCAGCGACCCGGCGCAGCAGCTCGACCCTCTCGTCGAACATGACCTCGCCGTCCAGCGTGCGGTGGACCGGGCACTTGGCGGCTACCGTGCGAAGGCGCTCGACCTGCTCGGCGGTCAGGCCCTCAGGGAGGCGCAGGACCAGCGCGAAGCGGGTGGGGCAGCCGCGCTCGGCCGGCGAGTACTCGCAGTCGACCTCGACGGGGCCGATGTCCCAGCCCTTGCGCTGCGCGTACATCTCCATGGTGATCGCGGTGCATGAGGCGAGGCTCGCGGCGAGCAGCTCCTGCGGGTTCGGAGCGGCGTCGTCCCCGCCGGACTCGTTCGGCTCGTCGGCGGACACGTTGTGCTTGCGCACCTTGACGTCATGCTGGAACGTGCTTGTGATCCGGCGGCGCGCGGTGGCCTTCATCGCTTCTTCCTCGACGTGGTGTTTGGGCATCTCTCTCGATGGTACTGCGAGTGGCCATTTTCAGTGGACCTTTTTGTCGATCGTCGGATCAGTCTTCGTCGAGCGGGTTGAAGACGAGGCCCGTCAGGACCTTGGGGAAGAAGTAGGTGGACTTCGGCGGCATGTTCTCACCCGCCGCCGCGACCTCGCGGATCTGCGCGACAGGGGCCGGCGCGAGGAGGAACGCGGCGTCGGCCTCGCCGCCCAGCACGCGCGCCAGCGCGTCGACGGCGTCACGCGCGTAGCCGAGCCCCTCGAGATGGGAGATCGACTCGTCGGTCATGCCGAGCGCGCCCTTGAGGAGCAGCGCCTCGAGCACCGCAGTGCCCAGACGGCGGTAGGCCTCGGCGTGGCCGGCGAGCGCCTCGTCGGCGATGGACTGGTCGCGCAGTCGCAGCCGGAACGCGCGCTGGAAGTGCGCGTCGATGTAGCCGAGGGCGAGCGGGCCGTCGTCCTGGCCCGGGACGAGCTCCTCTCGTCCGATCTCCTGCACGTCGAAGTCGCGCCGGATGGCCTGCGCCAGCGCCTCGTGCTGATCGGGACGCAGCCCGTGGACGAGCCGGTGGGTGGGGAACACCTCCAGGCCGGGGTCCTCGAGTGCGACGAGGCAGCTCAGGACGTAGCGGTGCGGGCCCTCGCCGCCGACCTCGTCGGCGTACACGCGCGCGGTCTCATAGCGGTGGTGGCCGTCGGCGATCAGCAGCTCGGAACCGGCGAGCGTCGCGTGGGCGACGTGGGCCGCCCGCGGCTCCTGAACACGCCACAGGCGGTGCACGGTCTCCTCGGGGTCGCGCACCTGCGCCCACGGCGCGCCTGAAAGCGCCGGCTCGAGCGCTTCCCACACGGCGCCCGCCGGGTCCGAGTACAGCGCGAAGATCGGGGAGAGATTGGCGCGCGTCGCCCGCGTCAACCGCAGCCGGTCCTCCTTCGGGCCCGGGTGGGTGCGCTCGTGGGGCCGCACGCGGCCCGCCCCATAGGGCTCGATGCGCACGCGCGAGAGGAGGCCCCGGCGCGTCGCGCGCCGCCCTTCGGGGGTGCGGTAGTCCTGGGTCAGCGCCCAGACGGCGGGAATCTCGTCGCGTACGACGACCCGGTCGCGCTTCCACGCGGCGAGCAGCTCTGCGGCGGCTGTGTAGGGATCGCCGTCCGCGCGCGGGAGGTCGAGGCCGACGACGTTGTAGGGCGACCGCGCGGCGAGGCGTGCGCGCTGCTCGTCGTCGATGACGTCGTAGGGCGGGGCGACGAGGTCCTGGAGCGGCCCGGCGCGGTCCTGGTCGTAGCGCAGCGCGCGGAGGGGCTGGACGTCGGCCATCGCGGCCGCGGAGGCTAGCGCGCCGGCGGGCTACCGCGCGGGCGCCTCGACGTGGGCGGCCTCAACGGGAGGATGCACGAGCGGCTGGGCCTCGGCCGCCAGCGAGGTTCGCTGCGACTGGACCCAGACCACCGCGCAGACGACCACGAGCCCGCCGGTGATCTGGACGGCCTCGAGCACCTCGCCGTGCACGATCCACGCGATCACCGCCGCGAGCACCGGCTCGAGCGTCGCCACGACGGCCGCGCGCGAGGCCGGGATCTGGCGCAGCGCCTCGATCATGCAGATGAAGGGCAGCAGCGTCCCGACGATCGACACGCTGAGCCCCAGCGCGATCGCTCCCGGCGTCGTGAAGTGGTCGAAGGGGAAGCTCCACAGCGGCTGGGCGATCGCCCAGAACAGCGAGGCGAAGCCCACCGCGTAGACGAGCGTCGTGGCGGTGTTGTAGCGCTGGCCGGCGCGCTCGCCCGCAACGAGGTAGATCGCGAAGGCGAAGGCCGAGGCGGTGGCCGCCAGCAGTCCGAGTCCGTCGAGCGAGGCGCCGTCCCACGCTCGCACGACGAGGAAGCAGCCCACGACCGAGAGCAGCGCGGCGAGCCAGAGCGCACGCGGCAGCCGGCGACCCAGGACCACCCGCAGCCACAGCAGGACGAGCAGCGGCCCGAGGTACTGGATGGTCAGCGCGACGCCGATCTCGAGGTGCTCGATGGCGAAGAAGTAGGTCGCGTGGACGGCCGCGAGGCCGCAGATGCCCAGGAAGGCGAGGCGCGGCACGTCCTCGCGCCGGACGCGCAGGAGCGCGGGCCGGGCGACGGCGAGGACCACGGCGAGGACCAGGAAGGTGATCAGCGAGCGCAGCTGCGCGAGTCGCAGGGCGCCGACGCCGTCGTCGAGCAGGAAGCGCGCGAGCGAGCCGTTCAGCGCCCACAGCGACGCGGCGGCCGCGGCGAGGAGGTAGCCGAGCCGGGGCCGGCGCTGGCGGGCGTCCATCGCCCCAGTGTGGCGCGCGGCGGCGTCAGCCGGCGGACGTGACGCAGGCCACCTGCGCGGTGCGCACGTAGACCGGACGGCCGTCGAAGGTCGCGGACTCGTCGCGGCCGGACTTGCGAGTCAGCCGCACGAACACCGAGCTCTCGCGGTCGAGTTGCTGCACGACGTCCTCGGCCTCCTCGGCGACGAGCACGTCGGAGCCGCCGCTGAAGGTGATGAGCGCCGCCACGCGCCGCAGCTTGTCACACCGCGAGCGAGCGTGGGAGACTCGCCCCGATGCAGGCGCTGGCGCAGCCGACGCTGTGCGCGGCCTTCCAGGTCACCGCCGCGCAACGTCCCGTGGTGGTCGTCGACGAAGACGGGGCCGCCGGGATCACGGGCGACATCGGCGAGCTCCACGAGGACGGCTACCTGTGCATCGCGGACCGCAAGAAGGAGCTGATCATCAACGCGGCCGGCAAGAACATGTCGCCGGCGAACATCGAGGCCCGGGTCAAGGCCTCGAGCCCGCTCGTCGGCCAGGCGATCGCGATCGCGCTGTACGCGGGGTAGCTCGCTCACCCCCCCAACGCCGGAGGCAGGCTCGTGACCCGCGCCGGGGTCGCCGAGAGGCGGATCGGGTTGCGGGGCAGGCGCAGCGGCGGCGCGTCGTCCCGCGGCATCTCGACGATCGGCTCGAGGCCGAGTCGCTCCGCGAGCGCGAAGGCCCCCGCGAGGTCGTTCACCTCCCCGGCGGGGACACTCGCCTCGAGCAACCGCGCCGCCCACGTCGCGGCGCTCGCCCCGGCCAGGCGCTCCTCGAGCCGCGCGCGCAGCCGCTCGCGATGGGCCACGCGCGCGGCGTTGGTCGCGAACCCCGCATCCTGCGCTGCCGCCGGATCGCCGAGGACCTCGCACAGCGCCGCGAACTGGCGGTCGTTGCCGACCGCGAGCGCGAGCCGGCCCTCGCCGGTCTGGTAGAGCTCGTAGGGCGAGATGCTCGGGTGGGCGTTGCCCATGCGCTCTGGAACGACGCCGGCGGCGGTGTAGCCGGCGGACTGGTTGACGAGCCCCGCGAGCAGCGCGCTGAGGAGGTCGACCTCGACGCGCTGGCCCTCGCCGGTGCGGTCTCGGTGGCGCAGCGCGGCGAGGATCCCCACCGCCGCGAAGAGCCCGGCGACGACGTCGACGAGCGCGACGCCGACCTTCTGGGGCTCGCCGTCCGGGGATCCTGTGACGCTCATCAGCCCGCCGACGGCCTGGACCAGGAGGTCGTAGCCCGGCCGCTGCGCGCCCGCGCCCGCGCCGAAGCCGGTGATCGAGCAGTAGACCGGCGCCGGATTGTCAGCGGCGAGCGCCTCGTAGCCGAGGCCGAGGCGGTCCATCACCCCGGGGCGGAAGTTCTCGACGACGACGTCGGCGCCGGCCGCCAGCGCGCGTGCCCGGTCCGCGTCGCCGGGGTCGCGCAGGTCGAGGGCCTCGCTGCGCTTGCCGCGGTTGACCGAGAGGAAGTAGGTCGCCTCGCCGGTGGCGTCCCACGGCGGTCCCCACGCGCGCGTGTCGTCCCCCGACCCGGGCCGCTCCACCTTGACGACCTCGGCACCGAGGTCGGCGAAGACCATCGTCGCCAGCGGTCCGGCCAGGACGCGCGAGAAGTCGAGGACCACCAGGCCGTCGAGAGCGCTTACCATCCTGATAGATTATAAGAAATGCCAGCCCGCCGACAGGAGCGCCCCTCGTGACCGCAACCGCCGCCTCGCCGCCCGCCATCCGCCCCGACGACTTCCTCTCCGTCGATCGGTTCCTCGACGACGAGGAGCGGATGATCCGCGACACCGTGCGCGCGTGGGTCCGCGACCGCGTCGTCCCGAACGTCGGCGAGTGGTTCGAGGAGGGCCGCATCCCGCGCGAGCTGGCGAGCGAGCTCGGCCGGCTCGAGCTTCTCGGCATGCACCTGGAGGGCTACGGCTGCGCCGGAGCGAGCGCGACGGCCTACGGGCTCGCGTGCATGGAGCTCGAGGCGGGCGACAGCGGCGTGCGCAGCCTCGTGTCGGTCCAGGGCTCGCTCGCGATGTACGCGATCCATCGCTTCGGGTCGGAGGAGCACAAGCGCGAGTGGTTGCCGCGCATGGCCGCCGGCGAGGCGATCGGGTGCTTCGGGCTGACCGAGCCCGACTCGGGGTCGGACCCCGGCTCGATGCGCACGCGTGCGAAGCGCGACGGCACGGACTGGATCCTCCACGGCCAGAAGATGTGGATAACCAACGGTTCGATCGCCGACGTCGCCGTGGTGTGGGCGACGACAGACGAGGGCGTCCGCGGCTTCGTGGTCCCGACCGACACCCCGGGCTTCTCGGCGCCCGACATCCACGGCAAGCTCTCGCTGCGCGCCTCGGTGACCTCCGAGCTGGTGCTCGACGACGTGCGCCTGCCCGCCGATGCGCTGCTGCCCGAGGCCGATGGGCTGCGCGGGCCCCTGTCGTGCCTGAACGAGGCGCGCTTCGGGATCGTGTGGGGCGCCGCGGGCGCGGCTCGTGCGTGCCTGGAGGCCGCGCTCGAGTACGCCGGCTCGCGGGTGCAGTTCGGCAAGCCGATCGCGAGCTTCCAGCTCGTCCAGCGCAAGCTCGCCGACATGGCGCTGCAGGTCAACCGTGCGACGCTGCTCGCGCTCCACCTCGGGCGCATGAAGGACGCGGGCGTGCTGCGCCCCGAGCACGTGAGCATGGGCAAGCTCGGCAACGTCGACGCCGCCCTGGACGTGGCCCGCACGGCGCGCCAGGTCCTGGGTGCGAACGGGGTGACGCTCGAGTACCCGGTGATCCGTCACATGAACAACCTCGAGTCGGTCGTCACCTACGAGGGGACCGCCGACATCCACGCGCTGGTCATCGGCGGGGCGCTCACCGGGATCCAGGCGTTCCGGTGAGCGCTGTCGCGGCCGCCGCGCCGGGCACGGTCGGCCAGCACGCCGTCGACTGGCTGCGGCGCGCGATCGTCGCCGGCGAGCTGGTGCCGGGCGAGCGGATCGCGCAGGAGGAGGTCGCCGCGAGGATCGGGGTCAGCGTGGTGCCGTTGCGCGAGGCGCTGCGCGTCCTCGAGGGCGAGGGGCAGGTCACCTACCGCCCGAGGCGCGGCTACGTCGTCACCGAGCTGCGCGTCGAGGACCTCGCCGAGATCTACGAGCTGCGCCGCGTGCTCGAGGGCCACACCGCCCGCCGCGTGCTCGGTGGCCTCGACGCCGCCGCGCTCGCGCACATGCGGGAGGCGGCGCGCGACTGCTGCTCGGCGGCGGCCGCCGGCGACGTCGCGCGCCAGCTCGAGGCCAACCGCCGCTTCCACTTCGCGCTCTTCGAGGGACCCGGCACCGGGCACGCCGTCCGCCTCATCCGCGGCCTGTGGGACGCCACCGAGGCCTACCGCGCGCTCTACTACAACATGCCAGAGGCGCGTGCAGCGGCCGACGAGGAGCACGAGCGAATCCTCGACGCCGTCCGGGCCGGGGACCCGGAGCGGGTCGTCGCAGAGCTCGACGCCCACCGCGACCACGCGCTGGGCACGCTTCGCGGGATCCTCGAACGCTGAGCGACCTCGTACGCTGAGCAGCGTGGCCAGCTGGGACGACGTCCGCCGGATAGCGCTCGCGTTGCCCGAGACCGGCGAGCGCCTGTCGCGGGAGCTGCGCCAGTGGCGGGTCAGGGACAAGCTCTTCGTGTGGGAGCGACCGCTTCGCCGGGCCGACCTGGAGGCTCTCGGCGACGAGGCGCCCGACGGGCCGATCCTCGCCGCCCGCGTGGAGCACCTCGGCGCCAAGGAGGCGCTGCTCGCCGATGCCTCCAGGCTGTACTTCACCACCCCGCACTTCGACGGCTATGCCGCGATCCTCGTCCGCCTCGACGCCATCGGCGCGCAGGACCTCGACGAGCTGATCGTCGAAGCCTGGCTCGCGCGGGCCCCGAAGCGGCTGGCCGAGGCCTACCTCGCCGGAGCGGGCGGCTAGGCTGGCCGGACGCGATGGCCTACGACGAGGACCTGGCACACCGTCTCCGTGAGCTGCTCGCCGACGAGGACGCGGTCACGGAGAAGAGCATGTTCGGCGGCCTCGCGTTCCTCCTGCGCGGCCACATGTCGGTCAGCGCGTCGCGCACCGGTGGGCTCCTCGTCCGCATCGACCCGGCCGACACCGAGGCCGCTCTCGCGCGACCCGGGGCGGCGCGGATGGAGATGGGTGGCCGCACGATGGACGGGTGGGTCACCGTCGCGCCCGGAGAGTTGAAGACCAAGCGCCGGCTGGCTGCGTGGGTCAAGCGAAGCGTCGCCTTCGTGAACACCCTGCCGCCGAAGTAGCCACGCCGGCGGCGCGGATGATCGAGGTGCGCACCGCCCATACCGCCGACCTGGACGCCGCGATGCTCACAGCCGGGCGGGCGCTCCTCGAGCAGGTCTTCGAGGGCGACTTCGGCGACCACGACTGGGAGCACGCCCTCGGCGGCGTGCACGCCTTCGTGCGCGAGGGCGACGAGCTGGTGGGCCACGCATCCGTGATCCAGCGGCGACTCCTGCACGGCGGGCGGGCGCTGCGCGCCGGCTACGTCGAGGGCGTCGGGGTGCGCGAGGACCGGCGCCGGCGCGGGTACGGCACGGCGATGATGGCCGCGCTCGAGCGCGTGGTGGGCGGTGCGTACGAGCTGGGGGCCCTGGGCGCCACCGACGAGGCAGCGGACTTCTACAGGGCGCGTGGGTGGGAGCCCTGGCGAGGGCCGACGTCGGCGCTTACCCCGGCCGGCATCGTTCGCACCGAGGGAGAGGACGGTTCGGTCTACGTCCTCGAGGTAGGGGTTGGGCTCGACCTCTCCGGCGAGCTGACCTGCGACTGGCGCGACGGGGACGTCTGGTGACTGTGACGGCACCCGGAGCGCGCGCGGCCGCATCCTGCACGGGGCCCACGAACATCGAGGCGGTCATCGACGACTCCGGCTCGATGGCCGCCACCGACTCCGGCCGCCTGCGGGTCCAGGCGATGGACCTGCTGATCAACGCACTCGACGCGAAGACCAGCCTGGGCGCGATCGAGCTCGGCTCGAGCTCCGATCCCGCGACGCCTTCCGCGGACGTCGTCTTTCCCTCCGAGCCGGTCGGGCCGAACGCGGCGGCGATGAAGGCTGCGCTCGACGCGAAGATCCAGGCCGACGCGGGAGGAACGGACTACAACGCGGCGTTCAACACCGGGCGCGCGGCGAATCCCGGCGCCCGGGCGCGGATCTTCCTGACCGACGGTGGCCACAACGCGGGGACCTACGCCAACGCGCATCTGAACCCGGCGCCGCAGGCGCAGACCCCGACCTACGTGATCGACTTCGGCTCAGGGGCTCTCCCCAGGGGCGAGGACCAGGCGCGTCTGACGAAAATCGCGAGCGACACGGGCTAGCGGCATCGAAACGACCTCGAGCCTCGGGCGCGAGTTGCTTCTCGAGCCAGTGGCTTGCGAACGGGTTGCCGTTGTAGTCGCCGATCGCGAGGTAGCCGGCGGAGAGAAACAGCGCGAGCGCTCCGGGCTGGCGGGCTCCGGTGTCGAGCCGGACGACGTCGTACCCGCGTTCGCGGGCGGCAAGCCCGCGTTCGCGGGCGGCAAGCTCGAGGCCCGCAATGAGGCGGCGAGCGACACGCTCGCCTCGCGCCTCGGGCGCCACGTACAGCCGCTTGATCTCCGCGCGGCGCGCGTCGATGCGCTTCAGCCCGCCGCACCCCAACGCGCGCGTTCCGGCGCACGCGATCAGGAAGGTGCCCGAGGGAGCTGCGAAGTCCTCGGGCGCGGCGCTCGGCCCGGCGCGGGCGTCCCAGCCGGGATAGAGCTCTGCGATCTCGGCAGCGAAGGCGGCTAGGAGCCTCGAGGCGGCGGGACCGTCGAGCTGCTGCTCCTTCAATTCGACGTCCACGAGGATCGGGGCGGCCGGATTCGAACCGGCGAAACCTCCCGCCCCCAAAGCGGGCGCTCTACCAGGCTGAGCTACGCCCCGTGGCCGGCGAGTCTAATCCACTCCTCGCTCGGGCTCACGGCGCTCCCGGGCCTCGCGCTGCTGTTCGTCACGCTCCTTCGCCGCCTCGCGGTCGGTGAGCTCGCGCGGGGAGGACGGTGGCCCGGGCTGGGGATCCGCCCGCCGGCGGGCGATCTCCTCGCGCAGGCGCCGCGCACGCTCGCGGCGGCCCTCCTCGTCGTCGTCGGTCATCGAAGCGCGTGCGCTACCGGCCGGCGACGCTGCGGATCACGTCGATCTGATCACGCCACACGCGGGCCTTCGAGCTTCCGGCGCCGGCGGTCTCGCGGCCGACGGCGACGGCCGCCTTCAGCGTCGCGTTGCTCTTCTTCAGCCCGGCGTCGATCCCCGGGTGGTCGGTCTGGCCGTCGACCCACGAACGCAGACTGGCGCCCGCGCTCGCGTCGAAGACGCCGAGGTCGCGGTACTCCTTGCGCGCCCCGAACCAGATCTGCTGCCACCAGTGGTCGGAGACCGGCTCGTGCCAGCTGATGTAGCCGCCGCGCAGGACCTCGCGCGGGCGCTTGATCGCCCCTGTGAAGCTGTAGCGAACGCCCTCCACGTGGGTGGGGTCGAAGAAGCGCGGCGTGTAGAAGTCCGAGACGAGGATGTCGTTGACCGTGTAGGCGTACTGCTCGGCCTCAGAGGGGTCGCAGACCTCGACGAGGAACTCCACGCGCCCCTGGCCCCGTTTGGGCGACTTCCCGGCGATCACGCGCTGGCCGAACGGGTCGCCGAGCATCTCGAGCATCTCGTGGCTCGCGGTCAACGACCAGCTGTCGGACATCGCGATGAGCGCGAAGGGCTGGCCGTCCTTGTCCATGTGCACCCCTGCGGCGCCGGGCATGTCGATGTCGGTCTGGACGATCATCGGCCAGTAGCCGACGGGCACGTCCTCGAGCTTTGGGAACGCGTCGACCGTGGCGCGGACCTCCCAGATCGGTCCGAAGTCGCGCGTCGCCTGCTTCTGCAGCGCGGCGGCGACCCTGGCGACGTCCGACAGATCGTGTCCGTCGACCTCGGAGACGAGGGCCAGGTTGTTCGTGAGCATGGTGCCTCCTTGCGTTCGTTCAGCGGGCGCCCAGGCTGCGCCCGTCGTTGGTCGTCCTGATCCAGGCGTGTGCCCAGTCCATCCGCGCGAGGGCGATGCCCAGGGCGATGGCCAGGCAGATCGAGATCGTCACCCGCAAGTGCTCGAAGCCGAACTGCGGGTCCCATCCGGCGGCAAGCAGGACCCCCGCAACGAGCCCGCCGCCCAGCCCGCCGACGATGCTGCGCCACGCGAGCGACCGGCGCGCCGTGAGCGCGCGCGCGAGGCCGACCGCGCCGCCCGCCGTGACGAGCGCCAGCTCGAGGGGCGTGTCGTTGCCGCTCAGGCTCGAGCGGACGACGCCGGCGATCACCCCTCCGAGGAGGCCGAGCGCGAGCCCGACCAACGCGGCGCGGACGGGGTGGGGCCCGCGCTCCGCCAGCGCGGCGACGAGGGCGTAGACCGCTGTGAAGACGGCGAAGAAGACGGCGAGGAACACCGCCGACCGGGGGTGGTTGTCCAGGCCGGCGTCGCGCACGGCGGTGACCACCGCAGACGTGCCCGCGAGCTGCCAGCTCCAGTTCGCGAGCCCGGCGACGAGCCAGCCGACGGCCGCCGCGCCGAGCTCGACGGCGAAGCCTCGCGCGACGCCGCCGCCCGCCGCCGCGGGCCGGGAGGAGAGCGACGGCCCGGGCGGCGTGGGGGCGGGGCGCGACGGTGGCGGGGGCTCGGCGATCGGGCGGGGAGGCGGCGGGGGCGTCGCCTCCTCGGTGACCGGCGGGGGCGCCGCCTCGGCCTTCTCGTAAACGGGAGACGACACGGCCTGCGCCGTCTCGGGGACCCGCACCGGCGGTGCGAGGGTGGGATGGACCTCGGCCGGCGTGTCCTCGACGACGGGCGCCGCCGGGATCGGCGTCGCCGGGTCGGGCGGGGCCGGGATCGGCGTCGCCGCGGTCGCCGTCGCCGGTTCGGGCGTCGCCGGCCGGGCCGTCGCCGGGGTCTCCTCGGTCGTGTGGTCGCGGGGCAGGACCCGGGTGGGCGGCTCGCGGAGCGTGACCCGGGCCGTCACCGTCTCGGACACGCTGCGGCCGCCGGCGTCGCGGGCCTCGACGACCACGCTGTGCTCGGGCTCGGGGCGCGCGACATCGGCCCACGACAGCACCCGCGACTCGCCCGAGTCCAGCGCGACGGCCGGAGCGAGCTCCTCGCCCTGCGGCCCCAGCGCGCGCACCTCCGAGAGCGCCGGCTTGCCGACGTTGGCCACCGACAGCCGCCAGGTCACCACCTCGTCGACCATCGGGTCGGCGGGCTCGCTCTCGAGCCGCAGGGTCATCCGCGGCTCCTCGGCCCGCGCGCGGTCCCAGTCGACGTCGAAGAGGCGGCCGTTGGGCACACGGAGGAAGAGCACCGGCGTCGCCCACTCGACGTCGTTGCCGTCGGCGTAGACGCCCTGGCGCGCGTTGGCCAGCGCCGTGTCGACCGGGTAGCCGAGGGCGAGCGCGTCGTAGAAGTATTCCGAGAAGACGATCGCGGCCTCGTCGGTGATCTCGAACTGCATGGCGATGACCGCCGGCAGCTCGCGCTGGACGAGGCTCGTCGCGACCCCGGCAAACGGGTCGGTGCGCCCCGAGCGCGCGCCCTCGCACGCGTTGAGCACGGCGAGCCGCAGCGGCCGGTGGTCGCAGAGCACCGTGCCCAGGCGGCTCCCGTTCACCTGCTCCGAGCCGCCCGAGGGGCCCTCGAGAAGGACGACGCCGTCCTGCGCCGCCTCGTCGTAGGCGCCGTGCCCGATGTAGTGGAAGACGTGGTAGGTGTCGCGGTGCAGGCGCCGCAGGAGCGAGCGCAGCGACCCGTGCTCGGTCCAGTCGATCTCGACCCGGCCGTCGGCGACGAGCGGGGCGAGCGATCGCTCCAGCCGTGCGCGCTCCTCCTCGACGTCCAGCGGCTCGCAGTCGTCGGGCGAGCTCACCATGCCCAGCACGCGCAGCGGCGGCTTGACGGCGAGCGGCGTGTGCGGGAAGGGGAGATCGAGATAGCGCACAACCGGCGTCCACGCCGAGATCGAGAGGAACGAGGGAGCGTCGTAGAGGTACTCCCACGGGATGTCCATCAACTCGGGCACCTGGGTGAGGTGCAGGGTGATCCGCAGGCCACGCTCCTCGCGCCGCGCCGCGGCCAGCGAGTTGCGGTACACGTCGCGCACGCGTCCCGCGAAGATCGCGTCGAAGAGCTGCCCGCCGAAGTCCCGCGCGCGCTCGGTCTCGGGCGTCTCCACCCGGCGCCGGCCGCGGCGCCCGCGGCTCATGCGCAGGACGAAGTTCTCGAGGTCGCGCTCGTGGAAGGGGAGGTCGAAGCGCTCGTGCCCGTCGCCGCCCGAGCCCTCGGCGGAGACGTCGTACCCGCCCTGCGCGGCAGGGTCGATGCGCAGGATCAGCCGGTCATACTCCAGCACGGGTCCCGCCTCCCTGCGCCGGCGGATCGGGGTCCGCCTTGCGCGTCCACGTCGCCGAGACCGAGAAGTTGGCCTCGCCCGCCGTCTTGGCGACGACCGCCCCGAACTCGGCGTTGAGCCGCAGCCCGAACTCGATCGTGAACTCGTCCGGGCCGCGTGCCGCCTCTCCGACCCGGGCCGCCATCGAGCGCAGCGCCGGAAGGACCCGGTCCAGCGCCTGCTCGAACGTCTCGCTCGCCTCGGCGACGAGCTCGCCGCGGCGGCCGCCGCGGGTGACCGGGCCGGCACGGCTCTCCTCGACCTCTACCACCACGGTCCCTCCGTCCTGGAGGGGAAGTACCAGCATCTCGGCCATTCTGCGACGCCTCCTTGGCGGGAACGAGCCTACTGCGCCGGCGCACCGCAGTCGAGTGAGGCTGCTCACGGAGCGCGCCCCGAGCCCACCCGCGCCCTGACGTGCGCGCGCCACAGCGCGACGCGAAGCGATCAGCGGTCCGCTGCGCGACCGGCTGGCCGACCGGGGCCGCGCCGGGCGCTGCCGGCGTCGAACAGCTTGTTCCTCTTCACGATGGTCGCCGGCGTGACGGCTCGGGGCATCGGCCTGATCGTCGACGGGTCGCCGAGCCCGGCGATGTACTCCTTCGCGGCCCTCGAGCTCGCAGGTGCGGTGACGATCTACGCCTACACGCGCCGGACGCTGCGAAGGAGGCACCGGAAAGGTTCGATTGACAGTCCTCGGTGCGAGTGAGACGCTCCGTCCCCGGTTCTTCGAGGCTGAAGTGGGCGAGGGCGGGGTGCAAGCGATCAGATCAATGCTGGTGCTCTGCCTCGTCCGGCTCGGAGCGCGCCTGCTGCCGGTGGCGGTCGGCATCGGCGCCGTTCTCGGCGCCATCACGGCCTTGCGCACGGGCGTCCTCGTCATCACGATCTCCAACGGCGTGATCGCCATCGGAGGCGCCGTCACGGCGCTGGCCGGGATCGCGACTGGCTGACGTGCGCCCCCAGGTCGACGTCGCCTCATCGTCGTCGCGTGAATCCGCGGCCGGGGCCGGCTGGCACGATTGCGGTGGCCCCGGCGCGTGGCGCGCCGACGTGCCGGCGAACGCGAAGCCAAACTCCTGGGTGCGGCCCTCGACGCTGTGGGCGGCGCGCAACGACGTCCTCGCGAAGCACGTCTACGACCCCGTCGACCGGGCCCGCACCGAGTGGGTCAGGATGGCCCGTGAGCGCGCCGCCGAGCACGGCCTCGACGAGGACTTCGTCGTCCGCCGCGGAGACGGCGGCGACATCTCGTTCCTGCTGCTGGGCGACACCGGCGAGGGCGACTCGAGCCAGTACGCGGTCGTGCCGGCGCTGCTGTCGCAGGCGCCGGGCACCGACTTCACGATCATCTCAAGCGACGTCATCTACCCGTCCGGCGAGAGCGGCGGCTACCGGACGAAGTTCTTCCGCCCGTATCGCGACCTCGACGGCCCGATCTTCGCGGTGCCCGGCAACCACGACTGGTACGACGGGCTGCACGGCTTCATGTCGCATCTGTGCGGCATCGACGCCCCGATGGCCCCACTCTCGGTTGGGCCCGGGCTGCGGGGGCGGATCGCCCGCCGGCTGTGGCGCCGGACGGCGCTGCCCGACGACGCCGACCTCATGTCGATGCGTCGCGAGCGCTCGCGCAGCACGCAGCAGAGCGTGCCGCCGCAGCCGGGCCCGTACTGGGCGCTCGACGCGGGGCCGCTGCGGATCGTCGGCATCGACACGGGCATCATCGGGAGGATCGATCCTGAGCAGGAGGCGTGGCTGCGGCGCGTGTCCTTCGGCTCGGACAAGCCGAAGATCCTGGTCACCGGCAAGCCGCTGATCGTCAACGGCAAGCACATCGCCGACGCCAACTCCAAGGCGATCGAGGCCGTCGTGCGCGACCCCGCCGCCCGGTACGTCATGGCGATCGGCGGCGACACGCACAACTACCAGCGCTATCCGGTGCGGCTACCGGGCGCCCGGGTGATCCAGTACGTCGTCAGCGGCGGCGGCGGCGCGTACACGCACGCGACGCACCAGATCCCGAAGGTGGACCTCGAAGGCGTGTCCGAGGACGACTTCAAGTGCTATCCGCTGCGCAGCGACTCGCTCGCGCGGTTCTCCCAGCTTTACGACCGGCGGTTCACGGGTGGAAAGGGCCTGCTGGAGCTCACGCCGGCCGAGGCGGCAACGAGGCTTTCCCGCGTGCTGCGCATGCCGCCGACGCGCGAATCGCCTGTCGCTCTGAGCCTGCGAGCGCGGGTGGCGGGTTGGGCCCTGCAGCCCGCGCCGGCCAAGCGCGGGTTTCACCGCTTCGCCTCGGAGTTCTTCGATTGGGACGATCCCCCGTTCTTCAAGCAGTTCCTCCGCTTGGACGCCGACGCGGGCGCCAGCACACTGCGCGTGCGCTGCTACGGGGTCACCGGGTGCGCGCGGGCCAGCGCCGACCCGCCGGTCGAGGACGACTTCACCGTGCCACTCTGAACCACCGCGCGAAGGTCGCGAGGGCGCCCGCGCCTTCGCGCGTCGACCCGACCCCGCGGGCGTGCAGCGCGTGGAAGGGGCCGGGGCCGCGCCGGGCGAGGCGGATCGGCGCGCCTCCGTCGATCCGCGCGTCGAGGTGGGCCCGGTCGCGCAGGCGGCGGTGGAGCCCGAGGCGCGAGCCGCCGAAGTCGAGCTCGGCCGTCAGCTCGCCGTCCTCGACGTTGAAGCGTCCCGAGCGCGCCGGCCGGCGCGTCCCCAGCGCGCGGTGGGTGACGTCGCCCACGACCGTCCCCTGCGGCTGCGCGACGAACGCGTCGAGGTCGTCGACCTCCCATGACAACCGCAGCTGCAGTCCGTCGCCCTCGAGGTGCTCACGGTACGCGACGCCGGGCACGGGGTCGGCCATGCGGGTCGCGGTGGCGTCGGCGGGCACGCCGTCGTCGTGCGGCGCGTCGAGGTACGCGGCGGCGTCGCGGTAGCCCATCGCTATCAGCGTGCCGGCGTCGACGCGACCGAAGAAGAGGTCGGGGTCGAGCGGCAGCGGGACGCGCGGCCGGATCACGTGTAGCCGCGCGCCGCGGTCGCGGACCTGCGCGAGCTCCTCCAGCAGCGCGCCGTTGGCGGCGATCTCGATCATGTGCACGTACTGCTGGAAGGCGCCGTCGCGGTAGACCCCGTGGTTGCCGATGCACCACACGAGCCACAGCTCCTCGGCACCGCGCCGCAGCGCCTCGGTGACGTTCGTGTCCTTGATCCACACGGCGTCCATCAGGACGCGGCCGGAGCGTCGCACCGCGGGGCTGAACACGGGCAGTGTGACCCCGGCGGTCAGCACGTCGAGGTCGACGTCCGTGTGCGGGACGGGGACGCACGCCTTCGCGGCGAAGTCGCAGACGTTGAACGTTCCCTCGATGCCGCGCGCGACGCGGATGCGCTCGACGTCGACGCCCAGGGCGGGAAAGACGCGCTCCCGGATGCCGTCCGAGGTTCCCAGCGCGGGATAGGGCGGGCCCGCGAGCAGCCGGCGGGCCGGCCACACGCTCGCGAGCGACCACGTGTCGAGCGCGCGCCAGCGACCGCACGCCTCGCCCGGGGCCACGCCGGAGAGCAGCATGGCGAGGTTGAAGGTGCCGCCCGAGGTTCCGTCGCCGTGGTGGAAGCGCAGGCCGCCCTCCTCGAGCGCGAGCAGCACGCCGGCCTGGTAGGCCACGCGGATGCCGCCGCCGGCGAGCAGGAGCGACCGGCGCGGACCAGGGGCGTCGCCCGCCGCGAGCGGCGGGACGTGGTCCGCCGTCACCGCGGCGGTCACCGCAGCCGCCGCCAGCGGTCAAGCGGCGCAGACCATGAACATCCCGACGTGCCGAAGAAGTGACGAGTCGGGGCCGCGTCATCCACCCGCAGCGCGTTCAGTGGGGCCCGCGGAGCGAGCGCTTGGAAGGTGCCCGTAGCGTCCGTCGTCGCGGCAATGCCCTGCAGCAGCCGGCGTCGAGCGCCTGCACGGGCACGTCAGCCGCCCATGGCGGCGGCCCCGGCGGCCGGGTCGTTGGGTGGCGCGAGCCACTCCTGACCCAGGCCGAGGCCGACGACGCTCTCGAGTCCCTCGGGCGCCTGGGTTGGTGGCTTGCGGAACGTGAGGAACCAGCTCTCCGTGTGGTCGTCGAGGATCCCGCGCGTGCTCGGGAAGAACCCGACGAACAGTGGCCGCTCGCGCACCCGCAGCCGGTGCAGCGCTGCCATCCGAGGGTGCTCGCCGAGCGTCAGGCGCGCCGTTGGGGTCAGCGGCACCTTGAAGCCGGCCCGCCCGCGGAAGTAGATGGAGGACTTGTTGAGCATGCCGCGGAACGCGCAGTAGTTGACCGCCGGCATGCTGACCGGCAGCCCGGTCCACGCGGGGCGGTCGATCTCGATCCGGCAGCAGAGCTGCCCGTCCAGGTCGTACTGGCTCCAGACGCGGTCCTCGCGGATGACGAAGTCGAGGTTCGCCTGGTGCTTGGGCATGCCCCAGATGCCCTTGCCGCCCTTGACCGACATCTCGGTGGAGACCGGCAGGTCGACCACGAACTGGCCGACCCCGTAGCGCGGCAGCAGCGCCCCCACCAGCGGCGGAGCCGGCCGTAGGCCGTGCGTGCACGCGATGGCGATCGAGAACTCGATGTAGGAGCCGATGTCCGTGGTCTCGTAGTTGACGACGGTCAACACCAGCAGCCCGACGTCGCCGCCGAGGCGGAAGGGGTGGATCTCCTCGCCCGGGATCAGCTCGGCCGCGCACGCGGCCGACATGGGGAAGATCGCCATAAGCGCCGGCGTGTCCTTGCTGTCGACCGGCAGGGTGAACGGGATGCCGTCGACCAGCGAGTACCGCCCGTCCAGCTTCTCGATCCGCCGGCGTGCCCGCATGTCAGGGCCTTTCGAGCTCGGAGAGCATCTCCGGGAAGACGTCGCGCGCCGCATGGGCGCCCATGAACATGTCGAGGTGCCCGTAGTTGGGCACGACGGTGACGGTGTGGCGACCGGGGTCGTGGCCCTCGAACCAGGCCTGGGTGCGCCGCTGGCTTTCCGGCGCGAAGCATGCGTTGAGCGCCCCGGCGAAGAACGCGAATCGCGCCCTGGTGCGGGGCGGCCCGTCGACGAAGGACTCGGGCAGGGCCGGATGCCGGTCGGCCGCGACGAGGTGGCCGGCCTCCACGGAGCGCAGGATCTGCTCGAAGAACGTCAGCGGCACGTCGGCGAACTCCTCCCGCAGCCACTCGTGCGTCTCCGGGTTGAGGTTCTCGTGGCGCCACAGCGTCGGCTCACCCGTGCCGTAGGTATAGCTGGCGAGCTTGCAGACCATGTTGTCGCACTCGCGGTGCGTCACCCGCACCCACCCGGAGATCACCTTCGGCAGCAGCCACGGCGCGCCCTCCGCGCCCCACCGGGGGTCGAGGTAGCCCATGACCCGGGCGGTTGGCGGGATCATCCAGCGCAGCTTGAGCTTCGCGAGCCGGCCGACGACCGGGTGCAGCGAGACGGCGTTGGAGACGACGACCGAGACGTCTGGGACGAGGCCGGCGACGGCGGACATCATGAAGGACGTCGACCCCTGGCAGTGGATCACGGCGCGGACCTCGTCCGCGCGCGTGTGCTCGAGCACGGTCCGCACGGCCGCCGGGTGGTCGTGCACCGCGGCCTCGTCGAGCGTCCAGCGGCTCCGGGGCACGTCGATCGACGCGCGCCAGTTCTCGAGCCACACGTCCCAGCCCCGGTCGACGAGCTCGTCGACCAGCGTGCGGCCCGACGGCGCGCGGAAGATGTTCGCGCGCACGCCGGCGCCGTGGACCAGCAGCACCGGCGGCCGCGTCGGCGGCTTGCGCCCGCGGACGTGAACGAGGTTGAGCTGCACGCCGTCGCCGGCGGTGAAGGGGATGGTCTCTTGCGTCAACGCGTGGCCAGCGGCCCGTAGGTCTCCCACAGCGAGCCCGCGAAGAGCGAGCCGAACTTCGCGAGCGCGTCGACGCGCCGTGCCGGATCGACGCGAAAGGTCGTCAGCTGGCGGGCGAAGTCGCGGGGGAGGATGTGCAGGATCCCGGTCGCCAGCACCTCGGCGTCCGGCTGGGCCGCGGGCGCGACGTCGCCGACGAGCACGCGCGTGTACAGCGTCGACGTGTCGCTCCACACGTCGACGCCCGGATCGTCGCGCACCTCCTTGAACCCCACGAGGGTGAGCGGGTGGCCCGGGCCGTCGCGGAAGTAAAGGCGGTAGTACATCCGCTTGTGGGGGCCGTCGCCGGGCTGGTCGACGAACAGGTTGAAGTGCCCACCCTCGACCGGGCGGCGGCCGCCTAGAGCATCGCACTTCACCCAGCCGGAGGCCGTCGCCTCGTGGAGCGGGTCCGCGATGAAGCGCTCGACGTCGTCCGCGGTGATCGTCAGGTGGAACATGAGCTTGCGCCGCGCGGCCTTTCCCGCCGCGTAGGCGCTGTCGTAGGACGTCTCGTCGAAGTCCACGTAGCCCTTCATCTCCTCGGTGAACCGCACGCTGACCGCCCCGATCCGAGGGGCGGGCGCGGCAGCCTCCGGCGCGCCGTCCGCGGAGCCCGCACGACGCGGCTGGCGGCGCGCGCTGTCGGGCGCGCCGTCGATCATCGCGTCGGCGAAGCGGTCGGCCAGCGCGGCGATCGTCAGGCTCGGGTTCGCCCCGACGGGCCCGGGCATCACCGACCCGTCGGCCACGTGCAGGCCCGGAAGGTTGAACACCCGGCCGAAGGGGTCCACGACGCCTTCGGCGTCCGTTCGGCCCATCCGGCAGCCGCCCAGGGCGTGTACCGTGATGACGCGGCTGAGCAGCCAGAGCGGGTTGTCGAGGAACTGCCCGCCGAGCACGTCGCACAGCTCCTGGGCCACTTCGCGGGCTTCGTCGAAGTACCGGCGCGATCCGCGGTCCTTGCGCCAGTCAACCTCCAGGCGGTCGCCGGCGAGCGACATCCGCCCGTCCGGCACGTCGCGACCCATGATCAGCAGCGGCAGGGCGCCCGATGAGAGGTGGCAGTCGCCCAGCAGCTCGGACACCTCCGCGCTGACGTCCTCGTTGCCGTGGGCCAGGCGCGTCCGGACCAGGTGCGCGAGCACCGACAGCCCCTTCGCGAGCGCGTTCGGCGCGTCGACGGCCTGCAGCACCCAGGACACGAACTCGGGGTAGCCGGCGTCCTCCACGTAGAAGCCGCGTCCCCGGCGGCCGGTGCCGTCGAGCTCGTCGGCTACGCGGATCGCGCTCGTGATGACGGGGCCGCGCGCCGCGTCGATGAGCCGCGGCGCCCGCGCGCCGTCCATCCCGCGCTCGGTGCAGCGGGCGGCGAAGGCGAGCAGGTCACCGTTGCCGGAGAAGCCGTCGCCGAGACGGGGGGAGAGGCCGGGCAGTGCCGCTCGGTTGCGCAGCAGCAGGTAGGTGGACCCGAGCGTGCCGGCGGAGAGGACCAGGTGGTCGGCCGTCACGGTGACGCGCGGAAGCCCGTCCGTCCTCGTCTGGGTGCCCTCGCGCTCCGGCGTGTGCTCGATGTAGTGGACGGTCCATCCGCCGCCCTCGCGCGGGCCGAACTCCCGCACCTCACAGCGGGTGCGGATGTCCGCGCCGTCGTGCCACGCCTCTGTGAGGTACGTGTAGTCGAGCGAGTTCTTGGCGCCATAGTTGCAGCCGACGTCGCACTCGCCCACGAGCCGGCACGTCTCGCGGGGGCGGCCGTGGATGTTCGGCCGCGACTCCACGATCGGCTCTCCCAGGGCGGGCGCCTCGCCCGGGTTGGCGAAGGTCACTGCAAGGGGCGGCCGGAACCAGTCCATCCCGCGCTCCTGCGCGGCGGCCTTGAAGGCGAGCGTCTTCGGCGTCTGGTCGTACGGCGCATGCTCGAGCGGATACTGCTGGACGCCGATGGCCTTCTCGACGCGGTCGTAGTGGTCCTCGAGGTCGTCACGGCGCAGCGGCCAGGCCTCGCCGCCGGGCCCGGGAGCGTCGGGGGAGACGAACCAGTGCTCGTCCTTGCGCAGCAGGACGTTGGCGTAGATGAGGGACCCGCCGCCGAGCCCACTGGAGACGAGCGCGTCGAGAGCGGAGAACGACCACAGGTCGAACAGCCCGTGAAGGCCCTCGCTCGGATCCCACAGGTTGCGCTTGAAGCCGATCGGGCTGCGCGGGAAGGAGCCGGGCGGGTAGCGCTTGCCGCGCTCCAGCACGAGCACCCGCCGGTCCGCCGCGGCGAGCCGCTGGGCCACCACCGATCCACCGAAGCCGGTTCCCACCACCACGACGTCGAAGTGCTCAGGAGCGGCCATGGGCCAACCCCACCGAATCGACTGCCCACTGTCAAGCCGGAGTCCGAGCTACGCGCCGTACATGACGACGGCGAAGCGGACTCCTGCTCGATGGCGCAACGCGGACGCTCGCTCATGACGCGTAGCGCAGGAGATCGTCCTCCGCGTAGTGGTCGGAGACCGCCTCGGCGTTCGGGCTCCCCGGGAGTGCCAGGCTGTCGCCGGTCCAGATGCGCGATGACACCGGCTCGAAGCCCGAGGCGAGCACGAAGTCGATGTTCGGCCGCCCGTTCGGCGTACTCGTGCCCATGTCGCGCAGCCCGGCGAGGGCCTTCCATACGCCCGCGTCGCGGGTGCTCGCGGTGCGCGCGTTGAGGTCGCCGGCGAGCACCACCGGGCTGGCGCTCGCGGCCTCGTGAGCGCGCGCGGCGATCGTTCGCGCCTGGGCGAGCTTGAGCGCGGGCTGAGCCGAGAGGTGGGTCGTGACCATCGTGAGCTCGCGCCGCGAGGCACGGTCGCGCAGCCGCGCCTCGATCCACATCCGCAGCTCGAGGAACTGCCGCCAGTCGGGCCTGACGCGCGTCGCGCCCCAGGCCCGCAGGCCGGTGGCGGCGCCGAGGAGCTGGCCGGCGATGTAATAGCGCCGGCGCCTGGAGATCAGCTCGTAGCGCTCGGGCACCACCAGCGCGTTCCCGAGCCCGGGCCGGCGCACGTAGAGCACGTGCGAGCGGCGCCGCGGGGCGCCGCTCAGGGCCTGCGCCTGTTCGGCCCCGACCTCCTGGAGGGCGAGCAGCGGCGCGTCGGGCGCCCCCTCGAGGGCCTCGCGGTAGAACGGCAACGCCACGAAATCGGCCTGGCGGGTCGTGATACTGGGGTTGCCCGCCGCGGCGTTGAAGGTCACGATGCGGACTTGCTCGGGCTCAGGCGGCCACCACGGCGGTCGCGTCACCCCGGCGACGCCTTCGCGGCGCTCCCGCCGACGTCGTCGAGCACGGTGTGGGCCTGCCGGTCGACGAGCCGTGTGAGGAGCTCCTGGGCGTAGCCGAAGACCACCGCCCAGGCGATGATCTGCGCCGGGAAGTCCAGCGCGCTGAGCCCGGGGATGAACTCGCCGCGCATGAGCAGGAGGCCGACGACGGCCGTCAGGGCGCCGGTCGGGAGCTTGAGGACGGCGAGCGCGACGGGAAGGCTGTAGGGGGTAGAAGTGCCTCGGATGTTGCGAAGGGCGACGGCCGCGGCGAGCGCCGCGGCGATCAGCCCGACGATCTCGACGAGCGGCAGGTCCCACGCGCTCGCGGTGTCGCGGGCCACCGTGTCGGCGTCGCGGCCGGGCGCGACCGCGGCCTGGTGCGTGGGGCAGACCACGTCGCCGGGCGGCTGGAAGCACAGCGGGATGGCCTGGGGCGCGGCAATCCCGACCGCGCCGACGCCCAGCACGAGCAGGGCGAGCAGCGAGGCGGTGATGAGCAGGACGTTGCGGAAGCTGCGCACCCGGGCGATCTCGCGGCGCCCCTCGCCGGCGGCGTCGCGGACCACCGAGATCACGACGTCCTGCTGCCACTCGGTGAGCGCGCCACGGCTCGCGTCGCGAGTGATCTCCTCGAAGCGCTGGCGCCGCGGGTCGTCGGCGGCGAGATGGGAGCGCACGTGGGAGAGCAGGCTGGGCATCTGCCCGCGCAGGTAGCCGATCGGCGCGAGCCGCAGGATGTCGGCCTCGGCGGCGTCGAGGTTGGAGGACACGCGCTCGACGTCCGAGCCGGCCATGGCCGCGCGCAGCCGCGAGGCCAGCGGCAGCCTCGAGCGGTGGCGGGCGGTCGCCTTGGCCGTGTCGAGGTGGCCGCGGATCGTGTCGACGAGCCCCGTCGCCGGGTCAAGTTCCTCCGCCCGGCGCCGCTGCTCGAGCCAGTCGGTGAGCGTCCGCAGCTCGGCGATCCTCGTGAGCGCCTCCTCGCGCCACGAGGAGGTCGTGGGGCCGCCGATCGGGAACGGCGGGCCCGGCGCTTCTGCGTCGTCGAGCGTCTGCGAGGCGGGCGGTGGCCGTCCGGCCGCGGCGGTCATGGCGCCCCCACGCTACGCCCGCCGTCAATCCCCGAGCGCGTCGACCTTCGCCCAGGTCGCGGGACCGACGATGCCGTCGACGGCGAGGCCGTTGTCGCCCTGGAACCTCTTGACCGCGGCCTCGGTCGAGCTGCCGAAGATGCCGTCCACGCCGCCCGTATCCCAGCCACCGAGGGAGATCCGCTTCTGCAGCCGCCGGACGGGGTTGCCGGTCGAGCCCTTCTTGAGCGTCGGATGGCTCTGGTCGGCCTCGTCGATGTTGAGCCAGGTGATCGGCCCGACGATCCCGTCGGCGGGGAGGCCGCGGTCGGACTGGAACTTCTTCACCGCCTCCTCGGTTTTCGTCCCGAACGTCCCGTCGACGGCGCCGACGTCGTAGCCGAGGGCCTTGAGCGCGGTCTGGAGCTCGCGGACCGCCTCGCCGGTGGACCCCTTCTTGAGCTGAGGCTCGGCCATCGTCGCTTCCTTCCCGTGGGTTGAGACGCTCCGTTTCGCGTCGAGGCGACCCTACTCGGGCGCCGCGGGCGCGGGCAACCCCTTTGAACGGATGTGCGACGTGGCCTCGCGGCCGGCCGCGATGGCGGCGAGGCGGCGGGCGAGAGCCGGCAGCCCGTCGGGGATCGTGGCCGAAGGCGACGCCCCCGGATGGGTCGCGGCGACCCGTACGCGCAGCGCCGCGGGGCGGCTGCGGAAGCGCAGCGGGGCGTCGAGCACCGCCGCCTCGCCGTCGATGCCCGCCTGGACGGGCGCGACCGAGGCGATCTCGAAGGTCGTGTCGGTCCACTGACGCCACGGTGGCCGCCGCGCTGACCGCTGCTCGCGGCCGTCCGACGGCGCGTCGATCACTGCGATCCCGAGCACCCCGTCGTCGAGCGCCGGTCGCGTGCCCGACTTGAGCGCACGACCCAGCCGGTAGGGGTTGTTGGACACGAGGATCGCCGCGCCGGTCGTGTGCGCGGTGCCGTGCGGACCCGTCCAGCGGAGGTCGAGCGCCTTGCCCTGGGGTCCCAGCACGTCGGGCACGGTGTCGAGCAGGGTGCGCAGCTTGGCGTCGCGGTAGCCCTCGCGCTGCACGGCGGTGGCGTAGAGCCCGAGCGAGACGTTGTTCACGAACACGCGGCCGTTGACCTCGGCGAGGTCGACCAGGCGCTCACCGCCGTCAACGAAGGCGTCGAGGGCGCCGACGACGTCGTTGCGGTCGACGCCGAGGTCGAGCGCGAAGTGGTTGCGCGTGCCCGAGGGAATGCACGCGTAGGGCAGCCCGTGCTCGGCGGCGATGGCAGCGACGATCGCCTGGCTGCCGTCGCCGCCGGCCATCGCGAGGCCGTCCGCGCCGCCCCGCACCGCGGTCGAGACGAGCTCGCGAAGATCGTCGCCCGGCGTCAGCTCGATCGCCTCGATGTCGCGTGCCCGCGCCTCGTCGCCGAGGTGGAAGCGCTGCGCCTTGCCCCCGCCCGAGCGGGGGTTCATGAACAACACGGCTCGCGCCGGGCGCCTGCCGCGCGGTAGCGGATTGCGGGCCGACAGTGCGGCGGTCGCGGCCGCGGCGGCGAGACCGAAGCCGGCGATCACGGCGAGGTTCCACAGCAGATCGAAGCGCACCACCACCACGGCCGCGGCAACGGCCAGGAGCGCCGCGACCCCGAGCCCCGCCGCGCGCGCGACCCCGCGCCGCAGCACGCCATGGACCGCGACGAGCAGCGCCAGGACGATGAGGGCGATCGCGAGCAGCTGCTCGCCGAGGTTCCCGATGGCCAGCAGCACCCCGGCGACGAGCGACGCGGCGGCAAGCAGCAGGGCGGCGACGGCCGCGAGGCGCCGGGTCATACGATGAGCCCCTGGTGAACGCGCCCGACGCCGATCCCGTCGCACCACCGGCACGGGGCCCACGGTGGCTCATCGAGGCCGAGCGGGTGGACGTGGCGGTCTACGCGGCGATCGCGCGCACACCGACGCCGACGCTCGACCGGGCGATGAGCCGGCTCTCGCGGGCGGCGGACTACTCCAAGCTCTCGCTCGCGGCCTCGGCGGGGCTCGCAGTGGCCGGCGGGCGCCGCGGGAGGCGCGCCGCCGCGGACGGGCTCGCGTCGATCGCCGTCACCGCGACCGTCGTCAACGTCGCCGTCAAGCCGCTCTGGCGCCGCCGGCGGCCCGACCGGGCCATCCACGAGGTCCCGCTCGCGCGACAGGTGAGGATGCCGGTCTCGAGCTCGTTCCCCTCGGGACACTCGGCGTCGGCCTTCGCCTTCGCGAGCGGTGTCGCCGCGCGGTGGCCGAACGCGGCGGTGCCGCTGCGCGGGCTCGCGGCGCTCGTCGCCTACTCGCGCGTGCACACCGGCGTTCACTACCCCGGCGACGTGATCATCGGCTCGCTGCTCGGGGTCAGCTTCGCCGAGGCCACCACCTGGGCTCTCGGCCGGCGTGCCGCGCATCGCTGAGCGCCTCGGGTGGCTCACAGCCGCGTCCCGACCAGCGCCCCCGCCAACAGCACCACCCCGACGCAGAGCGCGCGCAGCGCCCCTTCGAGTGGCGCGGCAAGGCCTTGGGCGTCGAGCGTGCGGACGGTCCCGTCGCGCAGGCGCTGCTCCCCCGAGACCGCCTCGGTGCGGCGCCGCAGCTCACGCACCGGGGTGCTCAGCCGCCGCTGGCCCAGGCTCAGGGCCGCGCACGCCGCGGCGGCGAGCAGCGCCTCCACGCGCAGGGTCAGGGCGCACGCCCAGTAGCCGGTGAGCACGGGGAACGCGCCCCACGCGAGCGCGAACCAGGCGTCGCTGTGTAGGCGGCCCCCGAACAGCTCGAGGTTGTAGGCGACCGCGAGGAAAGCGCCGAGGACCACGAAGGGCAGCAGCGTGGCGGAGACGATCACGCAGCCCGCGACGCCGATGCCGATGGCCGCGGTGAGGCTCGCCGCGGCCATCGCCCGCAGGGCGCCGTCCGACAGGCGCGTGCGCAGCGGCCGACCCTGGAGCTCGTCGAGGGCGTGCGCCCCGATGCCGACCGCGAGGAAGAACGCGGCGAGGGCAGCGAGCAGGCGCCCGCCGTGAAAGGTCGGCGCGAGGGCCGCGCCGATCGCGACGTAGCTGAGGTGCCAGGCCGTGTAGGGCAGGTGCAGCACGGTGACCACGTCGCGCCAGCCGCCGGGGCGCAGGGCGTAGAAGGCGGGGCGCTCAAGTCGCCGGCTGGCCGCCATCGCTCCGCACCCCGTCGACGACAACCCCCGCGCCGAAGCTCATACGGCGCACGCGGACCTGCTCGATCCCCGCCGCTTCCCAGCGGCGCGCCGTGTCCTCGAGCGGACGCTCGCGGTACAGGCGCTCGATGCTCGGCCCCAGGAAGCGGCACACCTCGTACCAGTCGCGCGAGATCGCCCGCCCGGCGGTGGGCATCACCGCCCGCGTGTACATCCGCCACAGCCACCGCGGCGGGCCGGCCGGTGGAAGCCCGAAATCCAGCGAGGCCACCCGCCCGCCCGGTCGCACGACGCGCGCGAGCTCGCGCAGCGTCGCGTCCGGGTCCTCGACGTAGCGGAGCAGGTAGGTGAACGACAGCGCGTCGAAGCTCGCGTCGGCGAACGGCAACGCCTCCGCCTCGCCGCGGACGAGCTCGATGCGCGCCGCGAGCAGCGGGTCACCGGCGATGCGCACGCGGGCGCGGGCGAGCATCGGCTCGCTCTGGTCGACCCCCACGACCCGCGGCCCGAAGCGGCGCACGAGCTCGGAGGCGACGAGGCCCGTGCCGGTCGCCACGTCGAGCACGCGCTCGTCGGTCCCGGGACGCAGGGCGTTGACGAGCGCGTGACGCCAGCGGGGGTCCTGGCCGAAGCTCAGCGCCGCCCCCGCGGCGTCGTAGCGCCGCGGAAGGCCGGCGAAGAGCGCGTGGGCCTGCGCCTTGCGGGTCGTGGATGCCGCCGCCTCCACCGCTTCAGCCGTCCACCGCGTAGAGCCGCCAGACGCCCGGGACGCCCTTGAGCTCGTGCTCGCCGCGGTCCTTGAAGTCCAGGCCCGAGCCGACCACGAGGTCCTTGACCGTCCCCGACACGAGCACCTCGCCGGGACCGGCACGCGCACCCACGCGCGCGCCGATATGCACGGTCATCCCGCGGATGTCGTCCTCGGCGACGTCGATCTCGCCGGTGTGCAGGCCGGCCCGCGCGCGCAGCCCGAGCTCGTCGACGCGGTCGCGGATCGATGTCGCGCAGCGGATGCCCCGGGCCGGCCCGTCGAAGGTGGCGACGAAGCCGTCGCCGACGGTCTTGACCTCCTCGCCGCGCCAGCGAACGAGCTCGCGCCGCACGCGGCGGTCGTGCTCGGCGATGAGGTCGTACCAGCGCCGATCCCCCATGCCCGCGGCCCGCTCGGTGGCGCCGACGATGTCGGTGAACAGGACCGTCGCGAGCACGCGGTTGGTCGGGTGGTGGCGTAGCTCTCCGGTGAGGAACTCCTCGACCTCGTTGAGGATCGCCTCGCTGTCGCCGACGAGCGACAGGTTGTCGATCCCGTCGAGCTCCACGAAGCGGGCGTCCGGGATGGCGTCGGCGAACTGGCGGCCGACCTCCACCGGCGTCAGAGTGTCGCCGCGCCGGTGCAGGACGAGGGTCGGCGTGCGGATGGTCGAGAGCACCGGGCGCACGTCGGTCTCCATGTTCATGCGGATGATCTTGCGTGCCATGCCGGGGCTGGCGGCGTGGCGCTCCATGCTCGCGATCCACTGGCGGAAGCGCTCGTCGTCGGCCATCGACGGCGCGAAGACCGCGGTGAGCTCGCCCTGGCCCCACATGTCGGTGGCCATCTGCAGCACGCGCTCGCTGAGCTCCGGCGTGAGGACGGCGGCGCCGACCGCCGAGGCGCCGTAGGCGACCAATCGCGAGAGGCGGTCGGGGTGAGTCGCGGCCCACATGGCGACCATCCGCGTCGCGTCGGACTCGGCGTAGACGGCCGGCGTGTCGAAGCCGACGGCAGCGATGACCGCGTCGAGATCCTCCATCTGCTGCTCGAGGGTCGGCGGCCCCGGCAACGGGTCGGAGGCGCCCGTGCCCCGGTGGTCGAAGATCGCCACGCGCGCGAAGGAGGCGAGGCGCTCGTAGAAGCGCACGGCGGTCGGCTCCTGCCAGAAGTGCTCGCTCTGCGAGGCGGGGCCGGCCGCCACCACGAGCTCGACGGGACCGTCGCCGAACACCTGGTAGGCGATGGCCGAGCCGGCCGACCACGTGTATTGCGTCTCGGGTCGGACTCGGGCCATCGAGGGCAAGGTACCTTCACGTCGGGGCGCCCGCCACCCCTGGACGGCTCACGCCAGGCCGGCCAGTGCCCGCCCCGGATGCGGCAGCCCGAGGGCGAAGAGCCCGCGGTCGGCCGCGCGCGAAGGCGCGAAGACGCGCGGCTCGTGCAGCGGCCAGATCGGGCAGCGCGGCTCGTCCGAGCCGGCTGCGTCCAGGATCCCGTTGACCGCGCGGCGCGCCGCCTCGTTGGCGCCCTCCATCGTCGCGAGGTCGGTGTGGGTGCGCACGTAGTCCGAGGCGAGGAACAGGTTCTCGATGCTCGTGACCGCGTCGGGCCGGCGGTCCCAGGAGCCCGTGGTGTTGATGAGCAGCGGCTCCAGGTTGGTCACGGTGTTCTCGTTGTTGGGCAGCACGATGTCGTCGTCGAGGTAGAAGCCGCGCAGGTTTGAGTCCTCGAGAAGCGGTCGCCGGCCGTCGTTGAGATGGGCCTTGAGCTGGGCCCACACCTCGTCGCGGATCTCCTCCCTGCTCGAGCACTCGCTCGCGGCCTTGCCTGACAGGCCGGGCGCGAACCAGTCCGAGATGTCGACCGAGAGGATCCCCCGCACGGTGCCGTCCCCGAGCCCGGCGAACTCCACGTCGCGCCAGAACTGGCGCTGGGAGATCGAGGTCAGCGCCCACGGCGAGTCCATGTAGATCGTGTGGCCGTGCGCGATTGGGACGTCGGTCGCGAGGTAGAACATCATCCCGTTCATCCAGCGCGTCCGCAGCGAGGCAAGCCTGGCGAGTCGCGGCTCGCCGCGGGCGAGCGCGCCGGTGTGCAGCCGGGCCATCACCTCAACCGGAAGCGCGCACACGTAGTGGTCGGCGGTCACGGTGCGGTCGCCCCGTGGCTCGCCGACCAGGACGCCGGTGATCCGTCCCTGCCGGCAGTTGATGCGCCGCACGAGCGCCTCGGTCCGGTAGTCCACTCCGAGCACGCGGAGGTGCTCGAGCCAGGGGTCGATCCACACCCAGTTGGTTGGCCCGTCAAGCAGGCGGTCGGCCTGGCGGCCGGGGGTCAGGAGGTCGAGCAGGAGCTGGAGCAGGATGTAGCCGCCGGTGCGCGCGCTCATCTCCCGCGCGCGCGCCGCGACCAGCGAGCGCGTGACGCCGTCGGCGAGGAAGGTCCGGTAGGCCTCCGAGCCGTGCGCCGCGCCCGAGAACTCCCACCACGACTGGTGCTCGTACTCGGCGAAGCGCCGCTCGTCGCAGCTCGTGAGCAGCACGAGCAGGCGCTGGGCGAACAGCAGCATCTCCAACGGGGGCACGCCGTTGCCGGCGCGCGTCGCCGCGGCCAGCAGCGTCGCGAGGTCGCCCGCCGTCGCCGGGAAGTGCGCCGGCAGCTGGACGTCGTGGCCGGGCGCTCGCGCGACCTCCAGGCGGGTGGCGGGGACGAGGTGGTCGAAGACGCCGTTCGCGCGGCCCGCCACCGGGATGCGCCGCATCGTGTCGGGCAGGTGCCGGTAGAAGCCGGGGAAGAAGCGGAAGCCGTGCTCGGCAGGCAGGTCGGGGCGCCGGCCGGTCCCCGTGCCGGGCGCCGGCATGCTGCGCGCCTTGCCACCGGCGATCGTCCGCTGCTCGTAGACGGTGACCGCGAACCCGCGCTCGGCGAGCTCGTGCGCGGCGCTCATGCCGGCCACCCCGCCGCCGAGGATCGCGACGGTCTGGGTCCTCGTCACTCCGTCACCGTCACCTTCGACAACCCGGGCGGCGCGTCGGCGTCACGGCCGCGGGCGCCGGCGAGCGCGAGCGCGAGCTGCTGGGCGCGGACGGTGGCGGTGACGACGGCGAGCGCCTCGGGCGTCGCGGCGGGGAGGTCGAGCGCGTCGTCGTCGCCCGTCCCGCACACCGCGACGGGCGCTCCGCGCTCGCGCAGCTGGTCGGCGAGCTCGCGGACGTCGGGCGCCCCGGGGCCGCCTCCGTCGAGCAGCAACGCCGGCACGTCGCGATCGACGGCGGCGATCGGGCCGTGGCGCAGGTCGGCCGTGGACAGCCCCTCGGCGAGCACCCCGGTCGTCTCCTTGATCTTCAGGGCGGCCTCGAGCGCGGCCGCGTAGAGCAGTCCGCGGGCTGCGACGACGAGCCGGCCGGCCGGCGCCCACAGCGCGGCGAGCGCCTCGGCGGGCGCCGGGTCGGCCAGGACGGCGCCGACCGCCCGGGGCAGGGCGCGCAGATCCTCCGCGGTGAAGGGCACCGGGCCGAGCGCCGCCGCGACGACGGCGGCGGCGAGCAGCTGCGCGGTCACCGTCTTGGTGGCCGGCACCGCGCGCTCGGGGCCGGCGCCCAGCGCGAGCAGCGTGTCGGTGCAGCGCGCGAGCGGCGCGTCCTCGTCGTTGACGATCGCGACCGAGCGCGCGCCCGCAGCTCGCAGCCGCTCGCAGACGGTCACGATCTCCGGCGTGGCGCCGGACTGGCTGAGCGCCACGACGAGGTAGCCGCTCGCGTCGACCGGCGCTTGGTAGAGGGTGTGGAGGCTCGGCGCGGCCAGCCCGGCCGGCCTCCCGGCGGCGAGCTCTGCCAGATAGCGGCCGTAGACCGCGGCGTTGTCGGAAGAACCGCGGGCGACGAAGACCACCCCGGCGAGCGGACGCGGGACCACGGCGCCGACGCGGGCGACGTCCTCGTCGAAGCGCTCGGCGAGCCGGGCGAGGACCGCGGGCTGCTCCGCCATCTCGGCGTGCATGAGCGAGCCGCTCATGGCGCGGACTCTACGAGCCCGGGCCGCCGGCCACTACTAGCGTCCGGTGGATGGCGGGATGGCGGAACGGGGCACGGCGGGTCGACCGGGCGCTCGTGGCGCTCGCGCTCGCCTACTTCGCCGCGCTCGTGCTCATCCTCGTCTGGCCGGGGCTGTTCGGCGGTATCGATCCCGGCGACGTCGCCTCGATGCCGCTCTCGGTCGCGCGCGGCCAGCTCGAACGGCTGCTCTCCAGCGGCCCTGGTCGTCGACGGCGACTTGCCGCTCGCGCAGATCGCCGTCGCCGCCGCGATCGCCGCGCTCGTCGTCGCGCGCCACGGGATCCGCGCGTGGTGGGGCGCGGCGCTGTCGGGCCACGTCGGCTCGGCGCTGATCGCCTACGCGGTCATGGCCGTCGCCCTGGCGGCGGGCTGGGCGCAGGCCGAGCGGGTCACCGACCGGCGCGACTTCGGCATCTCGTGCGTCGGTCGCCGGCACCGTCGGGGCGCTGTTCGCGGGCGCTCTGCTGCGGATCCGCGACGGCTCCGGGACGCGGGCCGACCGGCTCATCGCCGCCGCGACGCTGGCCGCGTTCCTGGTCGTGCTTCCGTTCTCCTTCGACTGGTACGCGATCGAGCATCCGGTGGCGTTCGCGCTGGGCGCCGGCTTCCTGCTCCTCACCGCGCGCCGGCGGGTTCTCAGCCCGCGTCCGAGCGCAGCGGCGGGACGAGGTAGCGCCCGACCACCGGCAGGGTGAGGAAGCCCTCGACGCTGGCGTACAGCAGGCCCACGCGGGCCATCGCGGAGGGATCCTCGATCACGATCGAGCGCGGCAGCCACGCGGGGGCGAACTTCTCATTGAAGTCGCGCAGCGACTTGATCTGCAAGAACGGGTTGAGCGCCTCGGCCACGGCTTTGAGGGCCCGCTGGGGAAACGACAAGGAAGCGCTCGAGTCGAACAGCCGGCCCCACGCCGCGAAGTTCATGGACAGCCTCCGGAAGCCGCGCTCGCCGAGCGCGAGGGCCGCGTTCGCGATCAGGAACTCGGTCACGCCGTTCGGGGCGTCGGGCTCGCGCTGCATGAGGTCCAGCGAGGACCCGGGGTCGTCCCCGTAGCAGGGCACGAGGCGCAGGAAGCCCACCGGGCGCTCGTCGTGGTCGAGAGCGAGAGCGAGGAGGAAGTCGGGGTCCTCGCCCTTCACGCCGCAGCCGAGCTCCATCGTGAAGCCGCGCTCGGGCGCCTTGCCGCGCCAGCGCTCGCGCATCTCGTTGAGCTGCGCGCGCAGGGCAGGCGAGGCGTCGGTCGCGCGCACGAGGCGGAAGTGATGGTCGCGGCCGACGCGCTTGACCGCCGCGCGCGCCTGCTTCATCGCCGCGCCCTCGAGGGTGAAGCTGTCACAGCGGATGATGGCCTCGTCGCCGAGGTAGACGCTGGTGAAGCCGTAGCGCCGGTAGAGCGGAAGGTCGGCCTCGCGCACGGCCAGGAAGGCGACGTGCCAGGCGCGAGCGCGGCAGAAGCCGAGGAACTCGTCGAGGACCAGCGGCACTGAGGCCGGCGCGCCGACGGGATCGGCCGCGACGAGCGCGTAGCCCGCGACGAACGAGTAGGCGATCATCGCCTCCCCGTCGCTCGCGAAGAAGTAGCTGTTGTCGCTGCGCAGCGCGAAGGGCGCGAGCGTGTCCGAGCCGTAGCGGCGCACGAGCTCGCGAGCGCGGTCGCGGTCGGCGACGCTGGGAGCATTGCCTTGGGTCACGCTGCGGAAGACGAGCACGCAGGTGATGGCGAGCCCGGCGATGCCGAGCGCGAGCAGCGCCGCTCCGAAGAAGTCGTCGAAGAAGGGCCCCGAGTAGGTGTAGGGCCCGTTCAGCCCCACGAGGCCGCCGAACACGGTCCGCAGCACGCCGCCGACGGTGAGCCCGGGGGACACCTTGTCCTGCTCGATGAGCAGAGACACGACGCCGAAGGCGAGCACCGCGGCGAGGTAGGTCGGCACGAAGCGCAGCACGGAGAGCAGCGAGGCGGGGTCGCCGCGGGCGAAGAACGCCACGCGGAACCACACGAGCGCGACGAGCATCGCGACCGCGGCCAGAACGGCCAGCGGATCGGGCCCCTTGAGCACGTGGAGCGCCGCGCCGGCGGCGAAGAGCACGAGCGCCACCACCCACGCGCGGCGTTTGCGGCGCGCGAGCTGGGGCGCGACGTGGATGAGCAGCAGGCCGATGAGCACGGTGGCGACGTGCGCGGCCGCGCGCCCCGAGGACGAGAGCAGGTCGTCGTCGACGAGCCCGAGGCTGTCGCGCAAGACGGGGAGCAGGGGGAGCAGAGAGAACACGCCGGCGAGTGCGGTGAGCCACGCGAGCAGCCGGACCGTGCCGGGGCGGGGGAGGGCGACGGTTGCAGCCCGCGCGAGTGGGGCCGAGGCCCTGGCCGCCGCCGCGGCGTGACCCGCGCGCCCGGCCTCTCCGGGCGCGGCCTCTCCCGGCGCGGCCCCGTCCGCCGACGCGGCTTCGTGCGCCTGCGCCGCGAGCGTAGCCGCCGACGGGACGCGCTCGGAGGAGAGGCCCGCGTGCGAGGCACGCTCGCCGACGCGCTCCTCTGGGCGCATGGCGGGGAAGAGGATGACGTCGCGGATCGCCTCCGCCCCGGCGATCAGCATGACGAGGCGGTCGAGATGCTTGTCGGGGAGCGCTCGCAGGGCCTTGGAGAGCAGCGCGAAGTCGCGCACGCGCAGCGACAGCTCGCCGCGGCGCGTGGCCATGACGCTGCCCTCCACGCCGATCCAGTCGCCGCGATCGAGCTGCGCGAAGCGCGCGTGGGCGCCGGCGCCGAGGTCGTCGCGAGAGGCGAGCAGCTGGATCGTCCCGGTCTGGTCGTGCACGTCGGCGAAGACGAGTCCTCCGTGACGGCGGATCAGCAGCACGCGCCCGGCGAGCCTCGCGCTCGTGTCGGTCTCGGCGCCGGGCTCGAGGCCGGCGAAGCGTCCGCGCAGCTCGCCGACGGCCGTGTCGCGGTCGTAGCGGACGGGATAGGGGGTGATGCCCTGCGAGGCGAGCGCGTCGAGCTTGGCCAGGCGGCGCTCGCGCTCACGCGCGACGAACCCGTCCTCGGTCCGCGCACCGCCGTGGGCGCTGATCCGGGCGTCTCCCACCGCTGGGATCATCCCGGTCATGGCGGCGACGCGCCAGCCCGGCCGGCTCGGAGCAGTCCTCGACCAGGCCGAGGTGGATCGAGGGCGCCTGGACTCCGCCGAGGTCGAGACGTTCAGCCTTACGACGCTGGGCGTCGCGAGCGTCGTGGGCGCCGGCATCTTCGTGACCACGTTCCTCGAGCACACGCCGCTGCTGCTCCTCGACCGGCCGACCGCTCACCCCGACGCCGCCAGCGAGGGCGAGATCGTCGCGGTCATCCCAGCCGCGCGAGCGCGAAAGAGAAGCTGGCGGCATGAGCCCCGCCGCGCACTCCAAAGCGTGCGCCCGCGACCCCGGCGCGACGCGGACGCTCGAGCGAGCTCGCGTGTTGTCATGGCCTCGCCACCCCTACGGCGGCCGACCGCCTGATTGAGCCCCCGAGCCCCGCAAGACACTCTGGTCCGCCCCGCGCGATCTATTGAGAGCCGACCCTGCAGGGCCGCAAAGCACGAAGGGGACGCTGCCACGACCCGTCCCGCTACTCATCGATCGCGTCGATCGCCTAGGGTGGGGACGGCGATGTCACGGACTATGGATGTCGATTGGGTCGTCATCGGCTCGGGCTTCGGCGGCAGCGTCGCCGCGCTGCGGCTGGCCGAGAAGGGCTACTCGGTGCGGGTGCTGGAGAGCGGGTTGCGCTTCCGCGATGAGGACTTCGCGCGCAGCACCTGGGACGCCCGGCGCTACTTCTTCGCGCCGCGGCTTGGCCTGCGCGGGATCATGCGGATGACGCTGTTCCCGGACATCCTGATCGTGTCGGGCGCGGGCGTCGGCGGCGGCAGCCTCGGCTACGCCAACACGCTGTATCGCGCCCGCGACGCGTTCTTTCAGGACCCGCGCTGGCGCGACCTGGCCGACTGGAAGGCCGATCTCGCCCCGCGATACGACACCGCTGAGCGGATGCTCGGCGTGACCGACGTGATGTTCGACTCCGACGGCGACATCCTCTTGCGCGAGCTCGCCGCGGAGCTGGGCGTAGCGGAGACCTACGGCCACACACGCGTGGGCGTCTATCTCGGTGAGCCTGACGTTGAGCACCCCGATCCGTATTTCGGCGGGGAGGGTCCGGCCCGTACCGGCTGCATCCGCTGCGGCGAGTGCATGGTCGGCTGCCGCCACGGGGCCAAGAACACGCTGGTGAAGAACTATCTGTGGTTCGCCGAGCGCCTGGGGGTGAGGATCGACGCGGAGCGGACGGTCACCGACGTGCGGCCGCTGGGCGCCGCCGACGGGTCTGAGGGGTACGCGGTCACGCACGTGCGCAGCGGGGCGCTGCGGCGTGGCCGAGGCGAGACGATCACCGCCGGTGGCGTCGTTCTCGCCGCCGGCGCGCTGGGCACCAACCGGCTGCTGGCGAGCTGCCGGCACCGCGGTTCGCTACCGCGCGTCTCTGAGCGCCTCGGCCACTTGGTCCGCACCAACAGCGAGTCGATCGTCGCCGTCACCGCGCCCGACGACGCGCGCGACTTTACCGCCTCGGTGGCGATCAGCTCCAGCATCTACCCGGATCCCGACACGCACATCGAGCTGGTGACATACGGGCGCGGCGGCGGCGCGATGAAAACGATGTTCACCGCGCTGGTGGGCGATGGCACGCGGGTCACCCGGCCGCTGCGCTGGCTGGACGCGATCGCCCGCCATCCCGTGAGCTTCGCGCGCCTGCTCGCCACGCCGAACTGGTCGCGGCGTACGCTGATCGTGCTCGTGATGCAGACGGTCGACAGCGCGCTGCGGTTTACGCCCCGCCCACGGCGCTTCGGCGGCGGCGTGCGGATCACGACCGAGCAGGACGCCGCGAACCCCAACCCCACGTTCATCCCCGCCGCCAATCGCGCGGCGCAGTGGCTGGCCGAGCGCATCGGCGGCACCCCGCAGAGCGGAACCACTGAGGCGCTGTTCAACGTTCCGACGACCGCGCACATCCTCGGCGGCGCGGTCATCGCCGGCGACGCCTCCCAGGGCGTTATCGACGCGCACGGCCAGGTGTTCGGCTACCAGAACCTACTGATCACCGATGGCTCGGCGCTGCCCGCCAACCCAGGTGTGAACCCGAGCCTGACGATCACCGCGCTCGCCGAGCACACGATCTCCCAAGTGCCGGCCACCGGCGCCGCCCAGCGCGCCGCCCGTAACGGCCCCGCGCTGGGGTAGCTGTCCTGAGGTCCAAGGTAGATGAGGCCGCCCGCAGTCGGCTGACCGCCCGCAGGGCGTCGGCACAATTCGGCGGGATGCCAGCGTGCTTGGCGACCTGGTCTCGATCAGCGCGCTGGCGCTGATGGTCACCCTCCCTCCGGCGACGTGGCTGCGGTTGCCGGCCTGGCGGGCGATCGGACTGACGATCTTCTTCGGGCACGCCCGTCACCACGTTCGTCTGCGGCCAGCAGCGTGATGCCGCCGATCATGACGCCGAGGCCGACCACCGCCGCGGCGACGGCGAACGCGCCACTGCGCAGCGACTCCTCGAACAGCGTCACGCCGAGCACGAGGCTCGTGATCGGGTCGAGGGCCATCGAGGTGGCGATCGCCGGCGCGAGCTCGCCGGTCTGCAGGGACGCCGAGCTCAGGCTGACGCTCGCGTAGCCGACGGCGATCAGCGCGTAGAGCTGCCAGGAGAGCACCAGGTGGGGAATGCCCTCCGACAACTGGTCGACGGTGGTCTTGGTGAGCGCCGCGCTGACCCCGAAGAGCACGCCGGCGGCGAGCCCGAAGTAGGTCGCGCGCCGGCGGCCCTGCGAGCGCATCCCGATCAGGAAGAGGGCCGCGCTCAGCGGCCCGAGGACGGCGGCCGCAAGGAGCCAGTCTCCGAGTGGGGCCCCGTCGCGCCCGTCGCTCGGGTTGCTCGTCACGAGGAACAGCGCGAGCCCGCCGGTCACCGCGAGCGCCCCGATCAGCTCACGGCGGCCGATCCGCTTGCCGGTGAGCGCTGCGCCCATCGGCAGCGCGAAGACGATCGTCGCGGCGAGCAGCGGCTGGACGACGGCCAGCTGCCCGACCTTCAGCGCGAGGGCCTGGAAGACGAAGCCCAGGCCGTCCACGGCGATGCCCGCCAGCCACAGCGGCTCGCGCGCCAGCCGCACGAGGAAGCCGGCGCTGACCGCGTCGTCGCCAGACGCCTGGGCCGCCACCTTCTGCTGCAGCACCGTGCCCGCAGCGAAGCACAGCGCCGCCGCGAGCGCGAGGAGGACGGCCATGTACGCGCGACGCTACAGCACGCGGGGATGGGAGCCCGCGGGCGTCGACGGCGCGGGTTGGCCTCGCCGCTAGGGTCGAGCGCATGGCCCGCGTGGTCCTTCCGGCCGGGACGGGGGCGTGCCCTCCTCACCCCGAGGCCCGGCATTTCCCGGCGCCCGAGGGCGAGGCGGCCGCCGCGCGGATCCGCTGCCAGCGCTGGACACTCCTGGTGGTCTGCGTCGCCTCGGCGCTGCTGCTCTTCAACGTCACCGCCCCAAACGTCGCGCTGCCCGACATAGCGGCGAACCTCGGCGCGTCCTTCACGGACCTGCAGTGGGTGCTCTCCGCCTACGCGCTCGTGCTCGCCTCGCTGCTGCTCGCCGGCGGCGGGCTGGGCGACCGCTACGGGCGCAAGCGGCTCTTCGTCTCGGGCCTCGCCGGCTTCGCCCTCGCGTGCCTGGTCTGCGCCGTCGCGGGCTCTCCGGCGATGCTCGTGCTCGGTCGCGTGCTCCAGGGGCTCGGCGCGGCGGCGATGTTCCCCAGCGCCCTCGCGCTCATCGCGGCCGAGTACTCAGGCGCACAGCGGGCCAGCGCGGTCGGCGTGTGGGGCGCGAGCGTCGCCGGCGCGATCGCGCTCGGCCCGCTGGTCGGCGGGGTGCTGGTCGACACGATCGGGTGGCGCGCCGAGTTCGCCTTCTGCGTTGCCCTGGCCGTGCCGACCCTCGTGCTCGGCGTCCGCCATCTGCGCGAGTCGCGCGACGTCCAGAGCGCCGGCGTCGACTGGGTCGGCACCGGCCTTCTCACCGTCGGTCTGTTCCTCCTCGTCTTCGTGCTCCTGCGGGGCAACGCGCTGGGGTGGGGGAGCCCGGTGGTCGTCGCCGGCGCGCTCGGCGGCGTCGCCTTCCTCCTCGCCTTCCTGGTCGCCGAGCACCGCGTCGCCCATCCGATCGTCGCGCCCGAGCTCATGCGCAATCGCGTCTTCGTCGGCTCGAGCGTCGTCGCTCTGCTCTTCGCGGCGGCCGGCTTCGCCCCGCTCGTCTACATCTCGCTCTTCCTCCTCAACGTCGTCGACCTCTCGCCGACGCAGTCCGGCCTCGCCCTGCTGCCCTTCGCGATCGGTGCGTTCGCACTGTCGCTGCTCGCTGCGCCCGCCGCGCGCCGCTTCGGGACGCGAACGACGCTGGCCGCAGGGCTCGCGCTCAACGGCGTCGGCCTCGTGCTCATGCACGGCGTCGCAGCGGGCGACGGCGCCCTGCACCTGCTGCCCGGGCTCGTGGTCTTCGGCATCGGCGCCGGGCTGGTCAACCCGACGATGACCGTCGCCGCGCTGTCGTCCGTGCCGCCCTCGCGGAGCGGGATGGCCTCGGGGGTCAACAACACCGCGCGCCAGCTCGGCATCGCGGGCGGCATCGCCGCGCTCGGCGCGGTGCTGGAGGGAAGGCTCGAGGGCGGCCTTCGCGAGCGCCTCGGCGACCTCGGGGTGGCCGGCGACGCGGCGCGGCGCGCGGCCGCGCTGCTCGCGGACGGCGACGTGGGGGCCGCCGCCCGCGCCGTCGGAGCGTCGGCGCGTGGCCGCCTCCCCGATGTCTACGAGGCCGCCTACACGGCCGCCCTCAACGAGGTCTTCCTGCTCGGGGTCGGCCTGGCCGCGCTGGGCGTCGTGCTCACGTTGCTGCTCCTGCGCGGCGACCGCCCGGCGCAGGAGCAGACGGAGGCGGAGCCCGAGGCAGTGCCGAGCGTGGCCGACGCGCCCGGATAGGGTGCGCGGCGTGCGCCGCGCGGCTGCTCTTGCCCTCCTCCCGCTTCTGCTCGTCCCCGCCGCCGCGCCCGCGAAGGACTACCGCTACGAGGTGCCGGTCGAGCAGGACTCGCCGTGGCCCTCCATGCGACGCGACCGGCGCAACACGGGGGCGAGCCCGATCGTCGGCCGCTACCGCGGCGACCGGCCGTGGGCGTTCCGGACGGGCAAGGGAATCTTCTCGACCCCCGTTCTCGGCGGCGACGGCACGGCGTACGTCGGCTCGGCCGACCGCTCCTTCTACGCCATCGCCGGGGCCGGGCACGAGCGCTGGCGCTTTCGCACCGGCGAGATCATCGACTCGGCGGCGACGCTTACCCCCGATGCGGTGACGGTGGGCTCGGGCGATGAGTACCTCTACCGCCTGCGCACCGACGCGCGGCGGCTCTCACCCGGCGCGCGCACTCTGTGGCGCTACCGCGCCTCGCGCCCGCCCGCGACGGGCCAGCTCGTCAACTGGTGGGAGGGCAACGCGGTCACCGGCTTCGGCGGCACGATCTTCGCCGGCAACACCGGTGGGGGGGCGTACGCGATCTCCCCTCGAGGCCGGCGGCGCTGGGTCTTCCAGGCGGGCAACTCGGTGTGGACGGCGCCCGCGATCGCGCGCGACGGGCGCACCTTCTGGGGCTCGCTCGACCTCAGCGTGTACGGGCTCGACGCGAGGGGCCGCAGGTTGTGGAGCACGGCGACGGTGGGCTTCGTGACCTCCTCGCCGGCGCTCTCGCGCGACGAGCGCACGCTGTACATCGGCTCCTTCGACGGTCGCGTCTACGCGCTCGACGCACGGACGGGCGCGGTGCGGTGGTCGTTCGCCACGACCGACCACGTGTACTCCTCGCCCGTGCTGCTCGAGGACGCCCGCGGCGGCGTCCGCGCCGTGGTCGTCGGCTCGACCGACGGCTCGGTCTACGCGCTTTCGCCGGTCGGCAGGCTGCTGTGGCGCTACGACACCGGCGACGTGGTCCGCTCCTCGCCGGTGCTCGGTCGCCTGCCCGGCGGTCGCTCGGCCGTCTACGTCGGCTCGGGCAACGGCTCGCTCTACGCGCTCGACGCACGGACCGGCGCCCGGCGCTGGTCCTACGACACGACGCCGGCCGACCCCGTGCTGGCCGACCGCAACGATCTCAACGGCTCGCCCGCCCTGGGCCCGCGCGGCGTCTACCTCGGCGGCGAGCACGGCCTGCTCACCTACGTGCCCTACGACTACTGCCTGCGCCGCCGCGACCCGCGCTGCACGACGTCACCCAAGGAGGCGTTCCCCGACGACGCGACCCAGGTGCGCTGGGTGACCAGCGGCGGGACCACGCTCGCGGACGGGGCGCGCCCGACGCTGTCGCCCTCCTCGACGCTGAACGTGCGGCTCGTCGTTCGGCGACGGGGGAGGACGGTCGATGCTGCCATGGGACCCGATCCGAACGCGGCCTCGCTCGTCGAGGCCGATCCGCCCTTCCCGTTCACCGCCCAGCTCTCGGGGGACGGCCACTTCCTCCACGTCGTGCCCACCGGCTTCCTCGCCCCCGGCCGCGAGTACGGCCTGCGGGTGCGCGGCCCGGTGCTGACCGGCGGCACGCCGCAGGGCAACACGGTGGTGGGGGCCAAGCCGACGGGGACCTTCTCCGACGTGCTGCGCTTTCGCACCGGCAGGGCGCAGACACGCAGCGCGCCGCTGCGCGTCGGCGCCTCGGCGGTCGGGGCGCTTGAGATCAGCCGCCTCGCGGTGCCGCTGCCCCCGCTGCTGCCGAGCGTGAACCAGATCGGCTTCGACAGCTACGACCTCGTCGCCGGCACCGTCGCCGCGTCGCGGCCCGACGCCCGCGGCGAGGGCTCGGTCCTGCTGTGGGTGGTCGGCGCCAAGCGCGGCGCCGACGGGGTCGCGCGCGCCGACCCCAGGGGCGGCTTCGCGTTCCCGCTCGCCGGGCGCTACCGCGACGACAGCCTCGCGCTGCGCTCCGACGCGCTGAGCCTGACCTTCACCTTCGGCCGCGTGCCCTTCCGGCGCTTCGAGCTGCGCGCCCAGCTCGACCGGCGCGGTCGCGCGCTGCCGGGGTCGAGCCTGTACGCCGAGGTCACTTGCGTCGACGTCCCCAACTACGGTCCGGTGCTCTACCTGACAGGGATCTGCAACGACGAGGGGACGCTCGCCGCGAGCGGGACGTTCCTCGCCCGCCGCTACGACGGGCGCGGGGGCGCGAACCGGCGGCCGGCGGGGGTGTCGATCGGCGACCTGGCGCTCACCCGGCCCGGCGCGGCGAACGGCGGGGGCGGCGGCGAGGCGGTCGCCACCGTGCGACTCGCCCGCGGCGCGCGCTTCCGCGCCCGCGAGCACGCGCTCGGGTTGCTGCTCGTCGATGCAGCGACGGGCACGCCGGTCGCGCTGGACTACGAGCGCCTGACGACACGGGCGGCCGACGCGCGCGGGAATCTCACGGGCGTCCGCGTCCGTATCCCGGCCGGCGCGACGCTGCCGTCACGGGTGCGCGCCCACGTGATCGCCGACGTCTATGCCCTCGGATCCCGACGGCTGTGAGGCGGGCGCCTCAGCGGTGCACCGCGGCGAGCAGCGCCGCGTAGGACCGGACGAGCAGCGCTCGCTCGCGCGCGAGGGCGGGGTCCTCGGGGTCGCAGCCGTCCCGTACCCACCGGTCCGAGACGTCCATCGCCTCGGCGCGCAATGTGGCTGCGGCGTGCACCGCGTCAGGGTCGACGCGGTAGCTGAAGGCGTAGAGGTCGCGCAGCGCGCGGACCGGGGCCTCGTCACGCCCGCCGGCGCCGTCGTGCTGGGCCTCGCGGTGCGCACGCCACCACTCGACCTCAAGCTCCGCGGCGCGCCGCGCGTCGAGCGGCTCGCCCGAGCTCGCCGCCAGCATCCGGTAGAAGCGCGCCATCAGCGCCCGTGCCGCGTCGGGGTCGTTGTCGGGAAAGGGCGCCCACTTCATGTTCGCGCGCAGCACGAGCCACGCTCCCGCCAGCGTCCGCGGCCAGCTCATGCGGAAGGCGGCACGGACCATCCACACCGAGGCCCACAGGAAGGCGACCCAGCGGCGTCGGTAGTAGGTCTCCCACGCCCGGCACTCGTAGGAGCCGACCGCGCGCGGATCGAAGGACCGCATGCCGCAAGCTTCGCGCGTACGGCGCCGCCCCCGCAACTACGCTTCGCCGACGCGCCCCCGTAGCTCAGCTGGATAGAGCGGCGGCCTTCTAAGCCGCGGGTCGCAGGTTCGAGTCCTGCCGGGGGCATGGGCGGAAGACCCCGCAATCGGGTGCTTTCGGGGGTCCGCCCGGGCCGACCGCTGGCCGCGGCCCGTGGCCCGTGGCCCGTGGCCCAATAGTGGCCTAAACGTCCTCGACCGCGTCGTGCGTGGCCCGGTCGCGCTCCGCGTCGAGCGCGTCGAGGCGGGCCGCGACGCGCGCCCCGGAGCCGTCGAGCAGCACCCCGTACGACCGCTCGACCATCGCGACGCTCGTGCCCATCAGCCGTGCGAGCTCGAAGACGCTCACGCCCGCCGCGAGCGCGTCACTAGCGAACGTCGAGCGCAGGTCGTAGATCCGCGCCGGTCGCGGGACGCCGGACGCCTCGACGGCGGGCGCCCACACGCGGCGGCGCCAGTTGTCGAGCCGTAGGACCCCGCCGCGCGGAGCGGGGAAGACGAGCGGGGTGTTGAGCCGCGGCGGGAGGGCATCGAGCGCGGCGAGCGCACGTCGGCTAAGCGGCACCTGTCGGCGGGACCCAGACGTCTTGCCGAGGTCGACGGGCTCTCCGTCGGAGACGGTGCGGCGCACGTTGAGCGCGCGATCACGACGGTCGACGTCGCGCCGCTCAAAGCGCGAGCCATTCCTCGGGGCGCAGGCCGGTCGCGGCGGCGAACACCGGCAGCGGTCGATAGGCCGGGTCCAGCTCGGCGGCGATCGCGTCCAGCTCGGCGCGGCTGAACGCGGGCTAGCGGATCTCGACCAGCTCGTAGCGCAGTGCGAACACGAGCGCCTGCAGCTGGGAGTGCACCCCGAGCTTGGCGAGGATATTGGCCACGTGGTTGCGCTCGGTGCGGATCGTGATGTGGAGCCGGTCGGCGATCGCCTGGCTGTCGAGCCCGTCGGCGAGCGCTTGCAGGACCTCGCGCTCGCGGGCGGTCAGTTGCTCGATCGCCAGGCGGTCCTCCCGCTCGCGCTCGCGCCGGCGTTCGGCGAAGCGGAGCAGGTCGACGACGTCGTCCACCGACTGCAGCGTCTCGCCCGCCCGCAGCCGCCGAACGCCGGAGACGACCTCGTCGAGCTGGGCCGTCTTGTCGAGCGTTCCCGCCGCGCCGCTCTCGACGGCCCGCGCCATGTCCGCCCGGTCGACGCTGGCGGTCAACACGAGCGCCTGAGCGCTCGGGTTGACGACACGGAGCTCCTTGATGAGGTCGGCCCCATCGCCGTCCGGCAGCCCCAGGTCGAGCACGGCGACGTCCACGCCGGAGAGCAGTGACCGCGCCTCGGCCAACGTCGCGGCCTGTCCGACGACGGCGAAGTCGGGCTCGCGCGCGAACATCGCGGCGAGCGCCTGGCGGACCGCAGCGTGGTCCTCGACGAGCAGGACGCGTACCGGCGGCGGCGCCGTGTCGTCGCCGAGCTCGATCGTCAGGCGGACGCGGGTGCCAACCCCCAGCGTGCTCCGGATGAGGAGTTCGCCGCCGATGACGGCGGCCCGCTCGCGCATCCCCAGGATCCCGGTTCCGTCCGCGACGGCCTCGAAGCCGCTGCCGTCGTCGGACACCTCGGCCCACAGCCGCGTCTTCGACGCGCGCACGTCGACGCTGATGGTCTGCGCACCCGAATGGCGGCGCGCGTTGATGAGGGCCTCCCGCACCACGCGCAGCATCTCCGTGCCGTCCCGGCCGAGGGGACCCCGGGGAACCGTCTCGCCGACCGTCAAGACGATCTCGCCGTCGAGCCAGATCGCGCGTTGCAGGTGAACCAGGTCGTCGAGCAGCGCGCGGAAGGGCCGGTTCCCCCGCCCCAGGCGGAGGTCGTAGACCGCCCCGCGCACGTGCTCGCCGGCGCGCTTGAGCGTGCGCGCCACCTGCCTCAGCGTCTCCGTTCCCGTCTCCGGCGTGTCCCCGGCGACCACCAGGGCGAGCGCGTCCGTCAGGTCCTGAAGCGCTTCGTCGTGCAGGTCGCGCGCGATCCGCCGGCGCTCCATGTCGCGCACCTCGAGGATCCGCTCCTCCGACCTCAGCCGTACGACGGCGCTCGAGATCACGTTCGCGACCCCCTGCAGGAAGTTCACGTCGTCGGCCGAGAACGCCCGGCGCTCCTTCGAGAGCGCGCAGAGGACGCCGAACGGCGCCTCGTGGCCCGCGACGAGGACCGTCGCGGCGCTCGTCACGTCTTGCTCGGTCAGGAAGGCCGAGATGTCGAAGCGCTCGTCCGCGGCGAGGTCCTCGGAGGTTACGGGCTCGCCCGCCATGGCCGTGTAGCCCACCAGTGACGCGCGGCCCGACTGGCCGGTCGCGTGCCCGATTGAGCTGGCGCTCCACCCGACGCCGGCGCGCAGCACGAGAAGCTCCCGGCCCGGAAGGAACTCCGCGATCCCCACCGGCGTTGCGCCGAGCGTCCGAGCCGTGATCGCCACCGCCCCGTCCAACACCGCCTGCACCGGCAGGCCCGCGAGCGCCCGCCGGCCCAGTTCGGCGACGAGCGCCTGCCGGCGTGCCCATCGCTCGAGCTCAGCCTGTGCCCGCTTGCGCTCGGTGATGTCCCGGAAGTAGACGACGAGCCCCTCGTCCGCCGGATAGGCGTGGACGTCGAACCAGCGCCCGCTGGGCCCGTAGAGGGCATCGAACGCTGTCGTCCGCCGCTCGCGCGCGGCCGTGCGCAAGTGGGTCTCGAGCTCCGTGCGGACGACGTCCGGGAAGATCTCCCAGACCGTCCGGCCGAGGTAGGCCTCGCGCGGGAGCGGTTCGTCCAGGTTCTCTCCCAGCACGACGACGGCGCGCTCGTTGATGTACGTGAACCGCCAGTCCGCGTCGAGCGCGTAGAAGGCGTCGGTGATCCCGTCGAGCAGCGTCTCGCTCCGCCGCGTCTCCGCCTCGGCCCGCCTGCGTTCGCTGACGTCGCGGTAGTAGATCGAGAGGCCCGCGTCCGACGGATAGGCGTGGGCTTCGATCCACTCGCCACTCGGCTCGAAGTACGTTTCGAACTCGACGGCGCGCTGCCCGCCCATGGCCTCGCGGTAGCGGCGGTGGATCTCCGTGCCGACGGCGTCCGGGAAGGCGTCCCACATGTTCCGGCCGAGCATCTCGTCGCGCGTCACCGGACCGCCGCCCCTGACCTGCATGCCCTGCAAGGCGCGATCGTTGATGTACGTGTACCGCCAGTCCCGGTCCACCGCCACGAAAGCGTCGGTGATGCTCTCGAGGATCGTCTCGCTCCGCCGGCGCGCCTCGGCCAGCGCCTCCTCAGCCCGTTTGCGCTCGGTCACGTCGCGATGGATGCCGAGGAACGCCGTGACATCCCCCGTGTCATCGCGCAGGGCGGCGGTGACGAGTTCGACCGTGACCGCGCTGCCGTCGTTGCGGTGCGCGACCACCTCACCGCGCCAGCGCCCGTGCTCCGCCACGGCGCGCCGCGATTCCGCGCGAGCCTCGTCGCTCATCTCCAGATCGGCGACCTCGGTCGTGTGCCGCCCGATGACCTCCTCCTCCGTCCAGCCGTACATCCGCTCGGCGCCCTTGCTCCACATGGTCACGAACCAGTTGCGGTCGAGTGCGACGATCGCGTCGTCGGCGTGGTCGATCAGCCCGGCGAGGTAGGCGAGTCGCTCGGCGCGGTCCTGCTCAGCGGTCGCGTCGCGGGTGACGGCGACCGCACCCGCGATGTTGCCGTCGGCGTCGAGGATCGGAGAGGAGTTGCAGTGGAACCGTGTCGGCGCGCCGTCCGGCGCGAGGCGGAGGAACTCCTCCTCGACGATCTCCTCACCGGACGCGAGCGAGCGTGCAAGCGGCCATTCAGAGGCCGCGTACGGGCGTCCGTCGGGATGCACTATCGCGAACTCGCCGGCGAGCTCGGCCAGCCGGCGATTCTCGACCTGCAACGCCTCTCGATTACTGAAGACAATCCGACCGGACGGTGCCACGGCGACCACGACGGCGTCACTGTCGTGGCCCTCGGCCGTCATGAGAGAAGCAGGCCCGAAAGATAAGTCGAATGCCCCATGAACGGCGCATGCCCCGGGGACAGCATGCGAGCGTTGGCGATCGCGGAGGGAGTACCCGTGGGAGAGCGCGAGTTCGTGTTGGCCGCACAGAGGGCCGACGGCGCCGCACGCGACGCTTTGGTGGACATGTTCATGCCGCTCGTGGCGAGCCTAGCGCGCCGGTATCGCGGCACCCCGGCGCTGACCCGCGACGAGCTCCTCCAGGAAGGTGTGGTCGGGCTGCTGCGCGCGCTGGAGCGCTATGACCCGGCGCTCGGCACGCCGTTCTGGGGCTACGCGTCCTGGTGGGTCCGCCAAGCGATGCAGCAACTCGTCTCCGAGGTCGCGCGGCCCGTGGTGCTCTCCGACCGGGCCTCACGTCAGCTTGCCCGTCTGAAGCAGGTCCACTCCGATCACGTGCAGGCACACCGGCGCGCGCCGACGTCCGCGCAGCTCGCTGCCGGGTCCGGACTGGGGGCGACCCAGGTCCAGTCCCTCCTGGGCGCCTCCCTGCGGCCGCGCGGGCTCGACGAGCCCACGGCCACCGAGGCCGGCGGCGGAGGCTCGCCCGGCGACCTGCTGGCCGACCCGCGCGCCGAGGACGCCTTCGACCGCGTGCCGATGCGCGTCGCGGCCGGTGAGCTCACGCGCATGCTGGCCGTCCTGAGCGACCGCGAGCGCACCGTCGTCCGCTCGCACTACGGCCTCGACCCTCCGCCACGAACCCTCCGTGAGCTCGGCCTGGACCTCGGCGTGACGGCCGAACGCGTGCGTCAGATCGAATGCGAGGCGCTGGACAAGCTGCGCACCGTGGCTTGACGGGCGGCGCGCGTGGCCTACAGCCGAATGTGGGCCCCGGACATTGAGAGGAGCAGCGCATGGCAAAGGCCGTCGGCATCGATCTTGGAACGACCAACTCCGTCGTCGCGGCGACGATGGAGGGAGGCCAGGCAGAAGTCATCCCCAACGCCGAGGGCGGCCGGACGACGCCGTCCGTGGTGGCGTTCACGGAGGACGGGCAGCGGCTGGTCGGGCAGGTGGCCAAGCGCCAGGCGATCCTCAACTCCGAGGCGACGATCTACTCCGCCAAGCGCTTCATCGGGCGCAAGTGGGGCGAGGTCGACGAGGAGGCGAAGATCGTCGCCTTCAAGGTCGTCAAGGGCCCGAGCGACGCCGTGCGCTTCGAGGTGCGGGGCAAGCAGTACGCCCCGGAGGAGATCTCCGCGCAGATCCTGCGCAAGCTGGCCGACGACGCCGCGAAGTTCCTCGGCGAGAAGGTCACCGAGGCCGTCATCACCGTGCCCGCGTACTTCAACGACGCCCAGCGCCAGGCGACGAAGGACGCGGGGAAGATCGCGGGTCTCGAGGTGCTGCGGATCATCAACGAGCCGACCGCGGCCGCGCTCGCATACGGGCTCGACAAGAAGGGCTCCGAGACCGTGCTGGTGTTCGACCTCGGCGGCGGCACGTTCGACGTGTCGATCCTCGACGTCGGTGACGGCGTGGTCGAGGTGCGCTCGACCAACGGCGACGGCCACCTCGGCGGCGATGACTTCGACAAGCGGATCGTCGACTGGCTGGCCGAGGAGTTCAAGAAGGATCAGGGCATCGACCTGCGCTCGGACCCGCAGGCGCTTCAGCGCCTCTATGAGGCGGCCGAGCGAGCCAAGACTGAGCTCTCATCGGCTACCACGGCGCAGATCAACCTGCCGTTCGTCACGGCCGACGCCTCGGGCCCCAAGCACCTGAACACGTCGATCACGCGGGCGAAGTTCGAACAGCTCGCCCAGGACCTGATCGAGCGCACCCGAGGGCCGGTCGAGGCGGCGCTGTCCGACGCCAGGCTGACCGCGGACGACATCGACGAGGTGATCCTCGTGGGCGGGTCGACGCGCATCCCCGCGGTCCAGCAGCTCGTCCGCCGGCTGACGGGAGGCAAGGACCCGAACATGACGGTCAACCCGGATGAGGTCGTCGCGATCGGCGCCGCGCTGCAGGTGGGCGTGCTCAAGGGCGATGTCGAGGACGTCGTCCTGCTCGACGTCACCCCGCTCTCCGTCGGGCTGGAGACGATGGGCGGCGTCATGACCAAGGTGATCGAGCGCAACACGACGATCCCGGCGCGCCGCACGGAGACGTTCTCGACCGCGGAGGACAACCAGACCGCGGTGGACATCGTCGTGCTCCAGGGTGAGCGAGAGCTGGCCGCCGACAACCGGCAGCTGGCGCGCTTCCGTCTCGAGGGCATCCGGCCCGCGCCGCGGGGCGTCCCGCAGATCGAGGTGACGTTCGACATCGACGCCAACGGGATCCTCAACGTCTCGGCTCGCGACAAGGACACGGGCGCCGAGCAGCAGGTCACGATCCAGGAGAGCACCAACCTCGACCAGAGCGACGTCGAGCGCATGGTTCGCGAGGCCCAGGAGCACGCGGGCGAGGACAAGCAACGGCGCGAGGAGATCGACGCCCGCAACGAGCTCGACTCGCTCGCCTACCAGGCCGACCAGCTGGTCGAACAGCTGCAGGGGGGGCTGCCGGTGCACGAGAAGGCGCGTGCCGAGCAGATGATCGCCGACGCGCGCCGGGCGATCGAGGAGCAGGCCGGCCTCGACCGCGTGCGTCCGCTGATCTCCGACCTGCAGCAGCTCATCCAGTCGCTGCCGGCGTCGGCGCAGGCGGCGGCGGGCGCGGCGGGCACGAACCGCGGCGGCGACGGCGCCGCGCGCGACGGGGCGACCGACGACGACGAGGTCATCGATGCCGAGTTCACACGCGACTGACCCCGAGGCTCAGCCGGCGGAGGCCCAGGACGCGCGCCACGCCGAGCTCGAGGAGCGCAACGCGCAGCTCGAGGACCGCTACAAGCGGGCGCTTGCCGACCTCGACAACTACCGCAAGCGCGTCGCTCGGGACACCGAGCGGCGCGTGGCGGAGGGCCGCGATGCGGTCCTGCTCGACTGGCTCGAGGCCGTCGACAGCGTCGATCGCGCGCTGGGGCAGATGGAGCCCGTGCACCCGGCCGCGCCGGGCCTGCGCGCCGTCATGGAGCAGCTCGAGGCGATCCTGGACCGTCAGGGCGTCAGCCGGCTCGGCGCGGTCGGCGAGCCGTTCGACCCGGAGCGCCACGAGGCGATCGGCGTCCGGGAGACGACCGAGACGCCGGACCGGACGGTCGCGGAGGTCGCGCGGTCGGGCTTCGCGCGCGGCGACCATGTCCTGCGTCCCGCGCAGGTGATCGTGGCCCGCGCCCCCGCCGGTGACGGTTGATGGCCGTCGCGTTTCGCGACTACTACGAGGTCCTCGGCGTCCCGCGCGGCGCGAGCAACGAGGAGATCCGCAGCGCGTATCGCAAGCTCGCGCGCCAGAACCACCCCGACGTCAACAAGAACCCTGGCGCCGAGGACCGCTTCAAGGAGATCGCGGAGGCCTACGAGGTCCTGCGCGACCCGGAGAAGCGCGAGAAGTACGACCGGTTGGGGCAGAACTGGAAGGCCGGCGACGACGTCAGCGGCGCCGCCGGCTTCGAGGAGTACATGCGCCGCGGTGGCGGTCGGGGCGGTGGCTTCAACGGCGACGATGTGCGCGTCGAGTTCGGCGACGGCGACGACTTCTCGGATCTGTTCGAAGGCCTGTTCGGCGGCCGCGGGCGCGCCCGCGGCTTCGACGGCTTCTCGCGGCGCGGCGGTGACCAGGAGGCGGTGCTCGAGCTGACGCTCGAGGACGCCGCCCGCGGGGGGAAGCGCCGGCTCACGCTCGGCGACGGACGTGACTACGAGGTGGACATCCCGCGTGGCGTCCGCGACGGCCAGGTGATCCGGCTCGCGGGCGAGGGCGGCGGCGGCGGGGGCGGGGCCCCGCCCGGCGATCTGCTGCTGCGCATCCGCCTCCGGCCGCACCCGCGGTTCCGGCGCGACGGCCGCGACCTCGAGGTCGACCTCCCGGTCGCGCCGTGGGAAGCGGCGCTCGGCGCCAAGGTCGAGATACAGACGCTCGGGGACAGCGTGCGCGTGACGGTCCCGGCCGGCTCCTCCTGCGGGCGCCGGCTGCGGCTGCGCGGCCAGGGCATGCCCGGCCCCGGCGGCCGCGCCGGCGACCTCTACGCCGTGGTCAAGATCGTGGTCCCGAAGAAGCTCTCCAAGCAGGAGCGCAAGCACTTCGAGGCACTCGCTGAGACGTCGAACTTCGATCCCCGGAGCCGGTGATGGCGAGCACGGTCACGCTCACACGCCGCATCGGCCCCCGGCTCGTCGGGATCGAGATGCTCGCGCGCGACTCGGGGCTGCACCCGGAGGTCGTCAGCCGGCTCGTGCGCCTGGGCCTGCTCGAGACGGACGGCGAGGCGCAGTTCGCGCCCGACGCCGCCGCGCGCCTCGCCCAGGCCGCGCGGCTGCGTCGCGACCTCGGCTTGAGCTACGGCGCCGCGGTCCTGACCTGCGAGCTGCTCGCCCGTATCGACGACCTGGAGGCGCGGCTGCGCCGCTACGAGCCCCCGACCCACCGCCCGAGGTGACGGCATGGACCCGAACAAGCTGACGCAGAAGAGCCAGGAGGCGCTCCACGACGCGCAGACGAAGGCGCTGCGGATCGGCCATACCGAGGTCGACGCCGACCACCTGCTGCTGGCGCTGCTCGACCAGGCCGACGGCCTGGTGCCGCGCCTGCTCGAGCGCGCCGAGATCGAGGCCGGTGCGGTGCGCGCCGAGATCGAACGCCAGCTCGAGCGGCGCCCGCGCGTCTCCGGCTCCGGAGCGTCGGGCGACGTGCGCGTCACGCGCGCACTCGCCGGCGTGCTCGAGGGCGGCGAGCGCGAGGCCGAGCAGATGAAGGACGACTACGTCTCGGTCGAGCACCTAGTGCTCGCGCTGCTCGGCACCGAGACCGCCGCCGCCCGCGTGCTGAAGGATCACGGCCTCACGCGTGAGCGCCTGCTCGAGGTGCTCACGGAGGTCCGCGGCGCGCAGCGCGTCACCAGCGCGATGCCGGAGGCCGCCTACGAGGCGCTCGAGAAGTACGGCCGCGATCTCGTCGCCGAGGCGGCGCGCGGCAAGATGGACCCGGTCATCGGGCGCGACGAGGAGATCCGCCGCGTCGTCCAGATCCTCTCGCGCAAGACGAAGAACAACCCGGTGCTGATTGGTGACCCCGGCGTCGGCAAGACGGCGATCGTGGAAGGTCTCGCGCAGCGGATCGTGCGCCGTGACGTGCCCGAGGGTCTGCGCGACAAGACCGTGTTCGCGCTGGACATGGGCTCACTGCTTGCTGGCGCGAAGTACCGCGGCGAGTTCGAGGAGCGCCTGAAGGCGGTGCTCCAGGAGGTGACCGCCGCCGAGGGGCGCATCCTGCTGTTCATCGACGAGCTGCACACCGTCGTCGGCGCCGGTGCCGCCGAGGGCGCGATGGACGCCGGAAACATGCTCAAGCCGATGCTCGCGCGCGGCGAGCTGCACTGTATCGGAGCCACGACGCTCGACGAGTACCGCGGCCACATCGAGAAGGACGCGGCGCTCGAGCGGCGCTTCCAGCCGATCGTCGTCGACGAGCCCGACGTCGCGGACACGATCTCGATCCTGCGCGGCCTGCGGGAGCGCTTCGAGGTCCATCACGGAGTGCGGATCCAGGACGCGGCGGTGGTCGCCGCCGCGACGATGTCGCACCGCTACATCACGGACCGCTTCCTGCCCGACAAGGCGATCGACCTCGTCGACGAGGCGTGCGCCGTCGTGCGCACCGAGATCGACTCGATGCCACAGGAGCTCGACCAGATCACCCGGCGTGTGATGCGGCTCGAGATCGAGGAGGCCGCGCTCACCAAGGAGAGCGACGCCGCGAGCCAGGAGCGCCTCGAGGCGCTGCGCAAGGAGCTCGCCGACCTGCGGGCGCAGGCCGACGCGATGATGGCCCAGTGGGAGGCCGAGCGGAACGCCATCCGCAAGCTGCAGGCGCTGCGGGAGGAGCTCGACCAGGTGCGGCGGGACGTCGAGGAGGCCGAGCGCAACTACGACCTCAACCGCGCGGCCGAGCTGCGCCACGGCAAGCTCCCGGAGCTCGAGCGGCGGCTGGCGAGCGAGGAGGAGCGGCTGACGTCCAAGCAGGGCGGCACGTCGCTGCTGCGCGAGGAGGTCACCGACGACGAGATCGCCGAGGTCGTGGCGCGCTGGACCGGCATCCCGGTCGCCCGCCTCATGGAGGGCGAGCGCGACAAGCTGCTGCGGCTCGACGAGGTGCTGCACGAGCGCGTGATCGGCCAGGACGAGGCGGTGCAGCTCGTCGCCGACGCGGTCATCCGCGCCCGCGCCGGCATCAAGGACCCGCGGCGGCCGATCGGCTCCTTCATCTTCCTCGGCCCCACCGGCGTCGGCAAGACCGAGCTGTCGCGCGCGCTGGCCGGCTCGCTGTTTGACTCCGAGGACAACATCGTGCGCCTCGACATGTCGGAGTACCAGGAGCGCCACACGGTCAGCCGGCTCGTCGGGGCACCACCCGGCTACATCGGCTACGACGAGGGCGGTCAGCTGACGGAGGCGGTGCGGCGCAAGCCCTACTCAGTGGTGCTGTTCGACGAGATCGAGAAGGCCCACGCCGATGTCTTCAACACGCTGCTGCAGATCCTCGACGACGGGCGCCTCACCGATGCCCGTGGCCGCACCGTCAACTTCCGCAACACGGTGATCATCATGACCTCGAACATCGGGTCGCTGCACCTGCTCGAGGGGATCACCGCGAGCGGCGAGATCCCCGAGGACGTGCGGGGCCGGGTCATGGGCGACCTGCGCGACCACTTCCGCCCGGAGTTCCTCAACCGCGTCGACGAGATCGTGCTCTTCAAGCCGCTCACGCTCGAGGAGATCGAGCGGATCGTGGAGCTCCAGATCGCAGACGTTCGCCGGCGGCTGGAAGACCGGCGCCTGGCGCTCGAGCTCACCGAGGACGCGCGGGTGCTGATCGCCCGTCTCGGCTACGACCCCGTCTACGGCGCGCGGCCGCTGCGGCGGTTCATCCAGCGCGAGGTCGAGACGCGGATCGCGCGCGCGCTGCTGTCGGGCGAGATCCGCGATGGCGCGACGATCCGGCTGACGGCGGAGGACGGTGAGGTGGTGGTGCGCTGGCGCCAGCCCGATGAGCCGGCTCCCGAGGCCGAGGCCGTGGGAGCGGCGGCCTGATGCCGGCCGCGATCGTCGTCTGCCCCAACTGCGCCAAGAAGAACCGCATGCCCGCCGTCGCGGAGGGCGCGCCCAAGTGCGGGAACTGCCATCAGCCGCTGCCGTGGGTCGTCGATGCGGGCCCGAGCGAGTTCGACGGCGCGATCGGCGCCTCGGTGCCCGTGCTCGTCGACTTCTGGGCGCCCTGGTGCGGACCCTGCCGCATGGTCTCGCCGGCCGTCGAGGCGCAGGCGCGTGAGCGCGCCGGGCAGTTGAAGGTGGTCAAGCTCAATATCGACGACGCTCCCGACATCGCCAGCCGCTTCGGGGTGCAGAGCATCCCGCTGCTCATGCTCGTGCGCGACGGCGAGGAGGTCGACCGCCAGATCGGCGCGGTGCCGCCCGCTCAGCTGCGTTCCTGGCTCGACCGGCACATGGCCGCGGCTGCATGACCGGAGCGACGACGCCTCCGGCGCATCCCGGCTGGCGCCAGACCCGTCCCCGCGCTGACCCGCGAACTGCGCCTGCGCGACTTCGACGCGGCCCTGGCGCTTGGCGAACCTGCACCACGCGGGCCTCACGCAGGCGGAGTTCCGCCTGCTGGAAAAGGTCAAGCGGTCATCGACGCCGATCCGGCCGCGGAAGCGGTCTAGCAGCCATGGATCCACTCAACCTGCTGTGGTTCTACGTCGTCCTGGCGTCGCTCCAGCCGGTCATCCAGCGCCAGCTGCTGTTCGTCCGCCGGCGCGCCGCGCTCAGCTCGATCTCACGCGCGCGCGGGGCGACGGTGGTCACGCTGATCCACCGCCAGGAGACCATGTCGCTGTTCGGCTTCCCGCTCGTCCGCTACATCGACATCGACGACGCGGAGGGCGTGCTGCGCGCGATCCGCGACACGCCGGGCGACCGGCCGATCGAAATCATCCTCCACACCCCGGGCGGACTCGTCCTCGCCGCGCAGCAGATCGCGGGCGCCCTCGCAGACCACCCCGGCAAGGTGACGGCGGTGGTCCCGCACTACGCCATGAGCGGCGGCACGCTGATCTCGCTCGCCGCCGACGCGATCGTCGTCGACGCACACTCGGTGCTCGGGCCGGTCGATCCACAGCTCGACCGCTAAGCCGCCGCGTCGCTCGTCGCGGTGGCCGAGATGCCCGGCGACCGCGACGATCAGACGCTGATCATGGCCGACGTGGGCCGCAAGGCGATCGCGCAGGTCCAGGGGTTCGTGGAGCGGATGCTCCAACCGCGGCTGGCGCCGGAGCGTGCGCGCGAGGCGGCGCGGCTGATGGCCACCGGGGTCTGGACGCACGACCATCCGCTGACCGCCGCGGAGCTCGAGCTGATCGGTCTGACCGTCAAGGTCGGGATCCCGAGCGACGAGCGCAAGCTGATGGAGCTCTATCCTCAGCCGCGCGGTCGGACCCCGGCCGTCGAGTACGTCCCCGGCCCGTCGGGCCCGGCCCGTCCGCCGTCCGCCGGACGCGGCGGCTCGTAGCGGTCGCCTGACGGGTGCGCCGCACGGCCCTCGTCGACCGCCACCCGGAGTGCCAGGCGGAAACGGCCAGGGCCCCAGTCGCGCGCGTGTGCGCGGTGGGCGAGCCGCTCCTCGTCGGAGCCGCCGAACTCGGCGAGCAGGCGCGCGAGCGTCTCGACCTCGCGATCGAGCGCCACGTCGGCCATCGCCGCGTTGCGGTTCGTCGCGCCCGCGGTGCCCACCATGCCGGGCGAGTAGAACGTGCTCCCGGGCCCGGGCCGGAAGCGCCGCAGCCCCGTGCGCTCGTGCGCGTCGCGGCGCGCCACCCGGTCGCGGATCCGCTCGCCCCGATCGCGCAGCTCCGCGGTCAGCGGCCGCGCGATGTCCTCGAGCGAGCGCCCCTCCGCGGCCACGCCCCACAGCAGCTCGGCCACACCGCCCAGCGCCATCGCGGCGGCTCCGATCAGGAAGCCGGTCGCCACCTGGGTGGCCGACCCGCTGTGGATGAAGTGGCCGAACAGCAATGGGCCGGAGATGCCGCCGACGGCGGTGCCCACCGCGTAGAAGAGCGCGATCGCAAGCGCGCGCGTCTCCATCGGGAAGATCTCCGAGACGGTGAGGTACGCAGAGCTGGCGCCGGCCGACGCGAAGAAGAACGTCGCGAGGACCAAGGCCATGAAACCCGCCGTCCCGAGCGTGCCGTCGCGGAGCAGCAGGGCGAGCACCACGGTCAGCGCAGCGGAGGCGAAGTACGTGCCGGCGATCATCGGCTTGCGCCCGACGGTGTCGAACAGGCGCCCCAGCAGAAACGGCCCCAGGAAGTTGGAGAGAGCGAACAGGATCATGAAGTACGGGACTGTCCCGGACGCGACGTCGAAGAAGTCGTGCAGGATCGTGCCGAGGTCGAAGGTGACCGCGTTGTACATGAATGCCTGCCCGACGAACAGCGCGAGCCCGAGCGCCGTCCGGGTCGGGTAGTCGCGGATCGCGACGCGGGCGATCTCGCGAACGGGATGAGCCCGCGCTGGCGGATCGTGATGGTGCCCTCCGGCGACGGGAGCTCGCGCGGGGTCTCGGCGGTCACATGCTGCTCGATCGTGTCGACGATCCGCTCCGCCTCCTGCTCGCGGCCGTGGATGAACAGCCAACGCGGGCTCTCGGGCACATGCCGGCGCACGAGCAGGATGCCGAGCGACAGGACCGCGCCCAGGCCGAACGCCAGCCGCCAGCCGACGTCGGTCGCGAACACGCCCTCGTCGAGGAGCAACAGCGAGACGACGCCGCCGAGTGCGGCGCCGACCCAGAAGCTGCCATTGACCGCCAGATCGACTCGTCCGCGGTTGCGCGCCGGGATCAGCTCGTTCATCGCGCTGTTGATCGCCGAGTACTCGCCACCGATCCCGAACCCCGTGAGCGCGCCGAACAGGAAGAACATCCAGATCTCGCTCGCGAACGCGGTCGCAACGGTGGCGAGCCTGTACAGGACCAGCGTGGCCATGAACAGCTTCTTGCGGCCGTAGCGGTCGGTAAGGTGGCCGGTATTGAGTTAGCGGGCTGAGCAGGGGTTATGTAGCCTGCCGCGAACTTGGTGGCGGTGGTCGCCGTCGCCGCGTCGAGTGTTGAGGTGCTTTCGGCCGGGGAGTCGCTCGATGGGCTCGCGCGGTTGTTGGCGTTCTCGTCGTCGTTGTTGGCTGAGAACGAGCGGTTGATGGGCGAGGTGGCCCGGTTGGCGGGGGAGAACGAGCGGCTGCGGGCCAGGGTCGGCAAGCTTGAGGGGCAGCTCGAAGAGGCGCGGCGCGCCGGGAAGCGTCAGGCGGCGCCGTTCTCGCGTGGGGAGCCGAAGGTCGCTCCCGGCAGACCGGGACGCCGGTCGGGCGAGGAGCACGGCAGGCACGGGCACCGCGAGCCGCCGGGGGAGGTGGACGAGGAGTTCGAAGCGCCACTCGCGGCGCGGTGTGAGTGTGGTGGCGAGATCGAGCACGAGCGGACCGAGTACCAGTATCAGGACGAGCTGCCGGTGCCGCGGCCCGTCCGTCGCCGGTTCGCGGTGCATATCGGCAAGTGTCGCTGCTGCGGGCGCCGACATCAGGGCCGTCACCCGTTTCAGACCTCGGACGCTCTGGGCGCGGCCTGCTGCATGCTCGGCCCGCGCGCGGTCGCTTTGGCGACCGAGCTGAACAAGGAGCTGGGGCTCTCGCCGCAGAAGACCGCGAAGGCGCTTGAGAGGTTCGGGATCCGAGTGACCGCCGGCGGGGTGGTGCAGGCGATCGCCCGTCAAGCCAGGGTGCTTGAGCCGACGTATCAGGCGCTGATCGAGGGTGTCCGGGCCAGCCGGGCCGTCGCGCCGGATGAGACCGGGTGGCGGATCAACGGTCAGAAGGCGTGGCTGTGGGCGTTCGCCGGCCAGAACGTGACCGTGTATCTGATCGCTGCCGGCCGCGGATACGCGGACGCCGAGCGGATCCTCGGCGCGGGCTACTCGGGCGTCCTGGAGCGCGACGGGTGGGCTCCCTATCGGCGGTTCACAGCCGCCAGGCATCAGACCTGCGCAGCGCACCTGCTCAGACGGACCGGGGAGCTGATCGCCGACTCGGTGGCGGGGCAGGCGCGCGTCCCGCACGCCGCCCGCAGGATCCTCAAGGACGCGCTCGCGCTGCGCGATCAGCGCGATGTCATCGCCGAGGGGTTCGGCCTGCGCGTCAGCGAGCTTGGCGAGCGGACCGACAGGCTGCTTCAGATGCGCCCAACCCACGCGCCGAACCGCCGGCTGCTTGGGCACCTCGCCAACGAGCGCGAGCACATGTTCACGTTCCTCGCCGAGCCCGGCGTGCAAGCCACGAACTGGCGGGCCGAGCAGGCGTTGCGCCCCGCGATCGTGAACCGCAAGAGCTGGGGTGGGAACCGCAGCTGGGGCGGCGCGCGCACTCAGCAGGTCACGATCAGCGTGATCTGCACCGCACGCCAACAAGGCATCGACCCGATCGAGCTGATGACCGGCGCCCAGCGCTCCCGGGCACCGGCCGTCAGCGAGCTGATCAAGCTCCCCGCCCGAGCCTCCCCAACCAGCCTCGCCGCCTGAGCGCTCGATGCACAAGCCGACCCCGCAACCGGCGCATGAGATCCGCTACCGGATCGTCTGCTACGAGCTCGAAGACGGCCGGCAGACCGTGATCCTCGACGCCACCGCCCGAGGGTTCATCGCCGTCACCGGCACGATCGCAGACGACGGTACGATGCACGGCGAGGGCACCCACGCCGGGCCGCTTGCGCTCAGGCGACGGCTCGCCTGCCTGATCGCCGACGACGAGCAAATCGCCGGCTAACGACACACGCGACCGCCCCGGCCGCTCTCCGTCCGCTCTCCGTCTGAGGATCGCCTTACCGTTGGCTGCATCCGACCAGTGACAACGGGAGCCGCCGATGAGCCAGCACAGCCCCGCCCACAACGTCATCGTGCAGATCAAGGTCAAGCTGCTCGGCGTCAACAAGCCGCCGGTCTGGCGGCGGCCGCAGCTGCGCGCCGACACCCGCCTCGATCAGCTGCACGAGATCCTCCAAGCGGCGCTCGGCTGGGAGAACTACCACATGCACGTGTTCTCCTTCGGCGAGCAGGAATTCGGCATCCCCGACCGCGAGCTCGGGCTCAGCGACGAGCGCCAAGTCACCCTCGGCGAGCTCATCGACCTCGGCGCTCGCTTCCGCTACACCTACGACTTCGGCGACGACTGGGAACACGAGATCCTCGTCGAAGACCTGCTCGACGCCGACCCCGACACCCACTACCCCGTCCTGGTCGCCGCCAAGGGCGCCTGCCCACCGGAGGACTGCGACGGCCCCTGGGGATACGCGAACCTCAAAGAGATCCTCGCCGACCCCAACCACGACGAACACCAAGACATGCTCCAGCGGCTCGGCCTCGACAACGCCAGCGAATTCGACCCCGCCGCCGTCACCACCGAGGACATCGACTACGAAGTCGCCCTCACCGGCGCCAGCCGCTGAGACCCCGGCGGGACGGACCCGCTAACTCAATACGGTGGCCGAAGAACAGCGCGCCGAGGCACGCGCCGGCGACGTAGAGCGCCGCGGCGATGCCGACGTCGCCGCTCGTGAGGTCGATCCCGCTATTCGGCTCGGTCATGCGGGGCGCGATCGCACGGACGATCGTGACCTCCAGGCCGTCGAGGATCCAGACCGTGCCGAGGCCGATGATGATCCGCCAGTGGAAGCGCGACCACGGGAGCCGGTCGAGGCGCGCGGGGACGTCGGTGACGATCGTGCTGGCTTCGCTGCTCATGGCCGGCGCCTCCGGGCGTAGGGTGGACGGGGATGCTGCGCTGTCGCGTGCTCGGTCATCGCTTCCGCTTCTCGAGCGAGGGCGACACGATGCGCTGGCGTTGCGGACGTGGCTGCGGAGCTGTCGGCGCCAAGCGCTACGCCGACCCCGGCGACGCGGCGCGCTATGCGCGCGCCTTCGACCGCGAGGATCGCGCGGACCTCGGCCGGCGCGCGCCGTTCTTCGGCCTGTTGCCGCTGCGTCTGGCGCCGCGCCGCGCGCCGTCGCGACCGATCCTGACATCGGTACTTTCAGTGGGCCCGCCGCGCCCCACGCCAACCGGCTTGCCACCCCCTGACTACGGCCTACCGATCGGATCGTGGACGCGACGACCCCGACGCAGCCGCCGCCGGAGACGCCTGACCGCGACGGCGCGTTCCCGCGGCTCGGGGAGTGGCAGATCGAAGCGCTGTCTCGCGACGGCGAGCGGCGCCGGACCGAGGCGGGCGAGGTGTTGTTCCGCCAGGGCGACTGGGACTACGACTTCTTCGTCGTGCTCGCCGGCAAGGTCGCGGTCCGCGACGGCGACGGTCCCGCGGCGCGCCTCGTCGCCGTGCACGGCGCGGGCCGCTTCCTCGGCGAGCTGAGCCTGCTGACCGGGCACGCCGCGTTCTTCACCGCGGAGGTCATCGAGCCGGGGGCGGTGCTCGCAGTGCCGGTCGAGCGGCTGCGCGAGCGGGCGTTGCTCGACCCGGCGCTCGGGGACCTGATCCTGCGCGCCTACCTGCTGCGGCGCGAGTTCCTGATCGGGCTCGGCGCCGGCCTGAAGATCATCGGCTCGCGCTTCTCCCCGGACGCGCGACGGCTGCGTGAGTTCACCGCGCGCAACCGGCTGCCGCACCGCTGGATCGATGTCGAGGAGGACCCTGAGGCCGAGGCGCTGCTGCACCGCCTCGGTGTGGCGCCAGACGAGACACCCATCGTGATCTGGGCCGGCCAGGTCATGCGCAACCCTTCGAGCGCGGAGCTCGCGCGTGTCATCGGTCTCAAGCTCCCGCGCGCTCCGCTGACCACGGTGGACCTCGTCGTCGTCGGCGCCGGTCCGGCCGGGATCGCCGCGGCCGTGTACGGCGCATCGGAGGGTCTCGCGACGGTCGTGCTCGACGCCGTCGCCGTCGGCGGCCAGGCCGCCACCACCTCGCGGATCGAAAACTATCTCGGCTTCCCCTCCGGGATCTCTGGCCCCGAGCTGGCCGAGCGCGGGACGATCCAGGCGGAGAAGTTCGGCGCCGAGATCAACGTGCCGTGCGCGACGACGGGCCTCGAGCAGCGCGACGGCCAGTACGTGGTCCGCTACGACGACGCCAAGCGCGTCTCGACGCGCGCCCTCGTCGTCGCCACCGGGGCGCGCTACCGCAAGCTCGACGTACCGCGGCTCGAGGACTTCGAGGGCGCGGGCGTGTACTACGCCGCGACGCAGATGGAGGCGATGATGTGCCGCGGGGACCCCGTTGTGGTGGTGGGCGGTGGCAACTCGGCCGGCCAGGCGACCCTCTTCATGTCCCGCCAGGCGCCGATGGTGCGGCTGGTGATCCGCCACGACGACCTGGCCCGCGACATGTCGCGCTACCTCGTCGACCGGATCGCGCGCACTCCCAACGTCGAGGTCCTGGCCTGCACCGAGGTTCGCGAACTCGTCGGCGACAGCGCGCTCGAGGCGCTGGTCGTGGCGGACTTGCGCACTGGCGAGCAGCGCAGGATCGAGGCGCGCGCGCTGTTCGTGTTCATCGGCGCCGACCCGCACACGGGCTGGCTCGGCGGTCAGGTCGAGCTCGACGAGAAGGGGTTCATCCTCACCGGCTCGAGCGCTGCACCATGCGCCGGGCGGGGCCTCGAGCCGTCGATGCTCGAGACCAGCCTGCCAGGCGTGTTCGCGGCGGGCGACGTGCGCAGCGGATCGGTCAAGCGTGTGGCCTCCGCCGTCGGCGAGGGCGCGATGGCCGTGCAGCTCGTGCACGCCCACCTCCACGGGCCCGGCCCGCTCGCCGGGGCTTGATCCCACGGCTCGGCGCCTTATCGAACGCTTCGGATGAGTGGGCCCCCGGCAACCGCAGGCGATCGTGGCCGAGACCGTGATCTGGCTCGCGCACGAGGGCCACGCGCGCGTGATCGTCGTCAGCGTCCAGCTGCAGGGCGGACTGCTCGGCAGCACCGCTCGCGCGCTCGTGAAGTCAGCACCGTGCCCGACCCTGGTCGTACGCGAGCTCTCGAACAAGCACCCCCGGCAAGGAGCAGATCGATGACGCAGCTGATGACCGAGCAGGGCATCGTCAAGGTGCCGGCCGGCACCTGGAAGGCCCGGACGTGCCGCGGTTGCAGGCCATTCGCGTCGATCGTCGTCGCCCGTCGTTTTCGCCGGTGCGGCCTTCTAAGCCGCGGGTCGCAGGTTCGAGTCCTGCCGGGGGCATGGGCGGAAGTCCTCACGCCGCAGCCTCGCCAGCGGATAGCGTGCGCTCGTGGACGACGTGCACGACCCCGCCTACGCGGAGCGGCTGGGCGCGGAGCATCCCGACGAGCTGCTGCGCCGCCGCGAGTTCCTGGCTCGCACCGCGATGGCGGCCGGTGTCGGCGCCGCAGGGCTCGCGGCGCTCGGGCCCGGCACGCTGGTCGCGCAGGCGGCGCGGCTCGAGGCGCGCGTGCCGCTGCCCTCGCGGCAGAACATCCCCATCGACACGTTCGTCGTGGTGATGATGGAGAACCGGTCCTTCGACCACTTCCTCGGCTGGCTGCCGAAGGCAGATGGGCGCCAGGCGGGGCTGAGCTACGTCGACGCGCAGGGTCAGCGCAAACTCACCCGCAATCTGGCGCCCGACTACCAGGGCTGCGGCCACCCGACCCCCGGGCACACGTGGCCTCAGGGCCGCGTCCAGTTCAACGACGGCCGCTGCGACGGCTTCCTGGCTGCGGGCTCGGGAAACGACGAGTTCGCGATCGGCTACTACCGCGAGCGCGACGTGCCGCTCCTCGCCGCGCTGACGCGGAACGGGACGACGTTCGACCGCTACTTCAGCTCGCTGCTGGGCTCGACCAACCCGAACCGCTCCTACATGCACGCGGCGCAGTCCTACGGCGACAAGTTCATGTTCGCCGACATCCCGGGCGACGGAAAGCCGGGGCCTCAGTTCCCCACGCCGCCCGGCCGGCCGTTCGACACGACCATCCATCACCGCCTGCGCCAGCGCGGGCTGCGCGCGACGACCTTCTACAGCGACGACAACTACGGGGCGATGTGGGGCCCCAAGGGCTACCGGGACTCCGCTCCGCTCGCCGACTACTACCAGCGCGCCGCCACGGGAAGGCTGCCTGCGCTCTCCTTCGTCGATCCCCAGTTGATGAACGCCAAGGAGGCCCTCGGGGTCTCCAACGACCAGCACAACGTCTCGGACATCCGCACTGGGGAGTGGTTCATGTCCGACGTGGTCCATGCCTTCCTGGACTCACCCCAGTGGCGGCGTGGGGCGCTGTTCCTGGTCTACGACGAGTGGGGCGGCTACTTCGACCACGTGCGGCCGCCGAGCGTGCCCGACGCCCGCGCCAGCAGCGACGTGGACGACGACTTCGGCCAGATGGGCTTTCGCACCCCGGCGGTCGTCCTGTCCCCGTGGGCCCGGCGTGGCGCGGTCGACCACGGTCGCTTCGGGCACGAGTCGATCCTCAAGTTCGTCGAGTACCGCTTCGGCCTTCGCCCGTTGACCGTCCGCGACGCCCGCGCGAACAACATCGGCGCGGCGCTGCGGTTCCCGACGCAGCGAAGGCGCGACGTCGCCCTCACCGGCGCCGCTCGTCGCGTGCCGAACTTCGATCCGCCGGACCTGCCGCGCGCCCGCGAGTGGAACTCCCAGGCGTGCCCGAGCTGAGGCCCAGGGTGGCCCACACCGCGTAGAGCGGGTCGCCGCCGGAGCGAGGATCGGTGCGCAGGCCGCCGGCGGCCTCGCCGAAGCCCTCCGTGAGCTCGACGTAGCGGCGCACGATCGCGACGTGCCCCGCGTCGTCGGTGGCGAGCCAGCCGCGGATCGCCTTGGTGGGGAAGCAGCGGTTGGAGAAGGTGCAGACCAAGAGCGCGCCGACTGCGGCGATCGCGCCCCGTCGATGTGGGTCACCAGGCGCGGCGGCCCGTAGAAGGCCGGGTCGGGCGACGGGTCGAGGCGCTCGAAGAACCCCGGCGGGAAGGCGACGTCCACGAGAATGGCTACGGCCCTCATGACGCGATGGACGCCCCACGGCTTCGGGCTGACGCCCGAGGACGAGCGCTTGCTGCGCGGCCCACCGCCGCCCGAGGCGCTGCGCTGGTGCGAGGAGGCCGTCGGGCCGCGCTCGCGAGTCGTACGGGTCGCCCAGCTCGAGGGAGGCACGGCCTCGGCGGTGCACGCCGTCGCGGTCCGCGATGGCGACGGCCACGTCCGGGACCTCGTCCTGCGGCGCTACGTGCGCGCCGACTGGCTCGAGGAGGAGCCCGACGTGCCGCGCCGGGAGGCGGCCGCTCTGGACGTCGTCGGCGCCTGCCCGGTTCCGACGCCGCGGCTCGTCGGCGTCGACGACCGAGGAGGCTCCGCTGGAGCGCCCGCCGTGCTGATGACGCTGCTGCCCGGCGCGATCGTGTGGCGCCCGGCCGACCGCGACGCCTTCCTCTCCGGCCTTGCGCGCGTCCTGCGGGAGATCCACGCGACGCCGGTCGGCGCGGGCGCGGGCATCCCGGACTACGAGCCCTACGCACTCGAGCTGGCGGGCCCGCCGTCCTGGACGCAGCGCCCGGAGGTCTGGCGCCGGGCGATAGCAGTCTTTCGGGGCCCGGTGCCCGCGCACGAACGGCGCTTCATCCACCGCGACCACCACCCCGGCAACGTGCTGTGGCAGCGCGGCGCGGTCAGCGGCGTCGTCGACTGGGCCAACACCAGCGTCGGCTCGCCCGACGCGGAGGTCGGCCACTGTCGCTTGAACCTCGCCGGGACGCTCGGCCTGGGCGCCGCCGATCGATTCCTCGAGCTTCACCGCGCGCGGGATCCCGTTCCGTGCGTACGCGGTCCCGACGATCCTCGGCGAGCTGCGCCGGTGGCTGCGCGGATCGGGCTGGGACCTCCATGTGCCGCGCGGCGACCAGGAGCGTTTCATGGCGCTGCGTCGCGCTGTCGACGAGCTCGCAGCGGGGCTCCGGCGAGCCCCGACCGTCGACGAGCTCGCCGCCGAGCTCCAGATCGACCCGCGAGGAGGTCGTCGATGCCTACCAGACCCGCGACGCGCTGATGACCGCGTCGCTCGACCGGCCGGTGGACGGCCCCGACGGCGAGTCCGTCGCGATGGGCGAGCTGCTGGGCGGGGATGACCCGCGGATCGCCCGGGTCACTGACCGGATCGTGGCCGGCCGGGCGATCGGAGCCCTCTCCCCGCGTGAGCGCCGCGTCCTCGCCCTGCGCTTCGGCCGCGACATGACCCAGTCGGAGATCGGGCGCGAGCTCGGCCTCTCCCAGATGCAGATCTCGCGCATCCTGCGCACGGCGCTCGAGCGGGCCTCCACGCTCGCACGCCGCGGCGACGCCGAGCGCTGACGCGGTGCGCCGCGGCTCCGTCCGCGACAATTCCAGCCGTGACGCGCGACGTCCTGCTCTTCCTCGCCGTCTTCGCCGCGTGCGCGGTGGAGGGCGTCGAGGCGGTCACGATCGTCCTCGCCGCCGGCCTGGCGCGGGGCTGGCGCGCGGCGCTGGCCGGGGTCGGCGCCGCGCTCGTCGTCCTGGCGGTCGTCGTCGCCGCGCTCGGCCCGGCGCTGAGCGCGCTGCCGATCGACGTCCTGCGGCTCGTCGTCGGCGGGCTGCTGCTGGTCTTCGGCCTGCAGTGGCTGCGCAAGGCGATCCTGCGCGCCGGCGGCTTCAAGGCCCTGCACGACGAGGAGGAGATCTTCGCCCGCGAGCTCGCCGCGGCGCGCGCCGCCGGCCGCGAGCCCGCCGCCATCGATCCCTACGGCTTCGTCCTCAGCTTCAAGGGCGTGCTCCTCGAGGGGCTGGAGGTCGCGTTCATCGCGGTGACCTTCGGGTCCAATCAGCACAACGTCGCCCTCGCGGCGGTCGCGGCAGTCGCCGCGGTGCTCGTGGTCGTCGTCGCCGGGGTCGTCGCGCGGGCCCCGCTCAGCCGCGTCCCCGAGAACGCGCTGAAGTACGGCGTCGGCGTGATGCTCGCCTCGTTCGGGATGTTCTGGGGCGCTGAGGGCGCGGGCGTCCACTGGCCGGGAGGCGACGTCGCCCTGCTCGCGTTGCTCGCCTTCACTCTGGCGCTGTCGAGCGCCTTCGTCGCCGTCCTGCGCCGCCGTCACGGCCGGCCCGCCGCCGCCGAGTCGACCGCGGCCGGGCACGCATGAGGCGGCTCCGCGCCCTCGGCGCCTTCCTCTCCGACTTCGTCGTCGGCGACGACCCGCTGATCGCCGTCGTGGTCGTGATCGCGCTCGGCGCGACCGCGCTGCTCGGCGACGCCGGCGTCGCCGCCTGGTGGCTGCTTCCCGCGGCCGTCGCCGGCGTGCTCGGGCTCTCCCTGCTGCGAGCGGCCCGCGAGTGAACGTTTGGGGCAAGCGCGGTTGGGGGAGTGGGCATCGCAATGGCTCGCTCGACCTCAGCCAACAGCTCCGACGCCGCGGCGCCCGACTCACCGACCGACCTGGGCAAGCCCTCGTGGGTCGGCGTTCTCAAGCGCACCGTACGCGAGTTCAGGGAGGACAACCTCACCGACTGGGCGGCCGCCCTCACCTACTACGGCATCCTTTCGATCTTCCCGGCGCTCCTGGCCCTCGTGTCCATCGTCGGGCTGCTGGGCGAGTCGACGACGCAGACGCTGATCGACAACCTCACCAGCGTCGCGCCCGGGCCGGCCAAGGACATCGTCACGAGCGCGATCACCAACCTGCAGAGCAATCGCGGTGCGGCCGGCGTGCTCTTCATCGTCGGGATCGCGGCCGCAGTGTGGTCGGCGTCCGGGTACGTGGCCGCCTTCATGCGCGCCTCCAACGCGATCTACGACATCGAGGAGGGCAGGCCGATCTGGAAGACGCTGCCCACCCGGGTCGCGGTGACGCTCGTGCTCCTCGTGGCGCTCGCCGCGGTCGCCATCGGCGTCGTGGTCACCGGCGGGCTGGCGAAGCAGATCGGCACGGTCGTCGGCGCCGGCGACAGCGCCGTCTCGGTCTGGAACATCGCCAAGTGGCCGGTGATGCTGATCCTCGTGAGCCTGATGTTCGCGCTGCTCTACTGGGCGGCGCCGAACGTCAAGCAGCCCGGGTTCCGCTGGATAACCCCGGGTGGGCTCCTCGCCGTCGTGGTGTGGATCGTCGCGTCGGCGCTTTTCGCCTTCTACGTCGCCAACTTCGCGTCCTACAACAAGACCTACGGGACGCTCGGCGGCGTGATCATCTTCCTGGTCTGGCTCTGGATCTCGAACATCGCGGTGCTCCTCGGCGCCGAGTTCAACGCCGAGCTCGAGCGCGGGCGACAGATAGCGGCGGGCCACCCGGCCGACAAGGAGCCCTTCGTCGAGCCTCGCGACACCCGCAAGATGGAGAACGCCGACTCCTAGCCCCGGGGCACGCGCCTCGACCCTCATAGGCTGGCAGCGTGACCGAGCCGAACGCGTTTACGGGGGCGGCGCTCGAGGACCGCGGCAGCGACAGCCGGCGCCAGGATCCCCGGTGGGTCGCGGCGCAGCATCGCGACCCGCACGCCCGCGCGGTCGTCGCCGGCAGCGCGGGGCTTCACGTGGCGGACGGCCGGCTGGCGCTCGTGCCGCTCGCGGAGCTCGCCCGCGGCGCCCGGGCGCTGGTGCTGGGTCGCGACGCGCTCGGCCCGGTGTTCGCCTACGACGAGGACTCGCCGCCCGCCGATGGCGTCCTGCCGCCGTTCGTCGCAGCGGGCGGGCGCCGCGGCGAGCCTCCCGCCGGGAGCGCCGACGGGCGCGTCGCGCTGCGCGAGGCGGCCGCGCTGCTGCCCCAGGCGGACGGTGGGTTGGCCGCCTACGCCGTCGCGTTGCTGAACTGGCATCGCCGCCATCGCTTCTGCGCGGTCTGCGGCCGCGTGACGGACGTCGCGTGGGGAGGGCTCGTGCGGGTGTGCCCGCGGTGCGGCGCCAGCCATCATCCGCGCACCGACCCGGTGGTGATCATGCTCGTCATCGACGGGGACCGCGTGCTGCTCGGCCGCCAGCCGAGCTGGCCGCATGGGCGCTACTCGGCGCTCGCCGGGTTCGTGGCGCCGGGTGAGAGCCTCGAGGAGGCGGTCGAGCGGGAGGTTTTGGAGGAAGCGCGCCTGCGGGTCGGCGCGCCGGTCTATGAGGCCTCGCAGCCCTGGCCCTTCCCGAGCTCGCTGATGCTCGGCTTCCACGTCCCGTGGGCGAGCGGCGAGCCGGATGCGAGCGACGACGAGCTGCAGGACGCCCGCTGGTTCTCGCGAGCGGAGATCGAGGCCGCCGCGCGAGACGAAGCGGACGACGACTGGGACACCCCGAGCGATCCGGGCGACGGCCTGAGGCTGCCGCCGCGCCTGGCGATCGCGCGGCGGCTGATCGAGGCCTGGCTCAGCCGCTGACCGGCGCCGCGGCGATCAGCGCACGCCAGGTGGCCTCGTCGACCCGCCCCGTGGCGGGAAGGCCGGCCTTGCCCTGGGCGGACTTCACGGCCGTCTCGGTCGCCGGCCCGAAGTTGCCGCTGCCGTCGAGCGACGCCCCGGCGGCGTTGAGCAGCTGCTGCGCCCGGACGACGAGGTCCCCACTGCTGCCCCGGCCGAGCACCGTCCACGCCGGCGCCACCGCGGCCGCCGGGCTCGGCGCCGGTCCCGTCGCGGCCTGCCAGTCGGAGGCGGTCGCGTGCTGCCAGGACCACCAGCTCACCCCGCGAGCACCGTAGGACTGGGCGAGCGCCCGGAAGCGCTGCACGTCGGCGCTCGCCGGCCCATCGTAGAGCTGACCGAGGGGAAAGACGGGGCGGCCGTAGGGGAGGTTCATCTCGTAGGTCCGGGCGAAGATGCGGTCGGGCGTCGTCCCGATCGCCTTCCAGTACATCTGGGGCAGGTTGGCCTGGGCGCCGCCCGGGCCGAGGAACACCGAGTAGGGGAAGCTCGGGTGGTAATCGACGTAGGGGAAGCTGCTCAGCGCGATCGGGAAGTCCTTGCCGACCGCCGCGCGCAGCGCGGTCATGTAGCTCCGAGCCGCCGCGTAGCGCCCCTCGTACTCGGCCTCGGCGTCGATGACGAAGCAGTCCGCGCCGCGCTTGATGGCGGCGGCGGCGACGGCGGCCTCGCCCTCGGGGTTCGAGCCGTAGACGTACTGCCATGCGCAGACGCGCACCCCGGCCGCCTTCAGCGTCGCGACGAGCGAGGGGCTGAAGGCGCTCCAGAGGTTGCCGCCGTCGCCCGCCTTGACGTGGACCGTCTCGACGCCCGACGCCTTGGCGCGTGCGGCGATCGCAGCAAGGTTGCCGCCCTCGGCCTTGCCGAGCTGCCAGATCCACATGCCGTCGCCCGCAAAGGCGGCGGCCGCGCCGACCCCGCGCTCGACCGTCACCCGTCGTCCCACCGAGCGCCGCCCGCGCTCGCTGAGCAGCACGCGTCCCGTCACCGCCCATCCGGGCACGCGGATCCACATGCGGCTGGCGGTGCGCCACCACGCGCGCTTGGCCCGCAGCCGGCCGGAGGCGTCGGTGAAGAGGACCTTCGCAGTGGGCCCGGCCCGCACCGCGAGCTTGAGGGCCCCGCCGGTCGCGACCGTCCCGGGCTGCGTGCACGCGGCCTTCTCGGTCGCGAAGCAGCGCGCCCACTTGAGCTTGGGCGCCTTGACGGTCGCGGCCTGTGCGCTCGCGGCTCCGCCCAGCAGGGCGGCCAGGCAGGCGAGCAGAATGAGGGGACGGAAAGCGGGCATCACGCGAAGAACGGGGTCGGTGGCCCCGCGCAAGTTTGCAACCCTCACCTTAACGCCGAGTTTCGGAGTCGCGATCCCGGCGACTCCGCGAGTCGTCATACCGGCGACTCCGCGAGTCGTCATCCCGGCTACTCCGCGAGTCGTCATCCCGGCGAGCCCAGGGGTCGCGATCGCGGCGAGCCTCGACGTCCTGATTTTCGCGTGATCCTTCGCGGTCGGCCACGAGGCGCACGTCGACCTCGGGAAGCAGGCGCGAGAGGCGCATGGGCAGCGGCTCGCTGAGGCGCCCGAGGCCGCGCGCGGGCGGCGGCGTGGCGAGGAGAACGTAGGTCGTCCCGTGCTCCCGCGCGACCCGCACAGCCGTCGCGACCACGTCGTCGGAGTCCTCGACGATGAGCCGCGACCCGAGCATCGAGGCCAGCCGCCGCAGCGACTCCAGGCGGTCGCGCTCCTCGGCGCTCGGCGGCGCACCGGGATCGCGGACGACGAGGATGTCCAGGGGCGCCGAGAGCCGTTGCGACGAGCGCCAGGCGCGCCGCACAACGCGCTCGCCGCGGGCGTCCAGTTCGACGAGCGCGAGCAGGTGCTCGCCGATCGCCTGCGGCTCGCGACCGCCGAACAGCCGCTCCTCGCGGACGTTGAGCGGCTCGCGGACAAGGCGCCGCGCCTCGACGTCCTCGGCGACCTGGCGCAGCGCGACCTCACGCAGAGCCTGGAGGTTCTCGATGCGGAAGAAGCCGTTGAGCGCGGCCGTCACGCGGGAGCGGTCGTAGACCTTGCCCTCCCGCAGGCGCTCGAGCAGGTCCTCGGGGGTGAGGTCGACGATGACGACCTCGTCGGCGCGCCCCAGGACCTCGTCGGGCACGGTCTCACGCACGCGAACGCCGGTGAGCTCGGCGACCTGGTCGTTGAGGCTCTCGAGGTGCTGGACGTTCATGGTCGAGAGCACGTCGATGTCCGCCGCGAGCACGTCGTCGATGTCCTCATAGCGCTTGCGGTGCTCGACGCCCGGCGCGTTGGTGTGGGCGAGCTCGTCGATCAGGCAGAGCTCCGGGGCGCGCTCGAGAATCCCCGGCAGGTCCATCTCCTCGAGCACCACCCCGTGATACTCGACGCGCCGCCGCGGCAGCACCTCGAGGCCCTCGAGTAGCGCGGCCGTCGCCTCGCGCCGGTGGGTCTCGGCCAGGCCGACCGCGACGTCGCGGCCCGCCTCGTGCTCCGCGTGACCCTCCTGGAGCATGCGGTAGGTCTTGCCGACGCCTGGCGCCATCCCGAGGAAGACCTTGTAGTGGCCGGCCACGAGCGCCGGCCTAGGCGGCGAAGCGGTAGCCGATGCCGGGGTCGGTGTGCACCAGGGTCGGGCCGCCCGGGGACTCGATCTTGCGCCGCAGATTCGAGATGTGGGTGCGCAGCGTCGCGACGTCGTCCCCAGCGTTGGGGCCCCACACTTCCGTGAGCAGCGCCCGGTGGGTCAGCAGCCGGCCGCGGTGGCGCATGAGCTCGGCGAGCAGGTCGAACTCGATGGGGGTCAGGTGGACGGCCTCGCCCGCGCGGGTCACCGTATGTCCGGCGAGGTCGAGCTCGACGCCGCCGCCGCCCAGCACGGGCGCGTCGGGGCCCGATCCCGCACGTCGCAGCGCGGCCTCGATGCGGGCCACGAGCTCCTTCGGCCCGAAGGGCTTGGTCACGTAGTCGTCGGCCCCGGCCTGCAGCGCGCGCACCTTCGCGTCCTCGTCGCCGACCGCCGAGAGGACGAGAATCGGCGCCTGCGTCCACTCGCGCAGGCGACGGGTCACCTCGACGCCGTCGGCGTCCGGGAGCACGAGGTCGACGATCGCGGCTTCGGGCGGTTGCAGGGCGGCCGCGTCGAGCGCCTCCTCGGCCGTCGCCGCGGGCACCACGAGGAAGCCGGCGTCGCGCAGCACGACGCGCAGGGCGCGCAGGATCTGCGGCTCGTCGTCGACCACGAGGATGCGCCGGGTCACGGTGCCGACGCCGGCTCCGGGGCCGCCGGCGCGTCGGCCGCCTCCGCGCGGGTGAGAGGGAACTCGACGACGAAGCTCGTCGCCTGCCCCGGCAGCGACTCGACCCACACCTGGCCGCCGTTCACCTCGACGAAGCCGCGCACGATGGCGAGCCCGAGCCCCGACCCGCGATGGCCGGTGAGATCCGTGCCCGCGCGGTAGAACGGCTCGAAGACGCGCTCGCGCTGGGCCGAGGGAATGCCGGGGCCGCGGTCGACGACCCGCACCATGAGGCGGCCGCCGGTCACCCGTGCGCGCACGGAGACCGGGTGCCCGCCCGAGTGGCGATGGGAGTTCTCCAGCAGGTTGACGAAGGCCCGCTCGAGTTGCGCGGCGTCCGCGCGCACGAGCGGGAGGTCGGCGGCGATCGAGAGCTCGAAGCTGCCGGGCGCGAGGTCGAGCTCGTCGACGGCCGCCGTCACCACCTCCTCGATCGAGCACCACGAGAGGTGCGGCTCGGCGGCGTGGGCCTCTAGGCGCGAGAGGTCGAGCAGGTTGTCGATCAGCCGCGCCAGCCGCTGCGCCTCCTCGCGGATGGCGGACGTCATGTCGGCGCGCTCCTCCTCGGTCAGCGAAGGCGAGGCCAGCGCGTCGGCCGCCGTCAGGATCGCCGTGAGCGGCGAACGCAGGTCGTGCGACACCGTGCGCAGCAGCGCCGTCTTGAGCACGTCCGAGCGTCGCAGCGCCTGTGTCTCGACGGACTCGCCGACGAGCCCGTCGCGCTCCAGCGCCGCCGCCAGCAGGGCCTCCAGCGACGGGACCACGCGGCGCTGGACGCGCCCGAGAACCTCTTCGGAGAGCTCGGCGGGAAGCAGCAGCGTGCCGATCTGATGGGTGCCGTCGCGCAGCGGGAAGGCGACGCGGCGCTCGTCCCCGTCGACGGCGCGCAGGTCGATCGCCGCCGAGGGCAGGTCCAGCGATTGCGCGAGGCGCCGGCTGACGGTCGGAAGCGCCACGTCGAGCCGCTCACCGCGAAGGAGCAGGCGCGCCATCTCGGCGGAGAGGTCGGCCTCGCGGCGGCGGTGTTCGGCCTCGCTGGCCCGCGCGCGGGCCCACTGTGCGAGCGTGCTGGCGATGACCGCGGCGATGAGGAACACGACGAGCGCGACCCAGTTCTCGCCCTCGCGGATCGAGAAGCGCCCGGTGGGCGGGATGTGGAACCAGTTGAAGGCCGCACCGCTTGCCAGCGCGGTGACGATGCCCAGCCACGCGCCCCATACCGAGGAGACGAGCAGCACGCCGACGAGGTAGACGACGCCGAGCGAGACGACCGGCGCGATGTTGCGGAGCGGGTAGAGGAGCAGCGTCGTGAGCGCGACGAGGCCGGCCGCCGCCACCACGCCGACCGCCAGGTTGGGCCGCCAGTCGTCGAGCAGTCTCAGTGTCGCGCGCGCTGCCACGGCACAAGCCTAGTCCGCCCCGCGGGCGCGGCACGAAGCGGGCGATCTGCACGGGATCTTGATGCGTCGGGCGGGATTCTTGATCTCGACGGCACACCGGCGCCGTAGCGTCCGCCTCGGTGCCGATGATCGTCGTCAGCCGCCGATCGCACCCGCCGCCTGGCTGGACGGCTGACCCTGAGGGCACAGCACGATGACCGCGGCGGGGTGGCTGCAGATCGCGCTGTTGCTGGCGGTCCTGACGGCGCTCGTCGCCCCCCTCGGCGGCTATCTCTCGGCGGTGTTTCGCGGCGCGTCCTGGGGTCAGCGGCGCTTTGGCCGTCTCGAGCACCGGTTGGTGCGCGCGATCGGCGCGGATCCCACCGAAGAGCAGGAGTGGAAGGCGTACGCGCGCTCGATCGTGGTGTTCAGCGCGGCCGGGTTCCTGGCGCTGTACGTGCTCCTGCGCGCTCAGGCGGTCCTTCCGCTGAACCCCGACGTTGATGCCCGGTCAGGCGACTGGGCCTCCGCCTTGCCGACTGTCATGCGTACCTCCGCGTCTTCGTTGTGCGCGTGCATCCGTGCCTTGACGCGATCTTGACACCGGAGCGGCCCATCTCGACGGCGCCTTCACATCGCGAGGCGATGCTGAACGTGCAGCCATGACCCGAAGCGTTCAGGAGCCCATGATGTCCTCCGCCCTCGCCCTCCCCGGTGTCCAGCAGGCGGGACGCTCGGCGCGCAGCGCGCGCCGTCTGCGCCTCAAAGTGCTGTGGCGGCGTGCCGAGCTCGACCGTGCTCTGGCCGACGGCGCCGATCCCGCGGGCGGCGCCGACCTCGAGCTGCGCGCCGCGCAGCTCGAGTCCACGCCGGTGCGTCGGGGCTACGCCGCCGCGCTTCGCAACGTCCTCGACGCCGCCGAGGAGCCCCGGCGGCCGATCAGCTCCGCCGCGCCGCTCAACCGGCGCGGGATCCGCTTCGCGCGACCCGCGCTCGTCGACTTCGCCGCCGCGCTGACACGCCCCGGCCACGTCCGCGCCCGCGGCGTGGCCATCGCCGCCACGCTCCTGCGCGACCCCGAGTCGCCCCTGTTCGTCCCGGCCGAGCCCGACGCCCTCTGGGACCTCGCGCGCGCCGGCACCCACGCCCTGGACTGAGGAGCCCTCGTGGACGTCATCTCCATCCTGCTCGCCGTGGTGATCTTCGCCGCGCTGCTCGCCCTCATCGAGGGCCTGGAGCGCGTATGAGCACTGCGGAGCTCGTTGCCCTCCTGATCTCCGTCGCCTTGTTCGGCTACCTCGTCTACGCGCTGCTGCGAGGCGAGCGGCTGTGACGGCGCCACTGCCCGGGGAGAAGCTGTGAACGCCGCTGCGTGGGTCCAGTTCGCGCTGTTCATCGCGGTGCTGATCGCGATCACGCCGCTGCTCGGCGGGTACATGGCGCGCGTCTACCAGGGCCAACCGATCCTGCTCGCGCGCGTGCTCGGGCCGGTCGAGCGCCTGACCTACCGCGTGCTGCGGACCGACGCCGATCGTGGCCAGGACTGGAAGGCCTACGCGCGCTCAGTGCTGTTCTTCAGCCTCGCGTCGTGGCTGGTGCTCTACCTGGTCCTGCGCCTGCAGAACTCGCTGCCGCTGAACGGCGAGGGCTTCGGGGCGGCGCCGTGGAACGTGTCGTTCAACACCGCGTCCTCGTTCGTCACCAACACGAACTGGCAGTACTACGGCGGCGAGACGACGCTCTCCTACTTCGTGCAGATGGCCGGCCTGACCGTGCAGAACTTCGTCTCGGCGGCCGTGGGCATGGCCGTCGCCATCGCGCTGATCCGCGGGATCGCGGGGCGCTCGGGACGCGAGCTCGGCAACTTCTGGGCCGATCTCGTCCGCACGACGCTCTACATCCTGCTGCCGATCTCGATCGTCGCGGCGCTGTTCCTCGTCTCGCAGGGAACGCTGCAGACGCTCGCCCACTACGTCACCTTCAACACGATCGCCGGCGGTGAGCAGACGCTCGCCCTCGGGCCCGTCGCCTCGCAGGAGGCCATCAAGGAGCTCGGGACCAACGGCGGCGGGTTCTTCAACGTGAACTCCTCGATGCCCTTCGAGAACCCGTCTGGGCTGACGAACTTCGTCGAGCTGGTGCTCATCCTGTGCATCCCCGCCGGCCTGACCGCGACCTTCGGCCGCATGGTTGGAAGCCGCCGGCAGGGGTGGGCGATCTTCAGCGCGATGCTCGCGATGCTCGTCGTCGGCGTCGTCGTCGTGTCGCTCGCCGAGTCGGGCTCGACGCCGGCCCAGCACCTCGCCCACATCGCGGGCGCGAACCTCGAGGGCAAGGACGTCCGCACCGGGACGGGCGCCACTGCCCTGTGGGCGACAGTCACCACCGTCACCTCGTGCGGTGCGGTGAACGGCGCGATGGAGTCGCTCAGCGGCCTCGGGGGCGCGGTCCCGATGTCCAACATGATGACCGGCGAGGTCATCTTCGGCGGGGTCGGGTCGGGGCTGTACTCGATGCTGCTGTTCGTCCTGCTGGCGGTGTTCCTCGCCGGCCTGATGGTGGGTCGCACGCCCGAGTACCTCGGGAAGAAGATCGGGGCGCGGGAGGTGAAGCTCGTCGCCATCGGGCTGCTGACCACGCCGATGATCGTCCTGATCTCGTCGGCCCTGGCCGTCGCGACGAAGGCCGGGCGGGAATCGCAGTTCGCCTCCGGCCCGCAGGGCTTCTCCGAGGCGCTCTACGCCTACACCTCGCAGGCCAACAACAACGGCTCGGCCTTCGCCGGCTATACCGGGTTCATCCAGCCCAACGCCCCCGGCAACGCCGGCGCCACCGGCGTGACCTTCGCCGACCTGCTGGGTGGCGGCGTGATGCTCGTTGCGCGCTTCCTACCGCTGCTCGCCGTCCTGGCCGCCGCCGGCGCGCTCGCGAGCAAGCGCGTCAGCCCGGCCGGCCCCGGCACGATGCGGACGGACACCCCGACCTTCGTGATCCTGCTCATCGGGGCGATCCTCCTCGTCGCGCTGCTCACCTTTGTCCCCGCCCTCCTCCTCGGGCCGGTCGTCCAGTCCCTCACCGACAGGCTCTTCTGACCATGCGCAAGGACATCGTCACCTCCCTCATCGCCGTCGTCGTCCTGACCGTGGCGCTGGGCGTGGCCTACCCGTTGGTCGTGACCGGCATAAGCCAGGTCGTCTTCCCGCACGCGGCCGACGGCAGCCGCATCGAGCGCGACGGCAAGCTCGTCGGCTCGCGGATCATCGGCCAGGACTTCCGCAGGCCGGTGCTCGACCGCGCGGGCAAGCCCAAGCTCGACGCCGACGGCAACCCTGTGCTGGTCGCCGATCCGCGGTGGTTCCAGAGTCGCCCGTCGTCGACGAGCTACAACGCCGCCGGGACCGCGTTCTCCAACGCCGGGCCCAACCAGAAGGACACGCGCGACGCGATCGCCGCCAACGCCATCGCCTACCTCGCCCTCGAGCGGCCGTTCAACCCCGGCCTGACGCGCGCGGACATCCCGGCCGACGCCGTGCAGACCTCGGCCTCGAGCGTCGACCCGCACATCTCGATTCGCAACGCGCGGATCCAGGCGCCGCGGGTCGCCCGCGTACGGCGGATTCCGCTGGCTCGTGTCCGCACCCTCATCGACGACAACACCGACAACCGCTCGCTCGGGATCCTCGGCCAGCCCGGTGTGAACGTCCTCGAGCTCAACCTCGCCGTCGCCTCGGAGTCCCCACGATGACCGACCGCCCCGAACAACGCGCCTTCGACGCCCGTCTGTTGCGGTCGGCGACGATCGCCAGCCTGGTCAAGGTCGACCCGCGGCACCAATGGCACAACCCGGTGATGTTCGTCGTCGAGATCGGCGCGCTCATCACGACCGTCGGCTGGCTGATCCAGCTCTTCGGCGGGTCACCGCTGGGCGGCGGCAACGAGCCCGCGTGGTTCACCTTCACGGTCGCCTTCTGGCTGTGGCTGACGGTCGTCTTCGCCAACCTCGCCGAGGCGCTCGCGGAGGGCCGCGGGCGCGCCCAGGCCGACGCGCTGCGCGCGATGCGGTCGGACACCGTCGCGCGTCTCGCTGACGGTGGTGAGCGCCCGGCCTCCGAGCTCGCGCGCGGCGACGTCGTGATCGTCGAGGCGGGCGAGGTGATCCCGGGAGACGGGACGGTGATCGAGGGGATTGCCTCGGTCGACGAGTCCGCCATCACCGGCGAATCGGCCCCGGTCATCCGCGAGGCCGGCGGAGACCGCAGCGCCGTGACCGGCGGCACGCGCGTGCTCTCCGATCGGATCGTCGTCGAGATCACCCAGGAGCCGGGGCAGAGCTTCCTCGACCGCATGATCGGCCTCGTGGAGGGGGCGGCGCGACGCAAGACCCCGAACGAGATCGCGCTGAACATCCTGCTCGCCGGGCTCACCATCATCTTCCTCGCGGTCGTCGTGACGCTGCGGCCCTACGCCGAGTTCGCGAGCACGCCGGCCTCCGTGGCGACGCTCATCGCGCTGCTCGTCGCGCTCATCCCGACGACGATCGGCGCGCTGCTGTCGGCCATCGGCATCGCCGGCATGGACCGGCTCGTGCGCCGCAACGTCCTCGCCCTGTCCGGTCGCGCGGTCGAGGCCTCGGGCGACGTCGACGTCCTGCTCCTCGACAAGACCGGCACGATCACCCTGGGCAACCGTCAGGCGGCCGCCTTCGTGCCCATGCCCGGCGTCAGCGAGACCGAGCTGGCCGAGGTCGCGCAGATCTCCTCGCTCGCCGACGAGACGCCCGAGGGTCGCTCGATCGTCGTGCTCGCCAAGCAGTACGGCATCCGCGAGCGCGAGCTCGCGCCCCACAAGGCCACCTTCGTGCCCTTCACGGCCGAGACCCGCATGAGCGGCATCGACTACGACGGCACGCGCCTGCGCAAGGGCGCCGGTGACGCGGTCATCCGCTGGGTCGCGGACGACGGCGGGCAGGCGCCACCGGAGCTCGACGCCGAGATCACCCGCATCGCGCGCGCCGGCGGGACCCCGCTCGCCGTGGCCAGGGACACCCAGGTGCTAGGCGTCATCGAGCTCAAGGACGTGGTCAAGGAGGGCATGCACGAACGCTTCGACCAGCTCCGCGCGATGGGCATCCGCACCGTGATGGTCACCGGCGACAACCGGCTGACCGCCGCGAAGATCGCCGAGGAGTCCGGCGTCGACGACTTCCTCGCCGAGGCGACCCCGGAGCGCAAGCTCGATCTCATCCGCGGGGAGCAGGACAGCGGGCGCATGGTCGCCATGACGGGCGACGGCACCAACGACGCGCCCGCGCTCGCCCAGGCCGACGTCGGCGTGACGATGAACACCGGCACCCAGGCCGCCCGCGAGGCCGGGAACATGGTCGACCTCGACTCCAATCCGACGAAGCTCATCGAGATCGTCGAGGTCGGCAAGCAGCTGCTCATCACCCGCGGCGCCCTGACCACGTTCTCGATCGCCAACGACGTGGCCAAGTACTTCGCGATCCTCCCGGCGATCTTCGCGGCGACCTACGCGGTGGGCGGCGGCGACGGGCCGCTGGACAAGCTCAACCTCATGAACCTGGGCACGCCGGAGTCGGCGATCATCTCGGCGATCATCTTCAACGCGCTGCTGATCCCCTTGCTCATTCCGCTGGCCCTACGCGGGGTGCGCTACCGGCCGATCGGGGCGAACGCACTGCTGCGCCGCAACCTGCTGATCTACGGGCTCGGAGGCCTGATCACCCCGTTCATCGGGATCAAGCTGGTCGACCTCATCATCCACAACCTGCTCGGCGCGTGACGACCGGGCTGCTTCTCCGGCGCGCACCGTCGAAGTCGCGGCCGCTCTCGCGGCGGCTCAGACTGGGGCTGCGGGTCCGGGTCCGCGCCGCCGCGCTGGAAGAGGAGCTGGCGGCCGGCGCCGACCCCATCGAGCGCGCCGACCTCGCCAGGTCCGGCGATCGCCTGATGCGGCCGAGGGAGCGTGCACGGCTCGCGCGGGCGCTGCGGCAGATCGTCCGCAACGCCGAGGACCCGCGGTATGCGCTCACGGCAGCGGTGCCCGTCAACCGCATCGAGGTTCGCCGCGCCCGCGACGCGATCGAGGCCCTGGCGCAGGCCCTGACCGGGCCACGAGCCAAGGTCCGCGGTGTGGCGATGACGGCCTGCCTGCTGCGCGACGGCCTCGGCCCGCTGTACGGTAAGTGCCCGCCTGGAAGCCTCGAGTCGGCGACGCGGGCCGCCTTGCACGCCCTGGACTACCGCCACTGAATCCTGGAACGCGGGCGGTACAAGATCTTCCTTGGCATGGCCGCGGGCGTGGGCAAGACGTTCCGGATGCTGCAGGAGGGCCACGCCGAGGCCGAGGCAGGCCGCGACGTGGTCATCGGCTTGCTCGAGGCCCACGGGCGGGCGGCGACCATCGCCCAGGCAGAGGGCCTCGAGCGTCTCGCGCGCCGGCGGATCGTCTACCGCAACACGACCCTCGAGGAGCTCGACGTCGACGGCGTCTTGCGACGCGCGCCCGAGCTCGCGCTGGTCGATGAGCTCGCCCACACCAACGCGCCCGGAATGGAGCACCACAAGCGCTACGAGGACATCGAGGACCTGCTCGCCGGGGCCGTCGACGTCTACTCCACCGTGAACGTCCAACACCTCGAGAGCCTGAACGACCAGATCGCGGAGCTGACCGGCGTGCGCGTGCGCGAGACCGTCCCGGACTCGGCGCTCGCCCGCGCCGACGAGGTCGTGATCATCGACATCACCCCGGAAGCGCTGCTCGACCGCGTCCGGGCCGGCAAGGTCTACGCCGGTGAGGCGCGGATCGGATCGGCCCTCAACAACTTCTTCCGGATCGAAAACCTCGCCGCGCTGCGCGAGGTCGCGTTGCGCCAGGTCGCCCAGGATGTCGAAGCCAAGCGCCTGGTGCGTGAGACGGTCCCCTCCCGTGAGCCCGACCCGGCTCGCGAGAAGGTCCGCGACGCGTCCTCGCGTGCGGTCGGCGAGCGGCTGCTCGCGCTCGTCACCCCGCGGCCGCGCTCGCAGAGGGTCGTGCGCCGCGCGTGGCGTTCGGCCCAGCGCCTCGGGGCCGAGCTGGACCTCCTCTGGGTGTCAGGCGAGCGCGTCAGCGAGCAGGAGCGCGAGCAGCTCGAGGCGCTGCGCCGCCTCGCGTCGGTGCTCGGCGCCCACCTGCTTGTCGAGCGCGGCGACGACGTCGCCGACGTCGTCCGGCGCATCGCGGGCGAACGCGGGACGACCTACGTCCTGATGGGCACCCCTTCGCCGCGCGGGCCGCTGCGGCGACTGATGACCCCCGCGCTGCCCTTCCGCCTGCTGCGCGAGCTGCCTGGGATAGACCTGCGCATCGTCGCCGACCGGACCACCCGTGAGGAGGCCGACTCGTGACCGCCGCACTCGTCCTGGCCCTGCTGGCGATGACGGGGGTCCTCGTCGCCGTTCTCGTCATCGGCGGGGTCCGCCGGCGACGGCAGCGCCACCGCGACGCCCCGCTCGCCGCCGCGCGACGGCGCATCCTCTTCCCGTTCCTCGGCCAGGCGCTCTCCACCTCGGCGCTGGACGCCGCCCTGCGGATCAGCCGTGTCGAGGGAGCAGTGCTCGTGCCGGCCTATCTCGCGGTCGTGCCGCGCCGACTGCCGCTCGGCTCGGCGTTGCCGGCCGAGTGCGCTGTCGCGCTGCCCCTGCTCGAGGCCGTCGAGCACCGCGCCGCCGGAGTCGGCGTGTCGGTGGAAGCGCGCATCGAGCGTGGGCGCTCGGTCCGCCATGCGACTCGCCAGCTGCTCGAGACCGAGCGCTACGACCGTCTCGTGGTTCCGGCCGACTCGGGCGGGGGCGACGGCTTCGGCTCCGACGACATCGCGTGGCTGCTTCGCGTGGTCGCGGGTGAGATCGTGGTGGTACGGCCGGCCGACAGCGAGCCGGTGGGCGGCGTGCTCGCGCCCGCCGGCGCGGCGTAGCGCTGGGCACTGGCCGGGCTGCGGAACGTCCAATCCCAGGTGGCGTCCGAGGCGTGTCCGCGGGCCGCGGCTGGACGGGTGGCGGACCCTGGTACCCCTGGAAGTGGACCGTCGGGCACTCCTGGTCGAAGCAATGAACGTGGCCCTTGGTCCGACCACGTCGCGTCGCCTCGCCCGCGCCCTGACCGGCGCGGTCGCGCTCGCCCTCGCGCTGCTCGGTCTCGCCGGCCCCGCCGGGGCGGCGAGCCGGACCTCCTACTACGACACCTTCCTGCTTTCCCGCGCGACCGACGGCGCGCTGCCCAACGGCCCGAGCACGAACGGCGTCATCTCCCAGGACGGGCGCATCGCGCGGGCGGTCGCTTTCCAGTCCGACGCCTCGAATCTCGTCGCGGCCGACGCCGACGGCACGACCGACGTGTTCGTGATCGAGCGCGCACCGGGCTTCGGGCCCGACGGCTCACCGTGGACGCCGGGCCGGACGCGCCTGATCTCGCGGGGCGTCGGCGGCCGGCCGGCCGACGGGCCCTCCTACGGCCCGGCGATCTCGGGCGACGCGAGCTCCTCGCCGGGCCGCGACAGCACGGCGCCCAACTGCGTCGCGTTCGTCTCGCGGGCGTCGAACCTCGTGCCTGGCGACACCAACGGCAAGGCCGACGCGTTCGTGTGGTGGATGGCGAGCGGCAGGCTCGAACGAGTCTCGGTCGCCTCCGACGGCGAGCAGTCCGACGGTGACACCTACGACGTCGCGGTCGACGGCACGTGCGAGCGGATCGCCTTCACCGCCGACGCGACGAACCTCGGGCAGACGCGCCGCCCGAAGAAGGACCCGAACTTCGGCGACCTGAAGACGCGCGGCAACCGGCCCGGGGTCAAGCAGGTCTATGTCCACGTCCCGCGGGCCGAGCGCTCGAGCGACGAGGGCCTCGTCGGCCTTACCTTCCTCGCCTCGGCGTCGAACCGCGGCGTGCCCGGCAACGCGGACAGCTCGGACCCGAGCTGGTCGCTGCGCACGAGCCAGGTGCTGACCTTCACCTCGGAGGCGACCAACCTCGACCGCCGCGACCGTACGCCGTCCAGCGACGTCTACGTCAAGGCGATGCGCCGCGTGGTCCGCTTCTACGGGACGCGGGAGGTCGACCGGCGAAAGCTGGCCACCCTGCGGACCGCCGTCCGGGTGGTCTCCGTCAACGCCGGCGGGGTGGCGGGCAACGGCCCCTCGCGCGAGGGGCGGGCCTCCGACCAGAGCTGCTTCGTCGTGTTCCGCACCGACTCCACCGACGTCTTCCCGGGCGACTCGGCGCCGTCCCCCGACATCGTCCGCGCTGACCTGCGCGGGTTCCTGCGCGCGCGCAGGATCCTCGACGTCGACCCGGGCGGCTGCCGCAAGATCGAGGGGTCCGCCGCCCCGGCCGGCGACCGCATCAAGCTCACCACGGTGGCGCGGGGCGACGGCGCCTCGGTCGCACCGCAGGTGTCCGGCGGCGGGGAGTACGTCACCTTCATCTCCGCCGCCTCCACTTTTCCGGGTGTGACGGGCGGCGACCGCGACACCAACGGCGTGGCCGACGCGTTCCTGTGGACCGGCGTGCGAAACCTCATCCGCACGATCTCGGCCGACACCGACAACGCGTCGCTGACGCGGGCCGCGGCCCGCGCCTTCCCGAGCCAGAGGGTCAACTACCTGCTCTTCGAAACCGACGACCCGCTCGCCGACGTCGGTCTCATCCGAAGCCGCTACGCGGGCCTGCCGGCGCCGGTCAGCCAGCAGATCTACCTGCGCTACCTCGGGCCCAAGACGGTCTCGGCCGACTGATGGCGCGGCCTCGTCCCAGACGTCGGATGTCCGTCCATCCCGCTCGACGTACAGCTTTCTGGAGAGTACGAACACAGGGGCGCCGGCGCGAAGGGCAAGGGGCCGAAGTTCGCGATCCTCGGCACCAACGGCGCGGATCGCATCACCGGCACCAACCGGGCCGACCGCATCATGACCCTCGGCGGCAGGGACAAGGCCGCGGGCGGTCGCGGCAACGACTGCCTCGACGGCGGGGCCGGCGGCGGGACGCTGACCGGCGACCAGGGCAAGGACACTGTCGTCGGCGGCTCGGGCCGGGACGCCATAAAGGGCGGCGCGGATGCGGACCGGCTGGTGGGCCGCGGCGGCGCCGACCGGATCACGTCGGACTTCGGCAAGGACAGGGTCGACGCGGGGTCGGGCAACGACTTCGTGAACGTCTCGACCAACGGGCCGGCGGCGTCCGTGAACTGCGGCCCGGGCAGGGACCGCGTGTCGCTGAACCGAAACGAGGTCCGCAAGGCCAGGGGCTGCGAGCGCACGGCGGTGCTCACCAAGCGCCGGGCGTAGTCGCCACGCATCGCGATCGACGCAGGGAGTGGGGCCCGACGGACGGCGGGCCCCGCTCTGCGTCGCTCATCCTTCCGTTGAGCCCGCGTGCCCGATCGTTGAGCACGCGATCGATTCGCCCGATCATCCGGCCATGGACGTTCGTGTCCGGCCGACCCCCCCGGCCGTCGAGGCGCTCCCGGTCAGGCCCGCGGTCTGCACCCGCTGCGGGCTCGTGCTCGTCGGCGGCGACGACTGCCCCCAGTGCCACCATGCACAGCGCGTCGCAACACCACGCGACGCCGGCGCGCCGCTCGCCTACGCGATCGCCTTGGCCGCCGCCTGGTGCCTGGTGGCGGTAGTGGTCCTGGTCGCCGTCGGCCTCTGACCCGGGCTTCTGAGCCGCAGCCCCGACCATCTAGACTCGCCCTCTTCGCGGTGGGCGTAGCTCAGCTGGTAGAGCTCCGGGTTGTGGTCCCGGCGGTCGGGGGTTCGAGTCCCCTCGCTCACCCTCACGAAAAGCCCCGCAAGCGCGCCGCTTGTCTCGTTCCCGGCAACTCAGCGCCAGCGGCGCAAGGGTCTATCAAGGGACTTACGTCGCCGCTTGACGCGTCGTTGTCGGCGAGACCAAGCTTCGCTCTCGTTGCAGTCGTCCGAAGGGCTTGACAGTCACCGTCTCGGCCTTCTCGCACGGGTTGGTAGCGATCCAGCCCTTGCGCTTCGCCCGGGCCATCACGCCACGCAGGATCTCCAGGATCTTCTGGGAGATGCGGTGCGACGCGCCCCAGCAGGTCGGCCTGAACGCGACGTCCTCGGTGCTGATTGTCTTCGACGAGTGTCCTCCACGAGGTGCGGCACCAAGGTTGTAGCGGTTGACCTTGCTGCAGTCGCTGATCGCGGAGCGCGTGCGCTGCCTGTGGCGCTCGAGATAGCGCAGCCGCGGCGCGTACGCCGGGTTGCCCAGTCACGGGCGGGCGAGAGGTTCACGGAGCGCGACGCCGTGAAGAAGCCCAAGGCCGCACCTGCGCCGTCCGCGCGCTGAGGTGGCCGGCTGAGAGCCGGAAGGTCGCCATCCCCGCACGCCCTTCACCCCCAAACGGCGAGGAGACCCCGAAATAGCACGTGCCAGCTGGCGCGGAACAGCAGCAGGGTTTCGTCGCGGAGGTTCGCCGAGCGAGATCGACTCGGCCTCAGCGAGGCATCGCTCGGCGCGGGCAGGTTTTCGAAGTCGATGTATGGCGTGTGCTCGGTCACGGTTACCTCCTTGCGCAAGCTGCGTTCTGGCTCTGAATTGCGGTGGTCATGACTGCATGGTTCTCCACGGCCGGATGAGCCGTCGTCGTCCGGATCGGACGATCCGAGTCCAAGACGGCGAGCTCCCGCTGTCCGATGTCCTCACGTTCTGAGAAGAGTCAGCCGTCCCCATCGCTACCCTCCCGATGATTGGTGATGTCGATGAAGACCTCGCCAATCTCCGGCAGCTCCGCCCGCAGCCGCGAGTCGAGTTCGTCCATCGCGCTGGCGAGCTGGCGCGCGCTCAAGTGCGAGTCGGGGTGCACCTTCGCCGCGAGGATCGCCTCCTGCGGCGCGACGTGGACGGCGTAGAGCTGGCGAACCTCGTCCACCGCCGGAGATCCTTCGAGCGTGCGCCGGGCGAGCTCGAGCCGCGCCGGCAGGATCGACCTGCCGATCAGGAGATCGGCGAGCGGTCGGGCCAGGCCGATCGCGGTCAGGCCCAGTAGGAGACCGATCAGCAGCGAGGCGATCGCGTCGCTGGAGGCCGGTCCCCCGAGCTCATGCACCAGCAGGCCGGCGGCGGCGAGTCCAAGTCCGATCAGGGCCGCAGTGTCCTCCACCGCCAGCGCACGGAGGGTGGGATCGCTCGTGTGCCGCAGGTAGCGGATGGTCGGCAGGTCCCAGAGTGCGGCTTCGCGTCGCGCTTGCCTCATCGTCTGCACGAGCGCCGTGCCGTCCGCGAGCGCGGCAATCCCCAGGACGATCCAGGCGACGAGAAATTCGGCGATGACGTTGCCGTGGACCAGATCGTTGACCGCCAGCCCTACCGAGACTCGCCCTGGCCCGCGCCGCATGACGCGCGCGGATGGGCAGCGAAGCTGCGCTTCGCCCTACGGGCTCAGCTCCGCCGCGCTGCCCATCCGGCCACCCGACTACCGTCCCACCCGCCAACCATCACGGTCTCCGCGAGTCCCAGCCTGCTCCACGCACCTGCGCGCGCCGGGGGTCACGGGCGATCGTCGCGACCGCCCGCAAGCTGTCGATCCTGTTCTGGTGCATGCTCACCCGCGCGAGGACTACGCCCACCAGCAACCGTCGCTGACCAAGAAGAAGCTCCGCCGACTGGAGATCACCGCCGGCGCCCCGAAATACGCCACGACCGCGCGCGGGATCTGGAGCACCAACCAAGCCATCCGCCAGGCCGAGCGCGAACTCGCCGCCCAGGCCGAGGCCTCCTACCAGCGACTGGTCATAGACCAACGAGCCGCGGCTCCGGCGAGAAACGGGGGCGCGAGCGCGACACCGGAGCGCGCATGAAGTTGTCGAGGACCCATGTGGTTGCTTGACAGTTGGTGGTCCACAGCTTGCTACCGCGGTGGGGACGCGCGGGTCGCGCTGTAGCAGACCTCCGCGTGTAGTCTCGGAACCCGGTGGAATGCAAGTGGTGGACGCTGCTCGCGAGCTGTATCGCGATCTTCATGTTGCTGCTCGACGTGACGATCGTGAATGTCGCGCTGCCGTCGATCGAGCGCGACCTCGGGGCCGACTTCAGCGACCTCCAGTGGGTGATCGACGCCTACGCGCTGACCCTCGCGGGCCTGCTGCTGGCGGCGGGGTCGCTGGCCGACAAGGTCGGCCGCAGGCTCGTCTTCATGCTCGGGCTGGCGATCTTCACCGTTTCGTCGTTGGCCTGCGGGCTGGCTCCTGACCCGCTCTTCCTGCACGTCTCGCGCGCGGCGCAGGGGGTCGGCGGGGCGATGATGTTCGGCACCTCGCTGGCACTGATCGCGCAGGAGTTCCAGGGTCGCGAGCGCGGGACCGCGCTCGGCATCTGGGGCGCGACCACGGCCTTGGCGGTCTCGACCGGGCCGCTCGTGGGCGGTGCGCTCGTGGACGCGCTGTCGTGGCGCTGGATTTTCCTTGTGAACGTGCCGATCGGCCTGGCCGCGCTCGTGGTCGTGCGGGTGCGGTTGCGCGAGTCGCACGACCCGGCCGCCTCCGGCGTCGACCTCCGCGGCGTGGCGCTGCTGTGCCCCGCGCTCTTCCTGCTCGTCTACGCGCTGATCCGCGGCAATGAGGAGGGCTGGGGGAGCGCCCTCATCATCAGCTGCTTCGCTGCCTCCGTACTGCTGCTCGTGCTGTTCGTGGTGGTGGAGCGCCGCGCCGCCGACCCGCTGCTCGACCTCTCGCTGTTCCGCAAGCCGGCCTTCACGCTCGAGTTTCGGCGTTTTCGGGCTGAATGCCTGGTCGTGATGGCTGGCTCGGCTGGTGGCGGTTTGGGGCCTGAGCAGGCGAAAGGAGGGTTGGCGGCGACCCCGAATCCGGTGGGCGATCAAGTCCATCGGGCCGTGGGGCGGTGATGACGCTGGCCGTGGCCCTTCACCGGGGGGTCGCCGCCGTGTGTCAGGTTCCCACTTCGCTTGCTGGGCTGCTGTCCCTGCTGGCGCCGTGCTTCACGCAACCGGCGTTTCAGACGTTCAGCATGCTGGTGGTCGGGTTCGTCGGTCGGATCCGTGACTGCACGATCACGGGGGTGCTGCAGGCCGCGGGGCTGGCCGGTGAGTGGCATCACAGCCGCGCGCATGACTTCTTCGCCCGCCGGCGCTGGGACCCCGACCGGCTCGGACTGCTGTTGCTGGACTTCCTGGTCTCGGTGTTCGTGAGCGCCGGCGCACCGATCCGCCTGGCCGTCGACGACACGCTGTTCGGCCGGTCGGGGCGGCGCGTGTTCGGCGCGCACTACCTGCACGACGGCGCCCAACCAGAAGGATCCGGGCGCCGCACGCGGTGGGGCAACTGCTGGGTCGTCGTCGTGCTCGTCGTCGAGCTTGAGTGTCTGGGTGGCCGGGCGGTCGGGCTGCCGATCCTCTTCCGGCTCTTCCGGCCTTGCGATGACGATCATCGCGACCGACCTTCGCAGCCCGAGCTGGCACGCACGCTCGTCGACATGGTCATCAAGCGCTTCCCCGCGCGGATCATCGAGCTGGTCATGGACGGCGCGTACGCAACCAAGGCCTGGCGCGCCCTGCCCGAGCGCGTCACCGTCACCACCCGGATGCGCTCAAACGCCGCCGTCTTTGCGCTCGCGCCGCCCAGGACCGGCAAGCGCGGCCGGCCGGCGCTCAGGGGCGCCCGGCTGGGCAGCCTCACGCAGCTCGCCGCGACCGCCGCCTTCAAGCCGCACATGATCACCGGCCCCAACGGCAAGACCCGCGTCGAGCACGTCTGGCGCACCACCTGCCTGTGGTATGGGCCCTTCCACACGCGGCCCGTCGCCGTCATGCTGATCCGCAAGCCCGACCGCGCCGACGGCTTCGACGTCGCCCTCGCAAGCACCGACACCGACGCCAGCACCGCGGAGCTGATCGCGCGTTACGACAGCCGCTGGAGCATCGAGACCGCCCACCAGGAGGCCAAGGCCCACGGCGTCGGCCAGGCCCGCAACCGCGTCCGCCGCGCCGTCGAGCGCACCGTCCCCTTCGGCTTCCTGTGCCAGACGATCACGATCGCCTGGTACGCCCTGCACGGCGACCCCGACAGCGACCTGCACGCCCGCCGCCAAGCGGCGCCGTGGTACCGCCAGAAGGCCACCATCAGCTACACAGACATGCTCGCCGCGCTACGCCGCGAGCTGATCCGCCACGAATATCGGACACAAGCACCCGCCACAACCAGCGCACCACAAATCACGACCGCCCAGTCACCATCAGCGCTCGCCGTCGCCTGAGATGACGAAAGTCGAGTTCACGGGCGCCACGATCGTCGGCTTCGCGCTGTCGGCGTCGATCTTCTCGATGTTCCTCTACATCACGCTCTTCTTCCAGAACGTGCTGGGCTTCTCACCGTTCGAGGCGGGGCTCCGGTCGCTGCCTGTCACCGGGCTGCTTCTATTCGTCTCGCCGGTGAGCGGCCGGCTGACGGCACGCGTGCCGGTGCGGCTGCTGCTCGGAACGGGGCTCGCGTTCGTGACGGTCGGGCTGCTGCTGATGGGGAACCTGTCCGACTCGTCGGGGTGGACCGCGCTGCTGCCCGGCCAGATCCTGGCCGGCATCGGGATAGGCCTGGCCACCCCCGCGCTGGCCTCGACCGCCGTCGGCGTGGTCGTCCCGCAGCTGAGCGGCATGGCATCGGGCGCGAACAACACGGCTCGCCAGCTCGGGCTTGCCACCGGGATCGCCGGCCTCGGCTCGATCTTCCAGTCGAAGATCGAGTCGACGCTCACCCCGCTGGTCTCGGGCATGCCCGTGTCGTCGCACGTTCACGAGGTTTCGCGGGCTGTGGCGTCGGGCGGGACCGGGCGCGCCGTGCAGGCGGTGCCGCCCGCCGACCGTGACCGGGTGGTGCACGCCGCGCATCACGCGTTCGTGACTGGCTTCAACACGATCGCCATGGTGGGCGTCGCCGTGGCGGCGGTGGGCTCCGTAGCGGGGTATGCGCTGGTGCGGTCGCGGGACTTCGTGGCCGCCGGCGCCCCGGCGGCGGCTCCGGCGGAGCCCCCCCGGGCGTAGGCGGCGGCGCGGCTTCGACACCCTCCAGGCTGGGCCTTAGCGATGGCGAAGAGGCGCGGGACTCCCAACGGGCGTGGGGCCAGGCTTGGGGGCCATGCGGGGGCCACAACTGTCAGCTCGGCCCCCGCGCCAGGCACGAGCGAGCGCCGAAGCGACGAGCGCCGGCGGAAACCCCGAAACGCGCCCACATGCAGCCACTTTCCATGCCGGAGGAGGGACTCGAACCCCCGACACGCGGATATGACTCCGGGTCGGTCGCCGTCATAGGGTCAAGGCGCGCCGCGGCGAGCCGTAGGTCGCGACGTGAGGACCGCGTATTCCGGGGGATCGACAATCCTGCCCGACCTCGCTCGAGTGCTCGAATCTGGTAGGCCCGGCCCCGACCTTCGTGGGATCATCTCCGCCATGGCGGCCAAGCGCATCTACGACCCCGGCGGTCCGCTGTGTCCGATCCGGGGCCGGCGGTCATGAGCGCGGCGCGGCGACCCCGCGGCACCGGCTCGCTGACCGTCCACGCCGACAGCACAGGCCGCAAGATGTGGAAGGCGCGCGTGCACGTTTGGCGCCGGCGCCTACAAGAAGCTGACGCTCCCGTTCGCGCCCCCGGCTCCCGCGTCGGGCTCACGCGCACCGAAGCGGAGGCCGAGCTGCGCCGCCACATTGGGGCGCTGACCCTGGCGCCTGCGGTTGGCGAGGCCGTGACGGTCGAGGTGGCCGGCCGGCGGCTCGTGGAGCGCCTCGAGGCGCTCGGGCGCAAGCGCTCGCATCTCGAGGCCGTGCGGTCGCACCTGCGCCAGCACATCGGCCCGTTCTTCGACGGACGCACGCTCGAATCCGTCGAGCGCCGCGACGTCGAGGCGTTCATGGCCGCCAAGCGCCGTGAGGGCAAGGCGCCCAAGAGCATCCTCAACTACGTCGGCACGCTGCACTCGATCCTTGCGCTCGGCCAGGACCGCGGCTGGTGCCGTTCCAACCTCGCCAAGCTTGCCGAGAAGCCCGCGCCGCCCGAAGCCGCCGAGATCCGGTTCCTCGACGAGCCGGAGCTCGAGGCGCAATTAGACAGGCCCGAGCACCCTCGAGTTTCGGGCTTTCGGGGGTTGAGGGCGCGGTCGTGAGGCTTGGTGCCGATCGCGCGGGCGGCGGCGGTTTGCGGGTCTGAGCGGGCGAAAGGAGGGGTGGCGGCGACCCCGAATCCGGTGGGTGTTCAAGCCCATCGGGCCGCGGGGCGCTGATGACGCTGGCCGTGGCCCTTCACCGAGGGGGTCGCCGCCGTGTGTCAGGTTCCCACTTCGCTTGCCGGACTGCTGTCCCTGCTGGCGCCGTGCTTCACGCAACCCTCGTTTCAGACGTTCAGCATGCTGGTGGTCGGGTTCGTCGGTCGGGTCCGCGACTGCACGGTCACGGGGATGCTGCAGGCCGCCGGGCTGGCCGGCTGCTGGCATCACAGTCGCGCGCACGACTTCTTCGCGCGCCGGCGCTGGGATCCCGACCGGCTCGGGCTGGCGCTGCTGGACTTCTTGGTTGAGGTGTTCGTCAAGGTTGGCGCGCCGATCCGCTTGGCCGTCGATGACACGCTGTTCGGGCGCTCCGGGCGGCGCGTGTGGGGCGCGCACTACCTCCACGACGGGGCCCAGCCCGAGGGCTCGGGGCGTCGCACCCGCTGGGGGAACTGCTGGGTGGTCGTCGTGCTCGTCGTGCAGCTTGAGTGCCTGGGCGGCCGAGCGGTCGGGCTGCCGATCCTGTTTCGCCTCTTCCGGCCGCGCGACGACGATCATCCCGACCGGCCGTCGCAGCCCGAGTTGGCCAGAACGCTGATCGACATGATCCTTCAGCGCTTTCCCACCCGGATCGTCGAGCTGGTCATGGACGGCGCCTATGCCACCAGGGCGTGGCGCGGCCTGCCCGACCGCGTGACCGTGACCACCCGGATGCGCGCCAACGCTGCCGTCTTCGCGCTGGCGCCACCGCGGACCGGCAAGCGCGGTCGCCCGGCGCTCAAGGGCGCGCGGCTGGCGAGTCTGGCCAGGCTGGCCGCCGCGGCGGTGTTCGAGCCCGTCACGATCACCGGCCCCGACGGCAAGACCCGCGTCGAGCACGTCTGGAGCACGACCTGTCTGTGGTACGGGCCGTTCCACACGCGGCCCGTCGTGGTCATGCTCATCCGCAAGCCCGACCGCGGCGACGGCTTCGACGTCGCGATCGCCAGCACCGACACCGATGCCACCACCGCCGAGTTGATCGCCCGCTACGACAGCCGCTGGACGATCGAGACCGCCCACCAGGAGGCCAAGGCCCACGGCGTCGGCCAGGCCCGCAACCGCGTCCGCAACGCCGTCGAGCGGACCGTCCCGTTCGGCTTCCTCACGCAGACGATCACCGTTGCGTGGTACGCGCTGCACGGCGACCCCGACGCCGACCTCGACGCCCGCCGTGGCGCCGCTCCCTGGTACCGCCACAAGCAGACCGTCAGCTACGCCGACATGCTCGCCGCGCTGCGCCGCGAGCTGATCCGCCACGAATATTGGGCACAAGCACCCCGGCCGACCAGCACCCCAAAAATCACGACCGCCTCGTCACCATCAGCGCTCGCCGCCGCGTGAGGTCACGAAAGTCGAGCTTGACTTTCTGTCGTCCCGAGCAGGCGTGAGCTCCCGGCCGGTGAAGACGCCCGCTTATCAAAGGAGCAGCGGGCATCTCGCCCCGCGTCGCGTGTCGGCCGCTGCTCGTATTCGTCCGAGGGAGCAGTGAGCCGCGGGTCGATCCTCCCGCCAGAGACTGCCGGTTTCGTCGAGAAGGAGCTGTGTCGACCTGCGCTCCTGCTTGTCGGGGCATGAAAATCATGCTCGGAGGGTTGCTGTCCGGTTCTGACCTTACGGTCGGGTGACCGGGACAGGGGCTTTCTGGGAGAACGCAGTCGGGCAGGCCGTTTTGGACGATGCGCTTCGAGCGCGGGCTTGTCTTTTTGGCCGCCCCTGCGACTTGCCCGGTTGTGCTGCGAGCACGTATCGGTCGTTGTCGTTCGCCCGCTGGTTCTCCGGTCCATCGACGCGAGGAGGTTGTCGTGAAGGGGTCGGTCGGGAGAGCGATCGGGTTAGACGTGCATCGCGATTTCTGTGAGGTCGCGATCTGCGAGGAGGGTGTGGTGCGGTCGGCGGGGCGGATCGAGACGTCGCCGGACGTGCTCGAGCTGTTCGCCCAAAGCCTCGGGCGTGGGGATCGGGTGGCGTTGGAGGTGACCGGCGGTGCGTGGGAGATCGCGAGGATCCTCGAGCCGCACGTGCGCCGGGTGATCGTCGTGAGCCCTGATGACACGGGGATCCGCCAGGCGCGGGCGAAGACCGACCGGCTGGACGCGCGCACGTTGGCGAAGCTGCTGGCGGCCGGGGAGCTCGATGCGGTGTGGATGCCTGATGAGCGTTGCCGGGTGATGCGCCGCCGGCTCGCGCGCCGTGAGCAGTTGGTGCGCTCGCGGTCGCGGTCGAAGAACGAGATCCACGCGGTGCTGATGCGCCGGTTGAAGGGCCGCCCGCCGGTGTCGGATTTGTTCGGGGTCAAGGGACGCAAGTGGCTGGGTGAGCTGGAGCTGCCGGTCGAGGAGGCAGAGACGGTTCAGAGCGCGCTGCGTCACATCGGGTTTCTCGACGCAGAGATCGCCGAGGTCGAGCGGCTGATCGCGCGCGCGGCGCTGCGCTGGGCGGACGCACGCCGGTTGATGACCGTGCCCGGGGTGAACGTGATCTGCGCGGCGTCGTTTCTGGCCGCGATCGGCGACGTCCGCCGGTTTCGGAGCGCGCGGCAGCTGGTCGCCTATCTCGGGCTTGACCCGAGGGTTCGCCAGTCCGGCAGCGAGCCCGCCCGCGGCGGCCGGATCTCCAAGCGGGGGTCGGCGTCGGCGCGCTGGGCGCTGGTCGAGGCGGCGTGGAGCGTTGTCGGTCAGCCCGGCCCGCTGCACGCGTTCTATGAGCGGATCCGCGCCCGCCGCGGCCACGGCAAAGCCGTCGTTGCCTCGGCGCGCAAGCTCGTGATCCTGTTCTGGTGTCTGCTCTCCCGCGGCGAGGACTACGCCCACCAGCAGCCATCGCTGACCGCTAAGAAGCTGCGGTTGCTCGAGATCACCGCGGGCGCCCCGACGCTGAAGGGCAAGCAGACCGGCGTCTGGGCCACGCGCGAGCGGATGCGCCAAGCTGAGCGCGAGCTCGCCCAACAGGCCGAGGCCTCCTACACGCGAACGGTCTCAGACCGGCAAGCGGCAAGGCCAGCGAAGGCGAAGGCGAAGGCGAAGGCGAAGGGGAAGCCAGCCGGTCCCGCGAAGGTGGGCGCGAGCGTGACACCGGGGCACGCATAACAAGGCCCTCAAAGGGCAACGTCGCGTGGCAGACCACAAGCCCCTGACGCCTGCGCTTCGACACGTCATCAGCTCGCGCCCACCCGCAGCCTAACGCTCACACGCACCTCGCCAACACGCCGGCAGCCGCCGGCGCCGACCCCGCGCGGCCCGAAACCGGCCGAATCGCGCCCGCCGACCGTCGCCCCGCCCAAACCGACGCCGCAGGAGCCCATCTGCGGCCCACCGAGAAGCCCCCGCGACCGATCCGACCCCCGAAAATCGACAGAAATCGCGCCCCCAGCCCTTGACTTTCGGTCGTCCGGAACGGTCGCGTCAAGAGACGACCGTAGTCTCCCTGCAAGCGACTGCGTCTCACTGGAAGCATCGGCTGGATCGAAGATCCTGCGCGATAGCCAGGTGGCTGAGTATCGCGATCAGCCCGGCGGCCGTGCGGGGGCGCGGTGCCTTAGTGGTCCGGCTCGCAAGTCCTTTGACGTTTGACGGGCCGGGTGGAGGGCGGCGGTTGGTTTCGCGCGGTTAGGCGGCGCCGGCGCGCTGGTCGCGTGCGGGTCGAATTATCCGGCGTTTGTCGGCGCCGGTGGAAAACTGACCCCCCTTCGCCGGTTGAGATTTGACCCCCTTGGGCGGTGGCGGAGGTGTCCGGGGTGGTGGTGAGCCTGGCTTGGTCGTTGAGATCGAGAGCCAGGGGGAGGACGTGCTTGACGTGGAGCGCTGGGCCGAGTTGCGCAGGGAGCACTTCATCCGTGGGGTCTCGATCAAGGAGCTGATGCGCCGGACGGGGTTGGCGCGCAACACGATCCGGGTGGCGTTGCGGTCGGAGGCGCCGCCGGTGTTTCGTTGTCCTGAGCGGTCGTCGAAGCTTGATCCGTTCAAGGAGGAGATCTGCGAGCTGTTGCGCGGCGACGCGAGGATGTCGGGCGTCCGGGTGCGTGAGCTGATCGAGCCGCTCGGTTTCGATGGCGGCAAGTCGATCGTCGATGACTACGTGCGCGAGGTGCGGCCGCTGTTCGTGAAGGCGCGCACGCATCAACGCACGGTCTATCGGCCTGGGGAGATCTGCCAGTGGGATCTGTGGGAGCCGTCTGCGCCGGTCCCGGTCGGCCACGGCCAGACCCGCCGCGCGTGGGTCGTGATCTGCTGTCTGGGCTACTCGCGCGCGGGCGCGGGCGCGTTGATCTTCAGCAAGGAAGCGCCGGACGTGCTGTGGGGGATGGGCCGCTGCCTGTGGTCGCTGGGCGCGTTGCCGCAGCTGATGGTGTGGGATCGCGAGGGCTGTCTGCACGCCGGCGGCGGTCGCCCGACCGATGTCTATGCCGGGTTCTGCGGCCGACTGCCGGTCGACTGGTACTTCTGCGAGCCGGGCGACGCGCCGGCGAAGGGCTGCGTCGAGCGGCTGCAGGGCTACTCGGAGACGAACTTCGAGCCGGGCCGGCGGTTCGCGAACCAGCTCGACTTCCAGCTGCAGCTCGACGCGTGGTTTGAGAAGGCGAACGGCCGCATGCACAAGACGCTGCGCGCCCACCCGATCGAGCGGCTGATCGAGGAGCGCGAGGTGATGCGGGCGCTCCCGGAGCGCGAGCCCGACGTCGACCGCCGCTGGGTGACCCGGGTGCCGCCCGATCCGCATCTGCGGTTCGACACGAACGACTACTCGCTCGACCCCAACTTGGTCGGGCGCAGGGTCGAGGTCCGCGCCAGCCAGCGCGAGATCGTCGCGGTCGCGCTGGACACCGGGGAGCTCGCGTGCCGCCATGAGCGGTGCTTTGCGAAGAACCGCACGATCACCGCGCTCGAGCACGCCCGCGCGCTCAGGCAGCGCCGCCGCGAGCCCGAGCCAGACCTGGTCGTCGAGCAGCGTGCGCTCGCCGTCTATGACGGGCTGATCGCATGAGCACCAGCTCGGAGCTGACGCATCTGTTCCGCGCGTTGAAGGCGCCCGCCGCCGCGCGGGCGCTCCCCAAGCTCGCCGAACGCGCCCGCACGGAGGAGTGGAGCTACGAACGGTTCGCCCAAGCGCTGCTCTCGACCGAGCAGTCCTCGCGGGAGGCGCACGGCGGCGAGGGCCGCATCCGCGCCGCGCGATTCCCGGCGCGCAAGACGCTGGAGGAGTTCGACTTCACCTTCCAGCGCTCGGTCAAGAAGCAGGTGATCGAGCATCTCGGGCAGCTCGACTTCCTGCACGAGCGCTCCAACATCGTGGCGTTGGGCCCGCCCGGGACCGGGAAGACACACCTGGCTGTGGCGCTCGCGATCCGCGCCTGCCTCGCTGGCCAGCGCGTGATCTTCCGCACCGCGACCGAATGGGTCGCGCTGCTCGCCGACGCGCAGCGCCAGGGACGCCTCGACGACGAGCTCAGGCGCCTCGAGCGCTACCCGCTGCTCGTCTGCGACGAGGTTGGCTACATCCCGTTCGACCCCCAGGCCGCCAACCTGATGTTCATGCTCGTCAGCCGCCGCTACGAACGCGCGAGCCTGATCGTCACGAGCAACAAGCCGTTCAGCGCCTGGGGCGAGATCTTCGGCGACGACGCCACCGCCGCGGCGATGATCGACCGGCTCGTCCACCACGCCGAGATCCTCTCGCTCAAAGGCGATTCCTACCGCCTCAAAGACCACGACCTTGGCGCCCGCCCGGCCCCCAAAAGCCTCGAAACGGTCTGACCGATCCCCTTCGGCACCCCCGCCGAGGGCCTCAGAACGCCCCAGAACGCGCCGGCCCCGACCACAAAGGCGCGAAAACAGCAAGAACCACCCCGGGACCCCGATCACGCACGCGAGCGGCTCGCTCCGCTCGGCGCTACGCGCCTTCGCTCCGCGAGCCGCTCGCGAGCCCCACACGGGGGTCAAATCTCAACCGGCGCCACGGGGTCAACTCTCAACCGGCCTTGACAGCGTTCGCGGGGAGGAGCGCGGGGTCGCGGGTCGAACACGGGGTCGGTGGCGAGGTCGAGCCCGTATCGGATCGTGTTGAGCGCCAAGCAGCACGGCGAGCTTGAGCGGCGTGCAGCCGCCTACTCAGGCCCGTGGCGGGACGTCGTGCGCGCCAAGGCGATCCTGCTGGCCGCCGAGGGACTGTCCAACGCGGCGATCGCGGCGCGGCTCGGTGTCGCGCGCCAATCGGTCTCGGAGTGGCGCAAGCGGTTCTTCGATGGCGGCGTGCCGGGCCTTGAGGAGCGGCCGCGGCCCGGGCGCCCGAGGTCTTTTTCCCCCGGCGCAGGTTGCGGAGGTCAAGGCGCTGGCGTGCGAGCTGCCCAGCGAGCGCGGCGTTCCGCTCTCACGCTGGTCGAGCGCTGAGATCGCCCGGGAGGCGGTCGAGCGCGGGATCGTCGCCGAGATCTCGGGCGCCACGGTGTGGCGCTGGCTCGGGCAGGACGCGATCCGCCCGTGGAACTATCGCTCGTGGGTCTTCCCCCGCGACCCCGACTTCGCCCGCAAGGCCGGCCGCATCCTGGACCTCTACGCGGGCCGCTGGGAGGAGCAGCTGCTCGAACCCGGCGACTGCATCGTGTGTGCCGACGAGAAGCCCTCGATCCAGGCGCGCCGGCGGCTCCACGCGACGCTGCCCGCCGCGCCCGGCGACGGACAGCGCGTCGAGCACGAGTACGAACGCAAGGGCGCGCTCTGCTACCTCGCCGCGTGGGACGCCCGCTGCGCCCGGATCTTCGACCGCTGCGAGCCCAAGGACGGGATCGAACCGTTCGGCCGGCTCGTCGAGCAGTTCATGAGCGTCGCGCCCTACGCCCACGCGCAGCGTGTGTTCCTCGTCATCGACAACGGCTCCGCGCACCGCGGCCAGCGCTCGATCGACCGCCTCCAAGGCGCCTGGCCCAACCTAATCGTGGTCCACACCCCAACCCACGCCTCATGGCTCAACCAAGCCGAGATCTACTTCTCCGTCGCGCAGCGCAAGGCGCTCCAGCCCAACGACTTCGAAGACCTCGACGCGCTCGAGCGCCACCTGCTGGCCTTCGGCCGCCACTACGAACAAATCGCGACCCCGTTCGAGTGGAAGTTCACTGACGCGACCTCGACCGGCTGCTCGGGCGCCTCGACGACCTCCCGCAAGATCGCATCGAGCTGCAAGCCGCGTGACCTGCCCGCATACGTCAAGCCGCCCGAACGTCAAAGAACTTCCCAGCCAGCGAGACCAGCCCGAACCAAGCCGTCCCACCCTAACGCCGGACACTTACGAACGGGACCACTTAGCGGAACATGTCGTCAAGGCCGTACATGAGTCGTCGCGCGCTGGGCCAACCCGCCGCCACGAAGCTCTCGAGCGCGCTCACGAGCACCTCGCGCGCCACGCGATCGCGCATCAAGAGATCCCGATAACTCGCGAGATAGCGCTCGACGAGCGCGACGAATTCCGCTTCGGCCAGCGATTCGAGCTGGTAGCCCCAGGCCCTGCCGGCCTCGAGCAGCCTGTCGATGCGCAGAAGCACCCCGCGCGGGTCGAACTCGACGAAGCTCGCAAGCGTCTGCAGGACGGAGTGGGCGATCGAGGGCAGCCCGACGGAGACGAGCACGTCAAACACCGGCCCCGCCTCACGGTAGAAACGCTCGCGCGTCTCTGGCGCAAGCCGATCTTGCTCCGACTTGTCGGTCTCCGCATACGCGCCCGAGGCGAAATACAGCTCACTCGCGGACGTGTCGAGTAGCTGCGCAACCTCACGTAGGGCAGGCTGCTCGCCGCCCTCAAGCACCTCGCCAGCGCGCCGACGCTCGTTGAAGCGATGGAATGCCTCACCGGCGGCGCGCGAGAGGTCAGCCCATGCGCCGATCGCGCGCCAACGGATCGCCGTGTGCTCCTCGCGGTCGCCGCCGTGGGTGACGGGGTCTCGCATCGCGACAAGTACGTTGGACGCGAGCTCGGCGTCGCGCTCGATGTGCGCTGCCCACTCGTCGATGAGCGCTCGCCCGCGGCGCTCGCCCCGCCAGATCCACAGCTCAACGAGGAATTGCGCCAGCGCGCGGAGCAGCGACTCGCGTCGGTCGCCGGCCGCCTCGCGCTCGTACATCGCGTGAGCCGTCCACGCCGCTCGCTCGAGCTGATCGCTTGTGAAGCGGTTGATGGAGTGGAGAAGCGCCTGCTGCACCTGGGCACTCGGCTCGTCCTCCGCCATCTGCTCGATCAGCGCCCAGGTCCACTCCTCGTCCACCTGGCGCGCAAGGCCGACCCAATGTGCGACCGACCAGCGCACGGCGGGGTGCGGGTCGCGTGCCAGCTCGCCGACGCGCTTAAGGACGTCACGGTCGACGGCAGCCGGCTCGCGGCAAAGGAAGAGCAGCGCGCGCGCTGCGTCGATTCGCCCCGACGGCACCCCCCATGCCGGCAGGCCAGAGTCGAACTGCTCAAGGTCCTCGGCTCGTGGCGGGGTAGTACAGCGCGCGCGCCCTCCAGTGCGAGCTCGCCCGCGAGCTCGACTGAGCGCTCGCCGACCGGCAGCGGCGTCTGCCAGGCGAGCGCCGCCGCCGCCTCGCATAGCCACGCCTCAGCTTCGTCGAGTAGCGGCGGCGCCGCGTCGCCCGATGGCTCCGCCAGTGCCGCCCGTAGGGCTTCGATCTGGGGAACCGCCGCCGCGACCGCCTCCGGATCGGGTGCTGCGTTGGAGTGTGCGCGCGCGAACTCCGAGACCGGCGCAGTCAGCGCGAGGAGTCGCTCGTTTGCGGGCGACGCGGGATCGATCCCGCGCTCGCGGTAGCTCTCTTCCTCGCCGATCTTGCTCCGGGTCGCTTCGAAGTCGAAGGGCTCCGCCGGCGGTGGCGCCGTGCCCGTCGCGGTGAGCTCGGCCGCGCGGGCGCGTGCCTCCTCGCTTTGAAGCGACTGCGCCGGGAGAGCACCGAGCAGCTGGTCGCGGCGCAGCTCGCCGGCTTCGCGGCGCGCCTGGGGATAGCTGTCCGGCAGCGCGAGGATCGCGCGCTCAGTTCGCGTTCGCTCGTCTGCCGACAGGTTCGCGAACGCAACTGGCAAAAGCGCGCCGACCGGCTCGAGTAGCTCGGATGCGGCGAGGAAGCCCGGGCTCGCGAGCGGCCCAGCTAGGCCCGTTTTCCGCACTTGCGGAGGGCATGGTCTTCCTGCTCGGGCCAGGGTGGCTGGATGTCGAGCAGTTCGAGGATTTGGCGTTGGGTGTGGGTGAGGCGGTCGAGGCGGATGCCGTTGGGGGTGTAGGTGATGCCCAGGCCCTGGAAGGCGGCGAGGATGTTGCGGCCGGTTGGCTTGGCGGCGCGGTCTTCGGGCAGTAGGCCGGGGAGCTGGCCGTCGTGGTCGTTGGGGAGCGCTTGGCGTAGTTGGGACTCGATCAGGCCGAAGATCAGCAGCGCGAGCCCGACGATGCTGGTCAGCGCGTAGATGCGGTCGTCGTTGTGCAGGAAGATCGGGCGGACCTTGAGCGTCTGCTTGTAGTCGCGGTGGCGGCGCTCGACGATCTGTTGGCCCTTGTAGAGCTCCAGCACGCGGTCGGCGCTCAGGCGTCCGGTCAGGTTGGTCGCCAGCGCGTAGACGCCGTCGGTGCGCGCAGCGGCGGCGATCGCGTCGTGGTCGCGCTTGAAGGTCAGGGTGGGTCGCCCGGCGCGAGTCGCGGTCTTGACCGCGATCAGCCCTTTGAGGTGGCCGGTGAGGATCTGTGCGATCTTGGCGTCAACCTGGCGACGCGTCTTGTAGTAGCGCCCGCCGAGGCCGCGCTGCACGCGCGCCAGCGCGTCCTCGGCCTTGCACAGCGCGCGCTCGCGCGCTTCGGTGACCTCTCGGGCCTCTTCGGAGGAGTGGATGTAGGCGACGCGCAGCTCGACGGGCTGGTTGGTCTCGGGGTCGGTGATCTGCCAGTCGCGCAGGACCCCGCGGTAGTGCGTGCGCAGCGCCGCCGGCAGGTCACGCTGGCGCTCGGCGACGTAGCCGAGCGCGCGCAGCGCGCCGTCGCCGACGTCGGTCAGGTAGCGCTCGCGGAACCCGGTGCTGGCGCGTAGCGGGACGATGAACGACAGGCCCGAGCGCGCGATCTCGCAGAGCGTCTTGGGGTAGCCGCAGGCGGCGTCGCAGATCACCAGCCCCGGGGATGCCAGTTCCTTGAGGCGTTCCAAGGACGCCCCGATCAGCGTGACCTCGGCGGCGTTGCCGGGATCGGGGCGCACGTACACAGAGACGCCGCAGGCACTGGTGGCCTGCAGCGCCCGGACCTGGCGCGCGACCCTGTGGTCGGGCCCCCAGCCCTTGGCCACCAGCGCTGAGAAGGTGTTTCGAAATAGAGGGTTTGCGGGCGTTATGTAGAACCGTGGGTGCGTGCCGCCCGAGCGCCGCTACCCCAGCGACCTGACCGATCGGCAGTGGGAACTGATCGAGCCGTTGCTGCCCGAGCCGCCGGCGGGGCCGGCGGGCCGGCCACCAGAGCACAGCAAGCGGGAGATCGTCAACGCGATCCTGTACCTGACGCGCACGGGCTGCGCGTGGCGGATGCTGCCCAAGGACTTTCCGCCGTGGCAGACGGTGTACCGCTACTTCCGCGCCTGGGGGGAGGACGGCACGCTCGACCGGGTGCACGACGCGCTGCGCGAGCGGGTACGGGCCAAGCGCGAGGGGCGCAACCCAGAGCCCTCGGCGGGGATCGTCGACTCCCAGTCGGTCAAGGGCTCAGACACCGTCTTCAAGGGAACGCGCGGGTACGACGCGGGCAAGAAGATCAACGGCCGCAAGCGCCACATCATCACCGACACGCTCGGCTGCTGCTGGTCGTGATGGTCACCGCCGCCTCGATCCAGGATCGCGACGGCGGCCGCGGGATCCTCAAACTGCTCAAGGGCGCGCTCCCCGGCGTGCGCCACATCTTCGCCGACGGCGGCTACCAGGGACAGCTGATCGCGCTCGCCAAGCGCGCCTTCCAGGTCGTCGTCGAGGTCGTCAAGAAGCCCGCCGAGCAGATCGGCTTCGCGGTGCTGCCCCGCCGCTGGGTGGTCGAGCGCACCTTCTCCTGGCTTCTGCGCTGGCGACGGCTGGTGCGCGACTACGAACGCCTACCCGAGACCCACGAAGCGTTCGTCAAGTGGGCCATGGTCGGGCTCATGCTCAACCGCCTCTCGCCACCACCCGGACCCAGGCCCTGGGCCACCAACAAGAGGAGAGAATAAATTCCGAAACACCTTCTGAGTCCTCATACGCGCCGGCGACGCGCAGCGTCGTCAGGTCAACGTGCAGGCGGCCGGCGTCGATGCCGAAGCGCTCGATCGCTCGGGCAGCCAGCGCGCCGCGCAACGTCTCGGCGTAGACGGCCAGCGTCTCCAGCCCGCGGCCCAACCGATCGTCGTTGAGGAGCGCCGGCGGGATCCCGATGAGCTCCTGCAGCGCGGTCCCCGACGCCCAGCCGGCAATGTCGTACAGCGGCGAGGGCGAGCACAGCCGGCTGGCGATCAGCGCCGCGGCGACCTCCCCGGCACTCAGCTGCTGGCGCCCACGCTGGGCCAACGCCCGGTCGATCGTGCCGACCAGGTCCAGCTCGCCCAAAAAGTGCGCGGCCAGCAGCATCGGGCCGACCTCGCGGCGGATCCCCACGAGCGGCGGATCGAGCCGCGCGAACGAGCCCATCAACTGCTCCAGTTGGCCCGACGCCTTCAGCTCGTCCTCGCGCCCCAGCGTGCGGAGCACCCTGTGGCGCACACGCCCGTGCTGATCGCGATAGGCCTGCACCAGGCGCAGGTAGACGTGGCGTTTCTGCCCCCGGACCACGGCGTGCCGCTTGATGTACATGTTGGCCCTACACTATGCGACCTGTCGGACGGAACGGCAGACCGCACGGTCCCAGCGTCCAAGCGGTCAACGGCGAGCTCAGGGCCCCACCGAACCGTGGTGCACATCCACCGCTGTTGGCCCTACACATCAGCCCCCAGCGACGCTCACTCCACCAAGCATCGCCCGCGCACGCCCAGCAAACAAGCCGCAAACGACGCGCACGACCGCCAACAACACAACGCCCATCAACGATCAGCCGCGGAAAATGCGGCTAGGTCGTGCGCGAGCGCAGTCGGCTCGCGCGCCGCCGCGCGCACCACGCGGCGCCAGATCGCCGCGGGCTGCGGCCGCTCGGCGAGCACCTCGAAGACCGTCGCGGCCGTCTGCCGCTCACCTGTCGCCGCCGCTTGTGCGAACCGCTTCTCGAACGCGTCGAGCATTGCGGATACGTCGCGGCGGTGCGAGCGCGAATCCCACCACTCGCTGCGGTCGTGGCGCACCGTGGCGCGAGCGCCGCCAAGGTCGATCGCGAAGTCGCGGTCGGGGCGGCCGTAGGCCTTCTCGGCCGTCTCGTGCGCGCAGGCGTAGGCGAGCACCCGGACGCCTGTGCGCACGTCGGCCTCCAGCACGCGCGGGTACTCCTGCGCGACCGCGTAGCGTGCCATCCGCCAGTCCTGGTCCTTGGTACTCGTCATGCGAAGGATCTGGCTGGAGCCGAAGGGTACCTGCTCCTGTGAGTCCTCCTCGTAGGAGTAGGCCGCCTCGTAAAGGCGCTCGACGACGTCCGGCACGCACGCCGCGAGCGTGCCGAGTTCGTCCGCCAGCCGGCGGAACTCGTACGAGCCGAAGTTCGGGATCCGCTCGCGCTCGGCGACTCGGAGCAGCAGCGCCCGCGTCGCCTGGGGATCGGTGGCGCAGCTACGTGCGACTGCCTCGAGTGCCACGCCAACGTCCGTCGACGGCGGCTGCGACTGCGACCACGCCCAGTGGAGCAGCGCTCGTGCCGCCACGCCGAGCGCGGCGCGCTGATCGGCTCCCAGCCTGTCGTACTCCGCCCACAGGCCCCACACCAGCAGCCGCAGCGGGTAGGCGACTTCCTCGCGGATGCGGGTGCCGAGCGCGCTGGCGAGTTCGCTCCAGAGCGGTAGGTCCTCGCGGCCCATGAGCGGGCGCGACGGCACGCCGACCGCCGTGCGCGCACCCACCGCGTGCGCGAGCAGGAAGGATGCGCGCGCGTCGCCCTGATCGAGCGCCTCGAGCAGCGGGAGAAAGTCCCCCGGAGCGCGCGCTTCCTCGACCGCGACGGCCGGCGCCACGATGCGTGCCGTGCCCGGCACCTCCGGCTCTGCGAGCCGCAGCGCGAGGGTCCAGAACGCGGTTCGCCCCGGCTCGGCGGCCCACTCGGCGGCAAGCGTCAGCACGAGGCTCGGTCGTGCGAGCAGTACGAGCTCGTCGCTCGCCACGAGACACGCGACGATCTCGTCCGGTGTGCCGCTTAGCAGCAAGCGGTGCACCGCATAGTCGAAGAGGACGTGGTGCGAGAACCCGAGGCTTTCGCGCCCACGCGGGCCGGTCGCCGGCACCTCGACCAGCACGCCCTCGCCTAGCAACTCGTCGAGCGCCGTGCCCTGCGCGGCATGAGCGCGGAGCCGCGGGCGCGGGACCTGCAAACGCATCGCGGCCACTGCCTCCTCGCATAGGCGCTGCGCGAAGAGCTCGCGCGCGTCGCCGCCAGCGGCCTGGCCACGTACGCGCGACTCCCAGTAAAGGTCGAGCAGTTCGAGCTGGGTACGGAGCGAACCGAGCTGCGCGCGGTCGACCTGCCCGCGCTCCAGGAGGATGACGAGCAGGCGCAAGTTGAAGGGGACACGTGCGAGCTCGCGGACGGCTGCCGGCGCGGCGGCGAGGAACTGCGCCACCGCCGGCGCCTGGTCCGCCAGTCCCGTGAGCTCTTCGTCCGAAAGCGCGCCGACGGAGACGTGGCGCACGTGGAGGAACTCTGGCTCGAGCAGCTCCGCGTCGGTATCGCCACCGCGCACTGGGAACGCCGCCTGCAGGGTCGGGTTGTGGCGCAAGTCGAACGAGCGCACCGAGGCGACGACGCGCCAGCGGCCGGCGCGGACGGCGATGCGCTCGATCAGGTCGAGCAGCACGCTCGCCGACTCGCGCCCACGTGTCGCATCGAGCGCGTCGACGAGGAGGTAGGCGGGCTCGTCGCCGGGCCAAGCGGCAAGGACGTCCACCAGGTCGAGCTCAAGTCCCAGCTCCTCCGAGAGGCTCCGCCGCCCGGAGGCTTCGAGCAGATCGGCAGCGAGCACGACGACGTCGTGACCCGCCGCCTGCGCGTCTCGGGCGAACGCGAAGAGCGCGCCGGTCTTGCCCGAGCCCGGCGCACCAAGGATGAGCAGCGACGCCGCCTGCGCGCGCCGCGCGATCGCCGGAGCGGTCCCGCGCCTCAGCTCGAGTCCCTCGCCGATTGGCGCCGCGAGTGGCGCTCCAGGTGCGCCAGGTGCTCGGCCGTCACCTTCGCCAGCGCGCGCCGCTCGGCCTGCGGGTCGATGGGCCGCACCGCCGCCGGGTCGACCAGGACGAGCTCGTAGGGGTCGACCCCGTCGCGCGCGGCGAGCTGCGGCGTGCGTTCTTCGGGGATTCCGGCGAGCATGAGGGCGGCACGCGCCTGGTCGAAGGCACGCCCGACGGAAGAGCCGTAGCCGAGCGCCAAGTACCACGCCTGCGCGAAGACGCGCGCGGCGTCGTCGCCGACCGGGCGGTCCATTCCGACTGCTACGTCGACGTGCCGCGTCAGCGTGCGCGCGAGCTCAGCGGAGAAGCACGCGTTCAAGACCACGACGCGGACGCTCTCGCCGGCGGACGCGATCGCGGCGGCGATCGCCTCGCCAGTCACCAGCTGGGCCGATCCTGCGGCGTCTACGAACACAAGCCGCCCGTCGGCGGTGCCATGGCCGCTGAAGTGAAGGACGGCAGGACGGTGCTCGTTCAGCTCGCGGAGCAGGTCACCCGGTCGCATCGCCCAGGCGCTCCGTAGCTCGACGGCGTCGCGTCCCGGTGTCGAGCGCACGCCCGCGGTGATCTCGCGCACCTCCTCGGCGAGCGCAAGCGGCGTGGTGCCTGCCGGGTTTGCCGACACGACGAGCACGACGAGCTCGGACGCCGGCCGCGCGCGGCGCCGCTTCCTCGGTGGGGGCGCGACGGCCCCGGGCGGCTCGGCCGTAGCGGGCCCGAGCGCGCCGCGCACATGTGTCGCGAGCTGCGACTCCGGCGCGGAGTGCAGAAACGCGCGCAGGGCCTCGTCGCGCCGCTCGCTAGGCGGGAATCCATCGGCGAGCGCCCAGGCGGCCCAGCCGCGCGTGTCGGGATCCGGGTCGCGCGCCAGCTCGAGGAGCGCGCCGAACGCACTCGCGTCGTCGCGCCTGTAGAGAGCAGTAGCCACCGCGCGCCGTACCTCGGGGTCATCGCGTCGCGCCAGGCGCTCGAGCTGCTGCGACGATGCGGCGCCCGGCAGCTCGCCGAGCGCCCCGGCGGCCGCGACGAGGACTCTGACTTAGATCAGTGAGTAACGCTGCGGGGGTCGTGTTGGCGGCTGGTTTGATTGTCGGATGATGGCGGGCGCGTGGTCGAGGAGGTGTTGGTTTGCTCGGGGTGGTGTGAGCCGGGGCGGGGGCGCCGATCGCGCTCGTTCTCGAGGTCGCCGAGCTGGGCGGTGCTGCGGACGGTCGATGTCGGCGGCGGGGAGCTTTGTTGGATCAGGGCGGCAGCGCGTAGACCGCGTCGATCGTGGCCTGGAAGACGCGGGCGTGACGGAAGCCCTGTGGCAGGTGCAGGATCGTGCGCCGGCCACTGCGCGCGATGCGGGCGGGCACGTTGAACAGCAACCGTCGTAGCGTCTTGGCGGCCCGGCGTAGCGGCGCGTCCTCGGGCGCCTTGCCCGACGCGCCCGCGGCGGGACAGAGGTCGCAGCAGAAGGCGGTCAGGTTGAGCGCCAGCAGCGCGGCGGCGAGCCAGACACGGTTGGCGTGTTCGTTGCCGGAGGGCAGGTGCCGCAGCGCCTGGCCGAGCTTGGCCTCCTTCAGGCGCTCCTCGATCTGCGCGCGGTGGCGGTGGAAGTGCTCGATCCAGACGGCGGGCTGCCAGTGGAGGTCGCTGAGGATGAACGAGTAGCCGTAGACCGACGCGGCCTTGCCCTCGAGCGCGAGCTGAAGCTGGGCGGGGTGGATCGTCTTCAGCCGCCGCGAACCCTTGCGCTTGGCGATCTCCGATGCGGTGAACGGGACGCGCCTGACGATCAGCCGCAGCGGTTCGTGCTTCCAGCCCTCGGGACGGTAGGCGGTCTCGGCGACCTGCGCGCCGGGCATATCGAGCGCGTCGGTCCAGGCGCTCTCGGGGATCTCGGCCAGCTTCTTCCACATCGCCTGGTTGCGCGGCACCGAGACGGTGAAGCGCGAGCACTCGGCGCGCAGCCGCTGCAGCAGCTCGACCTGGTAGTAGGCCGAGTCGATCCGGAACGTCGCCGGCGCGTGCCCTGCCGGCAGCAGCGAAAGCGCCCGGCTGGCGATCCGCGCGCACTCGGCGCCGGTGAGCTTCTCGCGATTGCCGCCGACCAGCTCGCTGCTCAGCGCGCGGCCGCGCTCGGCCCAGAACGCCACATGCGGCGCGTAGCTCATGTGGCCGTGACGGCTGCGTGCGGCGCCCTGCTTGCAAGCGCCGTAGACGGTCACCTGGGTTGCGTCCAGATCGACCGTCGGCGGCTCGCCGCCGTCGCGTCCCAGCGCCCGGTCCAGACGCTCACCCGCGCGCGCAGCCGCGCGCTCGATCCGCTGGCAGTGCACGCGCCGGAAGCGCTTGGCGTTCTGCAAGGCCGTCGGCGCCGACGGCGTGGCGCCGACCGCGCGCAGCGCGGCGCCGGCGCGGTCAGCGCGCACGTCCTCGATGTGGTCAAAGAACGCGCCGCCGACCAGCTGGCACTCAGCCACCGCGACCACCAGCTCGCCGGGCGAGAGGCTGTTGAGCGCCGCTGAGTTCCGGCATGGCGGTGCCGTTCTGCGGCGGCATCGGGGGGTGGGGTACGAAAGAAGAAGTAAGCCGGTCAGGGGGCCGGGGTCGCGGTCCAGAGCTGCGCGGGGCGCCCGCCGGTGGCGATCTGGGTGACGGTCGCTCGGCCGGTGGTCTGGAGCGCGCGGAGTGCGTGGTCGAGGTGGCCGGCGGGCTGGTTGTGTTTGAGGGTGTCGCTGATCTGGCTGCGGGTCAGGCCGGCCGGGTGTTGGAGCAGTGCGGCGTGGATCTGTTCGGCGAGCGGCTGGCCGGTCGCGCCGGTGAGCGCCCAGGCGGCGGAGCGGGCGGCGTAGTCGTGGAGCGCGAGCGCGGCTGTGAGGTGCTGCGGGCTGATCTGGCGTTGGCCGTCGGCGAGGGTGTAGAGGAGCGCGAGGCGGATCGTGTGGGCCTCGGCGCGGGCGGTGATCTGGCCGAGGACGCCGGGGGCGGGGCGGGCGAGTTGGCGGTAGGCGTCATGCCAGAGTTCGCGGGCGTCGGGGTCGAGGCGGATCTGGCCGGCGGTCTGGGCGTGCTTGAGGGTCGCGGCGAGTAGGCCGGTGAGGCCGGTGCCGTGGAGCGGGTCGTGGTGGCCGCCCTCGGGTAGTAGGCGTTGGCGTCGGCAGGCGATGATGAGGATGCGGTTGAGGTAGCCGTTGGCGAGCTCGATCGTGGTGGTGTGGCGGCGCAGTTCGTCTTGGGTGATGTGGCCGATCAGCGCGATGTGCGCGCTGGTGGCGCGCGCCGGGGCGGCGCGGGTCAGGATCGCCAGCGGTCGGCTGTCCCAGGCGGAGCGCAGCGTCGGTGAGAGCGTGGAGATCTCGCGCGAGGATGCCTTCAGGACGCTGGCGAACTCGGGCTCTATCACCAACAGTCGCTGGTCGGTGATGCCGGGGTCTTGGGCGGTCGGGTCGCGGACCGCCCAGATGAGCCCTTCGCCGGAGGACAGGCCGGTCAGGATCCGCCGCTCGACCTGCGGGTCGACCTGAGCGATCAGCTGGCGGACGTGATCCCAGGAGGAGCCCTTTCTGGCCTTGCTGCTGTCGCCGACGAGGAGCATGAACTCGTTGGGGTGATGCCGGGTCGCCTCGACGGTGAACCAGGCGCCGCGGCCGGCGGCGGCGCCGAAGGCGACCAAGAGTTGGGTGAGGATCGCGACGGGGTCAGCCTCTGTGTGCGGCGCGATCGTTGTGACGATCTCGCCGAGGCGCTCGTGGTAGACGGCCGGGGCTGGCGGCGTGGGCCAGCCCGCCGGCGGCGCGAGCGTGGTATCGGTCGGCTGCGAGTCCTCGGGCGGCGGGTCCAGCAGCGAGAGGGTCATTCGGCGGAGATCTCGGCGACCGCGACGCGGGCGGCAGACTCGTCGACGATCGCCTTCTTCTGTGCGAACGCGGCGATCAGCGAGGCGACGGCAAGGTTGTTGACCAGGCGCGGCAGGCCGCGGGAGACCTCGTGGATGAGCGCGATCGCGTCGTCGCTGAACAGCGTGTCCGAGCGGCCGGCGAGCGCGAGGTGGTGCGCGATGTAGCTGGTCGTCTCGGCGGCGTCGAGGCCGGTGATTGCGTAGCGGACCGCGATCCGCTGATCCAGCGCGGCGAACGTCCCCCGCCTGAGCCGGTGGCGCAGGGTGGGCTGGCCGAGCAGCAGTAGGCAGAACGGCGCAGTCTGATCCATCCCCAGGTTGCTCAGGCAGCGCACGCCCTCAAGGCTCTCGGCATCCAGCAGATGCGCCTCGTCGATGATCAGCACGACCTGCTTGCCGCGCTCGGAGGCTTCGGCGGCCAGCAGCTCCTGGGCCTGGGGGATCAGCGCGGCGTGATGAAACCTCGGTGTGTCGCCCAACGCCGTGACGATCAGCCCGTAGATGCCACGCAGCCCGACCCCGGGCGTGCCGAGGTAGAGGATTGTGTGCCGCGAGGCGTCCAGGCCGGCGACCGCCGCGCGGGCGGCGACCGTCTTGCCGGCGCCGCACTCGCCGCTGATCACGCCGATCGCCTGCTCACTGATGCACCAGGCGATCCGGGCGACCGCCTCGGCGTGCGCGCCATGGCCGTGCAGCATCCCCGGCGCGAGGTCCTTCCCGAACGGCATGCGGGTGAACCCGTAATGCGCGCGCAACCGGTCGATGCTCATCCCTTGCGTCCTTCCTGGTTGATGCCACGATCGTCGCCGTCGCCGTCGCCGTCGCCGTCGCCGTCGCCGTCGCCGTCGCCGTCGCCGTCGCCGTCGCCGTCGCCGTCCCGGCCGGGCTGGGTGAGGCTTGCGTAGTCGATCCGCTGC
>CAVSMB010000014.1:0-534761 GCA_963728925.1 uncultured Actinomycetes bacterium | reverse complement strand
TGTCTGCAGTAGGCCTGTCCGGACGGGATCGCGCGCACGGCCGCGGAGCGGCGAGAACCGCGCTCGCCGGGTACCGAGTGAAGGAAGGCAGCGCGGCGAACGTCGTCCCGCGACTCAACGCCTACGAGCTACTAGGACGACGGCGTGGCCGTCGTAGCCGTGCGGATGATCCCAGCGCTCCTCGTGCACGACGGTCACGGTCGAGAACGCGGCTCGAACCCGCTCGACCGTGAGCATGTGAGGCTCGGTGAGGGTCGCGGCGTGGTCGACGTCGAAGTTGAGGATCAGCGTGCCTCCCGGGCGCAGGAGGCGCTGGGCTTCGCGCAGGACCTTCTCGGGACAGTCGACGTGGTCCAGGCTGTTGCGGGCGAGCACCACGTCGACGCTGCGAGACAACAGCGGAATGTGCTCCGCCCCGGTGGACAGGTACAGCGCCGGCGAGTCGGGCAGCAGCAGGTGGTGCTCCGCAAAGCGCTCGGCGAGGGGCTCGACTCCGATGCTAACTCGGCCCGGACAAGCGTCAGGAAAGCCGAGCGGGCCCGGACCGATGTCGAGCACCACGTTGCCGTCGAAGAAGCTCTCGTCATCGATGGCGGCCTCGCGCAGAACACGCCGAACCTCGGCGCGCGCCTGCTGCCAGCGCCGGCCGAGGTAGCTCGGCTCCGAGTCCTCGCCGTCGAGAAACGTGAGCGCATCCCCCGGGTTGAAGCCGCCAGCACGGAGCACCGGGTCCCACTCCTGCAGCCACCAGCGAAGCTCGGCCTCCGGCTTGACCACGCGCGGATCGCGCAAACGGTGCCGAAGCTGCGTCCGTCCACGACCGCGTGCCAGGGCGCTCATGACGTCGGAAGATACGCCGTAGAAGCGCCCGGTGTGAACGAGAACAGGGCTACATCCGGACCGTGAGAGACCGCAAAGCCGTGCGGTTCCGCTGGTTCCGCGATCCCGAGGACGTGGTCGCCGCGGCCGGCTTGATACAGGCCGAAAGTGCGGTTGACGACCGTTCGCAGCCAGGCGAGCGCCATCTCGGGCTCGACCGTGTCCGACTTGCGCAGGAAGATCTCGATTCCGCGCTGGTAGGCGTCGTTGGCATCGTCCGCGCACAGCGACTGGCGCCGGGCGAGGCGCACCAGGCTCGCGGCGTTCCGATGGATCGTCTCGACGACGACGTCGGGTGCCTCCGACGGCGGGCTGCACTAAACCGGGAGATGGGGCAGGCGGCCATTCTTCCCCCCCGGAAGCGGGTCGCCGCTCCCAAGATAAAGCCGCTCCTTGCGGAGAGTTCGCCGCTACCGTCCGGCCGCGATGGCGCGGCCGGGGCTACGCCGGTGTCGTCGCCGCGACCCCGAGCTCCGAGCGGATCCGCTCGGCGGCCGATTCGTCGGCCGTCGCCCCGACGCCCGCGACCACCCGCGGCCGCGGCGCGCGGCCCCAGTTGTAGAGCGCGAGGTCGAGCGCGTCGATGGGGACGTCGGCGGCGTCGGCGAGGTCGGCGGCGCGGCGCTCGAGCAGCGCGCGGTCGCCGATCCCGAAGACGCGCTTGGCCGCGAGCTCGGCGTCGTCACCCGTCCCGAAGTGCAGCGCGTCGGCGCGCACGTCGTAGACCCCCAGGCGCCCGAGCGTCGTCAGCAGGTCGAAGCGCGCGGCGCGGTGGAAGCCGGGCAGCGAGAGGCGCTCGAAGACCCGGGCGAAGCGGCGCTCGGGCGTCCACGAGGCAGCACCGGTGAAGGCCGCCTGCTGCGAGCCGGAGCGCGAGGCCCAGGCGCGGTAGGCGGCAAGCGTCCGGTCGCCGCGCGCCGGGTCGTGGGCGCTGCGCGGACCGGTCGCCACCTCCGCGAGGTCCGGGAGCGATCCCGAGGCCCAGCGAACAGGGGCCGAGCGGATCGCCGCGAAGGGGTCGTCCCCCTCGAGCGGCGCGAGGTACGCGGTCAGGAAGGCGAGCCAGGTGGCCTCCTCGACGTCGGCCTCGGAGGCGATGTCGGCGTACACCCCCGGAGGGTCCGTGGCCAGCCGCGCGAGCCGTGCGGCGGAGAAGGCGAGCTCGTCGGCCAGCCGCGCCGCGTCAGCCGAGGCCTTCAGGCCGGGAACGAGCGACGACGCGAAGCCGTCGTCGGCGGCTCGCTCGGCCCGCACGACGCGCACGCTCGACCGCCGCGAGCGACTCGAGGCCCCGCCGCCGCCCGACGAGCGCGAGCCCGACGAGGAAGAACCCGACGACCGCCGCCCCGGCGATGCATCGCGGGGCGAGCAGATGGCGCAGTTCTGGATGAAGCGGTTGTGGCGGCAGAAGGTCGGCAAGGCGTCAGATGCGAGTGTAGGTGCCGATGGCAGTGGTGCGGTCGCGAAAGGCCATGGACCTCGTCCTCGCCGCCTCTTCCCAGCTCGCTCCGGCGCGCAGCCAGATGGCCTTCACGCTGGGCTTCCACATCGTGCTCTCGTGCATGGGCGTCGCCTTCCCGCTCATCACGATGGTCGCGAACTGGCGCGGCGTCTTCCGCAACGACGAAGATGCCCTCACCCTGGCCAGGCGCTGGTCGAAGGTCATGGCCGTGCTCTTCGCGGTCGGCGCGGTCACCGGCACGGTGCTGAGCTTCGAGCTCGGCCTGCTGTGGCCCGGGCTCTTCGACCGCTACGGCGACGTCTTCGGCATCGCCTTCGCCGTCGAGGGGATCTTCTTCTTCACCGAGGCGATCTTCATCGCCATCTACATCTATGGCTGGAAGCGCCTGCTGCCCAAGGCGCACTTCCACACCGGCATTCCGATCGTCCTCGCCGGCCTCGGCGGCGCGCTCGCGGTCGTCGCGGCCAACTCGTGGATGAACCAGCCCGGCGGCTTCACGACGAACGCTGCCGGCGAGGTCACGAGCGTCGACGCGTGGCACGTGATCTTCAACGCGCGACGCCCTACGAGGTGCCCCACATGATCCTCGCGGCCTACATGGTCGCCGGCTTTCTCGTCGCCTCGGTCTACGCCGCGGGGATGCTGCGCGGGCGCACCGACCGCTACCACCGCGTCGGCTTCGCGATCCCCTTCGTCGTCGCCTCCATCGCGACCCCGATCCAGCTGTTCGTCGGGGACACCGCGGCCCGCGCGATCGGCCACGACCAGCCGGCGAAGTTCGCCGCCATGGAGTACGTCACGAGGACGGGCCCAATCAGACCGAGTGGGTCGGGGGCTTCGAGAGCAGCACGGGCGACGTGAGGTTCGGCATCGGGATCCCCGACCTCGACTCGATCCTCGTCGGCTTCTCGCCCGACACCGTGGTCACTGGCCTGGACCAGATCCCCGACGACGAGCAGCCGCCCTTCCCCACCCTGCTGCACCTCGCCTTCGACGCCATGGTCGGCATCGGCACCGCGCTGCTGCTCCTCGGGCTGTGGGCCGCCTGGGCGTACTGGCGCAAGAGAGCCCTGCCGCGCTCGAAGTGGTTCCTGCGGGCGGGCGCCGTGTCGGGGGTCGGCGCCGTCATCGCCATGGAGTGCGGATGGATCGTCACGGAGGTCGGGCGCCAGCCGTGGATCGTCTACGACCGCCTGCGCACCGCCGACGCGGTGACCAGCGCCGGCGGCATCTGGCTCACGTGATCCTCTCGGTGGTGTGCGGGGCGCCGGTGGTCGTGACCCTCGTGCGCCGGCGCGGCCCGCCGGCGCGCCCGCTGGCCGCGCTCGCCGTCGCGGCCGTGGTGGCCGGCTGGGGGGTGGCCCAGCACCCCTACCTGCTTCCCACCTCGCTGACCATCGACCAGGGCACGGGCGTGGCGAGCACGACGATCTTCGTCGTCTTCGTCATCGCGCTGCTGGTCGTCGGGCCCTCGCTGGGGCTGCTCTACGTGCTCCGGCGCCGGGACCTGCTCGGCGAAGGCGACTGACCCAGGCGCTCGGCGCTCAGCGGGCCAGCCGCTCGATGCCGCCGAGGAACAGGGCGGTCGCGAAGGCGGCTGCGCCGTCGACGTCGACGGGCTCGCGGTCGACCATGCGCGCGCCGACCTCGAGCGCCGTGCCGACCATCGCCGCGGCCATGTAGTCGGCGTCGAAGTCGGGCAGCCACCCGCGCGCCACCGCGGCGCGCAGGTCGGTGGCGAGCTCGTCGAAGCCGGCGACCATCGCGGGATCGCCCGCCAGCGCGCGGATCGTCCCGGAGTTGCGCTTGGTGAGCGCGAAGGTCCCCGGATCCTCGGCGACGAAGGCGAAGTAGGCGTGGAAGCCGTCGTGGACGAAGGACTCGGGGTCGCTCGCCCCGAGCCTCGCCGCCCGTACGCGGGCCCGCGCGGCCCGCGCGCTCTCTTCGAGCACCGCCCGGAACACCGACTCCTTGTCGGGGAAGTAGTTGTAGAACGTGCCCGAGGCGAGGTCGGTGCACCGAATGATGTCGCGGACCGTCGCCGCGCCGTAGCCGAGCTCGGCGAAGACCCCGCGGCCCGCCTCGATGATCGCCGCGCGGTTGGACGCCTTGGTCTGCTCGCGCCGGCCGGGCGCCGCCGTGGCCGGTGTGCTCACGCCGCGACGGCCCGTTCGGACTCGAGCGCCTGGGCGCGTGGCGCGACGGGCAGCGCGAAGCCGGCCGCGCGCGCCCGCTCGGTGCCGCGCTTGATCTCGCGGCGCAGCTCCCAGAGGTACTTGTCGAAGTCGACCTGCATGGTGTGGCGCTTGGAGGCGACGTAGCGCTTGAACATGCGTTCGCGGTCGCGCTCGATGTCCCTGCGCAGCTCGGCGCCGGGGGGCAGGTGGTACTCGCCGCGCAGATAGCGGGCGACCCAGCGCCCCTGGGCCTCGGCCAGCGGCATCGTCGCCCCGAGCGGCTGGAGCAGCGCGAGGAAGAACACGTTGTCGCAGTCGGGGTGAAAGACCCGCCGGAAGAGCGGCAGGTCGTTGTCGGGCGCCGAGATGAAGCCCTCGTCGAAGAACGGGAAGGTCACCTTGTAGCCCGTGCAGTAGACGAGCACGTCGGCCTCGACCACCGATCCGTCGTCGAAGCGGATGCGGTCGCCCTGGAGCTCTGCGATGTTGGGCTTGGGAACGATCTTCCCGTGGGTCACGCGGTCCAGGAAGCGGCCTGAGATCGTGGGGTGCGCCTCGCCGAGCTTGTGGTCGGGCTTGGGAAGGCCGTAGGCCTCCATGTCGCCCATGTGCTGCTGGAAGGTGAGCTCGAGGCCCTTCTGCTGCAGGCGCCAGGGCACCGCGGGGTGCGACATGAGCCGCGCGATCAGCTTGCCGCGCGTCCCCTGCTGGTCGGTCGGGATGCCGCCGACGTACTTGGGCAGCACCCACGCGCCACGCCGGGCGGCGACGTAGACCTCGTCGGCGACGTAGCTCGCCTCGACGGCGATGTCCATCGAGCTGTTGCCCATCCCCAGCACGACGACCTTCTTGCCCTTCCACCCGTCGGCGTGGATGTAGTGGTGGGCGTGGAGCACCTCGCCGCCGAAGCGGCCGGGGAAGGCCGGCTCGGGGAAGCGCGGTTTCCAGTGGTGGCCGTTGGCGACCATCACCGCGTCGTAGAGCTTGGTCTCCCCCGTGTCGAGCTCGACCTCCCACACGCCGTCAGAGCCCCGCGCGGCGTGCCTGACCTCCGTCTCGAAGCGGATGCGGTCGCGGAAGCCGAAGTGGTCGACGTAGTCGTCGAAGTAGCGGGCGATGTGGGTGTGATGGGGGAAGTCCGGGAACCACTTGGGCATGGGGTAGTCCGAGTACTCCATGCGCTCGCGCGAGGTGTTGATGTGGAGGTCGCGGTAGGCCGAGGACCAGCCGTTCTTGTTGCCGAAAACCCAGTTGCCACCGACGCGGTCGGACTTCTCGTACGCGTCGAAGGGGATGCCGCGCTCCTGGAGGGTCTTCGCACCCGCGATTCCGGACGACCCGGCGCCGATCAGGCAGACCTTGGGAAGAGAGCTCATGGAGGAGAGGGTACCCAGAAGATGACACTACCGTCAACTTTCTTCCGTCGCCCCCGACGGCGGCCTACGCCGGCACGCGGGCGACGACGAGCGCGAGGTCGTCGCGCGCAGCGCCGCCCTGGAGCGAGACCGCGTGCTCCTCGACGCGCCGGGCGATCTCGTCGGCGCCGAGGCCCGCGCATGAGCCCACGAGCTCGACGAGCGCCTCCGCGCTCATGACGCGGTCCGGCGCGCCGGCCTCGGTCAGCCCGTCGGTGAACAGGACGATCGCGTCACCCGGGCGCAAGCGCGCGCCGGTGTCGATGTGCTCGACGTCGGGCAGCACGCCGAGCAGCGTCCCGGGCTCGCCGACCGCCTCGACCTCCCCCTCGGCGCGCACGAGCAGCGGCAGCGGGTGGCCACCGCTCGCCACCGTGAGCGAGACCTCGGGGCCGTGCAGCTGGGCGCGCGCGTACAGCGCCGTGCTGAAGCGCCCGTCCGAGCGCTGGCGCAGGATCGCCTCGTTGAGGTGGCCCAGGATCTCGCCGGGCCCGTCGTGGTCCATCGCCGCGGCCCGCAGCGTGTAGCGCATCAGCGCCGTCAGCGCCGCCGCGTCCGCCCCCTTGCCGCACACATCGCCGATCACCACCGCCCAGCGGTCCTCGCCGGTGGCGAAGACGTCGTAGAAGTCGCCCCCCACCTCGTTGCCCTCGCCGACGGGGCGATAGCGGGCGGCGAGCTCGAGGCCGGGGATGGCCGGCAGGTGGGGCGGCAGCAGGCTCTCCTGCAGCGTGCGTGCGATCGCGCTGCGGCTCCGGTAGAGGCGCGCGTTCTCCACCGCGGCACCGGCACGGGCTGCGAGTTCCTGTGCGACGCCGAGATCGTCCTCGTCGTAGCGGAGCCCGTGCGCGTCGCTCACGAAGGTCAGCGCGCCGAGCACCCGGCGACGCGAGCGCAGCGGAACGATCATCACCGAGCGCAGCCCGAGCTCGCGCAGGATGCGCAGCTGCCCCCCGTCGGTCGCCGCCCCGGCCAGGGTCCGGTCGGTCACCTCGGACAGCAGCACCGGCAGTCCCGTCCCCAGGACGCGGGCGAGGCCGTCGGGGTCCTGCACGGCGGCAGGCCAGCGGTGGGAGAGCTCCCGTCCCCGGCGCTCCTTGGCCGGGTCGGAGTGCGCGATTGCGACGCGCTCGATGGAGCCGTCGGCGGCGAGCATGTCGATCGCGCACCATCGCGCGCGGTCGGGCACGGCGAGGCTCACGACCCGCCGCAGCGTGTCCTCGTAGTCGAGCGACTCCGAGATCGTGGCGGTGGCCTCGGCGAGGAAGCGCGCCCGTCGCTCGGCGCGCTCGGCGCGCTCGCGGGCGGCGCGCTCGGCGGCGTGCGCCCGCTCGCGCTCCTCGTCGGCGCGCTGGCGCTCGGTGGTCTCGAGGACGACGGCGCCGAGGCCGAGGACCTCCCCGTCGGCGCCGCGCACCGGGTACCAGCTCCCCGACCAGTGGCGCACCTCGCCGGGCGAGGCCGGCGTGGCGCCGACGACCGGCATGTCGACGATCGCCTCGCCCGTCTCGATCACGCGGCGGAACGAGGTGACGACCTCCGGATCCATCTCGGGCAGCACGTCGGGCACGGTGCGCCCGAGGTGCTCGGGGGCGGGGACCCCGTTGATCTCGGCCAGCGCGTCGTTGATGCGGACGAAGCGCAGCTCGCGGTCGAAGTAGGCGAGGCCCACCGGCGCGGTGTCGAAGAGCGTGTCGAGCAGCGCCAGGGCCTCGACGGAGCGCCCCTGAGCCGCCTCGGCGTCCTCGCGGAGCTGCTCGTAGGCGCCCGCCTGGGCGGCGCGCGCCTTCTCCGCGCGCTTGAGCGCGGTCACGTCCTCGAAGGACACGACGATCGCCTCCGGCTGCCCGAAGACGGCGGGCACGACGTTCGAGGAGACGAGCAGCGAGCGCACACCGCCGTCCGTGTGCCAGTCGAGCTCGAAGTTCTCCAGGCGCTCGCCCCGTGCCGCGCGGAGCGCGTAGTCCTCGGGGGCGACGTCGCGGGGAAGCTCGCCCCCCGCCAGGCGGTCGGCCGCCCGGTTGGCGAAGGTGAGGCGCGCGGTGTCCGGCTCGACGAGCGCCAGCGGCGTCGGGATGAGGTCGAGCACGGCGGCAAGCCACCCGAGCAGCGGATCCTCGGCCCCGCCCTCCACCACTGCTCCTGGCTCGGTTGCGCTCAAGGGAGCAAGCTTAGCCCGGCGCGAAGGTGGCGGTGAGGGTGCGGGGCCCCGGCTCAGCGCGCCGGCGGCGGCGTGAAGAAGGCGTCTCCGGCAACGACCGAGCCGGCCGTCTCGGCCTCCTCGCGAAGGAGGTGGCGCAGCTCCTCGTCGGCGAGCGCGCCGATGATGACCTCCTCGCGCGCGCGCCCCGCCCGGCCGGTGAGATGACGGTCGACGATGCGGGCGCACTTGCGGCCCTCGGCGATCGCGGTGACGACGAGCGACTGTCCGATGCGCGCGTCGCCGCACGCGAAGACACCGGGCGCAGAGGTCTCATAGACCGGCGCCTTGACGTTGCCGCGCGCGTCGCGGCCCACCTCGAGCTGGTCCACCAGGCCCTCGTGCTCGGGATGGGCGAAGCCGATCGCCACGAGCACGATGTCCGCGGGCTCGACGAACTCCGAGCCCTCCACCGGGCGCAGGTCGCGCGAGGAGGTACCCTCGACGTTGCGAGCCCTGACGGCGGCGACGCGGCCGCCCTCGCCGATCATCTCGGTGACCTGGGTCCCCCACTCGCGCACGCCGCCCTCGTCAAGCGCGTAGGTGGTCAGCGTCCGCTTGGGCGGCAACGGCCAGGGCGTGCTCTCGGGTCGCCCGTCGGCCGGGAGCTCGGGATAGATGTCGAGCATGCGCGTGCTGATGGCGCCCTCGCGGATGGCGTTGGAGATGCAGTCCATGCCGGTGTCGCCTCCACCCACGACGACGACGCGCTTGCCGGCGGCGCTGATGACCCGCTCGGGCTCGGGCGCGGGCCGGCCCGCGAGCCGGGCGACCGCGCGGTTGCGCTGGTAGAGGTAGTCCATCGCGAAGTGCACCCCGTCCAGGGCACGCCCCGGCACCTCGAGGTCGCGGTGCACTCGCGAGCCGATCGCCATGACGATCGCGTCGTGGTGCTCGCGCAGCTCCTCGGCCGTCACGTCGCGCCCGACATCGACGCCGTAGACGAAGCGCACGCCCTCGGCTTCGAGCACGCCGACGCGGCGGTCGATGACCGGCTTCTCGAGCTTCGCGTCGGGGACCCCGAAGCGCAGCAGGCCGCCCGGGCTCTCGTCGCGCTCGTAGACGGCCACCTCGTGGCCCTTGCGGTTGAGCTCTGAGGCGACCGCGAGGCCGGCCGGCCCGGAGCCGACGACGGCGACGCTCTTGCCCGACCGCTCGAGCGGCGGCCGCGGGGCGATCCAGCCCTCCTGCCAGCCGCGCTCGGCGATCGCCAGCTCGATCATCTCGATCGCAACGGGGTCGTCGTTGATGTCGAGCACGCAGGCCGACTCGCACGGCGCGGGGCAGATCAGCCCGGTGAACTCGGGAAACGGGTTGGTGGCGTGCAGCTGCTCGAGCGCCTCCTGCCAGTCGCCCCGGTAGACGAGGTCGTTCCAGTCGGGGATGAGGTTGCCCAGCGGGCAGCCCTCGTGGCAGAACGGGATGCCGCAGTCCATGCAGCGGCCGCCCTGGCGGCGCAGCTCGTCCTCGGCGGGCAGGTCGAAGTAGCGCTTGTAGTCGTGGATGCGCCGAGACGGATCGCGCCCCTCGAAACCGTGGCGCGTGACCTTGATGAAGCCGCCCAGCTCGCCCATCAGGCCTTGGTCTCCTCGGGGCGGCCGATACCCACTTCGGAGCCCTGCGGGGCGATCCCGCCCGCGAGCGCCTGGCGCGCACCGAGCCCGTCGTCGTCCTGCAGCTCGGCCAGCGCCCGCCTGTAGTCGCGCGGCATCACCTTCACGAACTTGGGCAGCAGCTGCTCCCATGCGGCCACCACCCGCTCGGCGACCGCGGAGCCCGTGCGCTCGGCGTGCTCGGCCACCATCCCGCGCAGCTCGATGGCCTCCACCTCGCCGATCTCCTCGAAATCGACGAGCTCCATGTTGCAGCGCCCGGCGAAGGTCGCCTCCTCGTCGAGCACGTAGGCGATGCCGCCGCTCATGCCGGCCGCGAAGTTGCGGCCGGTCGGGCCCAGCACGACCACGCGGCCGCCGGTCATGTACTCGCAGCCGTGGTCGCCCACGCCCTCCACGACCGCCGCCACGCCGGAGTTGCGCACCGCGAAGCGCTCACCGGCCAGGCCGCAAAAGAACGCGCGACCGCTCGTCGCGCCATAGAGCACGGTGTTGCCGACGATGACGTTGTCCTGAGCCGAGTAAGCGTGGCCGTCGGGGGGCAGGACCGCGAGCACGCCGCCCGAGAGCCCCTTGCCGGTGTAGTCGTTGGCGTCGCCGCGCAGGATGAAGCTCACGCCGGGGGCGAGCCACGCGCCGAAGCTCTGGCCCGCAGAGCCGTCGAAGGCCACCTCGATGGTCTCCTCGGCGAGTCCCACGGCCCCGTGCGTGCGGGCGATCTCGCTCGAGAGCAGCCCGCCGACCGCGCGGTTGACGTTGCGCACCTCGCGCCGCAGCGAGACCGGCTCGCCGCGGTCGATGGCCGGCCGCGCGGCCTCGATGAGCTCCCAGTCCAGCGCATCGTCGAGGACCGGCACCGGGCCGCGGACGCGCCGCCGCGGGGCGTCGTCGGTCAGCGGCGGGAAGGCGAGGATCCGCTCGAGGTCGACCCCGGAGGCCTTCCAGTGGTCGATCGCGTCATCGGTCTCGAGCAGGTCGCTGCGGCCGATGAGCTCGTCCATCGTCGCCAGCCCGAGCCGCGCCATCAGCCCGCGAACCTCCTCGGCGACGAGGAACAGGTAGTTGATGACGTGCTCGGGCTTGCCGCGGAAGCGCGCGCGCAGGACCGGGTCCTGCGACGCGATCCCCACCGGGCACGTGTTGAGGTGGCAGACGCGCATCATGATGCAGCCAGCCGCGACGAGCGGGGCGGTCGAGAAGCCGAACTCGTCGGCCCCGAGCAGCGCCGCGATCACGACGTCGCGGCCCGTGCGCATCTGCCCGTCGGTCTCAACGATGATCCGCGAGCGGAGGTCCTGTTGGAGCAGGGTCTGCTGAGTCTCGGCGAGGCCGATCTCCCACGGGATCCCGGCGTACTGGATCGACGCCTGGGGCGAGGCGCCCGTCCCGCCGTCGTGGCCGGCGATGGTCACGTGGTCGGCGTTGGCCTTGGCGACGCCCGCCGCGACCGTCCCGACGCCGACCTCGGACACGAGCTTGACCGACACGCGCGCGGCGGGGTTCGCGCAACGCAGGTCGTAGATGAGCTGCTTGAGATCCTCGATCGAGTAGATGTCGTGGTGGGGCGGGGGGGAGATGAGCCCGACGCCGGGCGTCGAGTGGCGCAGCCGCGCGATGTAGTCGTCGACCTTGTGCCCGGGGAGCTGGCCGCCCTCCCCGGGCTTGGCCCCCTGCGCGATCTTGATCTGGAGCTGGTCGGCGTTGACGAGGTAGTCGATCGTCACCCCGAAGCGGCCCGAGGCGACCTGCTTGATCGCCGAGCGGCGCTCGTCGCGGTTGCGCGCCGGATCCTCGCCGCCCTCGCCCGTGTTGGACTTCGCGCCGATGCGGTTCATCGCCACCCCGAGCGTCTCGTGGGCCTCGGGCGACAGCGCGCCGAGGCTCATCCCGCCGGTCGAGAAGCGCTTGACGATGTCCTTCGCCGGGTCGACGTCCGCAAGCGGGATGGGATCGGCCGCGAGGCGCAGGCGCATGAGGCCGCGCAGCGTCGAGCGCTTGACCGCCTCCTCGTTGACCAGCGCGGAGAACTCGTCGTACTTCGCGCGCGCGTCCCCGTTGCCCCGCACGCTGTGCTGGAGGAGCGAGATGGTGTCCGGGTTCCAGCCGTGGAACTCGCCGCCCCGGCGCCACTGGTAGACGCCGCCGACCGGCAGCAGGTCGTTCTTGTTCTCGGGGTAGGCGCGGCCGTGGCGGTCGAGCGTCTCGCGGGCGATCACCTCGAGGCCGACGCCGCCGATGCGCGACGCGGTGCCGGTGAACCAGCGGTCCACGACCTCGCGCTCCAGGCCGACCGCCTCGAAGATCTGCGCCCCGCAGTAGGACTGGACGGTCGAGATGCCCATCTTGGAGAGGATCTTCAGCAGCCCCTTCCCGAGGCCGGTCACGACGCGGCGCTCGGCGTCCTCGATCGTCATGTCGTCGGGCAGCTTCCCATCGTCAGCCAGCTCGTCGATCGACTCGAACATCAGGTAGGGGTTGATCGCGCTCGCCCCGTAGCCGATCAGCGTCGCCATGTGGTGGACGTCGCGGGGCTCACCGGACTCGACGACCAGGCCGGTGCGCAGCCGCGTCCCCTGACGGACGAGGTGGTGGTGAACGGCGGCGGTGGCCAGCAGCGACGGGATCGGCGCGCGGTCGGTTCCGACGCTGCGGTCGGAGAGGACGAGCACGCAGACGCCCTCCTCGACGGCGACGCGCGCCTCGTCGCACACGCGGTCGAGCGCCCGCGGCATCCCCTCGACGCCCTCCGCGACCGGCCACGTGGCGTCGATGGTGCGCGTGATGAAGATCTCGGGGTCCACGCGCCGCACCTTCTCGAGCTGGTGGTTGCGCAGGATCGGGTGGCCCATGACGAGCTGGAGGGCGTGCTCGGGGGTCTCCTCGAAGAGGTTGCGCTCCGCGCCGATGGCCGTCTCCAGGCTCATGACGACGCGCTCGCGGATCGGGTCGATCGGCGGGTTGGTGACCTGCGCGAAGAGCTGCTTGAAGTAGTTGAAGAGCGGTGGCTGGCGGTCGGAGAGCACGGCGAGAGCGCCGTCGTTGCCCATCGAGCCGGTCGGCTCGGCGGCGTCGCGCGCCATCGGCGCGAGGATGACCCGCAGGTCCTCCTGGCTGAAGCCGAAGGCCAGCTGGCGAGCGCGCAAGGGCTCGGTGCGCGGCACGCGCGGGGGCCGCGGCGGGAGGTCGTCGATGTGGACGATGTTCTCGCGGTACCAGCGTCCGTAGGGCTTTCGCGCGGCGACCCGGCGCTCGGCCTGGCGGTCGGCCTCCAGGCGGTTGCGCTGCAGGTCGACCATGAAGAGCTTGCCCGGCTGCAGCCGCCCCTTGACCTCGACGTCGCGCTCGGCGATCGGCAGCACGCCCGTCTCGGAGGCGAGCACGACGTCTCCCCCCTTGGTGAGGATCCAGCGCCCGGGACGCAGGCCGTTGCGGTCGAGCGTCGCCCCGATAGAGCGCCCGTCGGTGAAAGCGACCGCCGCCGGCCCGTCCCAGGGCTCGATGAGGCACCCGTGGTAGGCGTAGAAGTCGCGCAGCTCCTCGGGGATCTCGGGGTTGCCCTGCCAGGCGACCGGGATCATCATCATCGCCGCGTGCGCCGGCGAGCGGCCGGCGAGCACGAGCAGCTCCATCACGCTGTCGAAGGTGGCCGAGTCCGACAGCCCCGGGCGCACGACCGGCAGCAGCTTGGCGAGGTCGCGCCCGAAGAGCTCGGAGCTCAACTGCGACTCCCGCGCCCGCATCCAGTTGACGTTGCCCATCAGCGTGTTGATCTCGCCGTTGTGGGCGATCATCCGGTAGGGGTGGGCGAGCTCCCAGCTCGGGAAGGTGTTGGTCGAGAAGCGCGAGTGGGCGAGCGCGAGCCGGCTCTTGCAGCGCGGATCGCGCAGGTCGCCGTAGAAGTCGGCGAGCTGGAGGCTGGTCAGCATGCCCTTGTAGACCACCGTGCGCGACGACAGGCTCGCGATGACCAGGTCAGGCGCCGCGCGCTCGGCGACGCGGCGGATGACGAAGAGCTTGCGCTCGAAGGCGTCCTGGTCGAGGTCCTGGGCGGCGGCGACGAAGAGTTGGCGGATGACCGGCGCGGCGGCGCGGGCGGTCTCGCCGCAGCGGGCGAGGTCGACGGGCACCTCGCGCCAGCCGATGACGCGCTGGCCCTCGGCGGTCGCCGTGCGCTCGAGCAGCGCCTCGAGCTCGTCGCGGCGGTGGGGCTCGTCGGGGAGGAAGCACACCGCGACCCCGTAGCGCCCGCCGGGAGGAAGCTCGCGCCCGAGCTCTGAGCGATAGAGCTCGTCGGGGAGCTGGAGCAGGATTCCGGCGCCGTCGCCGGTGTCGGGGTCGGCACCCGTCGCGCCGCGGTGGAAGAGGTTCTCGTTGGCCAGCACGCCCTTGGCGACGATGTCGTGGCTGGCCGGGCCGTGAAGGCGCGCGACGAACGCGACGCCGCAGGCGTCGTGCTCGTAACGAGGGTCGTACAGGCCTCTGGCCGGGGTCAGCATGTGCAAGGTGGGTCTGGGCACGCGGCGGGGGTCCCGCCGCGCAGGAGGGGCCGAAAAGTGTATCTGCTGTCAATACGGCTGGACAGGCCCGAGCCGGACGCCGGCGTACAGCTCGGCGACCCTTCCGGCGAGGGCCGGCCACGCGTAGCGCTCGCGCATCGCGAGCCACGCCGCGTCGCCCCGGCGGGCGCGTTCGGCGGGGTCGTTCACGGCATGCTCGATGGCCCGCGCGAGGCCGAGCTCGTCGTCGGGCTCGACCAGCCATCCGGTCTCCCCGTCCGCCACGATGTCGGCCGGGCCCTCCTTGTCGACGGCGATGGCGGGCAGGCCGCACGCCATCCCCTCCACCAGCACCTGGCCGAACTGCTCGCGCACCGACGGGAGCACGACGACGTCGGAGGCGGCGAAGAACTCGGGCAGGGCGTCGTGGGCGTGCCAGCCGGCGAGGAACACGTCGGCGGCCGCCCAGCGATCGATCGTCTCGGCCGGGTGCTCTCCCTCCCACTCCCCCGGGAAGCCGCCGAGCAGCACCAGCGGCGCCCGGGCCTCGAGCCGCTCGCGGGCGAGCGCGTGCGCGCGGATCAGCAGCCCGACGCGCTTGACCGCGGTGAAGCGCCCGACGTAGAGGAGCGTGGGGGCGCCCTGCGCGAAGGCCTCGAGGTCGGCGGGCGCATAGCCCACGCTGCCGGCCTCGCCCCCTGGCCGCCAGCCCTGCGGCGCGTCGACCAGGTGCCGTCGCCAGAAGGGGACGCGCTCGACCCGCCCGCGGTCGAAGCGCCGCGGGTCGAAGCCGTTGGGGATCTCGACGCACCGCTGCTCCGGCACGCCGAGCAGCCGCTCGACGCGTTCGTGCTGCCGTGGGGAGAGCACGATCAGCGCGCGGCAGCGCTCCGCCCAGCGGCGCAGGCGCTCGCGCCACGCTGCCGCGTGGTCCCACCCCGCGGGAGGCCCTCCCTCGATCTCCTCGAGCATCAGCAGCTCGGTGCCGTGGACGTGGCCGATCACCGGCACGTCGGGCGCCACGCGCGCGGCCGCCTCGTTGATCGGCGTGAGGTGGTGCAGGTGGAGCACGTCGGCCTGCGTGGCGCCCGCGTCCTGGAGCCGCCCTGCCCAGAACTCGACGAGCCGCTCGTAGGCGGCGTCGTCGACCCCGGCGAAGACCGGGTCGGGCGCGCCGGGGCGGTCCTCGTAGGAGGGGTGCAACGGCGGATCGATGGGCAGCGGGTAGTCGACGGGGCGCACGTCGAGGCCCTCGTAGAAATCGCGCGCGTCGCCGTGGCCGCCGGCCTGCGCGAGCGATCCCGACAGCACCGTCACGTCCCATCCGTGGGCGGGCAGCTCGCGGGCGAGCGACCGCGCGACCTGGGCAGAGCCGCCGCGAGGGAAGAACATCAGGGCCATGAGCGCGCGCGGGCGCGCGGTGGCCCCGCCGCGCGGACTCACGCCCGGCCGCGCGGGCGCTCCGTGGACCGGCTCCTCACTTCTTCGACGTCTGGCGCTTCTTCGAGGAGGAGGACCCCGAGCCCGACTTCGAGGACCCCGACCCCGACGAGCCTGACTTCGATGACCGCGACCCTGATCGCGACCCCCCCGATTTCGAGCGTGACGTGGTCGCGCCGTTCCCGGTCGAGCTCGCGGGCTCGGCATCGCCACCGCCCTTCTTCGCGGCGGCGATGGACGCCTCCAGGGCGGCCATGAGGTCGGGCACCGGCGCGGGCTCCTCGGCGGGCTGCACGGCGATCTCCTCGCCCGCCGCCTTGCGGTCGATCAGCTCGAGCACGCGCTGGCGGTACTCGTCGGTGAACTTCGAGGGGTCGAAGTCCGAGGCGAGCGACTCGATGAGCTGCTTGGCCATCGCCAGCTCGCGATCACCGGCCTCGACGTCCTCGAGCGCATCGAGCTCGTCGATGGTCGAGGGGTCGACGATCTCGTCAGCGAAGATCATCGTCGTGAGGCCGAGCACGTCGCTCTGCATGGGGCGCAACGCGACGAGGCTCTCCTTCTGGCGGATCACGACGCGGCCGACGGCGATCTTGCCGGCGTCGCGCATCGCGTCGAGCAGCAGCTTGTAGGGCTTCGCGCCGCCCTGGGCCGGAGCCAGGTAGTACGGGTGGTCGAAGTAGATCGGGTCGATCTCGTCGAGGTCGACGAACTCGTCGATGTCGATCGAGCGGGTCTTCTTGGGATCGAGCGACTCGAGCTCCTCCGGGGTGACCACGACGTAGCGGTCCGGGCCGATCTCATAGCCCTTGACGATGTGGTCGTAGCCGATCTCCTCGCCGGTCGAGGGATCGACCCGGCGCTGCTGGATCCGGACGCCCGTCTCCTCGTGGAGCTGGTGGAAGCGAACCGTCTTGCGGCTCACCGCGCTGTAGAGCTTGATCGGCACGCTGACCAGCCCGAAGCTGATCGCGCCGCTCCAGATCGACCGGGGCATGGGACAAGTCTTACCCGATCCGGCCGCCGGCCACGACCCCCGCACGAAGGGTTGCGGCCCGTCGGCGCTGCCGGCGCCCCGTCAGGCCCTGCCGGCGCCCCGTCAGGCGCTGCGCGCGGATTGGGCCGCCCTGAGCGGCGTCTCGTCGAGATGCTCTCGCAGATCGGGCATCGAGCGGAAGACCGCCGCCGCGCCCGCCTCGCGCAGCTCCTCCTCGGAGAAGCCGCCGGTCAAGACGCCGATGGTCTCGAGCCCCGCGCGCCTGGCGGCCTCGCAGTCCCACGTCGAGTCGCCGATCATCACGCCGTCGCGCGCCTGCGCCTTGTCCATCGCCGCCTGGATGAGGTCGGGCTCGGGCTTGGTCGCCTCCACGTCGGCCGAGGTCGTCCAGCCGTCCGCGAGCTCGCGTGCGTCGAGGAGCGTGAGGTAGTGGTCGACCTCGTCCTGCTTGGCCGAGCTGGCGAGGACGACCGTGTGGCCGGCGCCCTTGAGGTCCTCGATCAGCCCGCGAGCGCCTTCGAGCGGCTCGACCTCCTCGATCATCGCCCCGTAGAGGGCCTTCTCGGCGCCCCTGACGTCGTCGCCGTGACGCTCGTCGAAGCCCTGGCCGGCCAGGGCGGCGACCAGCTGGTCGCCGCCCATGCCGATGTGCCGGTGGATGCGCCACAGCGGCAGCACGAAGCCGTGCTGGCGGAACGCCCGGTACCACGCCACCGCGTGGTGGTAGTTCGTGTCGACGAGCGTGCCGTCGATGTCCAGGATCGCCGCCGCCGAGTGCGGGTGGGTCACGGCGACTGGGTCTCCGCGCCGACGCTGCGCGCCTGCTCCTCGTGGCGGCCCTCGCCGAATTCCTCGATCGCCTTCGCGCTGAAGGCCGGGATGTCGTCGGGCTTGCGGCTCGTCACGAGCCCCTGGTCGACGTGGACCTCCTCGTCGACCCACGTGCCGCCGGCATTCGTGATGTCGGTCCGCAGGCTGGGCCACGAGGTGATGGTGCGCCCCTGCAGGACCGCGGCCTCGACCAGCGTCCACGGCCCGTGGCAGATCGCCGCAACGGGCTTGGCCTGCTCGAAGAAGGAGCGCACGAAGGCGACGGCATCCTCGTTCACTCGCAGGAAGTCGGGGTTCGCCACCCCGCCCGGCAGCACGAGCCCGTCGTAGTCGCCGGCGTCGGCGTCCGCCACCGCGACGTCCGCGGTGAAGGTGTCGCCCTTGTCGAGGTGGTTGAAGCCCTGGAACTCGCCCTGCTCCAGCGAGACCAGCGTGGTGTCGGCGCCCTCGCCCTGGATCGCCTCCAACGGCCCCAGCAGCTCGACTTGCTCGACGCCGTCAGTCTGCAGGAACGCGATCTTCTTGCCGTTGAGCTTGCCCATCTGCGGCTCCTCTCGTGTTGCGGTACGAGGGTTGCGTACCGCGAGCGCAGGGGTGCGAAACCGGTCAGTCGAGGCTGTCGCGCACGTGGTCGAGCGAGCGCCGGATGAGGCGCGAGACGTGCATCTGCGAGATCCCGACGCGGTCGGCGATCTCGCGCTGGGTCATGCCCTGGAAGAAGCGCAGCCGCAGGATCTCGCGCTCGCGGCCGGGGAGGCTCTCGAGCCCCTGGCTCAGGAGCTCGCGCCGCTCGGCGGCCTCGAAGTCCTCGTCGAGCTCGCCCAGCGTGTCGAGCGGCTGGCGACCGTCCCCCAGTGGCTCGTCGAGCGATACCGCCGAGAACGCCTGCGAGCCCTGGAGCGCGTCCAGGACGCGCTCGGGAGTCGACTCGGTCGCCACGGCGAGCTCGTCGACCGTCGGCGAGCGCCCGAGCCGGACGGTGAGGCGGTCCATGGCGCGCGACAGCTTCGCGTTGAGCTCCTGGATGTCGCGCGGGACGCGCAGTGCCCACACGCGATCGCGGAAATGGCGCTTGATCTCGCCGAGGATGGTCGGTACGGCGAAGGTCGAGAGCCTGAGGTCGCGCGAGACGTCGAAGCGGTCGATCGCCTTGAGCAGGCCGAGGCTGCCGACCTGCGCGAGGTCGTCGAGGTTCTCCCCGCGCCCGGCGTAGCGGTGGGCGAGCCGGCGCACGAGGGGGAGCATCCGCTCCGCCAGCGCCTGGCGCGCCGCGACGTCGCCGTGCACGTGGTAGCGGATCAGCAGCGCCCGCTCGTCGAGCGGCGAGGTGCGCCGTAGGGGCACGTGCGACGGAACAGGAGCGGGGACAGGCGCCTGCGCAGCGGCCGCGCCCGCCTCCCTCGATACCGGGGTCGCGTCCATCGGGCAGAGGTCTGCCCCGATCCGCGCGCGTTCACAAGGTGGGCAGCGCCGGTCAGGTGACCGCACGGGTCAGCTGGGTACAACAGCGGGGTGGGCACGGCTGGTCACACGGTGAGTGCATCCGAGTTCGCCCGCATGACGGGCGTCTCGCGTGAGCGCTTGCGCACCTGGGAGCGCCGCCACGGCTTCCCGCGCCCCGTGCGCGCCGACGGGTCGCGGCCGCGGCGCTACGCGCTCGCCGATGCTGCCCGCGTCGTGGCGGTCCGCCACGCCGTCGACGACGGAGTGCCGGTCGCCGAGGCGGTCACCGGGACCGAGTGCCTCGCCGGCGGTGCAACGCCGCCCGATGCGGCTGTGCTGTCCGCCCTGCTGGATGCCGTGCCGGCCCCCGTGCTGCTGCTCAGCGGCCCCGAGCCGCTGCGGGTGAGATGGCTCAACGCGGCGGCCGCGCGAGTGGCGCAGGTGCCGCAGCCCGGCGCCACGCTCGCCGAGACCGCACCGTGGCTCGCCGACGGAGCGGCCGACGCGGCGCGCGAGCTCTTCGCCTCGGCGGCACCGGCCGCCGAGGTCCGTCACGCGGGCGCCGGGCGGTCCGCCGGCGCGTCCCAGGTGCGCTCGCTGCTCTGGCGGCTCGCGCCCGCTCCCGGCCGGCCGGCGCTCGTCGGCGTGCTGACCGGGGCGGCGTCGGCCGAGCGCGAGCTCGGCGACGCGCTCGCAGCGCTCAGGGCCGAGCACGTGCGCGTCCGCGACCGCGGCGAACGCCACGCCCGCTGGGTCGAGGCGCTGGCGGTGCTCGCCGTCCACTTCCAGGAGGACCGCATCGCACCGGCGGACGCCGTCCAGACGCTCGTGAAGCGCCTCGATCTCGCCGGCGGGGTCCTGACCGCGTTCGTCGCCGGGGACCTCGTGATCGGGCGCTCCGCGCGTGGGCGCCCGGGCCCGGAGACGGTGACGGTGCTGGCCTTCGACGACCTGGCCGCGGCGATGAGAACGGGCCGTCCGGCGTGGCTCCAGGACGCCAGCGCCGCGGCGCTCGGGGTCCCCGAGCGCCTGCACGCGCTGCTGGTCCCGGTGCGCGTCGCGGGCGAGGAGCTCGGTGCGCTCGTGCTGGCCCTGCACCTGCGCGAGCCGATCGACGACGACATCGAGCGGCTGCTGCGCATCACGTCGACCTCGCTCGGCTTCGCCATGCTGCGCGATCGGCTCATCGACCGGCTGCGGCGTGCGCGTTGAACCGTCCGATGCATCCCGCCTTCAGCCTTTGCGACGAGTCGCTCGACGACCACACGCAGCTCGTCGTCGTGCGCGGCGACGTGGACCTCTACACCGCCCCGGAGCTGCGGGAGCGCATCAACGACCTGATTGCGGCCGGGAACAGCCGGCTGCTCGTCGACCTCGCCGAGGCGAGCTTCATCGACTCCACGACGCTCGGGGCGCTCGTCGGAGCGATCAAGCGGCTTCGTGAGCAGGACGGGGCCTCGCGCTCGCCTGCGACGACCGCACCGTCTTGCGCGTGTTCGAGATCACCGGCCTGGATCGGGTCATCGCGCTGCACCCCACTCGCGACGAGGCGATCGCGGCGCTGCGCGGGGCCGCGCCCGAGTCCTGACGCCCGGCACCGCGACCCGGTACAACCCAGAGCGTGCCTCGCGACACGGGCTTCCCTGCGGCCGACGCCCAGACCGACTTCCTGCGCGCCCGTCGCGAGCGGTCTCTGTCGCGCCTCGCCGGCGCCATGCGCCGCGGTCCCGGGGACGTCAACGTCATCCTCCCCTTCGAGGAGGTGGTCGCCGCCCTCGGGCGCACCGGCGAGCGCTCGATCGGCCTCCAGGTGATCGGGCTGGACTCGATCGTCGGGACGGTCGACCGCACCGCGGACTTCGACCGCCGCTTCCGCCCCACCACCGGGAGGGTGCGCGGGCGCTGGGAGCGCATCGCGCAGGCCATGCGGCGCGGCGAGTCGATGCCACCGATCTCGGTCTTCCGCATCGGGGACCTGCACTTCGTGCGCGACGGCCACCACCGCGTGTCGGTGGCGCGGGCGCTGGGCCGCCGCGACATCGACGCCTACGTCACGGTGGTCTCGACCCGCGTGCCGCTGAGCTCGGGCATGCGGCTCGGCGACCTGCCGCTCAAGGGGCACGAGCGCCTCTTCCGCGAGCGCGTGCCGCTCGAGCCGGCGGCCGCCGCCCGCATCCGCCTTTCAGACCCGTGGACCTACGGGAAGCTCGCCGAGGGCGTCGAGGCGTGGGGCTTTCGCCTCATGCAGGATCGCGGCGACCTGCTCGACCGAGCGCAGATCGCGAGCCTGTGGTTCGCCCACGAGTACGAGCCGGTCCTGGCCATGCTGCACGAGGCGGGCATGATCGGCCGCGGGACGGACACCGACGCGTACATGCGCGTCGCCGAGGAGCGCTACCGGCTCCTGCGCACCCACGCGTGGAGCGAGGAGATCGTGCAGCGGCTCCGCGGCGAGGAGCGCGCGGCCGCGTCCAGATGGCGCTGACCGCGGGCCCTAGTTCGCGCTGACCCGCGGGCTCTAGTAGACGCGTCCTCAAATACGCGCCGGAATGATTGGAGGAGTCGGGCCGGTCGGGGCGAACTTGGTGGTGATGGCGCGTCCACCTCGTCACCGGATCGAGCTCAGCGAGCAGGAGCGCTGCGAGCTTGAGCGCGCTGGGCGGTCTGAGACGATGGCGTTCCGGGACGTTCAGCGCGCGCGGATCGTGCTCTACGCCGCCGACGGCCTGCACGACACGGAGATCGCCGCGCGTTTGGACACGACGGCGGGGATCGTCGGGAAGTGGCGACGAAGGTTCGCCGAGCAGCGCTTGGATGGACTTAAGGACAAGCAGCGCGCGGGTCGCCCGCGCCGTTTTCCCCGCCGCAGCAGGTCGCCGAGGTCAAGGCGATCGCGTGCGAGCTGCCGCTCGCGCACGGGCTGCCGCTGAGCCGCTTCTCACGCGCTGAGCTGCATCGACTGGTGATCGAGCGCGGCGTGACCGATGCGTCGGCGTCGACGATCTGGCGCTGGCTGCACGAGGACGCGATTAAGCCGTGGCAGACGCGGTCGTGGATCTTCCCGCGTGACGCCAACTTCCCTGAGAAGGCCGGCCGGACGCTGGATCTCTACGCCCGAATCTTCGAGGGCAAGCGGCTGCGACCCGACGAGTACGTCATCTGCGCCGACGAGAAGACACCAACGCAGTAGGTAACTTCGAGTTCGAGGCGCTGGTTGGGCGTCCGGTGGGGAGGAGTCTGCCGTGACGCGTTGTATCTGTGGGGCTGATGGCGTTGCTGTCGTGCTCATGCCGACGAGTACGCGGTTCGGGTGAACCGCGCGGTCGTGTTGTTGGTCGAGCTCTCGCCGGCGGACGCGGTTCGTGTGTTGCGGTCGGAGTACGGTCTGTCCGAGCGCCAGGGCCGTCGGTACGTGAACGAGGCGTTGGCGCGGCCGGATGGTGTGGTGGTGCCGGAGCGCTCGGTGGTGTTCACGGTGAGGTTGGCGCCGTCATTGATCGCTGGTCTGCGCGAGCGCGCGCTGGCGAGTGGTGTGTCGTTGAGCGCGGCGACGGCTGCGGCGGTGGCCGGGTACCTCGAGCAGGCCGGCGAGCGGCCCGGTGGCCAGGCGCGTTGAGATCGAGTTCGTCGGTGACCGGCTCGCCGACGCGCGGCTGGCGCAGGCGTATGTGATCTTGGCGCCCGAGCGGCGCCGTGTGACGGGCAACGAGCGGAGGGATGATGAGCGAGAGCAGCAGCGGCGGCATGGTCGGGCGGTCGACGGGGCGGTCGCGCCGGGTGGCTGCGATCTACGCGCGGGTGTCCTCGGATCGTCAGCGTCGCGAGCAGACGATTCAGAGCCAGACCGTCGCGCTGCGTGAGCTTGCTGCCGCGCGCGGGCTGCTGGTCACCGACGATCTGGTGTTCGAGGACGAGGGCGTCTCGGGCGCGGTGTTGCGCCGCCCGGAGCTTGAGCGATTGCGCGATCTGGCCGTCGAGGGCCGCTTCGAGGTGCTCCTGTGTCATGCGCCGGACCGGCTCGCGCGCCGGTACGCCTACCAGGTGCTGCTGCTCGAAGAGTTCCAGCGCGCCGGCGTCGAGGTGATCTTCGCGAAGGAGCCCGAGCGCTCCGGCACCCCTGAGGATGAGCTGCTGCGCCAGTTCCAGGGAATGATCGCCGAGTACGAGCGGGCGCAGATCGCGGAGCGCTGTCGTCGCGGGAAGCTGCATCGCGCTCGGGCCGGCGCGGTGTCGGTCATGGCTCGCGCGCCGTATGGCTACCGCTATGTGAAGCGCTCCGAGCACGCGGACGCGTTCTTCGAGATCGACGAGACCGAGGCGCCGGTCGTACGCGAGATCTTCCGTCGCTACCTCGAGGACGGCGAGTCGATCGCGAAGATCGCGCGCTGGCTCTCGCAGCAGGGCGTGTCGACCAGAACCGGCGGGACGGGCTGGAACAACGCCACCATCTGGGGGATGCTCCGCAATCCCGCGTATGCCGGGCAGGCTGCCTACGGCAAGACGCACGCGACCGGCGCGCCCGTCCGCGCCACGCGTCAATCGCGCCTGCGGCGACAGCGCTCCGCCCGGACCTCGCGCGAGCATGCGGCGCCCGAGCAGTGGAAGCCGATCGCGGTACCGGCGCTCGTGACCGCCGAGCAGTTCGAACTGGTTCAACAGCGACTGGAGCGCAACCGGATCATCTCGCCGCGCAACACCAAGCGCCCGTCGCTGCTGCAGGGGATCCTCGTCTGTCGCCACTGCGGCTACGCGTACTACCGCTGCTCGACGCGCAGCAAGAACGGGAAGCTGCGCGAGTACTACCGCTGCTCGGGCACCGACGGCCACCGCCGCCCCGAAGGGCGCGTCTGCGAGAACCGACCGGTCCGCCTCGCAGAGGTCGACGAGCTCGTCTGGAGCCGAGTGCTCGGGCTGCTCGAGGACCCGACACTGATCCAGACCGAGATCGATCGCCGGCTTCAAACGATGCGTGCGACGCACCCTGCTACCGGGCGTCGGGACGCGCTCGAGCGCGACCTCGCCCGCGCTCAGACCGCGCTGCGCCGGCTGCTGGACGGCTACCAGGAGCAGCTGATCACGCTCGAGGAACTCCGCGCTCGCACGTCCGAGCTGCGCAAACGCGAGGCCACCGTGCAGGCCCAACTGGACGCGCTCGACGCCGACCTGCACGACGCCGAGACCTACCTCAAGCTCACCGAAACGCTCGAAGGCTTCCGCGCGCGGCTCGCCGCCAACGCCGAGAGCCTGACCGTCGACCAACGCCAACAGATCATCCGGCTCGTCGTCCGCGAGGTGCTGATCGGCGAAGACGACGTCACGATCCGCCACTCCATCCCGATCCCCACCGGCGCCCAACCCCCCGGTTATCTACTGCGTTCAGGTAGTCGAGAAATCCCAGCTGCAGGCGCTCGGGCGCCGCCACGAGACCGTCCCGGTCGGGCCGGGGCGTCCGGCGCTGGTCGAGTTTGAGTACCGCCGCGGCGGGACGCTGGCCTACCTGGCCGCCTGGGACGTCCACCATGCCAACCTCTTTGATCGCGTCGAGGCCAAGACCGGGATCGAGCCGTTCGGCCGGCTCGTCGACCAGGTCATGACCACCGAGCCCTACAAGTCGGCACGACGGGTGTTCTGGATCGTCGACAACGGCTCAAGCCACGCCGGCAAGACCTCGATCAAACGGATGCAGGACGCCTACGAGCACGCCCGCCTGATCCATCTGCCGATCCACGCCTCTTGGCTCAACCAGGCCGAGCTGTTCTTCTCGATCTTGCAACGCAAGGCGCTCACGCCCAACGACTTCGCCGATCTCGACGCGCTCGCCGAGCGGCTGCTGACCTTCGGCCGACACTACCGCCAGATCGCCCGACCGTTCGAGTGGACCTTCACGCGCCACGACCTCGACCGCGTCCTTGCCAAGATCGCCGACCGCGAACACCACCTCCAGCACGCGGCCTAACGCTCAGAACTTCCGGACGCGTCTACTAGTTGGCGCTGACCGCCGCGGCCGGCTCGCCGAGCGCGAGGTTGGCGCCCGACTCGGGGTCGAAGAAGTGCAGCTTGCTGGCGTCGAGCCACAGCTCGGCTTCCTCGCCCTGCTTGACCTGGCTCGCCGCCTCCAGGCGCGCGGTGATCTGGCCCTCCGAGGCGCCCGGCACCTCGGCCGTGCCCGCGTCCTGGGCGAGCTCCCGCAGTTCGGAGGAGTCGATGTCCTCGCTCTCGACCGCGAAGTAGACGTAGAGCTCTGAGCCCATGGACTCGAGCAGGTCGATCTTCGCCTTGAAGGTCACCCCCCGGTCGCGGGCGTCACCGACCAGCGAGGCGTCCTCGAAGTTCTCGGGCCGGACGCCGGCGATGACGCCGCGTGACCCCTCGCCGTGCCGCCCGATGGCCTCGCGCAGCTCGTCGGGGATCCGCACGTCGACCATCGGCAGCTTGGCCGTGTCGCCCTCGAGGTGGGCGGGCATGAAGTTCATCGACGGCGACCCGATGAAGCCGGCCACGAAGATGTTGATCGGGTTCTCGTAGAGCTCCTTGGGCGAGCCGACCTGCTGGAGCGTACCGGCGCGCATCACCGCGACGCGGTCGCCGAGGGTCATGGCCTCGGTCTGGTCGTGGGTGACGTAGACCGTCGTCGTCCCGAGGCGGTCCTGGATGCGCGAGACCTCGGTGCGCATCTGGACGCGCAGCTTGGCGTCGAGGTTGGAGAGCGGCTCGTCCATCAGGAAGACCGACGGCTCGCGCACGATCGCGCGGCCCATGGCCACGCGCTGGCGCTGGCCGCCCGACAGGTTGGCCGGCTTGCGGTCGAGATGCTGCTCGAGGTCGAGGATGTGCGCCGCCTCCTCGACCTTCGTGGTGATCTCCTCCTTCGGCGTCTTCGCCAGCTTGAGCGCGAAGCCCATGTTGTCGCGCACGGTCATGTGCGGGTAGAGCGCGTAGTTCTGGAAGACCATGGCGATGTTGCGGTCCTTGGGCGCCTTGTCGTTGACGACCTCGTCGCCGATGCGCAGCTCGCCCTCGGTGATGTCCTCGAGGCCGGCGATCATCCGCAGCGCGGTGGACTTGCCGCAGCCCGAGGGGCCGACGAGGATCACGAACTCGCCGTCGGCGATCTCGAGGTCCATCTCCTTGACGGCCTCGAAGCCGTCCGGGTAGCGCTTGGTGACGTGGTCGAGGACGATGTCTGCCATTGCGAGGCTCCTTGCTCTCTAGCCCTTCACCGCGCCCGCGGTCAGCCCCGCGACGATCCGGCGCTGGAAGAAGAGGACCATGATGACGATGGGGATGGTGACGATGATCGCCGCGGCGGCGATCGAGCCGGTCGGTGCCGTGAACTGGGAGGCGCCCGGGAACTGCGAGATCGCCGCCGGGACGGTCTGGGCCGCGCTCGTCGAGGTGAGCGAGACGGCGAACACGAAGTCGTTCCAGGCGAAGATGAAGACCAGGATCGCCGTGGTGAAGACGCCGGGCGCGGCGAGCGGCGCTATGACCTTCGTAAAGGCCTGGAACGGCGTCGCCCCGTCGATCTGCGCCGCCTGCTCGAGCTCCCACGGGATCTCCCGGAAGAAGGCCGAGAGCACGTAGATCGCCAGCGGCAGCGTGAAGGTCATGTACGGGATGATCAGGCCGGGCCACGTGTCGTAGAGCCCGAGGTTGCGCCACATGTCGTAGAGCGGGCCGACGATCGCGATCGACGGGAAGATGGCGATCGCGAGCGCAGCGGTGAGGAGCAGCGTCTTGCCCGGGAACTCCAGCCGGGCGATCGCGTAGGCGGCGGCCGAGGCGAGCAGGACGGCGATGAAGGTCGAGATCAGCGCGATGCCGATCGAGTTGACCAGCGCGCTCGTGAAGACGTCCTGCTTGAAGATGCCGCTGTAGCTCTCCGTCGACCACTCCTTCGGGATCAGGCGCCCGTCGGCCACGGTCGCCGGTGACTTCAGCGACAGCATCAGGATCCAGAAGACGGGGAAGATCGAGAGCACGAAGACGATGAAGATCGCGAGCCCCCAGCGGCCGCGGCCGGCTCCTCCAGTGGTCATGCCATCACTCTCCCCGCTCCCGGGCCACCGAGGTGCCCAGGCCCTTGACGAAGAGGAAGGCGATGAACACGACGCACAGGAAGATGAGCACCGAGATCGCCGACCCCAGTCCCAGGTTGAGGCGCGTCAGCAGCTGATTGAAGTTCAGGATCGAGACCGTCTCGATGTTCGGGTTGTTGCCGTTGGAGATGATGAAGGCCGAGTCGAAGATCCGGAAGGCGTCGAGCGTGCGGAAGAGCAGCGCGACGAGGATCGCCGGCTTCATCAAGGGGATGGTGATCCGCCAGAACCGCTGCCATCCGCTCGCGCCGTCCACCCTTGCCGCCTCGTTGAGCTCGTCGGGCACGAGCGTGAGCCCGGCGAGCAAGAGCAGGGCCATGAACGGCGTCGTCTTCCACACCTCGGTGGCGATGACGATCACGAAGTTCCAGAAGGGGTGCGTGAGGTCGGTCGGGTCGAAGTCCCAGCCGAAGACCTTGGGGACGAACCCTCCCTGGCTGCTCGACCACGCGAACCGCCACGCGAAGGCGGCGACCACGGTGACGATGCCGTAGGGGATCAGGGCCGAGGTGCGGACGAAGCCGCGCCCGAAGATCGCGCGGTGCATGACCAGCGCGAGCAGCATCCCGAGAACGAGCTCGATGGCCACCGAGACGACCGTGATGATCAGCGTGTGCCACACGTCCGCCCACCACAGGCTCGAGCTCAGCACGGTGATGTAGTTGTCCAGCCCGACCCACGCGTTCTGGTCGGGGAAGCGCAGGTCGGCGCGCTGCACCGACAGGTAGACCGCGTAGCCGACGGGGTAGGCGGTCACCAGCAACATGACGATCGCGGCGGGGGCGCAGAGCATCCACCCCAGGCGACGCTCCGCCTTCGCGCGGTCGGTGATCTTCTTGCGCTTGGGCGCCTCGGTCGCGGCGGGAGCGCCTACTGCCGTGGTCTCGCTCATCAGAAGAGCCCCTTGGACTCCAGCGCGTCAGAGAGCCTCGAGCGCAGGGTGGGAACGAAGCCCTTGAGCTGGATGGCCGTCGGCGGCGACACCGTCTTGTATACGGCCAGCGAGACATCGGCGTAGGCCGGCGTGACGGGGCGCACGGCGCCGGTCGAGACCTGCTGGCGGATCAGCCCGGCGAACGGGTACACCTTCACGAGCGACGGGTCGCTGTAGAGCGAGTTCAGCGTCGGCGGCAGGCCGCCCTTGATCGCCGCCTCCTTCTGGTTCTGTGAGTTGCGCAGGCACGCGGCCGCCTGGAAGGCCTCGGCCGAGTGCTTGGTGTAGTTGCCGACGCCCCAGTTGATGCCGCCGATCGGCGCCTTGTTCGGCCCGCCCGGGTTCACGCTGGGGTACGGGGCCCACGCGAGGTTCTTGAAGATCTGCGGCGCGGCGTCCTTCGCGCTCGGGTAGATGAAGGGGTAGTTGATCTCGAAGGCCGCGTTGCCAGCCTCGAAGGCGAGGCGGTTCTGGTCTTCCTTCTGGGCGGAGATGCCGGGGTCGCCGGCCTTGGAGGTCGCGAGCTTCTTCATGATCCCCGCCGCCCGCGTCCCGGACGGGTTGCTGAGCGTCACCTTCGTGCCCTCGACGATCGTTCCCCCGGCCGACTGCACGAGCGAGTTGAACCACACCATCGTGCCCTCGTACTGGGCGCCCTGGATCTCGATCAGGTTGGACTTGGGCAGCGCCGAGGCTTGGGCGATGAGCGCGTCCCACGTGCTCGCCGGCTTCTTGACGAGGTCCTTGCGGTACCACAGCAGCTGGGTGTTGGTGTTCGCGGGCGCCGCCCACAGGCGGCCCTTGTAGGTCGCGGTGGCCAGCGGGCCGGCCAGCGTGCCCTTCTTCACGGCGGCCGCCGCGGCGACCGACCACGGCTTGATCCACTTGGCCTCGGCGAACTCCGCCGTCCACACGACGTCCATGCCCAGCAGGTCGATGGTCGAGTCCTTGGCGGCCAGGCGGCGGACGAGCTGCTGGCGTTGCTGGTCGGCGTCGTTGGAGAGCGCGTTGAAGGTGATCTTGTAGCGCCCGTTGGAGGCGGCGCTGCAGCGGTCGGCGGCGCCGGTGAACGAGCCCGAGGGCTCGTTGAAGACCCACAGGTTGAGCTTGGCCGGGCCGCCCGAGCTCCCGCCGCCACACGCGGCGACCGCGACCGCAACGAAGGCGGCGGCCGCTGCGATGACCCCTCTCCCGAGCATCGGTGCGGCCATACCCTTACCACAAACGCCACAAACCGGGGGCGGTGATCGAGCGCGCCAAGGGCATCGTCTGGGAGCGCCACGAGGTCGGCGACGATGCGGCCTTCGGTCGCCTGCGCGACCATGCACGGGCAAACACAACCGAAAGCTCTACGACGTGGCGCGCGGAGTCGCCGACGGCCACGCACTCCTGCCGAGGTCCTGAAAGCCGGTTTGGCGCGTCGCCGTTCGCGGGCACCCTCACGCCGACCCATCCGTCACGGAGGAGGGAGTCAAGACATGATCGGCGTGATCATCGCAATCCTGTTCGCGGCCTTGGTCTACGCAATCTGCGTAGCGCTCGGCCTGCCCGCGATCGTGGGGGTCGTCGTAGCCGTTCTCGTGCTGCTGGCCGGCATCTCGACCGGCGGCTACGGCATCGGACGACGGTTCTGAGGTAGGTCGGACGCGGCCGCCGTCCCGCCCTCCGTGTGGGGCGACGGGCGCAACGTCATCCCCTCGTCCCACGAGCACAGCGCGGCGCGACCCGGGCAGGTGAGGCAGAGCTCGCGGTGGGGCTCGGCGGCCGGCGCGAAGCGGCCCTCGACGATCCCCGCCGCCAGCGCCTCGAGCTCGCGCTCCAGCGCCGGGACGTCGGCCGCGGCGAAGGAGGCGGCGACGGTCGCGTCGGGGCGCTCGAGGAAGCAGTGCACCACTTCGACGGCGGTGTGGCCTGCGCGCAGCGCCGCGAGCGCGTAGACGAGCCGCTGGACGGAATACTCGCGCGTCACCAGTGCCGCCGGCGCGCGCCCGGCGAGCTGGTCGGACTTGTAGTCGACGACGAGCGCGCCGCTCCCCTCCCGCGCGAGCACGTCCATCACCCCGGTGACGAGGAGCCTTCCGGGCGCCAGCAGGAAGGCGAAGCGCTCCTCGCGGGCCAGCGTGTCGGCGGCCGCGAGGCGGCCTCGCAGCGCGCTCGCCGCGAAGCCGCGCACCAGTCCACGCAGGTCCTCGACCTCCACCTCGCTCGGGTGCAGGCCGTCGAGCGCCGCCACACGACGGACCTCGGCAGGCGGCGGCGGCTCGGCGGCGGCGCCGAGGTCCAGGCGCTCCAGCAGCGCGTGGGCCACGACGCCCCGCTGGGCGGCTGACAACCCGGGGGCCCGCTCGCCCGCGGCGGCCGGCCCGGCGGCGACGTCGGGCAGGCCGAGCACCCGCTGGAGGTGGAAGCGGTAGCCGCAGCGCCCGTACTCCTCCAGCGACGAGTAGCTGAGCGAGTCGACGGGCGGCGCCGGCGGAGCCGGCGACGCCACCGGTTCGCCGGGCGCCGGCGGCGCGATCGGGTCCGGGGCCGCGCGCTCGGGCACGGCCGGGGCGAGCGCGCGCTCCTCGAGCACCCGCCCGACGGTGCCCGGCGTGTTCAACCGGGCGCGCAGGCGCGCCGACCATCCCTCGCGCTCCTCCGTCCAGGCCCGGTCGGGCGCCGCGTCGGTCAGGCGCTGCGCGAGCCCGGGGTCCAGGGCGCGCGCGATCCACACGAGCGGCTCCCGGCGCGGCCGGCCTTCGCGCCACGCCTCGACGTCGGTCGCTCCGCTGAGGATCAGTCGCCGCTGCGCGCGGGTCATCGCGACGTAGAAGAGACGGCGCTCCTCGGCCGCCTCGGCCTCGCGGTCCTGCTGGCCCAGCGCCGCCCACGCGAAGGCGCTCTCGCGGCCGCCGTCGGCCCACGGCGTGCGCAGGCCGACGCGGCCGTCGGCTCCGAGGCGAAGGTGCTGCCCGCCGTTCACCGGCTCGCGCCCCAAGTCGGCGACGCACACGACTCCGAACTCGAGGCCCTTGGCCCGGTGCACGGTCATCAGGCGGATCGCGTCGAGCGCCTCGCCCTCGACCGGCGCCTGCGCCTCGCGATCCTCCCCCACCACGTCCTCGCCGGCGAGCTCGCGCACGAGGTCGACGAGGCCTCGCACGTCGCGACCCTCCGCCTCCTCCCACTGGCGGGCGAGGCGCATGAGCTTGCGGACGTTCGCGAGGCGCCGCCGGCCCCCGGGCATGCGCAGGACCGCGAGGTCGTAGCCCGTCTCGCGGACCACGCGGTCGATCAGCGCGTCGAGCGCGAGCCGCGGCGCGGCCTCCCGGTGCGCCGCGAAGCGGGCCACGAAGGCCGCGAAGCGCGGGTCCGGGCGGTCCTCGAGCACCTCCCACGCCGGGCGACCCTGCGCCTGGGCCTCGGCCGCGAGCAGCGCGAGCTCGTCGCTCGACGCGCCCGCCATCGGCGACGCGAGCACCTCGTAGAGGCGCAGCTCGTCGCGCGGGTTGGCGAGCAGCGCGAGGTAGGCGACGACGTCCTGGACCTGGCGTGCCGACCAGAACCCGCGGCCTCCGATCAGGTAGGTGCGAAGCCCCTGGTCCTCCAGCGCTCGCTCGTAGAGACCGAGATCAGTGGCGGCGCGCGAGAGCACGACGATGTCGCCCTGGGGCGTTCCCGCCTCGACGAGCTCGGCGAGGCGCTGCGCGAGCAGCCGCGCCTCGGCGAGTCGCCACAGCGCCGACGAGGGCAGCGTCTCGCCCAGCCCGACCTCGGCCCAGCCGTCCTTTCCCGTGACGAGCAGCTCGACGGGCTCGACGTCCCCGGGGCCCGCCGGGCCGGTCCCGGGCACGAGCGGGGTGAAAGCGTCGCCGAAGACACCCCCGAAGGCGAGGTCCAGCGCGTTGAGGAGCTCGGGCTCGGAGCGGAAGTTGACAGTCAGCTCGCGCGCGCGAGCGGCGGCCGTCCGGCCCGCGCGCCGCTCGCGGAAGAGGGCGACGTCGGCGTGGCGGAACCGGTAGATCGACTGCAGCTCGTCGCCGACCTCGAAGAGGTTGCCGCGGTCGAGCAGCTCGAGCAGCGCGAGCTGCAGGGGGTTGACGTCCTGGAACTCGTCGACCATGACGTGCGCGAAGCGCCTCGCGGTGCGCTCGCGGACCTCCTCGTGCCCGCGCAGGAGGGCGAGCGCCTCGAGCTCGAGGTCGGCGAAGTCCAGGCCCGAGCGCTCATGCTTGATCGCGGCGTAGCGGCGACCGAAGGCTCGCAGCAGCTCGCGCAGGTGGTCGAGCAGCTGGAGCGCATGGTGGTCGACACACGCTTGGCGGAAGCGTGCGAAGGCCTCGCGGTACGCCTCGGCGGCGGGTGTGCGCAGGGCGTCGGCCCGCGCGCCGTTCGGCGCGAAGGGACGCAGCTCGCCTCCCTCGGGGACGCGCTCGTCCAGGGCGGCGGCGAAGGCCCGGCAGTCGGCCAGGCGGGCCGCGGCGTCGGCGATGGCCTGTCCCGGCTCGACCGCCGTTCCCAGCTCGGCGGCGAGGGCCTCGGCGGCGCTGAGCAGGGCCGCGCGCGCCGCCCCCGGATCGTCGAGCGGTCCCGGCTCCGGGAGGTCGGGCCGCGCCTCGCCCCGGCTTCGCAGCCGTTCGTGGGCGCCGAGGACCATCGCCCGGACCTCGCCCGTGCCGTAGGCGGCGACGACGTCGAGCGCCTGTGCGCCGCCCGCCTCGAGCCGCTCCTCGAGCGCCTGCTCGAAGGCCTCGCGGGCGAGCCGGCCCGCGCGGCGCTCGTCGAGCACCTCGAAGCGCGGGTCCAGCCCTGCGCGCAGCGCCTCGGCGCGCAGCAGCCCCGCGCAGAACCCGTGGATGGTCGAGACGTGCGCGCTCTGGGCCTCGCGGGCCCGGTCGGCGTCGCCGAGCTCCTCGAAGCGCTCGCGGATCCGCTCGCGCAGCTCCGCGGCGGCCTTGTCGGTGAAGGTGATCGCGAGCAGCTGCGTGACCGGCGCCTCGTCGGAGAGGGCCAGCCGCACGAAGCGCTCGACCATCACCGAGGTCTTGCCGCTGCCGGCCGTCGCCGACAGCAGCAGCGACCCGACCCGGTCCTCGATCGCCGCGCGCTGCTCGGCGGTCAGCGGCCGTCCACCCGCGCCGAGCGCGGGGTCGAAGGGCCGGCCTCCGGTGGCCACCCTCATCCCCCGCCGCTCCGGCAGATCCCGGGGTACTGGCAGCCACCGCGGCCGCACGTCTCGGGCGTGGGGCGCAGCGCGCCGGCGCGCAGCGAGGCGGCGAGGAGCGCAGCCCGGTCTTCGGCGTCCTGCAGGGCGGCCTCGAAGGCCTCGGGCTCGAGCACGTCGGCCGGCGCGTAGCCGACCGCCTCGCCGAGCGCGTCCTGCTCGCCTTCGCGGACCGCGCCGCGCGCCCGCAGGTCGCGGCGCAGCGGCTGGTAGAGGCCGGCGATCGGCTCGAGCGCCAGCAGCCGCCTCGCGACGAGCGCGTAGAGCGCGACCTGCAGCTGGCCGTCCTGCACCCAGCGCGCGACCGGGTAGGCCCGTGACGTCTTGTAGTCGCGCACCACCGCGCGCTCGCCGGCCGCGTCGACGTCGACGCGGTCGACCCGGCCGCGCAGGCGAACGGGATCGGCCGGGTCGCCGAGCTCCAGCGCCGGCAGCTCGGAGTCCTCGAAGCCGAAGGCCAGCTCGAGGTGGACCGGCTCGAGCGGCTGGGCCGTTCGGGCCTCCCACTCCAGGTAGCGCTCCAGGTCGCGCTCGATCTGGCGGGCCTCGGCGCGCGCGGTCGGCTCGTGCCGCGAGAGGAGGACCCCGCCGCGTCGCTCGGCGACCACCGCGTGCAGGACGTCGCGCGCCGCGTCGAGCGACCCCGCGTGCAGCCGCGCCGAGCCCGTGCGCTCGCGCAGGCGGGTGAGCACCTCCTCGAGCACGGCGTGCCGGTAGCCGCCCCCCACGAGCGGCGCCGCGTCGGGGTCGACCGCGCCGGGCCTCAGCTGGCGCTCGACGAGCCACTTCACGGGGCACGAGGCGAAGGTCTCGAGCGCGCCGGCCGACAGCACGCGCTCGTGCAGCGCCGCGAGCATCGCCTCCGCCGTGAGCGGGCCGATCTCGCGCGGGCGCTCGGGGAGGGATGCCGCGGCCTTCGAACGCCGGCGCTCGGCGTCGGTCGGGGCCTGGCCGGGCGGCCAGGTGACGTCGGCGAGGCTGCGCCGCCGCGGCGGCCCGAGCGCGTCGCCCAGCGCCCTGCCCACGTCGTGGAGGAAGGGCGAGGCGACGGCCATCGAGCCCTCTTCGTCCGACGTGCGTCGCGAGAGCAGCAGCAGCTCCTCGGGCCGCGAGACCACGGCGTAGAACAGGTAGCGCTCGGCGGCCAACCGGTCCTCGCGCGGCTCCAGCATGAGGCCGTGCCCGCGCAGCCGCGCGCGCAGCTCGTCGGAGAGGAACGGCTCGGGCACGCCCGGCGCCGGCAGCTCTGCGTCCTGCAGCCCGCACACGACGACGACGCGGTAGCGGCGCGCACGCACGTCGAGGGGCCCGGCGACGTGCACCGCGCCGGGCCCGGGCCGGTCGCCGACTCCGACCTCAAGCGCCCCGAGCAGCGTGGGGAGCTCGCCCGGCGCGGGCAGGGCGCCCGGGGAGAGCTTCGCCAGCTCTGCCAGCTCTGCCAGCTGCGCCGCGGCGCTCGAGAGCGCCGAGAGCGCCCGCGCGTCGGCTCGCTCGGGCCCGTCGAGCAGCGCGGCCCGACGCGCCCACGGGGCCGCGAGCAGGCGCGCTCCCCGTGCCCGGAGCTCCTCGAGCAGCTCGACCGTGCCGCGCGCGACGGCCTCGCGCAGGCGCGCGACCTCGTCGAGCGGCCACGCCATGCCCTCCCACAGCGCGAGCGCGGGCTCCGCGTCGTGGATCGCCGCGCGGCGAAGGTCCGCCTCCAGCGCGTCGGCGAGCCGCGGCTCGCGCACGCGACCCGGGGTGCGCAGGTAGGTGAGCAGGTCCGCGGACCGACCGCCGGGCAGCGCGAGGGCCAGGAGAGCCAGCAGGCCGCGCCCGAGCGTCGTGCGGCCGAAGGGGAGCCGGGTCGGCGCGGCGACGGGGATCCCGTAGCCGCCGAACACCTCGGCCACGAGGGCGGCGGTGCGCGCCGGCGAGCGCACCACGACGGCGATCTCCTCGGCCGCCGTCCCCGCCGCCACCAGCGCGAGCACCTCGGCGGCGACGAGCTCGAGCTCGGCCCGCTCGCCGCCCGCCTCGAGGAGACGCACTGGGGCCGGGCCGTCGGAGGCGCCCGCTTCCCCGAACAGCGTGCCCTGGGCGCCCTGACCGCCGGTGGCCGGCGACGGCGACGGCGACGAAGGCACCGGTGGTGGATCGTCCTCGAACAGATGACGCTCGAGGTGGTGCAGCACGCGACGCGACGCGGGCGCGTAGTGCTGCTCGCGGGGCGGCAGCTCGACGAGCTCGTCGGCGAGGGGGCGCAGCTCCTCGAAGGTGCGGGCGCGCCCGGCGAAGGCGACCCGCCCGCGCTCGAAGGTCAGCGCCAGGACGACGTCCGCCCCCGCCACGCGGGCTAGCGTCTCGACCGCGTCGCGCTGCAGGCGGGTCAGGTCGTCGAAGCCGTAGAAGAAGACCGGCGTGGCGCCCCAGCGCGCCGGCGCAGCGCGAAGCGCATCCAGCGCGCGGCGCGCGAGCAGCTCGTCGTCGGCGCGGCCGGCGCGGTCGAGCAGCGCCCGGTAGGCGGCGTAGATCGAGGCGATCTCCTCGTTCGCGCCCTCTGCGCGCAGCGCCGCCCGCAATCGGCCCGGCTCGACGAGGCTTCGCTGCAGCTCGCCCACCAGGTCGGCCGCCGCGCGGGCGAAGCCGGGCGAGGACGCCGCGGAGGCCAGCTCGCCCAGCCGCGCTTGCCGGACCGCGGCGGCGAGGAGGAGCTCGCGCTGGAGGGACGACACCGGGCGCTGGGCCAGGCCGACGCGCTCGCCGATCTGGCGCGCGAGGGCATGGAAGTGCACCACCGACCCCCCGGTCGAGGCGCCGGCGCCGGCCAGCTCGCGAGTGTAGTGCGCGGCGTCGGCCCACGTGGGGACGACGAGCAGCGGCTCGCGGGCGAGCGCCGCGCGGTAGGCGTCGAGGACGTAGCCGGCCTTGGCCGAGTTGGCCGGGCCGGTGACCAGGGTGAGGGGCACCCCACCATGGTCGCGGAGCGCCCCGACGACCTGACGGCGCCAGCCCGCTGGCTGCGGACGATCTCCGGCGCGATCCGCCGGACGGCGACCCTACACCCCGTCGGACCGGACCCGGACCGGGCTGCGGCGGGGGCCCTAGGCTGCCTCGGGCGAGGCCGCGACGGCCGCGGGCTGGGCCTGCTCGGCCTCCTCGGGCGGCTTGGCGCCCTCCTTGGCCCACGGTTCGTCGAACTCGACGCGCCACTTGCCGTCGGAGCCCTGCTCGAGCGCGAGGCGCGCCCGGAAGCTGCGCCCCGACCGGCCCTTGAAGCCGGTGACCTGCTTCTCGGAACGGCCGTGCTCGATGAGCTCGCGGGCCGCCGCGGCGTTCAGCTGCTTGCCGGCCTTCCCCTTCCAGATCACGAAGCCGCACCCCGGGTCCTCGCGCGACCAGCATGAGAAGCCCTTGCGGTTCTCGACGATGTCGTGGCCGCAGACCGGACAGGGGCCGAGGTTCGCGCGCGGGATGCGAACGCCCTTCAGGCGCTCGTCGAAGTCGTGGACCGTCTTCTCGGTGAACTTGACGATGTCGCTCATGAAGGCCCGGCGCGAGTCGCCGCCCTCCTCGATCTTCGCCAGGCGGTGCTCCCAGTCCCCAGTGAGGCTCGGGGAGGTGAGCTGGTGCTCGCCGAGAAGGCGGATGACGTTGCGGCCCTTCTCGGTCGCCACCAGCGCGCGGCCGTCGCGCTCGAGGTAGCCGACGTCGATGAGCCGCTCGATGATCGCCGCGCGGGTGGCCGGCGTGCCGATGCCCGAGTCCTTCATCGCCTCGCGCAGCTCGTCGTCGTCGACGAGCTTGCCGGCCGTCTCCATCGCGCCGAGCAGCGACGCGTCGGTGTAGCGCCGCGGCGGCTTGGTCTCCTTCTCGAGGCTCTCGACCTGCTTGACGTCGGCCGCCTCCCCCCGCTCGAGGCGCGGCAGCTGCTGCTCGGAGCCCTCGTCGTCGTCGCCGCGCTCGGCGTCGATCGTCTCGCCGTAGACCCCGCGCCACCCCGGGACGAGGAGGACCTTCCCGCGCGTGCGGAACACGTGGCCCTCGACCGTCGTCTCCACGCGCGTGTTCTCGAACACGGCGTCGGGGTGGAAGACGGCGAGGAAGCGCCGGGTCACGAGATCGTAGACGCGGCGGTCGTCCTCCGAGCGCCACTTCGCGGGATCGACGCTGGTCGGCGTCGGCAGGATCGCGTGGTGGTCGGTGACCTTCGCGTCGTCGACGACGCGGGCCAGCGGCAGCACGTCGAGCCCGAGCACGTAGTCGGCGGCCTTCGCGTACTCGGGCTGCTCGCCGGCGCGGCGCGCGGTGGGCTTGATCTCGGCCACGAGGTCGCGGGTGATGAAGCGCGAGTTGGTGCGCGGGTAGGTGATCGCCTTGTGCTCCTCGTAGAGCCGCTGAGCGGCGCCCAGGGTTCGGCGAGCCGAGAAGCCGAAGCGCGTATTGGCGTCGCGCTGGAGCGAGGTGAGGTCGTAGAGGAGCGGCGCGCGCTCTGAGCGCTCGGTCTTCTCGAGCTTGGAGATCTCGCCCGTCCGCCCACGGACGGCCTCGACGATCGCGGCGGCCTCCGGCGCGCTGGCGATCCGCGGCTTGGCCCCGGCGTGGAAGCGGCCCGCGTAGACGCGGTCACCGGAGGCCTCGAAGGTCGCGTCCACGAGCCAGTAGGGCTCGGGCGTGAAGGCGCGGATCTCCTCCTCGCGCGCGGCGATGATCGCAAGGGTCGGCGTCTGCACGCGGCCGAGCGAGACAGCGCCGTCGAAGGAGGAGCGCAAGCGGATCGTGGCGGCGCGCGTCGCGTTCATGCCGACGATCCAGTCCGCCTCGCTGCGCGACCGGGCGGCCTCCTGGAGGCGCCCCAGCTCGGCCCCCGGGCGCAGGTGCCCGAACGCCTCGCGGATGGCCGCGGTCGTCATCGACTGCAGCCACAGGCGCTGGACGGGCTTGCGCGCGCCGGCCTTCTCGTAGAGGTAGGCGAAGATCAGCTCGCCCTCGCGGCCGGCGTCGCAGGCGTTGACGACGCTGTCGACGTCGTCGCGCTTGAGCAGCCGCTGCACGACCCCCATCTGCTTCTTGGAGCGCTCGTCGCGCACGACGAGCTTGAAGTGCTCGGGCACGATCGGCAGGTCCGCCATCCGCCACTTCTTGAAGCGCTCGTCGTACTCGTCGGGCTCAGCAAGCTGGACGAGGTGGCCGACGGCCCATGTGATGACGTCGTGCGGGCCCTCCAGCCAGCCCTCGTGCTTCTCGAACGGGCCCTCGAGCACGCGTGCGAGGTCGCGGCCCACGGACGGCTTCTCGGCGATGACGAGGTTCTTGGCCATGTGGGGGCGGAGGGTAGCGCGGGCCCCAAACCCAGCGATTTACCTCTCGCCGAACCCGGGTACCGATCCTGTGGAGGAAATTGCACGAGATGTCCCACGCCCAATGTCCACGCTGCGGCTACGGCGTCGGCCTGGGGATCTGCTCGGAGATCGGCGCGTGCCCGCGCTGCGAGCTGCCCTTCATGCTCACCGGCGAGCTGCGCGCGCTCACCCCCGAGCAGATCGCCGAAGAGGCGGCCGCCGCGACGGAGACCGCCGGCTCGCGGCCCCAGGGCAAGAGCCGGTCTCCCACCCCGCCACGGGCTGAGCCGGCCTCAGACCGGGCGACGAGCCGAGTCCGAGCTCACCCCGCGGCGCAGGGACCGGTGTCGACCGGGCCGCGCGCGCCCTGGAGGGTGGCCGAGACGACATCGTTGGGGACGCCGAAGCCGCCGTGCTCGCCGGCTCCCGTGGTGGCCGCGAAGATCGTGGTGACCACCCGGCCGCGGCCGTCGACCATCGGGCCGCCGGAGTTCCCCGAGCGAACCAGGCCGCGCAGCGAGGTGATCTCGCGCCGCACGGGCCCCTGGCCGTAGGCGTTCTGGGTCAGCACGACCTGCGTGTCCCCGACCCGGCCCGCGCGCGGGTCGTAGGGGCCGTTCTCCGGATAGCCGAGGATCGCCGCCGCCCGCCCGCGGGTGGCCGATCCGGCCAGCGGCAGCGCCGGCGCCCCGAGGCCCTCGACGCGCAGGACGGCGATGTCGTTGCGCGGGTCGAAGGCGAGCGGGGTAGCGGCGTACTTCTGACCGTCGAGCCCCGCCTGGACGACCGTGTCGCTCTCGCCGGCAACCACGTGCGCGTTGGTGACGACCACGCCGGGGGCGGCGACCCACCCCGAGCCCTGGATCCCCAGCCCGCACGCCGTACCCAGCACCCGCACGACGCTGCGCCGGGCGGCGACGACGTCGCGGTCGCGCAGGATCGACCCGCGAGGCCTTGCGACCTCGGGGCTGGGCGCGTCGACCTGTGGGAACGGGTCGAAGCGCGCGAGCGCGTTGAGGATCGGCCCGGACGGCGGCAGCACGGCGTTGAGCCGGCGCAGCACGACCGAACGCTGGATGTCGCGGCGCAGGTCGCGCGCCCCCGGGGTCTGGAGGGCGACGGCGCCGGCGATCCAGGCGATGCCGAGCGCCACGCACGCCGTGAGCGCCGCCCCGAGGACGCCGTCGACCGCCGAGAGCCCCCGCCCGCCCGGAAGCCTCCGGCGCAGCCCGAAGGCGACGGTCTCCAGGCCGGTGGCGAGGATGGCGCCGGCCAGCAGCGCCCCGGCGAGCCCGAACAGCGGGGCGTAGGGCGAGCTGGCGCCCTCCGGGAGCAGCTCGGGGCCCAGCCGCGTGCCCAGCACCGCGCCCGCCGCGAACCCGACCAGCGAGAGCGCTCCGACGATGAAGCCCTGTGCGTAGCCGTAGACGGCGAGCAGCAGGGTGAACCCGATGATGATCCAGTCGACGCCCGTCAACGGAGCGGTGACGCTAGCGGGGACTTCTAAGTGCGCCTTCAGGACCCGTAGAGTTCCCCCGCCGACCATGGAGGGATCGAGACCGCCCAGGCCCACGGCGCGCCGTCCCGCGCCGATCAGCCGCGCGCCGCGCGTGGGGGCCCAGGACCGACGCAGCGCCCGGCGCCGGCGCACGCTGCGGCGGGTGATCCCGCTGGCCGTGGTCGCGCTCGTGGCCCTCGTCGCCGGTCTCGTGGTGGGCGCGACACGGTCCTCGCCGGAGGAGAAGCTCGCCGAGAAGTTCGCCGACGCGTGGCAGCGCTCGGACTACGGCGCGATGTACGACCTCATCGCCCCCGAGGACCAGCAGCGCGTCGGCCGGCGCGCCTTCGCGGCCGCCTACCGCGATGCCGCCGCGACGGCGACGACGACGCGCCTGGAGACCGGAGAGCCGAGCGACGCCCGGGACGGCGCGATCGAGCTCCCGGTCACCGCGCGCACGCGGGTCTTCCGCACCGTGCGAGCGCCCGTGCTCCTGACCTTCACGGGCAATGGCGACGCCGCGCGCGTTGACTGGAGCTCGCGGCTGACCTTCCCGGGGCTGCGCCAGGGCGAGCGCCTGACGCGGGACACCGAGCTTCCCGCGCGCGCCACGATCCTCGCCGCCGACGGCACGCCGCTCGCCCGGGGCCCGGACCGGACCTCGTCGCTGCCCTCGGCGAGCAACATCGTCGGCGAGCTCGGCGCCCCGCCGGCCGCGCAGCGCCCGGCGCTCTACCGGCAGGGGTATCCGCGGGGCTCGCTCGTCGGCATCACCGGCCTGGAGCGGGTCTTCGAAGCCCAGGTGGCGGGCACCCCCGGCGGGCGGCTGCTCGCCGGCCGGCGCGTGCTCGCGCGCACGCGACCGCGTAAGGGGCGGGCCGCGAAGGCGACCATCGAGCCCAAGCTGCAGACCGCCGCGGTCGACTCGCTTGGTGCGCAGCTCGGCGGGGTCGCGATCCTCGAGCCCGACACCGGCGAGGTGCTCGCCCTCGCGGGTCTCGCCTTCTCCGGCCTGCAGCCGCCCGGGTCGACCATGAAGGTCATCACCGTCACCGCCGCACTGGAGGCCAAGCTGGTGAACCGGGGCAGCAAGTTTCCGGTCGTCACCAGCGCGAACGTCGGCGGGCAGACGATCTCCAACGCCGGCGGCGAGGCGTGCGGGGGCAACCTGCGCGAGGTCTTCGCCGAGTCCTGCAACTCGGTCTTCGCGCCGCTCGGGGTCAAGCTGGGGGCCCAGCGCCTCGTCGACGCCTCCGAGCGCTTCGGCTTCAACGAGCCGACGGGCATCCCCGGCGCCGCGGTCAACTCCATCGAGACGCCCGAGGAGATGGGGGGCAACGACGCCGAGATAGGGTCCTCGGCGATCGGGCAGGGCAAGGTGCAGGCGACCGCGCTGGGGATGGCGTCCGTCGCCCAGACCATCGCCAACGACGGCGTGCGGCTGAAGCCCGTGCTCGTGAAGGGCCAGAACGCGCAGAGCGTGCGCGTCACCAGCCGGCGCGTCGCGCGCAAGGTCCGCAACCTCATGATCGGCGTCGTCTCCTTCGGCACCGGCACGTCGGCCGCGATCTCGGGCGTCAAGGTGGCCGGCAAGACGGGCACCGCCGAGCTCGGCGGCGGCCTGAAGGAGGACGCCTGGTTCGTCGCCTTCGCGCCCGCACGACGCCCCAAGCTCGCCGTCGGCGTGCTCGCCGTCCAGGCCGGGTTCGGCGGCGACGTGGCGGCCCCGATCGCCAAGGCGATCCTCGAGCCGGCCCTGAAGCGGTGAGGGCGCGGCGTTGGCCTGCAAGGGGGCCTACAGGTCCAGGGTTACGCGACCCTCTTGGGTCGGCAGGGCGCCCGTGATGGTGAGCTCGAGCGGGCGGTTCTCGTAGGAGGCCAAGGGGATGCGGAAGAGCGCCATCGATCCCTGGATCGGGCCGTACTGGGCGGCGCTCGAACTCGGCGGGAAGAGCTCGCCGGGGTCGACCTGGGTAGAGGTCCAGGCGAACGGGTTGACCGCGCCGTCGAGCTGCACCGCGTCGAAGCAGCCGTTGACGGGCTCGCAGGGCTTGCCCTCCTCGTACTGCGTGTTGACGATGCGGAAGTCACGCGCGGAGGTCGCGGGCTCGTTCTCCTCGTTGCGAACCTGCATGAACACCCCGAACCAGGACTCCGATGGCTTCAACGCCGGGGTCCCCGGCGGCAGGCCCTTGAGGTAGGCCTGGTCCTCCTCGTCGCGGGCGTTGAGCTCGCGCGAGATCTGCACCTGGTAGGTGAGCCCGCCGACGTCGACGTACAGCCCCTCGGACTCCGCGTCGGTCACCGTGTCCTGCCTGTTCCCGCACGCCCCGAGGGCCACTGCGAGGGCGAGCGGCAGGGCGGCAGCGATGATGCGGCGGACGGTCACGGCGGGCGCGGAGTCTACCGGTGGTCCGGGCGCCGGAGGCCCATGGTTCACCGCGCCGGCCGCTCGCGGCTCACCGCGCCGCGATGGTCGCGCGCTCGCCCCGGTCCAGCCCCTCCTCGAGGATCGACCGAAGTCGCTTGAGCCCCCTGCGGGCCTTGCGCCGCAGCCACGGCCGGGTGATGGCCCCCATCAGGCGGTCGGTCGGCAGCGGCGGCTGCGTGTCGACCTCGAAGGCGAGGTCGGTCTGGCCGCCTGCGCCCGGGTCCAGGGTGTAGGTCGTGAGCGTGCGGATACGGTTGAACTTGCCGGCCCTGCCGGCCAGGACGAGGCGGTGGGGAGCCTCGGCCTCGATGATCGTGAAGTCGGCCCAGTCGAAGCGCTGTAGCGGCGCCTTGAGCCGGAAGCGCGCCCCCGCGCCGCGGCCGTAGGACTCCTCGCGGGTGAGCCGCCAGTCGACCAGGTAGTGGTCGGTGAACTCGGGATGGTTCGCGACGTCCGCGAGGTAGGAGAAGACCTCCTCCCGCGGCTTGGCGATCATGATCGAGAGGGCGACCGGGTCCACGCAGGGGAGATTACCTCCGCGGGGCATCCTGCCCCGCGGCCTGAGACGGCCGACGACCTCCGGTCGTCGTTGACGGGCGGCGCTCCGCGCGCCCTCCCGCGAAACTCGCGTCAGGCCGCCCGTGCGTGGACGCGCACGAGGTGGCCAGTCCCCCCGCGGACCGGCTCGGAGCCCAGCGGCTCGTCGCGCCGTGTCGTGCGGCAGAGCTCGCACGCCGTGCGGCCGTCCGCGTACAGGTAGACGCGCTCGCCGGTGAGCGGCGTGCGACGGCAGTCGGCGCAGCGCTGGTGGTCGGCCTCCAGGGCGTCGACGCTGCTTCGCAGCAGCTGGATCTCGAGCGCGTCGGAGCGCGGCATGCAGGGGATTTCGCCGGGTGGCGCCAACGTCCTGCCGCGTTGCGCGGACGCTCGCCGGCAGGCACCGCAGCGCTCGGGTTTAGGCGCGCTTAAGGCATGCTGACAACACCTCAAATTCGGCTCTGCAATCCGGAATAGACCAGTACCGTGGTGGTTGACCAGCGGGGTATAATTCCGGCACAGGCCGGTCGGCGGACGGCCCTTCCCCGGGAGATCTGAAGATGTCGGATGCGCTGATGTCGGGCACGCTTGCGGGAACCGGATCGTTTCGATGCGAGGACTGCGGCTACACCGTCTCGCTCGTGGCGGAGGACGCGCTGCCGACATGTCCCGCCTGCGCCGGAGAGCGCTGGCGGAGGGCCTCTTTGTTCACCACGACGGCGAACTTCGACGCCGTCGAGCGCGCCGCGGGCGAGCCCGAATGGCTCGGCGACGCGCGCGAACGCTGCACCGAGGCGGGCGAGCACATCGCCTACCGGGACGGCGAGGAGCTCGTGGTCGCGCCGCTAGCCCGCGAGTGGACCCGCGTGGGTCGCAGCCTCGCCGCCGACATCCGCTTCGACGACCCGACGGTGTCGCGGCGCCACGCCCTCATCGTCCGCCAGGCGGACGGGGTCCGCGTCCTCGACGACCGCAGCCTCAACGGCGTCTTCGTCAACGGCGAGCGGGTGGAGTGGAGTCGCCTGCGCGACGGGGACGAGATCCTCGTCGGCTGCCACGAGCTGCGCTTTCTCGACCTCCCGTCGCTGCCGATGGCTTCGCTCGCTCCCGCCGGGGCCTTCGGGGAGCGCGCACGGACCTGAGGGCAGCCGGACCCCGGCGTCCGCGCCGCGCTATCGTGCCCGCCCCCGATGGCGGCTGAGACGATCGCGGTCCTCTCCCAGAAGGGCGGGACCGGCAAGACCACGACGGTGCGCTCGCTCGCCGACGTCCTGTCGCGGGTCGGCCTGCGCGTGCTGTCGATCGACCTCGACCCGCAGGGCAACCTCTCGGACTACTTCGACGTCGACCCCGACGCCGACCCGACGATCGGCGACGTTCTCGCCGGCCGCGCGAAGGCCTCGTCGGCCATCCACGACGGGGTGATCCCCGCCAACCTCGGGCTCGCCGAGGCCGAGCTCGTGCTCAGCGGCAAGATGGGCCGCGAGCTGACGCTGCGCCGCGCGCTGCGCGAGGTCAAGGGCGACTACGACGTGATCCTCATCGACTGCCCGCCGTCGCTGGGGCTCCTCACCGTCAACGCCCTGGTGGCGGCCGACCACGCGCTGATCTCCTCCGAGGCGCAGTACTTCGCGCTGCAGGGCGTCGAGCAGGCCCTCGAGGTGATCGAGCTCGCACGCGACAACCTGAACCCCGATCTCGAGTGGCTCGGGGTGGTCCTCAACATCGCCGACATGCGCACCCGCCACTCCCGGGAGGCCTACGAGTCGCTGCGCGAGAGCTTCGGCGACAAGGCGTTCGGCGCCTCGGTGCGCCAGTCGATCGCCTACGCAGAATCGGCCGAGCGGGCGGTGTCGATCCTCAACTTCCGGCCCGACCTCGCCGCGGACTACCTCGCACTGGCCGACGAGATGCTCGAGCGCCTCGGCTTCAAAGAGGCCCGCGCTCGCCTCGTCGCGCTGCGCGACGGAGTCCCCGCGCGCGGCGGCTAGCAGCGCGACGCGGTGCCTGCGCGCGGCGCATAGCCGCGCGCGGATCGCGCCCCGCCGCTACTGGACGGAGAACTCGTTCTTCATCCCGAGCACGAAGTGCGGCGGGCCCTTTCCCTCCTTGCCGGGCGTCGTGCCCTTGGGGATGGCGCAGAGCATCAGGTAGTCGCCCTTGGTCAGGTTCGCGACGATGTAGTTCGTCGTCCCCGGCGAGCCCTCGGTCTGGCCGACGGACTCGACCTTGGACTGCGCCTGGCTCTCGGGGAGCTTGAGCAGCTCATCGAAGCTCTCGGTGGTGCCGGGCTTCTTCCTGACGAGCACGAGCTCGTGCTCCTCCTTGCCCTTGTTGACGAACTTGATCCGGGTGGCGCCGGGCGCATAGGTCAGCTTGGCCCCGTCGAAGGCGTAGTCGATGCCGGTTATCGCCGCCTTCGGCCCCGGGCAATTATCGAAGTAGTAGCCGTCGAGGTTCGACCCGGCCTTCTGGACGGCGGGCGAGCCGAGCTGCTGTGGGCTTCCCGTCGCCCGCAGCTGCCCGAGGGCCGCGCTCGCCTTCGCCAGGTCGGCCTTGAGCTCGCGTGGCACGTTCTGCTCGGCCTCCGCGAGCGGCCCGGCGACGAACTTGTCGTAGTTGGCCTGGATCTGCGGGATCTGCGCCTTGGTCGGCGGCTTCTCGCTCTGCAGCGCAGGCGTGCTCTCGAAGAACCGCTCGATCCCCTCGTTGACCTTCTTGCTCGCCGCACAACCGGCTGCGAGCTTGGCGTCGGCGCTGCTAGCGCTGGTGGTGGTGCCGCCGTCGTCGCTCCCGCAGGCTGTGATCGCAGCAAGGCAGCCGGCCGCGAGCGCGACCGCCGAGGCGCGCGGCGAGATTCCCTTCAGCATCAGGCGTCCTTTCTTCGAGTCGACCCTGGGGATCCTTCTACTGAAAACGGGTCGAACATACCGTGGCGTTCGTCACGCGCCCAGCAGATCCAGGGTCACCCCGGAGGTGGTCTGCGTGCTGGCCCTGAGGCGGAGCGTTCAGAGCGCGCGCACGTCGGCGCCCTGCGGCTCGAAGGGCACCCGCAGCACCTGCGCCCAGTCCCCGGCCTCCTCGCGCAGGCGCGTGGCCGCCCCGCCCGTGCTCTCGTAGTGGGTCCACACGAGAACGCTCGGCCCCGCGCCCGAGATCGTGGCTCCCAGCGCGCCGAGCCCGGCCGCGCGCTCGACGAGCGCCATCGAGCGCGGGTAGAGGTGCTCCCGGCGCGGCTGGTGCAGGCGGTCGGCCAGGCCGCGCGCGACGAGCTCCCAGTCCCCGCGGCCGAGCCCGTGGACGAGCAGCGCGGCGTGGGCGGCGGTGAAGACCGCGTCGGCGATCGGCACCGTGGCGGGCATCGCGGCGCGCGCCTGCGCCGTGCGAACCGCCTCATGGGGGACGACGAGCACCGCCTCGAGGCCGGCCGGCGCGTCGAAGCGCGTCGCGCGGCCGTCGGCGCAGATGACGAACCCGCCGAGCACGGCCGCCGCCGCGTTGTCGGGGTGGCCCTCGATCTCGATCGCGTGGCCGAGCACGTCGGCGTCGAGCTCGAAGAGATGGTCTGCGGCCATGAGCCCGGCCACGGTGGCGGCCGCGCTCGACCCCAGGCCGCCCGACAGCGGCACGCGCGAGCGGATCCGGAAGGTGAAGTCCCTGGGCGAGGCGAGGCGCGCGAAGGCTCGCACGCAGAGGTTGCGCTCGTCGCGCGCCACGTCGAGGTCGGTCTCGACCCCGAAGCGCCCGGTCTCCTCCACCTCGAGCTCCACATGGAGTGAGAGGGCCGCGGCGAGCACGTCGTAGCCCGGCCCGAGGTTGGCCGAGGACGCGGGGACGCGGACGACGCGGCGGCGGTTCATCGCCCGTCCAGCACCGCGTGCTCGACCGCAGCGAGCTCGGGCTCGCACGGGACGACGGCCCCGGCGCGGTCCAGCGCCGTCTGCGGGTCCTTGAGCCCGTGGCCGGTCAGCACGCACACCACGCGCCGGGCGCCCTCGCTGCCGTGGCGCAGCAGCCCCGCCACCGAGGCGGCCGAGGCGGGCTCGCAGAAGACCCCCTCACGCGCGGCGAGAAAGCGCCACGCGTCGAGGATCTCGGCGTCGGAGACGGCGCGCACGGCGCCGCGCGATCCCGTGACCGCGCCCATCGCCTCCTCCCAGCGCGCCGGGTTGCCGATGCGGATCGCGCTCGCGAGCGTCTCGGGGTGCGCCACCGGCCTGCCCAGGACGAGCGGGGCCGCTCCCTCGGCCTGGAACCCGAGCATGCGGGGCGCCGCGCCGCGCTCGCCGAAGCCCTTCCAGTACGCGGTGATGTTCCCGGCGTTGCCGACCGGGATGCACAGCCCCTCGATCTCGCCGAGCTCGTCGAGGATCTCGAAGGCCGCCGTCTTCTGGCCCTCGAGGCGGTAGGCGTTGACCGAGTTGACCAGCGCGATCGGGTGGCGGTCGACGAGCTCGCGCACGAGTGACAGGGCCTGGTCGAAGTTCCCGCGCAACGCGATGACCCGCGCACCGTGGACGAGCGCCTGGGCCAGCTTGCCGGTCGCGATCTTGCCCTCGGGCACGATCACCGCGCCGGTGAGCCCGGCGCGGGCCGCGTAGGCGGCGGCGCTCGCGGCGGTGTTGCCCGTCGAGGCGCAGATCACCGTCTCGGCGCCCTCGCGCACCGCCGCGGAGACCGCGCAGGTCATACCGCGGTCCTTGAAGGAGCCCGTGGGGTTGCCGCCCTCGAGCTTGAGCCACACCTCCACCCCGGAGCGCTCGGACAGCGCGGGCGCGGCGACGAGCGGGGTCGACCCCTCCGCGAGCGAGACCACGGGGTCCCCCGGCGCGAACGGCAGGTCGGCGCGGTAGCGGTCGATGATCCCGCTCAGACGAATTCCTCCTCGAGTACGCGGATCGCACGGGGCGGCGCGCGCATCACGTCGAGCTGGGAGATGAGCCGCACCGCCGCGAAGAAGCGCGACTCGTGCACAGGGTGCAGCACCATCACCAGCCGCGCGTCGTCGCGCAGGCCCTTCTGCACGACCGACTTCACCGACACGCCCTGCAGGCCGAGGAGCTGGGCGACCTGCCCGAGCACGCCGGGCCGGTCGGCGACTTCGAGGTGCAGGTAGAACGAGGACACGACGTCCTGGGCGATCGGGATGGGCACCGCGCGCCGCGGCAGGCTGGGTGGAGGGATCATCGCGCTGACGACGTCGCCGAGCACCGCGCTCGCCGTCTGGCGGCCTCCGGCGCCCGGCCCCGACATGGTGATCTCCGTGATGGCTTCGGACTCGACGGTCACCGCGTTGAAGGGCCCCGCGACGCTGGCCAGCGGGTGGCCGGGGTACAGGAAGGCGGGGTGTACGCGGACGGAGAGCCCGCCGTCGACGCGCTCGGCCGTCCCGATGAGCTTGAGCTGAAGCCCGAACTCCCTCGCGTAGGCGAGGTCGTCGACGGTGATGTGCTCGATCCCCTCGTAGCGGACCTGGTCGAGGTGGACCGGCGCGTCGAAGGCGAGCCGCGCGAGGATGGCCATCTTGGCCGCCGCGTCGCGGCCGGTGACGTCGTCGGTCGGGTCGGCCTCGGCGTAGCCGAGCTCCTGGGCCCGGGCGAGGGCCACCTCGTAGGGCGCGCCCGTCGCCGCCATCTCGGTGAGGATGTAGTTGGTCGTCCCGTTGACGATCCCGTGGATGCGCTCCACGTGCGCGGCGGCGAGGGTCTCGGAGAGCACGCGGATCACCGGTACCACGCCGGCGACGGCGGCCTCGAAGCGCAGCTGGACCCCGTGGCGCTGGGCGGCGTCCCACAGCTCCTCGCCGTGCTGGGAGAGCAGCTGCTTGTTGGCCGTCACGACGTGACGGCCGGCTTGCATGGCCGCAAGCACGTACTCCCGCGCCGGCTCGACGCCGCCGATCAGCTCGACCACGAGCTGCGAGCGCTCCAGCACGTCCTCGAAGCGCCCGCGGCTGCGGGTCAGGACCCCGGCGATCTCCGGCCGCAGCCCGACGGTCTCGCCGACGTCGTCGGCGCGCTCGCGCAGCAGCGCCTCGAAGGCCGAGCCGACGGTGCCGTGACCGAGCAGCCCGACCCGGTAGGGGTCAGGCATCCGCGTCCCGGGCCGTGAGGTCCTCGTGGGTCTCGCGGCGCACCACCACGCGGGCGTCGCCGTCGCGGCAGAAGACGACCGGCGGGCGCGGCACGCCGTTGTAGTTGTTGGCCATGGCGTGACCGTAGGCGCCGGTGACCGGGGTGACGAGCACGTCGCCCTGGCGCGGATCGTGGAGGTGGACGTCGTGGACGATCACGTCGCCCGACTCGCAGTGCTTGCCGGCGACGTGGCAGAGCTCGCCGCCGGGAGCCAGGCGGTCGGCGATGGCCGCCTCGTAGACCGAGCCGTAGAGCATCGGGCGCAGGTTGTCGGACATCCCGCCGTCCACCGCGACGTAGGTGGAGAGGCCGCGCTTGACCGACTCGACGGTGTAGACCGTCACCGTCGAATTGGCGACGAGCGAGCGGCCCGGCTCGATGAGGAGCCGCTTGCCGGGGCCGAGCACTTCGTCCGCCGTCCTCACCTTGGCCTCGACGTACTCCCGCACCGAGGGCGGCTCGTCGCCCTCGGTGTAGGCGACGCCGAGCCCGCCGCCCAGGTCGTAGACCGGGAAGTCGCCGAGATGGGAGATCGCCTCGATGGCCTTGCGGAAGGAGTCGAGCTCGAAGATCTGGGAGCCGATGTGCATGTGCAGGCCGACGAGCTCGAGGCCGTCGGTGGCGTCGATGCGCTCGATCGCAACGCGGGCGTCGTCCGGAGGCAGTCCGAACTTGGAGTCGAGCTGGCCCGTCGCGATGAAGTCGTGGGTGGAGGGCTTGATCCCGGGAGTCACGCGAACGAGCACGCGCTGGCGGCGCCCATCCAGCAGCCCGGCGAGGCGGTCGATCTCCTCGAGGTTGTCGATGACGACGTGGCCGACTCGGGCGTCCAGCGCGGCGCGCAGCTCGGCGGTGGACTTGGCGTTGCCGTGGAGGTAGATGCGCTCGGGCGCGAATCCGGCCCGCAGGGCCATGTGGAGCTCGCCCCCGCTGGCGACGTCGCACGAGAGCCCTTCCTGGACGAAGAGCCGGTAGACCGCGGTGCAGGGGAAGGCCTTGGAGGCGAAGAGGACCTCGAAGCCGCCGGTGCCCGGGGCCGCGGCCCCGGTGGCCGAGCCGGCAGAACAGGCCTGCATCGCCTCCGTGAACCCGCGTGCCCTCGCCCGTAGGTCGTCCTCGGCCACCAGGTATGCCGGCGTGCCGAGCTCTCGGGCGACCTCGACGACGTCGCAGCCGCCGACCTCGAGACGCCCGGCCGCGTTCACGCGGCTGCCGAGCGGATAGACGTGGGAGAGCTGTTGGGCGATGCCTGCCATGATCGGCGCCCGATTATGCGGCATCGCACTCCCGCTCCACCCCAACGGACCGGCACGCTGGACGGCCTCTCCTACGCGCTCTTCGAGCCCGAGCCGCCATCCGCGGGTGCCGTCGTCGTCCTCCACGGCGCCGGCTCGCGCAAGGAGAACCACTTCGACTTCGCCCGCTCGGCGCGGGCCGCGGGCCTCGCCGCGGTCGCCTTCGACCAGCGCGGCCACGGCGAGAGCGAGGGCCCGCTCGACGATCGGCTGGTCGACGACGTGGTCCGGATCCGCTCGCTGCTGCCCGAGGGGCCGGTGGCCATCCGCGGCTCGAGCATGGGCGGCTACGTCGCGATCCTCGCGGCGCGCCGCATGGACGCCGACGCGGTCGTCGCCATCTGCCCGGCGGGCGCGGAGCACCTGCTGCGCGGGCTTCGCTCAGGAGACTGGGAATGGCACGCCGACGTGCCCCGCGTCGAGGCCTTCCTCGGCGCCCACGACCTGGTGTGGGAGGTCCGCGCCCTCGACGCGCCCCTCATGCTCCTCCACGCCGAGGGCGACGAGCGCATCCCGGTGACCCATTCGATCGCACTGCACCAGGCGGCGACCATGCCGCATCGCAAGCTCGTGGTGCTCCCCGGCGGCCATCACCGCTCGATCCAGCACGACGCCGAGCTCCAGGGCGAGGCCCTGCGCTTCATCGAGCGCGCGTTTCGCGCGCGCAGGGTATGACCCGCTGCGTTGGCCGCCATGGACTTCGATCTTCTCGTCATCGGCTCGGGACCCGGCGGGCAGCGTGCCGCCATCCAGGGCGCCAAGCTCGGCAAGCGCGTTGCGGTCGTCGAGCGGCGCGAGCGGGTCGGAGGCGTCTCCATCCACACCGGGACGGTCCCGTCCAAGACGCTGCGTCAGGCGATTCTCGAAGACCTCGCCGCGCGGACGGCCGACGTGCCCGACCCGATGCACCCCGAGCGCAACGAGGTCGCCGCCGCCCACTTCCTGCGTGACCGTACGGCGCGCGTGGTGGCCGAGGAGACCGCGGTCGTCCGTGAGCAGTTCCGTCGCAACGGGGTCGGGCTGCTCGTCGGCGACGCCGCGTTCGAGGACGACCACACGATCCTCGTCCGCGACCCCGTGGGAGAGGTCAAGGACGTTCCCGTCACCGCGCAGAACGTCGTCGTCGCCGTCGGGACCAATCCCGCCCGGCCGGACGACGTCGACTTCGACGACCGTCGCGTCATCGACTCGGACGGCATCCTGCGACTCGAGGACTCGGTTCCTCGCACGATGACGGTCGTGGGGGCTGGGGTCATCGGCGTCGAGTACACCTCGATGTTCGCGGCGATGGGAACCCGCGTGACGCTGGTCGACGCGCGCGAGCGCCTGATGTCCTACCTCGATCGCGAGATCGCCGTCGCGCTGCAGTATCTCCTGCGCAAGCGCAACGTCACCTTCCGCTTCGGCGAGGAGGTCACCGCCGTCGAGCGCAAGGACGACCGCGTCGTCACCCACCTGCGCTCGGGCAAGCAGATCGCGTCGCACACGCTGCTCTACGCGACCGGCCGCCAGGGTGCCACCGGAGGCCTCGCGCTCGATCGCGCAGGGCTCGAGGCCGACCGGCGAGGCCGCATCGAGGTCGACGAGGACTACCGCACCGCCAAACCCCACATCTTCGCCGTGGGCGACGTCGCGGGCCCTCCGGGCCTGGCGGCGACGAGCATGGAGCAGGGCCGGATCGCCGCCCTGCGCGCCTTCGGCGAGCCGGTCATGTCGCTGCCCGAGCTGGTGCCGACCGGGATCTACGCGATTCCCGAGATCTCCTACGTCGGCAAGACCGAGGAGGAGCTGACCGAGGCCGCCGTGCCCTACGTCGTCGGCATCGCCTGGTGGCGCGAGCTCGCCAAGGCCCTGATGATGGGCGAGGAGGACGGCCTCCTGAAGATCCTCGTCTCCCCAGCCGACGGCCGGCTGCTCGGCGTTCACGTGATCGGCGGGCAGGCCACCGAACTCGTGCACATCGGCCAGGCGCTCATGAATCGCGACGGCGGCCTGGACTTCCTGGTCTCGGCGGTCTTCAACTACCCGACCCTCGCCGAGGCCTACAAGGTGGCGGGGCTCGACGCGTTCAACCGGATGCGCGACTTGGAGTAGCGCGCGCGAGCCCGGCGGAGGAGGCCGCCCGCGCGAGCCCGCCGCGGCGGTGCGCGATGAACAGCCACACGGCGCCGGCGACCGCGAGGATTGCGCTCTCGATCGCCGGGACGGTGATGCCGAGGGCCGTCACGTCGTTGCGGCGGATGAACTCGACGAGGAAGCGCTCCACGCCCGAGAGCAGCATCCAGAAGGCGAAGAGGACGCCGGGGCGGTAGGCGTCGCGCCGGCGCCACAGCCACAGCGCGACGAGGCCCATGGCCACGCTCTCGTAGATCGGCGTCGGGTGGACGTCCTGGTCGGTCGGCACGGCGCCGTCGGGGTAGGGCATCGCCCACGGAAGCCCGGACGGGTCGCCGTAGTCGCCGTCGCCTGAGACCTGACATCCCGCGCGGCCGATCGCGTAGCCCAGCGCGAGCGACGGCGCGGCGAAGTCGAGGAGGCCCAGGCCGAGGAAGTTCCGGAAGCGCGCCCACGCCACCACCGCGATCGCGCCGCCGATCACCCCGCCGTACCAGACCAGGCCGGCACCCGAGAAGAGGTTGCCGACGAGGTCGTCCTTGGCCGTGGAGAAGTTCTGGACGATCCAGTACACCCGCGAGCCGACCACACCGCCGATCAGCGCGGCGAAGACGATCTCGTAGGCCCAGTCGGTCGGCTTGCCCAGCTCGCGGAAGCGCCGCGCCGAGAGCAGCCCGACGGACAGGAAGGCCAGGGCGAAGATCAACCCGAAGGTCTTGACCGGCAGCCCGAGGACGTCGATCTCCGTGCGCACCGCCGGAAGCGTAGATGGCCGGCGGGTGCGGTCCGCCGCCCGCCGCGGGCGGTCCGCGCCCTACAGGTAGTTCATCGGGTTCTTTACCGCGCCGTTGACGCGCGTCTCGAAGTGGAGGTGAGGCCCGAAGCACAGGCCGGTGCAGCCCGTGCGCCCGATGATCTGGCCCTGGCTCACCGACTGGCCGACGCTCACGCCGATCGAGGATTGGTGGCCGTAGCAGGTGGAGAGCGCGCCGCCGTGCTGGATGCAGGTGAAGTTCCCGTAGCCGCCCTGGGGCCCGGCGATGCTCACCCGCCCGGACGCGGCGGCGCGGATCGGGGTGCCGGAGGGCACGCCGATGTCGATGCCGGGATGGCAGGCCTCCCACGCGCGGCGCTCGCAGAAGGGCGAGGTGATGGGGCCGTTCACGGGCCAGATCAGGGCGCCCGAGCCGCGGCGAACCGGCCCGGCCCCGGAGGCGCCCTGCAGGCGGCTCTGGATCTTCTCGTTCTCGGCCTGGAGCGCGGCGACGTCCTCCTGCGCGTTCTTGCGCGAGGACACCGTCTGGTCGAGCAGCCCGCCGCGCTTGTCGCGTGCCGCCGCGAAGGTGTCGCGCTGGGCGCTGACCTGCTCGCGCACCGAGGCGACCTGGTTGCGCTGGGAGAGGATCTGCCCGGCGAGCGTGGTCTGGCGCCGCTCGAGCCCGGCCAGCCGCTTGGTGGTGGCGATCGAGTCGGCCTTGTCGGTCTGCACGCGGACGATGATGCGCCGGTCCTGATGGGAGACGCGGCTGAGGAACTCGCTGCGCTCGAGCAGGTCGGCGAAGCCGTTGGAGTCGAGGATCACCGTCATCACGTCGGGCTGGCCGGCCTTGTAGAGCTCGATCAGGCGCTCGCCCAGCACCCGTCGCCCGACGGCGAGCCGCGTCCGCAGGCGGACCAGTCGCGCGCGCTGCAGGCGAAGGCCCTCCTGCGTCCGCGCGAGCTTCGCGAGCTTGGCGTCGAGGCTCGTCTGGAGCGAGTCCTCGCGCTCCTGGAGGCCGCCGATCCGCCCCTGCAGGCGTCCGATGGTCCCGTTGTAGCGGGAGATCTGGCCCTGGAGGCGATCCTCCCTGCCGCGCTTGCGCTCGATGATCCGCTGCTTGCGAGCGATCTGCCGCTCCAGCGAGCGGCCGCGGTCGTCCAGGCCGGCCTGCGAGAGGATCGGCACGGCGAGGAAGAGGGCAAGGGGGACCGTCAGCCCCACGAGCAGGACGCGAAGTCGCGCAGGCATTCGGCGCCCGAGTCTAGGTGCGGCCCCCTCGATCTCAACCCGAGTCCAGAGTTATGGAGAGCGGGGAGCACTCCTGCAGCGTTCAGGAACCCCTTAGACGGCCTCCTACAATTCTCATCAATGGGACGACCCACCTCTTTCGGACGCGACACCGGCCTGCAGGTCCGGATGCTCATCACCATGCTGCTGCTCGGGCTGGTCTACGCCGTGCTGATCGGGGTGCTCATCGCCTCGGGCGCCGGTGCGGTCATCGTCGCGGTCGTCGCGGGCGGCCTTCTCCTGCTCCAGTTCTTCACCTCGGACAAGCTCGCGCTCGCCGCGATGGGCGCCCACGTGGTCACGCCCCAGCAGGCGCCCGAGCTCCACGCGATGATCGAGCGGCTCTGCGTGCAGGCCGATCTGCCCAAGCCGCGCGTGGCCGTGGCCCAGACATCGATGCCCAACGCGTTCGCAACGGGGCGCTCGCCCAAGAAGGCGACGGTCTGCGCGACCACCGGGATCATGGACCTCCTCTCCCCCGCCGAGCTCGAGGGCGTCATGGCCCACGAGCTGACCCACGTCCAGAACCGCGACGTAGCGGTCATGACGATCGCGAGCTTCTTCGCAACGGTCGCCTCCTACATCGTCCAGTTCGGCTTCCTCTTCGGCGGCGGTGGAGACGGCGACGACGACGGCCCCGGCTTCCTCGTCGTGATCCTCGTCGCCGCGGGCGTCTACCTGATCAGCTTCCTCCTCCTCCAGGCGCTCTCGCGCTACCGCGAGTTCTCCGCCGACCGCGGCGCGGCGGTCATCACCGGGCGCCCGAGCGCGCTCGCCTCTGCGCTGCAGAAGATCAGCGGGACGATGGACCGCATCCCGCAGCGCGACATCCGCGCCCATGCTGAGCTCAACGCGCTCTATATCTTCCCGGCGGGGGCCAAGCGCTCGCTGTTCAACCTCTTCTCGACCCACCCGCCGCTCGAGAAGCGCCTCGCCGCGCTCCAGCGGCTCGAGTCCCAGCTCCAGCGCACGCTCGCCTAGGCTCCGTCGAATGGGCCTCTTCGACGTGCTGCTGGGCCGTCGCAAGCTGGAGAAGCCGGCGGCTGACCGCCTCTTCGCGTTGACGACGGCCTACGTGACGATGGAGACCGAGCTCGAGATCCTCTCCCGTGGGACGGCGGCGGTCGTCTTCCAGCCGCTGCAGACCGCGGACTTCACCCAGATCGTGCGCGACGCCGAGGAGGTCATCCGCGGCGTCGGCGAGGAGTCCGACACGACCGTCGAGTCAACCGACGACAGCTACGGCTACCGCTGGGTGATCGTGCGCGATCCGGACTTCGACGACCTCGTCGTCGCGCTCAACGCGCTCTCCACCTCGCTGGAGGGCGGCGGCTACGGCGAGCGCATCCTCTGCGCGGTGTTCGCCTTCCAGGACGCCCAGGGGCACCCGGTCTACCTCATCTACAACTACAAGCGCGGCAGCTTCCACCCCTTCGTCCCCGCCCCCGGAGCCGCCGAGTCGCGCGACAACGAGCACGAGCTGCGCCTGCGCGCGCAGCTCGGCAACGAGCTCCCGATCGAGCCAGAGCTCGAGCGCTGGCTCGCGCTCTGGGGCATCCCGATCTAGTCCGCTCTCGGGCCGGCCCGATCGGGAAGGCCGGCCCGATCCTCGGAGCGGCCCGATTCGCGAGCCGGCCTCAGTCCGGGATCAGGCCCTCGTCGGCGAAGGCGTGCGCCAGCTCCTCGATGGTGGAGTCCGTCGGCGGGATGATGACCTCGGACTCGACCAGCTCATCCTCGCCCAGCGGCTCGCCCTCGGAGCGCACGAGCTCGGCCATCCGCTCGAGCAGGCGATTGAGGCCCTCCTGGTCGCCGGCCTCCACCGCCGTCTGGGCCTCGTCGTCGATCTCGTTGAGGCGTTTGAGGTTCTCGTCGGGAAGCCGGTACTGGCCGTCCGTCGCGATGCGGACGATCACTGGCCGGCCCCCTGCTGCTGGCCGCTGCCGCTGCCCAGCTCGCCGGCGCTCGGCGAGCCCGTGCCCGGCCCGAGCTCGGCCTTCATCTTGGCCAGCTCGTCGTCGACCTGGCTTTGGGAGGTCAGCTCGGAGAGCTGCTTGTCGATGTCGTCCTGCCCGTCGCCGAGCTGGGTGAGGTCCTCGAAGGCGCCTGCCGCCTCGAGCTCCTCGAGCGCGGCCCCGCGTGCGCGCATGCCCTCGGTCTTGTCGACCGCGCGCTGCATGGCCAGCCCGACGTCGGCCATCTCCTCGCCGACCCCGCCGGCCGCCTCGCCGATCTTCACCTGCGCCTCGGCGGCGGAGTACTGGGCCTTGATGACCTCCTTCTTGGTCCGGAAGCCCTCGACCTTGGTGCGCAGCTTCTGCTCCTTGTCGATGAGCTGCTGCTGCTGGGCCTCGAGCTCTGAGACCTGCTGGTCGAGCGACTGCAGCTCGGTCTGCGCGAGCGTCTTTCGCTCCAGCGCGGTCCGGGCCAGGTCCTCCTTGCCGGCGGCGAGCGCCTGCCGGGCCTGGGTGTCGAGCTTGACGACCTGCTGCTCGAGCTTCTGGGACTGCAGCTGCAGCCGCTTCTTCGCCGTGACCACGTCGGCGATGCCCTTCTTGACGTTCTGGAGCAGCTCCATCTGCTTCGTGTAGCTGTAGTCCAGCGTCTCGCCAGGATCCTCGGCCCGGTCGAGGAGCCGGTTGACCTTCGCCTTGATCATGGTGGTCAGGCGCCCACTGGTGCCGGCCATCCCGTCCTCCTTGCGCGCATTCGTTCGTTGGTCCGGCAAGCCTAGCGAGCGGCTGTCGCGCGCCGTACGATCAGCGCCCGATGAGCGACGGCCGCGTGCGCATCCTCTCGGTCGACGGCGGCGGGATCCGGGGCATCGTCCCGGCGACGGTGCTCGCCGACCTCGAGCGACGCGCCCAGCGGCCGGTGGCCGAGCTCTTCGACCTGGTGGCCGGAACCTCGATGGGCGGGCTCATCGCGCTCGCCCTCACGCGCCGCGGCGAGGACGAGGGGCCGCGCTGGTCGGCGGCCGACGTGCTCGACCTCTACCTCCGCGAGGGCCCGCGGATCTTCTCGCGCTCGCTCTGGCAGCGCGCCTCCTCCGTCGGGGGGCTCGCCGACGAGAAGTACTCGAACGCCACGCTGCGCGAGGTCCTGAACACCTACCTCGGCGACGCGCGGCTCGCCGACGCGCTGGCCGACGTGCTGGTGTGCGCCTACGACATCGAGCGTCGCGACCCGTTCTTTTTCAAGAGCACACGGGCGACCGAGGACCCCGATCGCGACTACGCGATCGCCGACGCAGCGCTGGCGACCGCGTCGGCGCCGACGTACTTCGAGCCCGTGGTCGTGCGCTCGGCGGCCGGGACGTACTCGGCGCTCATCGACGGCGGCGTCTTCGCCGTCAACCCGGCGATGTGCGCCTACGCGGAGGCGCACCGGGGCGGCGCCGCGCCCGACGTCCTCCTCGTCTCCCTCGGCACGGGTCAGCTGACCCGCCCGATCCCCTTCGAGGAGGCGAAGGACTGGGGGCTGCTCGAATGGGCGCGCCCCCTGATCGACGTGGTCTTCGACGGCTCGAGCGACGTCGTCGACTACCAGCTGCGCCAGCTGCTCGGCGCGAGCTTCCACCGCTTCCAGGTCACGCTCGACACGGGCTCGGACGACCTCGACGACGCGAGCGCCTCCAACATGCGCCTGCTGCGCGAGCAGGGCGACCAGCTCGTCGCCGAGCACGACGCCGAGCTCGACGAGCTCGTCGCCCAGCTCACCGGCTGAGGGGTCGGGTCGCCGGGTCGCCGGGCGGGCGGCCCGCGCTACAGCCCCGGCCAGTGGCGCGCGCGGAAGCTCGAGGTGTCGCGCGAGGTCTTGCGCCAGCGCGGCCCGCGCGACTGGTTGGGGTCGTTGATCGCGCTCGTGTCGAGGCGCAGGCCGGCGATGACCACGAAGGCGTGCTCACCGTTGGCGTAGACGGTGACCCAGTCACCGCCGCCGCTGCGGCCCCAGGAGAAGAAGCCGACCGCGTCGCGCGGGTCGCCGTCGAGGATCTTGCCGTAGTAGAGCGCGTAGGAGACCGCCCCGGAGCAGTCGTAGCCGCGGTCGCGGATCGCGCCGTGACCGCCGCCGTAGACGTAGGGCTTGGTCTGGATCTTGTTGGCCGCCCAGATCATCTTCTGCACCGTGAGCGGCGCGTTGGCCGGCGCCGCCGCCTGTCCGTTGCGCTGGACCTTGGCGCGGTTGCCCGCGACAACCGGCTTGGCCGCCGAGGTGGTCACGGTGGAGGGCGAGTAGCCGCTCCCGCCGGTGCTCGCGAGCGCCGCGCCCGACGGCACGGCCGCGAACAGCGCGATGGTCATACCGGTGAGCGCTAGCCCCTTCGCCACAACGAACCTCTTTCGTCGGCCTCCGGGGTTAGCTGACGGGCTAGCGCGGAAAGAGCCGGCGCCTCCTGCGGACTACCGCAGAATTAGCCCCAAACTACGTGGGTCCCCCGGTCCCCGGGTCTCTCCCGGGGATTCGGCGATCGCGGGACGCTAGCAGAGGTGTGAACGGAAAGTTGCGAGGGTGCGCACCCCGCGCGGCCGGAAAGAGCGGGGTCCGGGGCGGCCCGTCGGGCGCCTCTGCGCGGCGACGGCGGCCGCGCCCTCGCGCGCCTCCTCGGCGACGTCGGCGACGATCTCGGCGGCCTCCGCGAGCTCGCGCCGGCGCTCGGCGACCTGCAGGCGCGAGACGACGAGCCGCTGGATCTGGGCGGTCCCCTCGAAGATCTGGAAGATCTTCGCGTCGCGGAACCACTTCTCGAGCGGGTGCTCGGTGCTCCACGCCTCGGGGCCGACGATGTCCATCAGGGCCGTCGTGGCCCACATCGTCACGTCGCCCGCCTTGAGCTTGGACATCGAGCCCTGGCCGCCCGTCATGGGAATGCCATTGCGGCCCATCCATGCGGCCCGCCACACGAGCAATCGCGAGGCCTCGATCTCCGTCGCAACGTCGGCGAGCACCTGCTGGACGCGCTGCTGCTCGAGCAGCGGCTCGCCGTCCGCGCTGCGGCCCTCGAGGAAGTCGAGCGTCCACTCGTAGGCCGCCCGGGCGATGCCCAGCGCCGAGGCCCCGACCAGCGGCCGCGTGATCTCGAAGGTGGCGAGCGCGCCCGACGCCCCGCCCGTCTCGCCCCGGCGGGCGCGCTCGAGCTTGCGCTCCAGCTTGTCGGGACCCCCGAGCAGGTACTCCATCGGGATGCGGCAGTCCTCGAGCACGACCTCGGCGGTCTGCGAGGCGCGGATCCCGATCTTGTCCTCCTTCTTGCCCATCCGCAGTCCTGGCGTGCCGGCGGGGACGACGAAGGAGGCCTGGCCGCGGTGGCCGAGCTCGGGGTCGACGGTGGCGACGACGACCGTGACGTCGGCGATCCCGCCGTTGGAGATGAAGACCTTGGCGCCGTCGAGCACCCACTCGTCGCCGTCGCGCTTGGCCGTCGTGCGCAGCGACTTGACGTCGGAGCCCGCCCCGGCTTCGGTGACCGCGTAGGCGCCGAGCTTGATCTCGTCGCCGGTGCCGAAGCACTCGGGGAGCCAGCGGCCGATCTGCTCGGGCGTTCCGGAGGAGGCAATGCCCGCGGCGGCGAGCGAGCCGGCCTGGATGGCGAGCGCGATCCCCGCGCAGCCCCAGTGCAGCTCCTCGGCGTAGATGACGCCGAGCAGGCCATCGCCGTCGGTGGCGAGGCGCTGGATGAGCTCCAGGCCGTGGAGGTCCCAGCGGCGCGCCTCGCGGATGACGTCCCACGGCACGCTCTGCTCGCGGTCGTGGCGAGCGGCGACCGGGCGTATGACCTCCTCGGCGAAGCGGTGGCAGCGGTCCTGGAAGGCGAGTTGGTCGTCGCTGAGTCGGAAGTCCATGCTCAGGACAATACCGTACGCGAGCGTTCAGTCGAGAGGTCGGGGGAAGGCCGAGCCCGGCCCCGCGACGGCCCGGCCGCGGAGCGGCCTCGCGGCCCAGCCGGGGCTGCGGGCGGTCCCCGGCCGCTATGGTCCGGCCGCGAATGCCGGGGCCCCGACCGATCGCCGCGCTCGCGTGCCTGCTCGCGGTCCTCGGAACGGCCGGATGCGGTGGCGGCTCGGATGGCGGGGGGAGCGACGCCGGGCTGCCGGGGAACGCCGAGAAGCCGGTGCTGGGCCAGAAGGGCAAGGAGCCCAAGGCCGCCGAGAAGCTCGGCTTCCCCACCTTCGCCACCAAGAACACGACCCGCGTCGGCGGCGCCGACGCGGTGGCCGACGCGGCCGCCGTCGCCCAGGCCGTGTTCCCCGGCGCGAGCCCCGAGACCCGGCCGCCGGCCGTGGCGCTGGTCGATGCCGGCAACTGGCAGGCGGGCGTCGCCGCCTCGGTGCTCATGGCCCAGCCTCTGCGCGCCCCCGTGCTCCTAACCCAGGAGGGGGCCGTGCCGGAGGCGACCCAGAGCGCGCTCGCCGCCCTGCGCCCGCGCGGCACGGCCGTCGCGGCCAAGGGCGCGCAGGTCCTGCGGGTGGGAGACGCCGCCGCACCGAGCGGCTACAAGGCCCTGGGCCTGAAGGGCTCGAACCCGTACGCGCTCGCGCGCGAGGTCGACCGTCTGCGCAGCGTCGTCGCCGGCCGGCCGAGCCGTAGCGTGGTCGTGACCACCGGCGAGCTCGCCGACTTCGCGATGCCCGCCGCCGCGTGGGCGGCCAAGAGCGGCGACCCGGTGCTGTTCGTCACCCGCCAGGGCGTCCCGCCCGACACGCGCGCGGCGATCCAGGCGCATGAGCGCCCCAACATCTACGTCCTCGGACCTCCCTCGGTCGTACCCAAGGCGGTGGCGAAGGAGCTCCAGACGCTCGGCAAGGTCGTCCGCATCTCGGCGACCGACCCCATCAACAACGCGATCGCCTTCGCGCGCTACGTCGACGGGGGCTTCGGCTGGGGCGTCATCGACCCGGGGCACGGCCTGGTGTTCGTCAACCAGCGCCGGCCGCTCGACGCCGCCGCCGCGGCACCGCTGTCCGCGAGCGGCACCTACGGCCCGCTGCTGCTCGTCGACCAGCCCAAGCTGCTCCCGCGGCCGGTGGAGGACTTCCTGCTCGACATCCAGCCCGGCTACGATCGCGATCCCGTGCGAGGCGCCTACAACCACGGCTGGATCATCGGCGACCAGGCCGCGCTCTCGCAGGGCGTCCAGGCGCGCATCGACAGCCTGCTCGAGATCCTCCCGGTCGATCGCGACACGGGTCAGGCGCCCGGCGCATGAGCGAGATGGAGCATCCCGGCAGGCTCACGCGCGACCACCAGGTCACCGTCGAAGAGGTGCGCCAGCTCATGGGCGCCTCCACCCCCCACTTCGCCCTGCAGCTGCGCAACCGCATCGCGACGCTGATCCGGGGGCTGCCCGCCGACCATCCGGCCCGGGTCGAGGGCGAGCGCGAGATCGAGCGCCTGAACCGCATCGCCTTGGGGTCCGAGGTCCGCGGCCCGGCCGGCCCACCCGGCGAGGAGGCTCTCGCCCCGCTGAAGTCGACCCTCCTGGCCCTCGAGGAGGAGGGCGAGCAGGAGGAGTAGCGCCGGCCCCGGCGCGCCTGGCCGCTCCGGGCCGTCCTCTAGGCTCGGAGCATGAGCACGCCCGAGGACCGCTCGCTGGCGCAGGCCGTGGCGACGTCCGCCGAAGCGGCGGAGCTCGCGCGCTACGACGGAGCGCCGGAGGCCGGGGACGCCGACCGCGAGCGGCCGGAGGGCATCGAGGGCAGCGGGCTGCCCGGGCCCTTCCCGGTCGGCGCCTACGCGGTGCGGCTGCGTGACGGGCTGCGGGAGCGCCCGCGAGTCCAGCTCTTCGGCGAGCTGGTCAACCTCCGCGAGAGCCGGACGAAGGCCTACTTCGAGCTGCGCGATCCCCGGGGCGCGCTGCCCTGCTCGATGTGGCGCGACGACTGGGACGCGCTCGGCCTCGCGTCCGGCTCGCTCACCGACGGGGCGCAGGTCGTGGTGGCCGGCGGCCCGGACTACTACCCGGGCTCGGCGACCTCCTCGCCGTCGTTCTCCTTCGCGGTGCGCACGCTTCGGGTCGCCGGTGAGGGCGACCTCCTCGCCCAGCTCGATCGCCTGCGCAAGCTGCTGGACGCCGAGGGCCTGTTCGAGCCCCAGAAGCGCCTCGCGCGACCGGCGCTGCCGCGGACCATCGGCGTCGTGTGCGGCCGCGGCGGCAAGGCGCGCGACGACGTGCTCGCGGGGCTGCGCCGGCGCGGCTGGGCGGGCCGGCTCGTGTGGGCCTACGCCCCGGTGCAGGACCGCCACGCGGCCCCGGCCATCGCCGCTGCGCTGCGCGAGCTCGCCGCGCTCGAGGAGGTCGACGTCGTCGTCGTGGCCCGCGGCGGCGGGTCGCTGGCCGACCTGTTCGCCTTCTGCGACGAGGGCCTGTGCCGAACTGCCGCCCTGCTGCGGGTGCCGATCGTGGCGTCGATCGGTCACCACACCGACCGGACGCTGCTCGACGACGTCGCCGCGGTCTCGTGCTCGACGCCGACCCACGCCGCGGAGGCCGCGGTGCCGCTCCACTGCGGCCAGGCCCGGCTCGAGCTTGCCGCCGCCGCGCGCCGGCTGCGCGGCGAAGGCCGGCGCGCCGTGCTCGACCGTGCCCGGACGCTCTCGGCGATGACCCGCGCGCCCGCCGAGCACGTCGCCCGGCACCGGCGCGGCCTGCACCAGCAGCTGCGCGAGCTGCGCGCGAGCGCCCGCCGCCGCATCGCCGAGGAGCGCGAGGTCACCGCGCGCCGGCTGCTCGTCACGTCGCGAAAGGCGCAGGCGGCGCAGCTCGCCCACGCCCGCGGCCGCGCCACGATGCGCGAGGCCGCCGCCGGCCTGCACCGCGCGGCGCCGGCCGGGGTCGGGCGACGCCGCCAGGATCTCGAGCGCCTCGCCCTGGCGCTCGCGGCCCACGACACCGAGCGCACGCTCGAGCGCGGCTACGCGCTGGTGGAGACCGCCGGCGGCGAGCTCGTCACCTCGGCCGCCGCGGCGCGCGAGGCGGCCCGCCTGCGTCTGCGCTTCCACGACGGCCGGGTCGCCGTGAGGACCGCGGGACGCCGCGTCACGTCCGACGGGGGCGCGGGCGACCAGGGCGAGCAGCAGGCGCTGCCCTTCGCCGAGCCTCCGGAGGGCCCGTTGCGAGGGGCCCGGGGCGACGGGCCGTGACCGGGTCGCCGCTCGACCCGGCCGGCGCCCGCCCGCCGGCGGCTCCGGCGCCCGGCGACCCCGGTCCGGGAACCGAGGGGGAGGACGCCGCGGGCCTCTCCTACGAGCAGGCCGCGGCCCGCATCGAGGCGATCATCCGGCGCCTGGACTCCGGCGAGGCCGGCTTGCGCGAGACCTTGGAGCTCGTCCGCGAGGGGCGCGAGCTCGTGGAGCTGTGCGCGGCCGAGCTCGAAGCCGTGGGGCGCGGCCTGGAGGAGCTCCAGCTCGACGAGCTCATCGCGCGCCTCGAGGGCGGGCCCGGGCGCGAAGAGCCCCGCGCCTAGGCCAACGGCGCGCGATCGGGGCGGCGCAGCGCCGTCGCCACCCGCGATCGCGTACTTGTCCGCAACCCGTTCTGCGGGCCGCGCCGGATGCGCGCTCGACTGCTCCGTGCGAGCCTTGGTCCATGGCGCGCGCTCGCGGCACCGCTTCCGCAGCCGTCGACCGTCTCCGTCTCGCTCGTGAGGCGCCCCGGCGGGCGCGATGACCTCGGCGCGGATCCTGTTCGTCGAGGACGAGGCGTCGATCGCCGAGCCGTTCACGCAGGCGCTGCGCCGCGCCGGGTTCGAGCCGATCTCCGCCCGGACCGGGCACGAGGCGCTCGCCGTCGCCCGGCGCATGGATCTCGACCTGGTGCTCCTCGACCTCGCGCTGCCGGACACCGACGGCCGCGACGTGTGCCGCGAGCTGCGCCGGCGCTCGGACGTCCCGATCATCATGGTCACCGCGCGCGGCACCGAGACCGACCGGATCGTCGGCCTCGAGCTCGGCGCCGACGACTACGTCGTCAAGCCCTTCAGCGGTGACGAGGTCATCGCGAGGATCCGGGCCGTCCTGCGCCGCGGCCGGCGCGACGTCGCGGCCGCCGAGCCGGTCACCGTGGGGTCGCTGCGCGTCGACCCCGGCGCCCGCCGGGCGATGCTGCGCGGCGAGGAGCTCGACCTGACCCGCCGCGAGTTCGACCTGCTCGACCGCCTGGTGCGCGAGGCCGGACACGTCGTGCGCCGCGAGGAGCTGATGAGCGAGGTCTGGGACGACAACTGGTTCGGCTCGACCAAGACGCTCGACATGCACGTCGCGACGCTGCGCCGCAAGCTCGGCGACGACGCGGCGGACCCGCGGTGGCTCCACACCGCGCGGGGCGTGGGCTACCGGTTCGTCTCGGCAGAGGAGGCGCCGTAAGCCTCCGTACCGGACTCCTGGTGGGCGTCGGCTACGTCCTCGTGCTGGCCCTCGTCGCGCTCGAGGTCCCCCTCGGCGTCAGCCTCGGCGATCGCGTCGGGGCTGAGGTCCGCTCGCAAGCCGAGCAGCAGGCCGACCTCGTCAGCGCGACGGCGGTGGATCTCCTCCCGCACCGTTCGCGCGGCCGGCTCGACCGCGTCGTCGTGACGGCCGGGCACTCGCTCCGCGGCCGCGTGATCGTCGTCGACGCCGCGGGGCAGGTGCTCGCCGACAGCGCCGGTCCCGCCACGCTGGGGACGTCGTACGCGAGCCGCCCCGAGGTCGCCAGCGCGCTCACCGGCAAGCGCGATCAGGTCACGCGGGCCAGCCGGACGCTCAGGACCGACGTGCTCGCCACGGCCGCCCCGCTGATCCGCGACGGCCGCGTCGTCGGGGCGGTGCGCATCACCCAGAACATCGCCGATGTGCGCAACGCGACGCGACGCGTGCTCCTCGAGCTCGCGGGCCTGGGTGTGCTCGTCCTCGCCCTGGGGCTCGTCGCCGGGGTCGTCATCGCGCGGCGCATTGCCGGCCCCGTGCGGCGGCTGGACGCGACCGCCCGGCAACTCGCCGGCGGCGACCTCGACGCCCGCGTCGCCGTCGAGGGCAGCACCGAGCAGCGCTCGCTCGCCCACGCCTTCAACGAGATGGCCGACCGCCTCGGCCGCCTGCTGCGCGCGCAGCGTGAGTTCGTCGCGGACTCATCGCACCAGCTCCGCACCCCGCTCGCGGGCCTGCGGCTGCGCCTCGAGGAAGCCCGCCACGCCGAGACGCGGGCGGCGGCGGCACGCGAGATCGCCGCGGCGGAGGCGGAGGCGAGGCGCCTCGCCCACATCATCGACGAGCTGCTCGTCCTCAGCCGCGCCGGCGAGCGCGAGCTGCCGGGCGAATCACTCGACCTGGCGGTCGTGGCGCAGGACGCGGTCGAACGCTGGCAGCCGGCGGCCCACGCCGCGGGGCACACGCTCGAGGCCATTGCACAGGACGCACGGACGGCGTGGATCGCGCGGGCCGACCTCGACCGCGCGCTCGACTCCCTCGTCGAGAACGCGATCGCCTACGCAGCGCCAGGCACGCCCATCGCCGTCGTCGCGACGCGAGGCGGCGTGGAGGTGCGCGACGAGGGGCCCGGGCTCGCACCGGGCGAGGAGCGAGAGGTCTTCGAGCGCTTCCACCGCGGGCGCGCCGGACGGGCGGGCCCCCCGGGCACGGGGCTCGGCCTTGCCATCGCGCGGGAGCTCACACGCGAGTGGAACGGCGACGTGGTCCTCGCCCGGCGCCCGGGAGGCGGGACGGTCGCACGCATCCTCGTGCCCGCGCGCGGGCCTTTGCCCTCCGCTGACCTCGCGCTGGGAGCCGGATGACCGTCGCCGGCCCACCGTGGCGTTCCATCCGATCGAAGGAGTCGTCCGACATGGGCACCTCGGTGAAGACGTGACCCGGCGCCTGGGCGTCGTCGGCCTCGCCGTTCTCGGGGTCGTGCTGGCGGCGGGCATCGCGCTCGCGGCCGCTCACCTCGTCCGGCAGCCGATCGGCCTGGCCTCCGAGCCGGTCAGCGCCGGGCGCCGGCTGGCGCCCGAGCCCCGCTCGTCGAAGGCCACGGCCGGCGTGCGGGCGAGAGTGCGTCGCAGGGCCAGCGACCGGGCACGCCGGCAGACTCGGACGATCAGGTCCTCGCCGGCGGGCCCGTCCTCGCCGGCGACCTCCGCCCCACCGCCGTCCGGCAGCTCGCAGGGCCCGGCGACGGGCTCCCGGGACGAGACGTCCCCCGGGGACGACGACGGCGGCGGCGCCGGCGGAAGCGGAGGCGGCGAAGGGGACGATTGAACACGGGGCGCGCTCCGCGCCCTCCGCGTCGCCCCCCACCGCCCGTTCCCGGGTCCCTCGCCCCGCACTTTGCCGAGCCCTTACCGGCGGGTGGCCGGCTCTTGGTGCTCCGTCGCCCACGATGGCCGCATGATCATCGCCCAGGGAGGTTGGACGTCATGAGCATCGTGCGAACCAAGCTCGCCGCCGGCGCGGCCGCCTTGGCCCTGGCGGGGGGCTCGGCCGCCGCCTTCGGACTCGGCCGGCTCACGGCGGACGACGCCGCCCCGCACGCAACGGTGGCCGCGCAGCCGGTCGAGGTGCGCACCGAGGTCATCCGCCAGACGCGGCGGATCGTCCGCCGCGTGCGGCCTCGTCGGGCCCATGCCCAGGCGACGGAGCTTCGCTCTTCGAGCGGCTCGGCGTCCTCGGGCGGCTCGGCCGGCCCGGCCGGCCCGGCCGGCTCGGGCGGCTCGCCCGCCTCCACCGGCTCGTCGAGCACCGGCTCATCGTCGGCCTCCTACGGCGGCGGTGGGTCGGGCGGTTCCCCGGTGCGGTCGCGCTCGAGCGGCACCTCGTCGGGAGGCTCCGGCCGCTCTTCGGGACCGGCCGCGCCCTCCTCGCCCCCACGGACGCGGACGAGCGGCAGCGGCGGCTCGAGCTCGGGCTTCGGCGGCGAGCGCGACGATGGCTCCCCAGACCGCAGCGGCAGCTCGCGCGGCGACGACGGCGGCTCGGGCGGCGGCGATGACTGAGCGGCCGCCCGATGCTCCGAGCGGCGCCCTGCCGCCCGGCCGGGGCACGCGGCCCCCGGCCCGCGGCCCGCGCCGCCCCCGCGCAAGCCGGCGCGCGCGGTGGACGCCCGTCGTGCTGACCGCGTTCGCCACCTTCCTGGCGCTGCTGGCCCTCCTCGCCTTCCAGATGCGCTCGGGCCAGGATCCGCTCCTGGGCGCCGGCCGCTCGGCCGCCACCGGGACCGCGCCCGCCCCGCGGAGCGTGCTCATCCGGCGAATCGTCCGGAAGCGGATCATCATCGAGCGAGTCGAGCCCGACGACGGCGGCGAGACCGAGGAGGGCGACGGCGCCACCGTCGTTCCGGACACCACCGTCGCCCCCGTCAGCTCAGGTGCGAGCTCGAGCGGGCCGGCGGGCTCCGCGCCCGCCGTCTCCGCCCCCGCCCCGGCCCCCGCGGCGACCACGAGGTCCTCGTGAGCGCCCCCGTCCAAGACCGTGGCACCGGCGAGCCGGCGGTCGACGTGCGCTTCCCCTGCATGGGATCCGACGTGCGCCTGCTGCTCGAGCCGGTCGGCGCGGCGGCGGGTGCCGGAGCGGCCGACGCGCGCGCCTACCTCGACGCCTTCGACGCCCGGCTGTCGCGGTTCCGGCCCGACAGCGAGCTCACCTCCCTCAACGAGGACCCTCACGAGGCGGTCCCGGTGTCCGGACTCCTGGCCACCGCGGTCGCGGCCGGCCGCTGGGGTGCCGAGCGCACCGGCGGCCTCGTCGACCCGACGCTCGTCGGGGCGCTGCGGTCGGCCGGCTACGCCTCGACGCGCCGCGGCGTCGCACCCGCGTCGCTGGCCGACGCGCTGGCGGCCGCACCGCCACGACGAGCCGCGCGACCCGATCCGGCCGCACGCTGGCGCAACGTCGAGGTCGACCGCGAGGCGGGCGTGGTCCGCCGCCCGCCCGGCCTCGAGCTCGACACCGGCGGCACCGGAAAGGGCCTCGCCGCCGACGCCGTCGTCCACCGCCTGCGTGACCTGGACCGCGTCCTCGTCGACTGCGGCGGCGACATCGCCGTCGGCGGCGCCTCGGCGCAGGGCCGGCCATGGGGGGTCGAGATCGCTCACCCGCTGACCGGCGACTGCGTCCACGTCGTGCCCCTGGACGCCGGCGGCGTCGCCACGTCCGGGGTCGACGCCCGGGTCTGGCGGCACGGCGACGGCTACGCCCACCACCTCCTCGACCCCTCGACCGGCGAGCCGGCGTGGACCGGGCTCATCGCCGTGACGGCGCTCGGCACGACTGCCCTTGACGCCGAGGTGCTCGCCAAGGCCGCGCTGCTCTCGGGGGCGAACGCAGCGCGGCGCGTGCTGCGCGAACGCGGCGGCGTGATCGTCCACGAGGACGGCGACGTCGAGCTCGTCGGACCCCTGCGCCCGCGCCCCGTCGTGCGCCTCCGCGTCCGGTCGGCGGCCGCAGACCTGGAACCGGTGGCGTGACGGGCCCCAACCCCCTGCACTACGGCTGGTGGCTCGCCTCGCGCGCCTCGGGGCTGCTCGCGCTCGGGCTCGTCACGGTCTCCGTCGTTCTCGGCCTCGCGATGGCCGGCAAGCGGCTTCGCCGGCCCGGCCTCAAGCGGAGCATGATGGCGCTGCACGAGCAGACGGCCATCGCCGGGCTCGTCGCCATCGCCGTCCACGGCGCGACCCTGCTCGGCGACCGCTGGCTGCACCCCGGCGTCAAGGGCGTCCTCGTCCCCTTCGCGATGGGCTACCGGCCCTTGTTCACGGGGCTCGGAATCATCGCCGCCTACCTCGCGGCGCTGCTCGGGCTGTCCTTCTACACGCGCCGGCGCATCGGCCCGCGCCTGTGGCGCACGGCCCACCGCGCGACCGTGCTCGTCTACGTCCTCGCCGTCGTCCACGTCCTCGGCGCGGGTACCGACGCCGGGACGCCCTGGCTGCGCACGGCGCTCGTCGCGACCGCCGTCCCGATCGCCGCGCTGTTCCTCCTGCGCATCGGGCAGCAGCGGCGGCCGGCGCGGCGGGACCCGCGGCACCCGGGCGATCAGCGCGACGGCCCGGTGCGGCCCGTCCCCCTCCGGCCGGCGGCGCCCGGCGCGCGACGCCGACCGCCCTCGCGGCCGACGGGCCGGGCGGCGTTCGAGGAGGTCGGGCGATGACGCCGCCGGTAGGCGGGCACGGCGTGCTCATCGCCGGCGGCGGCCTGGCGGCCCAGCGCTGCTGCGAGACGCTGCGGGCCAGGGGCTACGACAGCCGCGTCCGCATGGTGTGCGCCGAGCGGCACGCGCCCTACGACCGGCCGCCGCTCTCCAAGGGCCTGCTCGCGGGCGACGTCGTCCCGGCGCAGCTCGCGCTGCGGCCGCACGGATGGCACGCCGAGCACGGCGTCGAGCTGGCGCTCGGAGAGCGGGCGGCAGGTCTCGATCCCGGCTGGCGCGAGCTGGTCCTCGCGGGCGGCGAACGCCTGCGCTACGACGAGCTGCTCATCGCCACCGGCGCGCGCCCGCGGCGGCTCGGAGCGCTGTGCGAGGCCCCGGCCGGCGCCGCTGCACCGCCGCTGCGGCCCGGCGTTCACGAGCTGCGCACCGTCGACGACGCGCTTGCGCTGCGCGACGCGCTCGCGAGCGGCGCGCGGCTCGCGGTGGTCGGCGCCGGGTTCGTCGGCCTCGAGGTCGCCGCGACCGCACGCCGGCTCGGCGCCGCAGTCACGCTCATCGAGGCCGATCCGCTGCCGCTCGTGCGCATGCTCGGCGAGCGCGTCGGTGGCCTGCTCGCCCGGATGCACCGCGAGGAGGGCGTCGACGTGCGCCTGGGCGCGCCGGTCACCGCGGTTCGCGGCGCGGGGCGCGTGGAGGAGCTCGTCCTCGCCGGCGGCGCACGGGTTGCGTGCGACGCGGCCCTCGGTGCTGTCGGCGTCGCTCCGGACACCTCGTGGCTACGCAGCGCCGGCCTGCCTGCCGACGGCGTCCCCGTCGGCGAGGCGGGCGCCGCCTCGCCGCTGCCCCACGTGTGGGCGGCAGGCGACGTGGCGCGGGCCTACGACCCCGTCCTGCAGCGGCACGTCGGGGGTGACCACTGGGAGTCCGCGGGGCGACAGGGCGCCGACGCCGCGCTGGGGATGCTCGGCCGGGCGCCCCGTGCGCCGATGCCCTCGAGCTTCTGGAGCGACCAGTACGGCGTCCGCCTCCAGTGCGTCGGGCGCCCTGCGCTGGCTGACCGCGTCGTCGTGCGAGGCGATCCCGACGCCCGCGACCTCGCCGCCGACTTCCTCCGCGACGGCAGGCTCGTCGGCGGGCTGCTCGTCGGGCGCCCCCGGGCACTCGCCGAGCTGCGACGCCGGCTGGCCGCCGCCGGTCCACCCACTCTCACGGCAAGGAGCGCAGCATGAGCTATCTCCCGGTGATCGACGAGGCGGCGTGCGCCGCCCACGGTGACTGTGCCATCGTCGCACCCGACGTGTTCGTCATCGAGGATGTCGCGGTCGTCGTGGCCGACGGCCCTCCCGACCTCGTCCTCGCCGCCGCCGAGGCGTGCCCCTCGGCCGCGATCGAGGTGGTCGACCGCGACACCGGCATGCGCGTGTATCCCTGAGTCGGCCAAGGTGGCCGTGACCCGCCTCGCCGCCCGGCCGGCTACCCGCTGTTGACGGCGCCGGAGTCCAGCTTCCAGTCGCCGCCCTGCTTGCGGAGCTTCGCCGGCTGGCTGAGGCCGGCGACCCTGATGCTGGCGGTCGCAGTGTCGCCGTTGACCTTCACGTTTTCCACCTTCGCCTTCTTGAACTGCGCCAGGACGGCCTTCCCGCTCCCGCTGTCCAGGCTCGAGATCGTCGTGGCGCACGACCGGCCGCCGCGCTCGATGCGCTTCTTGGTCCGGGCGCTGACGAGCTCGCAGGCGGCGCCGCCGTCGCCGTCGGTCACCGCCTTGAGGTAGTCCTCGACCGTGGACTTCGCCTTGTCCTCCTCGGACTCCTGGCCGCACGCGCCGACTGCCGCGGCGAGAAGCGCGAGCACGAGCACCAGCAGACGGGGGGACGTCACGGACGCGCGAGGATAGTGGAGGGGGCGAGACGCCGCCCGCGACGCCCTCGGAGGGGCATGTCCCTTCCGCGGCGCCTGGAGCGACTGCCGCGAGCCGACCTGGTGGTGGCGCTCTCCCCTGCCGACCGCCCGGCCGCGATCGGCTCGCTCTCCGCCGAGCCCTCGGTCTTCGCAGCGGCTCGCGTTGCCCGCGGGCCGCTCTCGCGGCTGCTCGGCCTCGCCCTCCTGCACCGGCCGGCAGCGCCGATCGCGCTGGCGCTGCCGCGGACGCGCTCGATCCACACCGTCGGGATGCGCTTCGCGCTCGACCTCCACTGGCTCGACGCCGACGGGCGCGTCGTGCGGGTGGACCGCGACGTCGGCCCGTGGCAGGTGCGGACCTGCCTCGCGGCGCGCGCGGTGGTGGAGACGCCTAGCTCCGCTTGGTGGTTGGAAGGTTCACGGGCGGGTCATGTTTTCAGGCCGCGATAGCGGCCTGTTTGATGCGGTCGTCGAGCGCGTGCTGGAACTGGCGCCAGGGCCTGCCGAGGGCTGTGGTGCGGGCGATCGGGTCGGGGAGGCGGGGGTCGAGCTCGGCGAGCGTGGGGTTGACGATCCGCGTGTGGGTCTTGGTGAACAAGACGGCGATCATCCGGCCGTGGTCGGTGAGCTCGTAGCGCTGGGAGCGTGGGACGCGGTGGATGAGGCCCTTCCTGCGCAGGCGGCGCAGGTCGTAGGTGGCCTGGCGCGCGGTGTAGCCGGGGATCAGGCCGGCGACGAGCTCGCGCAGGCTGCGGTTCGTCAGCCCGTTGAAGAGGTGGCCCCAGTGGCACAGGCAGGCCAGCAGCGCCATCACGCGTGGGTCGCCGAACCTGAGGCCGGGGGCGGGTAGGCCGTCGTGGACGGACGGCAGCACGACCGCCTGCAGCGCGGCCGGGTCGGGCGCGCATTGGCACGCCTGCAGTTGGGTGGTCATCAGCCGTGTGTTGATGTCGTGGCCGAGGGTCAGCAGCGCCTGCCAGGTGTCGGCGGACAGGGTGCGCTTGACGGCGAAGTCGTAGGGGTCGTTGACGGTCGTCTCGGTCCGCAGCGCGCGGCCGTCCTTGAAGTACTGCTTGACCTTGGAGTGCTTGTAGTGGGCCTGGATCACCGGCGCGACGCCGCGCGTGATTACCTTGGTCTGGAAGACACCGGGGGTCGCGCGCGAGACCTTTCGCCCGAAGACGATCTGCACGCGGTCGGGACGCCCGAGGTCCAGCTGGTCGGCGATCGTGCGCTCAAACCACGCGCGGCCGGCGGCCGGGCGATCGAAGACGCGGGTGTCCGACAGCTCCAGTTGGCGGATCGACAGGCGATAGCCGTAGCGTGCGCGCTCGGCGGCGGTAAACGGTGACGGCAGCACCGCGATCCAGCGCGAGAAGAACGCCTCGACGTCGACGTGGGCCAGCGAGCCGCAGATCGCCGCCAGCGCGCGGGCGTCGCCGCAGGCGGCGAAGCCGTTGTCGAGCGCCCGGAACTCGATCCCGGCCTGGGCGGCCTGGCGCTTGGCCCACTCGTGACCGTTGAGGTAGATCCAGATCGGGTAGGGCGCATAGGCATTGGTCTTGATGAACGCCGGCCCCCACTCGCGGTCATAGATGTAGAAGTAGTAGTGATTGACGTAGATCGCCTGGCGGCCGAACTCGAAGTGCGGATGCTCGTCTGAGCCGCCGTCGCGCCAGCCGCGCCACGCATAGGCCTTCTCCTGTGCGACGCCGATCAGCGCCACGCCGCAGCGGCCCTCGCGCTCGGCACGCTGCAGATACGACCGCGCGACGTCCTCCTTGCACTCGCCCTTCGCGAACCGCACGACCGGAACCTCGTGATCGAGCGCGAAGCGATCGACCGCCTCGACATAGCCGCGGCCGATCCGGCCCAGGATCGCCGGCGACGGGATATTCCCGCCGACGCGGTCAAGCAAAAACCGCACCAGCTGCCCGCCGCACTGAAGCCGCGGCACGTAACCGGCCAGGAAGATCCGATCCACGGAGCGCACCCGCAGCGTCACGTGGTCGCGCAGTAGGCTTGAGATCGTGGCCACGGCGATACGGCCTCCTCAGCGCCCTTGAACAACAAGGCTCGCAGCGCAATCGCGCTCTACAGCAGGCCCACAGCCTGCACTCTGGTCGGAGGCTAGCCGTGGCCACCACGACGCCGGAGCCCACGAGCCCGAGCGAGGCTCATACAGAGCCCGCCACCGACGACGGCGCCCACCGCTGGGCGGTATGAGGCTCGCTCGTTAATAGTTGCCGGAGATGAGGTCCCACGCGCGCCGGAGGCGGTGGTACAGGCCGCTGTCCAGGTCGTCGCCCGAGTCGAGCGCGGGCGGGTTGGCGCTCGGCTCGGGCAGCGAGGCCGCCTTCGCGGCGGTGAGCGACAGCGTCACCGCGCCGGCGCGGATGTCGGCGACGTGGGGCGCGTCGGCGAAGCGCGGCCCCGTCTCCGTGTCGACTACCAGGCCATCGAAGATGTCCTTCTCCTCGTCGGCCAGGACGTGTCGCACGGTCCCGATCCGCCGCCCGTCGGCGGACAGCACCTCGGTGCCCGCCTCGAGGGTCAGGTAGGACGCGGGCTCGTCGGCGCTCATGCCTCAGACGCGTTGGATCAACGTGCCGGTGCCGAGGCCTCCGCCGCAGCACATCGTGACGAGCCCGACCTCCTTGTCCGAGCGCTCGAGCTCGTGCAGGAGGGTGGTCAGGAGGCGGGCGCCGGTGGAGCCGAGCGGGTGCCCGAGGGCCATCGCCCCACCGTTGACGTTGACCCGGTCCATGTCGGGCTCGAGCTCGCGGCGCCAGGCGGCGAGCACGGGCGCGAAGGCCTCGTTGATCTCGACGAGATCGATGTCGCCGATCGTCATCGCGTTGCGCTCGAGCAGCTTGCGCGTCGCCGGGATCGGGCCGGTGAGCATGATCACCGGGTCCACGCCGACGGTCGTCTGGTCGAGCACGCGGGCGCGCGGCGTCAGGCCGTGGGCCTTGGCGGCGTCGGCCGACATGAGCAGCACCGCGGCGGCACCGTCGGAGATCTGCGACGAGTTGCCGGCGGTGATCTTGCCGTCCTCCTTGAAGGCCGGCTTGAGCTGGGAGAGCGTCTCGAGATCGGTCTGCGGCCGGATCCCCTGGTCGGTGACGTAGGTGTCGCCGTTGACCCGGAACGGGATGATCTCGCGCTCGAAGCGGCCCTCCTCGGTGGCCTGGTGCGCGAGCCGGTGCGAGCGCACCGCGAGCTCGTCCAGCTCGGAGCGCGGGACCTCCCACTTGTCGGCGATCATCTCCGCGCTGATGCCCTGGGGCACGAGGTCGTAGCGCTCCATGAGCTCCGGCGGCCAGGGCGCGCCGACCTGGTCAATCCAGTTGAAGCCGACGCCCATGGGGATGTGGCCCATGTGCTCCACGCCCGAGCCGATCACGACGTCGTGGACGCCCGCGGCGATCTGCCCGGCGCCGAAGTTCACCGCCTGCTGCGCCGATCCGCACTGGCGGTCGACCGTCGTCGCCGGCGTCTCCATCGGCAGGCCGGCCTGCAGCCACGCGTTGCGGGCGACGTTGAACATCTGCTCGCCGTACTGCTGCACGCACCCCGCGATGACGTCCTCGACCGCCTCGGGCGGGATCCCGGCGCGCTCGATGACCTGTGTGTACGCCGTGCCGAGCAGCTCGTTGGGATGGGTGTCCTTGTAGTAGCCCTTCTCCTTGTGCCCGCGGCCGATCGGCGTACGGGCCGCCTCGACGATGACGACCTCGCGGCCGGCGTGTGCGCTCATCTCAGGACCCCTTTGCGTGGGAGGAAGGTTGCTCCCCACCACTCTATCGAGCCGTTGACTGGTCAGTCAGCCAACCGCTGGGACGCGCGGCCCGGTAGCGTCCCGGCCCGCCATGGAGGAACGGCTGGGCATCGTCGGGGGAGGCGCCATCGCGTGCGGGCTCGGCCGCGGTCGCGGTCGCGGCGGAGGGGGCCGGCGACGTCGCCATGCTGGTGCGAAGCGACGCCTCCGTGCAGCGCGCCACCGCCTCGCTGGCACGGCTGTGCGACGGCCGGCTCGACCGCGTGCGGGTGGAGACCGACGCGCGGGCGATCGCCGACGCGACGTTCGTCGTCGAGGCGATCGTCGAGGACGCGGACGCGAAGGCGCGCCACCTCGCGGAGCTCGGCCAGGTGCTGCGCGCGGATGCCGTGCTGGCGACGACGACCTCCTCGCTGTCCGTGGCGACGCTCGCGGACGCCTCCGGCCGGCCCGACCGCTTCGTCGGCCTCCACGTCTTCAATCCGTCCCACGGATGGCGCTCGTGGAGCTGGCCTTCCCGCCCGCCGCGTCGCCCGAGACCCGCGCCCGGGCACGCGAGCTGTGCCACGCACTCGGCAAGACCGCCGTCGAGGTGCCCGACGTGCCCGGCTTCGTCGTCAACCGGCTGCTCTTCCCCTACCTGTTCGGCGCCGTGCGCCTGGTGGAGGAGACCGGGATGGCGCCGGAGGACGTCGACGAGTGCATGCGGCTCGGCGCCGGGCATCCGATGGGCCCGCTGGCGCTGCTCGACCTCGTCGGCCTCGACGTGTCGGTGGCCATCGGCGAGACGCTCGGCGAGCCCGTCCCGGGCCGTCTGCGCGAGCTGGTCGCCGAGGGCGCCCTGGGCCGCAAGGCCGGCCGCGGCTTCCACGCCTACGGGCCCTGATCCTTCGTCCCGGCGGCTCCGGGCTCTTCATGAGAGAACCGGGAGAAACCGTTAGGGACGCTTTAGTCCGGCTTGAGGCCGCGACCGCATACTGCCCGTGCGACGTACCTCACAGCCGCACCTCCTCCCATATGAAGCACGGAACGGGCCCCGCAAGGGGCCCGTTCTGTTTCCGCGGGCCCCACGCGCCTGTCCCCGCTCCGCGGGTATAGGGGTCGAGAGGCGGCGTGCGGCGCTCGGAGATCACCCCGCAGTGCAGGGAGGCCTATCTCGCGGCGCTGCTCGCGGGCGAGATCGAGGCCGCCGAGATCGCCGTGCGCGAGGGCATCGAGGCCGGGCTCGACGAGGCGACCGTCCAGGCCGACGTCATCACGCCGGCGATGCACGAGATCGGCAGGCTGTGGCGCCGCGGGGTCATCGGCGTGGCCGACGAGCATCTCGCCACCCACATGACCATGCGCGTGATCGCACTGCAGCGCGAGTCCTTCCGCCTCACGGCCCGGCGCTCGACGCGCCGCGTGCTGCTCGCGGCCGTCGAACTGGAGCGCCACACCGTCGGGCTCGAGATGGCCGCCAACCTGCTGCTCCACGCGGGCTACGACGTGCGCCTGCTCGGCTCCGACGTGCCGCCGGAGGCGCTCGGGGCCGCCGTGCGCCGCCACGAGCCCGACGTCGTGGGGCTCTCGGTGACGCTCCCCGAGCTGGCCGACCGGCTCGCGCGGGCCCTGCAGGCGATCGCCGCGGTCAATCCGAGCGTGCCGGTTATGGTCGGCGGTCAGGGCGTCCCGCCCGGTACCGCGGCGGCCGAGCCCGTGATGCTCTCCCGCAGCGTCGCCGAGGTCGTCGACCTGGTCGACGCCCTCGTCCATCACCCCTGGAGCAACTAGCTTAGGCCTAGCCGACCCCGTCAGGACGAGGTCGCGCGATTGCCCGGCCCGCCGCGCTCGCGGATGCGCACCGCCTCCACGCGGTTCTCGCGCACCGACTCGACCCGGATCGAGTACCCGTTCGCGCGTACGGTGTCGCCGCGCTTGGGGAGCCGCCCGAGGTGGTCGAAGACGAACCCGCCGACCGAGTTGTAGGCGTCGGTCTCCGTCGGGAGCTCGAGGCCGTAGTCGGCGAGGTCGTCGACTGCCACGTGGCCGCGCACGAACCAGTCGCCGTTCGCCAGCTTGCGCACCGCGCCGCCGGCGGGATCGGTCTCGTCCTCGATCTCGCCGACGACCTCCTCGACGATGTCCTCCACGGTGACCACGCCCGCGGTACGGCCGTACTCGTCGACCACCACCGCCAGGGCTGCGCGCTGGCGCTGCAGGTCGGCCAGCAGATCGTCGAGGGGCTTGGTCGCGGGGACGATCGGCACGCTGCGCACGAGCCGCTCGATCGACGCGCTCGGGCCGTCAGCGAGCATCGCCCGCGCCAGCCCGTTCACGTGCACTATGCCCTTGACGCGGTCGGGGTTCGCGTCCTCGGTCACCACCAGGCGCGTGTGGCCGGAGGACACGCAGCGGCGCAGCGCGGTCTCGACGTCCTCGGACGTGTCGACGGTCACCACCGCGGGGAACGGCGTCATCACCTGGCGCGCCTGCTGCTCGTGCAGATGGAAGACGCCGGTGAGCATCCCCGCCTCGCCGGCATCGAGCTTGCCGCCCGAGAGCGAGTCCGCGATGAGGAGCTTGAGCTCCTCCGGGCTTCCGCCCTCCTCGGCCGCCGCGTCAGCGCGGATGCCGCCCAGGCGGAGGATCCCGTTCGAGGCGGCGTTGAGGGTGATGATCGCCGGCTGGAAGACGCGCGTGAACCAGTAGAGCGGCCGCGCAATGCGCCGGGCCATCTCCTCGGCGGTGACGATCGCCCAGATCTTCGGGACCTGCTCGCCGAAGGTGATGTGCAGCGCGGTCGAGATCGAGTAGGCGAAGACGATCGCGATGACGACGGCGACGCCGTGGCTCACGACGTTGCCGAGCGCGGGCTCGACGAGCTGCGCGATCGCCGGCTCCCCGAGGAAGCCGATGCCCAGTGAGGCGAGGGTGATGCCGAACTGGCACGACGAGAGGTACTTGGAGAGGTCGTCCAGGAGCAGCAGCGCCGTGCTCGCGCCGCGCTTGCCCTGCTCGGCAAGGGTCTCCATGCGGCCGCGCCGCATGCGGACCAGCGCGAACTCGCTCGCCACGAAGAACCCGTTGACGAGGACGAGCAGGACGATCGCGACGAGGAAGAGCGCGGTCAAGCGGGCGCCGCCGGCAGGGCAGCGGCGTGTTCGCCGCTACTTCGGGGTGGATCGTCGTCGCGCATCGGGCGAACGGCGACACCGTAGCACCAGCGGCCGCCGGCGCAGGCCCGACCCGGGCTGCGGACCGGCGAGTGGCTCGGCACGCTGGATTAGGCGGCCCGAGCGGATCGCCGGGCGCCCCGTCGACCGCGCGCTCCGACAACCATGCGCTGCGCTGCCTGCTCTTCGAGCCCCTGTGCGCCGAGCGCTCAGCGGATCTCGGTGCCGAGCAGGCGGGAGACGAGGCGCTCTCGCCGCGCGGACGCGTAGCTCCGTACGACTCGGATCAGCACTTTGGTCGAAGCGGCTCCGGCCACCCGATCGGCCGGCACGAAGACGAGCTGGGAGGTACCGCGGCGCGCGATCGCGCCGACGTAGAACCCGCGGTCGCTCTGGCCGACAAGCACGCCGCAGCGCCGGCCGACGGCGAGCGCCGGCGCGGGCGCGCGCGGTTCGGCAGCGGTCGCGCCGCCGGCGAGGAGTCCGACGCAGACGCGGTCGACCTTGTAGCTCAGCCGGTCGGCCTCGACGGACACCGCGATGAGCGAGATCGCCGCCGCCGAGACGACGAACAGCAGGACGGGCCGGCCGCGCCAGCGCGCCACCGCGAGGACGAGCACCGTCAGCGCGACGAGCGTGGCCAGCGGCCACCAAACGCGGAGGAGGAGGAGGAGACCGGCGAGCACCGCGGCAATGAGGACGGCGAGCACCGGCGCCCGCCGGACCCGGACGCCGCCGAGCCGCGGCACGAAGCGCAGGAGCAGGAGGACGACGGCCAGCCCGACGAGCCACCAGAGCAGGAGGGAGCGCGCGCCGGCAAAGAGCAGGACCTCCCGGGGCGTTAGGCCGACCGCCTGCTGGCCCGAGAGCCCAAGCCCCTCGTAGCGCAGCGACAGGACGACCCCGCCCGCCAAGTAGACGATGCCCGCCGCCGCGCCGGCGGCCCCGGCGACGCTTATCAGCGTCGCCCACGGATCGCGCTCGGCCACGGAGCAACGCTACCCGATGCCCGCCTCGAGGTAGACGTCGTAGCGGTCGGCGAGCCTTGCCTAGGCCTCGACCGCGGTGCGCGCGAAGGTGTCGGTCAGGGCGACGGTCAGCAGCCGGGCCGGGATCCCGCGGGCCCTGAGCCCCGGTGGCGCCGCGCGTAGAGGTCCAGCACCGGTGTGTAGGTCCCCAGGAGCGAGCTGATCGCCCCGACGAGCCCGCCGCCCCGCGGGGTGATCGCGCGGGCGGCCGCACCGCGCGAGCCGCCCAGCGCCGCGAACAGGCCGAGGTCCTCGGGCAGGACGACGAGGTCGCGCGCGGTCGCCGCCGGGCGGCGGCGGTCGGACGGGCCGAGGAGCCGCGGCCGCTCCCTCACGCGAGGCGGTCGATCGCCGAGGCGAGCTCGAAGTCGCGCTCGGTCACGCCGCCCTCGGAGTGCGTCGAGAGCGTGAGGCGGACCTTGTTGTAGCCGTGCACGAGGATGTCGGGGTGGTGGTCGGCGTCCTGTGCCGCCTCGGCCACGCGGTTCACGAAGGCGACGGCCGCGAGGAAGTCGTCGAAGCGCAGCTCGCGCGTGATGGCGTCGCCCTCGCGCTCCCACTCGCCGTCCCAGAGACGGCGGTCGATCTCCTCCTCGTCGAGCGGCGGCACGCGCGACAGGGTACCCCCTACCCTGCACTGCGTGCGAATCGTCTCGCTGGTTCCCTCGGCAACGGAGATCTGCTTCGCCCTCGGTCTTGACGAAGAGGTCGTCGGCGTCACCCACGAGTGCGACTGGCCGCCGGAGGTCGAGGAGCTGCCGCGCGTGACGGGCGACGTGCTGCCCGAGGGCCTCGGGCCGGCGGAGATCGACGCCGCCGTCCGCAAGCGCACGCTGGAGGGCAAGGCGATCTACGAGCTCGACGAGGACGCCGTGCGCGAGCTCGAGCCCGACCTCATCCTCACCCAGGCCGTGTGCGCGGTGTGCGCCGTCGCCTACGAGGACGTCGTCTCGCTCGCCCAGACCATGGAGCACCCGCCCGACGTCATCTCGCTGGACCCGAGCACGCTCGGCGAGGTCCTGGGCGACATCCGGACGATCGCCGAGGCGACCGGGCGCCGCGACGCCGGCGTGGAGCTCGTGCAGGAGCTCGCCGGCCGCATCGATCGTGTCCGCCTCGCCGTGCGCGACGCCGAGCGCCCGCGGGTCGCGGCGCTCGAGTGGCTGGACCCCGTGTTCGTCGGCGGCCACTGGACGCCCCAGATCATCGAGTACGCCGGTGGCGAGGATCTCCTCGGCCTGCCCGGCGAGCACTCGCGCGAGGCGAGCTGGGAGGAGGTCGCCGCGTCACGGCCGGCGGTGGTCGTCGTCATGCCGTGCGGCTACGACGAGCACCGCAGCGCCCGCGAGGCGCGCGACTTCGCCGAGCGGCTGCGGGCGCTGGGCGCCGAGCGCGTGGTCGCGGTCGACGCCGCGGCGCACTTCTCGCGCCCCGGGCCGCGCCTCGTCGACGGGCTCGAGGAGCTGGCCCACGTGCTGCACCCGGTGCTCGTCGACGAGCCCGAGGGCGGAGCGCGCGCGATCGAGCTCGAGGAGCTCGAGGCCGCGCCACGCGGCTAGGCGGGCCGCGGGCCGCGGCCCGGCGACTCAGACCGCGCCGGTCGCGACCGCGATCGAGCCGATGACCGCGCCGACCGAGAGGACCGCGCAGGCGGCCAGCCCGATCACCTCCCCGGCCCGCCGACGCTCGCCGACGTCGAAGATGAGCCAGCCGGCGACGACGCCGCCGATCAGGCCTCCGATATGGCCCCCGACCGAGATCCCGGGGATGACGAAGGTGATCCCGAGGTTGATGACGATCAGCCAGCCGATGCCCGACTCCATGGGGTTGATGCCCCGGGCGCGCATGGCGACGACCGCCGCGCCCATCAGCCCGAACACGGCGCCCGATGCTCCGACGGTGTCCTGGCCGAGGTAGCCGAGCTTGTCGCCGAGCCATCCGCCGATGTCCGGGGCGATGGCCCCCGCGACGATGACCCCGAGCGAGCCGGCCAGCAGCGAGGTGAAGTACAGGGCGGTGAAGCGCAGCTTGCCGATCGCCGGCTCGAGCAGCCCGCCGAGCACGTAGAGCAGGTACATGTTGAAGAGGATGTGCAGCACGCCGGCGTGGAGGAACCCGCCGGTGATCAGCCGCCAGTACTCGTGGTCCTGGGCGATCTTGAGCCCGTTGAGCGCCCCGGCGTCGACGACGCGGCTGGCGCTCGAGGACCCGACGCCCGAGCCCGAGGCGAGCTCGGCGACGAAGGCGATCACGTTGATCGCGATGAGCGTGATGGTGACCGTCGGCTGCGTCCCGCTGCGCACCGAGGTCATCGTCTTGACCGGGGTCCGCTGCCGCGAGCACTCCGGGCAACGCATGCCGACGGGGGTCGGCGTCATGCAGTCCGGGCAGATCGCACGGCCGCAGTTCGAGCACGAGACACCGGTCTCGCGGGTGGGGTGTCGGTAGCACGTCTCCACGGACGATCCGACGCTAGCAGCGGCCACTTCAGGCCCGGTTAACGGCTGTTCAGCTCAACGAGGCCTGGACGACGGGCTGGCGCGTGGGGACCTCGCTGCCGCCCCGCGGCTCGTCGGTGACCAGCACCGCGTCGGCGCCCTTCAACCCCGAGGGCACGGCGGCGGTCGCGGTGCCGTCACTCGAGACCGTGAAGAGCGCATCGGTGCGCTGGGGAGCCCGGCCGTCACGTTGCGTCCAGACTTCCCAGACGCGACCCCGCGGGGCCTGCGGCCAGTTGGCGACCCGCAGGGTGCCCGCGTCGCCGCGAACCTCCAGCGACGCCTCGGCGCCGGGCGCCACCGTCGGGGCGACCTGCGCATGGACCGTGCGCGTCGTCTCGCCACCTTCGCCGCGCAGCGCGAAGCCGAGCACGCCGCCGAGGGCGAGGGTGGCCGCGGCGGCCGCGGCGACGAAGGCCGGCCTCAGCGTGATCCCACCGGGCCAGCGGCGGCGGCGCGCGCGCGGCGCGGGGGGCCGGTCGGCCTTCTCGCCGGCGGCCTGCAGCAGCTCCGCCTCGGAGCGCACGACGGTCATGATGCGGTCCTTGAGCTCGGCGGGAGGCGCGACGGGCTCCGCCGCCGTGGGCAGGGCGTCGGCGGCCACCCGGAGGCCCGCGAGATCGTGGCGGCAGTGCTCGCAGGTCGCGATGTGGGCCTCGAAGGCCTCGAGCTCGTCGTCGGGCAGCGCGTGCAGAAGGTAGGCGGCCTGCGAGTCGACGAAGTCGTCGTGGATCCCTTGGGGCTCGCGGCCGGTCACGGCGTCGCCCCCTGGGCAGTGAGGACCCCGCGCATCTTCTCCAGGCCGAGGCGCATGCGCCCCTTCACCGTGCCGACCGGCGTGTCGAGCATGTCGGCGATCTCGGTATGCGTGAAGCCGCCGAAGTACGCGAGCTCGATCACCTTGCACTGCTCGGCGGGCAGGCCGTCGAGGATCGTGCGGATCGAGCGCGCCTCGTCGCGTCGCGCGACCTCGACCTCGGTGCTCTCGCGGGCCTCGAAGCGCTCCTCGAGCGCCTCGTCGCTCGCCCGGCGGCGATCGTGGACGACGGAGCGACGCAGCGAGTCGATCGCGCGGTTGTGCACGATCCCGAGCGTCCAGGTCCGGACGCTGCCCCGCATGCGGTCGTAGCGCGAGCCGCTGCGCCACATCGAGAGGAAGGCCTCCTGGACGATGTCCTCGGCCGCGGAGCGGTTGCCGCACATGCGGTAGGCGAGGGAGAAGGCGGCGGTGCCGTGTCGTTCGTAGATCATCTCGAAGGCCTCGGCACGTCCCTGCGCGACAAGCAGCATCAGCTCCTCGTCACCCAGCTGCCGCAACCCCTGGGTGGGTCCGGTCCGTGCGTCTTTGTCGCCAGGCATGCCGGGTGATCCTACGCGGCCCTCGCCCGAACGGATCAGCTCAGCGAGCGGCGAGGCGACGAGCCTCGCCGGCCGCATCGCGCAGCGTGCCCAGCACGCCGGCCGCGCCCCGGCGTCGCCCCTGGCGCCGGCGGGCGCGCACGACGACAAGCGCCGCCGCGGCCCCCCCACCCACCACGAGCGCGGCGGCGGGCCGCACCCAGTTGCGCGGGTCGCCCATTGCCCGCAGCTCCCACGCGTCGAGCTCGTCGGCGGCGAGCTCGGTGAGCTCGACGAGCGTCGCTTCGAGCCGGGCCGAGAGCTCCTCGGGCGGCTCGACGGGCACGAGCGCGCGGCGCAGCAGAGCCTCGAGGTCGGCGGCCTCGCCGGTCACCGCGACGGCTCCTCTCGCGTCACGCCGCCGGCCAGGGCTCCGCCCTTCGGGCTGCTCCCCTCGCTGTCGTAGGAGCCGACGATCCCCTCGAGCTGCCGGATGGCGCGGTGCAGGAGGACCTTGGTGGCGCCGTCGGTGCGGCCGAGGGCCCGGGCGATCTCACGGTTGTCCATGCCGAGCGCGAAGCGCATGATGAGCGCCTCGCGGCGATCGCCGGGCAGCTCGCGCACCCCCGCGAGGATGCGGGAGAGCTCGTCGCGGCCCTCGACGAGCGACTCTGTGTCGTGAGGCGCCGAGATCACCCCCGCGTCCTCCATCGCCGCCTCGGGACGGCGGGATCGGTCGCGGTAGAAGTTCGCCGCGAGGTTGTGGGCGATGCGGATGAGCCACGGCCGCAGCGGCCGACCGTCGGACTCGCGCTGGGCGCGGTCGAAGTGGCGGTAGGCCTGCAGGAAGGTCTGCTCGGTGAGGTCCTCGGCGTCGTGGTGGTTGCCGACACGGTAGTAGCTGTAGCTGTAGACATCGCGCAGGTGGCGCCGGTAGAGGTCGGAGAACTCGGCGTCGAGCTTCGCCTTGGCCGCCGGGTCGTCCACATCCCAGACACTACCCGCGGTTCTCCGGCGGGCACCCTACGCAGCTCGCGCCGGGCGGCCGGACGCCGGCGCGGCCGGAGCGGTCAGCGAGCTCGCCCAGCGCTCGGGGGCGATGCGGCCTTCGAGCAGCTCGCCGAGCCCCGCCACGGTCGGCGCCCGCACCCCGGCGTCGCTGAGCAGGGCGGCGAGCAGCGGGACGGTGTCGACCGCCTCGGCCGCCTGGCCGAGCGCCACCCCGACCTCCTCGGCGGGAACGCCATGCGCGAGCAGCTCGCCGGCACGGCGGTTCCGGCTCCCGGCGGCAACGACGGTCGCGACGAGGTCGCCGGCGCCGGCGAGGCCGGCGAAGGTCTCCCCGCGCGCCCCGCGCGCCCGCGCGAGCGCGTCCACCTCGGCGAACACCTTGCCCGCCGCCGCACCGGCGGCGTTGGGGCCGGCGCTGCCCGCCGCGGCGGCGGCGAGCACCGCGACGTTCTTCGCGCAAGCCGCCATCTCGACGCCGAGCACGTCGTCGCTGGAGTGGACGTCCAGCCGCGCGCCGCGCAGCGCGTCGCCCACCTGGCGGGTGAAGCCGGCGTCCACCGAGGCCAGCACGACCGAGGCGCCGTGGTCGAGCGCGTCTGCGGCGTGGCCGGGGCCGGCGACGCATGCCACCGCACGCGCGCGCGTTCGCTCGGCGACGTAGGCCGCCGGTAGGGTGCCGAGCGGGGGGACGAGCCCCTTGGACAGGACGAGCACGCCGGCGCGCGGCGCGACCGCGCCGCCGTGGGCGGCGACCGCGGCGGGCAGGTCGCGGGCGGGCACCGCGAAGCAGACGAGGTCCTGGGCGGCGAGGCTGAGCTCCGAGGCCCGGGCGACGCGCACCCGTTCGGGCAGCTCGAGCCCGGGGAGGTAGCGCTCGTTGGTTCCGGACGCCGCGATCGCGTCGGCCTGCTCGCGCGTCCGGCAGCCCAGCTCGACCTCGAGGCCCGCGCGCGCGAGCATGACGGCGACCGCCGTACCCCACGACCCCGCGCCGATCACCGTCGCGCGCCGCAGCGGCGGCAGGCCGCCGAGCCACTCCCACTGCAGCATCACGCAGGGCCAGATCCGCTCGGTCACCGCGATCGCCAGCTGACGCGAGGGACGCTCGACGCGCGGGAAGGTGAGCGGTCGCCCGCAGCGGATGCGTACGCGGTGGGGCCGGATGCGCCAGCCGCGGCGGATGGCCTCGGTTCCGATGACCGCCACAGGGACGACGGGCGCGCCGGTCTCCAGGGCCAAGCGGCCCACCCCGCGCCTGGGTGTGCCCAGCGACCCGGGCCGGATGCGCGTGCCCTCGGGGAAGATCGCCAGCGCGTCGCCGCGCTCCAGGATCAGCCGCGCCGTCTCGAGCATCTCGGCGTCGCTGTGCCCGCGCTCGACGGGGAAGGCGCCGAGCGAGTTGAGGAACCAGGCGACGAGCGGCTTGCGGAAGAGCTCCTTCTTGGCCACGTAGTACACGGGGCGGCGGGCGAGCGTCCCGATGATGAACGGGTCAAGGAAGCTGCGGTGGTTGGAGGCGAAGATGACCGGGCCGCGCGCGGGAACGTGCTCGCGGCCCGTGCGGACGAGCCGGAAGTAGACGTGGAAGAACGGCTGGAAGAGCGCGCGCGCGACCCAGTAGACCACCGGGTTGACTCCGCGCTCACGCGCCCGCGCGTGGTGTGACGCCAGGTCCACATACGGCGATACCCGAGGCGCGCCCGGTCGTTACAGTCCTGGCCCTCATGGCGTCTCACCGCGACCGCACCGTGCGTGGCGCTCTGGCCGGCGCCGCCGCCGCCGCGACGTGGGCCGCGCAGCAGCCGCTCGACAAGCGCGTCTTCGCCAGCCGCTACGACGACGTCGAGCTGCTGGGCAAGGCGGTCACGCGCGGGAGGGCCTGGTATCCGGTCGGCCTGTGGCTGCACTGCGTCAACGGCGCGCTGTTCGGAGCGGCCTACGCCAACGTCGCCCCGCTCGCCCCGCTCCCCACGTGGGCCCGCGGGCCCGTCGCCGGGCTGGCCGAGCACGTGGGGCTGTGGCCGGCGGGCCGTCTCACCGACCGCTTCCACCCCGCCCGCGAGCAGCTCCCGCGACTGACCGGGAACCGCCGCGCGTTCGCCCAGGCGACCTGGCGCCATGCGCTCTTCGGCGTCGTGCTCGGCGAGCTCGAGCGCCGCCTCAACCCGCATCCCGAGGCGCTGCCCGTCGTCAACGAGGACGTGGTGTCCTCCAACGGCCACGGCAGCCTCGAGCAGCTCGTCTCGGCTCGCGCCTCCTGAGGGCGGCTCGCTGAGCCGCGTGCTCGTCACCGGGGCGAGCGGCTTCGCCGGCGCCCACCTCGTCGACGCGTGCGCCGCCGCGGGCGACGAGGTCGTCGCGCTGGCCCGCGCCCCCGGCCCCGCGGCTGCGCACCGCTGGATCGCCGCCGACCTGGCCGACCCCGGCGCCGCGCGTCGCGCCGTCCGGGAGGCGTCGCCCGGAGTCGTCCACCACCTCGCCGCGCGCGCCTTCGTGCCCGCGGCCTGGCGCGATCCGGCCGCGACGCTGCAGGCGAACACGGCGACGACGCTCAACCTGCTCGAGGCCGTGCGGCTGGAGGCGCCGGACGCCGCCGTCGTCGTCGCCTCCAGTGGCGAGATCTACGGGCCGCCGGCGCGCTTGCCGGTCGACGAGGACGCCGCGCTGCGCCCGCAGAACCCCTACGCGGTCTCCAAGGCGGGAGCCGACCTGCTCGCCGGCTTCTACGCGGACGCGCACGAGCTTCGCGTCGTCCGGGCCCGGGCCTTCAACCACGCCGGGCCCGGTCAGGGGTCCGACTACGCAGTCTCCTCCTTCGCGCGCCAGGCGGCGGGCGCGCTCGTGTCCGGCGAGCGCCGCGCGCGCATCGTCTCGGGCAACCCCGCGCCGCGCCGCGACTACACCGACGTGCGCGACGTCGTGCGCGCCTACCGCCTGCTCGGCGAGGGCGCAGCGCCCGGCCCCTACAACGTCTGCTCGGGTCGCTCGGCCTCGGTGGAGGAGATCGTCGCGCTGCTGGGCGAGGTCACCGGCCTGCCGGTCGTCCACGACGTCGACCCCGCGCTCGTCCGCGAGCACGAGGTGCTCGACGTCCGCGGCGACCCGCGGCGCCTCCGTGAGGCGACCGGCTGGTCGCCCTCGATCCCCCTGCGCCGGACACTCGAGGACACCGTGGCGTGGTGGCGCGCGCGGCTCGCCTGACGCTCCCTACGCGGTCGTCGCCTCGTGCAGCTCGAGCTCCTGGATGGCCTGGTCGCGCATCACGAACTTCTGCACCTTGCCGGTGACCGTCATGGGGAAGGCGTCGACCACCGTGACATGGCGCGGCACTTTGTAGTGGGCGATGCGCCCGCGGCAGAACTCGCGCAGGCCGTCCTCGTCGACGGCCGCGCCCTGCCTGAGCTGCACCCAGGCCATGATCTCCTCGCCGTAGCGCTCGTCGGGGACGCCGAAGACCGAGACGTCCGTGACCTCGGGGTGGGTGTGGAGGAACTCCTCGATCTCGCGCGGATAGACGTTCTCGCCGCCGCGGATGATCATGTCCTTGATGCGCCCGACGATGTCGACGTAGCCCTCGTCGTCCATCGTCGCGAGGTCGCCGGTGTGCATCCAGCGCGCGCGGTCGATGGCCTCCTCGGTCTGCTCGCGGTCCTTCCAGTAGCCGAGCATCACCGAGTAGGCGCGCGTACACAGCTCGCCCGGCTCGCCGCACGGGACGATCGCGCCGCTCTCGGGGTCGACGATCTTGACCTCGACGTGCGGGTGCACGCGCCCGACGGTGCCCACGCGCCGCTCGAGCGGGTCGTCGGCCGCGGTCTGGGTGGACACCGGAGAGGTCTCGGTCATCCCGTAGCAGATGGCCACCTCGTCCATGTGCATGTCGGAGATCACGCGGCGCATGACCTCCGCCGGGCAGGGGGATCCGGCCATGATCCCCGTCCGCAGGCTGGAGAGGTCATGGTCGGCGAAGTCGGGCAGCGCGAGCTGCGCGATGAACATCGTCGGCACCCCGTAGAGCGCGGTGCAGCGCTCGGCGGCCACAGCCTCCAGGCACGAGCGGGGCTCGAAGGCCGACTCCGGGTAGACGATGCACGAGCCGTGGGTGACCGCCGCGAGGTTGCCCATGACCATCCCGAAGCAGTGGTAGAGGGGCACGGGCACGGCGATCCGGTCCTCCTCGCCGAGATGGCACAGCTCACCGACGAAGAAGCCGTTGTTGAGGATGTTGTGGTGGCTGAGCGTCGCGCCCTTCGGCGACCCGGTCGTTCCGCTGGTGTACTGGATGTTGATCGGGTCGTCGAACTGCAGCGACGCGGCGCGCTCGCGCATCGCGGCGTCGGGAGTCCCGTCGGCCTGCGCGAGCAGCGCGTCCCAGCCCTCCGTGCCGATGAACACCGTGCGCTCCAGCGCCGCGAGGCCGGGCGCGACCTCGTCGAGCATCGCGCGGTAGTCCGAGGACTTGTACTCCGCGGCCGAGACGAGCAGCCGGCAGCCCGACTGGGCCAGCGCGTAGGCGAGCTCGGAGGTCCGGTAGGCCGGGTTGATGTTGACGAGGATCGCGCCGATCCGCGCCGTGGCGTACTGCACGAGCACCCACTCCACGCAGTTGGGGCTCCAGACGCCGACGCGGTCGCCCCGCTCGATCCCCGCGGTCATCAGCGCCCGCGCCAGCCGGTCGACCTGCTCGTCGAGCTCCGCGTACGTCAGCCGCGCCCCCTGGTGGCGCGACACGAGCGCCTCGGCCTCCGGCACGCGCGCGGCCGTGCGCGAGAGCGCCCCGCCGATCGTCTCGGACCGGAGCGGAACCTCGGACGTGCCGTGCGCGTAGGACCAGCCCATCTCAGCCTCCCTGTCGCGTGGCGGTGCGAGACCGACGGTACCGGTCCCGCGGCGCCACGGATAGGCCGAAAGTCAACCGCGTCCGAAGAGAGGTCGAGCTGTTCCTCGTCCACTGCCCCGAGAACGGGAGGCTGTACGCCGTGCCGATCGAGGACCTACCCCGGACCGCGGGTAGGCTTCGGGTCGACGCTGCGGCCAACGGACAGTGCGCCGGGATCCGCTTGGGCCGCGGACTACGAGGTCCCGCCCGCCTAGCTCAATTGGTAGAGCACCACCCTTGTAAGGTGGGTCATCTCGGTTCGAGTCCGAGGGCGGGCTCTCTGGATGCGGGAGGACCGCTCTCGCCGCGGTCGAGCCGGAGGTCAAGAGCGCGCATCTCACGGCGACCAAATCCCGCCATCCGCCGGTCCCTCTCCTTCCTCGCCCGACGCCGTAAACACCCCGGGGTCGCGCTTGCCGGAAGCATCGACCAACGTCCACAGCCGCCGGGAGTTGAGCCCGGGGAACCAGCTCAGCTCGCCGCCGTGCGGCGGTAGCGGGCGACCGCGAGCGGTGCGAACACCGCGATGATCACGAGCGACCACACCACCGCGCCCCATACGCTGTTGCCGGCGGGGGCGCCGACCCACAGATGGCGCATCGCGTCGACGACGACGGTGAACGGGTTGACGTCGGCGAACCACTGCAGCGCCGCGGGCATCGAGTCCACCGGGACGAAGGCCGACGAGATGAAGGTCAGCGGGAAGACCGCGATGAACCCGAGCGAGTTCGCCGCCTCCGGCGAGGAGACGAGCAGGCCCAGCAGCGCGAAGACCCACGAGAACGCGTAGCCGAAGAGCAGCAGGATCGCGAAGCCGGCCAGGATCTCCCCGGCGCTCGTCGAGAAGGTGAAGCCGATGATGAGCCCAGTGGTGACCAGGACGCAGACCGAGAGGGTGTTGGTCACCACGTCGGCCAGCGTCCGGCCCGCGAGCACGGCCGGCCGCGCCATCGGCAGCGACCGGAAGCGGTCGATCAGGCCCTTGTTGAGGTCTTCGGACAGCCCAAGCGCGGTGACGAACCCGCCGAAGGCGATGTTCTGGACGATGATCCCCGGGATCAGGAAGTCGACGTAGCTGTACCCCGGAGTGCTGATCGCCCCGCCGAACACGTAGACGAAGAGGAGCGTGAACATCACCGGCTGCACGGTGAAGGCGAGCAGCAGGTCAGGGGCGCGGGGCAGGCGCACGAGGTTGCGCTCGGCCACCACGACGGTGTCGGTCACGAGCCGTCTCATGCCGCCTCCTTCTCCTCGTCGTCGGCCTCGGCCGCGTGGCCGGTGAGCGTCAGGAACACGTCGTCGAGCGTCGGGCGCCGCAGGCCGAGGTCGTCGACCCCGACGCCGGCCTCGTCGAGCCGGCGCACGGCTTCGACGATCGTCCCGCTGCGCCCGCGGACCGCCAGCTTCACGATGCCGTCCTCGGTGGTCGTGCACTCGTCGGTCATCGGGAGGAGCGCCTCCGTCGCCACCGGGGCCTGGCCGGTGTCCGAGAGGCGGACCTCCAGACGCTCGCCGCCGACGCGGTCCTTGAGCTCGTCGGACGTGCCTTCGGCGATCACGCGGCCGCGGTCGATGACCGCGATCGCGTCGGCGAGCCGGTCTGCCTCGTCGAGGTACTGCGTGGTCAGGAGCACGGTGGTCCCCTCGGCGACGAGGCCCTCGATCGTCGCCCACACCTCCAGGCGGCTGCGCGGGTCAAGGCCCGTCGTCGGCTCGTCGAGGAAGAGCACCGGCGGGCTCGCGACGAGCGCCGCGCCGAGGTCGAGCCGACGGCGCATGCCGCCGGAGTAGGTCTTGGCCGGGCGCTTGGCTGCGTCGACGAGGTCGAAGCGCTCGAGCAGCGCGGAGCCGCGCTGCTTCGCCTCGGCGCGCCGCATCCCGTACAGGCGACCGACCATCGTGAGGTTCTCCAGCCCGGTGAGGTTCTCGTCGACTGCCGCGTACTGGCCCGCCAGGCCGATGCGCTGGCGCAGGCGCGCCGCGTCGCGGACGACGTCGAGGCCGGCGACCCGAACGGTGCCCGCGTCGGGCTTGAGCAACGTCGTGAGGACCCGCACCGCGGTCGTCTTGCCCGCGCCGTTGGGACCGAGAAGCCCGAGCACGGTGCCCTGGGCGGCCTCGAAGTCCACGCCGTCGAGCGCGCGCACGTCCCCGAAGGACTTGACGAGGCCCGCGACGCTGATCGCCGGCTCGGAGCCCTGCTCTGTGATGGGGGCGCCTTCCTCGACGGCCCGAAGGGTGCCGTCTGGTGCGTTGGTTGGCATATCGCTCACTGTATGAGGGGTTTAGGTCAGGAGCTGTCCTTGAATCCTGCGATGCTCGTGGTCGCCATGACGGAGACCTCGGGACGCCTCCTCAAGCTGCTCTCGCTCCTGCAGACGCGACGCGATTGGCCCGGCGAGGAGCTTGCGCGCCGCCTGGGCGTGTCGGGCCGCACCATCCGCCGCGACGTCGAGCGGCTGCGCGCCCTCGGCTACCCGGTGGACGCGTCCACGGGACCCGCCGGAGGGTACCGACTGCACGCAGGCACCGCGATGCCGCCGCTCCTGCTCGACGACGACGAGGCGGTGGCGATCGCCGTCGGGCTCCGCACCGCGGCGCGCGCCTCGGTCGCGGGGATCGAGGAGACCTCCGTGCGCGCGCTGGTCAAGCTCCAGCAGGTCCTGCCCGCGCACCTGCGCCGGCGCGTCAACGCGCTCCAGCGGGCGACGACCACGCTCGCGGCCAGCGGCCCGATGGTCGACCCCGAGGCGCTGACCGTCCTGGCCGGCGCCTGCCGCGACCGCGAACGCCTGCGCTTCGCCTACCGCGCGCGCGACGGGAGCGAGACCCGGCGCCTTGTCGAGCCCAACAGCCTCGTGAACCTCGGCCATCGGTGGTACCTGGTCGCGTGGGACGTCGACCGCGACGGATGGCGGACCTTCCGTGTCGACCGGCTCGAGCGCCCTGCGGGCGCCGGGACGCGGTTCGGCGCGCGTGACCTCCCGGGCGGCGATGCCGCGTCGTTCGTGGCGTCGACCCTTTCGAAGGCGCCCTACCGCCACCAGGCGCGCATCACCCTCCACGCGTCGGCGGGTGAGGTCGTTGGCTCCGTCCGCCAGCTGTGGGGCACGCTGACGCCGGTGGACGCGACCACGTGCGAGTACCGGACGAGCGACGACTCGCTGGAGTGGATCGCCGTGCGCGTCGGGATGCTCGGCGTCGACTTCGAGGTCCACGAGCCGCCGGAGCTGGTCGACCGCTTCCGGACGCTCGCCGAGCGCTATCGCCAGGCGGCCGGCGTTCTACCCTCGAAGGAGGTGGCACCGAGCTGAGGAGACGGACATGGCGCTGACCCTGGGAACCGGGCCGTTCGGCCAGCACCCCGGCGGGACCTTCAACGACGCGGTCTCGGTCGACGGGCGCGTCATCTGGTGGGAGGACTCCCCGCGGCGCGTCCGGGCTTCCTCGGCGGTGAGGTCGTGGTGGACAGCACGCGGGCCAAGCTCCTGCATGAGTCCGGGCTGATGCTGCGCTGGTACTTCCCTCGCGAGGACGTCCGCCAGGACCTGCTCAGCCCACCGACAAGCACACCCACTGCCCGATCAAGGGCGACGCCTCCTACGTCACGGTCGCCGTCGGCGACCGCGTCGCCGAGAACGCGGCGTGGACCTATCCCGAGCCGATCGAGGGCGCCCCCGACCTGCGCGACCACCTGAGCTTCTACTTCGAGGCGCTCGACGAGTGGCTCGAGGAGGACGAGCCGGTCTTCGGGCACCCGCGCGACCCCTACCACCGCACGACGTGCGCGAGACCAGCCGGCGCGTGCGGGTCTCACTCGAGGGCCGGACGCTCGCCGAGAGCTCGAACGCGCTCCTGCTCTTCGAGACCGGCCTGCCGCCGCGCTGGTACCTCCCGCCCGAGGACGTCGACGCGTCGCTGCTGCGCGACGACGACACCACGAGCGTGTGCGCCTACAAGGGCACCGCGTCCTACCACGCGGTGGCGCTCGACGACTCACTGGAAGCGGCGATCGTCTGGCACTACCCCGCGCCCGCGCGCGACGTGGCGCCGATCAAGGACCGGCTCTGCTTCTACGACGAGCGCGTCGACGTGGAGGTCGACGGCGTGGCGCAGGAGCGCCCGGAAACGCCGTTCTCGCGCCGCTGAGCCGGGTCCGGGGTCAGCGGACGCCGGCGAGGCGCCACCCGTCGACGCTGCGCCCGAGGGTGAGGTGGTGCACGGCGCCGTCCTCGGTCTCGAAGCGGAACACGGCCCGGTCCTCCTCGAGGCCCGGCGGGTCGGCGACCTGGACGAGCTGCATGTCGCGCACGCCGACACCGGGCCGCTCGCTCGCGAAGGCGGCGCGCGCGCTCTCGCGGAGCGCCTCGGGCTCCCAGCCGCGGTCCTTGGCGTGAGCGGCCGCGAGCGCGCGGTCGGCCTCGTCGACCTGGGCACGGAACTCGGGCAGCTCACGGACCCGTCGGCGCTGGACCATGATGCCGCCGGCCACGGCCAGGACGACCACGAGCACGACGACGGCCGCGAGCACGATGATCAGCCAGGTGGGCACGAAGGGGATGGTAGGCGGACGGCCCCCCGAAGGCGCCCCGGCGGCGTCCACCCCGGCGGCGACCGCTCGTCGGCGAGGCCGCCTAGAGAGCCACGCTCCGCGACGCGAGGTGCGCGCCAACCTTGCGCTTCACGCGCTGCAGCGCGTTGTCCACCGTCTTGGTGTCGCAGTCCAGCCGCTCGCCGATGTGCTCGTAGGAGTGCCCGTCGAGGTAGAGCGACAGCACGCGCGACTCGAGCTCTGAGAGGACCGAGGAAAGGCACGCGACGAGCGACCGCAGCTCCTCGGAGGAGATCACCTGGTTGACCGGATCGTGGACGGCCGGCCCGGGGAGCACCTCGTCGAGGGTCGGCTCGCCGTCGTCGATCGACGCCGGCGAGGCCGAGAACGACACGTACTGGTTGAGCGGCGCGTGCTTGTTGCGCGTCGCGGTCTTGACCGCGGTGATGATCTGGCGGGTGATGCACAGCTCGGCGAAGTTGCGAAAGCTCGACTCGCGGTCCGTGCGGTAGTCGCGGATCGCCTTGTAGAGGCCGACGAGGCCCTCCTGGATCAGGTCGTCCCCGTCGCCACCCACCAGGAAGTAGGACGACGCCTTGAGCCGCACGAAGCCGTAGTAGCGCCGCAGCAAGCGGTCGTACGCGTCGGTGCTCCCGGTCTTGGCGAGAGCCACGAGGTAAGAATCCTCAAGCTGTGGTCGAGACTGAGCTTGAGCGAAGAGCTGGGCCACGAGTGGTCCTTTCCAGGCTGTTTCTGCAGCCAGATCGGCGTTCGTGGCGCCGTCGCCTCCCGCGAGCGTCGCCGGTCTCCTCCCGAGGTAAACCCTCAGGTTCACGTTGAAGCGGCGTCAATCTCCCACAGTTATGACCCGCTGTCAACCGTTCTGCCTGCGTACCTGCAAGATCTCGTACAGCAGGACGGCGGCCGTCGCGCCGACGTTGAGCGAGTCGACGCGCCCGTGCATCGGGATCGCGACGAGCGCGTCGCACGCGGCCGCTACCCGCGGTCGCAGGCCGCGCCCCTCCGAGCCCAGGACGAGCACCACGCCGCCGTGGTAGTCGGGCCCGTCGTAGGGCGTCCCCGCCCCCGCCGCGGCGCCGTAGCACCATGCGCCGGCGGCCTTGGCGTCGGCGAGGAAGTCGGCGAGGTTCCGTACACGCGCGACCGGCAGGTGCTCGACCGCCCCTGCCGCGGCCTTGGCCACCGCCGCGGTGACCGCGGCGGCCCGCCGACCGGGCAGGACCACGCCGGTCGCCCCGGCAGCCTCCGCGGTGCGGCAGATCGCCCCGAGGTTGCCCGGGTCCTGGACCTCGTCGAGCGCGACGATGAGCGGCGCCGGCTCGGCCACCATCGCCTGTGCGTCGGCGTAGGGGTAGGGGTCGACCGCCGCGCAGATCCCCTGGTGGTCGGGCGAGCCGCAGCGCTCGGCGAGCTCGGCGGCGCCGGAGCGGACCACCTCCACCCCCTCGAGCCACGGCTCCCGCGCCGCGCCCTCCGTGGCCCACACCCGCCGAACCGCCCGCCGCCCCCGAAGCGCCTCGCGGACGGGGTTGCGGCCGTAGAGGACGTCGCCGGGGGGAGCGGCGTCGGGCCGGGGCGACCGGCGATCGGCGTCGCCGCGCTCAGGCCGGTCGCCGGACCGGTCGGGCGAGGGCGGGCGGCGGCCACCGTCGCGCCCGAGGCTCCTATCCCGCGCGGACGAGCTCCGGCCCCTGCGGCCCATCGCGGACCTCCCAGCCCGCAGCGCGGATCTGCTCGCGCAGGGCGTCGGCCTGCCCGAAGTCCCGTGACTCCCGGGCCGTCTCGCGTCGCCGCAGGAGCTCGCGCAGCTCCGCGGGCGGCTCGCCGTCACCCTCCTCGACGTCGAGCAGCGTCTCCAGTCCGAGCAGCCCGAGCATCTCGCGCAGGTCGGCGTCGCCCACCCCCGCGCCATGCCGGTTCGCCTCGCGAACCCATTCGGCGACCACCGCCAGCGCCTCCGGCGTGTTGAAGTCGTCGGCCAGCGCGTCGAGGAAGCGGTCGAGCAGCGGTGCCATCGCGCGCGGCGACGGGCCGCGTTCCAGGCGCCGTCCCGCCTCGCGTATGCGCGCGACGCGCGCGCGCGCGTCCCCCAGCCGCTCGGCCGAGAAGGCGATCGGCTGGCGGTAGTGGCCGCCGAGGAAGTAGGCGACGAGCGCGTCGCGGCCGAACTCATCGAGCGCCTGGTGCAGCAGTGCGATGTTGCCGACCGACTTGGCCATCTTCTCCTCGCCCATCTGCACCATGCCGTTGTGGACCCACAGGCGCGCCAGCCGCACGCCGTGCGCCGCCTCGCTCTGGGCGGCCTCGTTCTCGTGGTGCGGGAAGACGAGGTCCGAGCCCCCGGCGTGGATCTCGAAGTCGAGCCCGAGGAGGTCCTCGGCCATGGCCGAGCACTCGATGTGCCATCCCGGCCGGCCCTCCCCCCACGGCGACGGCCACCACGTGTCCTCCGAGGGCTTTCGCCCCTTCCACAACGCGAAGTCGCGCGGATCCTCCTTGCGCTCCGCGCCCTCCACCCCCTCCCCCTGGTCCATGCGGGAGGGATCCTGGTGGGAGAGCGAGCCGTAGTCCGGCCATGAGGCAACCCGGAAGAACACGTCGCCGCCGGCCGCGTAGGCGTGCCCGCGCTCGACGAGGCGCCCGATGAGCGCGACGATCGGGCCGATGGTGTCGGCGGCGCGCGGCTCGTGGTCGGGCCGCCCGAGGCCCAGGCGGTCGGTGTCCTGCTCGTAGAAGGCCGTCATCTCGCGGGCGAGGTCCGCGCTCGCGACGCCGCCCTCGCGCGCGGCGTCGTAGATCTTGTCGTTGACGTCGGTGACGTTGACCACGAGGTCCACGTCGAGCCCTTCGTGCTCCAGGAAGCGCTTGAGGAGCGAGAAGACGACGTACGGCCGCGCATTGCCGACATGGATGCGGCCGTAGACCGTCGGGCCGCAGGCGTAGATCGCCACCCGTCCCGGCTCGCGCGGCTCGAGCGCCCGCACCTCTCCCGACCGGGTGTCGTGCAGGCGAATCTCCCGCATAGTGCGGGGACCCTACCGCCGGTGGCGCGTGGCGCCGGGCACGGGCGCTAGGGTCCCGAGCCCTTGTCTGTGAGGACGGCACCGGCGCTCGAGCTCGTCGAGCAGGCCTTCCGCGGCCTGCCGTCGCGCTACCTGGGCGCGCCGCCGGGCTTCGACGCGACCTACCACGTGCGGCTCGCCGATGTCGGCCACACGTGGGAGGTCCGGCTCACGACGCACGGCGCCCGGGTGCGCAAGGGCTCGACGAGCCGCGAGCCCGACGTGACCATTGGCACCGACGCCGCGACCTGGCTGGCGCTTCGCGAGGGCCGCCTGAGCGGCATCGAGGCGTTCTCCCGGCGCCACCTCTCCATGCGCGGCGACCTCGACCTGGCTGTGGCCTTCGAGGGCTTCTTCCGCCGCCCCAACGGCCGCGACCCCCTGATCACCCTGCGCGACGTTCGCGTCGGGCGCCTGTCGCTGTCGACCCTGACGATGGGCGAGGGCCGCGACGTGCTCCTCCTCCACGGCCTGGGCGCGACGAAGGCCTCGTTCCTCGACACTGCGGCCGCCCTGAGCCGCGACCACCGCGTGCACGCCCTCGACCTCCCGGGCTTCGGCTCGTCGAGCAAGCCGGCCCTCGCCCCGTACGACGCGCGCTGGTTCGCGCGCGCCGTCCTTGGCGCGATGGACGAGCTCGGCGTCGAGCGCGCCCACGTGGTCGGCAACTCGATGGGAGGCCGCGTGGCCATCGAGGTCGCGCTCACCGACCCGGCGCGGGTGTCCGCTCTCGCCCTGCTGTGCCCGGCCGTGGCCTTCGTGCGCCGCGACTGGCACCGGCTCGTGCGCCTGCTGCGTCCCGAGCTCGGCCTGCTCCCCCACCGCTTCTCGCGCGACACCGTCTCGCGACGCTTCGCGGCCATGTTCGCGGACCCCGAGCTCGTGGACCCGAGCGTGGCCGACGTCGCGACCGACGAGTTCCAGCGCATCTACGGGTCGCCGACGGCGCGGCTCGCCTTCCTTGCGTCAGCGCGCAACATCTACCTCGACGCGCCCTTCGGGCGCGACGGCTTCTACCCGCGGCTCGCCGGCCTGCAGCCGCCGGCGCTCTTCGTGTGGTCCTCGCACGACACCCTCGTCCCGGCCGGGTTTCGCCGCCACGTCGCGCGCTGGCTGCCGCGCGCGGAGCAGATCGTCCTCGAGGGGTGCGGACACGCCCCGCAGGTCGAGCGTCCCGAGCAGACCAACGGCCTGGTGCGGCGCTACTTCGCGCAGGTCGACGCGCTGGGCGGCCGGCTGCCCGCACGGCGAGCGGCGTGACGCTTTCGCGAGCGGTTCGGTAGCGTCCAGTCGGCGGCAGCCAAGCCGCGCAAGGTCGTCCAAGCCGCTGCGTCAGTACGTGGTCAGCGAAAGGTGAACACCGACGAGCTCGCCCGCGCGGGCTTCGACCTTCAGGAGGCGTCGGTCACCGGCCGCAAGGGCCGGTTCTACATCGTCGCCACCCCGAGCAAGGCGGCCGCGATCGCCCGCAAGGGCGCCACCGTGCGCCCGCTGCGTGGGGGTAGACGCGCCCGGCCCGGGCGGCGGACCGCGGCGGTCACAACTGCCGCTCCGCTTCCCGCCTCGACGCACGGCTACGACGTCTTCCGCCCCTGGAGCCTGAAGCCCGCGCCGTGTCCCACGACATGCGCGACGCCGCTCAAGCCGCTCAAGGCCATCTACCGCGACCCCGCCCGCGCGAACCCCGACGTCGTCAAGCGCGAGGTCATCGGGCGCTCGGTGCTCGGCCAGCCGATCGTCGCCTACAAGGTCAGCGCCGACGCGAAGCGCACGCGTGACGGCGCGCGCCCGGCGGTGCTGTACAACGCCGTCCAGGACGCCCGCGAGTGGATCGCGGCCGAGACCGAGCGCCGGCTCTTCGAGTACGTGCTGGCCAACAAGGACCAGCGCGACGGCCCCGGCATCCGCCGGCTGGTGAGCCAGCGCGAGCTGTGGTTCGTCCCGATCGTCAATCCCGACGGCTACGACTACACCTTCACCGCGCCCGGGAACCGTCTCTGGCGCAAGAACCTGCGCGACAACGACGGCGACGGCCAGATCACCGAGCAGGACGGCGTCGACCCGAACCACAACTGGCCGACCAAGTGGAACTACGACCTCGAGGGAGCCTCTGGCGACCGCACGAACGAGACCTACCAGGGTCGGGGCCGGGCTCCGAGCCCGAGGTGCCGGCGCTCCGCCGCCTCGAGCGCCGGTGGGCGTGCGCGGGGCGGCCGGTCCGGTCGCCCCGCGCGCCCCGCCGCGGTCGTCGCGCGGTAGCGTTCGCCGCGCGGCGCGCCTAGACTGGCCCCATGAGCGGCACCGGCACAGCCGAACGGGCGTCGCGCAACGGTCACGAGCCCGAGGCGCGGGCGGACGGCTCGCTGCTCGGACGCCTCGCGCGCGGCGTCGCCGGACAGGTCGGCTCGCGCATTCCGGCCGCCGATCTCGACGAGCGCGACCCCGACTACATCCGGGAGAGCCTGCCGCGCCTGTGGCTCGCAGCGAGCCTGTACTTCCGCGGCGAGGTCCGCGGGCTGGGGAACATCCCCGAGCGCGGGGGCGTGCTGCTGGTGGGCAACCACTCCGGGGGGAATCTCACGCCCGACACCATCGTCCTCTCGCTCGCCTTCAACGCGTACTTCGGCGTCGAGCGCGCCTTCTACCAGCTCGCCCACAACCTCGTGCTCTCGATGCCCGGGCTCGGCTTCCTGCGCAAGTACGGCACCGTCGCCGCCTCGCCGCAGAACGCCCAGAAGGCGCTGGAGTCGGGCGCCGCGCTGCTCGTCTACCCGGGCGGGGACTACGAGGTCCACCGACCGACCTGGCAGCGCCACCGGGTCGACTTCGACGGGCGCAAGGGCTTCATCCGGCTCGCGCTGGCCCAGGACGTGCCGATCGTCCCCGTCGTGTCGATCGGCGGTCAGGAGACCGCGCTGTTCCTGAGCCGTGGCGAGACGCTCGCGCGGGTGCTCGGCTTGGACCGCGCCTTCCGCCTGAAGGTGGTGCCGATCTCGATCGCCCTCCCGTGGGGACTGAACGTCGGCGACATGCTCGGGCACATCCCGCTGCCCGCGAAGATCGTCGTCGAGGCGCTGCCCCCGATCCACCTGCGCGAGGAGTTCGGCCCCGAGCCCGACCTCGACGAGGTCTACGACCACGTGCTGCGCCTCATGCAAGAGACCCTCGACGCGCTGGCCTCCGAGCGGCGCCTGCCGATCCTCGGATGAGGATCGTCGAGTCGATCGAGATCTCCTCCACGCCCGAGGGCGTCTGGGAGCAGCTCGCCGACCCCTCGCGCTATCTGCACTTCATGTCGGGCTTCACCCGCTGGGAGGTGGTGAGCGAGGCGCCGACCGGCGAGGGCGCGCGCTACCGGATGCTGATGCGCGTCGGCTCGGCCGAGGTCGGCGGCCTGATCGAGGTCGTCGAGTTCAACGCGCCGTCCGACATGGCCTGGGTGTCGATCACCGGCATCGATCAGCGCGGCCGCTGGCGGCTGCGCGAGCGCGTCCCGGGCCGCACCCGCGTGGAGATGCGGCTCGCCTACGGCGTCGCCGGCGCGGGCATCTTCGGCTGGGTCGCCGAGCGCATCGCCGGCCCGACCGTGCGCGGCCACCTGCGCCGGACCCTCGCGCAGCTCAAGCGCCAGGTGGAGCACGAGCAGCTGCGCAAGAGCGCCGCGGCGCGCCGCCGGGCGCGCACCTCGCGGGCGGCGTAGGGCGTGGCCGACAGGTCCCGCACCGGCAAGCTCGAACCGGCCGCCGGCGGGCGAAAGAAGGAGGGCGGGTGGCGGCTGCCGGTCGGCATCGCGGCCGGCGCGATCGCGGCCGTCTTCGCCGTGCTCAACACGGACAAGGTGACGGTCCACTGGCTGGTGGGCACGACCAGGACTCCACTGATCCTGGTGATCGTGCTGTCCTTCGTGCTGGGGCTCGCCGTGGGCGCGGCGCTCAGCGCGGTGCGGCGGCGGTCGAAGCGCTCACGCGACTCCTAGTCGCCCCCTCAGCCGGACGTGAGGTTGACGGTGTAGTTGTCGACGTTCCCGACGTCCACCTCGCGCATGCCAATCGTGCGAGAGCTCGTGTCAGCGGTGTTCGTGCACCAGTCGAAGGCGTGGTCGGGGACGATCTCCTGGAAGGGGCCGGCCCAGACCGCGCCGTCGCGGGCATGGGCGAACCAGTACCAGGAGCTGTTGACGTCATTGACGTCGCCGCCGTAGGCGACCGCGGACTGTCCGGGCTCGATCTGCCACCAGCCCTTCTTCTCCCAGTCGCCCCCGTCCGGGCAGTTCGCGTGGTGCCACTCGAGCATCACCCAAACGGTCGAGGGATAGTTGTTGCTGAAGCGGAACATGCTCGGGCCTCCTACGAGGGATTGGCTTGGCGACGAGCGGCGGGCCCGGAGGAATCCCCGGCAGACGCTGACTCCTCCGGCGCTGCGTGCCCCGGTGGGTGCTCGCCACCGCTGCTTGCGCTTCTGGCCGACGCCGGCTCGAGGTCGGCCTCCGCTGCCGTGGCGAGCAGCGCACCGTCGGTGTCGGTCGTCTCGTCCACGCCGGACGACTGGTCGGGGCTCATCGTCGCTCCAATGTCTCGGGTGCAGGCAATCTAGCCGCAGCATCACCGCGCCTGGAGATTCCTGGTGTCGGCAACGGACGAATGGCTGGCCCGCTCATCAGAGGACTCGCCTGAGCGTGCCCGGTTGTTGACACGCGGCCGTCGCCGCCCGCGAGAACGCGAGACGATGAGCGCTCGCACACCCCTGGTCCTCGTCGCCGCGTGGGCCTTGATCGCGCTCGTCTGGGCGTTCGCCAACCCCCCGTTCGCCGCTCCCGACGAGGAGGCTCACTACCTGCGCGCCGTCGGCGTCGCCGGTGGCACGCTGACCGGCGACGAGCTCACGGCGCGCCCGGCCGCCGAACTCAGCAGGCGGGAGGCGTGGCTGGCGATGAACTCGCGCGAGGTCGCGGTCCCCGCCCGCCTCGTCCCGCCGGACCCGGGGTGCTATGTGCTCGACCCGAGCCGCTCGGCGGCCTGCCTCGACGTGGCGCCTCGGGCCTCGAGCGGCGCTCGCATGACCACCTACGTGGGCGACTACCAGCCGCTCCCCTACCTGCTTCCCGCCGCCGGCGTCCGGCTCGGCCCCGCGGCCGTGCCCGCCCTGCGCTGGGGGCGGCTCGCCGGTCTGCTCCCGTGTCTCGCGCTGCTCGCAACCGCTGTCGCGCTGCTCTGGAATCACGCCGCGGGCCCCGTCTCGCTCCTCGGGCTCGTCGCCGCCGTGACGCCGATGATGCTCTTCTGCACGACGAGCCTCACGGGCAGCGGGCTCGAGATCGCCGCCGGCGTGGCGTTAGTCGCCGCCCTCCTGCGGCTGCGGCGCGACGCCACGCGTCGAGCCGCCGATCCCTCGCCGGCGTGGGTGTGGACGGCGGCGGGCGTGAGCGGGACGCTGCTCGCCCTGAGCCGCCCGACGTCGCCGGTCTGGGTCGCGCTGGCGATCACACTCGGGGTGGCGGTGGTGGGGCTGCGGGTCGCGTGGCGCCTCGTTCACAACCGCCGCGTCGCCTGGGTCGCCGCCGCCGCCGTCCTGGGCGGCCTCGCGCTCAGCTGGGCGTGGGACCGCTTCTACGGACCGGACGCGGTGTTCGGTGTCGCCAATGCCCGCGGAGGCCTGCGCGCGGGGCTGCGCCAGTTCGACGACGCCGCGCACCAGCTCGTGTTCGCGCCGGCCTATCTCGAGTTCGCGCTCCCGGGCTGGGGATCGCTGCTGTGGCTGGCGATCGTCGTCGCGCTGGTCGCGACGGCGCTCTTCGCGGTTCGCACGGCGCGCGATCGAGTCGTGCTCGTCGCGACGGCGATCGCCGTTCCGCTCGTCCCCATCGCCCTCTACCTCGTCACGATCCGCTTCACCGGGGCGAGCCTCCAGGGCCGGTACCTCCTGCCCATCGTGGTCGCGCTCCCGCTCCTCGCGGGCAAGCTCGTGAGCGAGAACCGTGACCGCCTGCGGGCCGTCGTGCTCCGGGCGCTCGTCGTCGCCGTGCCGGTCGCCGCGGCGACCGTCCATCTCCTCGCGCTGTGGCGCAACGCGCAGCGCTCGGCCCTGGGCCTGCACGGCTCGCTGCTCAGCTGGGGCGCGCCGGAGTGGACCCCGCCGGGAGGCTGGGCCCTGTGGTTCGCCGTGGCCGCGGCCGGATGCTCGCTGCTCGCGGCGACGGCGCTTCTCGCGCTGTCGCGCCGGCCCGCCGTGGGGCCCTGCGGCTGACGCCGCGTCACCCCAGCGGCTCGACGAGCGCCACGGCCATCACCGCAACGCCCTCCTCGCGGCCGACGAAGCCCATGCCCTCACCGCGCGTCGCCTTGACGCTGACGCGCTCGGCCGGCAGGCCGAGGGCGGCGGCGAGGCGCTCGCGCATGAGCTCGCGATGGGGGGCGAGCCGCGGGCGCTCGATGACCACCGTCGCGTCGACGTTGCCGGGCCGCAGCCCGCGGGCGGCGAGCAGCGCGGTCGCCTCGCGCAGCAGCGCGAGCGAGTCGGCGTCGCGCCAGCGCTCGTCGGTGTCGGGGAAGTGGGCGCCGATGTCCTCGAGCGCGGCCGCGCCGAGCAGCGCGTCGAGCACCGCGTGGGCCAGCACGTCGGCGTCGGAGTGCCCTTCAAGGCCGCGCTCGTGGTCGATCTCGACGCCGCCGAGGACGAGGCGCCGCCCGTCGGCGAGGCGATGGACGTCGTAGCCGACGCCGACGCGCGGCCCCGGCGGGCTCATCCGATCGGCTCCAGGCGCCGCTCCCGACGCTCGAACACCGCGAGCTCGGTCACCCCGAGCCCGTCGAGCAGCTCGAGCGCCCGCTCGTAGCGGAAGCCGATCTGGGCGGGCACGTGGGCGTCGGAGGAGAGGGCGACCGGGCAGCCGGCCTCGAGGCACATCGCAAGGAAGGCGGGGTCGGGGTAGATCTCCGAGACCGGCTTGCGCAGGCCCGCGGTCGAGACCTCGACGGCGACTTGCCCCTCTGCGATTCCGTCCATCGCGCGCTCGTAGAAGCGGCGCAGGTCGCCGTCGGGCCGCGGGCGCTCGGGGCCCCACACCTTCACGAGGTCGGGGTGGGCGAGGATGTCGAAGAGCCCGCTGCGCGCCGCCTCGCCGAGGGTCTCGAAGTAGCGCTTCCACACCTGGTCGGCCGAGGCCGCGCGGTCCCACACGTCGAAGTCCTCGGCGTCGACGCTCTCCTCGCGCAGGAAGTGCACCGACCCGACGACGTAGTCCCAGTCGTAGGGCTCCAGGAGGTTCGCCAGGCGGTCCTCGCGCCCCGGCAGGAAGTCGCATTCCAGCCCGAGGCGCAAGTCGGTCTCCTCGCGCACCACTTCGACGTAGGCCTCCAGGTCGTCGCGCGCCCAGCGCCGGTACCAGGGGTGGCGCCACACCTCGAGGGCCGCGGTGAAGCGATGGACGTGCTCGGCCACGCCGAGCTCGGCGATCCCGTGCTCCTCCGCCGCTGCGCGATAGCGCTCTGCGTTGGCCGCCGTGATGTGCTCCTCGGCAGTCGCCGCGTCCTCGTCGGGCCGCAGGTGGACGTGGTAGTCGGTCAGCATCGCTCGCGCAGGAGATCTTCGGCGATCCGCAGGTCGAGCGGCGTCGTGACCTTGAAGTTGGCGGACGAGGCCGGCACGACGCGCACGCGCCCGCCCGAGCGCTCGACGAGGCCGGCGTCGTCGGTCGCCGCGGCGAGCACGTCGTCGGGCTGCCCGAGCGCGCCCTCGAGGGCCTCGCGGCGAAAGGCCTGCGGGGTCTGCACGGCCCACAGGCGCGACCGGTCGAGGGTGGCGAGGACCACCCCGCCGGCGTCGCACTCCTTGACGGTGTCGGTCACGGGGGCGGCGGCGACCGCCGCCTCCGCGTCGGCCAGCGCCTCCAGGCAGCGCGAGAAGAGCGAGGGCTCGGCAAGCGGGCGGGCCGCGTCGTGGACGATGACGGCGTCGCCTCCGGGCGCAGCCGCCAGCGCGTTGCGGACGGAGTGCGAGCGCGCGGCGCCGCCGGCCACCACCGTGACGCCTGGGTCGGGCTCCCAGTGGATGCGCTCGGGCGGCACGGCGACCACGATGCGCTCGACCCCGGCGACACGCAGGGCCTCGAGGCTCCACTCGAGCATCGGGCGACCGGCCAGCACGACAAACGCCTTGGGGCTCGGGGCCCCAAGGCGTTCGCCGCTGCCGGCGGCCACGACGAGCGCGACCGCCATCTCCGCCCGGTCAGGCGACGGCCACCGTCTGGTCGCGCGAGAGGATGGTGTCGAGGTGCGCCTCGGCCTCGTCCTCCTCCATCTCCAGCGCGTACATCAGCTCCGACGCCAGGATCTTCTTGGCGCGGGTGAACATCTGCTTCTCGCCGGTGGAGAGGCCCTTCTCCGCCTCCCGGATCGCGAGGTTGCGCACGACCTCGGCGAGCTCGTAGATGTCCCCGGTCTTGATCTTGTCCCGGTTGTGCTTGAACCGGCGGTTCCAGTTCTTCGGCATCTCCGAGATGTCGTCGGAGAGCACGTCCAGGACCTTCTTGACCGTCTCCTCGTCGATGACCCGCCGCAGGCCGGCCTTGCCGGCGTTCTCGCACGGGACCATCACGGTCATGTCGTTGTGGAGGATCTTGATCGTCAGGTACTGGCGCTTCTCCCCGAAGATCTCCTTGTCCTCCTTCTTGAGCACCTGACCGGCCCCGTGGTGGGGGTAGACGACGTTGTCGCCGATCTCGAAGTCGATGCACTCGGGCTCGACGACGATCTCCAGGTCCTCGATGATCTGCTCTTCGGTCACGTCGGGAATCAGGTACCTCCCTGTCGAAGCCGGGGCGACGTCCTCACGTCCGGCCGGCTTATGTCTGTAGGTAGCGGTCCACGAGGTTGATCTCCTGCAGGCGGCGAAGGCCCTCGCGGATGTCCTTCGCCCGGATCTCGCCCACTCCGTCGATCGTCTCCAGTTCACCATCCGTGGCGGCGAGAAGCTCGTCGAGCCCTCCGAACTCCCGCACGATCTCGTCGACCAGGAGCTTCGGCAGGCGCGGGATGCGCCCGAGTATCCGGTAGCCCCGCGGCGAGCACGGGTAGTCGAGGGTGTTCAGCTTGCGGTCGTAGCCCAGCAGCTCAGCCAGGCGCCCGAAGTCGAGAAGGTCCTGATGCGCGAGCCGCGCGAGCTGGTCCAGGACGACGGCGAAGCCCTCCTCGGAGTGCTCGGCGAGGTAGTCGTGGATCAGCGCTCCCTTGTCGGCCGCGACGCCGACCATGACCTCGTCGAGCTGCATCTCGATGAGGCGGCCCTCGGTCCCCAGCTCGACGATGTAGCGCTCGATCTCGACGGCCATGCGGGTCACCAGCTCGGCGCGCTGGAGCACGGTGAGGACGTCGTGGAGCGTCGCTCCGCCCTCGAACTCCAGCGCGGTCAAGCGCGTCGAGACCTGGTCGAGGCGGCTGCGGTACTTGTCGAGCGTGGCCAGGGCCTGGTTGGCCTTGGCGAGAACGTTGGGGATGTCCTCGAGGATGTACTTCGCGCCGTCGACGTAGAGGGAGACGACGTCGCGACGCTCGGAGATGGCGACGACCAGCGCGTCGACCTGCTTGGAGACGCGCTCGGCCGTGCGGTGGCGGGTGCCGGTCTCGAGGCTGAGGATCGTCGGGTCCGGCGTGAGCTGCACGTTCGCCCACGCGAGCTTGGTCGCGTTGACGTTGAGGATGATCGCCCCGTCCATCTTGGCCACCTGGTAGAGCAGCTGGGGCGCGTAGTCGACGTCGAGCTTGATGCCGCCCGAGAGCAGGAAGGCGAGCTCCTCGGGGTCGCCCACGACGATCAGTCCGCCGGTGCGGGCCAGGACGATGTTGTCGATGCCCTCGCGCAGCGGCGTCCCGGGCGCGACCATCTCCAGTGCCTTGACCAACCGGGGCTCCTGCCTTGCGTCGAGCTCTCGGAGCTCTTCCCCGGTCCGCGATGTCATCAGGAACTCCATTGTATCGCGCCGGAACCGGGTTTCCCCTGCGCTCACGCTTTTTCCCGAAAACAAGAGCGACAGGCGCGCGACCGCTTGTCAAGGCGGCCCGGACGGGAAATTGGCGGACGCTACTTCCGCCGCAACTCCGCGAAGGACCGGAAGCGCGTCGGCGGCTTCTTGGTCGCGGCGAAGCGCGCGCTGGCGACCTTGCCGGCGTCCCCGGCCTGCGTCAGCGCGTGGATCGCCACCGTGCCCGCCTGCGTGGCCGCGACCTTCAGCTTCGCCGACCGGCGCTTGCCCGGCAGCCGGTAGGACTTCTCGGCGCCGCCCCGGGGCGTCACGACGAGGACGTACCGGGCCGCCCCGCCCGCAGCCTTCCAGCGGAGCGTCAGCGTGCCGCCCTTGCGCGCTGCCTTCAGCTTCGCGGGCCGGCCCGGCTTGCGCGGCTTGGCCACCGTGAACTTCGCCACGTCGATCTGCTGGCGGGCCAGCCCGGCGAGCTCGACGCGCGCGACGATCGTGTGGCGCCCGACGTCCTGCGCGCCGGGCGCGAAGCGCACGCTGCCCTTGCCCGACGTCATCGTGCGCAGCGCGCGATCGGTCGAGGCGCCGAGCTCGACGAAGGTCACCTTCTGAACCGGCCGAGCGCCGACGTCGTAGGACAGCACCCGGCGATCGCCCTTGCCGGCGACCGAGGCCTTCACGCGGGCCGGAGGCAGACCGGGAGCGCTGGCGAGGCTGGCGATCAAGGGAGATCCGGGGCGCGGGGTGATCGTGTAGGTGCCGGCCTTTAGCTTGCCGCCCACGCCGATCCACGTCACCTTCGTGTCGGCCTGGCGCAGGATGCGGATCGTCCCGCTGTCGGCCAGCGGGCCGTTGGCCGTGGTCGCGGTCTCGCCGCCGGGCCCGCGGACCTCGACGTCGGGGGCCCCGCCGGCGCCGGTGAGGCGCGCGAGCTGCTGCCTGGAGCCCTTGGGCACGGTGAAGGCGCGCGAGCCGTCGATCGCCGCGGAGACCTGCGCGGAAGGGCCCGACGTCGCAGCCCCACAGGTAGATGGTCGGAAATCTCCCCGTAGCGCCAGCCGATCCCGGGCTTCCAGGTCACGGTCGTCTGAGGCACCAGCGGGAGCTTGATGGGCGGGATCTTGAAGGTCACCTCGCCGCAGGCGGCCAGCCCGGAGCTCGAGATCAGGACGACGCCGCCGTAGCAGAGCACAGTGCACGCGCGGCCGCCGACCTCGAGGTTGAAGCGCCCGCTGCCGATCCCAATCTCGCCGTCGGCGCGGCCCTCGACGAAGCCCCCCGGAATGTGGGCGCGGAGCGACCCGCCGAGGCGCAGGTAGTCCGGAGCCCCGAAGAGCAGGTAGCCGCTGCCGAGGTCGAGCCGGCCAAGGACGGGGATGCCCTTGATCGACGCCGTCCCGCCGACGGCGACGATCGTCCGCTCGTAGGTGCCCGCCACCTTGGCCAGCCCCCCGCCGGCGTCCTGGGGCGTCAGCGTGTAGGGCTCCTCGGGCGACGCGAAGGCTGAGAAGATCGACGGCATGGCGAGCGCGAGGGTGATCTCGCTGCGGCGGTTGGTGAGGCTCGGGGTCTTGAAGACCGTGCCGGCGATGTCGTTCCCGCGGGTGCCCGGGGCGCCGTCGGCGGCGAGGGCGACCCCCACCGTGCCCGTCGGCAGGAACTTCCCGAGGCTGGGCAGCCCGCGCACGCCCGAGAAGCTCCCCAGCGCCACCCGCCTCCCCTTCCGCGCGGAGACGTCGAGGTTGAGCGCCCCGCTTGCGATCAGCGTGGCGTCGCCGAGTCGCACGGTCGCATCCTTGGACACGATCCGCCCGAGCTGCGGGTGGAAGACGACGGTGGCGCCCCGCCGCGGCGTGATGTCGAGCCCGTTCACGCGCACCGTCGAGGGCGAGGCGTAGAGGTCGGTCGACTCGATCAGCGCCTCGGCGTCCGCCTTCTCGCCGTCGCACTTCTCGACGTTGGAGCACCGCGAGCAGCTCGATCATGCTCGAGTTTCGCGGCCGGCTGGCGTTCGCCCGCGGCGACCGGAGCGCTGCGGTCGCCGACCTTCGCGACTGCGCTGGGATATTCCGCCCGTTGGGCTACGGGCCGCTGTACTCGTCGTGGCGCTCGGCCCTGGCGCTCGCCCTCCCGCCCGAGCAGCGGCCCGAGGCGATGTCGCTGGTCGCCGAGGAGCTCGCCCTTGCGCGCGCGACCGGGCTGCAGCGTCCGTGCGGAGTCGCGCTGCGCACGGCTGGCCTGCTGGAAGGTGGTGAGCCTGGAATCGCCCTGCTGCGCGAGTCGGCGGCGCTCCTGGAGGATTCCGACGCGCGGCTGGACCGCGCGCGGACGCTGGTCGCGAGCACCTCGCCGCCGGCATGGAGCTGGCGCACCGGTGCGGAGCGGTGCGGCTGAGGACGCGCGCCGAGGAGGAGTTGCGCGCGGCGGGGGCGCGGCCGCGGCGCGCAACGCGATCGGGCCTCGACGCCCTCACGGCCAGCGAGCTGCGCGTCGCGCGGCTGGCGGCCGAGGGAGCGACGAATCCCGAGATCGCCCAGGGCCTCTACGTGAGCCTCAAGACCGTCGAGACGCATCTCTCGCACGCGTACGCGAAGCTCGGCCTCGCCGGCCAGGGCGCACGCCGCGGCCTCGCCGCGTCGCTGGCCGAGGCGGAGGAGCCTAGGCCGCGCGCCGAGGAGCCCTCGCCCGGGCGAGGGTGAGCGCCTCGCGGATCGTCGCGGCGTCTGCGCCGGCCCCGCTGCCCCTGGGCGCAACGACCTTTTCGAGGCCGAAGCGCCGCGCCTCGGCCAGACGCCGGTCGGCGTGCGCGACGGTCCGCAGCTCTCCGGTGAGGCCGAGCTCGCCGAAGCAGGCCATCGCAGCGAGGTCGTCACCCTCTTCCCCGTGGCGCTCGGCGCGCAGCCCGCGGGCGGCGCCGGCCACCGCGAGCGCCACCGCGAGGTCCGCGCCCGGCTCGTCGACCCGCACGCCGCCGACGACGTTGACGAACACGTCTGCTCCGCCGAGTCCGCGCACCCCGCCGTGGCGGGCGAGGACGGCGAGCACGAGCGCCAGGCGGTTGCGGTCGAAACCGCTCGCCACGCGGCGCGGCGGCTCGAGCTCGGACGCCGACACCAGCGCCTGGACCTCCACGAGCAGGGGCCGCGACCCCTCCATGGCGACGAGCACGACGCTGCCGGGCGCGCCGGTCGCCTCCTCGACGAAGCGCGCCGACGCGTCGACCACCTCCACGAGGCCGCTGTCGCGCATGTCGAAGACCGCGACGTCGTTGGTCGACCCGAAGCGGTTCTTCTGGGCACGCAGCGTGCGGTACGTGCGCTCGCGCTCGCCCTCGAACTGCAGCACGCAGTCGACCAGGTGCTCGAGGACGCGCGGCCCGGCCAGCGCGCCGTCCTTGGTGACGTGCCCGACGAGCAGCACGGCGATCCCGTTGGCCTTGGCCGTGCGCATGAGCTCGCCGGCCGCCGCGCGCACCTGCCCGACCGTTCCGGGCGAACCGGTGAGCGCGGGGCTGTGCAGGGTCTGGACGGAGTCGACCACGCACACCGCGGGGCGCTCGCGCTCCAGCGTGGCGAGCACGGTGTCCAGGTCGGTCTCGGCGATGACGGGGATGCGAAGGGCGCCCGGACCGAGCCGCTCGGCGCGAAGCCTGACCTGCTCGGCGGACTCCTCGGCGGAGACGTAGAGCACGCCGTGGCCCGCCTCGGCGAGGTGCGCGAGGGCCATCGTGGTCAGGGTCGACTTGCCGATTCCCGGAGAGCCGCCGAGCAGCACGAGCGAGCCGGGAACCACCCCGCCGCCGAGCAGCCGGTCGAGCTCCCCGATGCCCGTGCGCAGCCGCGCCACGGCCTCGGCACGGACCGACCCGAGTGCGCGGGGCGTCGCCGCGCGCGCCCCGCGGTGAGCGCCGCCGGCGCCGGCGCGGACGGCCGCGACCCGCGGGGCTGCAGCCTCCTCGAGCGTGTTCCAGCCTCCGCAGCCCGGGCACTGCCCGTGCCACTTGGCCTCCTCGTGGCCGCAGGCGGTGCAGACGTGGACGCTCGAGGGCCGGGGCATCCATCGAGCCTAGGGGCCGGGGCCGACGGCTTCGCCCCAGCCGCCACGGCCGCCGCGACTTTCCCCCACCCTCTGAGTTGAGGAGGGCGGGAGCCGCCGCGGAGTACGTCGCGTCGTGGCGGTCCCGACCGGGCCGGCCGGTCGGTCGGGAGCAACGACAAGGGAGGATCACTCATGAGAGCCAAGCTGCCCTCGCCCGCGATGGTCGTCGCGTTCATCGCCCTGTGCCTCGCCCTCTCGGGCGGCGCCTACGCGGCCGTTCGCGCGACCTCGGTCGACGGCTTCAGCGCGGTGGGCGCCAGCTCGTCGCTCAAGGGCGCCCGCGGCAAGCTCGTCGCCGTTCAGGCCGGAGGCCGGAACTCCGGCCGCCTGCCCGACAAGTTCGTCGCCAACGTCGTTCGCGGAGAGGGCCTGCTGAGCACCTTCGCCCGCGCCCAGGCCGTGACCGACAACGCGACGGGCGCGGCCAACACGCTGGCCGTGATCCCGGGCTTCGGGACGATCACGAGCACCTGCCGCGACCAAAACGGGGCCGCCAACAAGGAGGACCCGAGCCAGACGCTCACCTTCACCAATCAGTCGGCTACGGGCGTCAACTACGCGCGCTTCGTCGCGGGGAGCCTGGCCACCGTGTCCTCGGTGGCCAGCGGCACGATTGCGAACACCGTGATCACCGGCTCCAACGCGTTCGAGGTCGTCATGCAGAGCACTGCCGGCTCCGTGACGGTCCGGGGCATCATCCGCCAGGACGGCCGCAACACGCCCTCGGGCCAGTGCTTCACCGCCGCCCAGGTGCTGCAGGACCTCTGAGACCAGCGGCCGGGAGGGCGGCTCGCCGAGTCGCCCTCCCGCCGTCGCCGCGACGCCCTAGGTTTCCGCCGATGGGCATCGCCGGCCACGCTCCCCGCTCCGCGATCGCCCGGCGCGCGCGCGCGTTGCGTCGCGATCCCCTGCGCGCATTCGTGGGCGAGGCCGACTGGATCGGCACCGCGCTGCTCGAACGGCTGGCGCCGGGCGCCGCCGGAGACGACCTGGCCGCGCGCTACCGCGCTCTCCTGTACCTAGGGAGGAAGGTGCGCTGCCCGGTGTGCGGCAGCGGCCTGCGGTACTTCAGGCCGGCGTGGAACCGGCCGGACGCCGTGTGCCCGAGATGCCTCAGCGAAGAGCGCCACCGCGCCCTCTGGCTGTTCCTCCGCGAGCATCCGCGCCTCCTGTCGGACGCTGGGCCGCTGCTGCACTTCGCGCCCGAGCCTGTGCTCGACGACCGGATCCGCTCGCTCGTTCCGGGACGCTACGTCAGCGCCGACCTCGACCCCGCGCGAGCGATGGACCGCGTGGACATCGCCGACCTGCCCTACCCGGACGAGTCGTTCGGCGCGATCGTCTGCAGCCACGTGCTCGAGCACGTCGAAGACGACCGTCTGGCGATGCGCGAGATGCGGCGCGTTCTGCGCCGCGGTGGGCTCGCGCTCGTGATGGTCCCGGTCGAGCGAGGGAACGAGCACACGTTCGAGGACCCAACCATCACCGAGCCCGCCGCGCGCGAGGCGGCCTACCGCCAGGCCGACCATGTGCGCCTCTACGGCCGCGACCTCCCCGAGCGCCTCGACCAGGCGGGCTTCCGGACGCAGGTCGCCCGCTACGTCGAGGGCCTGCCCCCGGCCGTCCGTCTGCGACATGGTCTCAACCCGGAGGACGAGATCTACCTGGCGCGGCGGCCCTAGCAGCGCTTCGAGCTGCACAACGAAGCGGCGCCCGACGAGCAGCAGTTGTAGTTGGGCGGGCACTGGCCGCCGGCGCCGCAGCAGGTGTAGCCCGGCGGCAGGCAGTTCGGCGGCTTGTCGGCCGGGCCGGGGCACTGCCCCCATCCGTCCGGGCAGCCGGACGGGGGAGGAGAGGGCGGGGGCGACGAGCCGCCGCCCCCTCCTCCTCCGCCGCCCGGTCGGCCGGAGCACGCGTCGCTCGCGTAGCAGTCGAGCTTGTCGGCCGGCGAGACGGCGGAGACGCCCAGCGTGCACGACGTGCCCAGGAGCAGCGCCGGAGCGAAGACCAGCCCGGGCAGCCAGAGCTTGACGCAACGTCGTCTCGGCCTTGACGAAGGCGCCTTTCACGCTCGCGTGGCAGGCGTCGCAGGCGTCGGCCGCGCGGGCGGACGGGGAGGCGGCGGCTCGTTCGGCGAGCCCGGCGAGCGGCGCCGCGGCGAGGATGTCGACCCAGTGGCTCATCCGAGTCTCCTCCACCCGGGCTTGAACGCGGCGCTGGCCACCCTGAGGGTGTGGCTCGCGGCGGTGACCTGGGCGACGTCGTGGGGGACAACGGTCGCCGCAGCGCGCTCTCGAGCACCTCGTAGGCATCGCCGCCGCGGTCGAAGGCCTCCAGGAGCGTGCAGGACCGAGTGCCGGCTCACACCCGATCCGCCCCGCCCAGTCGATGAGCACCGCGCCCGGCACCCCGGCGACTCCGAGTGCGAGCGAGGCTGAGCCGTCATGGTCGAGCAGCACGCCGTCGATGCCGTGGCGTTGCGCCTTCGCCGCGGTGGCGACCGGGCCGCCGCCGCCGACGAGCACGACGGCCGCGCCGGAGGCCCGTCGCCCACGGGCCACGTCGTCGAGGACCTGTTCGCACGCCGAGCAGGCGGGATCGGTGAACACGAGCGCCAGCCCGCGGTCGCCGTCGAGCAGCGCCGCGATCCGCAGCCGCGCCCCGGCGAGGTCGACGAGAGCGACGTCGGGCGCCGGGTCGCCGACCGCCGGCGCCCCGGGGACGAGGCGAGCGGCGAGGTCCTCGCGCGGCGCCCCGGCGGCGGACTCCAGCTCCTCCAGCCGCCGCGCGAGGCGGCCGTTCCGGGCCAGCAGCTGCCACGAGAGCGCGGCCTGCGCGAACGCGACGAGCGCGAGGACGAGCACGCCCGCGAGCGCAACGGCCTCGCCGGTCCGCAGCCCGCCGACCCACGCCACCGCACTGATGGTTGGATGGGCCGGGCCCGCGACGGCCACCGAGGCGGCGAGCGCGGCGAGCGCGACGGTGCGGGCGACCGTCGCGCGCCCGACGAGCGCGTGGCTCAGCGCGCCGAAGCAGCGGCACGCGACGGGCTCCGGTCGCGCGACGGCGATCCCGAGCGCCACGGCGAAGACGGCGAGGAGCGCCGCGGCGAGGGCTGCCGCAGCGCCCGCCGCCCGGGCCGGCAGCAGTCCTATCGCGAGCACGAGCTCGAGCACAGGGAGGCCGATCGCGGCCGGCGCGACAAGCGGGCGCGGGACGCGCAGGTCTGCGAGCGTGTCGCGGAAGCCGTCTCGATCGATGAGCTTCGCCACCGCGGCGAACGCGAGAACGACCGCGAGGACCAGCCGGGCAACGAGGAGCAGCGCCGCGACAGTCATCGCCGCCGGAGCTTTGGCAGGGCGTCGAAGCGCGTGTTGCGCTTGCGGAGGGCGACGAAGGAGGCTGAGGCCGGCTTGCCCGTGCGCAGCGAAGCGGTCGGGGTGACCCTGATCGTGCCGCCGGAGGTCGCCGGCACCTTGACGCTCAGCGCCGCACGGCGGGCGTGCGCGAGCCGCTGCCCGCCGTCACGCCGTGCGACGAGCACGTCGTAGCCCGTCGCGCCCGGAACCGCCCGCCAAGTCGCCCGCAGCGTCTTTCCCTTGCGCCGCAGCGCGAGCCCGCCGATGCGCGCGAGCACCGGCGAGGGCGGCGCGAAGCGCGCGACGGTCAGGCGCTCGGCCGGGATCTCGCTGAGCGAGACACGCGCCTGGACGCGTCGCGAGCCGACGCCCGGCGAGGGCGGGAAGCGCAGGCGCCCGGCGCCGCCGCCCGTCACGGCGCCGATCAGCTTGCCGCCGCCCGGCCCGAGCTCCCAGAACTCGACGCGCTGGTCGGGGCGACGGCGGACGTCGTAGCGAAGCGTGCGAGTCGCGCCGCCGCCCTGGACCTTCGCGGAGACCTTCGCAGGGGCAGCGTCGCGCGCGGTGAACACCCGCGCGAACGTTGAGCCCGCGAGCGGCTCGATCGTGTAGGTGCCGGGCGGCGGATCCTGGAGGCCGACGACGGTCAGCCTCTCCCGCAACGAGCGGACGACACGGATCGCACCGCGATAGCGGACACCGGCCCCATCGCTGCTTGTGACGCTCACGCCGCCGGGCCCGGTGACCCGAACCGCGGGCGCGCCCGAAGGCCCGTCGAGGCGGATAGCTCGACTCGACTCTCCGCGCTTGACCGTCACGACGTAGGCGCGCCGGCCGGCCGCGGCGCGCGCCTGGGCCGAGAACACGTTGTCGGCGGTGAAGCGCGTCCACTTGCAGCCGTCCAGCGGCCAGATGAACACGCGGTCGGGCCACTGCACGCCGCCGCCGACCGACACCGCGCCGAGGTCGACGCAGCCCCCGGCGCCGCCGCTCGACACCGCCGCGAGCGCGCCCCCGCACACGACATCGGCGACGCACACCTGGGCGTGCCCGGCGACGCTGAAGCGCCCGGTCGCGGTGTTGAGCTCGCCGTCGATCCCGCCACCGATGTGGACGACGCCAAGGAAGTCCTCGTCGACCCCGCCGCCGAGCGCGACGTAGCGCGGGAAGCTGTAGAGGAAGTAGCCGCTCGCGAGCTTGAGGTCGGGGACCGGCCCGGGCAGGGCGAGCGACACGTCGGCGCCGGCTGCCAGCACGGCGCTGGAGAAGCGGCGGCCGTAGAAGCTCGGAGGGAACCCCTTCACGTCGTCGCGGTCGAGGACGTAGGGCGTGATCGGGTTGCCGAAGGCGAGCACCGACCCGCCGTCGATGTTCAGGATCCCGACGGCGCGCAGGCCGACGCTCCCGATCAGGCGCGTCGGATCGAGGGCGACGCCGAAGCCGATCCGGCGCAGGTCGACGCCCGGCCCGATCGTGATCGGCACCGGGAAGACGATCGAGGCGCGCGCCTCCTCGAAGGCACCGTCGCGGAAGACGATGCGCCCGCCGGTGGCCGGGCCGACGTCCAGGCAGGGAAGGTCGAAGCCCAGGCACGCGCGCCCCGTCCCGCGCCACTCGTTCTGTGCCCCGGTGTAGGTGAGCGTGAGGTCCTGCAGGCCCAGGCCGCCGACGCCGCCGAGGGTCGCGTCGAACGGACCGACGCGAAGCCCGTCGAGGACGGGCGAGCCGCTCGGCGTCACCCTCACCTGCGCGTCGGCCAGGGCGGGCACGCCGAGCAGCGAGAGCGACTCGGCGAGGCGCCGGTGCACGCCGAGCTGCGCCCCGCCGGGGATCAGCGTCACGCCCACGTCGCCGCCGAGGGCGAAGCCGCCGAGCTGGCTGCGCCCGCCGGTTCGCGGGAAGGAGCCCAGCGGGATGCGCGAGCCGTTGACGATGCTCGTGTCGAGGAGGAAGCCCTTGCGCGCGCCCAGCTTGATGCCCGCGGCCGAGAACGACGCGTTCGAGCTCAGCACCGCGTCGATCTGCGGGTAGACGACGACCTTGGAGCTGCCCTTGGCGTCGAGCGAGACGCCGTTGATCGTCGCGAAGGGCGTGACGTAGGCGTCGGTCTCGTTGAGGTACGCCGTGACGTCGGCACGCACCTTCGCGTCATTCACGTCGGACGGCAGCGCGCGGCGGATCGCGCCGGGCAGGTGCGCGTACACGTAGGCGATCAGGGCCTCGCGGTCCGCGCGGTTTGAGCTGGTTGAGCGAGGTCAGCCGCGCGAGGCACCCGCTGATCTCCAGGAACGCGAGGTGCGCGACGCGCGAGCACTCGACCGCGGTCTGCCGGTTGGATCCGACGGGCTCGCCCTCGCAGGTGTACATCGGCGGGAGCTTCTCCTTGGCGAACTTCGGCGACGGTCCGGGTGCGACCTGCTCGACCTTCTGCAGCGAGGGGGCGGGGGGAGGCCGTCGCCGACGGTCAGGCTCGTCTTGACCGTTCCGGCGACCTGGGGGCGGAAGCTGACGCTCGCGAGCGAGCCACAGGTCACGTCGCTCGTGCCGTCGCCGGTCAGGTCCCACGCGTGGCTGCGGACTGGGCCGGTGGTCTGCGCCGTCAGGCGCGTCAGCCGGTGGGCGACGAGGCTGGAGGATGCGACGATGCCCGTCGCCCGCGCGCGCTCGATCGCGCCGGGTCCCTTGGCTCCTCCGCCTGCGGGGCCGCCCGGCGGCGGAGGCGTCCCCGCAGCGGCGAGGGTCAGGCTCGGGTTGTCCGCGTAGCCATCGTTGTACGGACCGGCCGCCATCGTCGCGTCGATGCGCACGGAGATCGTCCTGGTGCCGGCGGGCACCGCGGCGCTCGCCGAGCGAGGGAGGAGCGTCGTCGCATCGTTGCGGTCCGCCGCAGTGACGGGCCCGACGACCACGCTGCCGAGAGGCGCGAGCGCGCTCGCGAAGGTCGCCGTGACCCGCGCGGCGTCGTCCTGCGCCTCAAAGCCGCCGAGCAGCGCAGCGAGCGTCGCGGTCACCCGGCCCGCGTCGATCTCGGCGGCCACACCCGATACGTCGACGAACTGGACCGCGGACTCAGTTGCCGCCGCCTGTGGGCCGCCGGCGAAGAAGCCGTTGCCGCCACTGCCGGGGCTCGCCGGGAAGCCGGGGCTGCCGTAGGCGACCTGGGTGAAGCTCGCGGCGCGGCCGGTGATCCACGGTGCGGGCGGCGGGCTGACGTCGGTCGTGTTCACCGCCAGCTCGCCCTCCTCGGCGCCGGGGTCCCGGAGCAGGTTGCCGGAGGGAACGGCCGCGGAGGCCGGCGCCGCGGCGACCAGCGCGACGGCGACTGACAACGTGGCGAGCGCCGACCTCATCGGCGCCGCCGCAAGGTCAGCGTGGTGATGCGCGTCAGGGCGGCTCCGGTGGCCGGCGTGAACGTGCTCGTCAGCGTCAGCCGTAGCGAACGCCGGCGTCGGAGCGCCCGCGCGGCGGCGTTGAGGCGCAGCGGGACGCGAAGCGCGCCTGCGCCGCGCGCCCTCACGCGCGCCGTGGCGAGCGCCGGCTTGCGCCGTCGCGCCGCCGCGCTCGAGGTGCGCCCGCCGATCGCGCCCTTGACCGTGAGGCTGCCGCGCTGCGGCGCGACGACGAGCATCGACGGGCCGATCTGGGCGCTGTCGCTCAGCGCCTCGCCGAGCTGCGGGACGTTGCGCTGGATCGTGGCGGTGATCCAGCACGCGAGGTTCGCGTTGTCCTCGCGCCCGCCGCCGGTCGTGGTGTCCCCGCCCGGCTTTGGCGCGTGGCCGCTGCCCTCGCAGCGGAAGCGCTCGACCACGTCACGGGTGGTGTCGACGAAGCCCAGGGCGCCGTCCTGGTGGTAGGCGTGGTGGCTGTTGCGCTCGCCGCGGCGCGGGTCGAAGCGCACCTCGATCTTGGGGTTGACCGGCGTCGTGAGCGGCGGGGCGAAGCAGAAGAGCCGGTCGCGGTAGGCCGCCTTCCCCGGCGCGTACTGCTCGTAGCGCTGCAGGTGGACGTCGTAGTTGAAGAGGTAGGAGTCGTCGTGCTCGTCGACCGCGAGGTCGAGCAGGCAGCTCGCGCCGCGCGGGCAGACGATCGGGCGGAAGGTGCACGGGCCCCAGTCGCGCGTCCCGCGGTCGTGGTAAGCGCCCACCGGCCGTATGGCGCAGACGAGCCGGTCGACCTCGGCGCGCGGCTGGGTGACGCGGAACGCGAAGCGCGCGGGCGTGGGGTCGCTCACGCCGGCGGCGCTCACCGCTCGCACCTCGAAGGTGTGCTGCGCCAGCGCGAGCGTCCCGGTCGTGTAGGGCGAGACGCACGGCCGGAAGGCGCCGCCGTCGAGCCGGCAGGCGAAGCTGGCCCCGCTCGACGGGTTGAGCTGGCCCGGCACCGTGCCGCTGAACGAGAAGCGTACGACCTGGTCGGGCGAGAGCGCGGGCGGGCGCGCGGTGATCGTCGTCTCGGGGGCCGGGGGCGCCGGCGCGGGGGCCGGCGCGATGACGGGGCGCCCGCCGCCACCGCCGCCACCGCCGCCGGGCGGCGGCAATGACCCGGCGGCGACGAGGCTGAGGCTGAGGTTGTCGGCGTAGCCGTCGTCGTACCCGCTGGCGCCGGCGCGCGTGGCGCTCACGCGGACGAAGAGCGAGCGCGTGCCGGGCGGCACCGCCGCGCTCGCGGCCCGCTGCAGCAGCGTGGTCTGGCCGCCGCGGTCGGTCGCGGTGACCGGCCCGACGGCCAGCAGGCCCAGCACGCCCTGGTTCGCGCCGAGGAACTGGACGCGCACCGTCGCCGCGTCGTTCTGGCCGGCGTAGCCGCCGAGCAGCGCGCCGAGGTCGGCGCGCACGCGCCCCGCGTCGATCTCCGGCGCCGCCGCCGACACGTCGACGTCGCGATCGGCCGTGCTGAAGCCGACGTCCGGCCCGCCGGCGAAGAACGCGTTGCCGCCGCCAACGAAGAGGCTCACCGCCGCGGACGGGAAGGCCCCGGCCCCGTAGGCGACCTGCGTGAAGCCGGGGCTCGACACCCACCTCGCGCCCGGCGGCCGCACGTCGACGGCATTTGCCGCCGCCGGGCCCTCCTCCGCTCCCGCACCGCCGCCGAGCAGGTTGCCGGACGGCACGGCCGCGCGTGCCGGTCCGGAGACGGCGAGGGCCAGGACGCCCGCGAGCGCCGCGATCATGCCTGCCCTCGGCGCCGGGACGACCCGCCGCCCCTGACCATCGCCGCGATGCCGGGCTGGCTCGAACATCGCCGGCGACTATGCCCGGCGCCCGCCGCCGCCGGTATGGGGAGCCCTCCCTACTCTTTGCTCGGGCCTGCGCCGAGCGCGTCCCCCAGCTCCCCCCGCGCGCCGATCCCGAGCTTGCGGTAGGCGGCCGAGAGGTGCTTCTCGACCGTCTTGCGACTCACGACCAGCTGCTGGGCGATCTCCCGGTTCGAGAGGCCCGTGGTCGCCATCTCGGCGACCCGCCGCTCGTTCGTCGTCACCGCGTCCGCGCCGGTGAGGCGCGACCGCCGCGGGCGCCCGCCGGCGATCCGCAGCTCGACCTGCGCGAGATGGGCGAGCGGCGACGCGCCGCAGTGGACGGCGAGGTCGAGCGCCCGTTGGAGCGGCATGCGGGCCTCGACGGCGCGGCGGCCATGGCGGAGCGCCATGCCGAGGCTTGCGAGCGAACGGGCGTGCTCGAGCCGCGCGGGCGAGGGGGCCAGCACGTCGACCGACTCCCGCAGCCGCGCGAGCGCGGTCGCCGCCTGCGAGCGCCAGTCCACCAGCGCCGGGTTGACCTCGCCGATGAGGTCCTGCCGTCGCCCGCACGCGAGGAAGTCGTCCAGCGCGTCGCCCGCCGCGCCCCGGGCCAGGCGCACGCGCCCTCGAGCGTGCAGCAGCAGCGTGGTCACGTACGCGTCGTCGGGGGCGTCGAGGGCCAGGTCGATGCCGCACGCCTCGAGCGCGGCGTCAGCCGCATCGAGCTCTCCCCGGTCGGTCAGCACCTGCACCAGCCAGACGGTGGCGGCGAGGGCGCCCATCCGCCCGCCGGCTTCCCAGACGGTCAGCGCCGCCTGCGCGTCCGCCCGCGCGTCGCGCAGCGCGCCGGCGCGGAAGCGCACGTCGGAGCGCAGCCCCAGCACCGGTCCCACCCGGTATGTCGCGTGGTTTCTCCGCGCTTCGTCGATCGCCGCGGTCAGGACGCGATCGGCGTCGTCCAGCCGATCGGCGACCGTAAGGCAGCGAACGGCCATCCCTAGGGTGATCGCCAGGAGCGGCTCGGCGCGCAGGCCCTCGATCGCCCGTGCCGCCAGCTCGACCGAGAGATCCGCTGCGGCTCCCGTCATGGTCAGCTCCGTCGCCGCGGCCGTGAGCTCCATCGCGCCGCCGAGCTCCCCGGCGACGACGCGGTCGCGCAGCCGCGCCGCCCGTCCGGCGGTCCGCTCACGGCTGCTCAGACCGAAGCGCGCGAGGTTGACCAGGTGGCCCTCGATGTGAACCGCGAGCGAGGGATCGGCGTCGGCACTCGCCTCGAGCGCACGTTCGAGGATCGCCACCCCTTCGGCGGACTCGTCGAGCCCGACGAGCGAGGAGAGCATGCGCGCGGCGTAGAGGCGCGCGGGCGTGTTGCCCGTCGTCTCGACGCCGCGCCGCAGGTGCTCGATGGCCGGCTCGACGTCGAGGGTCAGCGCCTCGGCCAGCCCGAGCTCGAGCAGCACGGCCGGACGGTCCTCCACCGCAGGCGGCTCCTCGAGCGCCCGGCGCAGGTAGGTGACCGACGCCTCCGGCGCCCCGCGCGGAAGCGCCTCGCGGGCAGCCTCGCGGAGCCGCTCGCAGGCCCACGCCGACCCTTCGGGCTCGGCGAGGAGCAGGTGAGCGGCCACACGCTCGGGTGCTGCGTCCTCGGCCGCGAGCAGCCGTGCCGCGCGCTGGTGTCCGCCCGAGCGCTCGCCGGCGCGAAGCTCCCGATGCACGGCGGTGCGGATGATCGGGTGCAGGAAGCGCAGGCGGCGCCCGCCGTCGAGGACCTGGCCGGAGCGGAGCACGTCGGCCGCCTCCGCGGCAGCGCGCTGGTCGAGCCCCGCGAGGTGGCTCGCGTGCCGCAGCAGAGCACCGTCGCCGAGGATCGACGCCGCGCCCGCGAGCTCGCGGGCGGACGGCGGGTAGCGGGCCAGCCGCGCTCCAAGCGCCGCGACCACGCCGTCCGGCGCTGCGTTCAGCACGTCGTCCGCCCGCGTCGTGTCCGCTTCCCGGAGCGCCATGGTCACCTCGCGCAGGAAGAACGGGTTGCCGCCGGTGACCTCGCGACAGGCGCGGCACAGCGCCTCCTGAGCCGTCGGGCAGCGCCGCGCGGACGAGCCGTGCCGCGCCGGCCTCGCTCAGAGGCGCAGGCCGCAGCGCCCCGTCGGCGTCGTCCTTCGCCAGCAGCTCCGCGACGGCGCGGCCGCCGGGCTGCCCGCGCGGTCGGGCGGCGACCAGGAGCAGGATGGGAAGCCCCTGCAGCCGCCGGCCCACGTAGGCCAGGAAGCGCAGTGACGCCGCGTCGGCCCAATGGGCGTCGTCGAGGACGAGGGCGAGCGGTCGCCTCGAGGCGAGGTTCACGGTCAGCCGGTAGAGGGCGTGCACGATGGTCGCCGAAGCCTCGGGACCGGCGGGCAGCGCCCGCCGGTCGGAGAGCGTCACGTCGAGCAGCGGCGCCGCGCTGGCCGCCGCGCCGTCGAAGGCCCAGGACGCGTCGCCGTTGCCTTCGGCGCGGACGGCAGGCTCGAGGAGCTGGCGGACCACGCCGAACCCGAAGGCGCTCTCGAGCTCTGCTCCGCGTGCGATGAGCGGCTCGAGCCCGGCCTCGAGTGCGCGTTCGCTTCCCGCCCCGACGAGCGCCGTCTTGCCGATGCCCGCCGGGCCCTCGAGGACCAGCAAACAGCCCTCGCCGCGCGACGTCGCCTCTACGCCCGCCGCGATCGCGTCGAGCTCGAACCTGCGCTCAAGGAGCTCGCCCAGGCGCCCGATCCTCCCACGCCGGGCCCGAGCCGGTCAACGCGAATCGGTTGCGCTCAGGCGCCGCCGCCCGGCGTGACGAGCCCCGCCTCGTAGGCGAGCACGACGGCCTGCGCGCGGTCACGGGCGCCGAGCTTGCCGAGCACCCGCTTGACGTGGGTCTTGACCGTGGCCTGGCTGAGGACGAGCTCCCCGGCGATCTCCGCGTTGGACAGCCCGCGGGCGACAAGGGCCAGGACCTCGACCTCGCGGGGGGTCAGCTCGTCGAGCCCGGCGGGCGGTGTGGCGGGCGGCGCCGCACGCGCGAACTGCTCGATCAGGCGCTTGGTGACGGCCGGCGCGATGAGGGCCTCGCCGGCGGCCACGACGCGCACCGCGGCGACGAGGTCCTCGGGCACGACGTCCTTGAGCAGGAAGCCGCTGGCGCCCGCGCGCAGCGCATCGTAGACGTACTCGTTGAGGTCGAAGGTCGTGAGCACGAGCACCGCGACGGGGTGCTCGTCGCCGGCCTGCGCGAGGATGCGGCGCGTGGCCTCCAGGCCGTCGACGCCTGGCATCTGGATGTCCATCAGCACGACGTCGGGCCGGCGCTTGCGCGCGAGGTCGACGGCGTCGGCGCCGTCGCGCGCCTCGCCGACGACCGAGATGCCGGGCTGCGCCTCGAGGATCGCGCGGAACCCGGCGCGCACGAGCGCCTGGTCGTCGGCGACGAGCACCGACACCGTCCGCTCGAGGGCGTCGCCCGGCGTCTGGAGCTCGGCCATCGCGGGAACGCTATCCCCTGGCTCGCCCATCGCCGGGACGCTAGCCGCGAGTGCGTGGCCGCCGCGTCCTCCCACGGGGGCAGCCCGGGATCGCCCACCGGGATGATGCCGGCCGCCCGGCGCCGTCATAGCGTCGCCGGCGATGGAGCGGCGGCGAGCACGCGAGTACGATCGAACGGTGAAGTCGAGCGGTCCGCGTCCCGGCGCCGCGTTCGTCGTCGATCTGGTCATCTGCGCCGCCCTGCTCGCCTTCGCCGCGCCGCCCACGACCGGGTGGCACGCGCCGGCGTCCTACGACGCGGGCACGGTCCTGGACACGGTGCTCCTCCCCGCCGTGGTCCTGCCCATCCTCCTGCGGCGCCGCGCGCCGCTGCTCGCCGCCGCGGCGCTGGCCGCCGGATGCGTGGTCAGCGGGATCCCCACCTTCGACCAGTTCCGCCTCATCGCCGCGATCCCCGCCGCGCTGCTGATCCTCTTCTCGCTCGCGGCGCGCGCGGACCGCCCGCGCGCGCTCGCAGGCCTCGCGCTCGTCCTTGCCGGCCTCACCTTCGAGGGGCTGACCGACGTCGCCCAGGCCTCCGAGGGCGGGATCGGCTCCTACGTCGCCTTCGCCTACCCGCTCTGCCTCGGCGTGTGGGCGGCGGGGCGCGTCGTGCGGGCGCGCGAGGCCGTCGCGGGCCGGCTCGCGCAGCGCGCGCGCGAGCTCGAGGTCCAGCGCGAGCAGACCGCGCAGCTGGCCGTCGAGGTCGAGCGCGCGCGCCTCGCCTCCGACCTCGACGCGGCGGCACGCGTCGGCCTGCGCGAGATCGTCGCGCTCGCGGCGGCCGGCGAGCAGGGATGCTCGCCCGAGGCGCCGAGCGCGCACGACGCCTTCGGGCGGATCGAGCGCGACGGCCGCCGCTCGCTCAACGAGATCCGCGCGCTGCTGGGCGTGCTGCGCAGCGACGAGCAACGGGAGCGCACGCCGCGGCCGACGCTCGCGCAGGTCGAGACGCTGCTGGCCGAGGCGCGCGCCGGCGGGCGACTCGTCGAGCTCGACGTGGAGGGCGAGCGCCGGCCGATGCCTGACGGCGTCGAGCTCGCGGCCTACCGCGCGCTGCAGCACGGCCTCGTCGCGGTCCGTGGGGCGGCCGGCGAGCCGGCCACCGTGCGCCTGCGCTACCGCGGCGACGGGCTCGAGCTCGAGCTCGACGGGATCGCCGCCGCCGGCGGTGCCGCGGACGCGGCTCTCGCTGCCGCGCGCGAACGCGTGACCACTCAGGGCGGGACCTTCTCCGCGCACGAGCCCCTCGCCGGGCGCCGCGCGCTGCGTGCGCGGCTTCCCGTCGCCGTGGGCCATGCTTGAGGCGCTCGGCTTCTTCGTCGCGCTCGCGCTCTCGTTCGTGTGCGGGCTGCGCGCTCCGCGGTGGCGCGGCCTGCTCGTCGTCCTGGCGCTCCTCGCCGCCCTGCAGGTCCAGGTCGGCTTCACCGAGTTCCCGAACGTCGAGCTCGGGCTCGGCACGCTCGCGCCGTGGTGGGTCGGGCGCCAGGTGCGCCGGCGGGGCGAGCTGGTCGCCGAGCTCGCGCAGCGCACGCGCGAGCTTCACGCCGAGCAGGACGCCTTCGCCCGCCTCGCCGTGCGTCGCGAGCGCGGGCGGATCGCCCGCGAGCTGCACGACATCGTCGCCCATCATCTCGCGGTCATCGTCGTTCAGGCCGGCGCCGGACGCATGACACCCTCGGGTCGCCCGGAGATCGAGCGCGAGCGCTTCGCGGCGATCCGGCAGTCGGGCGAGAGCGCCCTGGCCGACATGGCCCGCCTGGTCGACGTCCTCCACGCCGACCACGCCGGCGGCGCCGGCGATCGCCTGCGCGTGCTGCTCGACGACGCCGGCGCCGGGGGCCTCGACGTCCGCTTCAGCGCGCTGCCCGCCGGCGTCGCGCTGCCGGCGGAGGCCGACGACGCCGCCTACCGCGTCGTGCGCGAGGCCTTGACCAACGCGATCAAGCACGCGCCCGGCTCCCAGGTCCGCGTGCGCCTCGCGGTCAACGGCGACGCGCTCATGGTCGAGGTCGTCGACCGCGGCGCGGCGGTCTCCCCCGCGCTCGCGGGCACCGGGTCCGGCCTCGGGCTGGCCGGCATGCGCGAGCACGTCGAGTCGCTCGGCGGCGGCGTGGACGCAGGCCCCACCTCCGAGGGCGGGTGGCGCGTCCGCGCGCGGATCCCGGTCCGGGCGCCGCTCGTCATCCCGGTGGGGTAGCGGCGAGCCCGCCCGCCTCCCGCGGGCCATCCCAAGATAGCCCAGCGGGCTGACGACGGCGCCACCGCGCGCCGGTTCACTTGCGCCTCCACCGATCGAACCAGGAGGACACTCCCGATGAGCACCCCCAAGAAGGCCCTCGCCGCCGCCCTCGCCGCCGCGGCGGCGACCGCGGTCGCCGTCCCCGCGCTCACCGGCGCGCAGGCGTCGGGTGGCCGCGAGGTCACCGTGCGCGACAAGGTCCAGGCCGCGCAGTTCGTCCACGCCAAGGCCGCGACGCCCGAGGGCGTCGTCGCGATGGGCGACCGCGTGGTCACGCGCCAGGCGGTCTTCAACGAGCGCGACCGCCCCGTCGGCACGCTCGCGACCGACTGCGTGAACATCGGGCAGACCGCCGAGGTGTTCGACGCGACGCTGCAGTGCCTGAGCACCTACCGCCTCAAGGGCGGCGAGGTCGTGACAGCCGGCGTGGTGTCGCTCAAGGACCCCAAGGCGCGCATCGCGATCGTCGGCGGCACCGGGGCCTACGTCTCCGCCGGCGGCGACGTGCGCGCCGGCAAGCCGGTGAAGGGCTACGACACGGTCGACGTGCTGCACCTGGCCGACTGACCAGCGGCGACCACTCCCCCGAGGCGACGAAGGGCGGCCCGCGGGCCGCCCTTCGGCGTTGAGGTGGTGTCGCCGGTGCCGGCTTACTCGCCGCCGTCTGTGGGCGGCGCGTCCGGCGCCTCGGGGGAGTCGTCGGCCGGCTCGCCGCCGCCGTCGCTCGCCCCAACGCCCACCGGCTGGGGCGCCGGCTTGGGCTGGATGAACGTCAGCCGCACGAGGTCGTCCTCGCCGGACTTCTCGTCCTCGGGGGTCTTGCCGACCAGCACCGTCGCCCCGGACGGGAGCTCCTGGCGCAGGACGTAGTCGGCGAGCGGGTCCTCGATGTAGCGCTGGATCGCCCGGCGCAGCGGGCGGGCGCCCATCGACGGGTCCCAGCCCTTGTCGACCAGCAGGTCCTTGGCGTCCTCGGTGAGGTCCAGCTGGAGCTCGCGATCGGCCATCGACTGGCGCACGCGACGCAGCAGGAGCTCGACGATCTGCTTGATCTCGTCCTTGGTCAGCTTGTGGAAGACGATCACGTCGTCGATGCGGTTGAGGAACTCGGGCCGGAAGACCTTCTTCAGCTCCCCGGTGATCCGGTTCTTCATGTCGTCGTAGCTGATGCCCGTCTCGTCGTCGGACACGGCGAACCCGAGCGGCGTGTTCTTCGCGATCTCCGAGGCCCCGATGTTCGAGGTCATGATCACGATCGCGTGGCGGAAGTCGACCGTGCGCCCCTGGGCGTCGGTCAGCCGGCCGTCCTCCAGGATCTGCAGGAGGATGTTGAACACGTCGGGGTGGGCCTTCTCGATCTCGTCGAGCAGCAGCACCGAGTAGGGCTTGCGGCGCACCGCCTCGGTGAGCTGGCCACCCTCGTCGTAGCCGATGTAGCCCGGGGGCGAGCCGACCAGGCGCGACACGGCGTGCTTCTCCATGTACTCGGACATGTCGACGCGCACCATGGCGTCCTCGTCACCGAAGAGGAACTCGGCGAGCGTCCGTGCCAGCTCGGTCTTCCCGACGCCCGAGGGGCCGAGGAAGATGAACGAGCCGGTCGGGCGCTTGGGGTCCTTGAGGCCTGCCCGCGAGCGGCGGATCGCCTTGGACACGACCTCGATCGCCGGCTGCTGGCCGATCACCCGCTTGTGGAGCTCGTCCTCCATGCGCATGAGCTTGGCCGTCTCGGCCTCGGTCAGCTTGAACACCGGGATGCCCGTCCACATCGAGACGATGTCGGCGATCTCCTCCTCGCCGATGTCGGGGCGGTCGCCCGACTCCCCCGACTCCCACTGCTCCTCGAGCTCGCGCTTCTTGTTGGTCAGGCGCCGCTCCTTGTCGCGGAGGTTGGCGGCCTTCTCGAACTCCTGAGCCTCGATCGACGCCTCCTTCTCGCGCCGCGTCGTCTCGATCTCCTCCTCGAGGTCGCGGTACACGGGCGGGGCGGTCATCGACTTGATGCGCATGCGCGACGCGGCCTCGTCGATGAGGTCGATGGCCTTGTCGGGCAGGAAGCGGTCGGAGATGTAGCGGTCGGCGAGCTCGCCCGCGGCGACCAGCGCCTCGTCGGTGATGTTCACCTTGTGGTGCTGCTCGTAGCGGTCGCGCAGCCCCTTGAGGATCTGCACCGTCTCCTCGGTGGAGGGCTCGTCCACGCGGATCTGCTGGAAGCGGCGCTCCAGGGCGCTGTCGCGCTCGAGGTACTTGCGGTACTCGTCGAGCGTCGTCGCGCCGATGGTCTGCAGCTCCCCGCGGGCCAGCGCGGGCTTCAGGATCGACGCGGCGTCGATCGCGCCCTCGGCGGCGCCCGCCCCGACGAGGTTGTGGAGCTCGTCGATGAACAGGATGATGTCGCCGCGCTGGGTGATCTCCTTCATCACCTTCTTCAGGCGCTCCTCGAACTCGCCGCGGTACTTCGAGCCGGCGACCAGGGCCGCGAGATCCAGCGTGTAGATCTGCTTGCCCTTGAGCAGCTCGGGCACGTCGGCGTTGGTGATGCGCTGGGCCAGGCCCTCGACCACCGCGGTCTTGCCGACGCCCGGCTCGCCGATGAGCACCGGGTTGTTCTTCGTGCGGCGCGAGAGGATCTGCATGATCCGCTCGATCTCGGTCTCGCGGCCGACGACGGGGTCGAGCTTGCCCTCGGAGGCCAGCTTGGTCAGGTTGCGGCCGAATTGGTCGAGCAGCTTGGACGACTTCTTGCCCTCGCCTCCCTGGGCGCCCGAGCCCGAGCCGGAGGCCGAGCCCTGGCCCTGCCGGCGCCCGCCGGGGCCCGACAGCATGCGGATGACCTCGTTGCGGATCTTCTCGGAGTCGGCGTCGAAGTCGAGCAGGATGCGCGCGGCAACGCCCTCGTTCTCACGCACGAGGCCGAGCAGGATGTGCTCGGTGCCGATGTAGTTGTGACCGAGGCTCAGGGCCTCGCGAAGGGCGAGCTCGAGCACCTTCTTCGCGCGGGGCGTGAAGGGGATCTGCCCGGACGTGACCTCCTCGCCGGAGCCGACGATGCGGACGACCTGAGCGCGGACGCGCTCGACGGTGATGTCGAGGCTCTCCAGCACCCGGGCGGCCAGGCCCTCTTCCTCGCGGAGCAGGCCGAGCAGGATGTGCTCGGTGCCGATGTAGTTGTGCTTGAGCGTCCGAGCCTCTTCCTGGGCCAAGACGACCACCTGCCGGGCTCGCTCTGTGAATCGCTCGAACATCTGGTGCTGCTTCCTTCCTGCTGGGCCTCGGTCCTAGCGCAGTTCGTTCACTGGTCCGGTCTGGTCTACGTTGACAACACCGTCAAGGCGACGCTGCGGGGACGCCAAACTCCCGAGCGGCCCATCCCCTTCTTCGGCACAAACGGCGCGCGGGATGAGCCGTCGGGTCATGTTGGCGGCCATGGGGCAGTTTACCAACCCCCCTCGCGGCAGCCCGAGGGGCCCCTGAGCGCTCGTTGCGGGCTCGGACGCCCGGCCGGCCGCGATGCCGCCGCTACGGCGACTTCCGGGCTGCGAAGCAGAACTGCGTGATCGCGAAGTAGAACTCGCCCCGGTCGCCCAGCTCGCGCTGCCCGGCCTCCCAATCCTGCGCCTCCTGCTCGGTCACCCCGCCACGGCCGGCCGCGAAGGCGGCGATGAACGGGACGAGCGCGGCTCCGTAGGTGTCGTCATCGAAGTCGAGGGTCACGAACGGGTGCGCGGACATCCGTACGCCGTCGAATCCGACCGACCGCAGGAGCGAGGCGAGCGTGCGGGGCAGCGACGGGTGAGCAAGGTGCTCGTCCCAGGCGCCCAGCACGCGGGCGGTCAGGGCGCCGTTCTCGGAGTGGATCGACAGGGTCGCCCAGTCGACGTCGAACACGACCACCCGGCCGCCGGGCCGGAGGGCCCGGTGGATCTCGCCAAGGCCGGCGGTCACGTCGGAGACGTACTCCTGCACCTGCACCGACAGGGCAGCGTCGAAGCCGGCGTCCTGCACCGGCAGCGCGGTGGCGTCGCTCGCGCGCAGCTCGATGTTCTCCTGCGCCGGGCACCGGCGCGCGGCCAGCGCCAGCATCGGCGTGCTGCCGTCGACGCCGACCACCGAGCCCGACGGCCCGACCTCCTCGAGCAGCTCGGCGCAGTAGAAGCCGGGGCCGCAACCGACGTCGAGGATCCGCTCTCCGGGCGACGCCCCAAGCGCCTCCCGCACGATCCTACGGCGACGCACGGCATCGCCGATGAGGTACAGCGCCTCGATGCGCTTCGCCGCATCCTCGTCGAACTCGAGCTGGCTCATGGAGTCCCAGTCTCGCGCATCGCCGGGAAGAGGATCACCTCCCGGATCGAGGAGGTGCCGGTCAGCACCATGACCAGGCGGTCGATGCCCAGGCCACAGCCGCCGGTCGGGGGCATGCCCTGCTCGAGCGCCTGCACGAAGAGCTCGTCATAGGGCTGGGCCTCCTCGTCGCCCGCGCGCAGCTCGGCGGCCTGGGCCTCGAAGCGCGCGCGCTGGTCGTCGGGGTCGTTGAGCTCTGAGAAGGCGTTGGCGATCTCGATCCCCCGCGCGAAGGCCTCCCAGCGCTCGACGAGCCCAGGCTCTGAGCGGTGGGACTTGGCGAAGGGCGAGAGCTCGACGGGGTAGTCCACGACGAATGTGGGCTCGATCAGGGCCGGCTCGACATACTTGGAGAGCAGGTCGTCGACGAGCCGGGGCCAGGGCCGGTCGGGCGGCACGTCGAGCCCGCGCTTCTCTATGGCGGCGACGAGGGCGTCGCGCTCACGGTGCTCGAGGACGTCGACGCCGGTGTGCTCGAGGATCGCCTCGCGAAGCGTCACCCGCCGCCACGGGCCCTCGAACCCCGATGCGCCGACGACCCGCGCGGCGTCGGCGACGAGCGCCTCCAGGCGCCTCGCGGTGTCCTCGTAGTCGGCGTAGGCCTCATAGAACTCGAGCATCGTGAACTCGGGGTTGTGCTTGGGCGACAAGCCCTCGTTGCGAAAGTCCTTGCCGAGCTCATAGACGCGCTCCAGGCCGCCGACGATCAGGCGCTTGAGGTAGAGCTCGGTGGCGATGCGCAGGTAGAGGTCGCGGTCCAGGGCGTTGTGATGGGTGGTGAACGGGCGCGCCAGCGCACCGCCGTAGAGCGGCTGCAGGACCGGGGTCTCGACCTCGAGGAAGCCCGCCCCGTCGAGATGGCCGCGGAGGGCGGCGATGACGCGGGCGCGCGCGATGAACCGCTCGCGCGTCTCCGCGTTGGCCATGAGGTCCAGCTCGCGCCGGCGGTGGCGCGTCTCGACGTCCTGAAGGCCGTGGTGCTTCTCGGGCGGCGGGCGCAGCGACTTGGCGAGGACCGTGAACGCCTCCACGCGCAGCGAGAGCTCGCCGCGGCGCGAGCGGAAGACCGCGCCGTCGACGCCGATCAGGTCGCCGAGGTCGAGGACGAGCAGACGCTCGAAGTCCTCGGGCTCCAGGACGTCCTTGCGGGCCTGGAGCTGGAGGCGCCCGGAGCGGTCGACGAGGTCCAGGAAGGCCATCTTCCCCTGGCCCCGGCGGGCGGCGAGGCGGCCGGCGACGCGCGCGCGCTCGTCGGTCTCCTCGCCGTCGGCGAGCCCGGCGAAGCGCTGGCGCACCTCGCCGATCGGGGTCACGCCGTCGAAGCGGTGCGGGAACGGGTCGACTCCCTCCTCGCGCAGCCGCTCGAGCTTGCGGCGCCGGGAGGCGAGGAGCTCGCCCTCGCCGTCGCCACCGGTCGGCCGCCCGGCCTCGGGCGACCCGCTCCCATCGTCGCCGCGTCCGCTCACCGAGCGGACGCTACTTCACATCGATCTTCGTGATCTTGAGCTTGCGGGCGGGGCCGCGCGGCACCTGCACCGAGACGGTCTCCCCGCGCTTGTGGCCGAGCAGGCCCTTGCCGACCGGCGACTCGTTGGAGAGCTTGTTCTCGGCCGGCTTGGCCTCGGCCGAGCCGACGATGGTGAACTTCGTCGACTTGCCGGTCTTCTCGTCCTTGACGTGGACGACCGACCCGATCCGGACCTGGTCGGTCGAGAGGTCGGACTGGTCGATGACCGTCGCGGAGCGCAGCTTCTCCTCCAGCCCGGCGATCTTCGCCTCGAGCATGGCCTGCTCGTTCTTGGCGTCGTCGTACTCGGAGTTCTCAGAGATGTCGCCGAACTCGCGCGCCTCCTTGATGCGCTCGGCGACCTCGCGGCGCTTGGCGCTCGACAGGTAGTCGAGCTCCTGCTTGAGCTTGTCGAGGCCCTCGGGGGTGAGGATGACGTCCTTCGGCATGGTGATCTCTCGGTGGGGTGCCCGGCAAAGGCCGGGCAGTATAGCGTCGGCCTACGCCGCCGCCGGAACGCTCAGCGCGAGCAGGATCTCGCGCGCGTCGGCCACCGTCGGCGCCCGCTGCAGCGCGTCGGCGACCGCGGCGGGCGCGCCGAGCCGGTCCAGGTACCAGGGGTAGAACTTCCGCAGGTTGCGGGCGGCCCGTTCGGCCCCGTAGTGCTCGATCGCACGCTCCATGACCCAGTCCAGCTCGCCCAGCACCTCGTCGTGCGTCGGCGGCCCGTCGCGGAGCCCCAGCAGCTCCCCGAACAGCCACGGGTTGCCCAGCGACCCGCGGGCCAGCATGACCGCGGCGGCGCCGGTGTGCTCGTAGGCGTCGCGCACGCGGGCGGCGTCGCGCAGCCCGCCGGAGAGCACGACGGGCACCGGCAGCTCCGCCACCAGCTCGGCGGCCAGCTCGTAGTCCGGCCCGCCCTTGTGGAACTGCGACGCGTGGCGCGGGTGGAACGCCAGGCCGGAGACGCCCGCCTCCTCGACGAGCCGGTGCGCGAGGGCGACGCCTCCGCGGTCCTCGGGCGTGCGGCCCGGCCGCAGCTTGACGGTGACCGGCAGGCCGCCCCCCTCGGCCGCGGCCCGCGCGACGGCCACCGCGCGGTCGGGGTCGGCGAGCAGCGCCGAGCCCGCGCCCGTCTTGCACACCTTGGGCACCGGGCAGCCCATGTTGAGGTCGATGAGGTCGGCGCCGGCCTGGGCGACGCGTGCGGCGGCGGAGCGCATGACGTCCGGATCGGCGCCGAAGAGCTGGATCGAGGTCGGGCCTCCCTCGCGCTCCTCGGGGTGGATGCGCAGCATCTCCGTGCACGTGCGCGGGTTGCCGTGGTGCACGGCATGGCTCGAGACCATCTCGGAGACCGTCATCCCGGCCCCGTGGCGCTTGGCCTGCAGGCGCACGAACCACGAGCCAATGCCCGCGAGCGGGGCGAGCACGACGCGATTGGGGACCGGCAGGCCTCCGATCGTCCACGGGTCGGTCAGCGCGGGCATGGTGGGATGGTAGGCGTGGGCCGCGGGCGGCCGCGGGCGGCCGCGGGCGGCCGCGGGCGGCGTGGCGGCGCCACCAACAGCATCGGGCTAGAGGAAGGGGGTGGGGGCAGTATTTCGTAGCAAGGGTCCCTCGTCGCGAGTGCCGCGCTACGTTCCTCCCCGCCAGCCAGGCCTTCGTAGCACCGCACCGGGGAAGGCGCGGATGTTGCTACGTTTCGCTGCCCGGAAACCGGCGTATCGACGACTCGACCCTCCAGTCCCTCCCCGATGCCGGCCCCCTTCCCCTCCCTAGCCCGATGCTGTTGGTGGCGGCGCCACCAGAGGCCGGGACCGCACTCGGGGCCGACGCGCGACGCCCCTACAGGTTCCGCTCGTGCACGATCCTCAACCCGGTCAGGGTGAGGAGGTCGTCGACGTGGTCGATGGTCTCGGTGAACGGCGCGAGGACGTGGGCCAGCCCGCCGGTCGCGATCGCCTCGGTCTCGGGCCCAAGCTCCTCGCGCACGCCGCCGACGATGCGGTCCACGGCGCCCGCGAAGCCGTAGAAGACCCCCGAGCGCACGGCGTCGACCGTCGACTTGCCGATCAGCGCGCGCGGCGGCACGAGCTCGACCTTGAGGAGCTTGGCCGCCCGCTCGGTCAGCGCCTCCAGGGAGATCTCGATGCCCGGCGCGATCACCCCGCCGAGGTACTCGCCCTGCGCCGAGACGACGTCGGCGTTGGTCGCCGTGCCGAAGTCGACCACCACGCACGGGCCGCCCACGGCGGCGTAGCCGGCCACGGCGTTGACGAGCCGGTCGGCGCCAAGCTCGCGCGGGTTGTCGATGCGGATCGGCATCCCGGTCCGCACGCCGGCCCCGACGACGACCGGCTCGTGGCCCAGATACCGGACGACCATCGCGCTCCACTCCTGCTCGAGCTGGGGGACCGTCGAGGAGACGACCGTCGCGTCGAGGTCACGCAGGGCGAGGCCGCGGAGGCCGAGGAGGTTCGCCAGCGCGGAGCCGAGCTCGTCGGCAGTGGACTGGCGCACGGTCGCAAAGCGCCAGTGCTCGACCAGCTCGTCGCCGCGGAACGTCCCGAAGTGCGTCTGCGTGTTGCCGACGTCGACCGCGAGGAGCATCGCGAGGATTATCGTCGCGCGGGTCGCCCCGCGCTAGGAGAGCGGCGGCCCGGCGATGCGCACCGCCTGCCCCTCCCCGAGCGGGTCGAGCGCGTCGGCCAGGCGCATGCCGTCCGGGGTGGTCAGAGCGGGGTCGAGCTCGAGCAGCGGGACGATCACGAAGCGCCGCCGCGTGACCTCCGGGTGCGGCAGGGCGAGGCGCGCCGAGCGGTGCTCGCGCTTGCCCAGCAGCAGCACGTCGACGTCGATCGGCCTCGGCCCGTGACGCGGCCCGCCGGGCCCGCGCCCGAGCTCGCGCTCGACCGCCTTGCACGCGTCGAGCAGGGCCTCGGGCTCGAGCTCGGTGGCCACCCGCAGGCACGCGTTGAGGAACTCGCGCTGCTCGAGCACCTCGCCCACCGGCTCGGTCTCGTAGACCGAGGAGGAGGCCAGCACCTCGACCCCGTGGCGGGCAAGCCCGGCGACGGCGGCCTCGAGGTGGGCGCGGCGATCGCCGACGTTGGAGCCCAGCCCGAGGTAGCCCGTCACTCGAGCTCGCGCCACACCTCGACCGAGACCTCCTCCACCGGCAACGGGATCGGGGGCTCGGGCTTGGTGGCCTTCACCGACACGCTCTCGACGTCGAAGTCGGCGAGCAGCCGGTCGGCGATCGCCGCGCACAGGCGCTCGAGCGTGCGGTAGGAGCGCTGCTGAGCGACGAGGGCGACGGTCTGGCACACCTCGCCATAGTCCACCGTGTCCTCGATGCGGTCGGTGAGGATCGCGTCGGACTCCCCGACCGCGAGCGTCAGGTCGAGGACCAGGCGCTGGCCGACCTCGCGCTCGGCCTCGCTGACTCCGTGATGGGTGTAGAGCGAGAGGCCGGTGATCTCGACCGAGACGATGGTCTCGGCGGCGCGGTCCTCGTCGTCGAGCTCGTCGTCGTCGCCCCTGTCGTCGGACATCATGTCGTCGTCGCGATCCATCGGCCGCGGACCGTAGCAAGGGCCACCGCGAGCGCGTCCCGGACGGGACCCACGTCGTGGACGCGGAACACGCGCGCGCCGCGCTCCAGCGCGAGCACGTTGGTGGCGATCGTCCCGGGCAGGCGCTCCGCGGTCTCGCGCCCCCCGGCGAGGGTTCCCAGGAAGGCCTTGCGCGAGGTCCCGACGACGACGGGGCGACCGAGCGCGACGATCTCTCCGAGGCGGTCGAGCAGCGCGAGGTTGTGGTCGACGGTCTTGCCGAAGCCGATCCCCGGGTCGAGCATGACGCGCTCCTCGGCCACTCCCTCGCGCACCGCGAAGGCGAGCCGCTCTTCCAGGAAGCCCTTCACCTCGGACACGACGTCCTCGTAGCGAGGATCGCGCTGCATGGTCCGCGGCTCCCCGAGCATGTGCATGAGGCAACAGTCGACCTGTGCGCCGGCGACCACCGCAGCCATCTCGGGATCGCCGCGCAGCGCGGTCACGTCGTTCACCATCGTCGCGCCCGCCGCGAGCGCGCCCGCCGCCACCTCGGCCTTGGACGTGTCGATCGAGACGCGGTGCCCGCCGCCGGCGAGGGCCTCGACGACGCCGAGCACCCGGCGACCCTCCTCCTCGGCGCTCACCGGCTCCGCGCCCGGCCGCGTCGACTGACCTCCGACGTCGAGGATGTCGGCGCCCTGGGCGACGAGCTCGCGGCCGTGCTCGATCGCCCTTGCGGCGTCCAGGAACTCACCCCCGTCCGAGAAGGAATCCGGGGTGACGTTGACCACCCCCATCACCTGGAAGCCGCCGGCCATGGCGGCCATGATCCCAGCGCGCTACAGGGAGGGCTTGCGCGGCTCGTCGGCGCGCAAGTCAGCCGTGCCGCCGGCGAGGCCCGGTCGCGGCAGCGGGCGCGGGCTCTGGCGGCCGGGCGCGCGGTCGGCGGGCGCCGGCGGAACGGGGTACTCGGGCCGGGCCGGCTCCTCGGGCGGGAAGACGTCGTCCTCGACCTTGCCGGCGAGCAGGTCCTCGAACTCGCCCTTCTCGATCGTCTCGCGCTTGACCAGGATCTCGGAGATCCTCATGAGCGCGTCGCGATGCTCGGTGAGGATGTCGCGGGCCTGCTGGTGGGCGGACTCGACGATGCGGCGGATCTCGTCGTCGATCTCGCGGGCGATCTCGTCGGAGTAGTCGGGCTCGGAGGAGAACTCGCGGCCCAGGAAGGGCTGGCCGTGGTCGTGGCCGAAGACGCGCGGGCCGAGCTTCTCGCTCATCCCGAAGCGCATGACCATCTGCTTGGCGGTCGCCGTGACCTTCTCGAGGTCGTTCGACGCGCCGGTGGTGATCTCCCCGAAGACGATCTCCTCCGCGGCACGGCCGCCGAGCGTCATGGCCATCGTGTCGGTCAGCTCGGCGCGGGTGGTGAGGAACTTGTCCTCCTGGGGCAGTGAGATCGTGTAGCCCAGCGCCTGGCCGCGGGAGATGATCGAGATCTTGTGGACGGGGTCGGAGTGCGGCATGTAGTGCCCGACGATCGCGTGGCCCATCTCGTGGTAGGCGGTGACGAGCCGCTCCTTGTCCGACATCACGCGGGTCTTCTTCTCGGGCCCCGCGATGACCCGCATGATCCCCTCCTCCAGCTCGTGCTGGCCGATCTCGCGGCGACCGTTGCGGGCGGCGAGCAGGGCGGCCTCGTTGACGAGGTTGGAGAGGTCGGCGCCGGTGAAGCCCGGGGTCTGGCCGGCAAGCGCGTCGACCTCGATGTCCTTGGCCAGCGGCTTGCCGCGCGTGTGCACCTCGAGGATCTTGGAGCGGCCCTTGCGGTCGGGGCGGTCGACGACGATCTGGCGGTCGAAGCGGCCGGGGCGCAGCAGCGCGGGATCGAGGATGTCGGGGCGGTTGGTGGCGGCGATGAGGATGATGTTGTCCTTCATCTCGAAGCCGTCCATCTCGACGAGCAGCTGGTTGAGGGTCTGCTCGCGCTCGTCGTGGCCGCCGCCCAGGCCGGCGCCGCGGTGACGGCCCACGGCGTCGATCTCGTCCATGAAGATGATGCACGGGCTGTTCTGCTTGGCCTGCTCGAAGAGGTCGCGCACGCGGCTGGCGCCAACGCCGACGAACATCTCGACGAAGTCCGAGCCCGAGATCGAGAAGAAGGGCACGCCGGCCTCGCCGGCGACCGCGCGGGCAAGCAGCGTCTTGCCGGTGCCCGGCGGGCCGAAGAGCAGCACGCCCTTCGGGATGCGGGCGCCGAGCGCCTGGAACTTCTTCGGGTTCTCGAGGAACTCCTTGATCTCGTGGAGCTCCTCGACCGCCTCGTCGACGCCGGCCACGTCGCGGAAGGTGATCTTGGGCGAGTCGACGGACATTCGCTTGGCCCGCGACTTGCCGAAGCTCATGACCTTCGATCCACCGCCCTGGACCTGGTTCATGAGGAAGATCCAGAACCCGATGAAGATCAGGAACGGCAGGACGTAGGTCAGCAGCGAGAGCCACCCGTTGGTCTTCTTGCCCTCGACGTTGAAGCGGACGTCCTTGGCCTGGAGCTTGTTGACGAGCTCGTTGCCGTAGTCGTCGGGGTAGCCCACCTCGTACTTCTGGTTGCTCTTCAGGGTGACCTGGACGGTGTTGTCCTTGGTCTTCAGGTTGGCCGACTTGACCTCGCCGGTCTGAACCTGGGAGAGGAAGTCCGAGAACTCGGGCTTGGGGCGCGTGTCGCCCGGGCTGATCAGCTTCTGGGCGAAGAAGGCCAGCACCACCACGATGAGGATGGGGAAGGCAGCGCTCTTGAAGAAACGGCTCATGTGCGGCGAAAGTGACGGCGGCCCGGGCGATCCGCCGGGCTGTCAAGCGTAGCAGTAGGCCTTTGGCCCGTCGGCAGGTGATACGGCGCCCTGGAGCGCCCGGACGCCGCCCAGACGAATCTTTAGCGGGAGCTGATGTCAGGCCTTGGCGGCCGCTGCCTCGAAGACGAGGATCGAGACGCCGTCCCCGACCGTCCGCGAGTCGGTCAGGCGCAGAGGCTTCTTGTCGCTCGTCGCTCCGAAGAGTCGCTTCCCGTCGCCCAGGACAACAGGGAACACCATCAGCCGCAACTCGTCGACGAGGTCGCGCTCGATCAGCTCCTGGACGAGTTGCGCGCTGCCGTGGACGACGATGTCGCCGTCGACGTCGCGCTTCAAGGCGGCGACTGCCTCGGCGAGGTCGCCCTCCAGCACCGTCGAGTTGCTCCATTCCGGCACGTCGGGGCCCGAAGCCACGACGTACTTCGGCATGGTGTTGAACTTGTCGGCGAACTCGCCACCGCGGGAGGGCCACGCCTCCGCGAAGCCCTCGTAGGTGACCCGGCCGAGCAGCAGCGCGTCGGCCTCCATCGCCTCGTCGAGCTTGAACTTGTCGCCCTCCTCGCCACGCTGGATCTCGAGGCTCCAGCCTCCGTGCCTGAACGATCTCGTCCGACCAGCTCAGCTCGACCTTCGCCGCGCTCGCCGATCCCACCCGACGGGCGATCCTCGCTCGCCTGAGGCGCGGCCAGGCGACAGTCAACGAGCTGGCGGAGCCGTTTCCGATCAGCGTCCAGGCGGTCTCGGGCCACCTCCGGGTGCTCGAGCGCGCGGGGCTGATCGAGCGAGGGCGCGACGGGCAGCGACGGCCGTCCCGACTGCGCGCCGTGCCCATGCACGAGGCGGTGGAGTGGCTGGTGGACTACCGCCGCTTCTGGGAGTCGAGCTTCGACCGGCTGGACGAGCGGCTCCGGTCTGGCGAGAATCGACCCGCGGATGGCTGACTTCGGGATCACGACGACGCGCGTGTTCGACGCCCCGCGCGAGCAGGTGTGGAGGGAGTGGACCGAGCCCGAGCGCTTCGCCGACTGGTTCGGCGGCCCGCAGTCCGAGGTCCCGCTCTCGAGCGTCGCGATGGACGTCAGGCCGGGCGGCGCGTGGCGCGCGACGATGTTCGCCGAGCCGGGCCGGCGCGAGATCCACTGGGCGGGCGAGTACCGCGAGGTCGCCGAGCCCGAGCGGCTCGTGTTCACGGTCTCCGACCAGCCCGGCGAGCAGCCCGACGAGCCGCCGCCGAGCGGGGCTGGGGGACCTTCTTCGACCGGCTGGACGAGCGGCTGGCCGGTTAGTCCCGCAGCGCCGCGACGTAGGGCAGGTTGCGGTAGTGCTCGCCGTGGTCCAGGCCGTAGCCGATCGCGAAGCGGTTGGGGATCTCGAAGCCGACGTAGCGCGTCGGGAGGTCGACCTTGCGACGCTCGGGCTTGGTCAGCAGGGCGCACACCTCGAGCGACGCCGGGTTGCGGGCGCCGAGGTTGCGCAGCAGGTACTGCAGGGTGAGCCCGGAGTCGACGATGTCCTCGACGATCAGCACGTCGCGGCCCTCGATGGCCGCGTCGAGGTCCTTGAGGATGCGCACGACGCCCGAGGAGTCGGTCGCCGACCCGTAGGACGCGACCGCCATGAAGTCCACCTCACAGGGGACGTGGATCTCACGCATCAGGTCGGAGAGGAAGAAGATCGCGCCCTTCAGCACCCCTACGAGGACCAGATCGCGGTCGGTGTAGTCCTCGGTGATGCGGGCGCCGAGCTCGCGGACGCGGTGGCGCAGCTCATCGGCCTGGACGAGGATCTCGCCGATCGCGGAGTCCCGGTCGGGCATCGCGCGGCAGTCTAGGGCGACGCCGGGGCCGAGCGCGCCGGGGTCCGCTCGAAGCGAAGGACGCCCGCGCGCGTGCGTGCGCGCGCGCCGTCGCCCACGTCGAGCGCTTCGTCGGGCCCCAGGGTGAGGACGTCGTCGGCGCGCCCCGCGGCCCGGGGCGCGCGCGCGCCGAGGGCGTCTTCGGCGAGCCGGCGGACGACGAGCCGCGAGAGCGCGGGCGGCAGCGCGCGCAGCCGAGCGAGCTCGATCTCCGTCCTTCCCTCGAGGACCTCCTCGACGAGCGCGTCGAGCACCTCGGCCTCTTCGCGCAGGACGCGGGCGGTGCGCACGACGCTCGCCTCGGCGGCCGGATGGACGGCCCGCAGAGCCGGCAGCAGGCCCTCGCGTACTCGCGCGCGCGCGTACGCGGGATCGGTGTTCGCCGGGTCGTCGAGCACGGACAGGCCTCGGGTCGCGCAGTGGGCGGCCGTCTGCGCGCGCGTCGCCTCGAGCAGGGGGCGCACCACGCGGCCCTCGCGCGGTGCCATGCCGAGCAGCGCGCGCCGGCCGGGCGAGGCGGCGAGCCGGTAGAGCACCGTCTCGGCCTGGTCGGACGCCGTGTGGCCGGTGGCGATCGCGCCGGGGCGGCGGTGCGCCGCCGCCCTGCGCGCGTCTCGCGCCCACGCGTGGAGGTTGCCCGTCGCGGGCGCGGGCCCGAGCCGCTCGACCTCCAGCGCGACCCCGAGCCGCTCGCACAGCGCCTCGCAGTGCGCCGCATCGGCCGCGGAGCCCACCCGCAGGCCGTGGTCCACGTGCAGCGCGCGCACCGCGCCGGCCCCGGCCAGCGCGACCGCGACGTCGAGCAGGCAGGTCGAGTCGGGGCCGCCCGAGAGCATCACGAGGACGGGCCCCCCGGCGGGAAGGAGCCCGCTCGCGCGGGCGGCGGTGAGGGCTGCGGTCTCGCCGCGATCGCCTCCGGGGGTGCGACGGTCGTCGTGCCGCCCGCGATCGCCGGTCACTCCGCCAGCTCCGCCACGAACAGCTCGGTCGTGTCCGAGAAGCCCTTGAGCCGTACCTCGCCGATGCCCTCGAACTCGAGGTTGGGACCGGCCGCCTCGACGACCGGGCGCGTGACGATGACCTCGCCGCCGGCCGCGCGCGCCGCCACGCGCGCGGCGATGTTGACCTCGCGGCCGTAGTAGTCGCCGTCGCGGTAGAGGGTCTGGCCGTAGTGCATGCCGATGCGAGGCAGGGGCCGCTCGTCGCCGACCAGCGTCTGGAAGCCCACGGCCCAATCGACCAGCGCCGCCGGGTCGGAGCCCACGACCATCACCTCGTCGCCGATCGTCTTGATGACCCGCGCGTCATCGGGGAGCGTGTTCTCCACCCCGTCCAGGAAGCGCTCGACGGCGCTCACCGCCTCCTCATCCCCAACCTCTTCGGTGAGGCGGGTGTAGCCGGCCAGGTCGGCGAAGGCGATCACGACGCGCAGGCGGCCGAGGTCGTCGAGCCCGCCGTCGAGGTCGGTCTCCATGTGGCCGACCACGTCCTGCTCGACGAAGTGGTGCAGGAAGCGCCTGTGGATGTGCTCCATGATCGGCGAGGCCAGCGGCAGCAGCTCGCGGACCAGCCCCTCCATCTCCTCGGCCATCTCGAGCCCCGGGACCCCGTCGCGGATCAGCGGCTCGTGCACGTAGAGGTGGAAGAGGCGGACCTCGGCGTCGGCGATCTGCGCGAGCGCCTGCCCGTAGACGCGGATGAGCTGGAGCAGGGCGACGAGCGGGAAGCCCGCGGCGAGCACGGACGCGACGTAGCGGAGGAGCCGGAGGTCGTCCTCGGTCAGCGGGCGCTCGAGCTGCTGGACGCTGACCCCGAAGGCCGAGGTGATGCGCTCGATCAGCGCGGGCTCCAGGCCGGTCTCCTGCGCCGCCTCGGCGATCGAGTAGCGGACGTCGTCGCTCGGGAAGAGGTCCTCGATGTAGCCGAAGGCGAGGTGGCCGGACTCGCTGGCCGCGCGGATCTGCTCGAGCGAGTGGCCGCGCTCGCGCAGGCGCGCGACAAGCCGCGCCTGGGCGAGCGACGCGATCGTCCAACGCCCGTCCCAGCCGGGGATCAGGCCGCCCTCGGCCCAGCGCCGCAGCGTGCCCGGGCTGACCCCGGTGCGGCGCGCGACCTCGGAGAGGGAGAAGACCAGCTCCGGCACGCCCGTCAGGCGAGCAGGTGCGGGTGCTCGTCGTCGAGGTAGGACCGGAAGCGCGCGTAGATCGGCTTGGTGATGGGGATGAGCGCCAGCGCCGCCTTGACGTCACCTCCGGGCTTGATGCGGCGGCGGGCGATGGCCATCGCGACGTTCTCCTTGCCCTGGAAGTAGCGGTTGGCCGTCTCGGAGGACATCGACATGCGCACCTTGGGCTCCCACGCGACGTCGTCGCTCCATGTCCAGACGAGGTTGTCCTCGCCGCTGTCGCCGGCGCGGACGTTGACGACGAGGTCGAAGTCGGTGAACTCGAAGCGCTGGGGGGTGTCGGCGTCGCGGAGCTTGGGGCCCATGTCGGGGTCCTCGCTCATCATCGTGAAGACCCGGTCCATGACCTCGACGAATTCCTCGGGGGACGTGAAGGACGGCGAGGCCAAGGTCACGCCTTCCCCTTCGCCTTGGCGCCCGCCTTCGCCCCCTTCGCCTTGGCGCCCGCCTTCGCCCCCTTCGCCCTGCCGCCCGCCTTGCTCCGCTTCGCTCCGCCGCCAGAGCGAGCCCCGCCCTGGCTCGCGCGACCGTTCGCCGGCGCCTCGAGCTCGGCGACCCGCCGCTCGAGCGCGGCCAGGCGCGCCCCGAGCGTCTTGACGTCGTCGCCGGTGGCGAGCCGCAGGTCGTCGAGCGCCTCGCGCACACGGCCCGCGGCGCCCGCCAGCTCGTCGACGAGCTCCTGCGCCCGCTCGCGCGTCATCTGCGCCTGCCCGACGGTGGCCTGGACCGTGCGGTCGACCGCGTTGCGCAGCGTGTCCGGCGGTGACTTCCGGGCCATGGCCGCGTCCTAGTCTAGGGGCGTGCCGATCCACCTGCGTCCGGCCGCGGAGCTCGCCGAGCGCGTGCTGCTCCCCGGCGACCCCGGCCGCGCGCTGCTGCTGGCCCAGGCGCTGCTCGACGCCCCGCGCATGTTCAACCACCATCGCGGCCTGTGGGGCTACACGGGCGCGGCGGCCGACGGCGAGCCGCTGACCGTCCAGAGCACCAGATGGGCGGCCCGAGCGCGGCCATCGTCGTCGAGGAGCTCGCGGGCCTCGGCGCCCGGCGCGTGGTGCGCGTCGGCACGTGCGGCGCGCTGCGCGAGGACCTTCGCTTCGGCGACATGGTCGTGGCCCGCGAGGCGCTGGCCGGCGACGGCACGAGTCGCGCGCTGGGCGCCGGAGCGACCGTCGGCCCGGACCCGGGGTTGACCGCGGCGCTGGAGCTGGCCGCGGGCGACAAGGCACACGCCGGCGCCGTGCTCACCACCGACCTCTTCTACGAGCACGGCCCGGACCGGACGGTCGCCGACGGCGCGCTCGTGGCCGAGATGGAGTCGGCGACGATCTTCCGTCTCGCGGAGCTCCTCGACCTGCGGGCGGGCTGCGTGCTCGCGGTCACCGACCTGCGCGCGGGCGAGCACGAGCGGGTGGAGCAGGACGCCCTGGAGGAGATCGGGCGGCGAGTGGGCGCGGTCGGCGCCGCCGCGCTGCTGCGCGAGGACGCGGGTCGCCCGGCGAGGGCGGTCTAGGGGGCCGCTTCCGCGGAAGCGCGGGGCGGCGCGGGCGCTTCCGCGGAAGCGCGGGGCGGCGCGGGCGCTTCCGCGGAAGCGCGGCGCGGCACTTTCCGCATATACCTCGATCTCCGCGAGTGACCGAGTGCGCGGTTGTTGACCCTCCACGAGCGCTCGCCCCCTCCCTCTCCCTCGCCCGATGCGGTAAACGGGGAGCACTCCGCCGCCGCAAGAGGTCGCCGACCCACCCCGGCCTCGCACGAGACCAAGGGGGCCGCGCCGGCCCCCGCCGCGCCGGCCTCCGGCCCCCCGCTAGTTCTCGCCGACCTTCAGGCGTTCCTGCTCGCGCGGCACGGGCTCGATGTCGGCCACCGCGTCGCCGAGCCGCGAGAGCTCGCCGGCGATCGCCTCGAGGCGCTCCTCGATGCCCTGCAGGCGGTCCTCGATCTTCGCGCTCGAGCCGAGCGCGCCGAGACGCTCATCGAGCCGGTCGACGCCGTCCTCGATGCCCTCGAGGCGCTGGGAGACCGAGCGCAGGCGGCGGGTCAGTCGCTCGAGGTCCGCCGCCGAAGGGATGTTGAGGGCGCCCATCGCGACCTCCTGGGCCTGCGAGGCCTTCTCGCGCGCGTCGAAGGCGCGGGTGATCGCGGCGTTGACCAGCGGGTTCTCGAGCAGGTCCCCGGCCAGCTTGCCGATCGCGTCCTCGCTCTGGCGCGTGAGGCGGGCGCGCAGCCCGTCGTCCTGGGTCTCGTCGTCCACGATCCGGGGCTCCTTGGGGTCGCCGTGCAAGCGAGGATGCACTGTAGCGCGCGGCCCCGGGCGCGCTGCGGCCCCGCCGTTAGCCCGCCGACCAGCGCGCACTGCAGACGCTCATCCTCAGATCGAGGGTCAGTGCCTGGCGGTAGGCGGGGCCGGACCTGCGGAGGCGCTCGCGACGGACCGCGGAAGCTCTCCGCAGGGCGCTCAGATTGCCCGCAAACATCACGATTTCATAAGCCGTGCAAAACCTTGCCGTGCGCCACCCGTTGGGTGATTGCAAAGCCATGACCGACGCACTAGGGTCCGGCGCAGGTGACCCGCGGCACTGGTACGGTGGGGACCGCGGAGGCGCTGAGGGAGCGGCCCGCGGAGGAGACGGCGCAAACGTGAACCGATGCAAGCTGCTCATCGCGCTGATCGTGACCGGTGCCCTGACCGCGGGGCTCGGATCCACGGTCCTGCCCGCCTCCGCCCAGCAGTACTCGGTCACCGTCCAGCTGCCCACCGGCGCGAGCAGGATCGTCGTCCTCCCCACATGCGCGTCTGACCTGGGCAAGGTCGTCTCCTGCATCCCGCTCTCCTCCACGCAGGCGACCCAGGAGCAGACGAAGTCCACCCCGTCGACCGCCACGACGCAGTCCTCCCAGTCCACGTCGTCGTCCACCTCCTCCTCCACCTCCTCGACGGCGAGCGGGCCCACCGCCTCGACCGGGACGACCGGGACCACCCCGACGATCCCCGGCGACGACGAGCCCTCGACCGGCGGCCGGCCGGGCAAGAAGCCGAGCGGCGACAAGGGCACAAAGTCCAAGAGCGACAAGACCAAGCGCTCCAAGAAGGACGCCAAGGCTCAAGACGAAGCCTCGAGTAAAGACTCAGCCTCGACCCCGGGCGATTCCACGACCACGACCGACGGGTCATCGAGCACCCAGCCCGACGGTCAGCCCTCGCTGTCCAACCCGACCGTCACGCTGGCCGACCCGGGCCCGGCGGCGATCGGCGTCCCGAACTTCGTCATCGACCGCTTCAAGATCCCGCCCTTCCTGCTGCCGATCTACAAGGCGGCCGAGGCCCAGTACAACATCCCCTGGCAGGTCCTCGCCGCGGTCAACGAGATCGAGACCAACTACGGGCAGAACCTGAACGTCTCGAGCGCCGGCGCGGTCGGGTGGATGCAGTTCCTCCCGTCGACCTGGAAAACCTACGGCACCGACGCCAACGGCGACAGCCGCCGCGATCCCTACAACCCGGTCGACGCGATCTTCTCCGCCGCGCGCTACATGAAGGCCGCCGGTGGCGAGAAGGACATCCGCCGGGGGCTGTTCGCCTACAACCCCGCGAACTGGTACGTCGACTCGGTCCTCCTTCGCGCCAAGGTCATCGGCGGGCTGCCCGCCGACCTCGTCGGCTCGCTCACCCAGATCGTCGAGGGCCGCTTCCCCGTCGCCGCCCGTGCGCGCTACGCCGATCAGCTCACCGCGCGCGAGGCGACCCGCCGCGTCGCGCGCTCCCAGAACGCCTCCATCCCGGTGAGCACCCAGGCCGACCGCCAGTCGATTGACATCTTCTCGAGGGTGGGCGCCCCGGTCATCGCCGTCAACGACGGCGAGATCGTCAAGGTCGGCACGGACGCCAAGCGCGGCCGCTACGTGATCCTCAAGGACTACGCCGGCAACCGCTACACCTACTCCAAGCTGGGCTCGGTCGTCACCTCCTACCCGGCCCCCAAGGAGACGTCGGTGACCCAGTCCCAGGTCCGCGACGAGCTGGGCCTGCCCAAGGATCCCAAGCCGACCGCGCCCGCCTCGGCCGGCGCGCAGCCGGGTGGCAACGCGGCCACCGCGAGCAGGGCCGGCGCCGGGCGCGGGAAGAGCTCGGCCACGGCGGCGAAGAAGGGCGGCGGCTCGGCCGCCGTGCGGGCCGCCCCCGCCGTCCAGGTCACCAAGGAGCGGCTCTTCGCGAACCCGACGCGGCCCAACGCCTACGGCAACGGCGGCCAGGACCAGGTCGCCGCGACGACCGGCAAGCGCGACTTCGAGACCTATGGTGCCTACTTCGCCAAGGTCTTCGGCCTAGGCCGCGACGACGTCACCTTCCGCCCGCTCAAGCCGGGCGCGCAGGTCGTCGCCGGCACCGTCCTCGGACGGCTCGGGACGCCGGAGGCCGAAAAGGCGCCCTACGTGACGTTCGGCATCCGGCCGACGGGCGAGGGCGCGCCGACGATCGACCCCAAGCCGATCCTCGACGGCTGGAAGCTCCTGGAGTCCACGGCGATCTACCGCGCCGCCGGCCGTAACCCGTTCCTCGACCAGAAGTCGATCTCCGTCGGCCAGATGCTGCTCATGACCAAGGAGCAGCTCGGCCGCTCGGTGCTCTCGGATCCGCGCGTCTCGATCTACGAGTGCGGCCGCCAGGACATCCGGGCCAGCCTCATCGACAAGCGCGTGCTGATCACCTTGAAGTACCTCGCCGGCTCGGGGCTCAAGCCGACGGTCTCCGCGCTGAAGTGCGGCCACTCCAAGCTCGTCGCGGGGGGCGGCCGCGTGTCCGACCACTGGTACGGCCGCGCGGTCGACATCGCCGCGGTCAACGGGATCCCCATCCTCGGCAACCAGCAGGACGGCGGGATCGCCGACATCACGATCCGCAAGCTGCTCGAGCTCCAGGGGTCGATGAAGCCCTCGCAGATCATCAGCCTGCGCAAGTACCAGGGCACCGACAACACGCTGGCGATGTCCAACCACGACGACCACGTCCACGTCGGCTTCTCGGCCGTTGCCGGCCAGGGCGACCCGGGCGCCGACACGGTGCTCAAGCCCGGGCAGTGGCGCAAGCTCATCGACCGGCTCGGGCAGATCGACAACCCGACGGTGCCGATCAAGCCCTCGAAGTACGCGCTGCCGAACGATCCGACCGGGCGCAAGTCCGGCGACTGATCGCCCTCTTCCGCTTCGCGCAGTTCGAGTTCCCGTGGACGCTTGGGCCGGCCGACGGCCGCTACGTGCTGCGCGGGTCGCCGGCGGCACCGGCCTCGCACGTGGTGGTGCTGGCCACCGCCGGCGCGCAACCGCGGCGTCGCTTCGAACGGCGGCGAGCGCGCGAGGCCGAGCCCGAGCCCGGCCCGGCCGCCGTGGCGGTCGCGCGCGCCACGGTGATCGCCGTCGAGGCGCCGCTGGCCGACGAGGCCAGCGGGCGGGCGTGGCTGGCCACGGCGCCCGACGGCGGGCAGGACGAGGCGCACGACGCGCTACGCGTCCTCAATGACGTGCTGCATGCCCACCGCGTTGCGGCCGCCGACCCCTACGGCCGGGACGTCGCCGCTCCCCAGGCGCTCGTCGCGCGCCTGGGCTACGGCGCCGGTGAGCAGGTGGCGGAGGGGCGCTGGATCGGCGCGGTGGCGATCGACCTGCGCGCGCGCCGCCCGCCGCGCACCGCCGCGCTGCGGCCCCAGGAGCGCCTCGCAGCGCTGCTCGGGGGCCGCGACCGCCCGCTGGCCTGCGAGGAGCTGGTGCTGCGGGCGCGGCTCGACCTCGACGAGGACCGCCCGCGCGAGGCCGCCCTGCAGCTCCGCGTCGCGCTCGAGGCGGCGCTCGCAGAGCTCGAGGGCGCGCTCGGCGTGGCGGGGATGGCCGATCGCCTCACCGAGCTGCGAGAGCTGCGGGGCGCGGTGGGCTCGGCCGCCAACGAGGCACTCGGCGGCGACCTCGAGGCCGGCACGCAGGCCGAGGTCGAGGCGGCGGTCGAGCGCCTGGAGGCCGCGCTGCGCGCCCGCACCGCACACGGGCCCTAGCCGCCTCCAGGCCCTCGCTCAGAGCACCGCGAGCACGGCCTCGAGCTCGTCGACGACGTCGCCGTCGAGCTTGACCGCCGCCTCGTCGTCGTAGGGCGTCGGGCCCCGCGTGACGATCGCCACCGCGCCGCCCGCGCGCATGGTGAGCTCGGGCAGGCCGGCGACCGGGTACACCTCGAGCGAGGAGCCGACGCACACCAGCACGTCGGCGCGCGCGGCAAGCTCGGACGCGTCGCGCATCGCCGCGTCGGGGAGCATCTCGCCGAAGAGCACGACGTCGGGCTTGAGAGGGTCGCCGCAGTCGCACCGCGGGACGCCGTCACCGGCCGTCTCGACGCGGCCGCGCACGACCTCCAGGTCGTAGGCCGAGCCGCAGTCCGGGCACGAGGAGCTCGCGATCGATCCGTGCACCTCGACGACCCGCGCGCTGCCGGCCTTGCGGTGCAGCATGTCGATGTTCTGGGTGAGGACGCCGTCGAGGCACCCGCGCCGCTCGAGCTCGACGAGCGCCGCGTGCGCGCGGTTGGGCTGCTTCGCGCCGAGCGTTGCGAAGCGTTGGCCGTAGAAGCGCCAGAAGCGCTCGGGCTCGCGCCGGAAGACGTCGATGTGCGCGACTTCCGTGGGGTCGACGGCCTCCCACAGCCCCGTTCCCGGCGAGCGGAAGTCCGGGATCCCGGACGGGACGGAGATCCCCGCGCCGGTCAGCGCGACGACGGAGCCTGCCGCGGAGATCAACTCCGCCAGCCGTTCGACGCCGGCGCGCTCAAGGGTGGCCATGACGATCAGGCCGGCCGCGGGCAGCGCGCCGTCATCGCCCCTTGAACTCCGGCTGGCGCTTGCCCAGGAAGGCGCCGATGCCCTCCTTGGCGTCCTCGCTCTGGAAGAGCGTCGTGAAGGCCTGCTTCTCGGCCTCGATGCCCTGGTCGAGATCGCCCTTGCCGCTCACCTGCTTGATCTGCTCCACCGCCAGGGGCGCCTGCTCGGCCAGCTTGGTGGCCCACTGGACCGCGATGTCGAAGAGCTCCTGGTCGGGGACGAGGCGGTTGACGAGGCCGTGCTCGTAGGCCTCGTCGCCGGTGATCGCGTCCCCGACGAGGTTCATCTCGAGCGCCTTGCTGTGGCCCACCAGGCGCGGCAGCCGCTGGGTGCCGCCGAAGCCGGGGATGATACCGAGCTTCACCTCGGGCTGGCCGAAGATCGCCGACTGCGCGGCGATCCGCACGTCACAGGCCATCGCGAGCTCGCAGCCGCCGCCGAACGCGAGCGCGTTGACCGCCGCGACCGTCGCGACGCGCGAGCTGCCGAGCTCGCGCAGAAGCGCGTCGCCGGACGCGATGAGCTTGCGGCCGGTGGCCTCGTCCATCTGCGTGAAGGCCTTGATGTCGGCGCCGGCCGAGAAGACGACGGGGATCGAGGAGGCGATGAGCAGAGCGCGCACCTCGCCCGCGCTCGTGATCTTCTCCCACACCGCGCCGAGGTCCTCGATGACCTGCGGGGAGATGGCGTTCATCGGGGCGTTGGCGAGCCACGCGATGGCCACCGGCCCGCGCGTCTCAAGCTTCACCGTGTCGCGCTGGTCGCCGTCGTCGGGCTGCGGGTAGGCGTAGAAGCCCTGCCCGGCCTTCAGCCCGAGGCGGCCCCGGGCGACCAGGCGGCGCAGGATCACCGGCACGCGGAAGCGCTCGGCGCCGTGCTCCTCCTCGGCGCGCTCGAGCTTCTCCAGCGCGACGTCGAGACCCTCGACGTCGGCCTTCCAGAAAGGCGGCAGCAGGCCGCGCCGCGGGTCGAGGCCCGCTCCGGCCATCAGCCCGAGGTCGATCTCGCGGACGGTCGAGACGCCCTCCTCGAGGACCAGGCACGCCTCGCGCAGCGCCTTGAGCGTCCACAGGTCGGCGAGCGCCTCGCCGTCGGGCTCGGCGTCGCCCTGCACCTGCGGCTCGCCGTCCTTGTAGAAGCCGTCGCCGCCGCTCTTGGCGCCCAGCTTGCCCTCCTCGACGAGCCGCTTCATCCCCTGGTGGACGTAGAAGCGGTCGCCGTAGGACTCCTGGAGATGCTCGGCGACGTGCTGGACGTTGTCGAGGCCGAGCAGGTCGACGAGCGTGAACGGTCCCATCGGCGCGGCGTTGGCGGCGGCGACGCTGTCGTCGATCTGCTTGATCGAGAGGCCCTGCTCCTCCTGGGCGCGCCAGAGCTCGCCCACCGCGCTGTTGAGGATGCGGTTGACCACGAAGCCCGGGACGTCGGCGCAGGTGATCGGCTGCTTCTTGATCGTCTGGGCGAAGTTCAGCGCCGCGGTGACGGTGTCCGGCGAGGTCTCGTCGCCCTCGACGATCTCGATCAGCGGCATGACCGAGGCGGGGTAGAGGTAGTGGAAGCCGACGACCTTGTCGGGCCGCAGCGTCGCCTCGCCGATCTCCGAGATCGACAGCGACGAGGTGTTGGAAGCGAGGATCGCGTGGCCGGGCGTCGCCGCGTCGAGCTCGGCGAAGACCTGCTGCTTGACGTCCAACGTCTCGGGGACCGCCTCGATCACGAAGTCCACGTCGCCGAAGTCCTCGTAGCCCAACGTGCCGTGGATGCGCCCGACGACCTCCTCGACCTGTGCGGCCCCCTGCTCCTCGGTGAGCCTGTCCTTGGAGACGAGCCGTCCGACCTGGCCCTCGGTCACGCTGCGCGCCTCGGCCAGGTCGGCGTCGACGAGCTCCTGCTTGATGTCCTTGAGCACGACCGGGATCCCGGCCGCCGCGATCGTCTGGGCGATCTGGCCGCCCATGGTTCCGGCCCCGACCACGGCCGCCTTGAACACGAACATGCGGTCCTCTCCGTTGCGTGCCGAGCGGGCGCGGACCCTACCGATTCAGCTCCCGCTCGGCCTCGAGCTCGCGCCCGAAGCGGGCAAGCGTGCGGCGCAGCGAGTCTCCCAGGGCACGCCGGATGAAGAGCAGGTCGACGATCGGCCCGCCGAAGCCGGGCTCCTTGAGCTTGTAATCCAGCTCGAGCGACACCCCGATGGTCTCGCCGTCGCGCGCCTCGAAGGCGATCCGCTGCGCGCCGCGCAGCTTGGGGTCCTCGACCTCGACCGTCTGCCCGACGCGCGGCTCGAAGGTCACGACGCGCTCGACCACGCGCCCGCGGCCGTCTCGCGCGGAGTCCCACACGACGCGCGAGCCCGGTCGCGGCCAGTCGCCCTCCAGCTTGACCACGTGCGCGAAGCCCTCGACGAAGGCGGGCCAGCGGCTGTGGTCGTACCACAGCGACTCGGCCTCTGAGATCGGCCCGCCGAGGACGACCTTGGCCGAGGCCCGGCCCATCAGGGGGTCGCCTCCTCCGAAGCGGCCCCCGCCTTCTCCTGCCAGGCCCCCGCATCGCCCTCGGCGGCCGCACCCTCCGCCAGCTCGCGCTGGATGCGGCCGATCCCATCGGCGATCGCGTCGAGGCGTCCGCCGACGCGCTCGGCGAGGCGCCCGCGCTCGGCCTCCCCCTGGGCCGTGATCCGGTAGAAGCGCCGGCTGCGGCGCTCGGGGTGCTCCCACTCGCCGACGATGCAGCCCCCTGCCTCGAGCGAGCGCAGCAGCGGGTACATCGTGTTCGGGTTCACCGCGACGGTGCCGGCGGTGAGTTCGGAGATGCGTTCGATGAGCTGGTTGCCGTACGTGGGCCCCGCGCTGCAGAAATGCAGCACGAGCAGCGAGAGCAGGCCGCCCCGGCGAAGGTCGCCGATGAGCGGGTCGGTTGCGCCGGGGCCACCGCGTGAGCCGCGGCCGGACCCGGCCGCCGCAGCGGCGTCGGTCAGCGCGGCGGTGCCGGCCACCGCCGCCGAGGTTCGCTTGACACTCTGCCCCACGCACCGATTATGGGGCAGCACGGCCCGGGAGAGTCCCGCTCGGCCGGCCAGGCGCCGGCGCTGTCGGGGTTCGGGCCCGGCGGGCTTGGAAGCGGCGCTGTCGCGGGGTAACGTCCCGCCCGTGCTGCTGGCAGGCCGCGCGCTCCTGGTCATCGCCCTCGCGACCGCGCTCTACGGGGTCGTGGCCTCGCTCTATGGCGCCCGGGCCTCCGGCGCGCCGGCCGGCTCGCGACGTGTCGGTCCCGGCCAGTGGATCGCCTCCGGACGGCACGCGGTCTACGCGCTGGCCGGGACGCTGGCCGTGGCCTTCGCGGTGCTCGAGGCCGCCTTCCTGCGCTCGGACTTCTCGTTCAAGCTCGTCGCCGAGCACTCGTCGACGACGACGCCTGGCTTCTACGGCGCCACGGCGATCTGGTCCTCGCAGGAGGGCTCGCTGCTGCTGTGGGTCCTGCTCCTCGCCACGTGGTCGAGCCTCGTCGTCTTCTTCACGCGCCGGCGCGCGCGCGAGATCGCGCCCTACGCCACCGCCGTCCTGCTCGGCCTCGCAGCGTTCTTCTGCGGGCTGCTCGTCTTCCTCTCCTCGCCCTTCGGCGAGCTGAGCCCCGCGGCACCCGAGGGCCTCGGCCTCGCCCCCCCGCTGCGCCACCCGAGCATGATGTTCCACCCCCCGATGCTCTACTCGGGGTACACGCTGTTCACGATCCCGTTCGCCTTCGCGGTCGGCGCGCTGGCCAGCCGGCGTGTCGGCGCGGAGTGGATCCGCGTCACGCGCCCGTTCGCGCTGGCCGCGTGGCTGTGCCTCGGCGTGGGCATCGTGCTCGGCGCGCGCTGGTCCTACCTCGAGCTCGGCTGGGGCGGCTACTACGCCTTGGACGGCGTCGAGAACGCCTCGCTGATGCCGTGGCTGACCGGCACCGCGTTCCTGCACTCGCTGATGATCCAGGAGCGGCGCGGGATGCTGAAGGTGTGGAACGTGTCGCTCGTGCTGGCGACCGGGATCCTCGCCGTGCTCGGCACCTTCCTCGTCCGGTCCGGGATCCTCTCCTCGATCCACGCGTTCGGCGCCTCGACCCTCGGCACGGCCTTCCTGTGCCTGATCGTCGTCATGGTCGCGGGCTCGATCGCCCTGGTCACCGCGCGCCGCGCCGACCTTCGCAGCGAGCACCGGCTCGACTCCCTCCTTTCCCGTGAAGCGATCTTCCTGCTCAACAACCTCGTGCTCGTCGGGCTGTGCTTCGTGATCTTCTGGGGAACCTTCTTCCCGCTGATCTCCGAGGCGGTGACCGGCCAGCGAGCCTCGGTGGGGCCGCCGTGGTTCGCCCGCTACGCCGGCCCGCTCGCGATCGTCCTCGTCCTGCTCACCGGCCTGGGGCCGGTCGTCGCCTGGCGCCGGACATCGGCCGCCGCGCTGCGCCGCGCGCTGGCGGTCCCGGTCGCGGTCAGCGTCCTGACCCTCCTCGTGCTGCTCGCCTTCGGCGGCTTCGCCGGCCACCCCGCGGCGCTGATCACCTTCTGCCTCGCGGCCTTCGCGCTCGCGGTCGTCGCGCAGGAGTTCTGGCGGGGCACCCGTGCGCGGCGCGTGATGTCCAGCGACTCGGTCCCGCGGGCCGTCGTCACGCTCGTGCGGCGCAACCGCCACCGCTACGGCGGCTACATCGTGCACGCGGGGATCGCCGTGCTGCTGATCGGGATCGCCGCGTCGTCCTCGTTCCAGCACGCGACCGACGCGCGCCTGCTTCCGGGACAGAGCACACGCGTGGGCGACTACGAGTTCACCTACCTGCGACCGACCGGGCGCATCGACGTCGCGGCCAACGGCTCGCTCGAGAAGATCGACCTCGGCGCGGTCGTGCGCGCGCGACGGCGCGACCAGACCATCACGCTCCGCACCGAGCGCAGCTACTTCCCCTCGTCCAACCGCAACGCCGGCGCCGCGGCGTCCCGGGACAGGGCAACGAGCTGCCGCCGAACATCGGGGCCGACGAGAAGGCGACCCAGGTGCTGACCAACGGCGTGGCCGGAGCGCCGCCTGACGCCCTGGGGAGGGACTACAACGGCGACGGCAAGGGCAACGGCTTCGCCGTCCCCTCGCTGCTGGGCATCGACAGCCTCCCGCCCTACTACCACAACGGGGCGTGCGAGACGCTGACCTGCGTGGTGGGCGACGTCAAGCACCGCACGGCCAACGGGACGCGAACGGACGGCCTCCCGCAGCCCGGCCAGCGTGCGGCCGTCGTCGCCTTCCTGCGCTCGATCGACAACTTGACGCAGCCGACGCCGTAGTCGTCTACCCGAGCGGCGCGAGGTGGGCGTTGACCTTCTGCTCGGCCAGCGGCTTGGGCAGGTCGACGACCTGGACGTCCGGCTTGGAGTCAAAGCCGAGCGCGGCGGTGGTGCGCGCCGCCTCGCGGGCGACGAGCGCCTTGGCCGGCGGCTTGACGCCGGCAAGCCACGCGACGCGCACGTCGGGCCCGTCGAGCTGCCACAGGCCGGCGGCGGCGCCCTTGTGGAGGATGGTCGGGGCGGCGTTGCCGCGCTTGTCGTAGAGCCACGGGAGATGCTCGGCGTCCGCGTAGCGCGAGCGGTGCTTGTAGGCGACGAGATAGGTGTCCCACGGCGGAAGCAGGCGCAGCGGGTCGCCGGCGGCCGAGCTTGAGGCCGGCGGGTCGGGGGCATCGGTGAGCTCGCCGGCGCCCGGCGCCTCTCCCAGCAGCGCCTCCAGCGCCCTCGTCGCCTCGCGCTTGCCCAGCCCGCTCCACCACGCGAAGTCGTCGAGCGTCGCCGGGCCGAAGGCCTCGAGGTAGAGCCGCGCGAGCTCGGTGCGGGCCGCGTCGACGTCGCCCTCGACGAGCACCCCGGGCGCCGCCGCGGCGGCGAGCGCCCAGTCCGGGGTCCCGTCGCGCCAGTCCCTCGGCGTCCCCGCGCGAACGATCAGCCCGTCCGCGGACCACGCGCTCAGGAGGATCGCGAAGTACTTGCGCGCGCCCTCGGAGAGCTTCCCGGCCTCGTCGCGCAGCTCGCCCTTGGTCGCCACGCGACCGCCCTTGAGGGCCTTGGCCACGCGCTTGCCCACCCTGTCGATCTCCTTGCGCTCCACCCCGGCGGACTTCAGCCCGCGCTCGCGGCCCTTGCGCACCTGCTCGGCGGTCGCGGTGTAGACGACGCCCGCGACCTCCGCCGGCACCGCGTAGAGCGCCTGGCGCATGCAGCGGATGCGGACCAGCGCCTGGTTGCCGAGCAGGGCGAGCGCCTCGTCCGCGCTCGAGGTCGAGCGAGCGACGGCCGAGAGCGCGAAGGCCGGCGCGCTCCCGTAGACGCCGACCGTGTGCCCCAGCGCGGTCCGCGCGTTCTCGTCACGCTCGCCGACGAGCCGCTGGCGGGTGGCCGAAGGGTCCACGTGCAGACCATAGCCCGGCGACCGGAGCCAGGCTTCTCGCGGGCGTCGCGATGCGGCCGGCCTCGACGAACGAGGGGCCGCCCTCTGGCGGCCCCTCGATGCGTGCGTGTCGGGCGGGTGCCTACGCGGCCGCGCCCGCCGTCTCGGGCGCCGGCTCGTCGACGCGGCGGGGGAGCAGCGTCTCGCGCGCGATGACGAGGCGCTGGATCTGCGAGGTGCCCTCGTAGAGCTGCATGATCTTCGCGTCGCGCATGAGCTTCTCGACCGGGTACTCCTTGATGAAGCCGTAGCCGCCGTAGACCTGCACGGCGTCGGTGGTGACCTCCATCGCGGCGTCAGCGGCGAAGCGCTTGGCGTGCGAGCTGGTCAGCGTGTTGCGCTTGCCCTGGTCGAGCTCGACCGCGCCCTGCCAGGTGAGCAGGCGCGCGGCGGCGACCTTGGTCGCCATGTCGGCGATCATGAACTGGATCGCCTGGTGCATGGCGATCGGCACGCCGAACTGGACGCGCTCCTTGGAGTACTCGGTGGCGAACTCGAAGGCCGCGCGGGCGATGCCGACGGCCATCGCGGCGACGCCGGGACGCGTGCGGTCGAGGGTCATCATCGCGAGCTTGAAGCCCCGGTTCTCCTCGCCGATCAGGTTCTCGGCAGGGACCTCGACGTCGTTGAAGGAGATGGTCGCGGTGTTGGAGGCCCGCTGCCCCATCTTGTCCTCCTTCTTGTCCAGCGTCACGCCCCAGTCGCGCTCGACGACGAAGGCGGAGATGCCGCGGGTGCCGGCGTCCTTGTCGGTCTTGGCGTAGACCGTGTACCAGTCGGCGTAGCCGCCGTTGGTGATGAAGCACTTCGAGCCGTTGATGACGTACTTGTCGCCCTTCTTGACGGCGGTCGTGCGCATGCCCGAGACGTCGGAGCCGGCGTCGGGCTCGGTCAGGCAGAACGACGCGAGTTTGGGCTCCTCGATGAGCATCCGGAGGTACTTCGTCTTGAGCTCCTCCGAGCCGCCCACGAACAGCGGCGCCGCGGCGAGGCCGTTGCAGACGAGGCTCGTGCCGATGCCCGAGCAGCCCCAGCCGATCTCCTCCTCGATGAGCGTGCCCTCGAGGTAGCCGAGGCCCGGGCCTCCGTACTCCTCGGGGACGTGCGTGTTCATCAGGCCGGTCTCCCAGGCCTTCTCGATGACGGCCTTGGGCCAGGTCCCGTCCTTGTCGTACTCCCAGGCGACGGGGCGCATCTCCTTCTCGGCGAAGGTGTGCGCGAGCTCCCGGATGTCCTTCTGCTCGTCGGTGAGCGTGAAATCGACCACGGTGTGATGACTCCTTGCGGGAAAGTCCAGTGCGCAAGCTGAATACGCGCGGCCCGCGCACATAGATTGACTGATCAGTCAATATCCATCATACCGCGACGTGGGCACAATGGAGCAATGCAGGAGGCCTTTGGCATCGTGCTCTTCGTGGTCGTCTTCCTCGCCGCCATCGCCGCGGCGATCGCCTTCATCGGCTCCTCGAGCGCCTATCGGGAGATCGGGCGCGGCGGGCTCTCGCTCAACGAGGACCGACCGCGAGCCGATCCACGGCCGGTCGCCGTGCGCTCCGCCGAGCGCGACGAGGAGATCCGGCAGTTCCTCGCCGCGCGCAACGAGCGCCGCGCACGACGAGGAGAGGCGCCGCTCGACGTCGAGGCGGAGCTCGCGCGCCTTACGGCGCCGGTGATCGACGCGGGCCTTCGCGGCGAGGTGCGCGACCTCGTGATCGCCCGCAACCAGCGCCGCGTGCGCCAGGGGAAGGAGCCGCTCGACGTCGAGGCCGAGGTCGAGCGCCAGCTCCGCGACCTGGCCCGGTAGGGTCGGCTGGCGGGTGGGGAAGGGAGGCCGAGATGCCGTCGTCAGAGCTGCATGTCGAGATCGTCGCGCGAGGGCCGGACCCCCAGCGGGTACGCGAGGCGGTGGAGGAGGCGCTCGGTCACGACCGGGTGCGCTCGGAGCTTGCCGGCGCCGAGCACCGGATCATCACCAGCCGCCCGTCGGACGAGGGCGACTCGGTCCGTGCGATCGTCTACGACTACGACAACGATCGCTCGCTCGTCCTCGACGTGCCGCTCCACGACCGAGGCGAGCCGGCCGTCGCGTCCACCGGCCGGGCGCCGCTTCCGGCGCAAGCTGAGCGCGAGGCGGCGCTCGCGGTCCTACGCGAGGACCCCGAGCTCGGGCCGGCCCTGCGCGACGGCCGCCTGAAGCCCTACCGGCCGATGCCGCCGCTGCTCGCAGACGAGCTCCCCGACGGGCGCATCGAACGAGCGGTCACCGTCGGGCTCGACGACCCTGCCGGCAACGGCAAGCGCCACGAGATCGTCGCCGTGCGCCTCGGCCGCCGCGAGGTCGTGCGGTTCCTCGATCGCGCGCCACCGGGGGCGCTCGCCCGGGAGCGGCTCTGCGGCCCGCCGGGGAGCGACCAGCTCACCGTGTCGGGGGTCGCGGGCAGCGCACAGGTCACGGTCAGCAACGGCAGCGGCGAGGTCCTGTGGCGGCTCATCGCCAACCGCCCCGCCGCGTCGTCGGGGACCAGCGGCTCGGGCGTCGAGCTTCGCAACGTGTCCTACCGCGGCAAGCGTGTGTTCCGCCGCGCCCACGTCCCGATCCTCAACGTGCGCTACGACGGCGACCGCTGCGGCCCGTTCCGCGACTGGCAGTACGAGGAGAGCATGTTCGACGCGCAGGGCACGGATGTCGCGCCCGGCTTCCGCCTGTGCCCTTCCCCCGCCCGCACGATGCTCGAGTCGGGCCACGACCACGGCACGTTCCACGGCGTCGCCGTCTACGTCGAGGGTGAGGAGGTCGTGCTCGTCTCCGAGCTGGAGGCGGGCTGGTACCGCTACCTGACCGCCTGGCGCCTGCACGCCGACGGCACCATTCGGCCGCGATTCGGCTTCGCGGCGGTCCGCGACAGCTGCGTGTGCAACCGCCACCACCATCACGCCTACTGGCGCCTGGACTTCGACGTCGCGGGCGGAGGCGACTGCGCCGTGCGCGAGTTCAACGACCCGCCGGTCACGGGCAGCTCGCCGTGGCACACGCTGCGCCACGAGACCCGGCGCCGCCGGAACCCCGCCCGCGCGCGCCGCTGGCAGGTGGTCAACCGAGCCACGGGCGAGAGCGCGACGCTCGAGCCCGGTCCCGCGGACGGCGAGCGCGACGCGTACGGCGTCGGCGACCTGTGGGCCCTGCGACGACGGCCCGGCGAGGTCGACGACAGCATCGGCCTGACCGCCGACCCGGACGACACGAGGGCGCACATCGACCGCTTCGTCGACGACGCGAGCATCGTCGGGACCGACGTGGTCCTCTGGTACGCCGGGCACTTCGCCCACGACGTCGGTCACGAGCACGGGAGCGGCGAGACCGGCCACATCGTCGGCCCCACCTTGACCCTCGACGGCTGGGACGGCGGCTGAGACCGGCGGCTACAGCACCGAGCGGATCTCGCGCTCGAAGTGCGCGACGTGCTCGGCGGCGATGCGGGCCGAGCGCTCGCGATCGCCCCCGCTGATCGCCTCGAGCAGCAGGCGGTGCTCGAGCACGTTGGCGAACAGGTGGGGCAGGCGGCCGATCACGAGATGCCAGATACGTAGCGAGAGGTTGAAGTAGCGCGTCAGCGTCTCCTCGAGGTAGGGGTTGCCGGCGCAGCGGTAGATGAAGCGGTGCACGCGCGCGTCGAGGGCCATGAGCTCGTCGGCGTCCTCGCCGGCGTGGTTGCGGTCCAGCTCTGACAGCAGGGCCTCCAGCGGGGCGCGCTGCTCGGCGGTGAGGCGCTCGGCCGCGCGGCGGGCGGCGTGGCCCTCGAGGACGACGCGCACGTCGGCGATGTGCGCGAGGTCGGTGATGTTGATCTCCGAGGCGAACGTGCCGCGGCGCGGGAAGACGGTGATCAGGTTCTCCAGCGAGAGCCGCTTGATCGCCTCGCGCACGGGCGTGCGGCCCATCGCGAGCTCCTTGCCGAGCGCGTCCTCGTTGATCGGCGCGCCAGGAGCGATGCGCAGCGTGACGATGCGGTCACGCAGCTCGGCGTAGGCGCGGTCGCCCATCAGCGCGCCATCGCCCTCTACGGTCTCAGGCGACGTGCCGGTCATCCAGCGGCTCCCTTGACCCTTCCTGTCGAGGCCTGATATATCAGTCTAGAGACCAGCGAGGAGTGTGGCAATGGCACGGGAATACGACGCGATCATCATCGGCGCCGGCGTGATCGGCGCGGCCATCGCCTTCGAGCTGGCCCAGCGCGGCTACCGCACTCTCAACATAGACAAGCTGCCAGCGTCGGGCTACGGTCCGACGAGCAACTCGTGCGCGATCGTCCGTGCCCACTACTCGTCGTGGGACGGCGTCGCGATGGCCTACGAGGGCTTCTTCTACTGGCAGGACTGGGAGCGCTACCTCGGCGTGGTCGACGACGCGGGCGCCGCGAAGTACATGCAGTCGGGCACGATCCTCCTCAAGAGCGCGACCGGCCACCACGAGAAGGTGCTCGAGCACTACCGCGCGCTCGGGGTCGAGTTCGAGGAGTGGGACAAGGCCGAGCTCGCCCGGCGGATGCCGATCTACGAGCAGTCGGCGTTCTGGCCGCCCAAGCGCCCGGAAGACCCGCACTTCTGGGACGAGCCCTCCGGCCAGCTCGACGGCGCCGTCTTCACCCCGGGGTCGGGCTACGTGAACGACCCGCAGCTCGCCACCCACAACATCCAGCGCGCGGCCGAGGCCCACGGCGGCGAGTTCCTCTTCCGCGCGCAGGTCGCCGAGATCCGACGCGGCGACGGCCGCGTGAAGGGCGTGACGCTCACCGACGGCCACGAGATCGACGCGCCGGTGGTCGTCAACGTCGCCGGCCCGCACTCGTTCGTCATCAACCGCATGGCCGGCGTGGAGGACACGATGAAGGTCAAGACCCGCGCGCTGCGCCACGAGGTCCACCACGTCCCCGCGCCGCCGGACTTCGACTTCGAGGCCGACGGCTTCCACACCTCCGACGGCGACACCGGGATCTACTTCCGCCCGGAGTCGGGCAACCACATCCTCATCGGCTCCGAGGACCCCGACTGCGACCCGCGGGTCTGGGTCGACGATCCCGACGACTACGACCGCCACGTCACCGAGGCGCAGTGGGAGGCCCAGGTCTTCCGGCTCGCGCGGCGCATCCCGAGCCTGCGCGTCCCCACCGAGCGAAAGGGCGTCGTCGACCTCTATGACGTCGCCGACGACTGGATCCCGATCTACGACCGGGCCGACCTCGACGGCTTCTACATGGCGATCGGGACGAGCGGCAACCAGTTCAAGAACGCGCCGGTCGTCGGGCACGTCATGGCCGAGCTCATCGACCGCGTCGAGCACGGCCACGACCACGACGCCGAGCCGCTCCAGGTGCGGACGCGCTACACCGACGTCGACCTCGATCTCGGCTTCTACTCGCGCCTGCGCGAGATCAACGAGAACTCGAGCTTCTCGGTCAACGGCTGAGGAGCGGGGCCACGGATCGAGCCGCGATCAGCGCCTGGGTGCAGGCCTACGAGCGGGCCTGGCGTGCGCCGGGCACGGAGGCGCTCGGCGGGCTGTTCGCGCCCGAGGCGACGTACTCCATGGCCCCCTACGAGGAGCCCGTCCGTGGGCTCGAGGAGATCACCCGGCTGTGGGAGGCCGAGCGCGAGGGCCCGGACGAGACGTTCGCGCTGCGCACGGAGGTCATAGCAGTCGAGGGCGACACGGGCGTCGTCCGTGCCCATGTCGTCTACCGGGACCCGCCTGAGCGCGAGTACCGCGACCTGTGGGTGATCCGCCTCGACGCCAACGGCCGTTGCATCGCGTTCGAGGAGTGGCCGTTCTCGCCCGAGGGACCCGTCGGCGGCACCCGCGAGGAGCCCTTGTGAGCGTGCTCGAGCGGCTCGAGCACGCGGTCAAGGGGCCGATCTGGGGCTGCCGCATGTGCGGGCAGTGCGTGCTGCACGACACCGGGCTGACCTGCCCGATGACCTGCCCCAAGACGCTGCGCAACGGCCCCTGCGGCGGTGTGCGGCCCGACGGCGGGTGCGAGGTCAAGCCCGAGATGCGCTGTGTGTGGCTCAAGGCGGACGAGCGCGCGGCGCGGCTGCCGTCGTGGAAGGGCCACATCGATGTGCTGCGTCCCCCGGTGGACAATCGGCTGGAGGGAACGTCCTCGTGGCGCAACCTGCTCACCGGCCGCGACAAGGTGACGCCACCCGGCTGGGACGCCTGAAGTGTCGCGCCTCGAGGGCAGGCTGGCCGCCGGCGAGCTCGTGGTGACGGCCGAGATGCCGGTGATCGACGGCGGCGGCCTCGCGGAGATCCAGCGCCAACTCGCGCCGATGAAGCACTACCTCGACGCGGTCAACGCGACCGACAACGCCGCGGCCCACTCGCACGCCTCGCCGCTGGCGGTGGCCGTCGCCCTCCGGCAGGCCGGCATGGAGCCGGTCATGCAGCTGACCTGCCGCGACCGCAACCGGCTCGCCCTGCAGTCCGACATCGTGGGGGCCGCCATGCACGGAGTCGAGAACCTGTGTTGCATGACCGGCGACGACGTGACGGCCGGTGACCAGCCCGAGGCGCGCCGCGTCTTCGACCTCGACGCGCCCCAGCTGATCGCGGTGGCCGACGCGCTGGCCCGCGGCCGCTACCTCTCCGGCCGCGCCCTCGAACCGGCGCCGCCGCTGTTCATCGGCGCCGTCGAGAACCCCGGCGCGCCGCCCTACGAGGAGCGCGTGCGCCGCGCGATGAAGAAGGCGCTCGCCGGCGCGCGCTTCTTCCAGCTCCAGATCTGCTTCGAGCCCGAGCGCCTGGAGCGCTTCATGGCGACCGCCCGCGACGCCGGGCTCTCACGCCGTGCGGCGCTCATCCCCTCGGTCTGCATCCTGCGCTCGGCCAGCGCCCTGCGCTTCGTCGACGAGAAGGTCCCCGGAATCAGCGTGCCCCCCTCGATCATGGCGCGCGTCGACGCGGCGGCCGACCAGCAGACCGAGTGCTTCGAGCTCGCGCACGAGCTCGCCGCCCACGCCCTCGCCCAACCCGGGACGGCCGGCCTGCACCTGATCTCCTTCCGCCGGGACGCGGGCATCGCGAAGCTCTGCAAGCGCCTCGGGATCCCGCCGCGCGCCGAGCGCGAGGCGCACGGGCATCGGCCCGAGGTGGCGGTGTAGCGCCTCACGGGGCCGTCGCGGACGCTTCCGCGGAAGCGGAGTGCGTGCGTCTACGGCATCTGACGAGGGAGGAGTGGGGCCGAAACCCAACCTTCGTGCGCCCGCGCCAATCGTAAGCATCGCGGACGCCGCCGAGGTCGAGGTCATACCGCTGCTGCCTCGACGTCCTTCAACCGCGAGTTGTCGGGGTCGAAGCGCGGCTCGGCCACAACGGCGACCGGGTGGGCGACGCCGTCGGCGTAGACCGCGAGGCGCGTGCCGAGCTCCGCGTGTGCCGCCGGCAGGTAGCCGTAGAGGATGCTCTCCCCGACGGTCGCGCCGTAGCCCGCGCTCGTCACCCAGCCGAGGACCTCGTCGCCGTCGAGCAGCGGCTCCTTGCCCAGCAGGACGACTGCGGGGTCGTCGGTGACCATGCAGCGCAGGCGCCGCGCCGGGCCGCGAGCCTTGATGTCCGCGGCGGCCTGCGAGCCGAGGAACGGGCCCTTGCCCAGGCGCACCGCCCACCCCAGCCCAGCCTCGTAGGGGTCGTGCTCCTCGTCGATGTCCTGGCCCCACAGCCGGTAGCCCTTCTCCAGGCGCAGCGAGTCGTAGGCGCCGCCGCCGCACGCGGCGATCCCGTGCGGCTCCCCCGCGTCCCACAACGCGTCCCACAGCGCCGCCGCGAACTCGGTCGGCGCGTAGAGCTCCCACCCCAGCTCGCCGACGTAGGAGATCCGCAGAGCGCGCACCGGGACGCAGTCGACGTGGATGTCGCGCGCGCGCATGTAGGGAAGCGCGGCGTTGCCCACGTCCTCCTCCGTGACGGCGGCCAGCACGTCGCGCGCTCGCGGCCCCCACAGGCCCAGGCAGCAGAGCCCCGAGGTGCGCTCCTCGATGTGCACCGACCCGTCGGAGGGGAGGTTGCGCCGCATCCAGGCGATGTCGTGGCGCCCCACGGCCCCGCCGGTCACCACCCAGAAGCGCTCCTCGTCGATGCGGGTGACGGTGAGATCGCACATGATCCCGCCGCGCGGAGCGAGCATCGCGGTGTAGACGATGGTGCCTGCGGGGCGGTCGACGTCGTTGGCCGCGAGGTGCTGGAGGTAGGCTGCGGCCCCCGGGCCGCTGACCTCGACCTTGGTGAACGGGGTCAAGTCGAAAAGGCCCACCCGCTCCCGGCAGGCGACGTGCTCGGCGGCGGCGATCGGCGACCACTCGCGCGCCGACCACGCCGAGCGCGAGGGCTGTCCGTTCGCGGCGGCGAGCGGCGCGTTGCCCTCGTACCACTGGGGAAGCTCCCACCCGGCGCTCTCGAAGAAGGCGGCGCCGAGCGCCCCCTCGCGGTCGTGGAAGGGCGTGCGGCGCAGCCCGCGCGCCTGCCCGGACTGCTGGCGCGGGTGGATGACGTCGTAGACCTCGCGGTACTGCTGCGCGCCGCGGGCCCGGGCGTAGGCGCGGCTGAGGCCGTGGGCGTCGAAGCGCTGGGGATCGCACTCGTGCAGGTCGAGGCCCACGTCGCCGTGGGTCATGAGCTCGGCGAGCGCCCGACCGCACCCGCCCGAGTGGGTGACCCAGATCGCCTGCGCGAGCCACAGGCCGCGGACCGCCGCCGTCTCCCCGAGCAGCGGGAAGCCGTCGGGGGTGAAGGACATCAGGCCGTTGAGCGCGCGAGCGCGGGGCGCCCCGGCCAGCGCCGGGAACATCCGCCCAGCCTCGGCGGCCGCGGCGGCGAAGTCCTCCTCGGTGAACGGGAGCACCGAGGGCTGCCCGTCCTCCCCGGGGGGGCGGATCGCCTCGGGCTCGATCAGCCGCGGCTCGTGGCGGTAGTTGCCGATCCCGTAGGCGTCGGCGTGCTGGCGGACATACATCGAGTGGTCCTGGTGGCGCACGATCGGGTGACGGACCTCGGCCGTCTCCCCGGCGAGCGAGGCCAGCGGCGCGGTCACGACGTACTGGTGCTCGACCGGGACCAGCGGGACGCGGACCCCGGCCAGGGCGGCGAGCTTGGGCCCCCAGATCCCGCCGGCGAGGACAACAGTGTCCGTTCGGACCGTCCCCAGCGTCGTGTGCACCGCGCGGACGCGCCCGCCGGCGCGCTCGAAGCCGGTCACCTCGCAGTCGCCGACGCTGTGCAAGGCGTCGCCGGCGTGCGCCGCCATCGCGGCCGCCGCCCGCACGCCCTTGGCGATGCCGTCGCTGGGCGTGTGCAGCGCACCGACGATCGCGCCCGGGTCCAGCAGCGGCACGTGCGCGACGGTCGCCGCGGGATCGAGCAGCGCCGCGGGCGTGCCGAACGAGCGCGCGCGCCCGTAGCGGCGGTCGAGCTCGGCCCAGCGCTCCTCGTTCGTCGCCACCTCGAGGCCGCCCACCGGGTGGAAGCACGGCTCGCCGTCGAGCTCGAGCGAGGAGAACAGCGCGATGGTGTCCTGCGCGAGCCGGGTCATGGTCGGCGAGGCATTGAGCTGGAAGACGAGCCCGGGGGCGTGGGAGGTCGAGCCCCCGGTCTCCCACAGCGGCCCCTGGTCGAGCAGCGCCAGGTCGGTCCATCCTTCGCGAGCGAGGTGGTGGGCGACGCTGGCGCCGGCCACGCCGCCGCCGACGATCACCGCGCGCGCGGACCCAGGGAGGTCAGCGGACATCATCGTCGTGATATATCAGTTGTCGCGGCGAGGGGCAACGGCGTGCCGCGCGCCTCGCCGAGGCGGTCCCGAGGGGCCGTTCATCCCTACGCGACGCGGTAGCGCAGGTGCGTCACCCCGGGCGCCGGTATCGCTTCGACCTGCTCCACAGCCGGTGTGGCATCGCCAAGATCGTCGAACAGCCGCTCGCCGCGCTTGAGGAGGACGGGGACCAGGGAGATGAGCAACTCGTCGAGCAGTCCCGCTGCCAGGTACTGCTGGACGGCGGTCGCACCGCCTCCCAGCGACACGTCCTTCCGTGCGGCGGCGTCCTTGGCCTGCTCGAGCGCCGACTCGATGCCGTCGGTGACGAAATGGAAGGTCGTGCCGCCCTGCATCTCGAGTGGCTCGCGGGCATGGTTGGTGAGGACGAAGACCGGGTGGTGGTAGGGCGGCTCGTCGCCCGAGAACCCCTTCCACGACCCGTCGCCCCAGGGGCCCGGAGAACGAGCGCATCGTCCACACCCACGAGATGCTGCTCGACGGCACCCGGATCTCGGTCTCCCTCACGACGGTCGAGCTCCGCCCGGACGGCGCCGGCACGCAGCTGCGCCTCACCGAGCACGGCGCCTACCTCGACGGGCACGAACCCGTCGCACCGCGGGCGGAGGGCGTCGGCTCGTTGCTCGACGCGCTCGGTGAGCTGCTCGGGCAGAGCCCTATCGGCGAACCGTGAAGCGGAGCGCCGTCAACTGGCCGCTCTCGTGAACCGAGCTCCGCTCGAGCTTGATCGGTGCGCCGCCAGGGCGGCTGAAGAGGGCAACGCCGTCACCGAGCAGCACGGGTGTGATGTGCACGAGGATCTCGTCGACGAGGTCGGCCTCGAGGCACTGCCGGGCGATGTCGGCGCCGAGGATGCCGACATCGCCGCCCTCCGCCGTCTGCTGCGCAATCGCCACCGGCTCCTCGATCTCGACGTCCAGGAAGCGACCGTTGACCCCCTTGACCACGGGAGGGTCCGCCGGCGGGTCGTGCCGCAGGACGAAGAACGGGCCGCGATAGTCGCCGCCGTAGAAGCCGGGCTGCTCTCGGTCCTCGACGTCTTGCGTCCGCCGACCGACCAGCAACGCGCCCGTGGATCGGACCACTGCGTCGATCGCCTCGCCTGATCCGGCCTCCGCCTCGAACACCCACCGCATGTCGTCGTCCGGGCCGGCGATGAAGCCGTCGAGGCTCATCTGCGTATGCCAACGTACATCACCCATGGGTCTCCTCCACTCCCTCTGATCGTCCCGTGGTCGCTCGTGTCTCTGACCGACGCGGCGCGGTCAACTCATCGCCCGTCACGCGCGGGCAGGCGCGTGCCTTCCACCTCGCGCGTCACCACCTGACCGAGCGGCTCGGGAGGGACGGGACGCAGGCCGCCGCAGTGGTGGGCCTGCAGGACACTCCGCCCGGCACTGCCGCGCTCTCGCTCGCCGCGCGCGCCGATGTCGCTCCAGACGCGCTCGACGAGCTGGTGCTCGTACCGAGCGTTCGCGGCGCCCCGCTCGCCGTCGCACCGCAGGATCTCGCCGTCTTCACTTCCGGGCTGGGGCCGCCCGACGAAGCTGCGGCCAAGGTCGTCGTCGGCAACGCCTGGAAGTCACTGGACGGCATCACGGCGATGGAGGCGCTCGACCGCGTCAGCGAGGCCGTCCACGACAGCCTGCGTGACGGCCCGCTTGCGCGCGACGAAGACGAGCCGGCACTCGTCAAGAGCGCGAAGCCCGTCGGCGACCGGCTGCTGGCGAACCTCGATCCGCTGAACGCCGGCCGAGACCGCGATCTGCTGGTCCCCGACCCCGCAGTCCGTAAGCGGATCTGGACGGTGCTCGGCGGCCCTGGGATCGTGCTCGTCGACGGCGACGTCATGGCTCTCTGGCGCTCCACCAAGAAGGGCAAGAAGGTGCTGATCACCGTCGAGCCGCTAGGCGAGCTCACGGCCTCGGCGAAGGACGCGCTCACCGCCGAGGCGGAGCGCATCGCCGCCTTCCGCGGCGCCGAGACCGCCACAGTGCACGTCGCGACGCCTTGACCGCCGGCTCCGACGCGGCCCGCTAGCAGCGGTGACGCGGGTACAGCTGCTCGTGCTCGAGGCGCTGGTCGGCGCGAGCCAGGCTCGCGACCGTCTCGGGCCCCCCGGCCTCGAGCTTGGTCGCGAGCGCGAGGAGGGCCTGGGCGGCGCTGAGCGCGTCGCCGGTGGCAGTGTGCGGACGGTGCGAGGGAACGCCGAGCGCCTCGCACAGGTCGGCGAGCCCGATGTGGCGTGGCGACTCCCCGTCGCGCAGCTGGAGCCACAGACGCCCGAGGAGGGAGGTGTCCACCGCGGGCCGGCGCAGGCCGATCCCGTGCCGGCGCAGGACGGGGCGCAGGAAGGCGCGCTCGATCCAGACGGCGTGCGCGACGAGCACCCGGCCGGTGAGCGCCCGCAGCAGCTCGTCGAGCACGTCGTCGAGGGAGGGCGCCGTCTCGAGGTCCGCCTGGCGCAGACCGTGGATGCGCACCGATTCGACGCTCACCGCGCGCTGGGGGCGCACGAGGCGCTGCACCGCGCTCTCGAGCTGCACGCGTCCTCCTTGGACCGCGAGCGCCGCGAACGAGACGATCTCGTCCCGGCGCGGGTCGAGGCCCGTGGTCTCCAGGTCGACGACGCAGAAGCCCGCCTCCCGCCACGGCGTGCGCCCGCCCGGCAGCGCGGCCCGGACGTAGGCCCGGCCCGCCGGGCTGGCGCTCGCCCTGCGCGCCACGAGGCTCATCGCAGCCCGACGGTGAGCTCGCTTCCGACGCGCTTCTGCACGGAGGCGACGGCCCGGAAGGCCTCGCGCAGGTAGCTTCGGGCCAGCGGGCTCAGCTCGGCCGGATCGAGGTGGTCGTCGGGGCGCCGACCGGCCTCGAGCTGCTCGACCTGATGCTCGAGGCGCAGGCCCAGGACGAGGTCGAAGGCGTCGGCGAGCGTCGAGGCGTCGGCGGCCGAGAGCGTGCCGGCCTTCGCCGCGGAATCGAGACGCTCGGGGGTGGAGGCGCTCGTCACGCCCGCCGCCATCCCGGCCCAGCGCGCGAGGTCGACGATCGGGACGAGGCCGCCGTGCTTCAGGTCGAGGCGGCCGCGGTGCTCGCCCGAGTGCTCGACCACCAGGCCGCGCAGGAAGCCGGTCGGCGGCCGGTAGGAGAGCGAGAAGCGCGCGAGCTGTCGCAGCAGGGTCGGATGCGCGCGGGCCGGGCGCAGCGCGTCGGCGATCGCGACCCCCGCGCCAACCCCCCACGTGGGACGCGAGTCGACGACGACCGAGACGAGGATCAGCGCCTTCTCCTGGCTCGGGTCCTCGAGCCAGCTCCGCGCCGCCCGGCGCCAGGAGTCGATGCTGCGCGCGAAGAGCGGATTGGCGGCGGTCGCGCCCTTGTCATCGGCGGCCAGTCCACACGCGCCCAGCCCGGCGTCGACGGCGACCCCGACCGCGTGCAACGCGGCCTTGACGTTGGGGTCGTCGTCTCCTCCGCGCCACGCGATCGCGCTGTCCACGTCCGAGCCGGGCGTGAACTCGCGCCGGGCGAGGCTGCCCAGGGCGAGCCACGCGAACTCCACGGGCGGCGGGCCGGTCCGTGCGAGCTCGAGGTCGACCAGGCGACGGACGATCGCGTCGACCACCACCGCGTGCACGCCGGCGATGTTCCGGGGTGCGAGCCGCGCGCGCTGCAGGGCGACCACCATCCGCGGCAGCTCGCGCGCGGCGGCCGCGAGCTCGTCGACCGTCGACGCGCGGGCGATGGCCGTGCGCAGGGCGAACGACGTGCGCGCCTCGACGGCGACGATGTCCACGTCGGCGACAACCCCGAGGACCTCGCCGGTCGCGGCGAGCACGGGAAAGTGGCGGATCCCGCGATCGAGCATGTCGAGCAGCACCTCGTCGCCGACGCGGTCGGCGGCGACGGTGTACGCGGGCGCCGTCATGGCCTGGGTCACCGGCGCCTCGTAGGGCAGCCCGTCGCTCACGACGCGGGTGCGCAGGTCGCGGTCGGTGACGATGCCCAGGGCGCCCCCGCCCAGGTCGACGACGACCGAGGTGGCGCCCACCTCGGTCATGCGCCGCGCCGCGTCGCGGATGCTGGCCTCCGGCCCGCAGACGACGAGCGGCGCGCGGATCAGCGAGCCCACGGGCTGCTGCGAGGGCTCGCCGGGTGCGCGCTCGCGCGCGCTGGCGGCCACTGTGCCGTAGAGCAGCGAGCGGGTGACGAACTCGAGCGCTTGGGGCCGGCCGAGCGGCCCGCGCGCCGCGTCGGCCGGGACCCGGTAGCAGAGCGTGTCCTTGTGCGCGCGGGCGGCGAAGCCCGCGGGAAGGCCGGAGAGCATCGAGGCGTGGCCGAAGAGCTCCCCGGGCCCGAGGAGGTCGAGCACACGCCCGTCGTGGACGATCTCGACGGCACCGCTGCGGACCACGCGCAGGTGCTCGACCGGCTCGCCGCCCTGGGCGATGATCGTCGTCCCGGCCGCGTGGAACTCGACCTCGGCCGCCGCCACGACGAGCTCGACGTCGTCCTCGCCGAGAGCGTCGAAGGGCGGATGCGCGCGGAGGAAGTCCGCGACGCCCGCGAGGGCGGGAGCGCTCAGGCTCCCGCCGCGGCGCTGCTGACCACCGTGTCCGCCCGCGCGTCCTCGGTCAGCATCTCGGCGCACTTCTCACCGATCATCATCGTCGTGATGCACGGGTTGATGGCGGGAAGCCACGGCATGATCGAGCCGTCGGCGATGCGCAGGCCCTGGACGCCCTTGACCCGCAGGCGCGGATCGACGACCGCATCGGGGTCGGAGTCGGGGCCCATGTGGGCGGTGCAGGCCGGGTGGTACACCGTGTTGTGGGTCTTGTGGGCGTAGTCCACCAGCTCGTCGTCGGTCACCGCGTCGGGTCCGGGCGCCAGCTCGCGCCCCGCCCATTCCGCCATCGCAGGCTGGGAGACGATGTCGCGCGCGAGCCTGTACCCAGCGATCATAACGCGCTCGTCGTGGCCCTCGGGATCGGTGAAGTAGCGGGGGTCGACGCGCCCGCGATCGCGGAAGTCGCGCGTCCGCAGCCGCACGGTGCCGCGCGAGCGCCCGCGACAGACGTTGGGGGTCAGGCAGAACCCGTTCTCGGTCGTCGGGTAGCCCCACCGGACCGTGTTCATGTCGAAGGGCACCGAGCCGTAGTGCATCATCAGGTCGGGCCGGTCGAGCCCGGGCTCGGTCATCGAGAACAGGCCGATCTCCCACCACTGGGTCGAGCGGCGCACCATCGGCTTGGCCGCCTCCCACATGACGAGCCCCTCGACGTGGTCGTCGAGGTTGGACCCGACGCCGGGCGAGTCGACGACGACGTCGATGCCGAACTCGGCCAGATGCGCCCCGGGGCCGATGCCCGACAGCATGAGCAGCTTCGGCGTGTCGATCGCCCCGGCGCTGAGGATCACCTCGCGCCGTGCGCGCGCCTTCGCGTGGGTGACGATGTCGGGGGTGAGGTACTCGACGCCGATGGCGCGGCGCTGGTCGTCGAGCTCGACGCGGCTGCACCACGCGTTGGTGCGGATCTCCAGGTTCGGCCGCTGCCCGATGATCGGATGCAGATACGCGTGCGAGGAGGACATGCGCGTGTTGTCCGCGCTCGAGTTGATCTGGAACCAGCCGGCGCCCTTGGTCACCGTCGAGCCCTCGTTGTACAGCGAGGTCGGCAGCCCCGCCTGGGCGGCGGCCTCGAGCAGTGCCACGCCGCACGGGTCGTCGGGCGGAACCGTCCGGATGTTGACCGGGCCGTCGTGGCCGTGGTGGTCGCCGGGCCCGTCGTTGGTCTCGAGCTTGCGGATCAGCGGCCAGCAGTCGGCCGCGCTCCAGCCCTCGCAGCCCTGTGCGGCCCACTCGTCGAGGTCCTCACGCGGGGTCCAGAAGGCGATGCAGGAGTTGTGCGAGGAGCAGCCGCCGAGGACCTTCGCGCGCGCATGGCGCATGAAGCTGTTGCCCTTCTCCTGCGGCTCGATCGGGTAGTCCCAGTCATAGCCGGAGTCCAGGAGGAACATCCAGTCCTCCAGCCGCAGGATCGCCGGGTCGTCGACGTCGGAAGGCCCGGCCTCCAGCAGGCACACGCTGACCGACGGGTCCTCGCTGAGTCGTGCCGCGACCACGCAGCCGGCGGTTCCCCCGCCCGCGACGACGTAGTCGAACTCCTCGATGGTGGTCACGGCGTCACCGACCCCATCGCCCGCAGGGCCTGCTCCTCCTTCGCCATCTCCGCGCGGTGCTCGGGCAGGACGTCGACCGCCTTGCCGCGATGGAAGAGGAAGTAGTAGGCCGCGCCCACGATCACCACCAGGCCGATGAACAGCCACGCGGCGTACTGGAAGTACCAGTGCGAGGCGCCGATCGCGTTGTAGACGTCCTTGCGCGGCCACGAGATGTTGACCGCCACGAGCGCGCCGTAGGTCACCGCGAAGAGGTTCACCGGCAAGCCCCAGCGGCCGAGGTTGAAGTAGGGCCCGTGCTCCTCCCGCGGCCACGTCCCCCGGAGGCGCCGGATCAGCATCGGCAGCGTGACCCCGAGGTAGGCGATGTAGAACATGATGATCGCCACCGACGTCAGAGCGACGAAGGCGCTCTGGTTGCCGATGTTGATGAACAGCAGCCCGATGGCGAGGACCCCGGTGAGCAGAGCCGGGACGAGCGGCACCCGGCCGCGCCCCGACACGCGGGCGACGGCCGAGCCGAACGGAAGCCGCCCATCACGCGCCATCGCGAAGAGCATGCGAATGCACGCGGTCTGGACCGCGAGCGCGCAGACCGTGATGGCGATCGCCGAGTCGGCGAGGAAGACCTTGCCGGTGGTGTCGCCCAGCGCCTGCTTGACGATGTAGGGCAGCCCGAGGACGCCGATGTTCTCGTCGTTGATGTTTCTCGACGACCATCAGCGCGAGGAGGATCAGCAGGGCGCCGATGACGGCGGCGGTGGCCAGCGCGCGCAGGATGGCGGGAGGCGCGTTGCGCCGCGGGTCGTTGGTCTCCTCGGCGAGCGTGCCCGCCGTGTCGAATCCGTACATGACGTAGGCGCTCATGATGCCGCCGATGAGCAGCGCGCCGAAGTAGCCCCACTGGTGGCCGGCGCCGAGGTCGAGGGTGTTGGTGACGACGCCCGGGCCGCGAACGACGTGGAAGCAGAGCAGCACGATGAGGATCACCGAGCCGATGAGCTCGGCCGCCACGCCGACGTTGTTGATGCGGGCCATGAGCTTGACGCCGATCATGTTGATGCAGGTCGTGAAGACGATGAGGATCGAGGCGAGCAGCAGCGCGTTCTTCGCGCCGCCCGCCGTCGTGTAGGTGCCTGCGTCCTCCTTGGACCCCAGGAACTGGAACCAGGTCGAGATCTGGGGCAGGATCACCTGCAGGGCGACTGCGACGGCCGCGACGGTCACGATCGCGCCGATGATCATGATCCAGCCGGTCATCCACGACGAGAAGTCGGGCGCGATGCGCTTGGACCAGTTGTAGACCGAGCCGGCGAGCGGATACTGCCCTCCGAGTTCAGCGAAGCACAGGGCGACCGCGAACTGGCCGACGAAGACGACGGGCCACGTCCACCACACGCCGGGACCCGCGAAGGCGAAGCCGAAGGCGAAGAGCTGGAAGACCCCGGTGAGGATCGAGATGTAGCTGAAGCCGGCCGCGAAGGAGGAGAACTTCCCCAGCGATCGGTCGAGCTCCTGCTTGTAGCCGAAGCCGGCGAGCTCGCCGCTGTCGGCCGACGTCCCGGACGCCTGTTCCGCCATGTAGGTCTCCCCTCCGTGACTGTTCAGGTCGCCGTTGTGGTGTCAGGGGCTGGCGGCCTGCGGTATCCAGGGGTCGTGGGCGGCGAGGCGGGTGAGGGCGTCGAGGATGTGGCGGCCCTGCTTTCGAGCTGTGGACAGGTAGGCGCGTAGGGCGAGGAAGCGGTCGGCGCCGGTGGGGGTGCGCCAGCAGCCGCTGATCTTCTGCTGGAGCTTGACCATGCGGATGTCGCGCTCGACGAGGTTGTTGTCGAACGGGACCTGGAAGTCGTGGGCGAAGCGCAGGACGTCTTCGCGGTGGGTGTCCAGGCGGCTGAGGAGGTTGCGCGCCGGGGTCTGGGCGATGAAGCCCCGCTGGCCGGTGCGGACGGTGTTGAGCGGGTTCTCGCGGTAGCCGGTGGCGATGATCTGCTCGTAGGCGATGCGGTATCCGGCGAGCTGGAGGACGTCGAGATCGTCGTGGCCGTGATCCTTGGCGGCGGCGACGGCGAGCTGGAGGTCGCGCAGCAGTCGGTCCATCTGGCGCGCCCAGGTCTGCTCGTGAGCGGGGTCCTGCTCGATGACAGCGAGCAGCTCGCGCAGGTGATGGGCGTTGCACAACGCGTGCCGGGCGCCCGTGTAGCGGCGGTAGGGCTTGAAGCCGTCATGGACGGCGACACCGGCGAAGTGCGGCAGCACCCCGGCGTGTTCGATGCCGTCCTTGCCGCGCCGGTCGTGCAGCGCGTAGAGCGTCAGCCGGTCGGTGCTGGCCGCAAACAACCATCGCAGCCGGCCATCGACGCGGGCACCCGTCTCGTCGAAGTGCGCGACCGGCGCCGTGATCAGCTGGCGGTGAACCTCGTCGAGGAACCCCTGCAGATCCTCGGCGCCACGAGCGACGAACGCGGCCAGCGTCCCGGTCGAGATCGGTGCACCCAGCCAATCCTCAAACAGCTCGGCGGTGCGCTCGTAGGGCAGATGCTGACGGGCGATCAGATAGATCCCCAGCGCCCGGACGCCCGGCCCGTACTGCGACCGGCGCCGACACGCCGACCGGAAACGCGGCCGTCGTCAGGCACCCGCAGCCGCAGCGGCGACGCTCGGCACTGTGCTCGACGACGCGCAGCCGGATCGCGGGCAGATCGAACACCTGCCGGCGCTCTCGGCCCTCGACCGGTGCCCCGGTCAGGTCGCCGCCGCAGCCCGCACACGACCCGGGAGCGTGCGTGAGGACCTCATCGGGCTCGACGACCTGCGCCAGATGGCCGCCATCGTGCCCGGACTGCCCGCCCGGCTTGCGTCCCGACGGGCGCCGCAAGCTCTTCTTCACGGGCGGCTTGGACAGACCGTCCGACGACGGCGGCCGCGACGAATTGCGGCTGTTGGCCGCCAAGCGACGCTTCAACTCAGCGACCTCGCCCTCTAACTCGACGACCCGCGCCTCGAGCCGCTGGATCGTCGCCGCCTACTCAACCACCAGCGCAGCGAGCTGCTCATACGACGGCCGCCCCGAGGACACATAACCAAGTTCGCTACCCGACCACCGACCCCTACCCCACCTGAACAGTCACCCCCTCCGGCCGTTACCGCGGTGGCCGGAATGGAGCCACTCCCACCGTCGCGGTCCTCGGCGGCCACTCTGATAGGCTGCGCCGCCGAGCTTATATATCAGTCGTCGGCTAAGTCAAGGCACAGTCGGCGGCACCGGCGCGCCGGCCCGAATCGCCCGAGGAGACGCTCTCGTGTCCACGACCGAGTCCTCCGCCGCCGTCCGCCAGGCCCAGGAGATGTTCGTCGACGGGAAGTGGGTTCCTGCCCGTTCGGGCCAGACCTTCGAGTCGACGAGCCCGGCCACGGGCGAGGTCATCGCCACCGTGCCGGAGGGCGATCGCGAGGACGCCCGCGCGGCGATCGCCGCAGCCGGGCGCGCCGCCGAGGGCTGGTCGCGGCTGACCGCCTACGAGCGCGCCGCGCACATGCACGCGGTGGGCGACGTGATCGAGGCGCGCCGCGACGAGCTCGCCCGCACACTGACCCTCGACCAGGGCAAGCCGCTGCGCGCCGAGGCCGGCGGCGAGGTGGATGAGCTGGTCGAGTACTTCCGCATGGCGGCCGAGGACGCCAAGCGGCTGGGCGGCGAGCTGCCGAACTCCGTCTCACCGGGCAAGCGCGTCCTGCTCGTTCGCCGCGCGCGCGGCGTGGTCGGGGTGATCAGCCCGTGGAACTGGCCCTACACGATTCCCGGCGAGTTGATCGCCCCCGCGCTCGCGTGCGGGAACACCGCTGTGTGGAACCCGGCGCCCTCGACCGCGGTATGCGCCATCGCGCTCGCGCGATGCGTGGCCGACGCCGACCTTCCGCCGGGCGTGCTCAACCTGGTGACGGGGCCGGGCCCCGTGGTCGGCAACGAGTTCGCCGCCAACCCCGAGGTCGCGGGCGTGGGCTTCATCGGCTCCACCGCGACCGGGCGCAAGGTGGCCGAAGCCGCCGCGGGCAAGGCCGCGCTCATCGAGATGGGCGGCAACGGCCCGCTGGTCGTGATGGACGACGCCGACGTCGACGCGGCGGTCGAGGCGACCATGACCGCCTGCTTCCTGTGCGCCGGCCAGAGCTGCACGGCGGGCGAGCGGATCCTCGTCCACCGTGCCGTGCGCGACGAGTACGTCGAGAAGCTCAGCCGGCATGTCGCGGCGTCGATCGTGCTCGGCGACCCGTTCGCCGACGACACGACGATGGGCCCGCTCAACAACGAGCAGGTCGCGGCAAAGATGGACGAGCACGTGGGCGACGCGGTCGCGCGCGGCGCCTCGGTCGTGGCCGGTGGCGAGCGTTCGCGAGGCTTCCCCACCGACCTCTACTGGCAGGCGACGGTCCTCACGGACGTGCCCGCCGACGCGCACGTGGCGGTCGAGGAGACGTTTGGCCCGGTGGCCCCGGTGGTGGCCATCAACTCGCTCGACGAGGCGATCGAGGCCGCCAACGCCTCGCCCTACGGGCTGCTGGCGGCGATCTGGACGCGCGATCTGGGGAAGGGCCTGGAGTTCGCCGACCGCGTCCGCACGGGCTGGGTCAACGTGAACGAGTCCTCCAACTACTGGGAGGCCCAGCTGCCCTTCGGCGGGCGCTCGGCCTCCGAGAGCGGGATCGGCAAGGTCGGCGGAGCCCACGTCATGCAGGCCTTCACCGAGCTGCAGACGGTCGTCCTCACGCCGTAAGGGCGCCGAGCGGCGCCGGGTGAGGGCCGCCCCGGAGGCGCGGCCGGGCGCCGTGTACATTGCCGGGCATGGCCGACCCCCGCCGCTTCGAGCTCGACGAGCTGATCATCCGCCCCGGGACCTACTTCAACCCCCAGACCGAGGTGCTGATCGTCGTCGACGACTCCCCCGACCTCGACTCCGAGGTCTTCAACATGGAGGAGTTCGAGGGGGCCGACTGGGTGCTCGTGTCCGACGAGACGCCGCTCGACGAGCCCGCCCGCGACGAGATGCTCGAGCGCTTCCAGGTCCACTACCACCCGGGCGCGGCGAACGCGATCACCGACGACGGCGACGACGACCAGGACGAGCTGGAAGAGGACGATCAAGAAGTCGGCCGCGAGGACTAAGAAGGTGTTTCGAAATAGAGGGTTTGCGGGCGTTATGTAGAACCGTGGGTGCGTGCCGCCCGAGCGCCGCTACCCCAGCGACCTGACCGATCGGCAGTGGGAACTGATCGAGCCGTTGCTGCCCGAGCCGCCGGCGGGGCCGGCGGGCCGGCCACCAGAGCACAGCAAGCGGGAGATCGTCAACGCGATCCTGTACCTGACGCGCACGGGCTGCGCGTGGCGGATGCTGCCCAAGGACTTTCCGCCGTGGCAGACGGTGTACCGCTACTTCCGCGCCTGGGGGGAGGACGGCACGCTCGACCGGGTGCACGACGCGCTGCGCGAGCGGGTACGGGCCAAGCGCGAGGGGCGCAACCCAGAGCCCTCGGCGGGGATCGTCGACTCCCAGTCGGTCAAGGGCTCAGACACCGTCTCCAAGGGAACGCGCGGGTACGACGCGGGCAAGAAGATCAACGGCCGCAAGCGCCACATCATCACCGACACGCTCGGGCTGCTGCTGGTCGTGATGGTCACCGCCGCCTCGATCCAGGATCGCGACGGCGGCCGCGGGTCCTCAAACTGCTCAAGGGCGCGCTCCCCGGCGTGCGCCACATCTTCGCCGACGGCGGCTACCAGGGACAGCTGATCGCGCTCGCCAAGCGCGCCTTCCAGGTCGTCGTCGAGGTCGTCAAGAAGCCCGCCGAGCAGATCGGCTTCGCGGTACTGCCCCGCCGCTGGGTGGTCGAGCGCACCTTCTCCTGGCTTCTGCGCTGGCGACGGCTGGTGCGCGACTACGAACGCCTACCCGAGACCCACGAAGCGTTCGTCAAGTGGGCCATGGTCGGGCTCATGCTCAACCGCCTCTCGCCACCACCCGGACCCAAGCCCTGGGCCACCAACAAGAGGAGAGAATAAATTCCGAAACACCTTCTAAGCTAAGGTCCCGCCGGGCCGGCGGCCTACTAGCTGGCCGGATTGTCGGAGGTTCGCCTCTCTCGCGCCGCGCGCTTCTCGTCGGCGTCGGGGTCGCGGCGGTCGGCGAGCACCGAGGCCACCATGCCGATCACGAAGGCGGCCAGCACGATCGCCAAGCTCACGACCGGCCCGACCTTGACGAAGTCCTCGGCCAGCAGCTTGACGGCGACGATGCCGAGCACGACGGCGATCGTCTCGTCGAGGTAGCGAAAGCGCTTGATGAGGCCCTCGACGAGCACGAACAGCGCCCGCAGGCCGAGCAGCGCGAAGGCGTTGCCCATCCAGATGATGAGCTCGTCGCGGGTGATCGCGAAGGCGGCCGGGATCGAGTCCACGGCGAAGGCGATGTCGGCGAAGATGATCGCCACGAGGCACAGCAGCAGCGGCGTGACGTGGCGACGGCCGTCCTCCACGACGGTCCAGTGGCCCTCCCGGAAGCCCGACGTGACGGGAAACAGTCGGCGCACGCCTCGCACGAAGAGGTTGCGGTCGGGGTCCACGTTCTCGTCGACTCCGCGCAGGACCCGGTAGGCGAGGACGAGCAGCCCCGCGCCGAGCACGTAGATGACGAAGTGGAAGCGATCGAGCAGCGCGACGCCGCCGAGGATGGCGAGGCCGCGGAGCACGAGCGCCGCGACGATGCCCCAGAAGAGCTGCGCCGCGCGGTGCTTCGTGGGCACGGAGAAGTACGTGAAGAGCAGGAGGAAGACGAAGAGGTTGTCCAGCGAGAGCGAGCGCTCGATCAGGTAGACCGTCGTGTAGTTGACCGCGGCGTCGGCGCTGTCGAAGAGCAGCAGCGGGACGGCGACCAGGAGCGACAGCACGAGCCAGCCGATGCTCCACACCACGCCCTCGCGGAAGCTCGGCTCGCGACCGCGCGCGAAGACCTTGAGGTCGACGAGCAGCAGAACGACGATCGCGGCCGCGACCCCGGCGAGGGCGACCGGGCCGGCGAACGCTGTGAGCGGGACGGCGAGCGTCACGCGAAGAAGAACGCGACGGCAAGCACGACGTAGACGGCGAGCAGCTGGAGGCCTTCGAACCACGTGGACTCGCCCTCGTTGGTCACGTGGTTGGCGATGAGCACGGCGAAGAAGATCGCCGCGAGCTCGAAGCCGTTGAGCACGAGCGCCATCGGGAAGTCGCCGACGACGAAGGACACGAGGACCAGCACCGGGACCACGAAGAGCGCGATCTGGGCGCTGGAGCCGACCGCGATGTTGACCGCGAGGTCCATCTTGTTCTTGGCGGCGACGTAGACGGCGACCCAGTGCTCGGCGGCGTTGCCGACGATCGCGACGACGATCACGCCGATGAAGAACTCGCTGAGCCCGATCTTCGAGGCGGTCTCGGCGATCGAGCCGACGAGGATCTCCGACATCACGCCGACCGCCACGCCCCCGATGGCCAGCGCGATCATCGAGCGGCGCAGGCTCCACGGCTCCCCGTGCTTGCCCTCTCCGTCACCCCCCGACGGGTTGAACAGCTCGCGGTGGGTCTTGAGCGAGAAGAGCAGGCCGGCCCCGTAGGAGCCCAGGAGGACGATCGCCACGATGAACGAGAGCGTCTCGACCTCGCCGCGGTAGTGCACCGCCTCCGCCCCCGGCGTGGGCAGCCCGACGCCGACCACCAGTTCGTAGACGGCCGGCATCGCGAGGGCGACGATCGCCAACAGGAGCATGGAGGACTGGGCGCTCGCCGCCGTGCGGTCGAAGCTCTGGCGATCGCGGCCGATACCTCCCACGAGCATGGCGGCGCCCAGCACGAGCAGGACGTTGCCGAGGATCGAGCCGACGAGCGACGCCTTGACGACCTCCTGCAGCCCCTCGGTCAGGGCGAAGAACGCGATGATCAGCTCCGGCGCGTTGCCGAAGGTGACGTTGAGCAGGCCGCCGATCCCAGGCCCCGAGCGCGCCGCCAGCTCCTCGGTGGCGCGGCCCATGAGCGCCGCGGTCGGGATCACCCCGAGCGCGGCGGTGCCGAAGATGATCGGGGCCCCGGCGCCCACGAGCTCGAGCGCGACCGCCACCGGGATGAAGGGGACGAGCAGGTAGGGCCAGCCCTCACCGCTCAGCAGGAAGCGGCCCGGGCCCGACCGCTCCGGAGCGGTGGTGGTCACGGACGGTGAAGGATAGGGCGGGAGGTCCGGCCACCCGGCGAGGCGATCAGGGCTTGAGGAGGTCGGCGCAGCGCTGCGCCTTGCCCACGTCCCCACCGGCCTTCGAGATGCATTCGATGTAGGCCTGGGCCTTCGCGTCCTGCCCGCCGGCGCCGTCCGAGCCGCCGGAGCCCGAGCCCGAGCCGCCGGAGCCCGAGCCGCCGGACCCGCCGGAGCTCGAGCCGCCCGAGCCGCCGCCCAGCGAGCCGCCGGAGCCGCCCGCCGCGCCGCCCAGCGAGCCCAGGTTCAGGCCGCCGAGCTGCTTCTGCAGCTCGCTCCACGGCCTTGCGTTCGCGGGCTCGGCGATCGTCTGGGCCTTGTTGAGGTCGGAGATCGTGAGGCTGAAGTCGAGCGTCCCGCCGGTCAGTCCCCCGGCCGTCTGCCCGTTGCGGGCCTGGAGGTCGAGCTTCACGGCGAGCTTGCGCAGGACCTTGTCGTCCTTGCCCGACCACACGTCGAAGCGAGCGTCGGAGACGGCGTCGACGATCTGCTGCTTCTGGCTCGGGGTGATGCCCTGGACGGCGGTCTTGGCCCCCGCCCCGCCCAAGCGCGTCTTGCCCACCAGGCGATTGAGGTCGTCGACGAACTTGCTGACGTCGACGCCCGCGCTGACGTGCTTGGTCTCGACGCCGCCGACCTGCTCGTCGTCCTGGACCTTGGGATCCTCCAGCCAGCTGGTGGGATCGATGCCCAGCGCCCCGAGCGTCGTCTTGCTCTTGCTCTTGGCGCTGTCGGCCGAGCTCTGCTGGAAGCCGCGCTTGAACTGCGCGTACACGTCGGCGGGCACCGCGTAGGCCCGCCCGGCGATCTTGATGAAGCCCTTGTCCCCGGTGGAGACCGCACCCAGCGACTCCTTCTTGCCGGCGGCCGAGAGCGCTGCGTCGACGTCGAAGTTCGGCAGCTGACCCTTGCCGACGGTCTGGAACGGGCCCGTGACCTTGATCCCGACGGGGCCCTTGGAAGCCGTCTGCCCCCCGCGGCCGCTGAAGCCGATCACGACGTCGAGGTCGCCGCTCTTGACCGACTTCGCGCCGCTGAAGGTGTCCTTGAGGATGCTGTTGGCCGATTCGTCGCCGCCGCCACCGCAGGCGGCGATCCCGAGGGCGGCCAGCAGCGCGACGAGGACGCCGGTGAGGGTGAGCACGAGACGGGTGGGACGGGGCGTGGAGATCGGGCGGTCTCTTCTAGGACAGCGACCTGGAGCGGGCCGAGGGTACCATCCGGGTCGTGCGCAGGACCCCGTTCGCCCTGGCCGCTCTGGTCTTCACCCTAGGCCTCGCCGGCTCCGCGTCCGCCTCGCCCGTGCTCGTCGTCGGCGGGAGCACAGCGGCGCTGCGCGACGATCCCGCCCTCCCGGCCCTCACGCCGCAGCCGGTCCCCACCGCGCGCGGCGATGCCACAGGGCCCCGGGGCGGCGCGGCCGCCGCCAAGAAGGCCAAGCGGACCTTCAAGGGCGAGCTGCGCCGTTACCTGCGCGCCCGCCGCCTGGAGCCGGCGGCCGCCGACCGTGCCCGGCGCGCCTACGACCGGGCGATACGCGCCGCGCGGAGCCTCTCGGGCCAGCGCGCTACCGAGCTGAAGGCCGTCCTGGGGACCGTGGACTGGCTCGTCGGCGCGGGCCGCCTCGAGCCCACCCGCGTCCCGGCGCTGACCCTGATCCTCGAGCGCAACCGCCAGCTCTGGGCCAAGGCGCCCAGGCTGCCCGTGCCCCGCGGGCGCGTGGAGTTCACCGGCTCGGAGCTCGTGTGGGAGTACTACGCGGGCCAGGGGCTCCAGCTCCAGCCGCTCGGGACGTTCGGCAAGGCCAACGGGCTGTGGACCGCAGGCGACCAGGACGCTCGCCTGCGCGTGCTCTTCGAGGAGATGCTGCCGCTGGCCGCGGAGCGCGGCAAGGCGCTCGCGTGGGAGTACTACTTCTTCTTCGGCGGCGGGCGCCCGCCGTGGGTGAGCGGCATGGCGCAGGCCACCGGGCTGCAGGCGCTGAGCCGGGCGATCACCCGCCTGGGGATCGAGGACTGGCGCGCGCCGGTGCCTCGCCTGCTCTCGCTCTTCCGGATCGCATCCCCGGTCGGCGTGCGTGTACGTACCTCGGCCGGCGCCCATTACCTGCAGTACAGCTTCTCGCCGGGCACGCGGATCATCAACGCGTTCCTGCAGAGCGTCATCGGGCTCTACGAGACCGGCGAGCAGCTCGGAGACGAGCGCGCGACCCGGCTGGCGAGGCTCGGCGACGCCCAGGCGCGAGCCGAGCTGCCGCTCTACGACACCGGAGCCTGGTCGCTCTACGACCTCGGCGGCGGCGAGGCGTCGCTCGAGTACCACCGGCTCGCCCGCAGCTTCCTCAAGCGCCTGTGCGACCGCCTGGCTGCGGCCGTCTACTGCGACGGCTTCAAGCGCTGGAGCGATGCCCTGCGCACCGCACCCGAGACCCGCCTGGTGACCACCTCGGCCGTCGCGGGGCGCCCGACGCGCATGCGCTTCCGGCTCGACAAGGTCTCCCACGTGGGCGTGGCCATCGACGATCCCGCGGGGCGCAACGTCTTCTTTGCCGAAGGCGACTTCCCGCACGGCACGCGCTTCGTCACCTGGACGCCTCCGGCGCCCGGCACCTATGCGGTGCGGATCTCCGCGAAGGACCTCGCCGGCAACGAGAAGGAGACCGCCTGGACGCTCGAGGTGGGCGCGCCCGCCACACCCGCGCGCCGGTAGGCGGTCCGCGGCCGCCTATCCTGCGCGGATGGCGCGTCCGCGCATCATCCTCTACACCGGCAAGGGCGGGGTGGGAAAGACCTCGGTCGCCGCGGCGACGGCGCGGCGCTGCGCAGCGCGGAGCCTGCGCACGCTCGTGCTCTCGACCGATCCAGCCCACAGCCTCTCGGAGGCGCTCGACGCCGAGTTGGGCGCCGATCCGACGCCGATCGGCGACGGCCTGTGGGGCCAGGAGGTGCAGGCCCAGCAGGAGATGGAGCGCAACTGGTCGGCCGTCCAGGCGTGGCTGGGCGAGATGCTGGTCGACCAGGGCGCCAACCGGATCGTCGCCGAGGAGCTGACCGTCCCGCCGGGCCTCGACGAGCTGTTCTCGCTGCTCCAGATCAAGCGCCATGACGAGGCCGGCGACTTCGACGTGCTCGTCGTCGACTGCGCGCCGACGGGCGAGACGCTGCGGCTGCTCTCCTTCCCCGACGTCGCGCGCTGGTGGCTGGAGAAGGTCTTCCCGCACGAGCACGAGCTGCTCGCGGCGGCGCGCCCGCTCGCGCGCTCGCTGCTCGACATCTCGCTCCCTGGCGAGGCGGTGTTCGAGGACGTGGGACGCCTCGTGCGCAACCTGATCGCCATGAACGAGATCCTGCGCGACTCGACGCGCGCGAGCGTCCGGCTGGTCATGAACCCGGACAAGATGGTCATCGGCGAGGCGATGCGGACCTTCACCTACCTCAACCTCTACGGCTACCTCACCGACGCGGTGGTCGTGAACCGCGTCTTTCCCGAAGCCGTGCGAGGAACCTACTTCGACCTCTGGCGCCGCCGCCAGCAGGAGCACCTGGAGCTCGTCGAGTCGGCCTTCGCCCCGGTGCCGGTGCTCCAGGCCGCCTACTTCGAGCAGGAGGTCGCCGGAGGCGAGATGCTCGACCGGCTCGGCGAGGAGCTCTTCGCGGGGCTCGACGCGCATGAAGTCCTCCACGAGACGATCCCGCACGAGCTCGTGCTCGAGGAAGGCCACGCGCGACTGCGCGTGGCGCTGCCCTTCGCCGACCGCGGCCGGCTCTCGCTCAAGAAGATCGGGCTCGAGCTCGTCGTCAGCGTCGACGGGCAGCGGCGAACGATCATGCTCCCGCCCGCGCTGGCCGGCCACCGGCCGGCGCAGGCGGCCTTCGCCGACGGCTCGCTGGAGGTGACCTTCGATGGACCCGGCGACTGAGGACGACCTCGAGGCCCTGCGCCGCCGGGTGCGCGACGCCGCGCAGGCGGCCTCCCGCGTCGCCGAGGGCCGCCCTCCTGCGAGCGACCGCCCTCCTCCGAGCGCCAACCCCCCTCCTAGCGACCGCCCCCCTCCGCGCGGCTACGAGGTGCCCGGGCGCGAGGGCGACCGGCGCGAGACCCCGACCACCTCCGACCTCGCCGACCTCGTCGGGCTCGCCGAGCAGACCGGTGTGCTGCTGGTCGAGGTGGTGCGCGGGATCGTGCCGCCCGAGCTGCGCGGCCAGTTCGCCGACGCGCTGCGCGAGCTGCTCGTCGCACTGCGCTCCCTGATCGACTTCTACCTCGAGCGCCTCGGGCGCCCGCGCGAGGAACCGGTCGAGGTGCAGGACATCCCGATCGCGTGACGCCGGAGCGGCCCCGTACCATCCGTCCGATGCCGGAGCCGCGCCCCTCCCGTCCCTCGGCGCCCGCGCGCCTGCCCGGGGCGTGGCGCGCCATGCCGGCGGAGTACCGGATCGCCGTGCTCGCCGCCCTCGGGCTCTTCGTCTCGATGTTCCTGCCCTGGTATGAGAAGAGCTACTTCGCGGTCGTCCGCGGCCGGCCGCTGCCCGCGAGCGACGGGCTCTCGGCCTTCCAGGCCTTCTCGTTCGTCGAGGCGGCGGTGCTGCTCGTCGCGCTCGGCGTGATCTTCCTCGCCTTCATGCGCGCCGAGGGGCGGCCGTTCCACCTGCCCGGCGGTGACGGGACGGTGATCATGGCTGCCGGCATGTGGGCCGGGCTGCTGCTCGTGTGGCGGCTCTTCGACAAGCCGGGGGCGAGCGCGGCCAACGGCGCGGCGGTGACCGTCGGAATCCAATGGGGGATCTTCTTCGCCCTGGCCGCAGCCGGCCTGGTCACCTACGCCGGCTACCGGGTGCGCGCCGCGCACCGCCCCGAGCCGGCGCTGCCGGGCGAGGCACGCCGCGAGCCGCGCGCGACCGAGCCGCTCGTCCACGACCATCGCGGGGCCGGCGCTCCCTCGACCACGGCGGGGCGTGAACGCCGGCCGCGGACGCGCGCCGCGCCGATGCCACCGCCCGCGGCGCCTGGAGCGTCACCCGACGCGCCCGCCCCCCGTCCACCGCGCGGCGAGGAGAAGACCGTCGCCATGCCGGCCCGGGTGCCCGAGCCCGAGGACCCTCCGGAGCCTCCGCCGACGCTCTTCTGACGGCGCGCGCTCAGTCTTCGTACAGGGCGTAGCCATAGGCGCCGCGGCGATAGGCGAGGCGCGCGATCCAGTGCATGCGCTCGTCGTCGTTGTCCTCGATCTTGTCGAGCTCCAGCCCGACACGACGCCCGGCGCGCGTGCCTCGGGCTCGGTGAGCGCGAAGCCGGCGAGTCGCCGCCCCGCGGCGAGATCGGGGAGCAGCCGCGCCTTCTGCCCGTCCGAGTCGAAGAGCACGATGCCCTTCATGCCGATCGACTGGTGGACGCCCAAGGCGACGGTGAGCGACCCGTCGACCTGGCCGAAGGCCTCGAAGACCCGTGCCTAGCCCGTCTGCGAGAGGCCCTGCCCGCCGTAGCGCTCGGGTCCGTAGAGCCCGGTCAGCGCCCGAGCGCGCCCAGGTCGGTGAACACGTGGTCGGGGATCCAGCGCTCGTCGTCGATGCGCCGCGAGTCGATGTGCTGGGCGGCGTACTCGCGGAAGCGGCCGACCAGCTCGCGCACCCGGACCGCCTCCTCGTCCCGCGGGATCGGGCAGGGGAAGACCATCTCCTCGTGGATCTCGCCGAGGGCGAGACCCTTGGCGAAGCTCGAGGCCTCGAGCTCGGACGCGGCCGGCGCGACGGTGTTCTGTGCCATGCCACCGACAGTCTCCCACCTGGCGGGACGGCATGATTCGCCGCATGAGCCGTTCGAGGACGGGGCCCGCCTTCGAGCCGGTCTCGGTGGTCAGCATCGAGCGCCGCCGCCAGGCCCCGCGGCGCTTCCGCGTGCTGCTCCCGGTGATCATCGTTGCGATCGTCGTGCTCGTCTTCGGCTTCGCGGCGGTGTTCCTCGTCACCTACCACCCCGTCGAGGCCGGCCCGGCCCTCAGCGCCGGGCGCTTTGCGAAGACCGAGCGCGGCGGCCGGCTTCCGCCGGGGCCGGTGCGCTTCCGGTTCCGGGCGGGCCGCGGCACGAGCATCGGGGTGCTGCTGGGCAACGGCGGCGAGCTCACCATCAAGGTCACCGGCGTGGAGCTCGAGGGCGGCGAGCTGCTGCGCTCGACCAAGGCGCGGCTGCCCTTCGCCGAGAACGACCGGACGGTCGCGCCAGAGGCGACGCGCAGCCTGCAGAGCCTCGGCCTGGACCCGGGCGAGGCGCGCTGGGTCGTCCTCGTCCTGCGCTTCGGGACTCGTTGCCCGAAGGGCGAGAAGGGCGTCCTGGATGCGCTGCGCGTCCGCTACTCGGTCTTCGAGCTGCCCAAGGAGATGCGGGTCACCCTTCCCCGCCAGCTCGTGGTGCGCTGCGGCGGCGGCTGACCGCGCCCGGTCAACCGCCCTTCACCACGTTGGTCGCCAGCGGCAGCAGGAAGGCCGCGAGGAACACGAGCCCGATGCCGAGCGCCACGATCGCCCGCGAGCGGACGATGTGGCCGCCCACGCCGATCACGAAGCCCGCCACGGTCAGCGCGATGAACGCGTTCGGGTTCGACGTGAAGGTCGGCTCGGAGACGGCGAGCAGGGCGGCGAGGCCGGGGTGCATCGGGCGGGACCTATCATTGCCTACTTCGATGGCCGCCTCCCCCGCTTCAGTCGACGACGTCGCCGCCGGCCTGCGCGACGCCGGCTACCTGGCCGGGGAATCGACCGCGCTCGTCTCCTTCCTCGCCACGAGGCTCGGCAAGCCGGTGCTCGTCGAGGGGCCGGCCGGCGTGGGCAAGACCGAGCTCGCCAAGGCGCTCTCGCGGATGCTCGACCGCCCGCTCGTGCGCCTGCAGTGCTACGAGGGGCTCGACGAGGCCAAGGCGCTCTACGAGTGGAACTACCGCAAGCAGCTCCTGCGCATTCAGACCGAGGCGAGCGGCGCCGGTTGGGAGGCGGTGCAGGACGACATCTTCTCCGAGGAGTTCCTGCTCGAGCGCCCGCTGATGACGGCGATCTCCTCGCCCGACCCGGTGGTGCTCCTCATCGACGAGGTCGACAAGACCGATCAGGAGTTCGAGGCGATGCTCCTCGAGTTGCTCTCCGACTTCCAGATCTCGATCCCCGAGCTCGGCCGCGTCGAGGCGCGCACGCAACCCGTCGTGCTGCTGACCTCCAACAACACGCGCGAGCTCACCGAGGCGCTCAAGCGCCGCTGTCTGTACCTCTGGCTCGACTATCCCGCGCTCGAGCACGAGCTCGAGATCGTCCGCCTCCACGCTCCCGAGTTGCCCGAGACGGTCGCGCGCAAGCTCGTCGAGGTGGTGCACATGGTTCGCGAGCTCGACCTCAAGAAGCCGCCCTCGATCGCCGAGTCGATCGACTGGGCGCGCGCGCTGCTGCTGCTCGGCGCCGACGACGTCGACGCGACCGTGCTGCGCTCGACGATGAGCATCATCGTCAAGCACCGTACGGACATCGACGTCGTCGCCGAGCGCGTCGGCGTGCGCCTCGGCGGGCCCGCCGAGGCGATGCGGGCCGCCCGGGGGTCGTGAGCGCCCTCGACCCCGGCGGCGGCGGGCTGACCGCGGGGCTGCTGGGCCTCGGCGAGGAGCTTCGGGCCGAAGGCGTCGCGGTAGGGACGTCCGAGCTGCTCGACGCCTTCGACGCCCTGGGCGAGGTCCCCTGGACGGTCCGCGACGACGTCCGCGAGGCCCTTGCCGCGACGCTGGCGAAGTCGCCCGAGGACCGGCGCGTCTTCGAGCTGGTGTTCGACCGCTTCTTCTTCCGCGCGCCGGAGGCCGAGGCAGTGCGCCGCGACATGACCGAGGGCGAGGCTGCCGACGGGGTTTCGGAGAGCGGCGCCGAGATGGACCTCGAGCAGCTGCGCCAGCGCATCGCCGCCGCCATCCGCCAGGGCGACGAGGGGGCGATGCGCGACCTTGCCCGGCTCGCGATCGCCGCCTTCGGGCGCCAGGGCGAGGGCTCGGGGGTCATCGGGGTGGACGTGCAGCGCATCCGCCGCGCGCTCGGTCTGCGCTCAGAGGCCTCCAGGCCCCAGCGCGAGGGCATTGCGCGCGGCGAGGTCGAGGGGCTGCCCCGCGAGGCGCTGCGCGAGTTCGAGGCCCACCTGCGTCGGGAGCTGGAGCGCGACCAGATCGAGCGCACGAGGCGCCTGCCCCCCGCGCGGCCGCTCAACGAGCTCGACCGCGCGCTTCCCTCGGGCCCGCTGCAGGACCTCGCCGCCGTGCACCGCGTCGTCGCCCAGCTCAAGCGGCGCCTGGCCACTCAGGGCAAGGAGCATCGCGGGCGCCGGCGTCACGCGCACGTCGACGTGCGGCGCACGATGCGGGCCTCGCTGGAGACCGGTGGGGTGCCCGTGGTGCTCAAGTACCGGCCGCGCCGCCCGCGGCGGCCGGAGATCTACGTGCTGTGCGACATCTCGACCAGCGTCACCTCGGCCTCGGTGTTCTTCCTCTCCGTCCTGCACGCGCTGCACGATGCCTTCCGCAAGCTGCGCTCGTGGGTGTTCATCGAGCGCGTGTCCGAGGTCACCGACATCTTCGAGCGCGAGCGTTCCTTCCGCGCTGTCTCGGAGGCGATCGGTAAGGACGCAGGGGTCGCCGACGTCTCGGGCTACACCGACTACGGGCGGGTGTGGACCGAGTTCCTCGCCAAGGTCGACGACGACCTGCACCCGCGGGCCACGGTGATCGTGCTCGGCGACGCCCGCACCAACGGCCGCGACCCCAAGGCCGACGTGTTCGCGCAGGTGGCCGAGCGGGCCGGGCGAACCTACTGGCTCAACCCGGAGCCGCGGCTCTACTGGAACTACGGCGACTCGGTCATCGCCGCCTACGAGCGCCACTGCGAGGTCTTCGAGTGCTGGACCACCCGCCAGCTCGAGGACTTCGTCAAGACCCTCGCGCGGATCGGTGCGGCGTGACGCCCACCGTGGCGTCGCGGGCCGTCGCGTTCCCGTCCCAGTCCCAGGCGTAGACGGTGATACGGGCGCCGCGCGGCGGCGCCGGGCGCGCCAGGAGGTAGCGCCACGTCGGGACGCAGACGACGCGGAAGCGGAAGCAGGACCAGCCCGGCGTGCCCACTAGCGGGCGGATAAGTAGACAGGCGGGGGCGACATTCCGGCGCCAGCGCGGGAATGTGAGTGCCCGCCAGCGGGCGAAGTGCGCAGCCCGCTGCACTCCTACGCCAAGCGCCCGGCCGCTCGCCCGGAGGAGAGCGACCGAGCCGCGAGGCGAGCCGCTGAGCCTACCCCGCCGCGCTGCTACCTTCGCCGCACGCCTCCATCCGGCCGGATGGACCCGGGGGAGTTCGAGCGGTGCTGGGGGTAAGGCCGCTCGCCCTCGGACTGACCGGTGTTGGCACGCGCCCGTCTCAACCATGCGGGCGCCGGGCGTGCGGTGCGGCTCCTCTCCCATCGCGCGCCCGGAACCTTGCCTACCCTCGGGGCCGTGGCCCACGACTCCGGGATGATCTACGGCGCCCCGGGGAAGCACACGCCCCGCGCCGAGCCGACCCCCGAGGAGGTTCGCGCGGCCGTTCGCCGGGCGGCGGCCCGAGAGATCGCGCTCACGCCCGAGCAGGCTTTCGAGGTGGTCGCCCTGCGCGGGACCGACGCGCCCACGTGGCTCGACCGGCTCGCCCATGCACGCGACCGGGGGCACTCGATCCACGTCCAGGGTCGGGCGCGCTTGCGATAATCGGTGCGCGAAGCAACTACCTGCTCGCCCACGTTCCGAGGGAGGAACACATGCTCACCGCCGACGAGATCAAGCCCAAGCTGGACGCCTGCCGCGAGGAGTTGGCAGCGGCCCGCGCCGACCGCCGCGACCTCGCCACCGTCCGCGACGCCGCGAAGCTGAAGATTTCCCGCAGTACCGCGAAGGCGACCGACCTCACCCGCTCCGCCGAGTTCAAGGCGGCCGAGCAGGCCACTCGCGATCTGGAGCAGGCCGACGCGAAGATCAACGATCTACAGGCCAGCGAGCTTGCCATCCTCAAGATGATCGGCGGCCCGCGCCAGCCCGGTCCGAACGGCCCCAGCGACACCGATCTCGACGGCGGCTGGACCGCTCTCGCGACCGGCCTCGACCCGTTCAAGGGCGGCAAGGTCGAGACGAGCCTCGCCGGGCTCACCCGGCCGTCGGCGGGCGCGAGCTTCACGCCTCCCAACCCGGCCGCGCCTTCGCTCCCGTCGATCCAGGGCCAGCCCGTCCCGCTGGGCAAGGACGAGCGGCGCCTGTACTCGATCTTCCCGGGCGGCGGCCCGGTCGATCCCGCCACGGTGAGCGTCACCGACTGGCGGACGGACTCGCGCGGCGTCACCGAGGGTTCCGGCGATGGTGTCGAGCGCGGCGTGTTCTCGACGGACGAGAAGGCCGAGCTAGACGTTGGCCTCTCGCTCGCGACCGATCCGCTGTCGCAGTTCGCCTTGGTCTGCCGATCCATCCCGGTCAAGCTGGCGGCGGTCGTGCCGACCTTCGCCGCCTTCCTCCAGAGCGAACTTGCCTTCGCGCTAGAGAACGCGCTCGACGCTCACGCGATCTCGCAGCTACTCGCCGCGAGCCCGCAGGCGAACAGCGTCGGCGAGAACCTCGTCGCGCAGGTTCGCAACGCGATCGGTTCCCTTCGCGGCGTCGGCGCGCAGCCGGACACGCTGGTGGTCGGCAGCGACGACTCGATCACCCTCGACCTGCTGGAGAACGTCGGCAGCGCGGGCGGCTACCTGTTCGCGCCCTCGAACAGCGGGCAGGTATGGCGGCTCCAGGTGGTCGAGGTTCCGCAAGCGATCTGCGAGCAGCCGATCGTGCTCGACTCCAAGCGGACCGCCGTGCTGTACCGGGGGGTAGCGGCCGGGCTGGTCGATCCCTACGGCGAGAACCTCTCGCGAAACGTGTTCACCGTCCGCCTGGAGTTCGAGGCGCTCCTGCACGTGCGCGACGCGGTGGCCGCATACGTCATCGACTCCGGCTCCGGCTGAGCCCGTCCTACAGTGCTCCCGGGCGGTCATCCGATCGCCCGGGAGTGAAGCGCCCCGGCGCCGCGTAAACGGCCCGGGGCGTGGCCCACGAAGAACGGAGCTTCGATGGACAAGCAGGACCTTAGCTCGACGACGCAACGCTGCCCGAGGTGTGAGCGCGACCTACCGCTGACGGACTACGCGCCATCGGCGCGGAAGGGACATCGCTGTCGCCAGTGTGCCCGCGAGTACGGCCGCCGCTGGCGCGCCCGCGAGTACGGCTGCCGCTGGCGCGCCGAGAACCGCGAGGCGTCGAGGGCTGGCGCACGCCGCTACGGGACCGAGAACCGCGAGGCGGTCCGCGAGCGCAAGCGGCGGCACTACGAAGGGAACCGCGAGGCCGCAGCAGAGCGGAACCGCCGCTACCGCGAGACGCAGCCTCCGGAATACCGGTCGTGGCAGGCCATGAAACGCGGTGCCTCAATCCCCGCCACGAAGCCCACGACCGCTACGGCGGCCGGGGGATCACGGTCTGCGACCGCTGGCGCGACTCGTTCGCCGCCTTCCTCGTCGACATGGGCGAGCGGCCCGAGGGCACGACGCTCGACCGCATCGACGTGGACGGGAACTACGAACCGGGCAACTGTCGCTGGGCGACGGCGAAGGAGCAGGCCAACAGACGACGACGAGGAGACCGCATGACCGACGACCACCAAGACCAAGACCGACTGCTCGCGCTCGCCGGCGAGCACCTAGGGCTCGATGATGACGACACAGTGACGTGGGGCCACGGGCTGGATGGCGGCCCCATCCTGGAAGTGAGAGGCGGCGCACACGCCAGCATCGCGGGCGCTACGTGCTGCCTCGTCAACGACGGCAGGCTCGCGGTGCTGCGGAACATGGGCGGCCGGGTAGTGGGCGCCGTGGTGGATGAGACCGGCACCGAGCATCAGCTCCTCGACTACTGGCCCGCCGACAGCGGGCACGATCCGGGCCTGAACTGATGACCGCCACCGCCACCAACACCGTGGGTACCGTGCTCGCGGTGACGGTGGCGGTTGCCATCGGCCTGGCGCTCCGACGTGCGCGGCAGAATAATCGGCGCATGCCAGACTCCACCGCTATCGCCATTGTGTCGATCGGCGCTGTTGCGACAGCACCGTTGCTCTCGTCGTGGCTCGAAGGAAAACGCGAGGCGCGACGCTTCGATCGCGAGCTAGGCCGGCAGGAAATCCTGGAGTTCCGATCGATGCTGGACGACGCTGCGGTGGCGTTGGGTGAGTGGTACGCCGCTCGCGCCAAGTTGACGCGAATCTGGATGCGACAGCCACTCGCCGAGTGCAAAGAACCGCTCGACGACGCCCAGCGCAGGCGGGACGCGGCGCTGCTCGTTCACGCCCGGCTACGGACACGTCTCGTCGGGCAGCATCACCCAGTCACGAAGGCCTACGACGATGCGATGGACCACATGGATGCAGCCATCGAGCCCCTGGTAGACGCCTACGTTCAGGCAGACATGGCGGGCACCCTTCACTTGCGCCCCGCAGAGCCGGTGCGGCGTAAGACAGCCGAGGCGGCCAAGAAGTCAATCGACGATTTCAACGAGGCGTACTCGCGATTCGCTGACGAGGCTCAGAAGTCGGCTGGCTTCAACCCTGCGCTACCTCAGCCGACACCCTGAAGCCGTCCGTTGGACCCGCCCGTTCCACGGCTCGTCGGTCCTACGAGCGCGTGAGAAGCGCCACGCCTGCTCAGCTTCCTGGACCGATGACCGACTGGACCGAGCACGAGCGCCCGACCTCGACACGAGGCCGCGATGTCGTGGTGACGATCTTCGAGCATGGCGCCTCGACACCTGAGCCGTGGGTCTCGGTCCTCGTGCCCTCGATCGCCTGGTCGGACCATCAGCTGCTCGGCCGGCTCGCCGTGGCCGGTGCTGACCTACACCACGATCAGCCGAGCGAAGGGCACTGCCGTCGCATCGTCGTGCTGCTGTCGCCCGGCGTTGACCGCGCCACCTTCCTCGCGCGCCTCGCCTCGGGCGACTGAGCACCCGCCGCTCGGCCGCCGCCCCCGTCGAAGTGCCGGCCGCCGTAGGGTTCCCCCGTGGAACTCGACACGGGGACCGTCATCGCCATCGTCGCGCCCAACGTCGTCACCGCGACCGCGATCTTCGTGGGCTGGAAGCAGTACGGCCGGGGGCTGCGCCACGAACGGGCTCTCTCCGACCTTGACGGCCTGCGCGCGCTCCTCGACGAGGCCGCCGTCGCGCTGCACGACACGAGCTACGCCTTGGTCGACGCGTACAGTGACCTGATGAGGTGGGGCCGCTGGCTCTTCGCCGAGGAGGAACGCACAGCGTCGTATCGAACGCTCCAGGCCAGGGGGAAGGCGCTCGACGAGCTCGCCGAGCGGCTGAAGGTACGGCTGGGGAGAGACCATGCCGTCGTCGAGGCGTTCGGAAACGCTGACCAAGCGGCCCTCGACGCCTTCCGCGCGCTTGGTCGGATCGAGCTCGAAGGGGGAGACGACTCGCCACCGGAGCTCCTCACGGAGACCCACGAGAGGCTTACGACGGCCCGTGCCAACTTCAACGCCGCGCGGTTGGCCTTCCTCGATGCGGCCAACAAGACGGCCGGCGCGGAGCTTTCTCGTCATTCCTGACCGGCCTGCGCTAGAACCACCCTCGGAATCTCCAAGTCGAATATCTCTTCCACACTGCCCATGCGCACCAAAGGAGAGGACACGTGCAAGCCAACACGAAGGCACAGGAGCCACGACGACAACGGACACAACTACCCACGCATGAGGGGGGCCTCTCGATCTCCAACGAGGACCTGGATGTCACACCGGCACCACGCGGCCAAACACACACGCCTCTCCGGTTGAAGCGGAACCGCGTTCCTAGACTGCGGGCATGGCCAAGGCCACTCAGCGGGCGCCCGCTCACCTGAGCCCGGCGTCCCGCGCGCTATGGCGGGCGACGATGGCCGCTTACGACCTCGAACCCCACGCGGTGCGTCTGCTGACGATGGCCTGCGAGGCGAGCGACCAAGTCGAGGAGGCGCGCGCCGAGGTCGCCAAGTCCGGCAGCTTCGGAACCGACCGCTTCGGCAAGCCGAAGGCTCACCCGGCGATCGCTGTCGGCCGCGACGCCTCGATCCGCGCGGCGCGTCTGTTCCGCGAGTTGCAGCTTGGCCCGGAGCCCGAGGAGCCGCGCGTGCCTCGGTCGCCGGGGTACTGACGTGGCCCGAGCGCGTGCACGCCGAAGGGTGCGGACCTTGGTCCCGTGGACGCCGACGATCCACCTCGCCCTGGAGAACGGCCCGCCGCCCGGCTCGCGGCTCACGGACGAGGAGCTGCGCGAAGCGTGGGCCGAGTACGGAGAGCGGGTGCTTGACCTCGCGGGCCAGCCCGCGCGGTGCTGGGCATGGTGGCGGTTCTCGCCCGTCGTGCCACGCGGGCTACGCGGTGACCGCCCGGCCTTCACCGAGGTGGGGTCGGACGCCGAGCGCCGCGCCGCGCGGGATGAGCACGACCTGGCCGAGCGCCGTCGCATGTGGCTCCGCGAGCGCCGCGTCGCCGCTACCGCTTGAGGTCCTGAGCCTCACACGGGAGGCGCCGATCATGCTCTCGCGAGCAGGACGGGCACGGCAGGAACCGCACCTCGACGACCTCTCGCGGCGCGCGCTTGCGCCTCCGCTGGCCGAGCCGCTTACCGCCATGCCCCGAGAACCCATGCACCGCTGCGCCCACGGCGGCGACCCTACACCCGGAACCTAACCTACCCACGATCGAGGGCAGGTTCCGGGCATGTTCTGGGCAGGTTCCCGGGTAGAGAGGCGGGCGGGCCGCCCACCGGGGAGTGGAGTTCGGAGGACCCCGGCACGGCCCGCCCGCAAGGGCCCGAGTGACCAAACCCGGCCCTGCCCGAGTGACCAAACCCGGGCGGCCCTCTCAAGCGGCCACGGGTCAAGGTAGTGGGCGCCCTTGGACCTATTTGTTCACCGCTCGCGGTAGTCTGTCGGCAAGGTCTGGCCGCGCAGCCGACCTTCTTCCGCGGAGTTCTCTTCCCGGCTCTCCGCTCTCGACGCTCAAGCGACCGCCGCACTCTTTCCTTCGGGGGTGCGGCGGTCGCAGCGTCGGCTACTCTTCGCGCACTGTGGCCTCCCGGGAAGGGGGCCGCCCTAGGGAAACCGGAGGAACGTAGTGTCTATTTCAGACCCCGCCGTGGCCGACGAGGCCGTGGCCGAGGGCTCCCCCGTGCCGCCCGCGTTGGTGCTGGTCGAGGGCGAGCCGACCGAGGCGTCGGAGCCCGAGCCGCGAGCGGTTGACGACCGCTTCCCGGAGAGCCCGCCCCGGCCGCCCGACCCGGCGGCCACCAAGCGCGCGCTCGCGCACCTAGATGACTGATTCCGTTGCGCGGGTGGCGGGGCGGGGTTGCGAGGGGACGTAGAAAGGGTGTCGAAGGTCGGCGTTGCTTACGCCAACGTCGACCAGCCCAAGGAGGTGGTCCACGTGACCGCCGATCTCGACACCCTTCTGACCGCACTTTACGTGCTGGCCGACGATCTCCTGCCGCGTCGTCGGCGCGCAAGACGTTGCCCGAAGATCACCGATGCCGAGCTGGTCTGTCTGGCGGTCGCGCAGATCCTGCTCGATGTGCCCTCCGAGCGGCGGTTCTTACGCTTTGCGATGTGCCGGCTGGGGCACCTGTTCCCGTATCTGCCCAAGCAGCCGGGTTACAACAAGCGGATGCGGACGCTCGCGCCGCAGATCGTCAAGCTGCTCAACGCGATCGCGTTCTCCTCGCCGTCGTGGTGCGACAACATCAGGCTGCTGGACTCCACGCCGGTCCCGTGCGGGCAGTCCCGCGAGACGGTCAAGCGTTCGGAGTTCGCCGGCTACGCCGCCTACGGGTACTGCGCCAGCCATAGCCGCTACTTCTGGGGCTTCCGGCTGTACCTGCTGTGCGCCAGCGACGGCATGCCGATCGCCTTTGAGCTCGCCGCCGCCAACGTCCCTGAGCGCGACGTCGCCGCCGAGATGCTCGCCCGCGTAGACCTGAACGGGTACACCGTGATCGCCGACAAGGGCTTCGCCGGCCGCGACTTCGAAGCGCTCATGGCGGAGTTCGGCGCGATCTTCCGGCGCCCTGACCGCAAGGGCGAACAGCCACGCTTCGGCGGCCTGGGCAGCATCCGTCAATGGATCGAAAGCGTGTTCGACACGCTCAAAGGCCAACTCTCCCTCGAACACCACGGCGCGATCACCATGCCCGGCCTGATGACCCGCGTCGCCCAACGCCTGCTGGCCCTCGCCGCCGGCCTCTGGCACAACTGGGCCACCAACGACCCAGGCCGCCACCTCACCGCCTACGACCACTGACACGGAATCAGTCATCTAGACGCACAGAGGGCCGGGTGGGACGCCGCGAACGCTGCCCGACGCTCAGCCCGCACCCCGCTGAAGGTGATCGCCCCCCGCGTCGCCACTCGCCGAACCCGCGCACGCGGCGCTGGCCGTCCGGCAGGGCGCCGGACGCACGCCTCCGCGAGCAGCGGTAGCAGTACCGACGACCCCGCAGACCCCGAGCCGCCCGCCCTAACGCGGGCGGCTGACCGAGCCGCCGCCTCCCGTGAGGAGGTGACGGCATGAGCGCCCCGATCTGCTCGCAGTGCGAGATGGACGTGGAGGAGACGGGCGAGCTACGCACCATCGACGGGCGCTTGGTGTGCTGGGACTGCGACGGGCGGCTGACGTGCGCGGAGTGCGGCGCCACCCCCGACGACGGCCCGCCGCTACGTAACGTCCGCGGGCGCGACGTGTGCTGGGACTGCGAGCCCGAGCGGATCGTCCCGCCGGACGCCTACTCGCTGCTCAGTCTTGAGGATCTGGCATCGCTGCCAGATCCGTCGTGGCTGATCGAGGACCACGTGCCCGAAGGATTCGTGGAGATATTCGGCGCGGATGGGAGCTTCAAATCCTTCCTCGCGCTGGACTGGGCCATGAGCATCGCGGCCGGGGTGCCATGGCTGGGGCACGACGTGGAGCCCGGATGGGTGGTCTACATCGCGGGCGAAGGGTCCCGGAGCCTGCAAGTCCGCTCGACCGCATGGCTCGCCGCGCACGGGCTGACGCGCGACGACGTTCCGCGAGTCCGCTTCCTCCCGGAAGCGGTCAACCTGCTGGACTCGCAGCTAGTCCAGCGGGTGGCGCGGGCTCTCGACGGACTGCCCGAGCCACCGCGACTCCTCGTCGTGGACACGCTCGCCCGCTCGTTCCTCGGGAACGAGAACGCGACCGAGGACATGGGCAAGTTCATCGTCGCCGTGGACGGGCTCCGGGGCGGCCGTTCCGCCCTCGTCGTCCACCACGAGGGCAAGGACACGCCGCGCGAGCGGGGCTCGACTGCCCTGCCCGGCGCGCTCGACATGAGCGCCCGGATGAAACGCGACGGCGAGTCCCTGGGGGTGAAGCTGTCCTGCGCCAAGCCGCCGAAGGATGGCGCCGTGTGGCGGCCCATCGACCTCATGATGGTGCCGACCTCCGGGAGCTTGGTGGTAAGCGCAGCGATCCCCGCGCCCACCGACGATCTCGTCGGCCGGGTTCTCGCCTACGTCAAGGCGCACGCGCCCGTGTCTAAGCGGGCCGTGCGGGAAGGTGTGAAGGGTCGCGCGAGCAACATTGACGACGCTCTCTCGCGGCTCGAATCGGCCGGGCGGATCTCGTCGGCAGACGACGGCTACACCCCGTGTCCCGAGGAACGGGACACGGCGGGACACACCCCCCCCACGGAAGCCGGGGAGGGGGCTGTGTCCCGGGGGGGCTCTCCCGGAGGGAGCCCCCCGCGGGACACACCCCCGGACCCCACCGTGTCCGTGCCCCGTGCCCCGGCCACAGTCACGACCCCGGACATCGTCTGGGACTTCACGACCAACGGCAACGGCCCGAGCGCCACCGAGGAGGAAGCATGACCGCCAAGACGTTCATCCCTGGCACGGGCCGCGACGGGCCGCGCCCGAAAGCCCAACGCACGCCGCGCGGCGTGAAGGTGTCGCACTGGGGAGCCTCGGTCAACGTCGCGGTAGCGGCGTCGGCCGAGGCTGTCGCCTACGGGACCGCGCACCTCACGTCCGACACCGCTCGCCAGCTAGCCGCCGTGCTGCTCGACGCGGCGGACGCATCCGACGCACTCGCACTCGCACTCCAAGGAGAAACCATGATCGACCACCCGGACCTCCCCGAGCTATGCCGCCGCGTCGGTGAGCTGACCGGCGACACCGAGCTACCGGTGACGCTGCTGGGCGACGGCCGCCCCGCGATCCTCGGAGGCGGGCGCTCATGGACCCTCGACCCCCGGACGCGGGCGCTCATGGAATGGACGCCCCGCGATGACGAGATGGGGTTCGATCTGCGGCGGCTGGACGAGGACGGGCAGGTGATCACCGATGGCGCGCTCTGACCACGACCGGCCCTATTGGGTGGACGTGTCGGGCGACCCCGCGCGAGCGGCCCTCCGAGCATCCTCGCGGCGGAACGGGCACGCGGGCCGCTACTGCCTCTGGTGCTATCGCGAGTGCGAGCCCGAGGACTGCTGGGGTCAGACGATGGGCGATCCCACGTGTCGGCGGTGCCGGGCCGAGGGGCGCTCGGGCTCAACCCACGTGCTCAGCTTCGCCGCCGCCGACGCGCTCACGGCGGCGCGGCGCGCCTACCGGCAGGCCAACGGGATACCGGAGCGGCATCCTCGCGCCGACGAGTTCGAGCGGCGCGCGGAGGAGTTGGGCGTGGCCCACGGGGGGAAGGTGATCGCCAATGGCGCTGCCTGAGCACCGACTCGCCGCCGCGCGGCGCATCCTCGACAGAGCCGCCGCGCGGCTCCTAGCCGAACGGATGGACCGTGACGCGGCCATCGCCGCGTCCGGGGGCGACCTCGACGGACTCGATCACGGTGCGGATGAGCCCGCGCCGTTCACCGTCCGTGAGGTCGGGCCAGTTCGCGACGCTCGCGCTGCCTGAGCCGACGCGGGCGCGGGTGCGGACGACCTCCGCTTCCGCGTCCGCCACGGCTCTGTCGTGCCCCGCCATGATCTCGGCCACGCTGTCGAGGTCATGGCGGAGGCCGAACGCCTTGACGAAGTGATCCCGAGCGGCGCGCGCGTCGTCGCGGACCTTCACGGCCTGCCGGGCGTCGGCCGCCACGCTGGCGCTGCCTTCCACGTCGGCGAGTTCGGCCTTCACCGCGTCGATCACGATGCGCTCGACGATCTCAGCGCCGATCGACACGCGCGCGTCGCAGTCGCCCACGCTGGCCGGGCACCGGTAGGTCGGGAACCGCCGAGCGCCCGAGCGCGTGGCGCCGACCACGAGCCGTCCGCCGCACGTGCTGCACCGGAGGATCGAGAGCCTCGCGAGCAGGCGATCGCTCTGCGCGTTGCGACCGCCCGCGCGGCCCTTGCGCGCCTGCACTCGCCGCCAGAGTTCCTCGGTCACGATCGCGTCGTGCGCGTCCAGGTTCTCCAGCTTGCCGAAGCGGAGTTCGCCCCGGACGATGCGCGAGCGCAGCAGCGTCGCCACGCCGTTGTAGCTGAGGTCGATCCCGTTGGCCGCGAGGGAGGCGCGGGCCTCCGCGATGGTCCCGCCGTCGGCGCGGACCTCGAACGCCTCGCGGACGGCGGCGGCCTCGTCGGGCTCCTCGACCAGCGGGCCGTAGACCGGCTCGCCCTTCGCGTCGGTGGCGATCACCTCGCGGGTGTAGCCCGGCCCGTGGTTCGGGAACAGCGGGATGCCGCGAGCGATGGCGGCGGCCTGCCCGGCCGCCGACCGTTCCTTGGTGGTGCGGCGCAGGTACTCCGACACCGCTCCGAGCATCGTCGCGCTGAGCCACTGCCCCGCCGAGCCGCTCGTCACCCGGCCAACGTCGGCGGCCAGCACACGCCCCTCGACGGCCTCGACGCGCTCAACGACTTCCGCCTGCACCGACAGCGATCTGCACAACCTGTCGAAGTACGCGACGACGAGCACGCTGGCCTCGCGGCGCTCGATCGCCTCGATCGCCTCGCGGAGCCCGGTGCGCTTCGCGATCGGCGCCCCGCCGCTCACGTCGAGTTCCTCGGTCGTGCTGATGAGATCGAGGCTTTCAGTCCGGCACAGAGCCTCGATCCGCTCGCGCTGCTCGTCCGGCGACACGAAGGACTCGCCGCGCTCTGGATCGTCGCGGTCACCGACGACGCTCACGCGGACGATCCCGATGGCGCGTTGCTTGGTGGTGGTGCTGGCCATGATCTGCTCCTGGTCGGTGGGGGTCACGCGACCAGTGTACTACTTTCGGAACCCGGCGTGCCCGCGCCGGGCCCGAAGACCGCGGTGACGAGGGTTGGGCCGCCGAGCCAGCGCCCGCGCAGGACCCAGCGCAGCGGGCCGGAGCGGCCGCGGCGCGCGCGCGGCGCCCACGCCAGGCCGGCCGGCGCGAGCACCGGTGTCTTGTAGGTCGTGCGCCGCACGAAGGACTGCGGGTCGAAGGCGTCGACGAGCAGGCGGCCGCCGAGCACGACGGGGGCGGCGATGGACGGGCGCTCGGCGTCGGCGATGGGCGCGACCACGCGGCCCCCGGGCCGCAGCGGGTCGAGGTAGGTGCCGTCGGGTCCCACGTCGGAGAGGTGGAGATGCCCGGCCGTTCGCTTGACGGTGCCCAGGACGGTCCGGTAGGCGACGACGCGGTCCCCGGACGACACCCTGCGGTCGATGTGCCAGTACTCCAGCCGTCCCGCCCTGACGCGCTCGTCCACCCCGCTCGCCTGCGGCACTTCGGCGATCCCGCTCGTCATCGCGTACACGCGAGCGCGGTCCCGGGCCTGGATGTCCACCCCGATGTGGAAGCCTGAGGGGCGGCGCTCGTTGAGCCCTGCCCGGATCGGGTGCTGGCGGTCGAAGGGCGCGAGCGGCCAGCCGCGCCGCGCGATGGCGGGGCGACAGGCGGTCGCGCAGGGGCCGGCGCGGAACCGGCGAGGGAGGCGGTCCCGGCGCCCGGGCCGGCGCTGGGCTGTTCCCGGCGCGAAGGGCCACGTGTCGAGCCGCGGCGGCTCGCCGCGCGAGGCGAGCGCCGCCTGGGTGGCTCGCACGACGATGCTCGCGCGCCGATCCGGCACCCAGGTGACGCGGACCTCGCCGCGGTTCACGACGACGCGCGTGCGGCGGGTCGAGGGCGAGCGGCGCACGGCGAAGCGGGCGGCCGGCGACCGCGGGGTGGCGACGAGGTCGGGCGTCCTGATGCGGCCGGCGTCAGTGGCGGCGCCCGTCTCGGGCGCCGACGCGGAGGGGCGGGGAGCACGAACGTCAAGGCCGTGACCACGGCCGCGACCGCGACGACGACGGCCGCCGTCCTCACCTTCCAACGTGCGTTCCTCGGTCTCCCGACACGCCCTCTCGACGGCATCGCCGGCAACCCTACGGGCGCCGGCGGAGGGCCGGGTGCCGAAGGGGTAGGATGGAGGGGATTCGTCCACCAGGGGGGCTGGCGGGTGAGCCGGCTGAGATAGCGCCTCCTCGGGAACCTTCCCGCCCGGCGCCGACCCTTCGAACCTGTGGGGTAATGCCCGCGAAGGGAGCACAGTCAGCCGGCGAGGCTCCCGTGCAGGAGCCTCGCGCCGTCTCAGGGCCCGCCGCGCAGCGCGGCGTCGTCGTCGATGGCGTCTCGCGCGCCTATGAAGGGCGCGGCGGGGGCGTGCCCGCGCTCGACGGGCTGTCGCTCCGCGCGGCCCCGCACCAGGTGGTCGCGGTGGTCGGACCCAGCGGGTGCGGGAAGTCGACGCTGCTCGAGCTCGTCTGCGGCCTCCAGCGGCCCGATGCGGGCTTCGTGGAGGCCGACCCCGCCGTGCTGATGCCCCAGCGCGACCTGCTCCTGCCGTGGCTGCCGGCGCTCGACAACGCGGCGTTGCCGCTCCGAGCCCGCGGGGCGCGACGCGGCCCAGCACGCGAGGGCGCTCGCGAGGACTTCGTGTGCGCCGGCCTCGAGGGCTTCGAGCGCGCCCTTCCCCACGAGCTCTCGAGCGGCATGCGCCAGCGCGTCGCCTTCGTCCGCACGCTGCTGGCCGGCAAGCCCGTGCTCGCCCTCGACGAGCCCTTCGGCGCCCTCGACGCGCTGACCCGCGAGCGCATGCAGGACTGGCTCGCCGGCACGCTCGCGCGCGAGCCTCGGACGGTGCTGCTCGTCACCCACGACGTCGAGGAGGCCGCCGTGCTCGCCGACCGCGTTGTCGTGCTCTCGGCGCGGCCGGGCCACGAGCTCGCAACGCTCGAGCTCGACGCTCCACGGCCCCGCGACCGCAGCGGCCCCGCGGTCGTCGGGGCGGCCCGCCGCGCGCGGGAGGCGCTGGGATGAGGCGCACGGTGGCCGTGCTCGTCCCGCTCGCGATCGTCCTCGCGCTTCTGGGCCTCTGGCAGCTCTACGCGCGCGTCGGTGGGGTCGAGGACCTCATCCTCCCGGCCCCGACCGAGGTCGCGAGCGCGCTGTGGAGCGACCGCTCGCTGCTGTGGGACAACTTCGTCGTCACCGCGCAGGAGGTCCTCTTCGGCCTCGCCGTCGCCGTGGCCGCCGGCGCGCTGCTCGCCGCCGCGCTGCACGCCTCGGGCGCTGTGCGCCGCGCCGTCTACCCGCTGCTGGTGGCGTCGCAGACCGTGCCGATCGTCATCGTCGCGCCGCTGCTCGTGGTGTGGTTCGGCTACGGGCTCGCGCCCAAGCTCGTGATCATCGCGCTCATCTGCTTCTTCCCGGTGGTGGTCACCGCGCTCGACGGGCTGGCCTCGCTCGACCCCGAGCTGCGCAAGCTGATGCAGACCCTCGACGCGCCGCCGCTGCGCACCTTCCGCCTCGTCGAGGTGCCCGCGGCGCTCCCCTCGCTGTTCTCGGGGGCGCGCATCGCGGTCGCCGTCGCGGTGATCGGCGCCGTTCTGGCCGAGCAGGCGGGCTCGAGCGACGGCCTGGGCCACCTCCTCCTTCAGGCCACACCGCAGCTCGAGACAGCACGCGCCTACGCCGCCGTCGTCGTCCTCTCCCTCTTCGCCATCGCCCTGTTCGCCCTGCTCGCGCTGCTCGAGCGCCTCGCGCTTCCCTGGGCGCACCGAACACGAGCCCGAGGAGCCCTCGGATGACCCGCTTCGCCGCCGCCCTCGCCACCCTCGCCGCGGTTCTCGCCGTCGCCGCGTGCGGAGCGAAGTCCGACGACGTCGGCCCGCCGTCCGGCAGCACCCGCGTCGACGTCGTGCTCGACTACTTCCCCAACGCAGACCACGCCGGGCTCTACGCGGCGATCGAGAGCGGCCAGTTCCGCGCCGTCGGGCTCGACGTTCGCCCGCGCACTCCGCCGGACCCGTCGGCGCCGCTCAAGCTCCTGCTCGCCGGCAAGGCCGACCTCGCGATCTCCTACGAGCCCGAGGTGCTCCTCGCCCGCGACCGCGGGGCGCGTATCGTCAGCGTCGGCGCCCTGGTGCAGGCGCCGCTGACCTCGATCATGGCCCTCGGCTCAGCCGGCATCCGGACCCCCGCCGACCTGCGCGGCAAGACGGTCGGCACCGCCGGGATCCCGTACCAGACCGCCTACCTCGACACCATCCTTCGCCGCGCGGGGGTGCCGCCCGCGAGCGTCAAGCGCGTCGACGTCGGCTTCAACCTCGTGCCCGCCATGCTCTCGCGGCGGGTCGATGCGACGCTCGGCGCCTTCTGGAACTACGAAGGCGTCCAGCTCGCGCGGCAGGGCAAGCGGCCCTCGATCATCCGCATGGAGAAGGTCGGCGTGCCCGCCTACAACGAGCTCGTCGTCGTCGCCCGCCGCGACGACTTGGGAAGCGCCAACGCGCGCATCCTGCGCCGCTTCCTCGCCGCGCTCGGGCGCGGCTACGCGATCGCGCGCGACGATCCCGCTCGCGCGACGGACGCGCTGGTCGAGGCCAACCCCGACCTCGACCGCTCGCTCCAGCTCGCGAGCGTGGACGCGCTGCGGCCGGTTCTCTTCCCGGCACGCCGAGACAAGCCCTTCGGCTGGCAGGACCGGGCGGCGTGGGACGCCTACGGGCGCTGGATGCTCGCGAACCGGCTGCTCAAGACGCCGCCCGACGCGTCGCGGGCGCTGACCAACGAGTTCCTGCCCGGGGAGGGTCTGTAGTGCCTCGCGGCCGTGCTCCCACCGGCAGCGACCGGCTGCTCCCGTTCACCAAGGCCGGCTTCGCGCCGCTCATCCCCCTGACGGCGATCTTCGGCCCGGCGCTCGTGCTCTTCGCGGGCTCGACGGACGACTTCTGGGCCTGGGAGATCAAGCCCGCGGCCAGCGCGGCCTTCCTGGGCACGGGCTACGTGTTCGGCTCGATCACCATCACCACGATGCTCGTGCTCAGGCGCTGGCGCAGCGCGATCGTGCCGGTGATCTCGACCTTCCCGTTCTCCGTCGGGCTGCTCGTCGCCACCCTGATCCACCTCGACCGCTTCTTCACGGACTCGATCCGCTTCTGGATCTGGTTCGTGATCTACGCCGCGCTCCCGATCTTCCTGCCCGCCGCGTGGCTGCTCAACCACCGGCAGGATCCGGGACCGCAGCCCGGCGAGCCCCGCTTCCCCGCGCCGCTCGCGCTCACGATCGCCGCTGCGGGAGCGGTCCTGACAGGCCTCGGTCTGGTGATGTTCGCGAGCCCGTCGACCGTCGAGCCGTTCTGGCCTTGGCCCCTGACGCCGCTGATGGCGCAAATCGTCGCCTCGTGGCTGCTGTTCTGGGGCGCGGCGGCGCTCTGTCTGCTGCCGGAGCGCCGCCTCGCCGCCTACCGCCCGTTCCTGCCAACGGTCGTCGTCTTCCCGGTGATCCTGCTCGTCGTGTCCTTCGCCTACGCCGACGACTTCTCGGCTCCATGGGCGTGGCGCGCGGTGCTCGTGGGCGTCGCGCTCGCGGAGCTCGGCCTCGTGGCCTACGTCGAGCGACGGATGGCCCGGCGGCGACCGTCCTCGGCCGCGCTGAGCTGAGAGCGCGTTCTGCGACCGGACTTCCCGTCGAAGCCGTGTCGGACGAGCAGCACCCCCGCGAGGCATATCGCCAAGCCGGCGAGCGTGGTGACTCCGATCGGCTTGTACGATCGCTTCGGCTCAAAAGAGGGCCTGGTGGCGGCGTACCTCGAGGATCGCTCCGAGCGCTGGCAGCGCTGGCTGGCGCGCCATCTCGACGAAGCCACGCCCGAGCAGCGGCTGCTGGCGCCCTTCGACGCCCTCGACGCGTGGCTCCGGCGCGAGCCGCGTCGCGGCTGCGCCTTCGTCAACGCCGCGGCCGAGCTCCCTTCTGCCGGCGAGCAGGGCCGTCGCGTCGCCGACAGCGAGAAGCGCGCGATGCGCACGCTCTTCACCCGCCTGGCCGCCGAGGCGGGCGGGCCCGAGCCCGAGACGCTCGGCGCACAGCTCTACATGCTCCACGAGGGCGCCACAGTGGCCTACGCCCTCACCGGTGACGACGCAGCGGTCGCCACGGCCCGGGCAGCCGCCGCCCGACTGGCGACCCGCGCCTGACGGCCCTTGACTCGGCCTCGTGTTTAGCGCATTTGTTACGTAACGATGTCGTTGGCTGGACCGGCGCGTTCGACAAGCTCGACGCGCTGCTGACCTGACCGGGTTCGCCGTGCTCGGGCGTCGTGCGCCGCGTGGCGGGGCGGCTTTCCCAACTCCTACAGCGGGCTCGGCGCGCCCGGGTGCGCGAGGGCCAGCGCGTGGCGCGCGGCGAGGCCTCCCCACGGGGCGTACGGGGCGAAGATCTCGCGGACCTCGTCCTCCTCGGCGCGAGCGCCCGGATTGCCGTGGCGCATCCGACCGACGAGCTTGCGCAGCGCAAGGTCGCCGGCCGGCACCTGGTCGAAGCGGCCCTGGCCGTGCAGGGCGAGCATCTCGACGGTCCACGAGCCGATGCCGGGGATCGCTCGCAAGCGCCGCCAGCCGGCCTCGGGGTCGGGCGCGTGGAGGTCGACGCTGCCGCGGGCGACCTCTCGCGCCGCGCGGATGAGCGTGATGGCTCGCCGCGCGGCCAGGCCGCACGCCTCGACCTCCGCCGGGCTCGCCGCCGCGACGGCCGCAGGCGGCGGAGCGTCGCGGAGGCCGGTGTCGGGACAGCGCTCGCCCCAGCGGCGCGTCATCTCCCGCTGGATCGCTCCCGCCCGCTCGACGTCGATGAGCTGCTCGCACACCGCCCAGGCGAGCGCCTCGAAGGGCTCCGGGCGGCGGCCCGCGCGCAGGTGGGGCTCGGCGCGCACCGAGCGTCCTATGAGCGGATCGTGACGGAAGCGCTCGCAGAAATCGCCGAGATCGTCGTCGACGCCCAGCGCGAAGCGCCAGCGCTCGAGTGCGTACTCCACCGCCTCGCGGGTCTCCCCCTGCCCGTCCATCACCACCCGCTCGCGCGAGGGCTGGGCGGCCCGCAGGCGAACCGGCTCGCCCTCTACGCACAGGAGCCGGTGCAGGACCCCGGTGCGGTGCCGCAGCACCCCGTCGATCCCGGACATCCGGGGGATCCGCAGCGCCCAGCGAGGCCGGGCCTCGACACGCACCACCACTTCCGGAGCGTGGGTGGTGGACGGAGCGTTCAACCCTTGTCGACGAGCGAGACGTCGACCAGGAACGAGCGGGTGGCGAGGATCTGGACCAGCTCGCCGCCGATGCGGCGGGCCTGCCGGCGGCGGCGCACCACGCGACGGCGGTGCTGGTGCTTGACCGCGAGCACGGCGGCCGAGCCGGCGATGAAGCTCGTCGCGCCGACCGCGGCGGCCTGGACCGCGGGGGACGCGGCCAGGCGGCGGGCCAGGGCCGGGCTCGCGGGCTCCTCGCGCTCGATCACACGGACCTCGGCGAGGGCGGGAAGCTGGTCGGGCGAGGCGGACACGGACGCCGGAGGGTACTACGTGGGCCGGGCGGCTTCGGCAGGCGCCGCCCGCTTCGGCATGGCCGGCTCGGCGCCGGGCTCCCAGCGGCGCTCGTACATCCGCAGGCGCTTGGAGATGCGCGCGTGCATGGCCTCCATCCCGCGGTTCATCGCTCGGTTGGTCTCGAGGATCCAGCCCGCCTCTCCCTCCATGATGCCCACGCGCATCCCCGTGTCGAAGTGCTCGACGTAGAGCGCCGCCGCCACGCCGGTGTGCTGGTACTCGGGCTTGACGCCGAGGAAGCCGATGCGGACACGCTTGATGACCCGGGCCCGTCGCAGGAAGCGCCACCAACCCAGCGGCAGAAGGCGCCCGCCCATGCCCTTGAGGACCTGGTTGACGTCGGGGACGCTGATGGCCATCGCGACCGGCGTGCCCTCGCGGTCCTCGGCCACCATGTAGAAGTCGCGGTCGAAGACGAGCTGGAGCTCCTGGGCGTAGTCGTCGAGGTCGGCCTTGGAATACGGCACGAAGCCCCAGTTGCGCCGCCACGCGTGGTTGTAGATCTCGGCGAAGACGTCGAGGTCGGCGCGGAGCCGTCGGCGTGACATGCGGCGGATCGTGATCCCGTGCTTGGGCTCTAGGTCACGGGCGAGCTGGGTGAGCACGGGCAGCATCTCGTTGCGGTCGTCCATGAGCACCTGCCACATGTAGGTGTCGACGACCTTCTCGAGCCCCGCGCCCTCGACCAGCCGCTGGTAGGACGGCGGGTTCCACGGCTGGCCGACGATGGGGTCGAGGTCGTGGCCATCGACGAGGATCCCGCTCTCGTCGTTCATGCGGAAGCTCATGGGCCCGACCATGCGGTCGCGGCCGCGGGCCTGCAGCCAGGCCTGGGCGGCGTCGAAGAGCGCCGCGGCAACCTCGGGATCGTCCTCGAGCTCGAGGAACCCGAACAGGCCCCAGCGATTCCCCTGATAGGTGTTGAAGGGATGGTCGATGTGGGCGCTGATGCGCCCCACCGTGCGACCGCCGCGCCGCGCGAGGAAGAGCTGGACCTCGCCCTCGCGGAAAAAGGCGTTCAGGCGCGGGGTGAGGAACAGGTGCACCTGCAGGCGCAGCGGGGGAACCCAGTGCGGCGAGCTACAGTGCAGCCGGAACGGCAGCTCGACGAACTCCCGCTTCTCCCGGAGCGAGCGCACCGGGCGCACTTGCACTGACACGGCGGCGCAGCCTACATGCGGACCATTCCCGACGTCTTCGCCAAGACCCGCGACCACGAGCGGGTCGAGATCCTGAGCGCGGCCCGCGAGGCCGGCATCGTCCCCTACTTCCGCCAGCTCGAGTCGGCGGCGGGCCCGGTGGTCGAGATGGAGGGCGCTGAGCGCATCATGCTCGGGTCCAACAACTACCTCGGCCTTACCGGCGACGAGCGGGTCATGGCGGGGGCGCGCAACGCGCTCGAGCGCTACGGCACCGGCGTGACCGGCTCGCGGCTGCTCAACGGCACCCTCGACCTCCACCTCGAGCTCGAGGCCGAGCTCGCCGGCTGGATGGGCACCGAGGACTGCCTCGTCTTCACGACCGGCCATCAGGCCAACCTCGGGTCGATCGGCACCCTCCTCGGGCCGGGCGACACGGTGGTGGTGGACTCCGGCGACCACGCCTCGATCCTCGACGGGGCGATCCTCTCGCGGGCCAAGCTGCGCCCCTTCCGCCACAACCGCCTCGACAAGCTCGAGCGCTCGCTCGAGAAGGCCGCGGCCGACGGGGGCGGGATCCTCGTCGTGGTCGACGGCGTCTTCTCGATGGAGGGCGACATCGCGCCGCTCAACCAGATCGCCGAGCTCACGGCGCGCTACGGCGCACGCCTCATGGTCGACGAGGCGCACGCCGTCGGCGTCCTGGGCGCCCGCGGCGCCGGGACCGCGGAGCTGCTCGACGTCGAGGACCGCGTCGACCTGCGCATGGGCACGTTCTCCAAGAGCCTCGCCTCCTGCGGAGGCTTCATCGCGGGGTCCGCCGAGGTCGTCGAGTTCCTGCGCATCTCCTCGCGCCCATTCCTCTTCACCGCCGCCGCCGTGCCCGCCGCCGTCGGCGCCGCGCTGGCGGCCACCCGCATCTGCCGCTCCGCCGAGGGGCCCGAGCTCTTCGCCCGAGTACTCGCCAATGCCCGGCACCTGCACCGCGGCCTGCACGAGCTCGGCTTCCGCGTGGTCGAGCCCCAGCCGCTCCCGGGCGGCGGCGACCTCCTCACCCCGATCGTGCCGGTCGTCGTGGGCGACGACTGGAAGGCGGCGCTGCTGTGGCGCGCGCTCTTCGACGCCGGGGTCTACGTCAACGTCGCCCTGCACCCGGCCGTGCCGCCGGCCGGCGCGCTCCTGCGCACGAGCGTGATGGCGACCCACGACGTGGCCGTCCTGGACCGCGCCCTTGAGACCTTCGCGGCGGTCAAGCGCGACTTCGAGGCGCAGCACGGGCCGTTGCCCGGGCCCGCCGGAACCTGATCGGCGCGGTCGCCGAGGAGTTGGCGCGTCCGAACATCGAGCACCTGACGGCGCTCCAGTCGCCCTGAGTCTGTCCATTTCCGCACAAGGCCGAAGGCTCACAAAAGCACCGCTCTTTGCGTGCGCCCTGGACGCCTGTCCGTTGACCTCCGGCGCGCCGCTCGCGTACGTTCCTCCGCGACGCTGACCGCGTCCAGCGAGGAGGGTTCTCGAGCTGGAGGGGTCGGCCGCCCGGGTCGGATGGAGGCCCGAAGGAGCCGTCGAGGACCTCGTGCGTCTGCGTGTCGCATCCGATGCCCCGAGAAAAACCGCGATTCTGCCCGCCCTGAGCCCCGGCGGGCAGCAGGGAGGACAGATGACAGGGACCGTAGCGATCGCCCCTGGCCGCAAGGCCGTGCCCCAGCGTCTCCAGGCGCTCGAGCGAGCGAACCAGGTACGCCTCGCCCGGGCCGAGCTCAAGCGCCGCATCGCGAGCGGCCAGCTCCGGGCCTCGGACATCATCCTCGCCACTCCCTGGGAGGCATCGAGCATGCCGGTCGCCGAGCTGCTCATCAGCCAGCGTCGCTGGGGCACCGAACGCAGCCGGCGCTTCCTCGCCTCGATCCCCATCCCGGAGAACAAGCGCATCGGCACGATGACCGAGCGCCAGCGACGTGCGCTTGCGATGAAGCTCGAGGAGGGGGCGCCGCGGTAGAGGGCGCGTCGGCGCCGCGCTAGCGCTAGCCGACCGGCGCGGCGCCCGAAGCGGCCTCGGGGTCCACCGGCCGGATCCCGGGCCCGCGCGTCGCGATCTCGACGATGTGCCCGTCGGGGTCGCGCAGGTAGATCGAGCGGAAGCTGCCGCGGTCGAGCACGTCGGTGCACTCGATGCCGTGGGAGCGCAGGTAGTCGCGCCAGGCCTCCTGCTCCTCGGCGGACTCGACGGCGAACGCGAGGTGGTGGGTCGAGCCCGTTCCCACCGTGCCGGGCGGCAGCGAGGGGTACTCGAGGAACGAGACCAGCGTGCCCGGCGCCGCGCTCGCGTCGCCGAACCAGAAGTGCCGTGAGTCCGGGTCGTCGTCGTTCGTGCTCGCGTCGACGAGCGCGAGGCCGAGCAGGTCGCGGTAGAAGGCGGTGGTGCGTGCGAGGTCGCCGCAGATCAGCGTCACGTGGTGCAGCCCGGTGAGGCGCATGCGCCGCTGGGCGGCGGGGTCTGGAGGCCGCGTGCTCACTGCCGCCAGCCGCCGCGCCAGCCGGCGCCGCCCGAGCGCCGCTTGAACAGCTCGCGCAGGCCGAGCAGGGCGGCGGCGAAGATCGGAGCCGCGACGACGATGACGGCCGACCGCGACACGCCGAGGACGAAGAGCCCGGCGCCGCTCACCACCGCGGCGAGCCCCGCGAGCAGCGCGCTGTGCGAGCGGTAGCCGGCCAGGTGCTCGCGCAGCGTGAACTCGAGCGTCGCCGCCGTGCTGAGCACGAGCGCCCCGGCGAGCATGATCTGCCCCTGTGGGCCCCAGATCACGAGACCCACCACCCCGATCACGAGGGCGAGGAGGATGCACAGCTCGGCGAGCGGGAAGGGGTGCCACGGGGGCCGCGGCGGGTCGCCGGGCAGCGGTCGCCGCGCCGTCGCTGCGACGGGGCGTGCGACGGGCGGATCCTCCGTTGCCGGAGCCGGGCCGGCAGGCCGCCCGGTCGTCGCATCGCGCCGCTTGCGGCTACGTCGTCCCAAGGTCCGCGGAGCCTAGAGCACGAAGCTCAGGGCCCCGCGGTGGCTAACCTGGATTGTCGGTCCGGTAATTCGGTTGAGTCTTATCGGGCGGGGAAGGTGTAGCTGAGGATGCGACCGCCCCACCAGGGAACCTGGACTTGGCGGTTCTCGTAGCCGGCGTCGAGTAGTGCGGGGGTGTGGGTGCGGCGGCGTAGTGCGACCTCGATGTGCCCGGGGGTGAAGCGCAGCTCGCCGATCCCGTCGATCAGGTAGTCGCGGATCGTGTCGGGGGTTTGGTTGCGGTAGGCGGTGTGGAGGCCGCGGGCGAACCGCCGGTAGATGATGTCGGCGAGGACCGTGAGCGCGACGTCGAAGTCGACGGCGAGCGGGACCTGGGAGCAGAGCGAGTCGAGGTGGAACGCGCGGATCTGCTCGGCGAGTTGGTTCTCGATGCCCCAGCGTTGGCCGTAGCGTTCGATCAGCTGCTTGGGGGTGAGCTGCTGTTGGTTGGTGAGGATCAGGGTCGGCTGATCGCGGCCGAGCTGCACGGCGAGCTGGCGGAAGACGCTGCCTTGGATCGTGACGGCGTCTTCGTGGTAGTTGGCGGTCTTGTGCTTGCCGGAGCGGTCCAGCCGGGTCTTGGTCCAGGCGCTCGCCGGGAGCGCCTCCAGCGACTGGATCAGCTTCGGGTAGCGCTGGCGCAAGGTGATGAATCCGACGCCCATCTGGTCGAGCTCGGCGAGGTGTTCGTTGGTCGTGAGCTTGCCGTCGAACACCAGCAGCTTGGGCAGCTGGCCGTGGGTGCGCTCGTGGAAGCGGCAGAAGTCGGTCACCTCGCCCGCCTGCTGGCGGCTGGTGAGCTCGGCGTTGGCGTAGAGGATCGTGTGCTGTTGCCCGTCCTGAGCGATGAACGTCAGCACCGAGCGGGTCCGCTGCGAGCGGCGGGGAACGTAGTGCTTCTCGAGCACGGTGTCCTGCTCGCCGTAGCTCATGATCGCGTGAAAGTCGAGGTTCACTGCCTGCTCGCCGATCAGCCCCGCCTCCCGGAGCCGGGGCTGCAGCGCCTCGAAGAACGCGATCTGCTGGGAGCGGCTGGTGCGGTAGGAGTAGGTCGTCAGATGCCAGGTCTTGGGCAGCACGTTCAGTCCGGCGAAGGCGCCCAGCGCCGGGTCGTGCACGACTGAGCGCACGTGGCTTCGCCGGCGGCGCCCTGAGAGCTTGAGCGCCAGCAGCGACAGCACCGAGCGGATCGCCGGAAGCTGGCTGGTGGACGGCCAGCCGGCCGCGTCGACCAGTCCGGGCAGATCGAGCGCGACCAGCTCCGGGACCAACAGGAACAGGCCGGCGTGCTGGGTTTGGATCGTGCCCTCGGTCGGCCAGTCCTCTTCTGCGAGGACGCGCACCTTCTCCGCCGCCAGCCGTTCGGGCGCCGGCTCGGGCTTGTCCTGACGCAGCTTGGGCATCCGCGAGAGCCCTTCCTCGCGCAGGATCTCCCACACCGCCGTGCGCGACAGCGGCGTCCCCGCCCGTGCAAGCTCGGAGACGATCTCCTCGATCCCGTGCCGGGAGCGACGCAGCTCGAGCGCCCGCTCGCGGGCGGCATCCTTCTTGGGCTGACGCTTGGGCCCCGGCCGCGAGGCCTGGAACAGCTCTCCCACATCCGCCTGGCGGTACTGCGAGATCAGCGTCTGCACGCTCGCCTTCGTATAACCAAACCGCCCGGCGATCTCCGCCGCCGACAGCTCCTCCACGTAGTAGGCGCGCAGCGCCTCATACCGACGGTGCCCGGCGACCGTCGGCTTGGTGAAGCGGTCGTGTCCCGTCCGGGCCATCGCTCAGCCGATTTGGTGGACGATTCTACCGATATGGTTCCGCACCCAGCGGACGGAACGCGACGACGAACTCGCCGCCGTCCGGCGGAATACTGCACAACCATGGGATCATCGCCCCCCGGCGCTCGTCCACCGCGCTGCACTCAACCAGAGATAGCCCGAGAAGGATCCACCAAATGAGCTAAGCCCAGCTCCGTCAGGGCCGCCGGAAGCCCCAACTACCGCTACAGCCGCCGATCACAGACCACAGCGAAATCGGTGAACGAACCCCTCACCGATAATCGAGGCTAAGGGGCACCCGGAGCTGATCCGGACGCGCCACCAGCCCATGAGCATCCCGAGGAGACCCAGGCGCGGACGCACGTGCCAGTGCCCGCAGCCGCGCTCGCCGATGTCCTCGCGCGAGACCCGCACCCACTTGTGGCGCGAGGGGTCGCGCAGCATCTCCTCGATGAGCAGGCGATTGGCGTCCTCTGCGGCGGCGCGCGCCTCCAGCTCGCGCCGGCACTCGCGCAGCCGGTCGCTGAGGTCGTCGCGCAGGCCCTCGAGCTCGCCGAGCGAGAGCATACGCGGGCCGCCGCGGCCGTCGACCCCGAAGGTGACGCCCTTGCGCGGGAAGGCAGAGATGAAGGCCGCCGCGAGCTCTGACTCGAGCTTCGCTATCTGCCGGCGCAGCGTGCGACGCGCCGCCGCCTCGGCGACCTCGACCGGCGGCAGCAGGCGGGCCTCCGCCGGACGGTGGATGGTGTGGTCCGCGACCGCCAAAGCGCACTCCTCCTTCCGGAGTGCACTCTACCAACGGCGGCGAGCCGGGGAGCGGGTTCGGGCGCGGCCCGGCGGGCGAGGGAATGGGTTCGGGCGCGGCCCGGCGGGCCGAGGCGCCCGGTTCAGGCGCCGACCACCGTGTCGGCGCAGGAGTGCAGCGCCTCCTCGACGTGGATCTCCGGGACGCCGGCGACCGCGACGGTGAACAGCACCATCCGCTCCGTCCGCCGCGAGACGCCGTGGCCCCGCGCGAGGTCGCCGAACAGCACCGCGAGCGCGCTCCGCTCGTCGGCGACGATGAGGCGGCCCGCCGGGAGCCGGCGCGGCTCGCGCGCTTCGCGCCCGAGCGGCTCGCCGGGAGCCGCGGTGCGGATCCCGAGCTCGCCCTCGACGCGGGCGGCGTCGAGCGCCCACAGCGGCACGCCGGTCTCGACGAGCGCGATGGTGAGCGCGTCGTCGAGGAGGTTGTCCGAGCGCCAGCCGCCCTTTACGAGGCGCTCGAGCGCGGCCGCCTCGATGGGCGTGCGCGAGACGTCGGGGTCTAGGCCGATGTGCCGGAAGAAGACCCGGTAGGCGCACGGCACCGCCGTGCGCCGCATGGCGATCGCCTGGGCACCGCGAAAGCGGTCGGAGAGCGCCCGCAGGCGCTCACGCACCTCCGGTGGACTGCGGGCCGGACGGGCATCGAGGGCGAGCGCGAGCAGGCGCAGCTCGGGGAACTCGGCGCGCACGTCCGACGCGACCCAGCCGGGCCGAGGCTCGGGCCAAGAGTCGCTCACCGCGCCGATCTCCGGCCGCGGGCGGGCGAGACGGCGCCAGTCACGTCGCGACCTCCGCCCGGCCCGGTCCGTGATCGGCGGCCGTCACCGGCGCGGCCTCCACCCTCTCGCGCGCGACGCGGCCGCGAGCGCGGCCACCTGCCCGGCCAGCGCGGGCGCGTCGAGGAAGCCGAGCGTCGTGCGACGGGTGACGCCGCCCGGGTAGGCGAAGGCGATCGTCGGGCAGACCGACACGCCGTAGAGGCTGGCGACGAGGCCGTCGCGGTCATAGCCGATCGGGAAGCGCCACCCCCGGGCCCGGATCTCGCGGCGCAGCGCGCCGCGGTCGCCCCGGATCGCGACGGCGGCGATCTGCACGCCGCGAGCCTGCGGGGCCCCTCGCAGCCGCTCGAGCAGATCGAGCTCGCGGCGGCATTCGCCTCCGCCGGCGGCGAGGAAGGCGAGCACCACCGGCCCGCGCTCGGCGAGCTGGCACACGTTGAGTATCTGCGGTCCGCGGACCGCGCACGCGGGCCGGCGGCCGAGGCCGCCCTGGCCCGCGCGCGTCGCCACGTTGGCGTCGCCGCCCAGCTGCCCGAGCGCGAGCGGAGCGGCGAAGGGCGGCAGGCGCTCGCCGGGCGCCACACCGCGCGACCCCGTGCCGTTGGTGCGCAGGATGCTGAGCGAGATGTAGCCCAGCACGACGACGGCGATCAGCGCGAACAGCCAGCCGAAGCGCCCGCCGCGCGGAAGCCGGGGCGTTCGCGGTGGGCGCGGCGGCGGCTCGCCCTCGTCCGCCTCCGCGAGGCGCTCGGCGGCCCGCCGCCGCCGCTCGTCGTCCGCCGGCGGGACGTCGAAGTCGAGCGGCCGGCGTGGCTCGGTCACGCCGCCGCGCGCGAGCGCCGCGGCCGCGGCCGCGCGTCCCAGGCACGCCGTGCCGCGAGCCTCGGAAGGCCGAGCAGCTCGCCGCGCTCGCTCAGGACGATCACCGCGGGCAGCACGAGCAGCACGCCGGCCAGCGCGACGGAGAGGTCGATGACGGTGACGAGGCCGAAGTCGCGGACCATGCGGATGTCGGAGAGCACGAGCACCGCGAAGCCGGCGATCGCCGTGGTGCCCGAGGCGAGCACCGCGACGCCCGTCGAACGGTAGGTCGCCCGCAGCGCCTCCGCGGTGGCGCCTCGCGCGGCGCGCTCCTGCCGGTAGCGCTCGGACAGCAGGACGCTGAACTCGGTCGCGATGGCGATGACCAGCGCGCCGAGGGTCACGCTCAGCGGATTGAGCGGAACCCCGACGAGCACCAGCACCCCGGCCGACCACCCGGTCGCCAGGGCGATCGGGAGCACCGGGACGAGCGCGCGCTCCAGACGGCGCCAGACGAGCAGCAGCACGGCGAGCACGGCGAGCAGCCCGGCCACCAGCATGAGCGCGCGGCGCCACCCCGACGACACGTCGGCGTTGGCCTGCGCGGCCAGCACCGGGAGGCCGGCGAGCCGCGCGGTGACGCCGGGAGGCGCGTCGAGGCGCGAGCGCATGTCCTCCAGCACGCGCTGCTGCTGGTCGAGCGGCATCAGGCGGATGCCGAAGGCCAGCGTCGCCGTGCGCCGGTCCGGGGTGACCACGGCGCGCGAGAAGTAGGGCGGGACGGCGTCGATGATCGCGCGGATGCGGCGGGCGCCGGTGGTGCCCGAGGCGGCGCCGGCGAGCAGGTCGGGCAACGAGAACGAGGGACACAGGGTGGCCGTCCCGCACGGGCGGGTGCGACTGTAGCCGGCGCGGCTCAACACCTCGCGCTGGTAGTCGGCCATCCAGCCCACGACCGCCGGGCGTGTTACGTCGTCGGCCTGTACGAGCACGTCGACCTCACCGGCGACTCCGGTCGACGCCTGGAGGCGCTCGAGGTCGCGGAGCGACCCCGTGTCCTGCGGGACGAGCTTGGGCACGTCGGAGACGACCCTGGTCTGCGTCCCGGCCACCCAGCCGACCACGGCGAGCGCGGAGGCGACGAGGAGCACCGTGGCCGGGCGGCGCAGCGAGACGGCGAGGGTCGCGCGCGCGGCGCGGCGCACGGCGCCGGCCCCGCCGCGCACGACCGGGAGCCTGGAGAGCGCGCCGCGCGCCGCCGAGACGAGTGCGCCGACGAGCTCGCCGGCTCCGCGGATCGCCGCGCCCAGCGCGCGCGCCGGCGCACGCAGCGCCGCGGGCAGGCCGGCCGCGCCGCGGCCCAGCAGCACGAGCGCGGCGAAGCCGGCGGTCAGCGCGCAGGCGAAGGCCACCACGACCCCGGCCACGAGCAGCAGGCCGAAGCCACGGACCATCGGGACCGGCGAGAGCTGGAGCACGAGGAAGCCCGCGACGGTGGCCCCGGCGGCGGTGGCGATCGTGGGCGCGCCCGAGCGCGCGGCCGCGACCGCCGCCTCGGCCGGGTCGCGCCCGGGGCGCTCCTCCTCGCGGAAGCGCGCCTGGAGCTGGATGGCGTAGTCCACGGCGAGGCCTATGAGCACCGGGAGCACGGCGACCGAGGCCATCGTCAGCGGAGCGCCCACGAGCGCCATCGCACCGAAGGCGAGGCCCGCGGCGGCCAGCGCGACGGCCAGCGGGAGCAGGCGCGCGCGCGTTCGGAACACCAGCGCGAGCGCGGCCGCCATCACGAGCAGGGCCGCGAGGAGCAGCTTGACGAGCGAATCGGTGATGCTCGACGTGAGGTCGGAGAGCACGACCGGGGCCCCGGTCACCGCGTAGCTCGCTCCCGGCGTCTGCAGTCGCCAGGCCGGCATCGCGGTGGCACGGCGGACGAGCGCGATGGCCTCGCGGCGGCGGCCGTCGCTCAGCCCCGGCCGCAGCCGCACCTGGACCAGCGCCGCGTCCTTGGAGGGGAAGAGGTAGGCGAAGCGGGCCTTGGGCTGGTTGTAGCCGCGTGACGGGTCGAACACCAGGCGGGTGACGAAGCCGGCGTCGTCGAGGCGCGGCACGCCGGTGAGCCCGTAGCGATACGCGGCCTGGGCGAGGTCGCGGACGAACTGGGCCTGCACGAGCTGGCTCGCGCGCTTGGCGAGCTGGTCCTGGCGCGGCTTGGAGTAGCCCTTCGCCGCAGCGAGCCGCCGGGCCGCCGTCGCGGCCGTCTGCGCTTGCGCGCGGCTCGTCCGCTGCCGCGCCGTCAGCTCGTCCTGGATCTGGTTGACCGACTCGTTCACGAAGGTCCCCGGCCCGTAGACGACCTTCACCGGCTTGGTCCTCGCCAGCGCGGCGCACGGCCCGCCGCGGCCGCCCGGCGGCACGACGCCGCGGGGGACGTTCCCGGCGATGCAGCCCTCGAGGCCGAGCAGGCGCTGGAGGTCGGCGGTGAGCAGGATGCGACTCAGCTCGCCGCGGACGAGCACGTAGACCGCGTCGTCGCCGAAGCTCGAGTGCAGTGCGGCCGTCGCCTTCGCCGGACCGGCGCCGCTCGAGACGAGCGTGTCGGGGTCCGAGCGCGGGCGGAGGTGCAGGGCGGCGAGGCCGCCGGCCAGCGCGAGGACGAGGACGACCGCCACGGTCACGCCCGGCCGGCGCACGGCCGCACGCACGACGCGCTCGAGCCAGTGCCGCTCGTGCATCCCTCCACCCTTCACCAGACGCTCAGGCTATCGCCGCGCCGGGCGGCCCGCGCCGGGCGGCGGCCGCTGCGCTCAGCGCCCGCTCGCCTGGAGCCCGGCGATGCTCGAGGCTCCAGTCGCCACGGGCACGTCGGGGTTGGGCACCGGATCGGGGAAGAGGTGCGGGTAGTCGGAGACGGTCGTCGAGCCCTTGCCGACCGAGGGGAACCTGCTCTGGAGGGTGCACGCGGGGGCGACGACCGTCGTCGGGCCCTGCGGCCAGACGATCGAGTCGAGGAGCCCGAGGAGCGTCGGGGTCAGGACCGAGGGGAGCTGGGCGGCCGGGAGGCCGGGCGGAAGCAGGTTGGCCACCGGGCCGAGGCCGGGCAGCGTGGTCGCTCCGCCGGCGATCGCGGTGATCTCCGCCTGCGTGAGCAGCCGCGGGATGCCCCGGCCGCACTGGCGGTTCTCGAACACGGGACGGTTGTTCGGAGGCGGCCCGATCACGCCGGGATAGGTGTAGGCGTTGGGCCGGTTGGAGCCCGGGCGCTGCGGATAAGAGGTGAGGCTCTCGAGGTTGAGCGGGTTGCTCGTGCGCAGGTAGTGCAGGCGTGTCGTGCTCCCCGGCGCCTTCTCCGTGGCCTGGGTGGAGGCCGCCGCGTTGGCGAAGAACGCGGTGAGCTCGGGCTTGTAGAAGCCCACGCCCTGGAGGACCGGGTTGAGGTTGCGCAGGAACGGGTCGAGCTGGCCGAGGACCGGCCGCAGCTGGTTGAGCACCTGATCGGTCGCGGGAAGCCCCTTCTGACCGGCGTCGATGAGCGGCTCCAGCGCAGCGAACAGCGAGCGCAGGTCGGGCGCGAGGCTCTTGAGGCTCACGAGCGTCGGGGAGAGCTGGCGCACGGCGGGGCGCAGCTGGGTGACGAGCGGATCGGCGTTGAGCGTGAACGCGTCCAGTGCGCGCAGGGTGGTGGTCGACTCGGTCTCGAAGGTCGGCAGGATCCGGAAGATCTGGCGCAGCTGCTCGTTTCGGTCCGCCGTCGTGGAGAACACCTGGTTGGAGTTGTCGATGAGCTGGCGCAACTGGTCGCCGCGCTGGCCGAGCGCGTCGAACACGACCCCGGTGTTGGCCACGAGGCGGCTCACCGCCGTCTGCTGGTTGTTGAGGATCGTCAGCAGCTCGGTGCCGTCCTGGGCGGTGGGCGAGAGGTTGCCGATCGCCTCGCTGAGGTCGCGGCCGCGCCCGCTCACCGACAGCGCGAGGCCCTGCATCCACGCCTGGAAGTCGGCGCGGGTGCGCGGATCGAAGGTCCGCAGGATCTCGTCGAGCTCGACGCTCGGGGCGACGTTGGCGGGTCGCAGGCTGCCGCCTTCGGGAACGGTGTTGTTCTTGCCCGGCGTCCCGGGGGTGATCTCCAGGTAGGTCTCGCCGAGCAGCGTCTTCTGGCGGGTGATGGCTCGCGAGTCGCGCGGGATCGGCGCGTAGCGCTCGTCCAGCTCGACGACGGCGTTCGTGGTCCTGCCGTTGGGCTCGAGCTCGATCGAGGTCACCTTGCCCACGTTCACGCCCGAGATGCGCACGTCGGCCTGCTCGGCGAGCAGCCCCGCCTCCCTGAGCGGGATCGTGAAGCGGTAGCCCTGCGATGCGAAGGGGACCGAGCCGCCGAAGGCCACCCACAGGTACAGGAGCAGGCCGAAGCACGACAGCGTGAAGGCCACCATCACGAGGAGCTTCCCGAGGGTGGGTGCCTGCTTCTGCACGCTAGCCCCCGCTCCCGCTCGGCGTGGTCGAGGAGGCGGTGTCGGCCTTGCCCTGCGTAGCGGCGCTCGGGCCGGGCGTCGTCTGCGTGCCCGCCCCGGCACTCGGCGGCGCGTCCGTGAGCGACGGCGGCGATCCGCCCGAGCCGTCGGCGGCCACGCCCGGGCCGCTCGAGTCGCTGCGTGAGCCCGTCGCCGCCCCTCCGGCGCCCTTCCCGGCCGCGTTGGGCCCCTCGCCCGCCGGGCCCAGCCCGCCGTCGGCCTCGCTGTCACGGGGCGCCGCGCGCCCGGCTGCGGCGGCGGTCGCGCCGCCCGTGCAGACGTTGGCCGTCTTGGGGAGATTGGTGAGCACGCCGATTATCTGGACCGACGGGATCGCGGCGCCGACGCCCTCGACGAGGGTGAGGCTCGCGCACGACAGCAAGATCTCGCCGCGCCGGATGGTCCCGTCGGCGTCGCCGGTGGTGTAGAGGCCGCCGAGGTTGTGGTTGAACCACGGCAGCCAGAACAGGTAGCCCTCTTCCGAGCCGGGCGGGTTGTACCCGAGCTCGTTGACGGCGTAGTTGAGGATCCGGAAGACGCTGGTCAGGTCCGGCGTCAGCGCCGTGAGGTCCTTGGCCGCGGGCCGCAGGGCCGAGACGACCGGCGTGGCGACGCGGGTGAAGGGGCGGATCTGGTCGCGGATGATCGGCGTCGACTGAACGAGGAAGGGCCGGATCGCGCGCTGCGCCGGGGCGAGGTTGCGCGCGGCGGGGCGCAGAGCCTCGGCGGTCGGGCCGAGCACGTCGGCGAGCGTCTGGACCTTGCCGAGCGTCGACGTCGCCTGGGTCAGCGCCGGCGGCAGCTCCTGCAGGGTCGCGCGGATGTTTGAGTCCTGCGACGCGAAGGCCTGGAACACGGCGTTGCTGTTGTCCACCAGCTGGGAGAGCTGGGTGTCCTGGCCGGCGAGCGCTCCCGAGAGCTTGCGGAAGTTCGAGACCACGCGGCGGACGTTGCCGGCGCGCTTCTGCAGCTCGGAGGTGATGCGCGCGGTCTCCCGCGCCGTCGGCTCGAAGCGCCGCAGCACGTCGGCCGTGGTCCCCGCGTTCTTCTCGAGGCCCTGCCTGCCGCCGTTGAGCAGGAGCACGAGGAACTGCCGCGTGTCGGCGTCGAGCGTCGAGAACAGCTCGTCGGGGTTGATGTCGGGCAGCGTGTTGGAGACCGGGATCGTCCCGCCGTCGGGCACCCGCCCGGCGCTCGGGCTGCCGGGCGTCAGCTCGACGATCATGTCCTTCAGCGGGGTCTTCGGCCGCAGCAGCATGCGCGCGTCGCGGTAGATCGCGGGCCGGCCGCCGTCGCCTTCGGCGTACTTGCGCTCGATGTTCATGGTCACGAGCGCGCGCCCGTTCTTGAGCTCGACCTTGCTGATCTCCCCGACCTTGACGCCGGCGATGTCGACCGTCTGCCCCTGCCCGGGGCTGACGGCCTGGGCGGTCTGGAACTGGCCCTTGAGGACGAAGTAGTCGCGCCCGAGGATCGGCACGCCGGAGGGCAGGGTCAGCCGCTGGTTGTCGAGGATGTAGAGGCCCACGAGGAGCGCGATGAGGAGCAGCCCCACGATGGCCACGAAGTCGACGAGGTGCTTGCGGATCGCGCGGGTCATCCGCCCACCCTCTCCACCGGTGGGCCGGCGGGGGCGGTGAGGTTGGGCGGGGTCTGGCTGGCGCAGGGGACGTCGGGGCGGTAGGGCGGGCGCACGCCCGGGTAGCGCGGCCGCGTGCCCAGCGGCGGCAGGATCGTGCTGCCGAACAGCCCCGGGCCGCCGAAGGTGGTATTGGGGGTGGAGAGCGCTGTGGCGCCGCCCGGCACGCCGAAGCGGACCCACTGGCCGTTGCCGTCGAAGCTCTGGCTCTCGCCCGCGGCGCCGGCGAAGCCCTGGAGGCCCTCCTTGTAGTTGGGGACGCCGGTGGTCAGGTTGCCGTCGCGCAGCGTCGTCTTGAGCGAGGGGTTGATGTTGTGGCTCACGCACTGGCTCAGCGGGGTGGTCTGGCGCAGCAGCGGGATCGTCGCGTCCACCAGCTGGGACAGATCGGCGGTCGTCGGCCGCGCGACGGCGACCAGGCCACCCAGCTCAGCCGCGGAGACCAGCTTGCGCGTCTGCGCGATGAACGGGAACGCCGCATCGATCGTCGCCGGCGTCTCCAGCACCCCCGGCACCGCATCCCGCGCAAACGCCCGCACCGGCGGAAACGACCGATTCAACGCATCAAACGCCCCATCCGCCGCCGTCAACGTCCCCGGCAACAACCTGATCGAGCTTGCCAGATTGCCCTGCTCAGACGCCAACGCCTGAGCCGTCCGATTGAAATTCACGATCAACCCCTGCAACGCCCCCTCATTCCGACCCAACGCCCCCGACACCCGCCCCAAATCCCTGACCAACCGCGCCAGATCATCCGGCGCCACCCCCAACAACGCCGAATTGACGACCGACGCCCCCCGCAACGCGTCATAGGAATACGTCGCCGAATCACGCAACGACCGCCCCGCCGTCTCCCCCCGCACCTCCGGATCCGCCTGCGCATCCTGCGCCGCCGAGGGCTTCGCGTTCAACGCCGTCCCCAGATCCGACAGCACCCCCTGCAGATCCTTGCGCGTATCAAACTGCAACCCCGTCAGGATCTCGTCGAACTGCACCGGCGCCGAGGTCTGCGTCATCGCCAGCGGCGCATCGTCGTCCTCCAGCCTCGGCGCCGACGGCGTCCCCGGCCGCAAGTCCACGAAGAAGTTGCCCTCCAAGAAGATCCGCGGCCGGATCTTCACCGTCGCGTCCTTGTGAATCGGCAACCCCGCCCCATCGATCTCCATCTGCACCACCGACGCATCAGACCCCTTGTACCGACGCACCGACACCACCTTGCCCACATTCACCCCCGCAATCCGCACCGGCGACCCCGACCGCACACTGTTCGCCGACTCAAACACCGCATTCAGCCGAAACCCATGCTGGAACGGAATCGCCTTGGTGAAGCCGAAGTACACGATCACCAGCAGCACGACCAGGCAGATCGCGCCGAAGGTCACCGGCGACATCCCGCGCCGGTCGGTGCGGCGTATGCGCTTGGGCTCGCGGGTTCCCCGTCGCGGGATCGGCATCAGCCCGTGCTCCTGTCGATGCCGGTCTGCTCGGTGGTCGCCGGCTGTGTGCCCGGGGGATTGCCGATCTGCTGCTGGCCCTCGAGGAAGGGCTCGTTGCCGGCCTCGCACTCGTTGGGCTGGCCCGGCGCAGCGGTGTTCGGATAGCCGTTCCAGTGCAGGAAGTTGTTGGTGCCGCCGCCGTTGGCGGGCGCCGATGCGGGGCCAGTCTCGCTGTTGGGCCCGGTGGGCGTGGGAATGACGATGAAGCGCTGCCAGGTGCCGGCGGAGGTGCCCTCGCTGAGCAGGTTCGCCGTGTTGCGGAAGAACAGCGTCACGTAGTTGCAGGTCGTCTGCGCGGGCTTGAGGAAGGCCAGCGTCGGCCCGAGCAGGCTGACGGTGCTGGTGAGGTCGGAGATCCCGATGCGCACGAGCGGGTCGGTCGCGAAGCTCTCGAGGGTCTTGAGCGTCGTGGTGAGCTGGGCGTTGAAGGCCGGCAGGCGGCGCAGGGCCGGCGTCCCGACGACGAGCGCGGAGGTGAGGTCGGGCGCCGCGTCCTTGAGCGCCGCGACACCGGGGCGCAGCTCACGGAACAGGGCGGCGGTGTTGGCCAGGAACGGCCGCTGGAGGCGGAAGGAGCTGATCGCCTGGTCGAGAGTCGACGGGCCGAGGGCGATGCTGCGCGAGACGAAGGGCGCGACGCTCGCCAGGGCCGAGAACGTCGTGTCGAGGTTCGTGAAGAGCGCCGCCTGGGTCTCGGCGGCGGGTGCGACGATCGTCGCCACGCGGTTGAGGGCCGGGAAGAGGTTGGCGAGCTGGGTCCGGGTGCTCGAGAGGTTGCGGGCCACGGGGATGAGCTGGGTGAAGAACGGGTTGAGCGCGCCGATCGCGGTGTTGATGTCGGCGCCCCGGCCGGCGAGCGCGTTGCCGAACTCGAAGAGGTTGAGCTGCTGGGCGCTGCGAGTCTGTGGGTCGAAGACGTTGAACAGCTCGTCGAGCTCCACCGGCACCGGCCGCGCGTTGGCGAGCGGAACGGTGGCGCCGTTCTGGAAGCCCTTGTTCGACGTCCCCTCGGTGATCTGCAGGTACTTGAGGCCCAGCGCGGTGCGTGGCCGGACGAGGACGGAGGAGTCCACGGGCAGGTCCTCCACCGAGGTCTGCAGCTTGGTCGACAGCACGGCGATCACGCGGCCGCTGTCGAGCTGCTTGGTGCCGATCGCGTCGATCACGCCGACGCGCGTGCCCGCGATGCGCACCTCGTTGCCCTTGACGAGGTTCGCGGCGCTGGGGACCTCGACCTTGAGGTCGTAGGTCGGCACGAAGGGCAGTCCGTTGTTCGCGTTGTAGGCGAGGAACACGGCCACGATGACGACGAGCGTCGTCGCGGCCCCGATGAGGACCGGGTTCGCCGCGATGCCGCCGCCGCCGCGCCGCCGCCTCATCCGTCGTTCCCCAGCAGATAGTTGAAGAGGCTGTCCTGCGCAGCCTGCTGGTCGGCGGCGGCCTGCGTCGCCGGGTCGGTCGTCGTGGGTGCGGCCGACCCGCCTCCCGTCGCAACCCGCCGCGCCTTCTCGGCGTTCTTGGCCTTCTTCGCCTTGGCCTTGGCCTCGGCCTTCGTCGACGTCGTCGCCGGCGCGACGCCGAGCGCCGGGACGGACGGGAGCGCGATCGTCGGCTTGCCCGAGCGGCCGGTCGTCGGCGTGGTGGTCTCGGGCTCGGCGGCGACCGGCGTCGCGGCGCCCTTTCCGCCCGCGGCGCGCTTCCCGTAGATCTCCTCGAGCGACTTGAGCCCCTCGGCCTTGAGCGCCTGCTGCGGGTCCTCGCCGCGGTAGATGCGCTGGGCCGCCCGCATGCGTGGATCGGACTGGCTCAGGGCCGATCCGGCCGCCTCCTTGGAGCCGGTCGCCCCGCCGGCCCCGGCCGCGCGCGCGGCCGTCGTGGCCGGCTCAGGCGCCAGGGGAGGCGGCTTGGGACCGCTGAAGTTCGCGTTGCACTCACCGGTCGGGTCGGTGACCGCGGCGTAGAGCGAGCAGAGGTTCGCGACAAGCTCGGTCCGCAGGTAGCGCCCGACAGAGTCATAGCCGTTGACCCCGTTCGTCGTGTAGAAGACGAAGTCGAGGATCCGCTCGATGCCGCCGGTGTCGCGGATGCTCGTGACGAGCTGGTCCAGGTTGCTCGCGACGGGAAGCGCGATCTGGGCGAACTGGCGCAGCTGGTTGATGACCGGCAACGTCGGCGGCAGCGCGGCCGAGCCCGCGTCGGACGCGGTCCCCAGGCTCTTGGTCGCGGGCAGCGCCGCGTCGGCGAACGGGCCGAGGGCCAGCACCAGGCGGTTGAGCGTCGGGGCCACGGCGCCGAGGTCGCGCAGCGTCGGCGTCGCGGCGTCGGAGAGGTCAGAGAGGCCGCGCAGCGTCGGCTGCAGCTCGCGCAGGAAGGTCGGCAGGCGCTCGAGGCTCCCCTCCAGCGCAGTGCTCTCCTGCGCGGTGGCCGCCGCCGTGGTGTTGGCCGTGTCCACGAAGCTCGCCACCCGCGCGCGGTCTCGCGCGAGCGGCGCGAGGATCGTGTCGGAGTTGACCGCGAGCTGCGCGAGCGTCCGGTTCTGCTTGCCGAGGACCTCGAGCACCTTGTCGGTCTCCTGCAGGGCCGGATTGGCCCGCTTGATGACCTCGTTGAGGTCGTTCCCGCGGCCGGCCAGGCCGGCGCCGAACTCGTTGAGGATCAACGACAGGCGCTGCGCGTAGGGCAGCCGGAAGATGTTGTTGATGAGGTCGATGTCGACCGGCGTCTGGGTGTTGGTCACCGGCAGCAGGTACTGGCCCTTGCCCGGCCCGGCGTCGATCTTGGAGAGCTTGGGCTGCTGTGGCGCCCCCGGCGCGTGCGGCTGGGTCGGCGTGCACTCGACGTACTTCTCGCCGATGAAGCCCTCGGGCCGGATGATGCAGGAGGCGTCCTTTCGGAAGTCCTGGAAGCCGGGCTGGGTGACGTTCAGGACGACGGCGGCCTTCGCGTCCTTGGTGATGTCGAGCGAGCTGACCGTGCCGACCTTGACGCCGGCGATCTTGATGCTCTCCCCCGGGATGACCGAGACGGCGTTGTCGAAGATCGCCCGCACCTCGTAGCTGCCGCCGTCGCCGTCGCCCGCGCCCGTGCCGACGACGGCGAGCGTGGCGGCCCCGCCGAGCGCGAGCGCGATGAGGAGGATGCGCCTCATGGCCCGGGCGGCAGGGTCGCCGGGTTGCAGTCGGTCCCGGGGCCGCCGGTCCCGGGGGTCAGCCGGCCGTCATCGAGGAACGGGTTGGAGCCGTCGGGACGGGGCTGGGTCGCCGAGCCCGGGCAGCGCAGCGTCTGGCCGGTCTGGTAGGCGGGCGGCCGCAGGGCCGGGGGCAGCTGGGTGAGGACCTGGCCGCCCGGCGTGTCGGTCAGCTTGAAGGCGCTGAAGGTCGGCGCGATGCGCGCGTAGTGGCCATTGGCGTCATAGGTCGCCGGCGTGTTGCCGAAGTCGCGCAGGAACATGATCACCTCGGGCGCGTAGGGCCGCAGGAACTCGACGATCTGCTGGCTGCCCTGCAGCGCCTTGACCGTGCTCGGGAAGGCCTGGTTCGCCTCGGACGCGAGCTTGGGGCTGCGGCGCAGGAGGTCGATCGCGTCGTTGGCCGGCCCCGGCTCGCTGATCAGCCGGCGCAGGTCGCGGACGGTGGGCTTGGCGTCGGCGACGAGCGGCCGCAGCGCCTCGAGGAACGGCTCGAGGTTCTTGGTGGCCGGCTTGGAGGCGCTGACCAGCACGTCGAGGTCGGCGAGCGTCGCCCGCAGGTTCACGAACGTGGAGTTGGCCTTGCGCAGCGTCGTGGGCAGGTCGGTCAGCGCTTGTGAGAGCGAGTCGTTCTCGCTCGCGATCGCTCCCAGCGCCGTGTTCGCGTTGCCGACCAGCGCGGTGAGGTCGGTGCGCCGGGCGGCGATCGCCGAGGTCACCCGCGAGGTGTCCAGGACGAACCGGTTGAGGGCGGGCTGGTCGAGCAGCAGCTGCTGGACGAGCTGGTCGGTGGTCGAGAGGAAGGGGCTGAAGTAGCGGGTCGCGGCGTTGAAGCCCTGCGACGCCGGGCGGCCGTTGAGGTCGGGGCCGCTGTACCACGTCGCCGATCCGCGGATCACGTTGCGCAGGCCGGCGCGCGTCTTGGGGTCGAGCGTGTCGAAGAGCTGGTCGAGGCTGACGAGCGAGGTCGTCTTCTCGGTGGTCAGCGTGGCCCCGTCCTTGAGCTTGGGCGCGTTGTTGGGCCCCGGGTTGATCGCGATGTAGCGGTTCGCCACGCCCGAGAGCGAGAGGGCGCGAACCGTCGCGGTCGTTCCCTCGTGCAGCGGGGCGATCTCGTCGTTGACGGTGACCTTCATCTGGACCTGGTTGTTGTCGGTGAGCTTGATGTCGTCGATCGAGCCCACCGCGCGCCCGCCGACCTGGACCTCGTTGTTCGGCACCAGGCCGCCGGCTGTCTCGAAGCGCAGCGTGTACTGCGTCCCGCCGCCGCCCGACAGCAGGATCACCGCCACCACGACGAGCGCGAGCGCGAGCGCGCCGAGCGCCGCCGCGCGGGCGACCGTCATCGCGCGCGACCCCTCGCACGCACTCGCGCGCGACCCCTCGGGGAGACCATCAGGCTCTCGCGGTCGGCGGCCAAGGCGGTGGCTACTCCATGCCCAGCGGGCCTCGCGACTCGCCGGAGAGGAACTGGCGCACGAAGGCGTTGTCGGAGTTGAAGAGCTCCTCGGCCGGTCCCGACTCGACGATTCGCCCACGCCACAGCACCGCGATGTACTCGGCGACGCGGCGGGCCGAGGCGATGTCGTGGGTGATCACGACGTAGGCTCCGCCGTTCTCCTCGTGGACCTCCTGGATCAGCTCGCACAGCAGCGCGGTGCGGACCGGATCGAGGCCCGAGTCGGGCTCGTCGAAGAGCACGATGTCGGGATCGAGCACGAGGGCACGGGCGAAGCCGGCGCGCTTGCGCATGCCGCCGGACAGCTCGTTGGGCATCTTCTCGCCCGCCTCGGCGAGCCCGACCTCCTGCAGGCGGGTGTTGACGATGTCCATCACCTCCTCCTCGCTCTTGTCCGTGTGCTGACGCAACGGGAAGGCGACGTTGTCGAGGAGGTTCATCGAGCCGAAGAGCGCGCCGTCCTGGAAGAGCACCCCGAACTTCTTGCGCATGTCGAAGAGCTCGTCGTCGGTCATGTTCGGGACCGATTCGCCGTGGATGAGGACGTCGCCCTCGTCGGGGTACAGGAGCCCGACCATGTGCTTGATGCACACCGACTTCCCCGTGCCCGAGGGGCCGAGGATCATCGAGATCTTGCCCTCCGGCAGACCCATGTTCAGGCCGATGAGGATGCGGCTGCGGCCGAAGGCCTTGTGGACGTCGACGAACTCGATCGCGTCGGGGACGCCCGTCGGCCGCGTGGCCCCGGTGTGCCACCTGTACTCGTCGTCGGCGTCGGGCGACGGCTCGCGGGTGACCGCCGCCCGGCCGGTGCGCGGCTCCTCGCCGGCCTCCGCCGTCTCGGGCGCCGCGGGCGCGCCGGCGCCGCGCTGTTCGGGCCATCCCCACGCCGGCTCGCCCGTGCGCGTCTCCTCGTCGGCGGCGCCGGGGCCGTCTCCGACGCGCGTCGCCTCGTCGCCGCCGGTGGGCTCGTCGCTGACGCGCGTGGGCTCGTCGCCCGCGCCGGCCGGGCGTTCCTCCTCCACCGGGTCGAAGCCGCTGGGCGGCGTGTCCTGATCGCGACCCGGCCGCGTTGGCTGGTCGTCCGCCATCAGCGCGTCATCCTCCGATCGGTGCTCGTGGGTTGGCGCCCCAGAAGACCTGGGTCCCGAGCATCCCGATGAGGTGCACGAGCACGATGTTGACCACCATGGACTTCGCCGTCGCCGTACCCACCCCTACCGGCCCTCCGCTGGCGTTGTAGCCGTAGTAGCAGCCGACGAGGACGATGACGGTGGCCATCACCATCCCCTTTATGAGGCTGTACAAGAGGTCGGGTGGATTCTGGAACATCCAGAAGATGAGGAAGTAGCCGCCCGAGGACACCTCCCCGATCTGCTGGACGACCGCGAGGTAGGAGGCGAAGAAGCCGGCGCCCACGCCGGCGATGTAGACGAAGGGCAGGACCATCCACGCCGCGAGCAGGCGCGTGGCGCACAGGAAGAGGACGGAGTCGATGCCCATGACCTCGAGCGCGTCGATCTCGTCGGAGATCCGCATCGAGCCGAGCTCGGCGACGATCCCCGTGCCGACCTTGGCGGCCATCATGTAGCCGAAGGCGTAGGGGATCACCTCGCGCAGGTCGCACCACGCCGAGAACTGGCCGGCGTAGGCCGGGGCGCCGACCGCGCGCGTCGCGTAGGCGCCCTCGATGCCGCACTGGAGGCCGATGAGGAATATCAGCGTCCAGATGACGATCGTCGAGGAGATGATCAGGATGCCCGCCTGGCGCAGCGTCTCGCCGAAGAACTTCAGGACGCGCAAGCTGAAGACCAGCCCCATGATCCGCACGCAGAAGCGCGTGATCTCGCCGAAGCTTCCGAGCCACCCCTTCGGCGTGGCGAGCAGCGAGCCCATCAGCGGATCACCGTGATCTCGGGATGGGTCGCCAGCAGCGTCTGGGTGAAGACGTAGTTGAAGGCGAAGACGCCGGTGATCGAGATGACGACGGCCTGGTTGACCGCGCGGCCGACTCCCTCGGCCCCGCCCGAGGCGGTCATCCCCTTGTAGCAGCAGACGATGGCGATGATGGCGCCGAACATCGTGCACTTCAGGACGGAGCCCCACAGGTCGGTGGTCGACGCGTTGGTGAAGAAGGTGGCGAAGAACCCGCCGAGGGTGGCGCCGTTGATCAGCGTGGCGAGCACGCCGCCGAAGATGCCGAAGAGCAGCGCGTAGATGTCGAAGAGCCCGGTCACGAACATCAGGGCGAGGAAGCGCGGGACGACGAGGTTCTTCACGGGGTCGACTCCGAGGACCTGCAGGGCGTCGAGCTCCTCGCGGATCTTGCGCGCGCCGAGATCGGCGGTGATCGCCGTCCCGGCCACGCCCGCGAGCACGATCGCGGTCACGAACGGCGCGAACTCGCGGATCGAGGCGAGCACGAAGAAGCCGCCCAGGCGGTCGATCGAGCCGAGGAGCACGAGCAGGTTGGCCGCCTGCAGGCCTGGGGCGCCGTAGCCGAAGGCGACGGTCGAGATGAGCAGCGGGAACCAGCAGAGCCGGATGGCGAAGAGGAACTGCCCGGCGAACTCGGTCCCGTACGGATAGGGAGGCTTGACGGCCGAGACCAGCGTCTTGCCGGTCAGGATCATCATGTCTCCGACTTCCTCGAGCAGGTTCTTGGCGGGCAAGAACGCTCGGTCGGCGACGCTACGAACCATTGCTCCTCCCGTCCACGTCCGCTGCGACGAGCCCCCGAAGGGCTCCCTCTGGCGCAAGCGTATGCGAACGCGAGAGACGCTGGCAAACGGCAACCGTCGATGCTCAATCTGCGCTCAACACGCGGGCCTGTCGTTACTCGCGCGAGCGGCGCGAAGGCCGGCCGTTCGTTACGCGCGCGAGCGGCGCCGGGCCCAGTCCCGGGCCCAGTCCTGTTCACGCGCGCGAGCGGCGCCACGGGACATGGTGCCCTGGTATGTTGGCGCGGCTGTGAGGGGTGGAGGATCTTTCCGTCGCGGACTCGCGGTGCTCGCCTGCGGCGCGCCGCTCCTCGGCCTCGCCGCCTGTGGGGGGTCCGACCAGAGCTCCGACGAGCCGGACGGCACCTTCAGGGTCGACATCGTCAAGGCGCAGTTCCCGCGCAAGCAGCAGCTGGCGGACTCCGCGCGCCTGACCATCGTCGTGCGCAACGCCGGCGCCGAGCAGGTTCCCAACGTCAGCGTGACGCTCGGCGGCGACGGCGGGACCGGCGGGGGCGGGAGCGCCGGCACCGGCGCGCAGGGGCAGGGCATCGCCGCCTTCGGCTACCGCAGCACCCAACCGGGCGTCCAGGATCCCTCGCGGCCGATCTGGGTCATCGACCGCGGCCCCGATCAGGTGCTCGAGGACAAGGCCCCGGGCGGAGCCGAGCTGCCCCAGGGCCCCGGAGGGGGCGTGACCGCCTACGACAATACCTGGGCCCTCGGGCCGCTCGCCCGCGGCCAGGCGAAGACCTTCGCGTGGGACGTCGTCGCCGTGCGGCCTGGGAGCTACAAGGTCACCTGGCGGGTCGACGCCGGCCTGAGCGGCAAGGCCGTCGCCAAGCTCGACAACGGCACCACGCCGGAGGGGACCTTCGCGGTCACGATCTCCTCCTCCGTCCCCCAGGTCAAGGTCGAGCCGGACGGCACGATCGTGCCGACCTCAGCGGATCAGCAGTAGGCCACCCTCCGGCAACCTCAACCTCAACCTCGACTCGAGGGTTGCGTTCGTTGTGCGTCACTTCGGCAGCCGCGGCGCGATGATCCTGTAGGCCTTCAGCCCGAGGCCCAGGCGCTCGCGGTCCTCGGACTGCATCGGGTCGAGCGCGGTGAGCTCCTTCACCCGCTCGAGCCGGTAGGCCACGGTGTGGCGATGCGCGTAGATCGCCGCGGCCGTCGCGTTCATGTTGCAGTTCTGGCCGAGGTAGGACTCCAGAGTGCCGACGAGGTCGGTCCCGTACTGGGCGTCGTACTTGACGATCGGAGCGACGGTGTCCCCGTAGAAGCTGCGGACCTCCTCGGGGTGGGAGGCGAGCACGCGGAAGAGCAGCCGGTAGGTGCCCGTGCCGATCTCCTGGGCGATCGGCGCGTCGGACTGGCGCAGGACGTCGAGCACGAGCTCGGCCTCCTGGAGCGCGCGGGACAGATCGGCCGGGTCGCCGTAGAAGCTCGAGACGCCGACGGTGCCGTGGCGCTGCAGGCGCGTGGCGAGCCGCCGCGCCGTCGCGAGCGTCGCGTCCCCCGGGGCGTCGGCGTCAGGGGCGGCGGGGAGCAGCGCGTAGACGCGGCCGTCGAGGTGCTGGGCGAGCGCGCCAGGGACCTCGCCGGCGATGGTGGCGACCACGTGACGGGGGCGGTCGGTGGTCAGCTCGGCGCAGAGCACCACCGCTCCGCGCTCGACGTCGCAGCCCAGGCGGCCGGCGCGCCGCACGATCTCGGCCGGGTCGGCCTGGGCGTCGCGCGAGCGAAGATCCTCGATGACCGAGCCGCGCAGGTTCTGCTCGACCTCGTCGCGCGCCTCGGCGATCGCGACCTCGGTGAGCGAGGCGACCGCCGCCAGGTGGAGGAACTCGGCCGCCTCGGGCGCCGCCAAGTCACCGGGGGCCGCGAGCAGCACGACGCGCCCGACCACCTCGTCCCCGGCGTTGATCGGCGCCTCGGCCACGAGCGCGTCGGGAACCTTTGCCGGGCGGTCCTTGAGGCGATCGGCCACGTAGCGCTCGACCGCCTCGGGCGCCCGCTGCCCGTCGGGCCCGGCCGGGGCGATCACCGAGGCCGCGAGCCGTGGGACCACGATGGCCACCGTCCCGCCCGCCGCCCGCGCCGCGAGCTCGGCGACGCGCACGAGGCCGTCGCCCGAGAGGACCGCGTCGACCATCTGGAGGTGGACGTCGCGAAGGCGCTCGACCAGGGGAGCGGGCGCCGCCGGCTTTCCGCCGGCCGCGCCCGTCACCGCCACGTCAGCGCGGGGCGGCGGGCCTCCAGGGTCCGCCGCCCCGCCTCGCATGCGTTACGCCGTCGCCGCGGCCGCGGCGTCCGGGTGGGCCTGCAGCGTCTCCGCCCCGGACTCACCGGTGCGGATGCGGTAGGCCTCCTCGACGGGCATGACGAACACCTTGCCGTCACCGATCGATCCGGTGCGCGCGTGCTTGAGGGTCGTCTCGACGATCGTCGCGACGTCCTTGTCCTCGACCACGCACTCGACCTTGATCTTCGGCCGGAGGTAGTTCGTCAGCTCCGCCCCGCGGTAGCGCTCGGTGATCCCCTTCTGCCGCCCCGAGCCCTTGACCTCGCTGATCGACAGCGAGGGGAACCCCAGGTTCAGCAGCTCGGTCCGGATCGGCTCGAACGCCTCGTGGCGGATGTAGGCGACGACCATCTTCATGCCGTCACCTCCTTCGTGCTGGTGGCCGGCGTCTCCGGCTCGGCGGCGTTCGGGATCGCGGGCGAGTAGCCCACGAGCTCGGGGGCCGGGATGAACTGCTCGGGATAGCCGTACATGCCGTGCTCGGTGATGTCCAGCCCGGCGTCCTCCTCGGCCTCGCTCACGCGCAGGCCGTAGGTCTTCTTGATCACCCAGAAGACTCCGAACGACGCAACGAACACGAACGAGAAGGCGGCCGCGATGCCGAGCGCCTGTGCGCCCAGCTGGTGGAACGAGCCGTTGTAGAACAGTCCCGGCTCACCGACCGCGTTGAAGTCAGCCAGCCGCGTGGACGTGAACAGGCCGCACGAGAGCGTCCCCCAGATCCCCGCGACGCCGTGCGCCGACAGCGCGCCGACCGGGTCGTCGACCCACTTGTCGATCGCGTAGACGCAGAGCACCACGATCACGCCGGCGACGCCGCCGATGATCGGCGCGGCCCAGAACTCGACGTAGCCCGACGGGGCGGTGATGGCCACCAGCGCGGCGATCGCGCCGTTGCCCACCATCCCGATGTCCACCGTCTTGGCCTTGAGCCACACGGTGAGGCCCGCGGTGATGACGCCGGCCGCCGCCGCGAGGTTCGTGACGACCACGACCTCGGTGAAGCGCCCGTCCAGCGCGCCCAGCGTCGAGCCCGGGTTGAACCCGAACCAGCCGAGCCACAGGATCAGGATGCCCAGCCCGAACAGCGGCATGCTGTGACCGGGGATCGCCCGCGGCTTGCCGTCGGGGCCGTACTTGCCCTTGCGCGCCCCCAGCAACAGGAGCACCGCGAGGGCGCCGGTGGCGCCGATGAGGTGGACGACCGTCGAGCCGGCGAAGTCCTGCATGCCCACGTTCACCTGCAGCCAGCCGCCGCCGAAGATCCAGTGCGACCCGATCGGGTAGATGATCGCCGCGAAGATGACGGCGTAGATGACGTAGACGCCGAACTTGATGCGCTCGAGCGTCGTGCCCCACACGATGGCGAGCGAGACCGCGCAGAAGACGAACTGGAAGAAGAACAGCGTCTCCGGCGTGATGTTCGCGACGCCTCCGTTCTGGGCGAGAATCGGGAAGTCCGCGCCCACGTTGGCGCCGGCGAGGAAGAACCCGCTGGTGCCGATGATGTCGTTGCCGCTACCGAACGCGAAGGCGAAGCCGACCGCCCAGTAGGCGATGCCCGCGATCGCGAAGTTGACCAGGATCTTGGCCACGACCGTGCCGACGTTCTTGCCACGGGAGAAGCCGATCTCCAGGAACGCGAACCCCGCCTGCATGAACATGACGAAAATCGCCGCGACGATCACCCAGATCGAGTTGATCGCGACGCTCTGGGCCAGCTCGGCGTTCTTCTCGTTGGTGAGTCGCGTCAGCGTGTCGCCGTCGCCGAAGGCGAGCGTCGGCACCAGCAGCAGGCCGAGCAGCGCGGCGCCCAGCACCAGGCCAATCCTGGTGTGACGCCGGCCGAACCTGGCCAGCACGGAACTGCGCATACGTCCTCCTTCGGTTGGATGCCTCCCGCAGTCTGGGAGCGCGAGGGCCGGGGGTCTTTATCCGCATGTCGAAGATTCGCCCCAGCGGGTTCGCCAGTTGGTCGGGGCGGGCGGGACTGCAGGGCGCGGTCGGGCGACGAAGGGGGCCGGTCCCGACCGAGCGGCGAACCCGCGCGCGCGAACCTTGTCCACGGGGATAAAGACCATGGCGGGCGCGCGCCTCTAGCCTGCTCGGTCACCACCCAGCGCAGGAGGCCAACGACCCATGGCAAGAACCCGCCAGCAGAACCTGCTCGCGGCCCAGTGGACCCCGAACGGCGGGGCGCTCGGCGCGATCGACCTGACCCAGCCGACGAACAACGTCTTCGGGGAGAACGTCTTCGGTCCCTTCGTCCAGCGCCAGCGGCTGCCCAAGGCCGTCTACCGCCAGCTCCAGCGCACGCTCGAGCGCGGCGAGGCGCTCGATCCCACGCTCGCCGACGCCGTGGCGACCGCGATGAAGGACTGGGCCCTCGAGAAGGGCGCGACCCACTACACGCACTGGTTCCAGCCGCTGACGGGCTCGACCGCCGAGAAGCACGACTCCTTCTTCTCGCCCGCGGGCGACGGCACCTCGCTCTCGGACTTCTCGGGCAAGGAGCTCATCCAGGGCGAGCCCGACGCCTCGAGCTTCCCGACCGGCGGCATCCGCGCGACCTTCGAGGCGCGCGGCTACACGGCCTGGGACCCGACCTCCCCCGCCTTCATCATCGAGAACCCCAACGGCGCGGTGCTCGCGATCCCGACCGCCTTCGCCTCGTGGACCGGCGAGGCCCTGGACGCGAAGATCCCGCTCCTGCGCTCGATGGACGCGCTCAGCCGCTCGGCGGTCAAGGCGCTGCGGCTGTTCGGCGACGAAGCGGCCGCACGGGTCTTCACCACCGTCGGGCCCGAGCAGGAGTACTTCCTCATCGACGAGCAGTACTTCTACGAGCGGCCGGACCTCATCAACACCGGCCGCACGCTGTTCGGCGCCAAGCCCCCCAAGGGGCACGAGCTCGACGACCACTATTTCGGGTCGATCCCCGAGCGCATCCTCGCGTGCATGCTCGAGGTCGAGCAGGAGCTCGCGAAGCTCGGCGTGCCGATCAAGACGCGCCACAACGAGGTGGCGCCGGCCCAGTACGAGGTCGCGCCGATCTTCGAGAACTCCAACGTCGGCTCCGACCACCAGCACCTGACCATGCAGGTGCTCCAGCGCGTGGCCCGCAAGTACGGGCTCATCTGCCTCCTGCACGAGAAGCCGTTCGCCGGGGTCAACGGGTCGGGCAAGCACAACAACTGGTCGATGGGCACCGACACGGGCTCCAACCTGCTCGAACCGGGCGAGACCCCGCACGACAACCTTCAGTTCCTGTTCTTCGCCGCCGCGGTCATCCAGGCCGTCAACAAGCACCAGGGGCTGCTGCGCGCGTCGGTCGCCAACGCCGGGCAGGACCATCGCCTTGGCGCCAACGAGGCGCCGCCGGCCATCATCTCGATCTTCCTCGGGGGCGAGCTGCTCAAGGTCTTCGAAGCGATCGAGAAGGGCGAGGCGGGCTCGTCGGCCGAGGGCTCGTTCCTGGGGCTCGGAACCCAGGTGCTCCCGCCGCTGCCCATGCACGGCGGCGACCGCAACCGGACCTCGCCGTTCGCCTTCACCGGCAACAAGTTCGAGTTCCGCGCGCTGGGATCCAGCATGTCGCTCGCGCTGCCCAACACCGTCCTCAACACGATCGTCGCCGAGGCGATCGACGAGCTCGCCGGCGAGCTCGAGAAGGGGGTCGAGCGCGGGGACGACCTCGAGGCGGCCGTCCGCTCGGCCGTGCAGGCCAGCTACGGCGCAAACAACCAGATCATCTTCGAGGGCGACAACTACACGGACGAGTGGCACGACGAGGCCGAGCGGCGGGGGCTGCTCAACCTCCGCACGACGCCCGACGCCCTGCCGCAGTTCCTCGAGAAGGCCACGATCGAGGCCTTCGAGGAGTACGGGGTGCTCTCCGAGCGCGAGATCGAGTCGCGCTATGAGATCTCCGTCGAGCAGTACGTCATCAAGACCAACATCGAGGCGGAGACCGCCGCCTCGATCGCGAAGACGATGCTGCTGCCCGCCGCGGTTCGCTACCGCGACGAGCTCGACGACGGCGGCCCGGGCGTCTCGGGGCTCATCGGCGAGCTCGACGAGGCGATCGAGGAGCTCGTCACGACGATCCGGGCCCTCGAGGAGGCCAACATCTACCCCGACGGGGTCGAGGGCCTCGAGCTCGCCAAGTACTCGCGCGACACCCAGATCCCGGCCATGGAGGCGGTGCGCGAGGTGGCCGACCGCCTCGAGCGCGTCGTCGCCGACGACCTCTGGCCGCTACCGAAGTACGCGGAGATCCTCTTCGTGCGCTAGCACGCCGACCTTCCTCATCCCGGGGAAGCGCGGGCCCCGGCGACCGTTCCATCGTGGGCGGCGCCGGGGCCGTCCGCGTGCTCGCTCGCGTGCGGAGGCGCCCGCGCGGCGGCGCGCGAAACGCCCGCGGCTTCGTTGCCTCTTGCGCGCGCGGCGCTCCGCTCGGCCTGCCGTGGCGTGATGGTGTGCCGGATCGTCGACTACCTCCAGGCGCGCGACTGAGCGGCCGCCGAACTCGCGCTCGCGGCCCGCCGGCGAGCCGCCGTCAACCTTGACGCTCGTGTGTCAAGGTTGCTGCTAGGCTGCCTTGAAATGGCCGACCGCGACTACCTCGCCGCGCTGCGCGAGCGCGTCGTCGTCTTCGACGGCGGCATGGGCGCCACGCTGGAGCAGTTCGACCTCACCAAGGAGGACTACGGCGGCCTGGACGGCAAGTGCCACGAGGCGCTCGTCCTCAACCGGCCCGACGTGATCCAGGGCGTCCACGAGTCGATGGTGCGGGCCGGCGCGATCGTCGTCGAGACCGACACCTTCCAGGGCTCACGGCTCAAGCTCGACGAGTGGGGCCTGGGCGAGCACACCCCCGAGATCAACCGGCGCGCCTCCGAGATCGCCCGCGAGGCGGTCGGGCCCGAGCGCTTCGTGGCCGGCTCGATCGGCCCCACCGGCCACCTGCCGGCCTCCGACGACCCGACGCTCGGCAAGATCACCTTCCGCGAGCTCTTCGAGATCTTCACCGAGCAGGCCCAGGCGCTCGTCGAGGGCGGCTCGGACCTGATCATCATCGAGACCGCGCAGGACATCCTCGAGGTCAAGGCCGCCATCTTCGGCGCCCGCGAGGCCTTCACCCGCACCGGGCGCACGCTGCCCATCCAGGCCAGCGTGTCGCTGCTCCCCAACGGCGGCAAGATGCTGCTCGGCACCGACATCCAGGCCGTGCTCACGACGCTGGCGGCGCTCGACGTCCAGGTCATCGGCCTGAACTGCTCGACCGGCCCCGAGGACATGCGCGACGCGATCCGCTACCTCGGCGAGTTCTCCCCCCTGCCGGTCCACTGCATCCCGAACGCAGGCATCCCCCATCAGGGCCCCGTGGGCGAGACGATCTTCCCCGAGAAGCCCGAGCCGCTGGCCGCGACGCTGGGCGAGTTCGTCGAGCGCTTCGGCGTCACCGTCGTCGGAGGCTGCTGCGGGACGACGCCCGACCACGTCCGCGCGATCGTCGAGCGCGTCGGCGATCGCATGCCGGGCGAGCGACCGGGTCGCGGGCCGGTGGAGGTCTCCTCGATGATGACCTCCACCCCGCTGGTCCAGGAGCCGCGCCCGACGCTGGTCGGCGAGCGCGTGAACTCGCAGGGCTCGCGCAAGGCCAAGGTGCTGCTGCTCTCAGACGACTACGACGGGCTCGTGCAGGTCGCCGAGGACCAGGTCACGGGGGGCGCCCACGTGCTCGACGTCTGCGTCGCGCTCGTCGAGCGTGCGGACGAGGACGAGCAGATGCGCGAGGTCGTCAAGCGCGTCTCGCTCACGCAGCCCGCGCCGATCCAGGTCGACTCGACCGAGCCCGCGGTGATCGAGGGCGCGCTGGAGCAGATCCCCGGCCGGGCGATCGTCAACTCGATCAACCTCGAGGCCGGCCGCGACAAGGCCGACCGCGTGATCCCGCTCGCCAAGGCCCACGGCGCGGCGCTCATCGCGCTGACGATCGACGAGGTCGGGATGGCCAAGACGGCCGAGCGCAAGCTGGAGATCGCTCAGCGCATCACGGAGATCGCCTGCGACGAGCACGGCCTCGAGCGCGAGGCGCTGATCTTCGACGTCCTGACCTTCACGCTCACCACGGGCGACGAGGAGTGGCGGCCGTCCGCGGTCGCGACGATCGACGGCATCCGCCGCGTCAAGGCCGAGATCCCCGGCGTGAAGACCTCGCTGGGTGTCTCCAACGTGTCCTTCGGCGTGTCCCCCGGCGCCCGCGCGGTGCTCAACTCGGTCTTCCTGCACCACTGCGTCGAGGCGGGGCTTGACCTGGCGATGGTGAACCCCAACCACATCACGCCCTACGGCGAGATCCCCGAGAACGAGCGCGAGCTCGCCGACGACCTCGTCTTCAACCGTCGCGAGGACGCGCTCGAGCAGTTCATCGCGCACTTCGAGTCCAAGGGCGAGAGCGACGAGGCCGCGGGCGCAGCCGACCCGACCGAGGACATGGAGCCCGAGGAGGCGCTGCACTGGCACATCCTGCGGCGCAGGAAGGAAGGCGTCGAGGAGTGGATCGACCGCTCCGTCGAGAAGATCGGCGCGGTGCCGACCCTCAACGAGGTGCTGCTGCCCGCCATGAAGGAGGTCGGCGACAAGTTCGGCGCCGGCGAGCTGATCCTCCCCTTCGTCCTGCAGTCGGCCACCGTCATGAAGCGCGCGGTCGCGCGCCTCGAGAACTACCTGGACCGGATCGAGGGCCACACCAAGGGCAAGGTCGTGATCGCGACGGTCTTCGGCGACGTGCACGACATCGGCAAGTCGCTCGTCAACACGATCCTCACCAACAACGGCTACACGGTCATCGACCTCGGCAAGCAGGTCCCCGTCGACACGATCATCAACGCGGCGGTCGAGCACGAGGCCGACGCGATCGGGCTCAGCGCGCTGCTCGTGTCCACGTCCAAGCAGATGCCGCTGTGCGTCCAGGAGCTCCACCAGCGCGGCCTCGGCTTCCCGGTGCTGGTCGGCGGCGCGGCCATCAACCGCGACTTCGGAAGGCGCATCCTCTACCCGGGGGGCAAGGAGTCAGACGAGGTCTACGACCCCGGCGTCTTCTACTGCAAGGACGCCTTCCAGGGGCTGGACACGATGGACCAGCTCGTCGACGACGAGTCCCGCGCGTCGCTCACCGACCGCGTGCGCGCCGAGGCCAAGGCGCTGCGCGAGAAGCCCGTCGTCGTCGACGACGCCCCGCCGGTCACCGACCGCTCGGTGCGCTCCTCGGCGCGCATCGACGTGGCGATCCCCGCGCCGCCCTTCTGGGGCGTGCGCGAGATGGGCGTGGACCTCGAGGACGTCTACCCCCACCTCGACCGTCACGTGCTCTTCAAGCTGCACTGGGGGGGTCGGGGCCAGAAGGGCGAGGACTGGCGCCGGCTCGTCGAGGGCCACGACGGCGAGGAGGGCTTCACTCACCGCCTGGAGCGCATGTGGCGCGAGCAGGACTACCTGCACCCGCGGGCGCGCCTGGGCTACTTCCCGGCCAACGCCGACGGCAACGAGCTGGTGGTCTTCGACGCCGAGGACCACGACCGCGAGATCAGCCGCCTCCACTTCCCCCGCCAGCCGCGCCACGACCGCATCTGCCTGGCCGACTTCTTCCGTCCGATCGAGTCAGACGAACGCGACGTCGTCGCGCTCCAGGGCGTGACGGTCGGCCCCGAGGTCACCGACGTCATCAACCGCCTCGAGGCCGACGGCGAGTTCGCCGAGCAGCTCTACGTCCACGGGCTGGGCGTCCAGACGGCCGAGGGGCTGGCCGAGTGGCTGCACTCCGGCGTGCGCCGAGGGCTGAACATCGAGTCAGACCAGGGCCGCCGCTACTCGTGGGGCTACCCCGCCTGCCCCGACCAGTCCGAGCACTCAAAGGTGTGGGAGCTGCTCGGCCTCGACCAGATCGGGATGTACCTCTCCGACGGCTTCGCCGTCATGCCCGAGCAGTCGACTGTCGCGATCGTCGCCCATCATCCGCAGGCCGTCTACTTCGGGATGAAGTCGGGCTTCATTCCCAAGGGCAAGGTCGGCGACGAGCTGATCGCGGGCACCGAGCGCGGCGGGTCGCTGCCCTCCGACGAGGAGATCGCGGCGCAGGCAGCGGAGGGCAGCGCGGGCGAGGCCGGCGGCCGGCCCGCCGAAGTCTCGGCCTAGCGGCCCACCCACTCCCCGGCGAGCCGGATGACGCTGGCGAGGCCGCCGCTGGCTATCCCGCCTCGCGGGCCCACTCCCCGGCGAGCCGCACGACGGTGGCGGCCGCCGAGGCCATGTCCTGCACGGAGGCCCACTCGCGGGGCGAGTGGTACTCGTGGCCGCCGGTGAAGAGGTTCGGGGTCGGCAGGCCCATCGCGCTGAGCTGTGAGCCGTCGGTGCCGCCCCGGATCGGAGTGCGGACCGGCTCGAGGCCCTCGGCGCGCAGCGCGCGCTCCGCGGCGGCGACGATCTCGGGGTGAGGCTCGAGGAAGCGGCGCATGTTGGGGTACTGGTGCACCACGGCCACCTCCAGGGCGGCTCGCGGCTCGGCGGCGACGATCTCCTCCGCGGTCGCGCACAGCAGGGCGATGTGCGCGTCGAGCGCCTCGTCGTCGAAGTCGCGGACGATCGCGCGGATCGTCGCCCGGCCGGCGGTGCCCTGCACCTCGTGGGGATGGATGAACCCCTCGCGCCCGTCGGTCGTCTCCGGGGTCAGGCGGTCGGAGGGCAGCGCGGCGAGCACGCGGCCCATAAGGCGAGCCGCGTTGACGAGCTTGCCCTTCGCCCAGCCCGGGTGGATGTCCACGCCGGTGATGGTCAGCGTCACCTCGGTCGCGGTGAAGCTCTCGTCCTGGAGCTCACCCGGCTGCGAGCCGTCGAGCGTATAGGCGCACGCCGCGCCGAAGCGGTCGACGTCGAAGAGGTGCGGCCCGGCGCCGATCTCCTCGTCGGGGGTGAACCCGACGCGCAGGGTCGGCCGTGGCAGCTCGGGGTGAGCCGCGAGGTAGGCCACCGCGGTCATCACCTCCGCCACCCCCGCCTTGTCGTCGGCCCCGAGCAGGGTGTCGCCGCGGGAGGTCACGATGTCGTGCCCGCGCTTGCCGGCGAGCACCGGCATGTCGGCGGGGTCGAGCACGGTGCCGTTGCGCGGCAGCTCCAGCACCCGGCCGTCGTAGCCGCGGTGGACGATCGGCACGACGCCCGCACCCGGAGCGTCCGGGCTGGTGTCGAGGTGCGCGAGCAGGCCGACGACCAGGACCCGGCCGGCATCAGCCGTCGCCGGGAGGGTGGCGAAGAGGTAGGCGTGCGGGTCGAGCTCGACCCCATCGAGCCCGATCTCCTCCAGCTCGCTCGCGAGCATCCGCCCCAGCTCGAGCTGGCCGGCGGTGCTCGGCGTCGTCCCGGCGTCGCGGGCGGACTGCGTGTCCACGCGGACGTAGCGCTCGAAGCGCTCCAGCAGGGCCGGGGCGAGCTCCCGGGCGAGCGGGGAGGTCCACGTCATCTCAGGCCGACGCGGCGTTGTCGGGAGGGTCCGGGCTCACGGCGCGCGAAGCCTCCCCCACGCCGGGCGCGGCGTCAACCGCCGGCGGGGGCCCGCGCCGCGAGCGCCCGCGCCCTCGCGAGGACGACGTCCCACGGGTACCCGCGGCCGGGGTCGTCGCGGTTGCGCCGGTCGAGCTGCGAATGGCTGCAGACGCCGCGGCGCAGCATCGTGCCCGCCGAGACGCGGTCGTTGCGGTCGTAGCGCAGGCCGGTGACGGCGCAGCGGCGGATCGGGATGCGGTAGCGGCGGGCCCAGTGCGCGACCCAGCGCGCGGTGGTCTCGAGCTGGGCGCGGCGGGCGAGCCACTGCGCGCGCGTGAACGACGAGAAGCCCATCTGCTCGATCCCGACGGTGACGTCGTTCCAAAAGGTCGCGTGGTAGGCGAGGCGGTCGTCACCGACCATGCGGAGCGAGGTTCCCTGCGCGTCGTCGGCCACGTGCGTCGCGAGCCCCGCGCGCCGGAAGAAGCGCGCGAGCGCGAGTAGGTCGGCCGGGCCCGCGCGGTCGCCCTGCTCGGTCGCGTGCAGGACGATCGCATCGACCGGCGAGGCCGCGCGGCTCTCCGAGCAGCAGCGGCCGAGCGGGACGACGAGCCGGGCGACGGGCTCCGCCGGCACCGGGAGCGCGGGCGCCGGCGCGTCCTGCGAGGCCGCGGCCCGCGGAAGGGCGCGGCGGCCCCGCCGGCGCTGCGCGCGGCCGTCTCCGCTCTCCCCTCCGGGGGTGCCGCCGCCGGACCGGCTGCCGGGGGTGGCCCCGAGCGACCCGTCTCCGCCACGGTCATCCGCCCCTTTCGTCGCCTCGTCCGGATTCCGACGCGGCGCGCCCGGATCGCCGCCCACGCGCTCGTCGCCGGCGCGAACGGGTGACGGCGGCGGACCGTCCCACGGCCGCGTCGCCGCGACCGTCACGCCCAGCGCGACGACGTAGGTCCCGACGACCGCCAGGATCGTCGTCCGTCTCGTCGGTCGCGCACGCATGCCCGCCGTCAGGCTGGCAGATCGCCGCGGCAGCGCGACGCGCTAGGGCCGGATGCCGGTGGCGATCAGCTCGGGCGGGGCGCCAGGGCCCGGGCGGGCGCGCGTCTCGCCCGGCTCGAGTGCCTCGCCGCAGTGCGCGCACGTGGAGATCGCGTGCGTGTCGTGTCCGCACGCGGTGTGGACGAGCACGCGCGGGGGCCCCGCCTCCCCCGCCGTCCATCGGTCGCCCCAGCGCATGAGGGCGGCGATCACCGGCAGCAGCTCGGCGCCCTTGCCCGTGAGGCGGTACTCGAAGCGGTCGGCTCGCTGGGTCGGCGCCTTGCGCAGGACGTCGTGGTCGACGAGCGTCGCGAGACGATCGGCGAGGACGTTGGAGGCCACGCCGAGGTGCTGCTGGATCTCCTCGAAGCGGTGGTAGCCGAGGAACACCTCCCGCAGCACCAGCACGGTCCAGCGCTCGCCCACGATCTCAAGCGAGCGAGCGACTGAGCAGGGCTGGTCGAAGGAGCGGAAGGGCATCGTCGTGGGGAGCGATGGGGACGTCGGAAGGCCCATCGGGCCGAACCCGGCGCGGGCCCGCTCCCTGAGCCTAGGCAAATCGCTTGCATTTTGCAAGGCAGCGTCGTACGGTGCGTTTCTTCAAGAAACCCTGTACGGAGATAGGCCCCGATGACCCCCGAGACCATTCCCGACCTTGACGCCTTCCTCGCCGCGGCGAACTACGCGCTCGACGCCGCAGCGCCCGCGGTGGCTCCGGCGTGCGACCACGACTTCGCCGCCGCAGCCGACCTGGAGACCGCCGGTGCGCCCGCCGCGCGCGCCCACGAGGTCGCCGCCGCGCCCATCTTCGGGTTGCCCTCCGCCGCGGAGCTCGACCGTTGGCTGGCCAGCCCCTCGCGCAGGGCGGCCTGATGGCGCGGCAGTGGCGGGTGCTCATCGTCACGTCGGTCGCCGTGTTCATGGCGTTCCTTGACGCGACGATCGTCAACATCGCCTTCCCGGACATCCGCGCCTCGTTCCCGGACGCTTCCGTCGCCGGGCTCTAGTGGGTCCTCAACGCCTACAACATCGTCTTCGCGGCGCTCCTCGTCCCCGCGACGCGTGGGCCCTGATGGCCCTCACCGGGGCCAGCGCCGGCCTCATCGCCCTGGGTCTCGGCCGCATCCGCGCCCGCGACCCCGACGCCGCACCGGCGGCGCCCGTCGCGACCCCGCGTGTCCTGGAGGGGATGGAGGCGTGAGCACGCCCACGACGACGCGCTCGCGCACCATCGCCTGGAAGGACCCGCGGCAGCTCGCCGCCCGCGGTCGTGAGCTGGACGGGTTGGCCTTCATGGAGGCGATCCGCGACGGCGCCATGCGAGTCGTGAGCCAGCTCCTCCCTCGTCGCCGCCGTTTGCCGTTCGCTGCGGCGGACGGGCGGCGACGGGTGCTCAGCGCGGCCTGACCTCGAGCCGCCCTCCGCCGTCGACTGCGAGCGTGCGGTGGCCGCGGAGCAGCGCGAGCAGGTCGCCGCCCACGAGCTCGCCGCGCCAACCCCGCAGGGTGCGGACCGCCGGCTCCTCGCCGCCGTTGCGGACGTGGGCGACGATCGCCGAGAGGTCGGCGCGGGCGGCGACGAGCTCGTAGGCGAGACCGGCATCGCGGGCGCGGGCGCGGACGAGCGCCTCGCCGAGCGCGACGAGCGGCACGTCGTCGGGGTCGAAGCGGCCGCGCTCCTCGCGCAGGCGCGCCCCAGGCGCGTCGCGACCGCGGCCGATGGCGGCGAGGATCTCGTCGCCACGACGCTGCACGGTACGGCCGTAGAGGCCCCGGATGTCCCGGAGGCCGCGACGGTCGTCGGGCGCACGGCGCGCGAGCTCCAACAGCTGGGCGTCGCCGAGCACCGCGCTCGTGGTCCGGTCCTCGGCCTCCGCGGTCCTCTCGCGCCAGGCGGCCAGCTCCTTGGCGATCGCGAGGTCGCGCGGGCGCAGCTGATTGGCCCGCGACAGCCGGCGGTAGGCCTCGTCGGGATCGCGCACGTCCCCCGGATGCTCGAGCACGCGGCACTCCTCCAGCGCCCACTCGAGCCTCCCTCCCTCCTCGAGGCGGCGACGCAGCTCGGCCGCCAGCGGGAGCAGGTGGGAGACGTCGTCGCGCGCGTAGGCGAGCTGGTCCTCGCTGAGCGGCCGCGCGTCCCAGCGCGCGAAGGTCTCGCCCTTGCCGAGATGCACGCCGAGCACCGAGTCGACCAGCCGCCCGTAGCTCATCCCGGCCCCGAGGCCGACGAATCCCGCCGCAACCTGGGTGTCGAAGACGTTGGTGACCTCGCGGCCCCACGCGCGACGCAGGATGTCGAGGTCCTGGCGGCCGGCGTGCACGACGACCTCGACGTCCGGGTCGGCCAGCAGGGCGCCGAGCGGGGCGGGATCGACCGGATCGCCGAGCGGGTCGAGCAACTCGCTGGCGACCTCCTCTCCGTCCTGCACGCCTATCGCGACGAGGCACAAAAGCGGGCGATAGCGAGCCTCGGCGACGAACTCGGTGTCGAGGCCGACGCGTCCCGCCCGGACGGCGCGTGCGGCGATCGCCTCGGGATCCATGGGCGCAAGACTCTACGCGGGCGGACCTGCCCGCGGTGAAGAACGCCCCCGGGGCCTAGCCCTCGGCCTCGAGTCCCTCCGAGGCGCGCCGCCGCGAGCGCGGGCGCGGGCGGTCCTCGAGCACCACGGGGCTGCCGAGCAGCGCGCGCGACCGGACGTCGCGCCACGAGAGACCCTCCCTGACGAGCGCGGGCGCGCCCATGATGACCGCGGTGGCGACCTCGACGGCCTGCAGGATGATGCCGTAGCCGAGCGCATCGACCGAGTGGACGCCGTAGCCGCCGGCCAGTACGGCGACGCACGCGGCCTGGAAGACGCCGACGTTGGAGGGAGTCGCGGGAACGACCGCGGTGACGTTGACCGCGAAGAGCACGGCCGCGGCCGCGCCGGGCCCGGCGAGGCCGTCGAGCCCCAGCGCGGCGAGCAGCAGGTAGCAGGACAGCCACTGCAGCGCCCACGCCCCGAGCTGCAGCACGGTCGCCTGCGCTCCGAGCTTGGGGTCGCGGAAGACCCGCAGGCCGAAGCGCACGCGACGCAGCGCCTCACGGGCGCGCGACGACCACTCCGAGAACGGCCCCGCACGGCGCAGCAGCGCGGGCGCGAGGACCACGAGCACGAGCAGCGCGACCGGCGCCGCGCCGTAGAGCACGAGCGCGCGCTCGCGGCCCTGGAAGAGCCCGACGGTGGCGAACATCACCGAGCCGAGCACGACGAGGGCGAGGATGTTCAGCAGCGTCTGGCTGACCAGCGTGCCGAGCACGGTCGGCAGGTGCTCCCGCGCGCGCCCGACCCGCCGCGCCACGACGACGGCACGCGAGGGCTCACCCAGGCGCGCCGGGAGGGTCGCCGACATGAGCACCCCGATGAACGTGCCCTGCAGAGCGTCGCTGCGGCGGACCCTGACGTCGGGCAGCGCCGCGCGCAGGATCGCGTGCCAGGCCAGGCCGCGCACCATCATCGAGACGCACATGACTGCGAGGCCGGCGAGCACCCACACCGGGCTGGAGTGCAGCAGCGTGCGCACGATGCTGTCGATCCCGATCTGGCCGAGCGCGTGCCAGCCGAGGAGCACCGCGAGCACGGCCGCCACCGCAAGGCCGGCCCTGCGGGCCAGCGCCACGGCGGTGGGGTGCCCGGCGGGCTTGGGCTCGAGGCTCGGGAGGCGGCGGGCCGGCTCGCGTGGCTTGAGGTCGGCGGGGACGACGCCGAGGCGCACGGCGGCTCGGCGCGCGCGGCCGGCGGGCTCGCCAACGGCTATCGCCTCCTCGTAGACCTGCTCGACCTGCTCGGCGACGTGCGGCCACGCGTAGCGACGGGCGCTCCCCGCCGCGTCGGCCGCGAGGCGCGAGCGCCGCTCGGGCTCGAGCCACAGGTCGCGGAGCACCTCGGCCAGCTCGGTCGGGTCGCCCTTCGGCACGAGCACGCCGTCGACGCCGTCGCGCACGACATCGCGGTAGCCTGCGATGTCGGACGCGACGACCGGCGTGCCGGCGGCGAAGGCCTCGGTCAGCACCATGCCGAAGCTCTCACCGCCCAGCGAGGGCGCGCACAGCAGGTCGGCGGCCTCGAGCGCGCGGTGCTTGGCCGCGTTGTCGACCTTGCCGAGCACGGTGACGCCTTGCCCGTCCAGGAGCAGCGGCGCGACCTCGGCCTCGTCGGCGCCGACCAGGGTCAGCGATGCAGGCACGTGCTCGCGAAGCGCCTCGAAGGCGCGCAGCAGGACGGGCAGGCCCTTGCGCTCGACGGCCTGCCCGACGAAGACGATGCGCAGCTGCGCCGACGGCCGCTTGGGCGCGAGCGTGGCGGGCACGTCGACGCCGTTGGGGATGACGTGGTAGCGCCCGCCCCAGAAGCGCCGCCCGGTCCACGCCGCGGCCTCGGAGACCGCGATGCGCGCCTTGAGGTGGTTGAGCACCCGCCGGGCGCCGATCGCGATGGCGATGTTGTTGGTGACGACGTTCTCGGAGTAGCAGTGGAAGGTCGCGACGAGCGGCGCCCGGGTGGAGCCCACCGCGTCCCAGCCCACGGTGGGGGCGATCGGCTCGTGGACGTGGACGACGTCATAGCCCCGCTCGAGCTCGCGGCGCAGGCGGATGATCGACTCGGGCGTGGGTGCGAGGTTCGACACCGCGCCGTTCATGGGCAGGCCGAAGGTGCGCCCGAGGGGCACGAGATAGTCGGGGGCGGGGCGCGGCGCGGGGCGGGCCCCGCGGTGCAGGCGCGCCGCCAGCCGATCGTCGGGATCGAAGGGCGAAAGCACGCTGACGTCGTGCCCGACCTCGATGAACCGCTCGGCGAGCGCCTCGATGTGCCGCGTCACGCCCCCTGGGTAGGTCCATGAATACGGAGAGACCAGGGCGATCCGCATCGCGCCAGGTTAGCGGCGCGTGCCGACCTCCACCGCATCGGGCGGTGCATCCGCCGGCTCGGGGGCCGGTTCGGCACGGTCAACCGCCCCCGAAGGGGGCGTCTCGGGCACCGGCGTGAGCCTCGGGTCGCCGCGCAGGTAGATGACCACGAAGGCCGCCGTGATCACCCCGTAGACGAGGATCAGCGGGCCCGAGTCGTTGGTCAGCGCGCCCGCGACCGAGCCGGCCAGCGCGCCCGCGAGCGCCGCGCTCCAGGAGTCGGTGTCGCGCACCTGGGAGAGCAGCGAGGCCCGGAAGCGGATCCCGTAGACCGCGGCGAGCAGCGCGAGGAAGGTGAGCACGGGCATGAGGCCGCGGACGAGCTGCTGGTAGGCCAGCTCGTAGCGTCGCTCGAAGGTCCGCCACAGCTCGTCGAGGCTGCCGGCGCCCAGGACCGAGCGCGAGAAGTGCGAGTTGCCGCCGGTGACGATGTCGATGGCGGCGAGCAGCGCGAGGCCGGCGAGCGGGACGAGCAGCACGACGGCGATCCGCCGCCACGTCGCCCGGCCGGGCAGCATGAGCGCGGTGGCGACCGCGAAGCCCGTGCCGACCGTCACCACGCCGCCGACGTCGGCCCCGAGCCGCCCAGAGCCGACGATGATCCCGAGGACCAGGCCGATCAGCCCGAAGACGGCGGCGGCGCGTCGCGAGCGGCGCGCGAGCGCCGGAACCGACGCCGCGCCGGCGAGCGCGATGACCGGGAGCGTCGCCTCGAGCTCGTTGCCCAGGCCGTAGAAGCGCGAGCCGAAGCGCGGGTTGGGCCCGAGCAGCGAGCGGACGGTCAGCTCGGAGCCGTTGGCGAGGTCGACGGTGTAGGCGCCGATCCCGAAGAGCGCGGGAAGGATCGCCGCCCTCGGCCAGGGAAGCACGAGGTCGCTGATGATCGCCAGCGCCAGCGCGGCTCCGGCGACGATGTACAGCTCGAGCCCGCGCCCGGGGAGGAAGGTGGCCGGGATCAGCAGCACGCTCGGCGTCCACATCGCCGCGAGGCCGCCGATGCGCATGCCCCGTCGCACGCCCTTGGGGCCGAAGATCACCCCGAAGAGCAGCACGACCCCGAGCCACGCGAGGAACATTCCCTGCAGCGTCGAGATGCGCCGGTTGGTCACGACGCGCGAGCGCTTCTCGAAGTCCAGCAGCGCGTCGGCGTCGCGGACGCCCGCCGTGCTCATCGGCTGGCCCTTGACCGACTGGGGCACCGGCACGCCGAGGTGCACGAGGACCGTCGGCAGGATGTCGATTCCGGTCACCAAGCCATCGCCCCGGCTCGTGGCCGAGGTGAGGTTGCCGCTGCCCAGCCCCGCGGCCGCGATCGGCAGGAGCACCGAGGCCGACTTGCTCGGCGGCTCGCGCATCACCATGAGCAGCTCGCCGGGCGCGCGGGCCGCGAGCAGCCCGTCCAGCGCGCGGCCCCCGGCGCGCTTGGCCGGCAGGTAGACGACCACGAAGCGCCGCTGGCGCAGCATCGTCGCCGTCCGCGGCACGACGGACTCGGGCTTCCCGAGCGAGAGGCCGGGGATCAGCCCGTCCTCGTTCGCGGCCGAGACCGAGGGCGGGTTGGGCTGGTCGCGGATGCCGACGAAGCCGGCGCCGCCCGGGATCGAGCTTCCGAGCAGCCCCGGATGCAGCTCCTCGGGCGCGCTCTGCGCGCGGCGCAGGACGTCGAACCAGCCGGCGATAAAGGCACCGCCGCGGAAGTTCACGAGCGCGGTGTCCGGCGGCTTCTTCGGGCTGTAGACGTTGAACGAGGTGCGCGTCCCCTGGCCGATGTCGAGCAGGGCCTGGGTGGCGTTGTAGGTGCCGGCCGTCGCGCTGACGAAGCCCAGGGCGGTCAGGCTCGGGCGCTTGGCGAAGCGCGCGAGCACGATCTTGGTCTGCGGGCCCTTCTCCCGGCCCGGGAGGAAGGCGAGCACGACCCGCGGGCCCCCCGGCGCCGTGGCCGGCGCGGGGCCGGGCGTGCGCGCCGCGGCGACGCCGGGCGCGAGGAGGGCGCACAGCACCGCGAGCAGTGCGGTCCGCGACATCGTCGTGACTATATTGAGGGGTGCCGCCGTGCCCGAGCGCCACTTCGTCAAGTACACGTTCCTCAAGGTCGATCCGGCCTGGCGCCGGCGCGATCCCGACGAGCGCGCGCGCGACAAGCGCGAGTTCCTCGCCGCCTGCGAGGACTTCGCCTCGGATCGCCTGCTTCGCGCCTTCTCGCTCGTCGGGACGCGCGGCGACGCCGACCTCCTGCTCCTGAGCCAGAGCCAGAACCTCGAGCGCATCCACGAGTTCCACGTCGTGCTGTCCCAGAGCGGCCTGGCGAAGTGGTGTGACACGCCGTACTCCTACCTCGCGATGACCAAGCCCTCGGAGTACTCCGACGAGTCGCGTCTCGAGGTGCGCCCCGGCCACTCGCGCTACCTCTTCGTCTATCCGTTCATCAAGACGCGCGAGTGGTACCGGCTCGCGCCCGACGAGCGCTACCGGATCATGCAGGAGCACATCCGCATGGGCCGGGAGTACCCGTCGATCGACCTCAACACGAGCTACTCGTTCGGGCTCGACGACCAGGAGTTCGTGGTGGCCTTCGAGACCGACGACCCCGCCTCCTTCCTCGACCTCGTGCAGCGGCTGCGGACCACCGAGTCGAGCGCGTTCACCAAGCGCGACACCCCGACCTTCACGTGCATCGCCACCTCGGTCGAGCGCGCGCTCAACGCGCTGGACGGGGAGTCCATCGGCGCGCCGCTCCCCGCGGGGCTCAGCTGAGCGACTACCCCGACCGCTCAGCGGCGGTCGCGTACCTGCGCGAGGCGGACCCGGTGCTGCGCGCGCTGATCGACGCGATCGAGGCCGACGGCGGCCTCGGCGAGCGCGCCGGGCGCCGCGGCGTGGCGCGCGACGACCACTACGGCGCGCTCGTGCGGGTGATCGTCGGCCAGCAGCTCTCGGTCAAGGCGGCGCGGGCGATCCACGGCCGCCTGCTCGAGCGCTTCGGCGGCCGCCCGCCCACGCCCGAGGAGATCCTCGCGCAGGATCCCGTGGAGTTCCGGGCGGCCGTCGGGCTGTCGCGCATGAAGGTCGTCTTCCTGCGCTCGCTGGCCGAGCACGTGGTCGACGAAGAGCTCGAGCTCACGCGCCTGGACGAGCTCTCCGACGAGGACGTCGCGGCCGAGCTCGTCGCCGTCAAGGGCCTGGGTGAGTGGACGTCTGACGTCTTCCTGCTCTTCCAGCTCGACCGGCCCGACATCCTGCCCGTGGGCGACCTCGGCGTCCGCCGCGCGGTCATGCGCGCCTACGGCCTCGCCGAGCTCCCCGAACGCGAGCAGATGACGCGCATCGCGGAGCCCTGGCGCCCGCACCGCTCGACGGCGAGCCGCTACCTCTGGCGCTCGTTGGACGCTGCGCCCGGATAGCCTGCCCGCCGTCCTCGGGCTCGACGACACCGGTGTCGGCGATCCGCTCGTGCTCGTGCACGGGCTCGCCACCACACGGCTGATCTGGCGCCGCGTCGTCCCGCGGCTCGGACACCGCCGCGCGGTCGCGCTCGATGTTCCCGGCTTCGGGGCCTCGCCGCCCACCGGCCCGGGCTTCGCGCTCGACGCGGTGGCCGCCGCGATCGGCGACGGCCTTGCCCAGGCCGGGGTGCCGCGGCCGTTCGACCTCGTCGGCCACTCGATGGGAGGCGCGCTGGCCCTCAGCCTCGCAGCGCGGCATCCCGAGTCGGTGCGCCGCCTGGTGCTGGTCGCTCCCGCCGGACTGCGTCCCGTCCCGAGACCCGCGGGGGAGGTCTTTGCCGCCGTCAGCCAGCAGCTCATCGCCCTGCGCCGCGCCGGCGCTCCGCTGGCGGACTCGGCCTGGGGCCGTCGCCTCCTGTTGGCCGGCGGGACCGTCGACGCGGCGGGGATCCCGCCCGCGGAGGCCCGCGCGATGGTTCTGGCCTCGCGCGGGGCGACCCGCGTCCGCGCTGCCCTGGCGGCGGTCGTCGCGGCCGACCTTCGCCCTGCGCTCACAGCCGTCCAGGCCCCGCTGGGGCTGGTGTGGGGAGCGCGCGACCGCGTCATCCCGGCCACGGGCATCGACGCCGTGCTGGAACGCCGGCCCGGGGCGCCGGCTGTCCGTGTGCCGGAGGCCGGCCACATCGCCATGATGGAGCGGCCGGCGGCCTTCGCGCCGGCGCCCGCCGGGCTCTAGCGCGCGACGCCCGCCCCGCGGGCGCGCTCGAGCAGGTCGTCGAAGCGCGGGAGCTTGACGCGCGGGCGGCCGTGGGGCTCGCCGCTGTCGCGCTCGTGGCGGTCGATCGCCTCCCAGCCTTCGTGGGTGACCGCCTCGACCCCACGCTCGACGAGCAGCCGCTCGATGGCGTCGGGGTCTGACTCCGGCGGATCGGGCAGGCGGCCGGCCTCCACGTCCTCGATCAGGAGGCCGACGGTCTCGTTGGCGTCCTTCTTGTTGGTGCCGATGACGCCCGACGGGCCGCGCTTGATCCACCCGGTCACGTATTCGCGACCCAGCGGCGCGCCGCCGGCCGCGTCGAGGACGCGGCCGCCGTCGTTGGGGATCGTCGCCGAGCGCTCGTCGAAGGGAACGCCGGGCAGCGGCACCCCGCGGTAGCCGATCGAGCGCAGGACGAGGCCGACGGGGATCGTCTCGCGCTCGCCGGTCGGGACGGCGCGCAGGCGGCCGGTCTCCGGATCGGCCACCAGCTCGTTGCGCTCGACGACGATGCCCTCGACCTTCCCGTCACCGACGATCTCGACCGGCGAGCACAGGAAGCGCAGGAGGATGCGCCGCTCGCGCCCGACGGGCTCGCGCGTCGCATAGCCCGAGAGGATCTCGACGTTCTTGCGGGCGGTGATGTCGGCGAGGTCGTCGTGGAAGGCGCGGCTCAAGGGGTCGAGCTCGACGTCCTCCGCGGCCACCACGACGTCGGCGTCGATCATCTCCCCCAGCTCGAGCAGCTCGGGGTTGGTGAAGGCGGCCTGCACCGGGCCGCGGCGGCCGAGCACGACGATCTCGCGCACCCGCGACTCGCGCAGGGCCTCGAGCGCGTGGTCGGCGACGTCGGTCGCGCGCAGCTCGTCGTGGGTCAGGGCGAGCATCCGCGCGCAGTCCAGGGCGACGTTCCCGTTGCCGATCACCGCGGCCCGCTCGCAGCCCAGGTCGAAGTCGAGGTGGTGGTAGTCGGGGTGGGCGTTGTACCAGGCGACGAAGTCGGTGGCCGACCACGAGCCGGGCAGCTCCTCACCCGGGATGCCCATGCGCCGGTCGGCCTGCGCGCCGACGGAGTAGACGACGGCGTGGTAGTGGGCGAGCAGGTCGTCGCGGTCGACGTCGCGGCCGAACTCGACGTTGCCGAAGAAGCGGAAGCGCTCGTGGGCCGCCGTCTTCTCATAGACCCGCGAGACCGCCTTGATGTTGGGATGGTCGGGGGCCACGCCAAGCCGCACGAGCCCCCACGGGGTCGGCAGGCGGTCGAAGATGTCCACCGACGTGACGTGCGTCGCCTTCTTGCCCAGCAGCTGGGCGGCGGCGTAGAAGCCCGCCGGCCCCGCCCCGATCACCGCAATGCGGAGCGGGTTCTCGTCAGTCCCGAGCTCACCCATCGAGCGGTGCAGTGTAGGAGGCGAGCCGCCAGCGCAGCCGCCGCCACGGAGCGGCGGCGAGCGCCTCGTGGAGCGCGCGCTCGTCGTCGAAGCGGCCCTCGAGCCGGCGTCCGTCGCAGTGGACCTCGAGCTCGAGCTCGGCGAACGGCCACGGGTCGATGAGCAACCTGCCCTCGTCGGCCGGGGCGAGCTCGAGGCGCTCCGCGCCGTCCGCACCCGGCACGTCGTCGATCGCCGTCGGTGCCCAGCCCAGGCAGACGGCGAGCGAGAGGAAGTCCCATGTCCGGAGCAGGCGCTGGTTGCGTGACGCCTCGGCCTCGGTGACCCCAAGCGAGGCGCGCAGGCGCGCCTGGAGCGCGGCCTGGGCCTCGCGGTAGTCGCGCACCAGCTGCGCGTCGCCGGGCGCGAGGGCCGCCACGTCGCGCAGCGCGTAGAGCGCCGTCCCGTGCATGGAGATGAGCAGCGCGGCGTAGGGAGACTGGGGCAGGGCGAGCCCGGGGGCGCGCGACCACAGCTCGACGTGGACCTCGAGCGGCATCTCCATGAAGCCGTAGGGCCGACCGGTGGCGTGGTTCAGCCCGGGCGCGGCGTCCCACGCGGCCATGCCGATGTCGTGCTGCTCCGCGGCCAGGCAGACCTCCTCGCGGGGCCCGAGCGTCCCGAAGCGCGCGTTGCCCCAGGCGCGGGCGAGCTGCCCCGAGAGCCACGCGTGGGCGGGCTGGCCGATGCACGTCACCGCGCCGTCGGGCTCTGGGCGCACGAGCACGGTCAGCCCCTGCACGCGGCGGGCAGCGGCGGCGGTGGTGCGCCGGGCACGCGGCGCCCGCCCCAGGCGCGCCACAGGTCATAGACGGGATAGGTGCGGGTCAGGCCGGTGTCCACAAGGCCGACGGGGAAGAAGTCGTCCTCCCGGAAGGTGTACTGGAAGGCGACGTCCACGCGCTCGTTCGCGTACCACGACAGAAGCGCGCGCTGCATGTCGCGGCACGCAGCCTCCTGGGAGGCCCGGTCGGCCGGGCGCGGCTTCCCCGCCCGCGGGCCGCCGACCGCGGTCTCGGTGATCCACAGCCGCACCGGCGCGGGGCAGCGTTTGGCGTCGATCGCACGACCGACGGAGGCGAGCAGCGCCGGGCTTCCGTCCAGATCGGCGTCGCCGGCGTAGCCGGCGCTCTCGCTGCGTCCCGAGCTCCCAACGTAGGCGTGCTGGCCCCAGATCGAGCCCGAACAAGCCACGTCGCGGGGGAGCGCATCGATGAACTCGGTCGCCGAGACGGCCGTGGGGCGCCGGCTGTCGTACCCAGCGAGCTCTCCCAGGACCATCTCCTGCTCCCCGGGCGCCGCATCGAGGGCCCGGCGCAGCGTGCGCGCCATGCGCGCGTAGAGCGCGGGCGCGACGGGCGCCGCGCCGGTGTCGCAGCGGCGGCGCTGGGGGCTCAGGAAGCCGGGGTGGTTGGGCTCGTTCCACGGGCTCCAGTAGCGAACGCGCGCGCCGACCTGCGCGGCCACGGCGAGCAGGCCGCGGACGAAGCGCCCGTAGTCCGCGGGATCGGCGGGCGCCCGCGCCTTGGGCTCGTCGCCGCGAGACCGGCACCCGCGGGGCGGCTCGACGGCCCACGCAGGGGTCTCCAGCGGCACGACGAGCACCTCGAGCGGGCCCCAGCCGCCCTGGGCGCGCTGCTCGGAGGCGATCGCCTCGAGCTGCTCGCGGACACCCGTGTAGGGAGCGCACGGCGGGACCGCGCGGATGCAGCCGGCGTCGCGGCGGGCGAAGTCGGCGGGCGCGCCCGCGCGCGGCTGCACCTTGTCCCAGCTCACGAGCAGCCGCACGTAGCGGGGCCGCAGCGCGACGAGCAGGTCGCGCCACGGCCCGAAGCCGTCCGGCGGCACGGGGCGCGCGGCGGCACTCCACACCAGGTTCGGGTTGGCCTCGCTCAGGCCGACCGCGAGGCTCGGAGCAGACGAGGCGCCGCCCTCAGCCGTGCTCGACGGGGCGCGGCTCCTGGCGTCTTGCGCCGGCGAAGCGCCGCTTTCAGCAGGGCCGGACGAGTCCGCGCCCTTGTCGCCCCCGCCGCCGCACGCGGACAGGCCGACGCACGCCGCGGCCAGCGCAAGAGACGCCACGACGGCGAACGACGCCGTCCGGCGCGGCCCGGCCGTCAGACGGCCGAGACCTCTTCCTCTTCGGCGACGCGGAAGGACGAGCCGCAGCCGCAGGCCGCGATCACGTTCGGGTTCTCCACCTTGAAGCCGGCGCCCTGCAGGCCTTCCACGTAGTCGACGGTCGACCCGCGCACGTAGGCGAGGCTCGGCTCGTCGATGAGCAGACGGAGCCCGTGGCTCTCGACGACGGTGTCGCCGTCGCGCTGCTCGTCGAAGGCGAGCAGGTACTGAAAGCCCGAGCATCCACCGCCGCGGACGCCGACGCGCAGGCCCGCGGTGGCGACCGCGTTCTCCTGTCCGGTGAGGAACTCCTGGACCTTCTCGGCCGCGTTGTCAGTGAGGTTCACCATGCTTTCCGAAGTGTAGCGCCCCGCTCGGGCGGCGTCGGCGGCCGGGTTCGGAGGCTCTCGGCGCCCGCGCTCACGCGATCTCCGCGCCCGCCATCGAGGGAAGCTCGCGAGCGCGTGCCCATGCGTACTCGAGCGCGTCGGTGAGGATCGCCCCGATCTCGTCGAAGAGCGCCGCCTCGGCCACTAGCGGCGGTGCGAGCTGCACGATCGGGTCGGCGCGGTCGTCCAGCCGGCAGATGAGGCCGTGCTCGAGGAGCCGCTCGGAGAGCACGTCGCGAAGGATGAAGTCGGCCTCCTCGCCCTCGAAGGTGCGCCGCGTCGCCTTGTCGGCGACGAGCTCGAGCGCCCAGAAGTGCCCGATGCCGCGCAGGTCGCCGACGATCGGCAGCTCCCGCAGGGGCTCGAGCGCGCGGGCGGCGTTAGCCTCGTTGGCGCGGACGTTGTCGAGCACCCCGTCGCGCTCCATCGCGCCGATCACCGCGAGGGCCACGGCCGCGCCGACCGGATGGCCGCCGAAGGTCACCCCGTGCAGGTAGTCCGCGCGCCCGTCGAGGAACGGCGCGGCGACGCGGTCGGCGACGAGGACGCCACCCATGGCCGCGTGGGCCGCCGTCAGCCCCTTGGCGAAGGTGATCATGTCGGGCTCGTAGCCCAGGCGCTGCGCGCCGAACCACTCCCCCAGCCGGCCAAAGGCGCAGATGACCTCGTCGGAGACCAGGAGGATGCCGTGGCGGTCGCAGAGCTCGCGCAGGCCCTCCCAGTAGCCCGCCGGGGGCACGAGGCAACCGCCGGCGTTCTGCACCGGCTCAGCGATCAGCATGGCGATCGTCTCGGGCGCCTCGAACTCGATCACCGCCTCGATCTCGTCGAGCAGCGCGCGGCAGAAGCGCGCCTCGTCGTCGCCGTCGGGGTGGCGATAGGCGTTGGTGTTGGAGACGAAGCGGGTCGGCACGGCGAGCGGCTCGAACGGCGTGCGGCACACGGGGATCCCCGTGAAAGACAGCGCACCGAGCGTGGTGCCGTGGTAGGCGTATTCGCGGGCGATGACCTTGACGCGCTGGTGCTGGCCGTTGGCCTGGTGGAACTGGCGCGCGAGCTTGTAGGCGGACTCGACCGACTCCGAGCCGCCCGAGGTGAAGAAGGCGCGGTTCAGCGTCGGCGGGGCGAGCTGCGCGAGGCGCGCGGCCAGCTCGATCGAGCGCGGATGGGCGACCGTCCAGTTGGTGGTGAACGGCAGCTCGCGCATCTGGGCGAGCGCGGCGTGGCCGATCTCGTCGCCGTAGGAGTGGCCGAGGTTGGTGCAGTAGAGCCCGGAGAGGCCGTCGATGTAGCGCCGCCCGGCCTCGTCGAAGACGTGGACCCCCTCGCCGCGGGCCAGGACCTGCACCCCGTGCTCGCGCACGTAGGGCATGTCGGTGAAGTGGAGGAGCAGGTGCTCCGCGGCGAGATCTTGCAGGCGCGTCATGTCACGTCCTGACCTTGTAGTCAGTCACACTAACGGGTAGCTTCGATCTTCGCATGGCCGGCCGAACGGGATCCCGGGGACGCGATCCGGTGGTCGCCCGGCCGGGCGACAACGGCGCCTCACCCTACGACGCGTCGTCGTCGGAGCAGGCCACAACGGGCTCACCGCCGCCGCCTATCTCGCGCGCGCCGGCCTGCGCGTGTGTGTGCTCGAGCGCCGGCTCGCACTCGCGCCTCCCCCTCTGATCAGGTCCGGGGGCGAATGTCTTCGATCAGCCCGACGATTGTCAAGGACCCGGCATCGCCGCGGCGCCCGCGTCCGCGGACCCGCCCGTCGGAGGCTCAGGGGGTATCGAGCTCGCGGGCCGGCGTCCGGCCGAGCCGCAGGATCATCTCGGTGAAGGCCATCGCCTGCGCGCGCATGCGACGGTGGTCGACCTTGTCGACCGTGGCGATGCCCCAGCTGAGCAGGTAGGTGGGCCCGGTGATGTGGTTGGCCGTCGAGATTCCGCCTCGCGCGAAGAGGTACTGGCCCTCGCCGGGCCACGTCGCGTCGCCCGAGGATCCGGAGGCCTGCGGATCGAAGGGCCGCAGCACGGCGGCGGGCGCGGCCCTGGCGCGCCGAAGCGAGGCGGAGGCGGCGTCGACCAGGCCCGCAGCGTCCGGCGCGAACATGGGGTCGGGCTCGGAGCGGCCGGTCGGTCTCATGCGGCCGCTGCTTCGCCCGGGCGATGCGCAAGCCGGCACCTCGCTCGCGACGCGCCCGACGCTCGTCCGTTGCGGGCGCCTGAACAGCGTCAGGCGAGATGCCTGCGATTCGCGCGAACCGACAGCGCGAGAGGTCAGGTTCCGCTCATCGTCTCGAGGAACGCTTGAGTCACGCTTGCCCACTTCCATCGCGTCCCGCGGTCACGGCCTCTCACCAGCCGCTGCCATGATCTTCCCGACGTTGCCAGGCGCGAAGAACTCCGGCGCCGCGAGCGTATTCGCCTGCACGCTGACGAACGCGTCCATCGCTTCCTGGTTTCCCTGCAACGCCCCGAGCAGACTGTTGCATCTCCGGCGGCGGGGGCTGGAGCTGCGCGAACTCATCGGTGAACTCATAGACAGGCAACGCCTCGCGGTCGCGTGCGCGCTGGTAGTCGGTCATCCCATCCTCGTATGAGCGCCGCCCCGAGAACGCATCGTCGAGCGCGCCGACCACTAGCTCCGCGTCGCGAAAGGCGTCGTTGATACCCATCGCGGTGATCGGATTCTTGTGGTAGCCCGCGTCTCCGAGCAGCGCCCAGCCCGGACCGAACGGCTTGCGAAAATACCCGGGCAGATCGGCTGAGCCGATGAACTTCGACTCCCGCTTCGCCGCGCGCACCCGCTCGGCGAACTCGGGGGCGAACTCGACGGCGGCAAAGAAGTTCCCCTCGATGTCCTTGCGGTTCGCCCGGAACTCCTCCACCGGCCAGCCGAAGGGGAGCACGGTGAGGTCATCGTGGGTGGGGATCGCCGCCCAAGCCGCGACGGTTCTCGGCGCGGACGGTGGTGTCAAACCCGCCGACCGGCAGACCGCTCCAGTACGCGTAGTACATCGCGAGGCGGGAGCGCCGCTCGTCGTAGTGCTGCGGCTTGACCGTCTTAGCAACCAAGGAGTGCCTGCCGTCGGCGCCAATCACGACCTTGGCGCGCTCTGTGACCGCCGCGCCCTGCTTCTCGTGACCGCGTGTGCCGGTCACGGTTCCGTCGGAAGCGAGGATCTCATCGACGGTGAAGCGGTCGCGCAGCTCCGCGCCCGCCTCGACCGCGGCGTCGACCAAGATTTGGTCGAGGACGGTGCGGCGCGGGCAGTAGCCGCGAGCGACCCCGTCGATCGGCCGCGGGGACCCAGTGATCGTCAGCGGTCCGAAGTCGAAGGAGTAGGTCTCGACCGGAGGGCAGCCGGTCGCTTCCAACCGCTTCAAGAGGCCCCAGCGCTTGAGCGCAGCCACTCCGGGCGGATGCACGTGGTGCGTGGACATGGTGTCGCTCGGAAAGGTCGCCTTGTCCAGCAACAGCACCTGGTAACCCTTTCGAGCGAGCAGCATCGCGGTGGGCGATCCTGCGCACCGCGCTCCAACGACTATCGCGTCATAACGCCCATCGCTCATGGATTCGCGCCTCCTCCTGCGCTGGCGGAACACGCAGTATGCCGCCTTCGCACTACCCGGAAGGTTTGACATCGTCCGGGGCGGGACGCGAAGCCTGCACACGACTGCTTGTCGCGACGAGCGACAGCGAGGCGTCCGACTGTTAGGACACTCCTTCTCGTCTCTATGAAGAAGGGCGGGTTGTCAATGGCGGTGGTGGTGTGGGGTTGGGTCCTGCGGGTTGCGGGTGGGCGAGCGGCGCTCATCTCTCTATGGCCTGCTCAGCGGCAGGACCAGGCGACATTGGAGGCCGGCTCCGAGGGCTCAAGTCCAAAAAGGGCCGTCAGGCGGCCAGACGAAAAGTGGAGCCTCCCGGGGCGGGCGTGAAGGGTTGGTTGGTGGTGAGCATGTGCCAGATCGCTTCGGTGAGCTTTCTGGCGATGTCGATCTGGGCGACCTTGGCGCCGCGCTGGCGGCCGAGGCGGCGCTTGTTGCGCTGGTAGCGCTCGGCGTAGGCGGGGTGGCGGAGCGCGTGCATGGTGGCTTCGAGCATCGCCCAGCGCAGGTACTTGGGACCCTGTTTGGTCAACGGGCCGCGGCGGTCGCGATCGCCGGACTGATTCACGCGTGGGCAGAGCCCGGTGTAGCCGCAGAGCTTCTTCGCTGACGGGAAGCGGTGGATGTCGCCGATCTCGGCGGCGATCGTGAACGCCAGCACCCAGCCGATCCCGGGAACCGTCAACAGCAGCGGGACGTAGGGGTGATCGGCGCCGCCGGCTCGCAGGTCCTTGTTGATCGCGTCGATCTGGGCGTCGAGGTCGCCGATGAGCTCCAGACTGGCGTCGACGGTGCCGCGCCACGGCTGCGGCACGTCGAGGCGGTCCAGCAGCTCGCGGCCGGCGACGCCGAACAGGTCGCTGACCGGGCACGGGTGCCCGAAGGTAATCAGCGTCGCGTGGATGCGGTGCTTGAGCATCGAGCGGTGCTTGACCAGATGCATCCGAAAGCGCGCCAGCTCGCGCTCGCGCCGCACGCGCGGGTCCGGCAGCCAGATCTCCGGTACCAAGTCGCGCTCGGACAACACGGCCAGCACCCGCGCGTCGATCTTGTCGGTCTTGCACGCCAGCGGCGCCAGCCCCTTGACCTTCGCGGCGTCGGCGATCAGGACATCCCAGCCGAGCTCTTCGAGGCGGTCGTGCACGAACCGCGCGCCGGTCATCGACTCGATCACCGCGCGCACCGGCCGTCCGTGTCGGCCGACCCGGCGCGCCAGGCCCACCAGCCCGTCGGCATCCGGCGGCGACGCGAACTCCTCGACGATCTCACCACCCGCCGACAGCAGGCAGACGTCGACCTTCCGACGACTCAGATCCAATCCAGCGTGCAACATGAGAACGGGCCTCCTCGCGCTCGCTCCTCGATAACACGCTCAGCGTGGCACCGAGGAGGCCCTCCTTCATGGCAGTCCAGAGCGATGGCTGCTGCGAAGTGGAGATGTCGATTCGAATAGGGCGTGGTACTTCAGGACGACCTGCCAGGCCGGGTATAGGCGCTGTTGGTCGCGTTCGATGTGGTGTTCCCAGTAGGTGTCGAAGTCGCTTGAGAGGTGGAGGGCGCGGAGGCGTAGGAGGGCTTCGGCGGTTTCTTGGGTCCAGCGCATGCCGGATCGCTCGAAGCGGTCGCGGATGAGGTTCTTGCAGGCGCCTTCGACGGTGCCTGAGGCGATCGGCCAGCCGTTGGCGAGGTAGGCGTCGTAGCGCATCCGCCCGCGGTTGCGCCGGTAGTAGGCGGCGACATCGAGCAGCGTCTTGGCCTTGTTGCCGTTGAGTCGGCGCTTGGTGACGATCAGCTTTAGGCCCTTGACGACCTGGTCGACATCGCCTTCGAGGATGCGCTTGGCGCGCTGGTAGACGAACGCTTGGGCCTCGGGGCTGCCTTCGCGATGAAGGACGTGGGCGGCCTTCCAGAGCTTCTCGAGCGCGTGCAGGAGGTCGAGCACGAGGGTCACGTCTTCGAAGCTGTCGGCGACGCGGTGCTGGAGCGCGCGTTCGCCGTCGGTGACGATCACCCAGGTGCGCTGGCGGTCAGGGTCGCGGCGGGTCATCTCGGCCTTGACGTCGGCGATGAACGTGTCCTTGTCGGCGGTCAGGCTCGCCCACACGCGCTTGTGGCCGGGTCTCGGGCGAGGCTGGCGCTCGCGGCGCTCGCCGGCGTCAAACAGGCTGTCGAGGACCTCCTGTGGGGTGCGCACGACGGGCGCCTGGTTGTGCACGGCGGCGACGGTCGCCATCCGCTTCTTGTTGGCCTTCTGTCCCTTGCCGCGGCGGACGACGCGCAGCGCGCGCTCGGGCTTGACCATCGGGATGCCCTTGCAGTCGATCGCCGCGACGAGGATCTCGCCCTGGGCGGGCTTGACTTCGGCCGCCTCGCGCTGTGCGTAGAAGCCGTCGAAGTCCACGGCCGCCTCGCGGACCAGCTGCTCGGCCGAGCGCTTGGGCACCGTCACGCCGGTCATCTCGGCGAAGAAACCGATCGCCTCGTCGAACGGCGAGCAGACGACCGCGCGCAGCAGCCGTCGCTGGCACTCGTAGCTGTAGATCCGCCGCGGCAGCCGCAGCTGCCGGTCGAGCGGGTGGACCGCTCGGTGACCCGGCGCCACGTACGCCATCCGCGTGATGCGCACCTCGCCGAACAGCGTCAGGACAGGGCGCGTGTGGCATCGCTTGCAGCCCAGCCGCACAGGCCCCTCGGGGCGCTGGACGACGATCGCCTGACCGACGTCGCCGTCGCCGCGTGCGTCGACGTGGGCCTGCAGCAGCAGCCGCACAAGCTCGCGGCCGCGGCGCTCTGACTCGCACTCGACCGCGCCAAGCTCAAGCTGCTGGCTGGCGGCGCGCTGGAGGAAGCGCTCGAGCTGCGAGAACGCCTCGACCCCGCTCGCCGGCTCGCGCTTGGCCGTCCATCGCAAGCGTCCAGTATGCTACTGGACGATGACGGAACGCGAGCCCTCCCCCGAGCGGCGACGGGAGCGCCTGCGCCCATAGCGCCGCCGACGCTCCGAGTCAGTCACTCCACTCGGGAGCTATTCGGCTCGATCTCGTCCGGACGCGCCGGGCGCACGTTGACGCCAAGCAGGATGCCCGTCGTCACGACGTGGCCCTCGTCCTCCCCGCCGATCACCGTCGACGTCGAAGTCGTGAGACCGCGAGTTGGGCACCTGGTCGCGGTCGATGCGCAGCAGCTGCTTGCCCTGAATGAGGCGCTGCGCGTAGCCGAGCCCTGCGCCGCCCCGGAGGACCTCACGGCGACGCACGCGAGGTCGAAGGGATCGGTCATGTCGTGCCTCCATGCTCGGCGTGGTGGTGGTCGTCGCTCGCGAAGGGCAGCCGGCCGGCGGGAATCCCGAGCTCGCCGGCGAGGACCGTGCCGACGCGCGCCCGCGCCGCGGCCAGCGGCATGGCCGGGTCGCCGAGCAGCGCCCGAACCCCCATCCCGTCGATGAGCGCCATCGCCAGGTCGGCGGTGGCGTCCGGATCCACGGCGGCGAACTCCCCGGCGGCGACGCCGTCGGCGATCGCGCCCGCGATCCACGTCCGGTATCGCTCGTACATGCGGGCGGCGATGGGGCGCAGGCTCTCGTCGCGCGCGGCGCGCAGCCACAGCTCGATCCAGAGCTGCCACTCGCGGCGCTCGATGTCGTTGCCGGGCAGCGACTGCTCGACCATGTCGGCCAGCCGCCGGGCGACCGAGCGCTCCGCGTCGGCGGCGTCGTCCTCGGGGCCGATGCGGACCGTCGCCGCGAGGTCGAAGGAGTGCTCGAGCGCCTCGGCGAGCAGGGCGTCGCGCGTCTCGAAGTGGTAGTGGACGAGCGCGGTGGACACCCCGGCCACGCGTGCGACGCGCGCGATGCGCGCGTCGTCGATGCCATCGGTCGCGATGACGTCACACGCGGCGTCGAGGATGCGCTCGCGGGTCGAGCGCGGCGCGGCCTCCTTCGTCGTCGCGCTCATGGTCGCGCCCCCGCGCGGTCGGCCGCTTCGGAGTCGGCGCCTGTGCCATACCCCCGCCCGAGATCCGCGCGCACGCGGTCGGCGAACCACGCGACCCCCGCCTCGCGCCGGGAAAGCGGGCCGGGGCGGAAGCCGCGCGTCGCGAGCCCCGCCTGGACGTTGCGGACGAGGTCTGAGTCCTCCTCGAGGACGCGCGAGTTGAGGCGGTGGTTGATGCGCTGGACCGCGCGGGTCAGCGGCGTCCCCCCGGGCGCCGAGAACACGCCCCACTCGTCGCCCGTTGAGCCCGGCCCGTCGGGCCGCAGGCGCCACGTATTCACCTGGTCGGGGTACAGGTCGATCGTGGTGTTCGGGTAGATGAACACGTAGCGCCAGACCCGCCGGTCCTCCTCACGAAGCCCCGGCATCGGGCGCACGAGCCGCTGGTAGAGCCGCTCGGTGCGGTTGCTGGAGGGCTTCTCCCGGAGCGGCACCTCGAACCACACCCAGCCGTCGTGGACCTCCACCTCATAGCGCCCGTAGTCGAGCAGCCGCATCAGGCTCGGGTGGGCGATGGGGATGTGGTAGCCCTCGAGGTAGTTGTCGACGACTACCTTCCAGTTCGCGGGCTGCGTCCCGCCGCCCGAGCCTGGACCGAAGCGCCGCAGCGAGGGAAGGCGGTAGGGCGCGAGGCGCGTCGCGAGCCCGTCCAGCGTCTGCGCGAGCGGCGCGGCGTCCTCGTCGAGGTTGACGAAGATCAGCCCGCAGAGCTCCTCGACGCGCACCGGGAGCAGGCCGAGCGCCGGCTTGTCGAGGCCGGGGATACGGCGACCCTCGGGGACGCCGATGAGCGTTCCGTCGAGGCGGTAGGTCCAGCCGTGGTAGCGGCAGCGGATGGCCTTCGGGCACTCTTGGGTGCCGGCCAGCAGGCACGAGCCGCGGTGCCGGCAGACGTTGCGAAACGCCGTCAGCCGGCCCGCGTCGTCACGGAGCACGAGCACGGGCCGGGTGCCCACGTCCATCGTGAGGTAGCGCCCCGGCGCGGGCAGGTCCGCCACGTGTCCGGCGAGCTGCCACGTGCGCTCGAAGATCGCCCCCCGCTCGGCCTCGACCACCGCGGGGTCGAAGTAGAGCGCGGGATCCATCGCGGCGGAGAGTGACCGCTCGGGCTCCCTGGGCTCGTCTCGCGCCGACTGATCGACGGTCGCGCTCACTGTCTCTCCGCTCCCCCTGCAGGCTGCCTGCTCCGGTAGTCGACGACGGCCTGACTTTGTAGTCAATCGCATGTTACTGTCTCGGCGATGCGTCGGGGGAAAGCTTGGCTCGCGCTGACGCCGGAGCTCGAGGAGGAGCTTCCGGGCGCCATCGCGGTGCTTCGGGCAGGCGGCGACCCCCCCCCCCCCCCCCCCTCGCTGCTCGCCGCCGAGCGAAGGATCTCGTCCTGCGCGGTGAGCGCCGTACCTCGCGTGGCTGCGCGAGGCCGCAGAGCTGGCCCGCATCGCGCCCGCCGACGGCGCGCCCGTCGTCGCCCGCGCCCGGGCGACGACGCTGGACGTCGTCGACAACCAGGCCGGGCTGCTGCTGGGCCTTCCGGGCGCCACCCGCCGTCGCGATCACGCACGTCGCGCCCTGCACGCCGTCCCCACCAGGCCCCGAAATGGAGCCTCATGACCATCACCGCCGCCCTGAACGCCACCGCCCGGCCGCTGCCCGGACTGACCCCGGCCCAGCTCGAGCTGCGCGAGCGAGCGCGGCGCTTCGTCGACGAGGTCCTCATCCCGCTCGAGGAGCTGGCCGAGCGCTCCGGCGGCGACCTTCCCGCCGGCGACGTCGCCGAGATCAAGCGAGCCGCCCGGCTATCCTCGACGGCGATGCCGACCAGCGAGGACATACGGCGGCGCATCGAGGAGGCCATCCCGGGATCCGCGGCGGAGGTCGAGGACCTGACGGGCGGCGGGGACCACTTCCGGGCGACGGTCGTGGCGCAGAGCTTCGCCGGCATGAGCCGCATCGAGCAGCACCGCATGGTCTACGACGTCTTCGGCCCCGAGGTCGGCGGCCCGATCCACGCGCTCTCCATCAAGACCGAAGCGAGGACTTCATGAGCGACGACATCAACGCGCAGCTTCGCGAGCAGATCAGCCAGGCCATTGCCGAGAACCCGGTGATCCTCTTCATGAAGGGGACCCCCGAGCAGCCGATGTGCGGCTTCTCGGCCCGCACCGTCACGGCGCTGGAGCAGACCGGCGCGCCGTTCGCGGCGGTCGACATCCTGCCCCATCCGGCCATCCGGCAGGAGCTCTCGGCGCTCTCGAACTGGCCGACGGTCCCGCAGCTCTTCGTCAACGGCGAGCTCGTCGGCGGGGCCGACATCGTCGCCGAGATGTACGAGTCGGGCGAGCTGGCCGAGGTGCTGGGCGTCGAGCGGCCTGCCGAGGCGCCGAAGGAGGCGCCCGAGGCGACCGCCCCGGGGCCGCAGCCGATGGGCATCGAGAACCGGCTGGGTTGACGCAGGCCGCCGCGCGCGGGCTCGCGAGGACGCGAGCCCGCCGCGAGCCGGTGATCCTCGCCGCGATCGCCGCGGCGATCGCCGCTGCCGCGGTCCTGCGGCTGCTGTGGCTCTCGGACATGGAGTACAAGGCCGACGAGGCCGCCATGTTCGCCCGCAGCCAGGCCGGCGACCTGCCGGCCACCGGACTGCCCTCCGGGGCTGGGATCCGCAACCCGGGGATGAGCGTGTGGGCCTTCGTGGTCCTCGCCCGCGGGCTGGGGATCCACGACCCGCTCGCGCTCGCGCGCGTCGTGGCCGTTCTCGGCGTGCTCGCCGTCGTCGCGCTCGCCGTCTTCGCGCTGCGCTGGGTCCCCTTCGGGGAGCGCGAGCCCTGGCTGTGGGCGGTCGGCCTCGTCGCCGTCAACCCGCTCCAGGTCGTCTTCGAGCGCAAGATCTGGGCGCAGTCGCTCCTCCCGCTGCTCTCGATGGGGATGCTGGCGGGCTGGTGGCGGCGCGACACCCGCGCCGGCGCCTTCGCCTGGGGCCTGCTCGGCGCCTGGCTCGGGCAGATCCACATGAGCGGCTTCTTCCTCGCGGGCGGCTTCGCGGCGTGGACGGCGCTCTTCCGCCGTGCCGGGGTGCGCTGGCGCTGGTGGCTCGCGGGCAGCCTGCTCGGGGCGCTCACGCTGATCGGCTGGCTGCGCTACCTGGTGAGCACCGACGACCCGTCGGTGCGCAGCCTCAAGTCGATCGTGCGACTCGACTTCTGGCGCTACTGGATCGTCGACTCGCTCGGCGTCGACCTGCGCTTCTCGCTGGGCGGCTCGTTCCGCGACTTCGTCGCCGAGCCGCATCTCTCGGGGACCTCCACCTACATCGTCGGCCTGCTCTACGCGAGCCTCGCGCTGCTCGGCGTCGCGGTCGCCGTCACCGCGGCGCGCGCGCTGTGGCCGCGCCGGGCCGCGCTGCGCGACCCCGCCTCCGTCCGCGCGCTGCTCGCGGGAGGCGGGACCCAGACCGGCCTGGCACTCGCCGCCGCCCTGCTCGGTTTCGGGATCATCCTCACCCTCTCGGGAGCGATCGTCTACCGCCACTACCTGCTCGTCGCCTTCGCCCTGCCCTTCGTCTCACTGGCGCTCGCCGCGCTGGCCGGTGGCGCGCGGCGCGGCCGCGGGCTGCTCGCCGCGCTGTGCCTCGGACAGGCCCTGCTGTCGCTGAGCTTCCTCGCCTACGTGCACGACCACGGCGGGGTCCCGGGCCAGGACTACGGCGTCGCCTACGGCCACCAGACGCCCGCGACCCGGCCGGTCGCGCCGCCAGGGCGCTGAGCCGCAGCGATCGCTGCGCCGGCGATCGCGCGTTAGCCTCTGCCGCATGAGCGCGACGTCGAGCGCGACGACGGCCCCGTCCCCGCTCGTGTGGGACGGCGAGCGGCTGGCGATCCTCGACCAGACGCTGCTCCCCCGGCGCGAGGAGACGCTCGTGCTCGAGGACGCCGAGGGAGTGGCCGCAGCGATCCGTCGCCTCGCGGTACGGGGCGCGCCGCTGATCGGCGTGGCCGGCGCCTACGGCCTGGCGCTGGGCGTGGCGCGCGACCCTTCCCCGGCCGGGCTGGACCGCGCCTGGCGACTGCTGCGGGACGCTCGGCCGACCGCGGTGAACCTCGCGTGGGCGGTCGACCGCGTGCGCGCCGCGGCGCTCCGTGTGCCAGAGGGCATGGCCGCCGCCGCGCGCGCCGAGGCCGAGGCGATCCACGCGCAGGACGTCGCCGCCAGCGAGGCGCTCGCGCTCCACGGTGCCGAGCTGCTCGAGGGCGCGCGGCGGATCCTCACCCACTGCAACACGGGCGCGCTGGCGGCGAGCGGGCAGGGCACCGGACTCGCGGTCGTGGCCGAGCTCGCACGCCGCGGCCCGGTGGAGGTTCTCGTGTGCGAGACCCGGCCTCTCCTGCAGGGCGCGCGCTTGACGGTGTGGGAGCTCGGGCGCTTGGGCATCGCCCACGCCCTGATCGTCGACGGCGCCGCCGCGGGGCTCATGCGTCGCGGCGAGGTCGACGCCGTCGTGGTCGGTGCGGACCGCATCGCGGCCAACGGCGACGTCGCCAACAAGGTCGGCACCTACGCCCACGCGCTCGCAGCGCGGGAGGCGGGGATCCCGTTCGTCGCCGTCGCCCCGACCTCGACGATCGACCTCTCGCTCGCCGGCGGCGACGAGATCGAGATCGAGGAGCGCGGGCCCGACGAGGTGCGCGGGGCCGGGGCCACGCTGCTCACGGTCGAGGGCACGCCGTGCCGCAACCCGGCCTTCGACGTCACGCCTGCCGGCCTGGTCAGCGCGATCGTCACCGAGCGCGGCGTGGCGACGCCCGTGACGCCGGCGTCGGTCCTCGCGCTGGCGTCGTGAGGGAAGCACGCTCGCTCGGGCTGCGCGAGGTCGTCCTCGAGGAGATCGACGACCCCGAGCCGGGGCCGGGCGACGTCGTCTGCCGGATGCTCGCGTGCGGGGTGTGTCGCTCGGACGTGACCGACTGGTACGTCGCGCGCAAGCTCCCCGCCGTGCTCGGCCACGAGCTGGTGGGCGTCGTCGAGGCTGTCGGCGAGGAGGTGCGCGGCGTGGCTCCGGGCTCGACGGTCGCCGTGCACCACCACGCGCCGTGCGGCGAGTGCCGGCGCTGCCGTCGCGGCCACGAGACGCTGTGCGAGGCGTTTCGCGCCGGCCGCCTGGAGCCCGGCGGGTTCGCGGAGCGCGTTCGGGTGCCTGCCGGGCTCGTCGGCGAGCTGCTCGAGCTCGACGGGCTCGATCCCGTCGCCGCGACGTTCGTCGAGCCGCTGGCCTGCGTGCTGCGCTCCCAGGACCGCGCCGGGCTCGCGGCGGGCGACGCGCTGCTCGTGGTCGGCGCGGGAGCGAACGGCCTGCTCCAGATCGCGGCCGCCCACGCGCGGGCGGTCGACGCCGTCTGGGTGCGCGAGCCCGACCCGGAGCGGCTCGAGCGTGCGCAGGCGCTGGGCGCCGAGCGCCACGGCAACGAGCTCGTCGACGTTGCGATCGTCTGCACCCCGAGCCCGGCGGCGATCGCCGACGCCGCGGCGGCCCTCGCGCCGGGTGGCGTCCTGTGCCTCTACGCGCCGCCGGATCCGGGCACGCCGCTCCCGGTCGAGGGGGCGGCGACCTTCCTGCGCGAGCTGACCGTGACCGCGAGCTACTCGGCCGGCCCGGGCGACATGCGCGCTGCGCTGGCGTTGCTGGGCGCCGGGCGCGTGGACCCGCTGCCCTGGGTCACCCACCGGCTCGGGCTCGACGAGACGGCGCGCGCGCTCGAGCTCACCCGCAGCGGCGAGGCGCTCAAGGCGGTGGTCGTGGCGTGAGGGCGGCGGTGGTGGCGTGAGGGCCGCGGTGGTGGCGTGAAGGCCGCGGTGCCGGCGTGAAGGCCGCGCTGCTCCACGGTCCGGGCGACGTGCGCGTGAGCGACGTGCCAGAGCCGGCCGGCGAGGTCGTCGTGCGCGTCGAGGCGGCGACCACGTGCGGGACCGACGTGAAGATGGTCCGCCACGGGCACCGCGTGCTCGGGCCCCACCCGTCCCCCTTCGGCCACGAGACCGCGGGCGTACGCGAGGACACCGGCGAGCGCGTGCTCGTCGGCGACTCGCTCGCCTGCGGCGAGTGCGGCCCGTGTGAGGCGGGCCGGCCCCAGGTGTGCCGCTCGCCACGGTGGGTGCTCGGCGGTTTCGCCGAGCGGATCGCGGCGCCCGCCGCCGCCCTCCACGCGGTTCCCGCAGGGCTCGAGCCCGCCGGCGCGGCGATGGCCGAACCGCTCGCGGCGGCCCTCCACGCGGTCGACCGCGGCGGGGAGGCCGACGACGTCGCGGTCCTCGGCGGCGGGGCGATGGGGCTGATGCTCGCCCGGCTGCTCGTCCTCGAGAGCAGGACGGTGACCCTCGCCGATCCCCACCCCGAGCGCCGTGAACAGGCACAGGCGCTCGGTGCGCGGACGGTCGAGACGCTCGGCCGCCATCTGCTCGTCTTCGAAGCGGTCGGGCGAGAGCAGGCCTGGCGGGCGGCTGTCGCCGCGGCGCAGCCGGGCGGCGTGGTCGTGCTCGTCGGCGGGTGCCCGCCGGGCGCAGAGGTGTCGCTGCCCACCGGCCCGCTGCACTACGACGAGCTCGAGCTGCGCGGCGCCTTCCACCACTCCCCCGCCGAGATCGACCGAGCGCTCGCGCTGCTCGCGGCCGGAGACGTGGACTGGCGCGGACTCGCGGGCCCGACCATCGGCCTCGACGAGCTCGCAGCGGCGCTCGCCACCCCGAGCGGCGGACGCGCGGAGAAGTGGGTCGTCGACCCGGCGCGCTGAGGAAGGTGCTCGTCGCGGCGGCGCCGCCGGCTGTCGTGGCGCCCTACGCCGACTCGCCGGTCGCGGCCGGCCGGTCCTGAGCGGCCCGCCACCGCAGGTGCTCGACGATCCGGCGCGAGTCGCAGATCGGCTCGCCGTCGAGGACGACAACCGGCACGTGACCCTGGCCCGTCAGGGCCTGCACCTCCTCGCGGTCGCGGCGCCGCCACGGCACCCGCTCGACGTCGTGCTCGACGCCGTGGCGGCGCAGCTCGCGCGCGACGCGGCCGCACGGGCACAGCCAGTCGGTCGGGGTACGGCAGCGGTAGAGGGTCGCCACGCCTGCCCACTCGCCCTAGGACGCGAAGCGGGCGACGACCCCGCCCGCCTGGCGCACGGCGAAGCCGGCGGCCCGCAGGCCGACCGGCTGGCGGGCGCCGGCGCGCGACAGCCGGTCGCCCTCGCGCTCGCGGTACCAGGAGATCGTCGCCTCGATGGTGTCCTCGTGCGGCGAGGGCTGCCAGCCGAGCTCGCGCTTGGCCTTGGTGTTGCGGTAGGTCCACCACAGCGAGGCCGCGCGCACCTCGGTCTCGGTGATCGGCGGCGTGCCGGGCAGCGCCTGCGCCGCGCGCGCGAAGGCGAGCGCGGCTCCAACCGGGAGCTTGACCGCCGGCGGCTCGACCCCGGAGATCCTCCCGAGGTCGGCGAAGAGGCGGTCCCAGGTGTAGTTGCGGTTGCCGAGCACGTAGCGCTCGCCCGGTATCCCCCGCTCGTCGGCGAGCAGGTGGCCGCGCGCGACGTCCGCGACGTCGACGACGTTGATGCCTCCCGCGACGAAGGCGGGGATCTGCCGTCGCAGGAAGCGACGTACCACGTCGGTGGAGGAACGGTAGAGGTCGCCGCGGCCGAACACGTGCGCAGGATTCACGATGACGACGGGCAGGCCGTGCGCTCCGAGCCGCAGCGCCTCGACCTCGGCTTCGCGCTTGGCCTCCACGTACGGGATCCCGTAACCGCAGTGGAAGGGCGTCGTCTCGTCCGCCGTCGAGCCGCGCGAGGCGGGCCCGATGGCCGCCACCGACGAGGTGTGCACGACGCGCTCCACGCCCGCGCGCAGGCACTCCTCGAGCACCGTTCGCGTCCCGTCCACATTGACGCGGAAGACGGTCTCGGCCGGCTTGCGCAGCGAAGTCATCCCCGCAAGGTGGAAGACGCGGTCGACGCCGCGCAGCGCGCGCCGCACGGCGCGGCGGTCGAGGACGTCGCAGCGGACCTCCTCGAGCTCCAGCCCGGCGAGGTTGTCCAGGCGCGAGCGGTCGCGCAGCGCGAGGCGCACGTCGTCGCCGCGCGCCAGCAGCGCGCGCACCACCCAGGACCCGACCAGTCCGGTGCCGCCGGTGACGAGCGTCTTGGCCATGCGCGGCGGAGTGTAGATAGGGTCCGGGCGCGCCATGCCCCCCGTCGCCGTCGTCACCGACACGACCCACTACCTCCCGCGCGAGCTGGCGGACGCCAACGAGCTGCACCAGGTCAGCCTCTACGTGAACTGGCAGGGCCGCCAGGACCGCGAGGCCGACCTCCCCAACTTCGACGCCTACTACGAGCACCTCGGCTCGGCGGACGAGCTGCCGACCACCTCACAGCCCTCGATCGGCGACTTCGTCGCCGTCTACGAGCCGCTGCTCGTGCAGGGTTGCGACGTCGTCTCCATCCACCTCTCGGCCGGCATCTCGGGCACGTGCGAATCGGCACGCCAGGCGCGCTCGCAGCTCCAGGAGCAGGGTGCGGGCGGGGAGCGCATCGAGGTCATCGACAGCGCGACGACGTGCGGCGGCCTCGGCCTCGTCCTGCTGGCCGCGGCCGCCGCAGCGCGCGGCGGCGGTGACCGCGACGCGGTGGTCGCCCGCGCCCGCGAGGCGCGCGAGGCCCTGATGATCTGGTTCTGCATCGACACGCTCGAGTTCCTGCGCCGGGGGGGACGCATCCAGGGCGCCCAGGCGTGGGTCGGAACCGCGCTGCGGATCAAGCCGATCCTCACCCTCGAGGAGGAGATCACCCCGGTGGAGCGCGTCCGCACCGCGGGGCGCGCCTTCGAGCGCATGGTGCAGTTCATGGAGAGCCGCGCCCGCGACGGCGCGGACGGCTGGGTCGTTCAGCACATCCAGTCGCCCGACGTCGCGCAGCGCCTCGTCGAGCGCGGCCGGGCGATCAACGACTCCGAACCGGTCTTCGTCTCCGAGGTCGGCCCGGTCATCGGCACCCACGTGGGCCCCGGTCTGACCGGCGTGGGCGGCATCCCGCGGGCGCTGCTCGAGCCGGCGGTCGCCTGAGGCGCGGCTACGCCGACCGCACCGTCGCTCGCGCGCCGACCCGAACGCCCTCGTCACCGTTCCCCGCCACGACGTTGCCGGCCCCCGCCTGTGAGCCACCGATCGTGTTCCATCCCTCCTGGACGCCGCGGGGATCTTGGTCAGCGGCGTGCTCACGCGGCGCGGGATCGCGGCGACGATCCGTGACGCGTATGACCCGTGGGGCCGCCAGGGCCGCCAACGCAGCGCGGGGGACGGGATCAGCGCGAGTGCGGCGGGGCCGATGGCCCGCGATGAGCACTGGTCGCACATCGCGACCGACGGGGCGGGGCACGTGACGTTGTGGGTCGCGGAGTGGCCGCGCATCGACGTGCGCGCGCTGTTCTTGCAGCCGTTGCTGATGGGCACCCAGACGACGCGCACGGTGACGATGGTCATGCACCTCGTCGGCCCCGGCCGCGCGACGCGGCAGGTGGAACGCGCGGCGACCGAGGCGGCGACCGACCACGCGATGCGCGCCCGCATCGGTCAGCGCACCACCCAGCGCCAGCATCAGAAGGAGGACGCGACGCACCGCCGCGAGCGCGAGCTCGCCCAAGGCCACGCCGAGGCTTCGATCTGACCGAGACGATCCGCCGGGCGATCCTCGAGGTGGGCGAAACCGCGTGGCGCCCGGCGATCCGCCAGGACGGCGAAGAGCGCGAGGGCGCATGGGTGGCCGAGATCACCGACCGGCTCGACCTCACCGGCTGGCCCGCGGGCAGCCGGGTGATCGTCCGCCGCGAGCGCCCACACCCCGGCGCCCAGCTTTCCTTCACCGATCACGACGGCCATCGCTTCCTGGCCACGCTGACCGACCTCGAAGGCGACACGGTCAAGCTCGAGTGCGTGCACCGCGCCCGCGCCCGCGCCAGCGCCAGCGCCAGCGCCCAAGACAGCATCCGGGCCGCCAAGCAGGCCGGCCTGGAGAATCTGCCGTTCCGCGACTTCGATCTCAACGCCGTCTGGTTGGAGATCTCGCTCATCGCCCAAGACCTCACCGCCCGGACCCAGCACCTCGCGCTCGACGGCGAGCTGGCCGTCTGCGAACCCAAGACGTTGCGCTACCGGCTGCTGCACACCGCCGCGCGGCTGGCCTTCCACGCCCGCCGCGCGACCCTGCGCCTGCAACGCAGCTGACCCTGGACCGACGCGCTGGCCGCCGCGTTCGCCCGCCCGCTCGCGCTACCACCGCCCGCGCGCTAAACCGCGCCGACACCCCCAACGACGATCAGCGCACTTCCACTCGGCCGCCACCCTGACCGCCGCCCATCGCCGCCCTCGACGAGCGCCGACGCTTCCGCCAGAACCTCCCGCCGCGATCCCCCCAACACGAGAGCCGCACTCACATCACCACAAACCCGCCACCGCTCCCACCGCTCAGCCGCCACGAGCCTCATGAACGATCCGGGCCAGGCGAGGCCTACCGCCACGACGACGTCGCCCAGATCCTCGACGAATGGCTCGACGACCGCCCCGACGATACATAAGGTCCGGTGGGTGGCCGGCCGCGATGCCGCTCCTCAAGCGGCCTTTTCCCCTTGCGCTTGACCTAAGCCTCGTTATCGAGCGCTGTGGCGCGCCGCTTCGCTTCCGTCCTCGCGCCGGGCAGGACGGTTAGTCGGTGCGCGCGATGAGGAGGCTGCAGGGTGCGTGGTGGGAGATCTTGTCCGGCACGCTGCCCAGAAGGGACCGCGACGCGCGGCTCGTGCCTGTGCTGCCGACGATCAACAGGTCGGCGTCCTGCTCTTCGGCGACGGCGATCAGCGCCTCGGCGGGGTCATCGCGCCGCGCGTGGGTGACGGCCTCAAGCCCCTTCGCGCGCGCGGCGCGCGTCGCTGCCGCCAGCACGGCCTCGGCGTCGGAGGGTTCCTGCAAGATGCCATAGGCGCTCACCACGTGAACCGCGGCCCCCAGGACCCCGGCGAGCGACAGCGCGACGGTCAGCGCCGTCACACCCGTCTGCGAGCCGTCCACGCCGACGACAATCGTCTGGATCGGACGACCACGATGCAGGGGTGGGGGCGGCGATGACCCCACGCCGACGGCGACGCGCTCGGCGAGGGTCATCGCCGGGACCAAAGTTCCTGCCGCCGCCGCTCGCAGCGCGCGGGTGAGGTGCGCCCCCATCCCGCGTTGGGGGGGTAGCTCGATCACGAGCTCGACCACGCCGCCGTCATGCTGGTGTTGGGTGTCGCCGACACCCTCGAGCAGCCTGAGGGCCCCCGGGTTGTCGCCCTGGACCAGCGCGCTGAACCGGCGCACCCCCTCGCGCCGGGCGCGATACGTCAAACGGTTAAGCAGCGCGCGGCCCAGACCGCGCCGCTGCCAGTCGTCGGCAACGGTGACCGCCACCTCGGCCACCTCGGCCACCTCGGCCACCTCGGCCACCTCGGCCACCTCGGCCACCTGCGGATCGGCCTTGGAGCGGATGTAGCGCGCGACGCCCAGCATCTCCCCGCTTGACGGGTCGACAGCGATGATCGCCTCGTGGTCCGTGTGGTCAACGTCAACGAGGTAGGCGAGTTCCGCCGCAGACAGCTCGTTCTTGGTCGCGAAGAACCGCCGGTAGCGCGACTCCTCGCTCAGACGCTCAAAAGCGGCAACTAGAAGCGGCCTGTCCTCAGGCGCGATCGGACGCAGCGTCACCCGCGCACCGTCGCGCAACGTGATCGTCCGGCGCACCTGGTTAGAACCTCAACTCGCGGCATGAGCGCTGTCTCGCCCGTCGAAATACGGCATCGGCCGGCCTTCCTAGTCGTGCGATCGCGTCAGGTACGCATAGCGCGGGTCGCTCAGACCAACCGCGCCCGGTTTGGGCCGGGCGCCCTCCGCCCGCCGGGCGCTCAGTCTCTGTGCATCGATCGCCGGCAACGGCCGGCGATAGCCGCGCGAACGGTTGAGCGCTCGCCTGCGCGCTGCCCAGTCCTGTCTCCTTGGCGCCACGGTCATACGCCCTTCCGTCCCTCTGGCGGGTGCGCACCGAAGGAAGACGGGAAGCACCCCCCGGCGGTCAATCAGATGAGACCCGCGCCCACCAGGCCGGTGGAGTAACGCCCGTAGAAGTACCGCACCAGCCCCGCAGTCAAAACCAGAAACCCCCGCCGCTCCCCTCGTGGCGCAGATCGCGCCGTCGATGGCACCCGAGCTTGGGCTGAGAATTCTGGCCGCGAAGCCAGCTCGTGTTCGACTGTACACCCGCCGCGCGGCATTCGTGTTGCGCAAACGTCAACGGGTTGGCCCTAGCAACCGAGCAGAAATTCAGACAAGACCACATCCGCGCGCACGTCCTGCTCAGCTTCCTCGCGCTGCTGCTCACCCGCGTCGCCGAGACCCGCGCCCACGACACCGGCCGTCCTGCACCGCCCCCCGCTGACCTCGCCGCGTCGCTCGCCCTCGTCGCGCGTGCCGTTCAAGCTCGACGTGCGCAAGCTCAAGGCGCTCAGCCTGACAGTCAGCCTGAAGGTCGGCTAGCGCCTGTCGCCGCGGCGGGAGACCTACCTGCCCCGGACGGGACGCTAGGGGCCGCGGTTCAGACGGCGGCGCCGCGCAGCTCGACGACGTCGCCGGCGAATGTGACTGCGTAGACGTTGCCGGCGCGAAAGCCGCGCTCGCTGCGCCCCAGCGCCACGGCGCTGGGGCACCGCAGGCCGCGCGCGAGCGCCTGGATCGTGCCGTCGCGATCGATGCGCCACACCTGTCCCGCGCCGTTGGCGGCCACGAACAGGCGGCCGCTCTCGTCGATCGCCAGCCCGTCGAGCATCGAGGCGCAGGCAACCGCCGGGGCCCGAGCGTGCGTGGTGACGCTGTCCGGGTCGCCGAGATCGACCCGCGCAATGCGCGCGGCCACGAAGGTCTGCGCCGCGTAGAGGAACCGGCCGGCCGTGTCGACCGCCAAGCCGTTCGCCGACGCCACGCGCGCCCAGCGGCGCTGCACATTGCCCTGGCGGTCGATCCGGTCCAGATGCGTGCCGATGTCGTTGGAGGCGTACACGGCGCCGTCGGGCGCCACGGCCACACCGTTGGCCATGCCCAGACCGCCTACCCACCGCTCGCAGGCGCCCGTCTCCGGGTCAATGCGCAGCAGCCCGGCGAGGCCGACCCAGTTGCCGATCAACCCGCCGTGGGGGCTGTCGCCGTACCCGGCAATCAGCCACCCATCCTCGCTCCATGCCAGACCGCCGGGATTGAGGATCCCGCCGACCAGCTCCTCGGGCTGGGCGTCCGGAGCGTCCATGCGCAGGATCGCGCCCTTGTGACCACACCAGGTCTGGCTCGAGAAGTACAACCGGCCGCCGCCGTCAACGAGCACCGACTCCAATCCGCCCAGACCGCCGGCCAGGACTCGCACCGGCGGCGGATCGACGGGCAGCGGCAGCGCCCTGCCGGCGAGGGGCCCGAGCACCCGCGGGAACGTCTCGCCCGCCGCGACGCCCAGGCCAGCGACAGCAGTGCCCACCGCTGCGGACAAGGGGAGCAAACGCGCATCCGGCATGCGCCAACGGTATCCGCGCGCCGGTCACGGCCGTGCCGGCACCCCCGATGGAAGCGCTGAAAGTCGCCGAGCTCGAGCACGATGACCAGCGCCGACAGCGTGTCGATCCCGCGGAACGCGCGCAGCCGACGCACGAGCGGCCAGAACTCCGGGTCTCGCGCGACGTGCGAGAGGCGCTCATCGAGCGCGACGCGGCGGGCGAGCAGGCCCTCGCAGGCGGCAGGCGGCCAGGTTGTCAACGTGCGCCAGCTCGCTCGGTATTGACGTGCTCGAAGTGCTGGGCACCCAGCCAGCGCTGGCGCGCCTGGGTCCAGGTGCTCTGTTCCCACACGCGTCCATGGCGCAGCAGCAGCTTGGACAGGCGATGACGGCACCACACAGGTCGCCGCGGACCTGCTCACACGCGCGCGCCAGGTCCCGCGCAGCCTCATGGCTCGCCGGTGGGACCGCGATCGGCGTCAGCGCGCCGGCAGCGTTTAGTCGCGCTCGAGCCCGCGGCCGCGGCCGCGGCCGCGGTCGAGCGTGTGTTCGCGTCCTAGGCGGCGTTGGGCGCGGGTGAGGTCAGCCCTGACGCGCTGCCAGCCGCGGCGTTTGTCGGGATGGTCGGGTTCGGGTCCGATGCCGGGGACGTCGTTGTCGAGGTCCTGATCGACGCGGTAGCGTGCGAGCACGCGCGCGGCCCGGTCCCATTCCTGATGTCCCCGAGCGGCGAGCGGGGGTTGGCCGAGCGTGTCGTGCAGCCACGGCGGTCCGGCGGCGAGCTCGCGGTCGGCGACATCGTCGCGGACGCGAGCGCGGTCGCGCTGGAGGTTCTCGATCTGGCTGTCCAGTCCCTCGCGCTCGCCGCGGATCTCCTCGAGGTTGGGGCCCAGTTCGCGGGCCGCGGCGGGGCGGTGGCGGGTGAGCGCGTCGAGTTGTTGGTCGGCGGCGCCGACCGCGGCGGTGAGCCGCGCGCGCTCGGCGGCGTGGTCGTCCTTGGCGCGCCCCAGCACCGAGCGGCGCGGCGCCGGCAGCCCACCGAGACGCTGGGCGAGCTCCTCGCGCTGGCCAGTGGCCTGCACGACCTCGGCGTCGATGCGCTCCACGCGCGCCAGCCCGGCCAGCGGCAAGCCGGCCCGCTGCGCCTGCAACCGTGCAACCTCGCCAGTCAGGACGCGCGGCTCGCGCCGACCGGCCGGCGCCGGCGTCGCGCTCTCGGCGCCACGCTCCTGCATGGGCGCGCCGGTCGAGCGCAGGCGGGGGTCGTCGGGTCGGCCGGCTTGCGGGACGGGCGGGAGTTGGTCGACGGCGAGGTCCTCGTCATCGCGGACGAGCATCCGCGCCGCGAGCCGCGTGAGCGCCGTGGAGCGGTCGAACGGCGGGCGTGGACCGCGCTCGGCCGGGTCGTCGGGCTGGTCGGCGTGGGCGCCGTGGACGCGCGGCGTCAGCTCCGCCAGCGATGACCCGACGCCCGCGGCGCGCGCCGCCACCAGCGCCTCGACGACCTTGGGATCGATCACCGAGCCACCCGCAGCGACGGCCTCGATCGCCGCCTCGAGCTGGCCAAGGTCGCCAACGCGCTCCTTGAGCAGGTACGCGCGCCGCTCCGAACCGCCCTCCAACAGCGCCAAAGCGTACGTCGGCTCGGCGTAGTGGCTGAGCACCACGACGCCGACACCGGGCCGCTCGGCACGCAGCCGGTTTGCCGCCTGGATGCCCTCGTCGCGGCCCTCGGGCGGCATCCGAATGTCGGTCAACACGACGTCCGGGCGGTACTCGTCGACCGCCGCCAGAAGCGACGGGAGATCGCCGCAATCAGCGACCACATCCAGCCCGGGCCGCGTCTCGAGCAGCCGCCGCAGCCCCTCGCGTGCGAGATAGCTGTCCTCCGCGAGGACGACACGGATCGCCACGACGCGGAGACTACGTCCCCGGCGCGGCGAGTCAGGACGCCAAGGTGAGACACAACGACAGTGCGCGCACGCCGCGGCGCACCTCGGGGACTTCCGCCTGCGGGTCGGAACCCCTCTAGTAGTCGTGCTCGAGCCTGCGGCCACGGTCGAGTCCTGGATGACGATGCCGTCGCTCCCGTTCCCCAGCGACTGCGTGCCGGTGGAGTCCGTGCCGATGAGGTTGCCCTCTACGCGGTTGTCGACGGCCGGGTCGCCGGTGCCGACGGCAGCCTCGATCCCGATGCCGGCCCAGAGTTCCCCGCCACGACGTTGCCCTGGCCGTCCTGCGGTCCGCCGATCGCGTTGTCGTCGCCGGCCACGTACACGCCTTCATGGCCGTTCGGCACCGCCGCGTCTCCGGCGGCGGTCGTGCCGACGAGGTTGCCCTCGACGGTGCGGCGAAGCGCGGGAGCCGCCGGGTCAGCGCTCGGCGGACTCGAGGGCGACGAAGTCGCGCAGGCTTTCGTGGTCCTCGCGGCAGGCCGGGCAGCCCTGCAGGTGCTCGTGCATGCCGGGCAGCCGCGAGTCGGCGTCCGCGCCGGCCAGCTCGGCGTCGACGTACGCGTCGAGCAGGTCGAAGCAGTCCTCGCAGCTGACCTCGGGCCCCGCGGGGCCGAGCAACCGAGCGAGCAGCTCGTCGCGTCTCGGTTCAGTGCTCATGAACGACGTTCACCTCCCGCAAGGGTCGTGGTCCCTTCGCCGGCTCCTCGTCGGCGAGCGCAGCGCGGAGCTTGCCGCGCGCGTCGTGCAGGGTCTTGTAGAGGGCGCCGCGCGTCGTGCTCAGCCGCTCGGCGAGCACGTCGATCGGGACCTCGTTGAGCGCCAGGGCGACGAACACGTCGCGCTGGTGCGTCGTCAGGCGGGTCTGCACCGCGTCGCGGATGGCGAGCAGCGTCTCGGTCTCCTGGAGCCGGTCGTGGGCGGAGGGGCCGCTGTCGGCGAGCACCGACCAGGCCTCGTCCTCGAGCGGGATCTCGCGCCCCTGCCAGGCCCTGCGTCGCGCCTTCACGCCGGCCTCGAGGAGGACGAACTTGTACGCCCACGTCGTGAAGCGGCTCTCGCCGCGGAAGCTCTCGAGCTTGGCCAGGATGGCCACCAGGGCGTCGTCGGCGGCCTGCACGGCCAGGTCGTCGAGCTCGCCGGCGGACGGATGCGCCAGTGAGGCGCGGCGCCGGCGCAGCTCGAAGCGCGCACCCCGCACCAGCAGCGAGTGCAGTTCCGACAGCGCCGCGGCGCGGGCGGGTTCGGGACCACGCAACGCCGCGATCCACGTGCGCGAATCCTCCAGGACCGGAGCCCCGGTTCGACGAGCCGAAGAGCTCATCCGCCGGCGAGCATAGACCAGGCGATCGCCGCCTCCGGTCGTGGGCCTCGCCACCTGGGGATCGCGACGCCGCGTTCTCACGACACGCCCATCTCGCTCTCGTTCGCGTCGTCGCGCTCGCGGTTCTTACCTCGGTAAGAACGCGCGTCGCCGTGACGCAAAGACTGGCATGACCGACGAGATGAGCGCCCGATGAGCCGCCTCGACGCCCTGCACGACGCCGGCGTCTCGATCTGGCTGGACACCCTGTCGCGCCAGCTGCTCGACAGCGGCGACCTCGCCCGGCTGATCGCCGACTGGGCGGTCTCCGGGGCGACCTCGAATCCCACGATCTTCGCCAAGGCCATCACCGGCTCGGACCGCTACGACGCCCAGCTCCGCGCCGCCGTGGCCGCCGGCGTCCGCAATCCCCGGGAGCTCTTCTTCGAGCTCGCGCTCGAGGACGTCCGCCGGGCGGCGGACCTGCTGGCGCCGGCCTACGAGGCGACCAGCGGGCGTGACGGCTTCGTGTCGTTCGAGTGCACGCCCGACCTCGCCGACGACACCGACTCCACCGTCGAGCAGGCCCTCGAACTGTGGGAGCGTCTCGCCCGGCCCAACGTGATGATCAAGGTTGCCGCCACCGAGGCCGGCATCCCCGCGATCGAGGAGCTCACCCGCCGCGGGGTCAGCGTCAACGTCACGCTCCTGTTCTCGCTCGCGCGCTACGAGCAGGTCATGGACGCCTACGTCACCGGGCTGGAGCGACGGGTGGCGGCCGGGGCGCCGGTCGACGCGATCGCCTCGGTGGCTTCGTTCTTCGTCTCGCGCGTGGACGCCAAGGCCGACGCGCTGCTCCCGCGCGACTCGCAGCTGCGCGGTCGCGTGGCGATCGCCAACGCCCGTGCCGCCTACTCGCGCTTCCGTGCCTGCTTCCGGGCGGAGCGCTGGCGTCCGTTGAGCAGCGCCGGCGCGAGGCCTCAGCGACCTCTGTGGGCGAGCACGGGCACGAAGGACCCCGCCTACCGGGACGTGCTCTACGTCGAGGCGCTGACCGGCCCGGACGTCGTCAGCACGATGCCCGAGGCCACGCTGCGCGCGTTCGCCGACCACGGCGACGTCGGCCCGGCCATGACTCCCGACACGGGCGCAGGCCTCCAGGCCCTCGTCGCCGAGGCGGGCATCGACCTCGACGCGATCACCGCCCAGCTCGAGCGTGAGGGCGTGCGCTCCTTCTGCGACTCCTACCGCGAGCTGCTGGCTTGCATCCAGACCAAGGTGGAACCCAAGAGAGCCCGCGGGCACAAAGCCCGGGCCTGACCGAGGCAAGGAGACTCCGATGGCGGTCACGACACCACGGCCTCGACAAGTTCTTCAACGTCATGGTCGACTGGCCCCTCTACCTTGCGCCCTGGATCGACGACCTGGCGCCCGGCACGCCGCAGCAGCTATGTACGTCGTCGGCGTCACGGAGATCCTCGCGGGCGTCCTCGTTGCGGTCAAGCCGCGCTACGGCGCCTACGTCGTCGCTGCCTGGCTCGGCGGCATCATCGTCAACCTGCTGACCTCCTCGGGCTTCTACGACGTCGCGCTGCGCGACTTCGGCCTCATGCTCGGGGCCCTGACCCTGGCCCGTCTGGCCTCGGTCTACGACCCGCCGTTGCGCCGTGGCCGCCGCTAGTAGACGCGTCCGGAAGTTCTGAGCGTTAGGCCGCGTGCTGGAGGTGGTGTTCGCGGTCGGCGATCTTGGCAAGGACGCGGTCGAGGTCGTGGCGCGTGAAGGTCCACTCGAACGGTCGGGCGATCTGGCGGTAGTGTCGGCCGAAGGTCAGCAGCCGCTCGGCGAGCGCGTCGAGATCGGCGAAGTCGTTGGGCGTGAGCGCCTTGCGTTGCAAGATCGAGAAGAACAGCTCGGCCTGGTTGAGCCAAGAGGCGTGGATCGGCAGATGGATCAGGCGGGCGTGCTCGTAGGCGTCCTGCATCCGTTTGATCGAGGTCTTGCCGGCGTGGCTTGAGCCGTTGTCGACGATCCAGAACACCCGTCGTGCCGACTTGTAGGGCTCGGTGGTCATGACCTGGTCGACGAGCCGGCCGAACGGCTCGATCCCGGTCTTGGCCTCGACGCGATCAAAGAGGTTGGCATGGTGGACGTCCCAGGCGGCCAGGTAGGCCAGCGTCCCGCCGCGGCGGTACTCAAACTCGACCAGCGCCGGACGCCCCGGCCCGACCGGGACGGTCTCGTGGCGGCGCCCGAGCGCCTGCAGCTGGGATTTCTCGTCGGCGCAGATGACGTACTCGTCGGGTCGCAGCCGCTTGCCCTCGAAGATTCGGGCGTAGAGATCCAGCGTCCGGCCGGCCTTCTCAGGGAAGTTGGCGTCACGCGGGAAGATCCACGACCGCGTCTGCCACGGCTTAATCGCGTCCTCGTGCAGCCAGCGCCAGATCGTCGACGCCGACGCATCGGTCACGCCACGCTCGATCACCAGTCGATGCAGCTCAGCGCGTGAGAAGCGGCTCAGCGGCAGCCCGTGCGCGAGCGGCAGCTCGCACGCGATCGCCTTGACCTCGGCGACCTGCTGCGGGGGGAAAACGGCGCGGGCGACCCGCGCGCTGCTTGTCCTTAAGTCCATCCAAGCGCTGCTCGGCGAACCTTCGTCGCCACTTCCCGACGATCCCCGCCGTCGTGTCCAAACGCGCGGCGATCTCCGTGTCGTGCAGGCCGTCGGCGGCGTAGAGCACGATCCGCGCGCGCTGAACGTCCCGGAACGCCATCGTCTCAGACCGCCCAGCGCGCTCAAGCTCGCAGCGCTCCTGCTCGCTGAGCTCGATCCGGTGACGAGGTGGACGCGCCATCACCACCAAGTTCGCCCCGACCGGCCCGACTCCTCCAATCATTCCGGCGCGTATTTGAGGACGCGTCTACTAGAGGCCCGCGGCGGCGAGACCCTCCCGCCACGAGAAGAACGCGACCATGCTCGAGGGCCGGCCTCCGCGGATCCCGATCAGGATCGAGAACTCGGTGTCGAGCTCGAGCGCGCTGCCGCGCCCCGGGCCCGGACGTGGCCGAGCCAGAGCATCCGGTCGCCCAGGTCACGGACCTGCGCCTCCTCCATGTGGAAGCCCTCCCACGTCTCGAACAGCTCGTTGAGGGCCACGGCGCACTCGACCCGGCCGCGATAGACGGCGCCCGCGACCGCGCCCGCGCCGGCGGGCGTCCACTCGAAGTCGGGCGTCGCGAGCGCCAGCAGGCGATCTACGTCGCGAGCGTTCCACGCCTCGACGGCCTCGCGCACCACGACGAGCGGCTGCCCGGACATCACGCCGGCTCGACCGCGCCGCCGCGCTCGGGTGGCTTCTCGAGCACGACCGCGCCGTGATCGATCTCGTGGGCGGCGAGGCGCTGCCGGCGGTTCTCCCACCAGTCGCGCAGCAGGATCTGCAGCGTTGCGGCGACCGGGATCGCCAGCAGCGCGCCGAGGACGCCGAGCAGGCTCGCGCCGGCGAAGATCGCGACGATCACCAGCAGCGGCGGGACCGAGACCGTCTCGCGGTAGATGAGCGGCTGGAGTATGTGGTTCTCGAGCTGCTGGTAGACGACGAGCACGACGACCCACACGATCGTCGCGGTGGGAAAGTCCGTGAAGGCGGTGACGATGCCGACGGCGATCCCGCCGATCGTCGCGCCGACGAGCGGGATGAGATCGAGGAAGGCGACGAGCACGGCGAGCGGGACGGCGAAGGGCACGCCGAGGATCGTCAGGGTCAGCCACGTGATGACCCCGGAGATCAGGCTGATGAGCAGGTTGCCGGCCACGTAGCCCGACACCGCGCGGTAGATCTGCTGCGCCACGGGGCGGTAGTGAGCCTCGCGCTCGGGTCCCATCGCCCCGAAGGCGAAGTCGGTCAGCCGGCGTCCGTCGAGGAGCAGGAAGAAGCAGATCGTCAACACCGCGACGGTCCGCACCCCAACGCTGAAGACCCCGACGGTGACCGACTGCAGCTCCCCTGCCGCCGAGCCCAGGGTCGACGGCAGCTGCTGGGCCTCGTTCGTGAGCTTGGAGGTGATGTCGTACTTGCGGTCGTACTCGCGGAAGGTCGCGCTGTCGCGGATGTCCTGGATGTACTGGGGCAGCTTGGTCGAGGCGTCGTCGACCTGGCTGACGATCGGTGGGACGACGAGCAAGCCGATGCCGAAGATCGCGAGCGCGAGCGCGAGGTAGACGAGGAGGATCGACGCCGCCCGAGGCACCCCGCGGCGGCTGAGCGCCTCGACCGCCGGGGCGAGCGCGGTGGCGATGAACAGCGCGATGGCCAGGACCTCGACGACGTCGCGGATCCGGTAGACGAACCACACGGCGCCGACCAGCAGCGCGAAGACGAGGAAGATCTTCGCGACCGTCCCCGTCGAGAGCGTGGGCGCGGCCATCCGGCGGCACCCTAGGGTGGCTTCCGGACGGCGGCGAACAGCCCGGCGCCGGGCCGGCGGGCGGCGCCTAGCGCCGGCGCCGGGCGATCCCGCCGATGGCGGCGAGCCCGCCGCCGAGGACGAAGCCGGCGACGGCCGCGCCGACGATGATCTGGTTGCGGTGGCGCGCGAGGTGCGAACGCCAGTCGGCGATCTTGGTCACCTCGTCGCGCAGCTTGGTCACCGAGACCGCGAGCTCTGAACGGTTGGCGTCGATCGACGCGCGGATCTGCTCCGGGCTGCGCTTCTCCCCCGGAGCCCGGTTCTCCGGGATGCGCTCGGCCATCAGGGCCGCTCCTCGGGGTCAGGCGCGGAGCCGGACGCCGGGGAGCCGGGCGCCCCGGGGCCGGGTGCCGTGGAGCCGGGCGCGGGGCCGCCCGTCGCGGGTCCGCCCGCAGGCGGCGCAGGCCGGGCCGGGACGGCCTGGCCCATGACCGCGGGCGGCTGGGCCGGCGCCCCTTCGCCGATGCCGGCCGACGCTTCCACCGTCTCGCGGATCAGCTTCGCCTCGTCGATCGCCATCTGCGGGGTGGGCGGCGAGCCCGCCTTGAACGCTCTCGAGGCGAGCCAGCCCGCGAGTGCGCCCAGGAGGAACAGCGTGCCGGCGACGATCAGGAAGCCCCAGAAGATGTTGCCGCCGTCGGCCGAGAACACGTTGACGTAGAAGAACCACGAGATGCCGTGGAGCAGCAGCACGAGCCCCATGAGCGCGAAGAACCCCGCGGCGGCCGCCACCACCGCGCCCTTGACGAGGCTGCGGACCTTCTCCTCGACCTCCGCCCGCGCGAGCTCGATCTCCTCGCGGACGATCAGCGTCGCGCGCTCGGTGATCTCGTTGATCGTCTGGCCGAGGTCCGAGGGGTCAGGAGCCAAGGCGCCGGAAGATGATCGCGAGCAGGATGCCGCCGGCGAAGGCGGCCCCGACCAGCACCTCGGGCCGGTCGGTCAGGCTCTGGGAGGTGGGGGCAGGCTCGACGCCGGCGATCGGCGCGCCGCCGCCGGCGGCCACGCCGGGCGACGCAGCTTCGGCCCCGATGCCAGGCTCGGCCGTGGCGGACACCGGGTCGGCGAGCGCCGGCCCGTCCGCCGGGTCGCCGCCCGCGGGCACGCCGCCGACCGCGCTCGGGGCGACCGTCGGGGCCTTCTCAACGCTCGGCTCGACGCCGGGGGCCTTCTCGGCGGGCGCGTTCCCGGTCACTCGGGCGGGTCCTCGTCGAACACGCGCCGGAAGAGCACCGCCGCGAGCTTCGTCGTCGCGATACTGGCGAGCGCGCCGATGCCGGCGAGCATGCCGGCCCAGATCAAGCGCTTGACTGCATCGTTCTCGAGCATCGCGCCGCAGTAAATCAGAGGATGGGGTCGAAGGCTCAGAGGTGGGGGCCGGAGGCGGCTCCGTCCTCAAGCCCGTCGCAGATCGTGTCGACGACCTGGCGCTTGGCGCGCTCGTACTCGTCGGGGCTCTCGGGCAGCAGGTCGAAGATCCAACCGGTCAGCACCTGCTCGATCGCGCCGTAGAAGGCGAGCGCCGCGAACTCCGGCGTGACCGAGGACTTCAGCGTCCCGGCCGCCTGCGCCTTGCGGACGATCTCGGCGATCCCGTCGTAGGCCTCGCGGATCTTCGCGAGGTGAGTCTGCCCGAACGAGTTCGCGGCCCGGGTGACGTCGACGATGATGACCTTCATCACCTCGGGCTCGTGCGCGTAGGAGTCCACGATGAACGAGGCGATCGCGAAGAGCTTCTCGCGCGCGGTCGCCTCGCCCGCGTCGACCTCGTGGATGACCGCGAGCATCACCCCCCAGCGCTCGAGGAAGAGGGTGTCGAGGATCTCGTCCTTGGAGGCGAAGTAGTGGTAGACGAGCCCGTAGGCCACGCCTGCCTCGTCGGCGACGTCGGACACCCGCGACCCGTGGAAGCCCTGGCGAGCGAAGACCCGGACGGCGGCGTCGAGGATCTGGCGCCGCTTGTCGACCGCGGCGCGCTCGCGGGCGGAGGTGCTCACGTCCGGGCCTCCGCGGGCCAGCGGTAGGCCTCCGGCCGGCGGTTGGCCAGCGAGGGCATCCGCTCGCGGATCTGCTCCAGGGCGCCGAGGTCGAGGTCGGCGGCGATCGAGGTCTCGGCGTCGTGTGCGCAGGCGAGCACGAGGCCCCAGGGATCGACGATCATCGAGCGGCCGCCGGCCTGCGTGCCCGCCCCCGAGCGCCCGATCTGGTTCGGCGCCACGACGAAGACCTGGCTCTCGATCGCCCGCGCCCGCAGCAGAACCTCCCAGTGGTCGCGCGTGGTCGCGAGTGTGAACGCCGCGGGGACGAGCAGGACGCGCGCCCCGCGAAGGGTGAGGATCCGGTAGAGCTCGGGGAAGCGCAGGTCGTAGCAGACGCTCAGGCCCAGCTCGACGCCGCTCGCCGTGCTCGACACGACGATCTCCTCGCCGGGATCCTCCACGTCTGACTCGCGGTAGACGGTGCCGGCCACCTCGACGTCGAAGAGATGGATCTTGCGGTAGACGGCGCGCAGCTCGCCGTCGGGCCCGATATGGACCGAGGTGTTGTGGTGGTGCCCGTCGGCCGTGAGCTCGACGAAGGATCCGGCGACGAGGTCGATCTCCAGCTCGGCGGCGATCTCGCGCGCCCAGCCGACGGTCGGGCCGTCGAGCGGTTCGGCGCCCGCGCGGTGCTCCGCGTCGGTCCCGAGCAGGCTCCACTTCTCGGGCAGGACGACGAGCTCGGCTCCGCCCGCGGCGGCCTCGCGCACCAGGGGCTGCGCCCGCTCGCGGTTGCGGGCCTTATCCTCCGTGGCGTTGATCTGGACCGCGGCGGCGCGCACGCTCCCTCCTCCCGTCGGAGCCGATTGACCAGTCGGTCAATCTCGGCGGTGCCAAGGATAACCCAGCCGTGGCGAGGTCCGGGCCCGGGCCGGCCGGCGGCGGTCCCGCTCCCGCCCGAGCGCATGCCGATCCTGTGGGCGGGCCGTCTGCTCAAGCGCTGGCGCTACGTCGGCGTCTACGGCCCGGAGGTGATGCTGTGCGCAGGGATCGCCCGCATCGGTCCGACGCTGCAGTCCTTCTGGGCCGTGTGGGACCGCGAGGCGCGATGCCTGCACGAGCGCACGCGGCCGGGACGCGGCGGGGTGCGCTTCGCGCGCGGCCGCGCCGTCGTCGAGGACGAGGCGGTGCGCCTCGACCTCACGTGGGACGAGGTGCCCGGGGTGGAGATCGTCACCCCCGACGGCGACGGCTACGCATGGACCCGCAAGCAGGGCGGCGTCGAGGTGACCGGCACGCTCGAGCTCGCGGGCCAGCGGCGGGCGCTGCGCGCGCGGGCGATCGTCGACGACAGCGCGGGGTACCACGCGCGCCGCACCGCGTGGCGCTGGTCGGCCGGCGTCGGGACCGTGGCCGACGGCCGGAGCGTCGCGTGGAACCTCGTCGCCGGCGTCCACGACTCGGCCACCGCCAGCGAGCGGACGGTGTGGCTCGCCGGCGAGCCCCGCGAGGTCGAGCCGGTGCGCTTCGACGACGACCTCGGCGGCGTGCAGGGCGACGGCGAGAGCGACGGCGGGCTGCGCTTCGCGCGCGAGGCGACCCGCGAGCGCCACGACGACCTGCTGGTCTTCCGCTCGGACTACGTCCAGCCCTTCGGCTCGTTCACCGGCCGGCTGCCGGGCGGCCTCGAGCTGAGCGAGGGCTGGGGCGTCATGGAGCGCCACGAGGTGCTGTGGTGAGCGCGATCTCGGTGGAGGCGCTGACCAAGCGCTTCGGCTCCACCACCGCAGTCGACGGGCTGAGCTTCACGGCGGAGGCCGGGCGGATCGTCGGCTTCCTCGGGCCCAACGGCGCGGGCAAGACGACGACCCTGCGGGCGCTGCTCGGCCTCGTCTCCCCGACCTCGGGCCACACGCTGGTCGACGGGCGGCCCTACAGCGAGCTGCGCGACCCGGTGCATGCCGTTGGCGCCGTGCTCGAGAACGCGCGCTTCCACCCCGGGCGCAGCGGGCGGGCGCACCTGCGGATCCTCGCCGCGGCGGGCGGGGTCCACGAGCCGCGGGTCGACGAGGTCCTCGAGCTCGTCGGCCTCTCGGAGGACGGGGGCCGGCGCGCCGGCGGCTACTCGCTCGGCATGCGCCAGCGCCTGAGCCTCGCCGCGGCGCTGCTCGGCGACCCGCGCGTGCTCGTCCTCGACGAGCCGGCCAACGGACTGGACCCCCAGGGCATCCGCTGGCTGCGCGACGTGCTTCGCGCGCTGGCCGCACAGGGCCGCGCCGTGCTGGTCTCGAGCCACGTGCTCGCCGAGATCGCCCAGACCGTCGACGACGTGATCGTCATCGGCCGCGGCCGGCTCGTCGCGCAGGGCTCGGTGGAGGAGCTCACGCGCCGCTCGAGCAGCGGCGTCAGGGTGCGCACGCCCGATGCGCAGCGCCTCGCGACGGTGCTGCAGGGCCAGGGGGCTCGCCTGGAGGCCGACCCCTTGAGTGCGACGGGCGGCGCGGCCTCGCCCGCCTTCGTCGCCCGCGGGATCACGGCAGAGCGCGTCGGCGAGCTCGCCGCCGCCGAGTCGCTGGTGCTGCACGAGCTCACGCCGCTCGCCGCGACGCTCGAGGACGTCTTCCTCGAGCTCACTGGCGACACTTCGCTCGCCGCGCCGGCCGGGCCCGGGCTGCCCCCCGGCGTGCCGGCCGCGCCGACCGGCCAGTGGTGGACGGGGCCCTCGTGAGCGGGCTGCTGCGGTCCGAGCTCCTCAAGCTTCGCACCACGCGCACGACGTGGACGCTGCTCGCGTGCGCGCTGGGCATCGTCGTCGGCGTGCTGGTCCTGACCCTCGCGCTGCTCGACCGCGGAGAGACGATCGACGACGAGTCGCTCGGCTCGCTGTTCTCATTCACCTCGATCGCCGACGTGCTCATCCTCTGCCTCGGCATCGTCAACGCGGCCGGCGAGTTTCGCCACGGGACGATCACGGCGGCCTTCCTGATCACGCCGGGTCGATGGCCGGTCGTGGCCGCCAAGGCGCTCGCCCACCTCCTGATCGCGCTCGCCTACGGACTCGTGACCCTCGCCGTCGTTGCCGCGATCGGCCTGCCGTGGCTCGCTCTGAAGGACGCCACGCTGGAGCTGTCGGCCTCGGGCTGGATCCCGGCCGCCGCGGGGCGCCTCATCTACGGGGTCTGCTTCGCGGTGCTGGGCGTCGGCCTCGGGACGCTCGTCCGCAACCAGGCCGCCGCGCTGGTCGGCGCGCTCGTGTTCCTGCTGGCCATCGAGCCCGCCCTCGGCGCGGTGTCCGAGGGGATCTCGAAGTACGGCGTCAGCGGCGCGAGCCTGGCCCTCTTCGGAGCCGACGGGTCGGGTGAGGTCATCCCGTTCTGGGCCGGCGCGCTGCTCCTGGCCGGCTACGCCCTCGCGCTGCTGGCCGCCGGCACGGCGGTCACGCTTCGCCGCGACGTGAGCTGAGGCTCAGTCGAGGAAGAACAGCGCGCCCTCGACCTGCGCGAGCTCGAACAGGCGCTGGATGGGGCGGGGCCCGCGGAGCAGCAGGAGCGCCCTTCGCCCGGTGAGGCGGTGGTGGGCGGTCAGGATGGCGCGCAGGCCGGCGCCGTCCATGCGGGTCAGGGACCGGAGGTCGAGCACGACGCATTCGGGGTCGCTGGCATCGGCAGCGGTGAACGCGGCCTCGAGTTGCTCGACGGCCTCGACGTCCAGCTCCCCGCGAAGCTCGATCCGGACGTCACCGCCGTCCCGCCAGCTGCGCAGCCCGAAGACCGTGGAGGCGACCTCGTGGAGCGGGGGAGGAGTCCATTGGCCAGGCTTCTCCGTCGCCTCGCCGGTCGTTCGCGCTGCCCACCGTTCACGTTGGGCTCCCCACGCTCGCTGCCGTAGTCTGTGGAGGCAAGGCGGCTACCGCGGACGGGTCGTCGACCATCCACAGCGCGGCGTCGACGCCGGTCAGCGCGAGGAGCTTGTCGACCTCGGCCGGGCCGCGCACGACCGCGAGCCGGTCGCCCGCGGCGTGGGCGCGCCGCTCGGCTGCGAGCAAGACGTGCGCTCCACTGCAGTCGGCGAACGACAGCCGTCGCAGATCGAGGACGACCAGCGGAGCGTCAGCCTGGGCGCGGCGCAGCGCGCGGTCGAGCTGTGGCGCGGTGGCGAGGTCCAGCTCGCCGGTGATCGCCACCCGGACCACGTCGTCGTCTTCGGAGCGCAGGCAGCGCCAGCGCGTTGGCGCCGCGCGCGGTGAGCGCTTCCGGTACTGGGTCTGGGAGTCGAGCATGATCTCCTCGCATCGTGGTCACACGAGACAAGAAGTCAGGCGGTGTTGCCCAAGCCCCTCGCACGAGCAGCTCGGACCTCAGCGCGAATGCCCTCTGGCGCGAAAGTCTCTCACGTCTTCGTCGCATTGCAACCCCGGCGGGCGCCAAATTCCCCCAGGACGCGGGATCGCGCTCCAAGTCCTCCATCACGCCGGAGGCGCGATTCTCAGCGGGTCCCCTCGCCGGCGGACATCCGCTCGAGCTCGTCGTCGGGCGCCAGCTCGAGCTCGAGCGCGTCGGAGTAGCCGACGAGGGCGGGATGCGGCGTGCTCATCGCTCCCAGCATCCCACCCTCGGCGGCGCGGTCAAGCGGCGAGCGCTCGGATGCTCAGGAGACGATCTCGATCAGCTGGAGCGCCTCGCGCGGGCCCTTGACCGACTTCTCGACGACCTGGCCGACGCCCTTGACGTAGTACTTGTTGTCCAGGACGCCCGGCTCGAGCGCGGTGTTCTCTTCGGTCCGCAAGGCATTGCGGAACGTGCCGTAGGGCACGCTGACGGGCGAGCTCAGGTCGACGACCTTGAAGACGTCCTCCGCCTGCCCCTTGAACCACTCCTGGCGGAAGGTCCGCCCGGCCTGGGGTGAGGCCTGCATGAAGACCCCCGGCTGGGCGCCCTTGACGCCGGCGAGGAAGGAGCCGTCGGTGCTCACGACGCGCCCACGGCGGTCGAGGGTCGCCGTGTCCTCGCCGAAGTACCAGACGTTCCCGCAGCGGTCCTGCGTGTAGTAGTCGCTGGTGCGCTCCTCCAGGACGTTGTCGAGGTAGAGGCGATCCTCCACGATCCGCGTCCTAACACCGTCGATGACCTTGGTCCTCGAGGTGGTCAGCACGATGTTGAGGGCCTTCTTGCCGTCTTTGGTCCCGGTGTAGACGAGCGTCCAGCCCGGCTTGAGTGGGAAGTACGGGTTGGTCACGTTGGGACTGAAGTCCTTGGGCCTGATGCGGGGGCGGTAGCGGTCCCCCGGCCCGAAGGTGGGGAGCGGGCACGACGCGCTGCGCGCGGTAGTGGCCGGCAGCGGACTGCTCGCCGCTGCGACTGAGGAGCCGGCGCCGAAGGCGGCCAGCGCACCGGCCGCTGCGACGATCGTCGCCATGCCGGTGGATCGACGTGAGGGTGTGGAGAGCCGACGACGCACGTGGTCGTCCTTTCGTTCGTGTCCGTGGCCACCGCGGCACCAGACTGGACGGCGACCGTCGCACCGCGGCACTGAGGCGAAAGTGAGCGGGGCTCTCAGCTCCCTCTCAGATCACGCTGCCTACGGTTCCGCCGACGAGCTCGCCGACAAGGAGGAAGCTGACCATGAAAGCCAAGATCGCCGCCGTAACCGCCGCGGCCACGTTGAGCGCGCTGGGCGCGGGCGCCGTCGCCATCGCGGCGGACGGCGGCTCCAGCGCGAGCGGCTCGCGTCTGGACGACGGCAAGCAGTACGCGGGACAGGCCGGGATCACAGAGGGCCAGGCCATCGCCGCGGCGCGAACCGGGGCCTCGGGCTCACTCGGCGAGATCGACCTCGAGCACGCGGGCGGTCGCCTTGTGTACAACGTCGACGTCGGCGCCAAGGACGTCAAGGTGGACGCGGCCTCGGCCCGGGTGCTGTCAATAGACGCCGACGACTGAGGATCGACGGCCGGCGCGCGCCGCCGCGGGTGGCGCGACGGCTGTTGCCACTCCCGCCGCGGGTGGCGCGACGGCCGCGGGGGGGCCATAGTCGAGGTCCGTGATGCGTCTCCTCATCGCCGAAGACGACGAGAAGTTGTCAAGCGCCCTGGCGCGCGGGCTGCGGGCCGACGGCTACGCGGTCGACGTGGCCGCGACCGGCGACGATGCGCTGCTCCAGGCCCGGGTCTACGACTACGACGCCGTCATCCTGGACCTCATGCTTCCCGGCGTCGACGGGCTGAGCGTGTGCGGCACGCTGCGCGACGAGGGGCGCTGGGCGCCGCTGCTGATGCTGACGGCCCGCGACGGTGTCGGCGATCGGGTCCGCGGCCTGGACTCGGGCGCCGACGACTATCTCGTCAAGCCCTTCGACTACGGCGAGCTGGTCGCTCGGCTGCGGGCGCTGCTGCGACGAGGCGCTCCCGAGCGGCCTGCCGTCCTGACCGTCGCCGACCTCGAGGTCGATCCGGCGACGCGTGTGGTGACCCGGGCCGGGCGCCGGATCGGGTTGAGTGCGCGTGAATTTGGCGTGCTCGAGTTCCTCGTGCGCCGCGCCGGCCAGGTCGTCACCCGGGCCGAGTTGCTCGACCACGTCTGGGACCAGAACTACCAGGGCTCCACCAACGTGGTCGACGTCTACGTCGGCTACCTGCGCCGCAAGCTCGACGCTCCCTTCGGGCAGCCGCTGATCCACACCGTGCGGGGCGCCGGCTACGTCCTTGGCCCCTCGTGAGACGCGCACCGATCCAGCTCCGGCTGACCGCCTGGTACGTCCTGGTGATCGCGGCTGTCCTGGCGGCGCTGATCGCCTTCGTCGTGACCCGCCTGCGGTCCGACCTGACGTCCGAGCTCGATCGCTCGCTGCGCTCCGCCGCGGGGCAGATCAGCCTGGGCTACCGGGCCGAGGGTCCCGCCGAGTTCCGCGACACCGTGCGGACCGTACTGCCCGGGACGCGCAGCGAGCGCTCTGGCGCCCAGCTCCTTGCTCCAAGCGGCAGGGTGCTGCTCGCCCAGGGCGACGCGCCGGCACGCGTACCGCTGATCGACCGCGCCGCTCTGACCCGTGCGCTGGCCGGCCGGACCGTGCTGCTGTCGCGGCGCCTCGGCCCGTCGCGCGCGCATATGCGCATTCTCGCCGTCCGCGTCAGCCCGCAACGGAGCCAGGTCGTCGTGGTCGCCGAGTCCCTGCACGAGGTCGACCTCGCCGTCTCGCGCGTCCTGACGCTGCTCCTCGCGGGAAGCGCTGCGGCCCTCGTGATCATCATGCTGGGCGGGTGGTGGCTGGCGCGCAAGGCCCTGCGCCCGGTCGAGCGGATGACCCGCCGCGCGGACGAGATCGGGCTCGACGACCTCTCCCAGCGGATCCCCGTGCCGCGCGTCGACGACGAGCTCGGCCATCTCGCGCGCACCCTCAACACGATGCTCGACCGCCTCGAGCACGGCGTCGAGGCACGCCAGCGCCTGGTCGCCGACGCCTCGCACGAGCTCCGGGCCCCGCTCGCCGCGATGCGCCTGGAGCTCGAGGTCAGCCTGCGCCACGACTCGCTGGACGACCACGCCCGCACGGTGCTCGCCAGCGCCCGCGAGGACGTCGTGCGCATGAGCCGGATGGTCGACAACCTCCTGACCCTCGCCCACGTCGACGAAGGCCACCTGACACTGGTCAGCGAGCCCCAGGACCTGCGCGCGCTCGCCCTGCGCGTCGTCCGCGCCCACGACGCCGCGGCCGCGGCGGCCGGCGTGGAGGCCGTGATCGACGGCGACCCGGTGCTCGTCGAGGGAGATCGCGATCGCCTCGACCAGGTCCTCTCCAACCTCGTTGACAACGCGATCCGCTTCACCCCCCGCGGCGGCGAGGTCGCCATCTCGGTGTGGCAGCACGGAACCGAGGCCGGGTTGACCGTGTCGGACACCGGGCCCGGCATCCCCGCCTCCGATCGCCGGCGTATCTTCGAGCGCTTCGGCCGCCGGGACCCCGCCCGCGGTCGCAACGGCGGTGCCGGGCTGGGCCTCGCCATCTGCAGCGAGATCGTCCGCGCCCACCACGGAGGCATCTGGGTCGAGGACCACCGGCCCCGCGGCAGCTCGTTCGTGGTGGCCCTTCCGGCGCTCAGCCCGGCCGCTCGCCCCGCTGACGACGCAGCTCGGCGAGCAGCAGCTTGGAGTGCATCGCCCCGATGAGCTCGCGCAGCGGCTGGGAGCCCGCGGCGATGATCTGCGCGGCCCGGTCGACCTCGACCTCTCCGGCGAGGCGGTCGAGCAGCGTGCGGACCTCCTCCTCGACGAGCGGCTGGAGCGCCTCGCGGTAGCGCAGGGTGTCGTACACCGTGAAGCCGATGGACTCGTCGTAGCCGCCGGCACGGAAGCGCACCATCGCCTCAACGATCGCGACGTCGTCGGCGTCGAAGCCGCGCGAGGACGGGGTGAGGACGCCGAGCTCCTCGAGCCGCTCGAGGACGTTGGCCGGGATGTCGTAGCGCCGGCGGACGTCGGCGCGCGACACGCGTTGCCCCTCCTGGGCGGCGGAGGCCCGCTCGAGGATCCGGTCTTCGAGCTCGACCAGCGCGTGGACGCGCTCGGGGTCCTCGTCCATGACCCCGCGGATCACCCGCAGCGGCATGAAGCGCTCCTCCTGCAGGCGCTTGATGAGGCGGATGCGCTCGACGAAGTCGGGCGGGTAGTAGGCCATGTTGCGCGACGTGCGCACGATGCCCTCGCCGCCACCGAGCAGCCCCTCGCGCAGGTAGTGCTTGATCGTGCCCGCGCTGACCCCCGACTGCTCGGCGAGCTCGGACATCTTGAGCAGGCCGTTGGCCGCCAGTCGCTGGGTCGCGGGGTCGGCCATCAGCCCAGGAAGGAGCCCTCGCGCCCCGAGGCCGGCCCGGCCACGGCGCCGGCATCCTCGAGCGCGGCGATCTCGTCGTCGGCGTAGCCGGCCGCAGCGAGGACGTCGCGCGTGTGCTCGCCGAGCACGGGGCCGGGCGACCGTACGGCGCCCGGCGTGCGCGAGAGCTTCACCGGCACGCCGAGCTGGCGGACCGGCCCCGCCCCCGGCTGGTCGAGCTCAACGACCATCTCCCGCGCGCGGACGAGGTCTGACTCGAGCGCCTCGTCGAGGTCGAGCACCGGCTCCAGGCAGCAGTCGTGCTCGCTCGCGAAGGCCTGCCACTCGTCGCGCGTGCGCTCGAGGAAGATCCGCTCGACCTCGGCGTGCGTCTCGGAGCCCGGCGCCTCGAACTGCTTCTCCACGAGCTCCTCGCGCCCGACCCCCACGCACCAGTTGCGCCAGAACTTCGGCTCCAGCGCACCAAGGCTCACCCACCCGTCGCGGCATGCGTAGGGGCGGTAGCAGACCAGGCGCCCGGCGAGCTCGAGGTCGCCGCGGCGCGGGACCACGCCGTCGGCGAAGTAGCGCCCGGCGACCATTCCGAGCCACGAGAGAGCGCCGTCGGCCATCGAGACGTCGACGAGCTGGCCCTCCCCCGAGCGCTCGCGCTCGTGCAGCGCGGCGAGGATGCCGAACGCGGCCATCAGCGCGCCCCCTCCGAGGTCGGCGATCTGGCCGGCGGCCTGCACGGGCGGGAAGTCGCGCTCGCCGGTCAGGCCGAGCAGGCCCACGAGGCCGAGGTAGTTCACGTCGTGGCCCGAGCGGTCGTGGTAGGGGCCGTCCTGCCCGTAGCCGGTGATCGCGCAGTACACGAGCCCCGGGTTCTCCTCGCGCAGCGCCTCGTAGCCGACCCCGAGGCGGTCGAGCACGCCGGGGCGGAAGGACTCCAGCAGCACGTCGTGGTCGCCCGCCAGGCGCCGGAGCACGTCCTTGCCCCCCTGCTCCTTGAGGTTGATGCGGATCGAGCGCTTGTTGCGGTTCAGCGCGAGGAAGAGCGAAGAGGCGGCCGACGGCTCCGCGCCCTCGTAGGTGGGCGCCGACCAGCGCACGTAGTCGCCCATCCCCGTGTCCTCGACCTTGAGCACGTCGGCGCCGAAGTCGGCGAGCATGAGCGAGCAGAAGCCGCCGGGGAGGAGACGGGATAAGTCGAGGACTCGCACGTCCTGAAGTGGCAGCGTCATGAGGCCGCCCGTACCGGTGGCTCGCGCGTGACGACGCGGACGTGTTGGAGCGGAAGCGCGCTCACGCCGCGGCGCGCCTCGGCACGCCCAGGATCTCGCGCACCTGGGCCACGGTCGCGACCCGCCGCCCCACGTCTTCGGCCATCTGGCGCGCCTTGGCGATGAGGTCGCCGTTGGAGCGGGCCATCGTCCCGTCGGGGAGGTAGAAGTTGTCCTCCAGCCCGACGCGCACCGAGCCGCCGAGGGTCAGCGCCGCGGCGACGAGCATCCACTGTCGCCGCGAGATGCCGATGACGCCCCAGTGGCTCCCGGCCGGCACGTTGTCGGCCATCGCCGCGAGGTTGCGCGCGCTCGCCGGCACCCCGCCGACGATCCCCATCACGCACGACACGTGCAGGGGCTCGGCGAGCACGCCCATGTCGACGAGCGGGGGCAGCGAGCCGACGTGGCCGAGGTCGAAGCACTCGTGCTCGGGCTTGATGCCCTCCTCGCCCATCACCTCCAGCAGCTCGATGATCTCGTCGAACGGGTTCGCGAAGACGGCCTTGAAGACGAAGTCCTTGCGCTTGGCCGAGTACTTGGCGTAGTTCATCGAGCCCATGTTCAGCGCCGCGACGTCGGGGCGCATCTCGCGCAGGTAGGCGATGCGCTTCTCGACGGGCACCCCGATCGCGCCCGTCGAGTAGTTGATGATCACGTCGTCGACCTCGCCGAGGATCGCCTCGGTGATGGCCCGGAAGTCCTCGATCTCGTAGCTGGGGGCGCCGTCGGGCGAGCGCGCGTGGATGTGGATCATCGCCCCGCCCTCGTCGACGATCCGGCGCGCCTCGGCGGCGTACTCCTCGGGCGCGTAGGGAATCGCCGGGCACTGGTCGCGGTTGGCGATCGACCCGGAGATCGAGCAGGTGATGACGACGGGGTCCTCGAGGCTCATACCGGCACCACTCCGTGTCGCTTCCAGGGTCGCTGCGCGCGCTTGTGCTCGGCCATCTCCAGCGCGCGGCAGATCGTCGGCCGCGTCTCGCGGGGATCGATCACGTCGTCGATCATGTCGTTGGCCGCCGCGACGTAGACGTCGATGATCTTGCGGAAGTTCGCGATCAGCTCGGCCTTCTTGGCCGCCGGGTCGTCCGCCGCCTCGACCTGCTTGCGGAAGATGATCTCGACGGCGCCCTCGGCGCCCATCACGCTGATCTCCGCCGTCGGCCACGCGACGATCAGGTCGGGCTCGTAGGCCCGACCGTTCATCACGTAGTAGCCGGCGCCGTAGGCCTTGCGCAGCACGACGGTGACCTTCGGGACCGTCGCGTTGGCCACCGCGTAGAGCATCTTGGCCCCGTGGCGGATGATGCCCGCCTCCTCGACCTTGGTCCCGACCATGAAGCCGGGCACGTCCTGGAGGAAGACGAGCGGGATGCCGTAGGCGTTGCAGAGGTTGACGAAGCGCGCCGCCTTGTCGGCCGAGTCGTTGTTGAGGATCCCGCCGAGCTGGCGAGGCTGGTTGGCGACGATGCCGACCGGCCGGCCGCCGAAGCGCGCGAAGCAGGTGATGATCGTCTTGGCCCAGTTGGGCTTGAGGTCGAACCAGGCGCCGTCGTCGACGATCCGCCCGATTACCTCGTACATGTCGTAGGGCTTGCGATTGGACTCGGGGATGACGTCGAGGAGCTCCTCGTCCATGCGGTCGACGGGGTCGTCGGTGGTGCGGACCGGCGGGCGCTCCTCGCAGTGCTGGGGCATGTAGGAGAGGTAGTCCTTGACGGCGTCGATGCACGCCTCGTCGTCGGGCACCTCGAGGTCGCCGACGCCCGACTTCCGCGTGTGCACGCGCGAGCCCCCGAGCTCCTCCTGGGTGACGTCCTCGCCGATCGCCGCGCGCACGAGGTGGGGCCCGGCGAGGGCCATCGAGCCGCGCCCCTTGACCATCGGCACAAAGTCGGCGAGGCCCGGGATGTAGGCGGTGCCGGCCGCGCACGGCCCCATGAGGGCGGCGACCTGCGGGACGACCCCCGAGTTGACGACCTCCTCGCGGAACAGGTGCCCGGAGCCCGCGAACAGCGACCCGACCGCCTCCTGGATGCGCGCCCCGGCGGAGTCGAGCAGCCACACGAACGGGATGCGCTTCGTCAGCGCGAGCTCTCGCAGCCGCGTCACCTTGAGCTCGCCGGTCATGCCCATCGAGCCGGCCATGACCGTGAAGTCGTAGGCGCACACCGCAACGAGACGGCCGTTCACCTTGCCGTAGCCGGTGATCGCGCCGTCGGCCGGCGCCTGGATGCCCTCCATCGCACGCTGGGAGAAGTGGGGCTGGGCGTGGAGGCCGAGCTCGGTGAAGCTCCCCTCGTCGATGAGCAGCGCGAGCCGCTCGCGGGCGGTGAGCTTGCCCGCCTCGTGCTGGCGCTCGATGCGCTCAGGCCCGCCTCCGGCGCGCGCCTTCTCACGCCGCTCGCGCAGGTCGTCGACCAGCGGTCTGAGGATGGAGGGCGTCTGCGTCGCGGGGTCCGTGGCCATCGGTTCCTTGCCGGAAGTGGGACGTGCCACTCTTCACTCTACGTGTCCGCCAGCAGCGGCGCGACCACCTCCGTGATGAGCTCGGCGGGGCCGCTCGCCGCGTCGGGATCGCCGGGGGCGTCGAAGGCGGTGATCTCGATCCCCACGAGCTCGTTGTCCCGCGCGACGCCGGCCAGGAGGTCGGCGAGCGCGGCCACGCTCAGGCCGCCGGGCACCGGGTACTCGACCGCGGGCATCGCCTCGGGGTCGAGAACGTCGACGTCGAGGTGCACGAAGACCGGAGCGCCGTCCAGCGCGAGCACGACGCGCTCGGGCAGCGCGCTGGAGGGCGCGAGCAGGCGCACGGCACTCTCGGCCAGCGTCTCGCGCTCCTCCTCGTCGAGGTCGCGAGCGCCGGCGAGGACCACGCGCTCGGGGTTCAGGACCGGCGCGAAGCCGCCGTCCCAGGCGCCGCACGCGCCGGCGAGCGCCATCCCGCCGAGGTACCCGCTGGGCGTCGTCTCAGGAGTGTTGAAGTCGCCGTGGGCGTCGAGCCAAAGCACGCGCGCGTCGGGGCGCTCGCGCGCGAGGGCCGGCAGGGTCGCGAGCGCGACCGAGCACTCGGCGGCGAGCAGCACCGGCGCACGCCCGCCCCGCAGCGCGTCCTGCACCTGCCCGCCGGCCTCGAGCAGGCAGCCGCGCGAGGTCTCCAGGGCCTGCTCCCATCCGTCCTCGCGCGGCGTGCCCGGCTCGCCGATCCGCCGCGCGGGGACGCCTAAACGCTCCTCGAGGGCGACCCCGAGGGCCTCGACCCCCCGTGCCCCTCCCGCCGAGCGGTCGGAGGTCCGGCAACGCACGGCGACGAGGGATGGGGGGCGCCTCATCGCCAAGGCCGCGTCGGTGGCGCCGCCCGCCGGCGGGCCGACGAGTGGCGAGAAACCGCCTTCCTGATCACGAAAGTCGCCACTCGTCGCGTGCGGCCCGTCCCCGCGCTCTCATCTTCCCTTCCACTGCGGCTCGCGCTTCTCGAAGAACGCGCGAACGCCCTCCTGGATGTCCTCGGTCGAGAAGGCGATCGTGAGTTGCGAGCGCAGGAAGTCGAGCGCCTCCCCGAAGGCCATGTCCTGCTGGCGGAACATCGCGTCCTTGCCCATGCGCATGAGCACCGGCGACTTCGCGGCGAGCCGGTCCGCCCAGTCGGCCACGGCCGCGTCGAACTCCTCGGCGAGCACGACGCGGTTGACGATCCCGATCCGCTGCGCCTCCTCCGCTGAGATCTGCTCGCCGAGCAGCAGCAGCTCGGTGGCCTTCTTGCGCCCGACGTTGCGGCAGATGAGCGCCATGATCATGAAGGGGAAGACCCCGACGTTGATCTCGGGCGTCCCGAAGCGCGCCCCCTCCTTGGCGACGATCAGGTCGCAGGCCAGCGCGAGGCCGAGCGCGCCGGCCAGCACGTGGCCGTTGGCGGCGCACAGGGTTGGCTTGCCCAGCTCGCCGATCAGCGTGAACAGCGCGGGGAAGCGCTCGGTGGCGAAGTGCTTGTGCACGAGCGGGACGTCGGCGGCGAAGCCCGCGAGGTTGCCGCCCGCGCTGAAGACCTTCTCGTGGGAGGAGGTGAGGACGACGCAGCGCACGGCATCGTCGTCGCGGGCGCGGATGAACGCCTCGATCAGCTCGCCGAGGAGCTGGTCGGAGAGGGCGTTGCGGTCCTCGGGATGGTCGAGCGTGATCGTGGCGACGCCGCCGGGCGCGGTGTCGTAGCGGATCGTCTCGAAGGCCACGGCTCAGCCGGCCGTGCCGCTCACTTCGTGAACGTGAGGGAGTCGACGGCCGTGGTGCAGGCCTCGCTCACCTGGTCCGCCTTGGGCGGCGTCGACTGGCACTCGATCTCCCACGTCCCGCCGCCGCCCGTGAAGAAGTAGAGCGTCGAGGTCGTCTTCGTGCCGCTCACCTTGTTGTCGACGCTGAACACGACCATCTCGGTGTCCCCGTGCTTCTCGCGCTTGCCCTGCTCGTTGGCGAAGCCGAGCTGGGCCAGCGAGGTCTTGATCTGCGCGGACACCGAGCCGAGCGAGAGCTCCTTCGTCGCGCTCTGGCGGACGTCGATGAGGTTGAGCTTGTCAAGGCCGTAGGCGACGATCGGCGGCGCGCCCTGCGAGGAGCCGGGGGTGACCGGCGTCTTCTTGAAGTCCTTGGGCAGCTCGAAGGTGAACGGGATCTTCGGGCTGGAGACCTTCTGCGTCTCGTCGCCCGAGTCGCTGGAACCGCACGCGCCGAGGACGGCGAGCGACGAGCAGGCGAAGCCGAGGGCAGCCAGGCGGCGGAGCACGGGGCGGCAGGCTACCAAGCCCGCCGGGCGCGGGGACCCGGACGTCGGAGGCCGGCGCGACCCGTCTGGTCGGCCGCCGGTCGGCCATAGGCGGTGCGCCTCTCTCCTGCGGAAGCGAGAGCTGGCCTCGACAGCGGGCGACGAGGGAGGAGGCGCGCCTCCCGGAGGCGCCCCACTCGGCCGCGCGCCCCTCGGCCGCGGCCTTTGCCCACCCCGTCTCGGCGACGGTCAGGGCAGGACGGCTTCGGCTCCTTCCCGTCCCGTGTCGCCGCGGCCGAGCCGCTTGCCCGTCCCGCTCCCCTCCTGGGGCGCCCGTCCCCTCACGCCTCCTCGCCCGATGCTGTAAGCGTCCCAACCTGCATGGCCGAGCGGTCCGCTTCGGCCCTCTGCCCCTCGGGTGGAAAGTAGGAAGTCCTACTGCTTACAATGCGGCGCAGCCACCGACCGAGGAGCCGTGCTCGATGAGCAGTCCCGTAAGCCCCGCCGCCGACGCCGCCGCCGCGGCCGGCACCGCCGACGCTGCCGCCGACATCCTCAAGCCCGACTTCGGGCGCTCCTCGCGCCACTTCATCTTCCAGGACCACCACGAGCAGCTGCGCGACTCGATCCGGCGCTTCGTCACCAAGGAGCTCGCGCCGCACGCCGAGGAGTGGGAGGAGACGACGTTCCCCGACTGGGTCTTCGAGCGCATGGGCGAGCTCGGGTTGCTCGGGCTCTCCTACCCAGAGAAGTACGGCGGCCAGGGCGGGGACTACATCTCGAACATCGTGCTGGCCGAGGAGATCACCCACTCGCAGTCGGGCGGCCTGGCGATGGGCGTCGCGGTCCACACCGACATGGCCACGCCGCCGATCCACGCCTTCGGCACCGAGGCGCAGAAGCAGCGCTACCTCGTCCCCTCGATCAAGGGCCAGAGGATCTCCTCGCTGGGCATCACCGAGCCCGACGCGGGCTCCGACGTCTCGGGGATCAAGACGTGCGCGGTGCGCGACGGCGACGAGTGGGTCATCAACGGCTCCAAGACCTACATCACCAACGGCGTGCGCGCGGACTACATCGTGCTCGTGACCAAGACCGACCCCGACGCCGGCTACGACGGCTTCACGCTCTTCCTCGTCGACAAGGACACGCCCGGCTACATCGTCGAGAACAAGCTCGTCAAGCTCGGCATGCACGCCTCCGACACGGCGCTGCTGGCCTTCAACGACGTCCGCGTTCCCCACGACGCCGTGCTCGGCGAGGTCGGCAAGGGCTTCTACCACATCATGTGGGAGCTCCAGGGCGAGCGCCTGATCGGCGCCGCCGGGTGCGTCGCCGGCGCGCAGAACTGCTTCGACCGCACGCTCCAGTACGCGCAGGAGCGCAAGGCCTTCGGCCGCTCGATCGGGCACTTCCAGGTGATCCGCCACAAGTTCGCCGAGATGGCGACGAAGATCGAGTCGGCGCGCCAGATGGTCTACACGACGGCGTGGCGCTTCATGAACAAGGAGTACCCGGTGCGCGAGATCTCGATGGCCAAGCTGCACGCCGCGCGCGTCGCCGTCGAGGTCGCCGACGAGTGCATCCAGATCCACGGCGGGGCCGGCTACATGAAGGAGTACGGCGTCGAGCGCGTGTGGCGCGACATGCGCCTGAACCGCATCGGAGCGGGCACCGACGAGATCATGCTCGACGTGATCGGGCGGTCCTACGGGCTGTAGGGGCCCGAACCCGTGAAGGGTCTCCCCGAGGCGCCCGCGGCGCCGCGGCCGGCGCCGCCGTTCACCGCCGAGCACGAGGAGTTGCGCGGGGAGATCCGCTCCTTCATCGCGACCGAAGTTCGCCCGCACGCGCGCGAGTGGGAGGAGGCGCGGTGGTTCCCCGACGAGCTGTTCCGGCGCTGCGGCGAGCTCGGCTTCCTCGGGCTCAAGTTCCCGTCGGCCTACGGCGGCGGCGACGGCGGCTACCTGGCCGACGCGGTGTTCGCCGAGGAGCTGGCGGGCTCGGGCTCGGGCGGCGTGTCGGCCGGGATCGGCGCCCACGCCTCGATCGCCATGCCGCCGATCTGGAAGTTCGGCAGCGAGGACCTCAAGCAGCGCTACCTCGTGCCGGGGATCCGCGGCGAGAAGATCGGGGCGCTCGGAATCACCGAGCCCGACGCGGGCTCGGACGTCGCCGGGCTGCGAACGCGCGCCGAGCGCGTCGAGGGCGGCTGGGTCGTCAACGGCTCCAAGATGTTCATCACCAACGGCGTGCGGGCGGACTTCATCGTCACGGCGGTCAAGACCACCGCGCAGGGCGGGCACCACGGGATCAGCTTCCTGGTCATCGACCGCGACGAGCGCGTCAGCTCGAGCCCGATCGAGAAGCTCGGGTGGCACGCCTCGGACACCGCGCTGATTGCCTTCGACGACGTCGCCGTCCGCGCGGAGAACCTGCTCGGCGAGGAGAACCGGGGCTTTCACCAGATCATGGCCAACTTCCAGTGGGAGCGGCTGCTGATGGCGCTGGGCTCGGTGGCCGGCATGCGGCTGACCTTCGAGCGCGCGCTCGACCAGCTCCCCAGCCCCGCGAGTCAGGCGACGCGGCACGCGGTGGCGGCGATGGCGGTGAAGATCGAGGCGGGCCGCGCGCTGACCTACCACGCGCTCTCGCTCTTCGTCGACGGCCGCGACGCCGTCCGCGAGGTGACGATGGCCAAGCTCGCCACCCAGCGCGCAGCCTTCGAGGTCGCCGACGCCTGCCTGGGCCTCGTCGGCCCCGACCCCGAGCTCGAGCGCGCCGCGCGCGACGCGCGCCTCGGCCCCATCGGCGGCGGCACCGACGAGATCATGCGCGAGATCCTCGGCCGCTCGATGGGGCTGTAGCCTCGGATCCGGCCACCGGCGCGGCCGAGCGGGTCTTCAGCCAGGCCCGCGCGCCTCGCGCAGCTCGTCGCGGATCTGGGCGAGCAGCTTCGCCTCGTCGGAGGGCTGAGCCTCGTCGTCCTTGGCGATCCCGAGCTTGTCCTGCATCGCGGTGACGGGCTTGACGATGACGAAGAAGACGACGCCTTCAGCATGGCGCGCGCCTCCTCGTCATCGGAGGCCCGCGCCTCCTCGTCGGTGGAGGCGGATCATGCCGAGGGCCGGCGGGCGCTACGCGCCGGGTTCGCCCCCGGCGCGTCCGCGCTCAGCCCGGCTGGCGGGCAGCGCCGAGGCGCCGGGCCCGGCGTCGAGCTCGGGCGGCGGGCCGTTGGGGGCCGGGTCCTCGGGAGTGGACGGCGTCGCGGGCTCGCGCTCGGTCGCAGCGGTGACGCCCCTCGCCCCCTCCAGAAACGGCTGGACGAGGTCCATCGGCAGCGGGAAGACGACCGTCGAGTTCTGGTTGACGCCGATCTCCGAGAGCGTCTGGAGATAGCGCAGCTGCAGCGCGGACGGGTTGCGACTGATGATCTCCGCAGCGTCGAAGAGGCGCTCGGAGGCCTGGAACTCGCCCTCGGCGTTGATGACCTTCGCGCGACGCTCGCGCTCGGCCTCCGCCTCGGCGGCCATCGCACGTTGCATGTTGCTCGGGATCTCGACGTCCTTGATCTCGACCGTCGTGACCTTGACCCCCCACGGCTCGGTCTGCTCGTCGATGATCTGCTGGAGCGAGTCGTTGAGCTTGTCGCGCTCGGCCAGCAGCATGTCGAGGCTCGCGCGGCCCAGCACGGAGCGAAGCGTGGTCTGGGAGATCTGCGAGGTCGCCGTGAGGAATTGCTCGACCTCGACGACGGCCTTGACCGGCTCGACCACGCGGAAGTACCCGACCGCGTTGACGCGCGCGGGCACGTTGTCGCGCGTGATGAGGTCCTGCGGGGGAATGTTGAGCGTCACGGTCCGAAGCTCGACGCGGACCATTCGGTCGACGGCCGGGATGAGGAGGACAAGGCCCGGGCCTTTGTCGCCGAGCAGTCGCCCGAGGCGGAACACCACCCCCCGCTCGTACTCGCGCAGGATGCGCACCGAGGAGGCCGCGCCCACCAGCGCGACGACGAGCAGCACGACGACGACGATCAACACGGCGGTCACGGGTGGACCTCCCACTCCTCGGCACGGCGGACACAGAGCTCGAGCCCTCGTACGCGCTCGACGACGACGGGCTCACCGGCGGCGGGCGGGGGCTCGTCCTCTTCGTGGGTCCAGCTCAGGCGGGCGCGCCACAGGGCGCCGTCGACGAGCACCTGACCCACCGGCTGGGGCGTACGGCGGACGATGCCGAGGTGGCCGACGAGCCCTTCCGCCCCCGTGGTCGGCCTGCGCCGCGAGACCTCGAGGGTCCGGCGCCCGGCGAACAGCAGGGCCGCGCTGGCGACGACCGCGAGCAGGACCGCCGCGACGAGCACGAGCGCGAGAGCGGCGCCGGCGGCATCGAGCGCGAGCACCGTCCCTCCGACGAGCCCGAGCACACCGGCGACGCCGAGCACCCCACCGGTCGGCAAATGTGCCTCGGCGACGATGAGGACGCCGCCCACCAGGACCAACGCAATGCCGAAACCGGTCATTTCCCCTGAAAATCGTACTCCTGTCCCCTCGCCGGCTCGCGACCATGGGATTGGGGACGTCGGCGGCCGGCGGCGCCAAGCTGACCGCGTCGGCGATGACGATGCCGGTCCCGAAGAGCGCGCCGGCCGCGAGACCGCGCAGGGCGCCACCGCGGGCCCCGTGATGCTCGAGCCCGGCGAGCCGCCCGCCGAGCGCCGCAACGAGCTGCAGGACGAGCCATCCCGTCTTGCTCTCGGAGAGCACGAAGCCCGACACGGCGCCGAAGAGCAGCGGCCCGCCGACCAGGAGCTGGACCTGAACGGCCCGCGGCAGATCGGCGAAGGAACGGGCTGCACGAAGGCGAGGCTATCCTGGGCGCGGTAGGGTCCGCCACCGCCGTGGCCGCCGCGACCGTCAAGACCCAGCGCGACGGGCGGGTGCTCACCGTCCGGCTCGACAACCCGCCGCACAACTTCATGACCAGCGCGATGGTTGGCGAGCTCGATGCACTCAGCCGCGAGCTCGAGGACGACCGCTCGATCGGCGCCGTGACCGTCACCGGGGCGCCAGGCGGCGCCTTCATCACCCATTACGACGTCGCCGAGCTCCTGGCCGACGCCGAGGCGCTGGCGACCACGGTGTCGCCGGCCGCGGCCCGCGGCTCGCTGCGCGCCGTGGGAGCGATCGCGCGGATTCCCGGCGGCCGCGCCGCGCTCGAGCGCAGCCCCGCCGCCGGGGTGCTCGACCTGCGCGCGATCCACGCGCTGTTCGACCGCATGGGGCGGATGGACAAGGTCTGGGTCGCGGCCGTGAACGGGATGGCGACCGGCGGGGGCTGTGAGCTCGCGCTGGCCTGCGACATTCGCATCATGGCCCTCGGCGACCACCGCATCGGCCAGCCCGAGATCGCCCTCGGCCTCATCCCGGGCGGCGGCGGGACCCAGCGGCTCGCCCGGGCGCTCGGGCCGGCCGCCGCGCTCGAGCTGATCCTCGAAGGGCGCCTGCTCGCCCCTGAGGAGGCGCTCGGCGTCGGCCTCGTGCACCGCGTCGTGTCGCCCGAGCGCCTCGAGGAGGCGGCCCGAGGCACGGCCCGGCGCCTGGCGCGCCGCTCCCCGGCCGCCGTCGGCGCCGCCAAGCGCGCCGTGTACGACGGCGGCTCGCGCCCGCTCGCCCAGGGCCTGCACGTCGAGCGCGCAAGCTTCCTGGCCAGCGCCTCGACCGCCGCCGCGCGGCGCGCGATGGCCGCCTACGCCAGCGAGGTCCGCGACAGCGGCGGTGTGCCGATCCGCGACGACTACGAGCGCTGGCGCGACGGGAACGCGGTCGACCTCACCGACTGAAACCCCCACACCGATACAAGGAGCCCGACACCCATGGGAGCACTCGACGGCAAGGTCGCCATCGTCACCGGCAGCGCGCGCGGCATCGGCCGCTCGACGGCCGAGCTGCTGTCCTCGGAGGGCGCGAAGGTCCTCATCAACGACCTCGACGTCGACGTCGCCCAGCAGACGGCCGGCGAGATCGAAGGCGACACGCTGGTCTTCGGCGGCGACTTGACCAAACCGGGCGTGCCCGACGAGCTCGTCGAGAAGGTCGTCGACGAGTGGGGGCAGGTCGACATCCTTGTCAACAACGCCGGCTACACGCTCGACGCGCCTGTCCACAAGATGTCGGACGAGCGGTTCCAGCGCATGCTCGACATCCACACCATCGTGCCCTTCCGGATGTGCCGTGCGGTCGCGCCCCACATGCGCGAGCCGGCCAAGCAGGAGCGCGAGGAGGGTCGCGAGGTCTTTCGCAAGATCGTCAACGTCTCCTCGGTGAGCGGCACGATGGGCAACGCCGGCCAGGCGAACTACTCGGCCGGCAAGTCCGGAGTGGTCGGGCTGACCAAGTCGCTGGCCAAGGAGTGGGGCCAGTTCAAGATCAACGTCAACGCCGTGGCCTTCGGCTTCATCGAGACGCGCCTGACGGCCTCCAACGAGTCCGACAACGTCATGGAGATCGACGGCGAGAAGGTCCAGCTCGGGGTCCCCGACCAGCTCCGCGGGATGGCGGCGATGCTCATTCCGCTCGGCCGCCCGGGCACGACCGAGGAGGCTGCCGGCGGCGTCTTCTTCCTGTGCTCGCCGTGGTCCAACTACGTCCACGGCCAGGTCCTCAACGTCACCGGCGGGCAGTTCACCGGCATGACGACGTAGGGCCTCGGCGGGGGCTGCTCGGCGGCCTACGATGTTCGTGAATGACCGGCCATCACGACCACGATCACGGGATCTCGCCGGACGCCGACCGGCGGCGGCTGGCCATCGCCCTCGCACTGATCCTCGGCTTCATGGCGGCCGAGGTCGTCGCGGGGATCGTCGCCTCCTCGCTGGCGCTGCTCTCCGACGCGGCCCACATGCTCACCGACGCCGCGGCCATCGCCCTGTCGCTCGTCGCGGCGCGGCTCGCGGCCCGGCCCGCCCGCGGGTCGATGACCTACGGCTTCAAGCGCGCCGAGATCCTCAGCGCGCAGGCCAACGGCATCACCCTGCTCGTGCTCGCCTGCTTCATCGTCTACGAGGCGATCCGCCGGCTCGTCTCGCCGCCCGACGTCGAGGGCGGCCTGGTGCTCGTGGTCGCCCTGGTGGGCATCGCCGTCAACCTCACAGCGGCGTGGACGCTTGCGCGGGCGGAGCGCCGCAGCCTCAACGTCGAGGGCAGCTTCCAGCACATCGTCACCGACCTCTACGCGTTCATCGCAACCGCGGTGGCCGGCGCGCTCATCCTCCTCACCGGCTTCGAGCGTGCCGACCCGATCGCCTCGCTGCTCGTCGCCGCGTTGATGCTGCGCGCGGCCTACGGGCTGCTCAAGGCCTCGGGTCGCGTGTTCCTCGAGGCCGCGCCGGAGGGGATCGACCCCGACGCGATCGGCCGTGAGCTGGCCTCCCAGCCCGGCGTCGTCGAGGTCCACGACCTGCACGTGTGGGAGGTGACCTCGGGCTTCCCGGCGGTGTCGGCCCACGTGACGGTGGCGCCGGGCGAGGACTGCCACGCGATCCGTCGCGGGCTGCGCGACCGGCTCGAGCAGCGCCACGGCCTGCACCACACGACGTTGCAGGTCGACCACGCCGACGACGACGCCCTGATCCCCACGATCGAGGATCGCGGCGTGTTCACCGGCTCGTCCCGGCCGCCGCGCCGAGGGTGAAGAGACAGCCGGAGTAGTACCCCGCCGCGGGCGAGCAGAGGAAGGCGACGAGCTCGTGGAGATCGGGCGGGTGGGTCGCGTCGCCCGGCGCGAGCGCCGCCGTCGTGACCCCGTGGCGCGCCCACTCGATCGACAGCGTCCGGGCGGCGTTCTCGAGCGCCGCGCGAGCGGCCCCGGCGTGCGGGCCGGCGGAGGGCGCGGGCGCGAGCAGCAGCGCCTGTCCCCCACGAGCCTCGTCCGGGATCCAGGCGCGCAGCGCGACGGCGCGGAGGAGGACCCAGGTCGCGTCGAGGGCGGTGCGAAAGGGCGCGATCGCATCCTCCTCGTCGCCGCCGTTCGCGAACGGCGCCGCGGCGTCAAGGACGACCACGTCGATGCGGCCGTGGCGAGCGATGACCGCCTCGACGCCGGCGCGTGCGGCCTCTTCGTCGGTCGCCTCGAGGGGCCTGCGCTCGACGCTCGCGCCCAGCGCGGCGGCCAACGCGGCGACGGCGTCGCCGCCGGCTCCCTCGGTCACCACGATCACGCAGTCCTCGAGCAGGCCCGGGCGCAGCAGGCGTGAGGGCTCGGAGACCACTGCCCGCAAGCGTATGCTGCCCCGCCAATGGCCGTCGTCGCCGTCCCGAAGCCGCTCGGCCACCCCCTCCCGGGCGGTCACGCCGGCGCCACCGTGCGGCTGCGGCCGCTGCTCGGCGGCGAGATCGCTTGCCCGCCGGGCTTCTTCGCCAGCGATCATCCCGGCGGGCGCATCGCCCTGCTCCGGGCCTTCTTCAGCCGCCGCTCGTCGGCGGCCTGGGCGCCGGTGCCCGCCTTCCTGCTGGAGCACCCCGACGCCGGTCACGTGCTGGTGGACACTGCGATGCACGCGAGCGTCGCCATGGTGCCGGCCGACAACCTCGGAGCGGTGGGCGCGCGCCTCAACCGCTTCCGCGGTGTGGGCGAGGGCATCCCCGGGCGCCTGCGCGACCTGGGCGTCGACCCGCGCAACGTGCGCACGGTCGTCATGACGCACCTGCACTCCGACCACGCCAGCGGGGTGGTGGAGTTCCCCAACGCGACCTTCGTGGTCGACGCGCGCGAGTGGGCGGCGGCGAGCGCCGGCGGCGCGACCAAGGGGTACCACCACCCGCAGTTCGACCACGCCTTCGACTGGCGCACGGTCGATTTCGACGGTCAGCTCTCCCAGGGGCTCTCGCCGTTCGGCAGGTCGGTCGACCTCTTCGGCGACGGCTCGGTGCGCCTGCTCTCCACCCCCGGTCACACGCTCGGGCACCAGTCGGTGCTCGTTCGGCTGCGCGGCCGCGACGCGCTCCTGGTCGGCGACGCCGCCTACACGCGCGAGACGATCGGAGGCGACGCGCTGCCCCTCGTCTGGGCCGACGAGCATCTCTTCCGCCGCTCGCTGCGCGAGATCCGCCGGTTCGTGGCCAGCGAGCCCGCAGCGCTGGTGATCCCCGGCCACGATCCCGACGCGTGGGCGGAGCTCGACGCGGTGTATGACTGACGGCGATCCGCTCGACGCCGGCCGGGCGGCGCTCTCGGCGGGCGCATGGATGCAGGCGCGAACGAGCTTTCGAGCACGCCCTCGACGCCGCCGGACCGCGACCTGGGAGACCCGGAGGCGCGGAGACGCCGGCTTAGTGCCGTCCACTGCCTTTTCGTCCGCCCTGCCGGCGTTCAGGCGGTGGTCGTCCGGCGTCAGGCGGTGGCCGTGCGGCTCTTGCGGCGCTCGGCGCGGTGTCGCTCGCGCACGAGCGCGACCATGCCCTTGCGGCCGTGCTCCCTGAGGGCGGCGTAGAGCGTGCGCACGTCGGCGAAGATCTCCTCGGACGCCGCCTGCTGCTGGTGGCGCGTGGGCTCGGCGACTCGCTCGAAGCGGAAGGGCTCGCCGAACTGGACGGTCACCTTGGGCAGCTCCCCGCGCTTCCAGTTGCGAGCCTTGGCCGAGCCGTAGATCGCGACCGGGACCACCGGGGCGCCGGACTCCAGCGCGAGCCGGCCGATGCCCGGCTTGACCGTCTCGGAGAGCTCGCCCGTCCGCGACCGGCCGCCCTCGGCGTACATGACGATCGTGCCCCCGCGCTCGAGCACCGCGTGCATGGTCTCGAAGGACTGCTCGTCGCGGTGGCCGCGGCGGATCGGGAAGACGCCGCCGTCGTAGAAGATGAAGTTGAGGACCGGGTTGCCGAACAGCTGGGACTTCGCCACGAAGTTGACCCGTCGGCGGATGAAGGCCGCCATCAGGAAGTGGTCCATGTTCGAGAAGTGGTTGGGCGCGAGGATGACCGGGCCCGACGCGGGCACGTTCACGGCCGAGATCGCGCGGCCGCGGAAGCCCAGCGTGACGATCGGGGTGAGCACCATGCGGACGGCCTCGTAGACGGGGCCGGGCTTGTCGCGCCGGATCCGCTCGTGGAAGCGCTCGAAGTACTCCGGAGGGCGCGGGTCCTTGTAGACCTGCGCCTTCATCGTCGCCAGCTCCTCGCCCATCACTTCGTTCTACCCGGCCGCGACGGACCCGTTACAGCTCCCGTGCCCACCCGCCGGCCCGCTCGACCGCCCGCCGCCAGCCCGCGAGCAGCGTCTCGCGCTCGTCCTCTGCCATTCGCGGCTCGAAGCGGGCGCGCTCGCGCGCGCCGGCACGGACGCGGTCGAGGGTCCAGCGCCCCACCCCGACGGCGGCGAGCGACGCAGCGCCCAGCGCGGTCGTCTCGGCGATCTCGGGCAGCACGACGGGGACGCCGAGCACGTCGGCCTGGAACTGCATCAGCCAGTCGTTCACGGTCGCGCCGCCGTCGGCCCGCAGCTCGGCGAGAGGCTCGGCGCCGGGGACAGCCTCCATGGCCCGCACCGCGTCGACGGTCTGGTAGGCGATGGCCTCGAGCGTCGCCCGGGCGAGGTGCGCCCGTCCGCTCCCGCGCGTGAGGCCGAGAATCGTGCCGCGCGCGTAGGGATCCCAGTGCGGCGAGCCCAGCCCGGTGAGGGCGGGGACGAAGTACACGCCGTCGTTGGCGTCCAGCGACGCGGCGAGCGCCTCGCTCTCGGCGGCGTCGCCGATGATCCCCAGTCCGTCGCGCAGCCACTGCACACCGGCGCCGGTCACGAAGATCGCCGCCTCGAGCGCATAGGCCGTTCGTTCGCCGATGCGCCACGCGACGGTGGCGAGCAGCCCGGGGATCGGCTCAGGCGGCCGTGAACCGGTGTTGAGGAGCACGAAGGAGCCCGTGCCGTAGGTGTTCTTGCCGAGGCCGGGATCCAGGCACGCCTGGCCGAACAGCGCGGACTGCTGGTCACCCGCGACGCCGGCCACGGCGACGCCGTCGTAGCCGGGAAGCGCTTCGCCGCGCGTCTTCCCCAGCACGCCGCTGCTCGCCACCACCTCGGGCAGCGCCCGCTCGGGGACGCCGAACAGCTCGAGCAGCTCGGCGTCCCAGCGACCGCCGGCGATGTCGTACAGCAGCGTGCGCGAGGCGTTGGACGCGTCGGTCGCGCGCTCGCCGGTCAGGTTGAAGATCAGCCACGCATCGACCGTGCCGAACACCGCGCGGCCCTCGCGGGCGCGCTGCGCAAGGCCGTCGACGTTGCGCAGCAGCCACTCGATCTTCGTCCCCGAGAAGTAGGGGTCGAGGACGAGGCCGGTCCGCTCGCGCACGAGCGGCTCGTGGCCGGCGGCGCGCAGCTCGTCGCAGCGCGCGGCGGTACGGCGATCCTGCCAGACGAGCGCCCGGTGCAGCGGGTCCCCCGTGTCGGGGTCCCACACGCACACGGTCTCGCGCTGATTGGTGATCCCGATCGCCTCGAGCTCGCCGGGCCCCACGCCGGCGTCCTCGAGCGCCTCGGCGGCCACCGCGCGCGTGGCCTCCCAGATCTCCGTCGCGTCGTGCTCCACCCACCCCGGGCGTGGGAAGTGCTGGTGCAGCTCGCGGTAGGCGCGACCGACGAGCTCGCCCTCGGGGCCGAACACCAGGCACGTCGTGCCCGTCGTGCCCTGGTCGATGGCGAGGATCACGGCGGCGACAGGCTACCCCGCGGGCGGAGCCGCGGCGGCGGCGGGGATGTCCCCCGCCCCGCCGCCGCCGTACATCAGCTCCGCCTTGTGGCGTGGCACGACAGTGGGTCAGGCCGCCGTGCCGCTGCGGCCGTGTCACCCGGAGCCGGAATGAGCCCGGTTCGTCGCAGGAGGAGACGCGCAAAGCAGTCCCATGGCTCCGGCCGACCGCGTGGGAGGAACCATAGGCGGGCGAACCGGCGCCAGGGACCTCCCGCCGGTCCGAAGATCCGGGCTCGCGGTTGTCCACCCGGTCGAGTGCCGCGGCGCCGCTCAGCGTCGCGCCACGTACACGCGAGCGAAGTCGGCGAGCTGGCGAAAGCGGTGCAGGAAGCCCCGCAGCGTCTTCCCGGTCGCCCGGTGGGCGAGGTCGAGGTCGACCTCGACGACCCGGAAGCCCGCGCGGGCCGCGTCGACCGTCATCCCGATCTCCATCCCGAACGCGTGCGCGAAGGGCAGGACCGCCGTGAGCACCTCTGCCCGCAGCGCCCGCTGGCCCGAGATCGGGGCGTTCAGCTCGAGGCCGCAGCGGCGCCGAATGGCCCACCTCGCGAAGCCGAGCGCGACACCGAAGCCGCCGCCTACCCGAGTGGTGAAATCGGCGATGACGAGGTCCCCGCGGCCGGCGCCTACCCCTTCCACGAGCGCGGTCAGCCGCCCGGCGGTCTCGCCCAGGTCGCCGTCGCAGAGCAGGAACACGGCCCCCGCGGGGGCGAGCTCGAGCGCGCGCCGCGCCGCCCCCGTGGCCGCCTCGCCCTTGCCCTCCACCGCCGGCAGCCGCACCAGCTCGGCCCCGCCGCGCAGCGCCGCGTCGCCCGTCGCGTCGGACGAGCCGTCGTCGCCGACGACGACCCGGCACCCCGGAAAGGCCACCCGCAGAGCCTCCAGCGTGGCGGGCAGGCGATCGGCCTCGTTGTGGGCCGCGACGATGACGATGACGTCTTCAGGCATCGGGAACGGCGGGTATTCTGCCGCGCCATGGCTGACATCGAGGCGCACATCACCGGAACGGTGTGGAAGATCGAGGTCGCGGAGGGGGAATCGATCGCCGAAGGCGACACGGTGGTCATCCTCGAGTCGATGAAGATGGAGATGCCGGTCGAGGCCGAGGACGAGGGCACCGTCAAGGAGATCTTGTGCGAGGAGGGCCAGGCGGTGAACGAGGGCGACACGCTCGTCGTCCTGGGGTGAGCGGCGAGGGCGCCGGACAGAGGGCCGAGGGCGACCTCGCCGGCGGCAGGCTCCGCCTCGATCACCCCGCGCCACATGTCGCGCGGTTGACCATCGCCAACCCGGACAAGCGCAACGCCCTGGACCACGCGATCCTCGACGCGATCGCCGAGACGCTCCCCGGCCTGGACGCCCGCTGCCTCATCATCACGGGCTCGGAGCGCATGTTCTCGGCCGGCTACGACATCGGCGACATCGACGCCGACGTCTTCGCCGAGGAGGCCGAGCGGCTCGTCGCCCATCCCTTCGCTGCGGCCATCGAGGCGCTCGAGGCCTACCCCTTCCCGACGCTCGCCGTCGTCAACGGCCACGCCATCGGCGGCGGGCTGGAGGTCGCGGTCTCCTGCGACCTGCGCCTTGCGGCCAGCGGGGTGAAGCTCGGCATGCCGCCGGCCAAGCTCGGCCTCGTCTACTCGCACACGGGCGTGCGCAAGTTCCTCGACGTCGTCGGGGCGGCGCGGACGCGCGAGCTGTTCCTCGTCGGGCGCAACGTGGACGCCGACACGGCCGAGGCGTGGGGGCTCGTGAACGACGTCGTCGACCCGGACCGCCTCGAGAGCCGCGCGCTCGCCCTCGCCACGGAGATCGCGGCCAACGCGCCGCTGTCTCTGAGCGGCAACAAGCGCGTGATCGGCGAGCTGCTCGCCGCCGAGGGCGCCCTGCGCCCCGAGATCGAGCGCGAGCTCGTCGAGCTGCGGCGGGCCTGCTTCCGCTCCGAAGACTTCGCCGAGGGCGTCCGCGCGTTCGGCGAGAAGCGCGCGCCGCGCTGGAAGGGCCGCTGATCAGCGGATTTCGCGTGGCGCATCCAGGCGTCGCCCTTGAGGCCGACGAGGCGAGCAACCCGACCTCGGCCGGCCGCCTCGGCGACGGCGCTCACTTCGCCGGCGCCGGGAACCCGCCGCCGCCCCTCGGCTCGCGCCGCGAGCGCGGCAGCCACTCCAGCCACCTTGGCAGGTACCAGTTCCAGTCACCGAGCACCTTCATCGAGGCGGGAAGCAGGACGCCGCGGACGATCGTCGCGTCGATCAGCACCGCGACGGCCAGGCCGAGCCCCATCTCCTTGAAGTCGAGGAAGCTCAGCGTGCAGAAGACGAGGAACACCACCACCATCACGATTGCCGCGCTGGTCACCGTCCCAGCCGTCGTCGCGATGCCGTGGCGGACGGCCTCGGTCGTCGTCATCCCGTCCTGGTGAGCCTCGCGAACGCGGGAGAGGATGAACACGTGGTAGTCCATCGAGAGCCCGAAGAGGATCACGAAGAGGAACAACGGCAGCCAGGAGGTCACCCCGCCGTTCGAGGTGAAGCCCAGGAGCCCCTCGCCGTGGCCGTCCTGGAAGACGAGCACGAGGACGCCATAGGCCGCTCCGACCGAGAGCAGGTTGAGGACGATCGCCTTGATCGGGATCACGATCGACCGGAAGGTCACGAGCATGATCACGAACGTGAGCCCGAAGACAAAGGCGAAGATCAGCGGCAGGCGGTCTGCGACGAGCTGCCGGAAGTCCTTGGACTGCGCGGCGTTTCCGCTGACGTTGACGGTCGCCCCCTCGACCCTGCCGATCGTCGCGGGGATGATCTCGCCACGGATCTGGTCGAGCGCCGCGGTGGAGGCGGCGTCGCTGCCGTTGCCGCGCGTCGGAATGGAGATCTCGGCGACGGTCCCGTTCGCGCCGTAGGTCACCTCGGTCCCCGGCAGGACGTTGGGCGCGGAAGCCGCCCGCCGCCGCAGCTCGGCGATGCCGGCGGCCACGGGGCCGCTGCGGACGTCGTCGGCCTCGACCGCCACGTCGACGGTGACTCCCTCCTTCGGGAAGGCGTCGCGGAGCCGGTCGTAGGTCTGGATCACGGCCAGGTCCTTGGGCAGGTCGTCCACGCCGGTCACGGCGATCCTCATGTTCAGCGCGGGAAGGGCCAGGGCCAGCAGCGCGCCGCCGGCCAGGACGATCGAGAGCCAGGGCCGCCGCATCACCCCATCGACGACCGCCGACCAGAAGCGCGACTCGCCCGCCGGCCGCCGGCGCTTGCCGAGGAACGGGATCCGCCCCTTCTCGACGCGGTCCCTGAGCCAGGCGAGCACCGCCGGCAGGACGGTGACCGACGCGAACATCGCGATCGCGACGACGAGGATCGTCCCCTGGGCGAAGGAGATGAAGGTCTTGTCGCCCGTCAGGAGCATGCCGGCCATCGCCACGATCACCGTCGCGCCGGAGATCAGGACCGCGCGCCCAGAGGTCGCCGCCGCGATCTCGAGCGCCGTCGGCGCATCGCGCCCGGCCGCGCGCTCCTCGCGCTCGCGCCGCAGGTAGAAGAGCGAGTAGTCCACGCCCACCGCGAGCCCGATGAGCAACACGACCGAGGAGATGTTCCCGTCGACCGGGGACAGCTGGCTGGGAATGGCGATCAGGCCCAGCGCCGCGGCCACCGAGGTGATTCCGACGAACAGCGGGACGAGTGCCGCCACCAGCGAGCCGAAGGCGATGACGAGCACCAGCAGCGTGAGCGGGAAGGACAGCTGCTCTGCCTTGAACAGGTCGGAGGTGAAGGTGTCGTTGAGCTCCTTGTTGGAGCTGACGTCGCCGAACTGCTCGACGCGCAGCCCGGGATGCTGGGCCTGGACCGCATCGACCGCGTCCTTCGCCGGGCCAAGCCGCTCGCGCGCCTCCAGCGAGTCGCCGGTGATCTCGAAGTCGACGAGCGCCGAGCGCCGGTCCGCGGAGACGGCCGTCTCGCCGCTCAGCGGCGAGACGACGTTCTCGACGTCCTTCGCCTTCGTGAGTCGCGCCTCGACCTGCTCGATCGCGGAGCGGAACCCGGGATCGGCGATCGTCAGCGTGTCGCTCTGGACGAGGACGTGCTCGCTGTTGGGCCGCAGGTCGGCTCGTTCGAGCGCCCGCTCGGCGCGGCTGGCCTCGCCGGAGAACTGATCGGCGCCCTGGGTCTGGTTCTGGCCGACGGCGTTGCCGGCCATGAAGGCGACGACCACGAAGGCGAGCCAGCCGAAGATCGCTGTCTTGCGGTGGCACGCGCTCCACTGGGCGACGCGCGCGGCGAGGTTGGGTCGCTCGTTCACGGTGCTCCTTCTGTTAGGGCGTGCGCACGTCGCGGACGCGGATCGCCGAGGTGCGCTCGGCCACGTAGCGCGGCAGCCACGAGAGCGCTTCGTCCTCGGTCCTGGCTTCGACCTCCCACCAGATGCGGTGCGTTCCGAAGTCGCACGAGCCCGTCGTCACGCGGTGGCGCAGCGGGCTGTCGAAGGCCTTGAAGGACGAGAACACGACGCCACACTCGCGGGGTGCGTGCTGGTGGTCGAGCATGAACCGCGGCATGAGCCCAGCGTCCAGAAGAGCGGCGCGCGCGACATCGGGGTCCAACCCTGAGATTGCGTCGACCGGGGCGCATCAGGGGAGATAGGCTGACTCAGGGGGGAGCTGACGTCGACGTGACACAACCAGCCAGGCCGCTCGTCGGACGAGACGACGAGCTGCACCTGCTTGGAAGCCTGCTCGATGAGGGGTGCGCGGGACTCCCGCGGTTCGCGTTCGTCACCGGCGAGCCGGGGATCGGCAAGACCTCGCTGCTCGTCGCGCTGGTCCGCCGAGCCGAGCAGCGCGGGTGCCTGACGCTCCAGGGAAGCGCGGCGGAGTTCGAGCGCGAGCTGCCCTTCGGGGTGATGGTCGACGCCTTCGACGACTACCTCGCGTCGCTCGAGCCCCGCGCGTTCAACCGTGTCGCCGCCGAGGACCTTGGCGAGCTGGCGGGCGTCTTCCCCGCGCTGCGCTCGCTCGACCCGGGTTCGGACGAGCCGACCACCGCGTCCGAGCGCTTTCGCGCCCATCGAGCGGTCCGCGAGCTGATCGAGCGCCTCGCCGCACGAGAGCCCCTGGTGCTCGTGCTCGACGACATCCACTGGGCCGACGGGGCCTCACTCGAGCTGATCGCCCACCTCCTGAGGCGCCCTCCGGCGGCCCCTTTCCTCGTCGCTGCGACGTTTCGCGCCGGCCAGGTCGACCGCGCGCTCGAGGCTGCGATCGAGGCGGCCCTTCGCGGCGGCGACGGAGTCCGCCGCATAGGCCTCGGCCCCCTGGCCCCGGGCGACACGGAGGCCCTGGTCGGCCGAGCCGGCAGGGCTGAGCTCGACCGCCTCTACCGGGCGAGTGGCGGCAATCCCTTCTACATGCTCCAGCTGGCGCGCATGGAGGGCGACGGCGACGGTGGAGCGGACACCGCGGACGGCAGCGGCGTACCCGCCGCCGTCGCCTCCGCCATCGTCGCGGAGCTCGACGCCCTGTCCGGGCCGGCACGCCGCTTCGCGGATGCCGCCGCCGTCGCCGGTGACCCGTTCGACCTTGACCTCGCGGTCCAGACCGCGGCCATGACGGAGCCGGACGCCGTGCTGGCGCTCGACGAGCTGATCGCGCGCGACCTCGTCCGGTCGGCGCCGGTCCCGCGGAGGTTTCGCTTCCGCCACCCGCTGGTCCGGGGCGCGGTGTACGAGTCCTGCCCCCCGGGCGCGAGGCTTGCCGCCCACGAGCGGACCGCTGAAGCGCTGGCCTTGCGCGGCGCGCCGGCGACCGCGCGCGCCCACCACGTGGAGCACTCGGGCCGCCACGGCGACATGGCCGCAGTGGCGCTCCTGCGAGCAGCAGGTGACGAGGCCGCCGAGCGTGCGCCCGAGAGCGCGGCGCGGTGGTTCGAGAGCGCGCTGCGCCTCGCTCCCGTAGGCGGGCCCCGCTCAGAGCGGATCGAGCTGCTGACCGCCCTCGCCGGAGCGCGGGCCGCCACCGGGCGCTTCGAGGAGAGCCACGCGGCGCTGGTCGAGAGCATCAGCCTCACGCCGGAGGACGAGACGGCATTGCGCGTAGGGCTCATCGGCAAGTGCGCAGGGCTCGAGCAGCTCATGGGAAGGCACGGGGAGGCGCACGCCCGGCTGCTCGCAGCCCTGGAGACCGCCGCGGAGAGCTCGTCCGCGCCATCGGTCGCGCTCATGCTGCAGCTGGCGGTCGGCGACTTCTACCGGACGGAGTTCGAGGGAATGCGCACCTGGGGCGAGCGCGCGCTCGCCGCGTCCACGGCCCTCGAGGACCAGGTACTGATCGCGGCGGGCGAGGGAGTGCTGGCGGTGGCGGCGGCCTTCGTCGGGGCCACACCCGATGCCGAGCGCCACCGCTCGCGTGCCTCGGCGCTGCTCGACGCCCTCCCGGATGGCGAGGTCGCCCGACGCCTCGACGCGTTCGCCAACCTCTGCACCGCCGAGCTCTACCTGCAGCGCTTCGACGCGGCGACGAGGCACGCGCGACGCGGCCTCGCGGTCGCGCGCGCCATCGGACAGGGGGACATGTCCCCGGTGCTGATCCCGGTGCTCAGCAACTGCCTGCACACCACCGGGCGCATAGCCGAGTCGGCGCAGCTGCTCGAGGGTGCGGTCGAGTCCGCGCGCATTTCGGGCAACGTCGAGGCGCTCGGCTGGAACCTGCTGAGCCGTGGCTTCACCGCTCTGGCGGCCGGCGATCTCGAGCTGGCGCTCAGCGTGTCGGAGGAGAGCGTCCAGGTCACCCGGCACCTGGACGACAACATGGTCTCGACCATGGCGGGCGTCGCGCTCGCGAGCGCCCTGTTCGAAGCACGCGAGGCGCGCCGCGCGATGGAGGTCCTCGAAGCTGCGGCCGGCGGCGACGAGCTGCCGCTCATCCCCTGGGGCTGGAGGGCCAACTACTTCGAGCTCCTCACCCGCTGCTGGCTGGACCTCCACCACCCGCTCCAAGCCGAGCAGGCGGCCACGCGCGCAGCGGAGACCGCCGAGCGGGTGGGGCTGGGGATGTCGGTGGCCATGGCCCATCGCGCGGCCGCCGCCGTAGCGCTGGAGGGCGGGGACGCCGTGCAGGCGGCCGACCGGGCGCTGTCCGCAGTGGCCGCCGCCGAGGCGATCGGCGCGCCGGTGGACGCGGCGGTGGCGCGGACGCTCGCCGGCCGCGCCTTCGCGCGCGCCGGCGATCGCGGACGAGCCGTGAGCGAGCTGGAGCGGGCGGCGGAGCAGCTGGATGCCTGCGGCGCGGTCCGGCATCGCAAGCGAGCCGAGCAGCAGCTGCGCAGCCTCGGAGAGCACGTGCACCGACGGACGGCCGCGGGAAGCGCCGCCGGAGCGGGCGTCGAGACGCTCACCCAGCGCGAGGTGGAGATCGCGCGGCTCGTGCTGCGCCGGCAGACCAACGCGGAGATCGCCGCCGAGCTCTTCCTCAGCGTCAAGACCGTCGAGAGCCACCTGCGCAACATCTTCCGCAAGCTCGGCGTGGCGTCGCGGGTCGAGGTCGCGCGGGCCCTCGAGGACGCGTGACCCGCGGCGCTGGATCCTCTAGCGCTGCTGGCGCGTCGGGCGGATGAGGACCTCGTTGATCGAGACGTGCTCGGGCTGGCTGACGGCGTTGAGGATCGCGCCGGCGATGTCGGAGGCCTCGAGCGGCTTGCCGATCTGCTCGCGCATCTCCCCGATTGCGTCTTTGACCTGCGGGTTCTCGTTGTGGCCCTGCAGCTCGGTTTCGACGAAGCCGGGCTCGATGATCGTCACGCGGACGCCGGCGTGGAGCACCTCCTGGCGCAGCCCCTCGCTGAAGCCGTTCACGCCCCACTTGGTGAGGTTGTAGACCGCGCTGCCGAGGTTCGCCGTGCGCCCTGCCACCGACGAGACGTTGACGATGTGGCCGGAGCCCTGCTCGCCCATGATCGGCAGCGCGGCGTGGGTGCAGTAGAGAAGGCCCAGGAGGTTGACCTCGACCATCCTGCGCCACTCGGAGACGTCAGCGCCCGCCACCGGGCCGAGCAGCATCAGCCCGGCGTTGTTGACCAGCACGTCCAGGCGGCCGAACTCGTCCTTGGCCCCCTGCACGAAGGCGCGGGCCTGCTCCTCGTCGGTCACGTCGGTCGCCTTCGCGTGGGCGCGGCCGCCCTGCGAGCCGATGCGCTCCGCCAGGGCCGAGATGCGGTCCTCGCGGCGCGCGGCGAGCGCGACTGCGGCACCCTCGCCGGCCAGCGCCAGCGCCGTCGCCTCCCCGATCCCCGACGACGCGCCGGTGATCGCTGCGACCTTCGCTTCGAGTGCTTGGGCCATGGCGGCGATCCTACCCGCCGGAAGCCACAACCATCCTATGGCGCCGCGCCACGATCGCACCCACCTGCTCAGTGAGAGCAAGCGCATCGACGTGCTCGCGTTGTGGGAGGTCGAGCGCTACGGGCGCGACAGCTTCGGCGATCCCGACTACGTCTCCGTCTACGGGCTGAAGCCCGCAGAGTGGCACGCACTTGGTGACTGGTCGCGCTCGAGGACGTACGAATCGACGCGCCCGGCCGCAACCACGGCCTGCTTCTCGGCACCCTGGGTAGGGCGCCGTGACGCGCTACGAGAGGAATGTGATGACGCCCGCGACGACGAACGCGCCGGCCCACAGCCGCTCGGTGTTCACCCACGCCGAGCGAAGGATCCGCGTCCCCCACGTCTCGTAGACGAGCACGGCGACGATGCCCATCACCACGAGCATGGCGCCGACGTGCAGGAAGATCGCCAGCGCGCTCTGTGGGATCGAGAGCACGTCGAGCTTCATCTCGCTCATCGCGTGGTCCTGCGCCCGCGCCTCGCCCGCCCCGGCGCCGATGAGGATCGGCGCGACCATCAGCCCCGCGCCGTGGGCCGAGGACATCAGGAACGACCAGAAGCCGAGCTCGCGGCGGTTGACCTTCGCCTTGACCCAGCGCGGGTGCGCGCGCGGCTTGGCGAAGCGGAAGACGCCGAAGGCGACCAGGGCGACCGCCGCGCCGAGGTGCAGCGCCGCCGGGTCGGCGATCACCCCGAGGACGATCACGAGGCCGGCGACGAGCGCGATCGACGCCTCGTGGCCCAGCGCGATCGGCGGCAGCGCCCGCAGGACGGCCCGCCGGCTGCCGTCCTGCAGGCCGAGGTTGACCGCGAAGAGCCACCCCATGGCCGGGTTGATCCCGTGGTAGGCGCCCAACAGCGCCAGCAGCACCCACGGCCACACGCCGTGCATCGCCGCGCCCTTCCCCGCGTCTCCGCCGCGCCTCCGGCCTACCGCCCGTTGCCGTTGGGCGGGAAGCAGTAGGAGTCAGACGACGCGTCGCCCCCCTCCAGGCGCACCTGGTGGGAACGCTCGCCGTGGAACTCCACGTAGAGGTCGGGGTCGAGCGTCAGCCCGCCGCCCTCGGGCGCGTCGAGCTTGACCAGCCAGCCGTCGACGCCGGCCGGGTAGAACTGCGCGTCCCACGCGGCGTAGAGCGAGTTGGTCAGGAACACGCGCCGGCCGTCGCGGCTGACCTCGGCCATCTGGGGCCCGCCGTTGAGCGGCCCGCCGCTCGCGGGGTGCGCGGCCCGCGAGACGATCCCGCCGATGCGGATCGAGCCCGACTCGCGAGGGTGGCGGGGGTCGGAGACGTCGAAGCGCTTGAGCTCGCCCGTCCCCCAGCAGGAGACGTAGAGGTCGCGGTCGTCGACCGAGAGTGCGATGTCGGTGATCAGCGGCGGGACCGCGCCGAAGGGCTTGAGGAGCTCGGGGAGCTGGTCGTCCTCCGCCGGCTCGGCAGGGATGGTGATGACCTTCTCGGCCGTGAAGTTCCCGTCGTCGCCCTTGTTCCACAGCCAGACCGAGGCGGAGAGGTCGGCCGTCGAGGTCACCACGCCGACGAAGCCGTAGGTCTTGCGCGGATCGTGGGCCGGGCGCAGCTCGAGGACCATCTGGTGCTCGGAGCCGAGGTCGATCTCCTGGCGGTGGGTGCGCTTCTCGAGGTCGAAGATGTGGAGCTTGTGGCCGTACTTGTTGCCGAGCAGCAGCTCGCCGACGAGGCCGTCCTCGACCATCTTGGGCGTGCCCCACTCGCTGGTGATGAGGCTGCCGTCGAGCAGGTGCCACCAGAAGTCGTAGGAGAGCTCCTGGGGGCCGCGGTCGACCTCCCACTGGCCCTTGACGTCGAAGGACTCCTGGTCGAGCAGGAAGATGCCGCCGGGGCCGTCGCCGTCGGGCGCGCCGAGCGCGCTGACGTAGACGCCGTCGGGCCCGCAGTGGATCGTGTGGGGGCGGCTGTAGCTCGCCTTGCGCGCGATGTCCTGGGCCTCGATGACCTTCGTGAGCTTGGGCTGGTGGCGGTCCTCCTTGACGTCGACGACGTGGATGCGCGACGAGCGCAGCCCCGGCACGAGCAGGTAGCGCCGCTCGACGTGCGGGTGCGGCGCCCACGGGCACAGCGCCGACGAGCACGCGTTCCAACCGAAGTGGTGCAGCTCGTCGCCGACGTTGGGCATGTCGAGGCGCCCGACGAGCTGACCGTAGGTGTCCGAGCCCGGCTCGAGGTCGAGGATCGAGAGCGCATCGGGCGCGCGATCCCCGTTCGTCCCCGTGTTGAGCGTCACCACATAGGCGAGCGTCTCCGCCGGGGAGCTCGCGGCATCCGCGGGCGAGGGGTAGAAGGTCGGGTCGGGCTTGAGGCGCACGGCGGCTCTCCTCCTCGGGATGGACGCACGGCTACGGTTGGGCGGGCGACCTTGACGCAAACGCTACCGGCGCTGGTCGGTGCGTGCCGCCCTTTTTCGGGGCGGACGTGCGCGCCGCCCTTTTGAGCCGCGCAGCCCCCTTCTATCAAAACCCGGTCGGCTTTTTTGATATTAGTTGTTCACCGATCCGCTCCATTTCCGTGTCCCCACCCACCGACGTCCACCAGCATCTCTGGAGCGAGCCCCTCCTCGCCGCCCTCGCGGCACGGCGCAGCGCGCCGCGCGTGCAGCGCGCGCGGGGCGGCTGGACGCTGGCCCTCGACGGCGAGCCCGACACGCTGCTCGGGCCCGAGGCCTGCGACCCCGAGAGCCGCCTGCGCACCGCTCGTGACGACGGCGTGCACCGGGTGCTCGTCGCCCTCTCAAGCCCCGCTGGCATCGAGAGGCTGCCTCACGCGGAGGCCGAGCCGCTGCTCGCGGCCCACCACGCCGGCATGTACGAGCTGCCCACGGCCTTCCAGTGGTGGGGCGCCGCCTCGCTCGAGGACCCCGAGGACGGGCAGGTCGACGCGCTGCTCCACCGCGGCGCCATCGGCGTCTCGGTGCCGGCCTGCGCGCTGCGCTCGTTCGCAGCCGTCGAGCGCACCGGCTCGCTGCTCGAGCGCCTGGAGGCGCGGGGCGCCGCGCTCTTCGTCCACCCCGGCCCGGTGGCCTGCGCGAGCCCCCTCGAGGCCGCCTCCAGCCCCGCGTGGTGGCCGGCGCTGACGGGCTACGTCGACCAGATGAACGCCGCCTGGCACGCCTGGGTCGCGGTGGGGCGCGCGGCACACCCGCGGCTGCGCGTCGTCTTCGCGATGCTCGCCGGCCTCGCGCCGCTGCACCTCGAGCGCCTCGCCGCGCGCGGCGGGCCGACGCGCAGCGCCGTCGACCGGCTCACCTTCTACGACACGTCGTCCTACGGCCCGCGAGCGATCGACGCGATGCTGCGCGTGGTCGGGGTCGACCAGCTCGTGCACGGCTCCGACCGCCCTGTCACCGAGCCGGCCGACCTCTCGGCCCTCGGCGAGGCGGTGCAGCGCAGCCTGCGCGAGCGCAACCCGGCGCGGCTGCTGGCCAGGATGGTGGCGACGTGACCGCGCCGCCGCCCGTTCGCGCCGCGCCTCCGAGTGGCGACCTCGAGCGCCACGATCTGCGGGTGCTCGTCGAGCGCCTCGCCGCCGACCCCGCGCGCTGGCGCCACCTGGTCATCCACGACGCCGACCAGCGCGTCTACGAGGAGCTGCCGCGCGACGAGCACGTGTCGGTGTGGCTCATCTGCTGGATGGAGGACCAGGACACGGGCTTCCACGACCACGACGTCTCCGCCGGTGCGGTCGCCGTCGTCGAGGGCCACGTCCGCGAGGAGCGCCTCGCCGTCGGCGGCCCGCCGGCACGGCGCGTCTACGGGCCGGGCGAGACGCTCGACTTCGCCGCCGCCGACATCCACCGCGTGCTGCACCACAGCGACGTCCCGGCCGTCACCCTGCACGCCTACTCCCCGCCGCTGTGGCGCATGGGCGCCTACCTCGTCGAGCCCGACGGCACCCTCCACCGCCACTCGGTCTCCTACGCCGAGGAGCTGCGCCCGCTCGACCGTGCGCTCGGCGCGGCCTGAGCGCCTACGCCGCTTCCAGCGCCCGCTTGCGCTTTCCGCCCTCATCGCCGACGGGCCGCGGCGCGTCACGCGACCGATACGACCCCCCGACGACCTCGCGATTCTCTCGGTGCGGGTCCGCCGCCTCGGCAAGCGCCACCGTGGTCACCACGTCGGATCTCTCGCGGCTGGGCAGCGCCCACGCCGACCGCTCCCTCCACCCGAAAACAGCAGTGGATGTGGGACGCTTGTCGGATGCCGTGGCTCCCCGTCGCCGTCTATGTCCGGGGTCAGAGCGGCAAGCTCGCCGCGGCCCGAATCTAGGACGACACCAACCCGCCGGTCGGCTGACCATGTAGCTCGCGTCAGTGTCCGGGGACGAGCTGCTGCCCCCCGTCGATGTCGTAGGTCGCCCCGGTCAGAGCGGTGTTGGTCATGACGTGGACGGCCAGCGCGGCGACATCGGCCGGTCCGACGACGCGAGCGATCGGCAGCGTGGCCCGGAGCTCATTGCGGCGGTCTTTGAGCTGATCGCCGAGGAGCGACGCCGACAGGGGCGTGTCGACGAAGCCGGCGGCGACCAGGTTCACTCGAACCGGTGCGACCTCGAGCGCCAGGCTGGCCGTCAGGGCCGGGAGTGCCGCTGTCATCGCCGAGCTGAGCCCGACACCGACGCTGGGACTGCGGGCTCCGGTGCCGCCCATGAACAGGAGCGTGCCTCCGGGACGGACTTTGGCGGCGCCGTAGCGCGCGACGCCGACCATCAGCATGGGATGCTCCTGAAGCGCGCGGCGCGCCTCGTCGAAGTCGATGTCCGCCAGGCGCGCGTAGTAGGGGCCGCCGGCGGTCACCATCACGTGGTCGATCGGTCCTGCGAGGTTCGCGAAGAAGTCCTCGAGGGCCTCCGAATCGTTCGCATCGAACGTCGCCGTGCTCAGCGCGCCGAGCTCGCTTGCAGCGTGTTGCAGCCGCTCTGAATCACGGCCGGTGAGGATGACGTCGGCTCCCTCAGCTCGCGCACGCCGTGCCGTCTCAAGCCCGATGCCGGCGCTGCCACCGATCACCACGACGGTTTGCTCACGCAACTCCGGCTCGCGCGCGATCGGCGGAGCGGCAGTTTCAGCGCTCATCTGCTCTCCTTCCTAGCGGTCTTCGGCACCTCCGTGAGCGGGACCATGGCGCTGAAGCGGCCAGCGCCGGCGCCCACCGCCTCGGCTTGCGGGTCCGTGTAGGTGACGCGCGGAACGCCCTCGTAGCTGGCCTTTCGCGGGTCACCGAGGATGTTCGCGGCGACGACGTCGCCCTGGTACTTGCCGACGTGGGTCAGTGGCCAGAGCCCGTTCACGTCGCCGATCGCCCACAGACCGTTCCCCGCGCGCAGGTGCGCGTCGACCGGGACTCCGTGCGCGTCCGGCTCGATGCCGACCGACTCCAGGCCGATCCCGCGGACCCGCGGGCGCCGCCCCGTGGCGACGAGCAGTCGGTCGCCGCTCAACTCGCGCTCGTCGTCGAGCTGCAGGACGTAGTCCTCACCCTCGCGTCGCGCCGCGGTCGCGTTCGCGGAGAGGACGAGCTCGATGCCCTCGCCGCTCAGAACCTTGCCGAGCGCCTCGCCGAGCGGCGCCGGCTCCCGGCCGAGGACGTGCTCGCCCATCTCGAGACTGCCACCTCGCCGCCGAATCGGCGCACGGCCTGGGCCATCTCGACGCCGACCGGCCCGCCGCCCAGGATGAGCAGGCGGCGAGGAACGGTCTTCATGGAGGTCGCCTCGCGGTTGGTCCAGACACCCTCGAGCTCGCGCAGACCCGCGACCGGCGGCACGATCGGATCGGCGCCGTTGGCGAGGACCACGTGGCCCGCGGTGTGGCGCACGCCGTCGACCTCGACGACGCCCCGGCCGGCGAGCCGCCCGGTGCCCCGCAGCAGGTCGATGCCGTTGTCGGCGAGCCAGCGCTCCTGCCCGGCATCGGAGTAGTCCGAGACCATGAAGTCGCGCCAGGCAAGCGCCGCCTCGACGTCGACCTCGGCGGTCGCGGCGGCCTCGCGCGCCCCGTGCACCGCCTCGCCCGGCCGCAGCAGCGTCTTCGACGGGATGCACGCCCAGTACGAGCACTCGCCGCCCACCAGCTCGCGCTCGACGACGGCCACGCGCAGCCCACCCTCGGCCAGAGCGCCTGCGCAGTGCTCTCCGGGCGAGCCTCCGCCCAGCACGATCACGTCGTAGTCCTTGCTCACGGTGGTCTCCGTTGGTGACAAGCAGCTCTCAGGCGGCCCTCGGGCTTGCGGGGGCTCGCTCGTTCCAGCCATGGAACCGCGAGAGGTCGCCCGCGCCCCAGGCATCATGCAGCCCGGGGGTGCCGAGGTCCCGGTCGGGGCGGATCTCGCGCGTCACGGCCCGCAGGTCGTGGCGGAGGTCATCGACCGAGGGGCGCCCCCAGAACCAGTAGCCGTTGTAGATGCTGTGGATGACGAGCCCGGGCTTGAGCACGAGTGTGTGCGGGATCATCGGGTCGTTCTCGGGGTCGGTGTACTCCTGGATGTCGAGGTCCTTCTGGACGATCCGCCCCGGATCGGAGAGGAAGGGCCACTGGGCGCCGACCGACGCGCGCAACTCCTGTGACGCGTGGTGGGTGTCGGTCGAGATCGTGGCCATCTGGGTGTACGCCACGGCGACCTTGGGATAGAACGCCGCGAGCTCGAGGTGCTGCTGGTGCTCCTTCGGGCAGTAGTGGCCGCGCGCAAGCGTGAGGATCAGCGGATCGTCGCCCTGCAGCTCGCTGAGCTTTCGGGGGACGTTCGTGTGATCGGGCAGCTCGTAGTCCGGGAACGTGCCGCCGGGTGCGATGTCTGAGCGCATCTGTCGACCCTTCCTAGGTTCGTGTCGGGATCACAGTCGCGCTACGCGCCGCGCGTCGCGCCCGTGGAGACCCTGGCGAATGCCCTGGTCTTGGCGGCCATAGCGTCACCCCGGTCCCGCTGGCCCATTGTGAAGGACGAGCGCGAACTTCGAGCCGTGCTTGGCCGTCCTCAGTGAGGCGCGGCCAGCTCGAAGCGACGTGTTCCTCGACGAGCTCGAGGCGCTGCTCGCCGCTCGCGGCCACAGCGTGGAGCGCACGGCCAAGCCGACCTTCACCAAACCGGCGCCCGCGGACCTCCGGCGCGACATCGCCCAGCGCTGCGACGCCGTCATCGAGGCGCTCGCCGATTGAGGCTCGTGCGTGTCGTGCGGTCTGCGCGACGTGCTCGAGTTCCAGTCGGCCGGGACGCCCCGCGGTGCTCGTCGCCTCGAGCGCCTTCGAGCAGGCCGCGCGCGACCAGGCGGTCAAGCTCGGCAAGCCCGCTGTGCGCCGCGCCTTCGTCGCTCACCCGGTCCAGGACCGCAGCGACGATGAGTTGCGGGAGCTGGCCCGGGGCGTCGTCGACGAGCTCGACGGGTCGCTGCGGACCGCGCCGCCGGCGACCCCGCGCGGCTGAGCGCGAGGTCGCCGGGCACCAGGGGCGCGGAGTCGCTCAGGTCAGTGGGCGAAGACGGGCTCGCCGGCCCCATCGGCCAGCGGCTCGGGCGACGCAACCCGGCCCGGCAGCAGGAGGCCGCAGACGACGGCGCCGACGGCGAAGATCCCCGCCGACCACCAGAACGCGGTCACATAGCCGTGCACCGACGCCTCGGCGAGCAGCTGCGCGGTGGGCCGCTGGCCGCCGACGAAGCTCGTCGCGGCGCTCGCGGCCAGGGTGCTCAGCAGCGCGGTGCCGACCGAGCCGCCGACCTGCTGGCCGGTGTTGACCATCGCGGAGGCAACGCCGGCGTCGGAAGGCTGCACGCCTTGTGTCGCCGTGTTCATCGACGGCGCCATCACGAGGCCCAGGCCGAGGCCGAGCAGCATGATCGCGGGCAGCACGTGGGTCGCGTAGCTCGAGTCGACGCCGATGCGGGTGAGCAGCAGCATCGCGCCGGCGGCGAAGAGCATTCCCGCACTGACCATCCGCCGCGGGCCGAAGCGCGGGACGAGCTTGGTGTTCCCCAGCGTCGCGGTGACCATGACGACGGCGATCATCGGCAGGAAGGCCAGCCCCGTCTGGATCGGGGAGAACCCGAGCGTGCGCTGGAGGTAGTAGGTCAGGAACAGGAACACGCCGAACATCCCGGCGCCGACGATCGCGACGGCGAGGTAGGACCCGCCTCGGGCCCGGTCGGTGACGACCCGCAGCGGGAGCAGCGGGTGCGACGAGCGACGCTCGACGACGACGAAGCCCACGAGCAGGACGACCGCGGAGACGAGCGCCGCGACGGTCAACGGCGCGCCCCAGCTCTGGGTCTGCGCGTTGGAGAAGCCGTAGACGAGGGCGAAGAGGCCACTGGTCGCGGTGAGCGTGCCGGGCACGTCAATGCGCGGACGCTCGGTGACCGGGTCATGGGGCAGCAGCCGCAACGCGGCGAGCGCAGCGGGTACGGCGAACAGGAGGTTCACGTAGAGGCACCAGCGCCAGCTCAGGTACTCGGTGAGCACGCCGCCGAGCAGCAGGCCGGCAGCGCCGCCCGAGCCGGCGATCGCCCCGTAGATGCCGAAGGCCTTCCGTCGCTCAGCGCCCGCGGTGAAGGTCGTGCTGAGCAGCGACAGCGCCGCCGGGGCCAGCAGTGCGCCGAACGCGCCCTGGAGTGCTCTCGCCGCCACGAGGACGTCGAAGGAGTCCGCGAAGCCGCCGAGCGCGGACGCGCCGGCGAAGCCGAGCAGACCCGCGACGAAGACGCGCTTGCGCCCGAAGTAGTCGCCGATGCGGCCGCCGAGCAGCAGCAGGCTGCCGAAGGCGAGCGCGTAGGCGGTGACGATCCACTGGCGCGAGTCGTCGGAGAACCCGAGCGCATGCTGGGCGGAGGGAAGCGCGATGTTCACGATGGTCGCGTCGAGGACGACCATGAGCTGCGCCATCCCGACGACCCCGAGGATCAGCCAGCGTCGGGCGGGGACGGATGTGTCAGTGGCGGGCATGTCAGCTCCTGCGGTGGGAAGGCGTCGAGGACGGTCTGCGCTCGAGCCGGCCCTCCTTGAAGTGGAGGAACGCTCTCAAGTTCTTCGTCGTCGCAGCGTAGCATACAAACGGAGGTTGTCTCTCCACTTGGAGAGTTAGGCTCCGCTTCGGCTAGAATGGGTCCCGTGAGCAGCTCCTCCACCGCCGACCGCCCCCTGCGCCGCGACGCCGAGCGAAACCGCCGGCTGATCCTCGAGGCGGCGCGCGAGGAGTTCGCGGAGCGGGGACTTCGCGCCTCGCACGACGACATCGCGCGTCGCGCCGGCGTCGGGGTGGGCACGGTCTACCGCCGCTTCCCCGACAAGGAGCAGCTCATCGACGCGCTCTTCGAGCAGCGCATGGAGGAGATCGCCGCGCTCGCCGACGAGGGCCTGGAGATGGAGGACCCGTGGGACGGGCTGGTGCACTTCTTCGTCGGCGCGATTGAGCTCCAGACCGCCGACCGGGGTCTCAAGGAGCTCGCCCTGGGGAACGACTGCGGCCACTCGCGGGTCACGCGCGCGCGAGAGCGCATCGGACCGAAGGTGCAGCGGCTCGTGGAGCGCGCGAGGGCGGCAGGCGTCGTGCGCGACGACCTCGAGGTGACCGACCTGCCGATCCTCCAGCTCGCCGCCGGAGCGATCGCCGACGCCACGCGCGACGTCGCCCCCGACGTGTGGCGCCGCACCCTCACCCTCGTGCTCGACGGGCTGCGCCCCGCGCGCTCGGGGACGACCCCCCTGCCCGAGCCCGCCCTCGACCAGGAGCAGTTCGCGACCGCGATGCGGGTCAGCGCGTCCGCGCGTCGACGCTGAGAGCTGGGCCGCGCTGCGGCAACGAGGGAGAGCGCGGTCGGCTACGGTCGGTCGATGCCGACCCGAGTCGCAACGTCCGTCGCCTTCCTCGTCTTCCTCATCGCCTCGGCCGCCGTCGCCGGCCCCATCCCCCCCGGCCCGCCGACCTCGGTGCCCGCGTACAGCGGCTCGGCCGCGACGCCCAAGCCGGTGGCGGACCCGACGATCGCGCCCCAGAACCCGTTCATGGCGCCCAACCCCAAGAACAACATCCACAACGACACGTGGATGACCGACGCCTACCAGAGCGCCGGGCCGCTCGGCCGCAACCCGAAGACGCGCTCGGGCGCGTTGCCAGCGTCGCTCTGCGGGTCGCTGACCTTCGACAGCCGCGGTCGGATCGTCACGGTCTGCCCGTCGCTCGTCGCCCCGCCGGTCGCACGCATCATCGACCCGCGCACCCTCTCGGTGGTCGCTGACTACACGTTCCCCAACGCTCCCGACGCGCCCGGGACCGAGCCCTTCCAGAACTTCACGGGCGGCGGCTACTTCTTCCTCGACCCCCAGGACCGCATCTGGAGCGCGACCAAGACGAGCCACCTGTTCGTGCTCTCGCAGTCCTCGGACGGGAGACGGCTGCGCAAGACCGGCGACTACGACCTCACCGTCGTGCTGCGGCCCGACGAGCGCGTGACCTCGGCGCTGCCCGACTTCTCCGGGCGCATCTGGTTCGTGTCCAAGCGCAACGGGAAGGTCGGCACGCTCGACCCGAAGAGCGGTCGGATCCGCGTCCTGCGGCTGGGCGAGGAGGTCGAGAACTCCTTCGCGGTCGACCGTGACGCCGTCTACATCGTCTCGGACCGGCGCATGTACCGCTTCAGCGCCGATCGCGACGGCCGGCCGCGCATCGACTGGAAGGTGACCTACCGCAACTCGGGCATCCGCAAGCCCAGCCAGGTCGACGCCGGCTCGGGGACGACGCCGACGATCATGGACAACGGCTACGTGGCGATCACCGACAACGACACCCCGATGCACGTCGTCGTCTACCGGACCAAGCGCCGGCTCTGGGGTGGACAGCGCCGTGTGGTCTGCGAGGTGCCTGTGTTCTCGCGCTACGCCGGCGCCACCGAGAACTCGCTGATCACGGCCGGCCGCTCGCTCGTGGTCGAGAACAACTACGGCTACCAGAGCCCGTTCGGGGCCGGAGGCGATGCGGCCACCTTCACCGGCTTCGCGCGCGTGGACGTGAACCGGAGCGGCACGGGCTGTCGAAAGGTGTGGACGAACGGGATCGAGCGCGCGCCCAGCGTGGTGCCCAAGCTCTCGACGAAGACGGGCCTGATCTACACCTACACGCGCAATCGCTTCCCGAAGGGCGCGCAGCCGTGGTTCTGGACCGCGCTCGACTTCCGCACGGGGCGCACGCGCTTCAAGCGGCTCGCGGGCGCCGGCCTGGCCTTCAACAACAACTACGCGGGCATCGCGCTGAGCTCGGGCGGGACCGCCTACCTCGGCGTGATCGGCGGGATCGTGGCGATGCGCGACAGGTAGCGCGGGCCCTCCGTTCCCGTCCGGGGCGGATCGTACGGTTGCTTGCACCAACGACTCGGAGGTGCCGCTCCCGCATGCCCCCGCTGATCGACCGTGACGAGGCGCTGCGCCTCGGCCGGCTCACGGACCACGACGAGATCGAGGCGCTGATCGACCGCGCGTGGCGTGCCCGGGTCGAGCGCTTCGCGGACTCGACCGACATGTGCTCGCTGGTCAACGCCAAGTCGGGCGGCTGCGCCGAGGACTGCGGGTTCTGCGCTCAGTCGAAGTACGCCGAGTCCGAGACGCCGATGCACGCGATGATGGAGCCCGAGGAGATCCTCGAGCACGCGCGTGCCGCCGAGGCCGCCGGAGCGCACCGGTTCTGCATGGTCACCCAGGGCCAGGGTCTGTCGCGGCGCGACTTCGAGAAGATCCTCGCGGGCGCGCGGCTGGTCGCGGCGGAGACGAACCTCAAGCGCTGCGCGTCGATCGGGCACATGTCAACGGTGCGCGCGACGGCGCTGCGCGAGGCCGGGATCCAGCGCGTGCACCACAACGTGGAGACGGCGCGCAGCTACTACCCTGAGGTCTCCTCCACCGTCCGCTACGAGGGCCGGTTGCGCACCATCGACGCCGTCCGCGAGGCGGGCCTGGAGACGTGCGTGGGCGGGATCCTCAACCTCGGCGAGACGCCCGAGCAGCGCGTCGAGATGGCCTTCGAGCTCGCCGGCATCGACCCGACGAGCGTGCCGATCAACCTGCTGAACCCGCGCCCGGGGACGAAGTTCGGCGACCGCGAGAACATGGACCCCTGGGAGGCGGTCAAGTGGATCGCGATCTTCCGCCTGATCCTCCCCGACGCGCTCTTCCGGCTCTGCGGCGGGCGCGTCGAGAACATCGGCGACCTCCAGCGCGTGGCCGTCAAGGCCGGGATCAACGGCGTGATGATGGGCAACTTCCTCACCACGCTCGGCAACACCCCGGAGGAGGACCGCGCGATGTTCGAGGAGCAGGGCCTCAACGTCGCGCGCCAGCCCGACAACGGCGCCAATCCCCGGCCCGACAACCGCGCGGGCTGGCTCGCGGGCGAGACGCCCGACGTCGTCGAGGACCACCTCGCGGCGGCGGAGACGGCACCGCAGCTCGAGGTCCGCCTCTGGGACCCCTCCACGCAGCTGCGCTTCAAGCGCAAGGACACGGTGCCGCCCAGGCCGGATGGCGCGGCGAACCGGTACCCGGCCCGCGCGGCGTAGCGCGTCGGTCGGCGGCGCCGACCGCGCGGGGCCCGCCCGGCTCGCTTCCCTCGCCTTCGGCCTGGCCGACTGCGCCGCCGCGCCCGCGCTCTTCTACGCGAGAGTCGTCCACCGCTGGGACGAGGACGACCACGCCGCCATCACGCGCTACCACCGCGACCTCGCCGCCCGCCGCTCCTTCGCCCGCGTCATCGACGAGGCCCGCCCCTACCGCGACCTCTTCCCGCTGCCGTGGCCCGCCGACCTCGACGAGCCCCATCTGCCGCGCTGATTCTTTGGCGAACCAAGGAGTCGTGCGACTCAAGACGACCCCGTTCTCCCACGAACCAAGGGGAGAAGAGTCACACGACAGCGACGCGCGAGCTTCCGCTCGAGACCGCCGGTCGCCGAGACCCGTCCGAGGCCGAGCCTATGGTCGGCTCACACCGTGTCGGCCCGAGCCCGCGGCGGAGCCGCGGACGACCAGGAGGACGGATGACGGAGATCGAGGATCGGCTGGACGAGCTCAAGGGACTCGGCCTCTACCGGCGGCTGCGCATGATCAGCGGGCCGCAGGGCCCGCGCGTCGTGCTCGACGGCAAGCCGGTGCTGCTGCTGTGCTCGAACAACTACCTCGGGCTCGCCGACCACCCGCGGGTGCGCCAGGCGGCGGCGGACGCCGCGATGCGCTGGGGCGTCGGGGCCGGGGCGTCGCGCCTCGTGTGCGGGAACATGACGATCCACCGGCGCCTGGAAGAGCGGTTGGCGGCCTTCAAGGGCAGCTCGGCGTGTGTGCTGTTCGGCTCGGGCTACCTGGCCAACACCGGGATCGTCGCCGCGCTCGCGCGCGAGGGCGACGTGGTGTTCTCCGACGAGCTCAACCACGCGTCGATCGTCGACGGCTGCCGGCTCGCGCGGGCCGAGACCTTCGTGTACCGCCACGCCGACACCGAGCACCTCGCCTGGGGCCTGCGCCAGGCCGGCCCGCGCGCGGCGCTGATCGCCACCGACGGCGTCTTCTCGATGGACGGCGACGTCGCGCCGCTGAGCGAGATCGTCGAGCTGGCCCACCGCCACGATGCGCGCGTGATGGTCGATGACGCGCACGGAACCGGCGCCGTCGGGCCGGGCGGGCGCGGGACGGTCGCCGCCGCCGGGCTCGAGGGCGAGGTCGACGTCGTGGTGGGGACGCTGAGCAAGGCACTGGGGTCTTATGGCGGCTACGCGTGCTGCGACCGGACGATGGCGAAGTTCCTCGTCAACAGCGCGCGGTCGCTCATCTTCTCGACCGCTCTGCCCCCGCCCGCAGTCGCCGGCGCGCTGGCCTCGCTCGAGCTGCTCGCCGAGGAGCCGCGACGGGTCGAGAGGCTCGACGAGAACGCGAAGGCGTTGCGGGCCGAGCTCGCGCGCGAGGGCTTCGACGTCAGCGGCTCGGAGACGCAGATCGTCCCGCTCGTCGTCGGCGACGCCGACCTCGCTATGCGGTTCTGCGAGACCGCCATCGCCATGGGCGTCTTCGCCCAGGCGATCCGGCCGCCGACGGTGCCCGAGGGCACTTCGAGGCTCCGCCTCGCGGTCATGGCCTCGCACTCCACGCCCGAGCTGCGCGAGGCGGCCAGGACCCTCGGGGGCGCTGCCTTCCGGGCCGGCTTGCGCCCCGGCGTCGCGCCGCCGCGCCTCGCCGTGCAGTACGGCTCCGCCGCCGCTCCGGCCGCGCCCGAGCCCACCGGTGGCCCGTTCGACCACGAGCAGGTCCCGCGCGCGGCGTGACGCCGCTGCGCGGGCTCTTCGTCACCGGGACGGACACCGACGTCGGGAAGACGGTCCTCGCCGGGGCCATCGTGGCGTCGCTGCGGGCGGCCGGCAAGGAAGTCGCGGCGTTCAAGCCCGTGGTCACCGGCCTCGATGAGACCGTCGATCCCGACTGGCCGCCCGACCACGCGCTGCTCGCCGCCGCCGCCGGATCGCGGCCGGACGCCGTGGCGCCGCACCGCTTCGGCCCCGCGTTCTCGCCGCACCTGGCCGCGGAGATGGCGGGTGAACCACTCGAACCGGCCGAGCTCGCGGCGGCTGCGCGTGCGGCGATGGGAGAGGGGGCGGCGGCCGCGTGCGGGGCGGCCGCAGAGGGGGCGGCCCAGCGCGTCCTTGTCGTCGAGGGGGTCGGCGGGCTGCTCGTGCCGCTCACCGACGACTTCCTCGTGCGCGACCTCGCGGTCGAGCTCGGGTTGCCGCTGGTTGTGGCGGCCCGGCCGGGCCTGGGGACGATCAACCACACGCTGCTGACGGTCGAGGCGGCGCGGGCGGCAGGGCTGGTCGTCGCCGCCGTCGTGCTGGGGCCGTGGCCGCGGTCGCCGTCCGTCGTCGAGACCTCGAACCGCGCGACCATCGAGCGCCTCGCGGGCGTCGAGGTCGCGACGCTTCCCCACGTGGACCGAGCGACGCCCGGGCTGCTCGCCGCGGCCGGCCGCAAGCTGGCCGTCGCACGCTGGGCGGGGTGAGCGCGCCAAGGAGCCGAACTCGAATTCCGGCTCGTGTACGGTCCTCCGATGGACCCCGGACCGTCGGCGATGGTGAGCGCGCAGGCGCCCGACGAGCGGGCACTCGCCTCCGATCTGGCCCTGCTGCGCGCCTACGAGCCCGTCCTTCGCCTCACGAAGGGTGAGCTGTTCCGGCCGACGGCCGTCGGCCCCTACGTGGCGCGGTGCAGCCTGTGGCGCGGGGGCGGAGGACGGGGCGACGACGCGACGTGCATCGTCCCCGCCGGGGAGCTGAGCCTCGAGCGGCTGTGCCGCGAGGGCGTCACCCGTCAGGACCGCTCGCTGTCCCTGCGCTTCGTTCAGGAGCCGCTCGGCCGGGCGGAGTACCGGCGCTGGCGCCGCACCCCGCGCGAGCGGCTCGGCGCCTCGGCGCGCTTCACCACCACGGGGATGCTCGGCCGCATCGTCGACGCCGGCTTCCGCGCCTCCCTGCTGCTGCGCGGCAAGGTGGCCGCGGGACACGCCGCGGCGGCCGAGACGGCGTATCGCGAGCACCTCGGGGACGACCGCTTCACCTACTACGGCCGCGTGGTCCGCGACGGCGGCTACGTGTGCCTGCAGTACTGGTTCTTCTACGCGATGAACGACTGGCGCTCGACGTTCGGGGGCGTCAACGACCACGAGGCGGACTGGGAGATGGTCACCGTCTACCTCGCGGGGGGCCGACAGGGACCTCCGCGGCCAGCGTGGGTCGCCTTCTCCTCGCACGACTACGAGGGCGACGACCTGCGCCGCCGCTGGGACGACCCCGAGCTTCGCCGGGAGGGAGACCACCCCGTCGTGTTCGCCGGCGCGGGCTCTCACTCCGGCGCGTTCGTCCCGGGCGACTACGTCGTGTCGGTCGATCCTCCGCAGCTCGAGGGGGTCATCGAGGTCGTGCGGCGGCTCCGGCGGCTTCTCGCTCCATGGCGAGCCGAAACGGAGAGCGGGCACGGCTTCGGGATCCCCTTCGTCGACTACGCGCGCGGAGACGGCACGGCCCTCGGCCCCGGCCAGGACGGCGAGTGGACGCCGCAGCTCATCGACGACGAGACCCCGTGGGTCAGCGACTACCGGGGACTCTGGGGCCTCGACACCGACGACCGCTTCGGCGGCGAGCGGGCGCCCGCCGGCCCGCGCTACGAGCGCGACGGGTCCGTTCGAAGCTCGTGGGCCGATCCGCTCGGCTGGGCGGGCCTGCTCAAGGTCCCGCCGAGCGACGACGAGGTCGCCGACCTCGTGGCCGAGCGGGTGGTCGCGCTCGAGCGCGAGCTCGACGCGCTCGACGGGGCCATCGCCGCCGACCGCGCCGCGCTGCGCGGCCTCCGGGCCCAGGTCCGCTCGCTCGACGCCCACGACTATGCCCGCGCGCTCGCCAAGAGCCGCCGCGCCGAGGTCGCCGAGAACGAGGCGGCGCTAAGCGAAGCCATCGCCACGCGCGCGCGCATCGCCGAGGAGCGCCGGGCCCACCTGGCGACACTCGGCCGGCCGCTGGCGCCCGAGCCACCGCAGGCCCACGTCACCAAGGCGCACCAGCCGCGCTCAGAGACGCAGGAGCGGCGCAACCGGCTGCTCCGCCTCTGGGCCGCGGTCAGCGTTCCGCTGCTGCTCCTCACCGTCATCGTCGTCCTGCTCGGCTCGCTGCGCGCGTCGGTCACGACCATCATCCTGTTCACCCTGGCCTTCCTCGGGGCCGAGGCGCTGGCCCGCCGCCGCTTCCTCTCCTTCGTGGCCAGCACCTTGCTGGTCGCGACCGCGATCGTGCTGGCGCTGATCTTCTTCACCATCTTCCGCGACAACTGGCGACTGGCGATCTCGGTGGTTCTCGCGGCGGCCGCGTTCGCGCTGCTGACGGGGAACCTCCGCGACCTGCGCCACGGGTGGATACGACCGCATCCGCCGGCAGACGAGACCCCTCCGACGGGCTATCGTGGGACCGAGGCCGACCCGCCATGACCATCGCCCACCGCGCACGAACCGTCGAGGTCGCCGGCGTCGACGAGGCGCTCGAGCTCATCCGCTCGCAGGGCCTGCGCGTGTCGGCCACGCGAAAGCTGGTGCTCGACGCGCTGTTCGCCGCCGACGTGCCGCTCTCGGCCGAGGAGATCGCGGGCGCGGGCGAGGACCCGCCACGCGCCGACCTCGCGTCGGTCTACCGCAACCTCGAGGCGCTCGAGCGCCTCGGGCTGGTGCGCCACGTCCACCTCGGCCACGGCCCGGGGCTGTACGCGCTCGCCGCCGCCGGCGACCGCGAGCACCTCGTGTGCGAGTCGTGCGGAAGGGTCGAGGCGCTCGGCGCCCGCGAGCTCGAGGACGTGCTCGCGCTCATCCGCGAGCGCTTCGGCTTCCGCGCGCGCTTCAGCCACTTCCCCCTGACAGGCGTGTGCGCGGACTGCGCCGAGCGGGAGGGAGCCGGCTGACTCGCGCCGCCCGGCGTCACCTGCGGCCGTGGCATGGTCAGGCAGGTTCTGCGGCGGCGTCGCAACGGACAGCTGGGTGACCTTGCCGGCCCCGGCCTCTGATCGTCCGGCGTGAGACACATCCGGATCCATCGCGCCTCCGTCCCGAGCCCGGTCAGACGAGGCGGCCTCCGGCCGATCGTCGCAGGAGCGGTCGCGCCGTGAGGCGCTTCACCGCGAACGCTTCAGCCGCGTCCGCCGGCCGCGGCCACCGCCGCCTGCCCATAGGCGATCCCGCCGTCGTTGGCGGGAATGCGCTCGTGAAGCAGGACGCGGAGCCCGGCGCGCTCCATGAGCTCGGCCGTGCGGCCCGTGAGAAGCCGGTTGCAGAACACGCCGCCCGAGAGGACGACGGTGTCGAGGCGGTGCTCATGAGCGAGCCGTTCGCACGCGGCGGCGGTGGCTGCCGCCAGCCCGCGGTGGAAGCGCGCCGAGACGACGCCGGCGGGCACGCCCGCCGCGACGTCGCGCGCGACGAGCAAGACGGACCCACGCGGGTCGAGGACGAGCGCGGGAGACTCGCCGGGATCGACGGCCCTCGCGGGCCGCTCGTCGAGGTCGATCGGGTACGCGCCTCGCTCTGCCGGGTCGGCGGCCGCCTCGAGCTCGACCGCGACCTGGCCCTCGTAGGTCACGGTCGCGCCGATGCCGCAGAGGGCGGCGACGGCGTCGAACAGCCGCCCGGCGCTCGAGGTCGTCGGGGACAGGTGCGGGTCGCTCGCGATGCGGGCGATCGCGGCCCAGGACCGCGGGTCCACGTCGCGCGCGAGGGTCGCCGGCAGCGCCGGCTCGGGCGTGCCGTGGGCCTCGGCCAGCCACGCGCACGCCATGCGCCAGGGCTCGCGGATCGCCTGCGTGCCGCCGGGGAGCGGGACGGCGCGCAGGTGACCGGCGCGCTGCACGGACCGCAGCCCGCCGACGAGCAGCTCGCCGCCCCAGATCGTCCCGTCCTCGCCGTAGCCCGTCCCGTCGAAGATGGCGCCGACGGCTGAGCCGGTCTCGCCGTGCTCGGCGAGGCACGCCGCGTGGTGGGCGTGGTGGTGCTGCACCGCGACGTGCCGGACTCCATCGCGTTCGAGCGCGTAGCGCGTCGAGAGGTAGTCCGGGTGCAGGTCGTGAGCGACGACGGCGGGTGCGACGGCGAACAGCCGCTCGAAGTGCTCCACCCCCTCGCGGAAGGAGCGCAGCGTCTCCCACGTCTTGAGGTCGCCGATGTGGTGGCTCAGCCACGCGTGGGCGCCCTTGGCCACGCAGAACGCGTTCTTCTGCTCGGCGCCGCAGGCGAGCAGCGGGTCGGGCGCGGGAACGGGCAACGTGGTGCTCGACGGGACGTACCCGCGCGAGCGCCGCAGGAGCAGCGGCCGGCGTCCCGGCTGAGCGCGCACGACCGAGTCGTCGGTGCGCATGTGGACCGGGCGGTCGTGCATGAGGAAGAGGTCAGCGATCCCGCCAAGCCGCTCGAGCGCGTCGTCGTCGCGGAAGGCGATCGGCTCGTCCGAGCGGTTCGCGCTCGTCATGACGAGCGCGCCCAGCGCGTCACCCGCGGCGACCCGTTCCGAGTCGCGGCCGAGCATCTCCGTGACGTCGCCCATGAGCACGTGATGCAGCGGGGTGTACGCGAGCATCACGCCGAGGTCGGCACTGCCCGGCGCGACCGAGGGGGCCACACGCGCCTCACGGTGGCGGCGTGCGATGACGATCGGCCGCTCGCGGCCGAGCAGCAGCCGCTCGTCCTCCTCTCCTAGCTCGACGAGCGCTCGGGCGGCGTGGAGCGAGGGCGCCATCAGCGCGAAGGGGCGGTCCTCGCGGTGCTTGCGCTCCCGCAGCGCCGCCACCGCGGCCTCGTCGTCCGCCCGGCACGCGAGGTGGTAGCCGCCCAGGCCCTTCACCGCGACGATCTCGCCGCGGACCAGCGTGGCGGCGGCCTCCCGGAGCGCGTCGTCATCGCGCGCGCTGACCTCGCCGTCGCGGCCCGCGAGCGCCACCGACGGCCCGCACGCCGGGCACGCGTTGGGCTGCGCGTGGAAGCGGCGGTCGCCGGGGTCCTCGTACTCGGCACGACACGCGGCGCACATGGTGAAGCCCGCCATCGTGGTGAGCGGCCGATCGTAGGGAACGTCGCGCACGATCGTGAAGCGCGGCCCGCAGTTCGTGCAGTTCACGAACGGGTAGCGGTAGCGCCGGTCGCCCGGGTCGAAGAGCTCGGCCAGACAGTCGTCGCAGGTCGTGGCGTCGGGCGTGACGAGCGCGAGCGGCTCGCCGCCGCGCGCGCTCTCGACGATCCGAAAGGCCCGCTCGCCCTCGGGCGCGACGCGCTCGCTGCCGACGGCGTCGATCGCTGCCATCGGAGGCGCCTCGACGGGCAGCCGTCGAAGGAACGCCGCCACCGACGCCGCCTCGCCCTCGACCTCGAGCAGCACGCCGCGCTCGTCGTTGCGCACCCACCCGGCAAGGCCGTGCTCGCCGGCGAGGCGGTGGACGAAGGGGCGGAAGCCGACGCCCTGGACGGTGCCCTCGACGCGCGTACGGGCGCGCGTGCGAGCCGTCGTGGCGTTCACGTTCGCGGCCGGGCTCGCAGCTCCGAGAGCACGAGCCCGTAGAGCACGTGGTCGGCGGCGAGCGCCGTCCGCTCGCCCGGCCGGGCCCGCAGGGCGTACCCGATCCCGAGCGCAGGTGCGACGACGAGCTCGAAGCCGAGCCAGAAGAGCAGCCCGTAGGCGGGTCCCGCCCAGGGCCGGCGCCGGACCTCGTCGGGCAACGCGCCGAAGGCCGCCCCGCCGGCCGCGCCGACGCCCCAGTGCCCGAGCTCGATGGCAAGGCGCCGCCTGCGCCGCGGGATCCGGCGCACCAGGCCGCGCGCCTTGCGCCGCGCGATGGCCTGGGGCGGCGTCTCGCCGACGAGCCCGAGCTCGACGGTCAGCACGCGCGCGCCGGTCATGGCCATGGCGGCGACCGCTCCACGCAGCGCGGCGTGGACGACCTCGAGAGGATGCCCTCCTCCGCCGGCCGCGTTCATCCCGCCGTCTCCACCAGCTCGCGCAACACGTGGTAAGCGCTCGCCTGGGCCTCCTGGATGCGCGGGATGTGCTGCGAGCGGGTGACGACCACGTGGTCGGCGAGCCGCTCGTCGGCCACGCGCCCGCCGTCGTAGCCGACCATCGCCACCGTGGTCAGGCCGCGCCGGCGCGCCTCCGCGAGCGCGGCGATGACGTTCGCCGAGCTGCCGCTCGTCGAGAGCGCGAGCAGCACGTCCCCCTCGCGGCCGTGGGCGATCACCTGGCGCGCGAAGATCGCCTCGATGCCGACGTCGTTGGCGATCGCTGTGAGGATCGCCGGGTCCTCGGTGAGGTCGAGCGCGCGCCGCCGCGGCCATCCCGCCGGCGGGTCGCGGAAGTCGGCCACGACGTCCATCGCGTCGGTCGCCGAGCCGCCGTTGCCCAGCGCGAGCACGCGCCCTCCGCCGTCGAGGCGCGCGCGCAGCGCGGCGGCGGCCGCGACGAGCGCCGCCCGCCCCTCGGTGAGCGTCTGGGCGCGCAGCTCGCCGACCTCCTGCGCCTTCATGACGATCGAGCCACGCACGTCCGCCAGCACGGCCTCGAGGTCGTCCTGCGCCTCGGCGAGGAACGGGTACAGGAAGCTCGAGGCGCCGGTGTCGTGGACACGGCGCGCCTCGCGACCCTCGAGCAGCCCGCGGTGGTCGAAGAAGACGTGCACGAGCTCCCACAGCACGTGGTAGAGCGTCTCGACGAGCTCCTGGCGAACGAAGGGGTCCTCGCTCGGCGGAAGGAAGGCCCACTCGGGGTCGCCGGCGCCGAAGGCGGCGGTCAGGCACCCGCGCGAGCGGGCGATCGCGAGAGAACGCGTGAGATCGTCACCGGGTGCCGCGCCGGCGAGATCGTCGACGGGCGCCGCGCCGGCGAGGTCCTGGCGAGGTGCCGCGCCGGCGAGGTCGCGGCGAGGTGCCGCGCCGGCGAGGTCGTCGCCAGGCCCCGCCGAGCCAGTCTGCGGCCCGAAGGCCATCACGATATCCCCCGCCTCGCACACGAGGTCGGCCTGCTCCGCGAGCGGGCCGCCCTCCCCCGCGAGCCCGAGCGCGGGCAGCGCCCGCTTGCCGACGATCACCGGATGTACGAACTCCACGGCGACGTGGCGCGCGTCCGAGCGCCCCGCCGCGCCCTCGCCGAGGGCGATCAGCCGGCCGCCGCGGGCGAAGCGCTCGGCCATCCGGTGGCACAGGACCGCCAGGCGCTCGGCCTCGGCGCCGAAGAAGCGCCGCCCCGCCTCGACGCGCTCCTCGAGCCGGAGCGCGATCGCGTCGGAGGCGACGGCGTCGCTCACGGGCCGGGGTCGTCCCTGTGCGCCACCCCCACGAGCCACGCGCGCAGGGCGGCGACTCCCTCGCCGGTCCGTGCGCTGACCAGCATTCGGTCGACGCCCGGATGCACCGCGTCGAGGTTGTAGAGGAAGCGGTCGAGGTCGAAGTCCAGGTGCGGGAGCAGGTCGGCCTTGTTGATGACCACGAGCTCGCAGACCCGGAACATGAGCGGGTACTTCAGCGGCTTGTCCTCGCCCTCCGTGACCGAGCACACCATCGCGCGCGCGTCCTCGCCCACCCGGAACTCCGCGGGACAGACCAGGTTCCCGACGTTCTCGATCACCAGCAGATCGAGCTCGTCGAGGGAGACCTCGGGCAGCGCCGAGCGCACCATGTTCGCGTCGAGATGGCACTCGCCGCCGAACCCCGAGTCCGTGTTGAGCTGGGTCACCGGCACGTGCAGCGCCGCGAGCCGGTCGGCGTCCAGGCTGCCCTGCACGTCGCCCTCGAGCACGCCCGCGCGCACGCGGTCGAGCCCGCCGCGCAGCGCCGCCTCGAGCAGGCTGGTCTTGCCCGCTCCGGGCGCGCTCATCAGGTTGACCACCCGCACGTCCGCGCGATCGAAGTCGTTGCGGTTCGCGCGGGCGATCGTGTTGTTGGCGTCGAGCGCGTCCTCGACGACCCTGACCTTGGTCCGGTGCACGAGCGGCCTTACATCTTTCGGACGTTGAGGTACCGGCGGAACTCGGGAAGCTGCGTGCGCGCCAGCGCACCAGCCCCGCCGAGCACGGTGAGCGCGAGCAGTAGCTTGCTCATGACGTGCCTCCTTCGTCGTTGTCGTCCTGCACGATGTCCGCTACCACCGACTCCACGAGCGCGACGGCCTCGTCGACCGCCGCCAGCACGGGCGGGCTCAGCTCGCCGACGAGTTCCTCCTCCTCGCCGGTCATGTGGATAGCCGGCTCGCAGCCGACCAGGAGGATCCGCGCGGGCACCGGCCCGAGCTGGCCCGCGAGCGCGAGCACCTTCACCGGGTCCATGCCGTGGCCGTCGAGCCCGACCTGCGCCTCGCCGTCGATCTCGGGCTCGATCACGAAGAGCGTTCCCGGCGGCTCGCCGCGCGGGATGGCGTCGACGAAGACGGCCGCGTCGTAGCCCTCCCCCAGCGCGTAGACGAGGTCCATGCCGCGGATCCCGAAGTCCTCGACCTGCACGCCCGGCGGCCGCTCGCGCGTCGCGAGACGCCGCGCGACCTCCACCCCGAAGCCGTCGTCGGCCAGGAAGATGTTGCCGATGCCGGCGACAAGCACGCGCGTCGAGGGCGGCGGCGGGCCGGCCAGCGGCTCGACCTCCTCGGGCGAGAAGAAGAAGCGGTGCCCGGGCTGGCGCTGCTCGCCGAGGTCGCGGCCGGGGTCGTCCTCGAGCGTCACCGCGAGGTGGACCTTGCCCTCGAGGTCCTCGTGGAGCTGCTCGACGATCGCCACGCGGCCGTCGACCGCGCGGTCGAAGACGTCGCCGCCTGCGCGCGGGCGCAGGACCACGCGGCTGCCGCGGCCGACCTGCATCCCGTCGACGCCGACGCTGCGAGGCGCCGTCCCCTGGAGGTGGGAGAAGCCGTCCACCGCGCTAGCCCGCGTACCCGAATTCGCGGATCGTCCCATGCAGGGCCATGAGCTGCTCCTCCGTGAGCCCCTCGGTGCGCTCGAGGATCTCTCGCGCGCGCGGGTCCGAGGCGCGCATCTCGGCCTTCTCCTCGTCGGTCAGGCTGAGGATGTTGAGGATCAGGAGCTGGTCGATCTCGCCGCCGTCGAAGAGGTCGCCGGGGCTCTCGGGCGCGATGCGCGGGTGGTCCTCGAGGATGATCGGCGAGGAGAGCACGATTCCGCGGTCGTCGGGCTCGCCGACGAGCACGGGCCACGTGCCCTCGTTCTCGCACGCGCGCGCCGCCTCGGCGAGCCGCTCGGGGGGATCGGTGCACGACACGAAGGCCGCATCCTGCGCACGCAGGACGGTGTGCGCCGAGCAGAACGTCCGCTCGAGCGCCTCCTCGCGCGTGCCGCCCGGCCACGGCGTGGTGTTGGCGATCTCGACGGTCACGCGGTACACGCCGTCGGCGACCCCCTGTGCGTCGATCGCCACCTCGCCCTTGAGCCCGCGCCAGCTGCGCACCACCGTGCCGGCGAGACGGCCCGCGGGATCGCGCAGCTCCTCGGTCTCCTCACCGGCGGCGACGGCGACCGGCGCGCGCCTTCCTTCGCGCAGCGCTCCGAGCTCCAGCCCCTCGACCACGACCTCGCGCTCGGTCGCCTCCTCCCACGCAATGTGGCGCTCGTCGCCGACGCGCAGCTCGTCGACCGGCTCCGGCCCCTCCGGCCCGATGGCGAACAGGCGGCGGGCGACGACGTGGAGGAAGCGCACGCGCACGTCGAGCCGCGCGTCACCGGCGCCCTCCGTCACGACCTGGGTGCGCATCATCCAGGGGTCGTCCTCGCGCCCCTCGCTGTGCCCGCGCGGGTAGACGCCGCCGAAGGTCCAGCGCTGACGGTTCTTGAGCGCCGAGCGCCGGTAGGGCCACAGGATGTAGCCCTCGTAGAGAACGGCGTCGGCGATCTGGCGGACGGGATCGGGAGTCACGCGTGACCGTCCTCCTCCTCGCGGAGCAGTCGCGCGATCGTCTCCTCCCAGCTCAGGAGCGTGTGGCGCGCCTTGTACGCGCGCAGCGCGTCGAAGCTCTCGCGTCGCAGTCGCAGCCATGCGCTGTCGGGGAAGTGGAGGTCGACCATCTCGCGCCACACGGCGACTGGGAGCCGGTAGTCGGCCTCCTTGTCCCACCCGATGCGGCCGACCTGCATGCGACCGTCGTCGGTGTAGAACACCGTCCCGGTGAAGAGGAACTCGAGCGGCACCTGGCCGTCCTCGAGCGCGTTGAAGTACTGCGACGCTGTGACCTCGAGGTCGTAGGTGCAGGGCACCGCCAGCTCGACGACGGTGTGGCCGTGGAAGGGCGGGACGTTGAGGGTCAGGCTCGTCCAGTGCAGGCTGCGCAGCGTCCGGGGCCACTGGTCAGGTGCGCCGAAGAGCTCGACCAGCCGCCGCTCCGCCGCCTCGTCGTAGGCGCGCCGCGTCGCCGCGATGCGCAACTCGACGTTGAGCGCGACGGAGCGCACCGGCGCCCCGTCGCCGACCTCGATCTCCAGCGCGAAGCGCAGGGTCGGGCCTGCGGCCGGGCTGAGCACGCCGCCGTCGCGCACGGCGAAGCTGAGGACGGGCGCGACGAGGCGGTCGGGGAGCGCGGCCTCCACCCCTACCCCGGCGGGATGTTCGGCATCCGCGGGTCGATCGGGCCGCGCCTCTTCGGGCTGATCCCGGTCGACCGCTCGGCCGTCGCCGTGCCGTCGGCGTTGTGCCCGGCCTGGCTCTCGTAGTTGCCCTTGGCGTTTCCCTGCTTGATGCCCTCCACGTGGGAGGGCAGGCCCGGGTCGACGTCGGGGGTGCCGACTCTGATCGTCATGCGGTCGTCTCCTCTCGCCCGGCCGCGGCCGCGGCCGCGGGGGCGGTCGAGAGCGCCTCGAAGAAGCGCTCGATCTCCTTCCAGACCTCTTCGCCGCCCGTCAGCCCGCGCCAGCGCGTGCGGATCAGCCCGACGAGCGAGTAGCAGTCCTCGATCGGCACGAGGAAGTAGCGGCGATGGCCGCGCGAGCGGTCGACGAGCAGCGCCTCCACGTCCTGCTCGAGCGTGCGCAGGATCGGGTTGGCGCCCTCGATCGCGTCCCACGCCTCCAGCGACAGCAGCGACTCGGTCGGCCCCATCGGGCTCGGGTAGTAGGCCACGACCTTCCCGGGACCGCTGTCGTGGAAGAAGAACGCCATGTCCACGGGGATCCGCAGCTCCGCCCACTGCACGTCATCGAGTGCGAAGCCCTCCAGCGCCAGGCGGCGGTCGGGCACCAGGCGGTAGTGGCCGCCGCCGGCGGCACCGCGGTCGAAGAGGATCGCGCACGCGCGGCACGCGCACTGCATGTCGCGCGTCCGCAGGTCCAGCACGTGGCGGTGCTTGGGCGCGATCGCCTCGCCGCACAGCCCGCAGCGCTCGGGCTCGGCCTCGGCCTGCGTCGGAGCCGCACCACGCCGCGCGACCTGCGCCAGCCGGGTCGAGCGCAGCGACGTCGTCACCTAGGCCACCGGCGCCCCGACCGCCACCTTCACGAGGCCGGAGTCGGCGACGAGCAGGGGGACGGGGTCGAGGTAGAGCGTGGGCTCGTCCAGGCAGCGCCCCGCACGGATCGCGTCGTAGCGGCGCGCGCACTCGGGGCAGACGAGGTCGACACGCTCCAGCGCGGCGCCCTCGAGCGAGGAATGACAGCCCGGGCAGGCGGGCCGGTAGGCGTAGAAGGTGGCCTCGATCCGCGTGAACAGGACTGGATCGCCGCCGACCCGCTTGACCAGCGTGCAGCCCGCCGGGAGCTCCTGTAGCGAGCCGGCCGTGGCCCAGGAGTCGCCGTCGGGCGAGCCGCCGCTCGCCATCGGGACCCCACCGGCCGCCGAGCCGCCGTTCCCACTGGGCGACCGGCCTCCGCCGCCGGGCCCGGCGACCTCGAGCTGGATCAGCCCGTCGGCCGCCGATGCCGCCGGTGCCGCCGCAGCCCCGCCAGGCGCGCCGAGCTGGATCAGCCCGTCGGGCCCCGCCGCCGGTGCCGTGACCCCCTCCGCCTCGATGCGCTCGACGTCCGGCGCCGCTTTGCGGATGGCGTCCTCGATGGCGAGCTTGAGGGTCATCGTCGAGGACGGGCACCCGTTGCAGCTGCCCTCCAGGCGCAGGCGCACCACGCCGTCCTCGATCCCGGCGATCTCCACGCCGCCACCGTGGGACTCCAGGTAGGGCGAGACCTCGTCCAGCGCCCCGCGCACGCGGTCCTCGAGCGCCACCGGATGGAGGTCGTGGAGCAGCAGGAGATGAGCGAGCACATCGTCGCCCGCGAACGCGGCACGGGCCGGCTCGTCGACCGCCTCCATCACCCGCGCGAGGCCGTCGCCGTAGAGCTCCACCAGAGCCGCGACGAGCTCGGAGGCCGTCTCGCGAGCCGCCGGGTCGGGGAGCCCCTCGACGTCCTCGAGGAGCGTCTCGACCCTCGCGACCCTCTCGGCGGCCGCCCGGTCGTCGTCGATCGCCATCGCCTCAGCCGCCCTGCGCGCCGAACATCGGCGAGTGCGTGCGCTTCAGGGTCTTGCCGTTGCCGAGGTACATGTGCACCCCGCACGGCAGGCACGGGTCGAAGCTGCGCACCGCGCGCATGATGTCGATCCCCCGGAAGTTCTCCTGGTCGTTCTCCTCGAAGATCGGCTGCCCGGTCACCCCGTCCTCGTAGGGCCCGAGGGTCCCGTAGGAGTCGGTGGGGCTGCCGTTCCACGGCGTCGGCGGATAGGGGTGGTAGTTGGCGATCTTCTTGTCGCGGATGACCAGGTGGTGGGAGAGCACGCCGCGAACCGCCTCGTGGAAGCCGCAGCCGATGCCCTCGTCGGGGACCTCGAAGCTCTCGAAGACCTTCGTGTTCCCCGCGCGGACCTCGTTGAGGCCCTGCTCGACGAAGTGCAGCGCCATCCCCGCCGCGTAGGCGAGGAAGTAGATGCGGGCACGATCGCGCTCGATCGCGTTGGACCACTTCGGGATCTTCCACTCCAGGTCGGCCTGGGGCATGAACGGAGAGGCCGGCAGGGTGATGTTCACGCCATCGCCCGTCGCGTTGACGAACGGCGTCTTGACCTTGTTGGCCAGCGCCGTCGCCCACAGCCGGGCCAGCGGGCCGCCGCCGGTGTCGAGCGCCAGGTGGTCGCCCGTGCGCTTGTCGAACCACCGCGGGCTCATCACCCACGAGTAGTTGCCGCCCTCCAGGTCGCGCTTCTGGGGCTTGGGCAGCGTCGTCTGGTTCCACGGGTGGCGCCGGTCGACCGGGTTGCCCAGCGGGTCGCGGTCGACGAAGGTCTCCTCGTTGGCCCAGTCGTCGTAGTAGGAGCTGCCGAGCAGGATGCGGATGCCGAGGTTGATGTCGACGAGGTTCGTCGTCACCAGCTCGCCGTCGACCACCACACCCGGGGTGACGAACATCTCGTTGCCCCAGAAGTCCATGTTGCGGTAGTCGTAGTCGACGTGCTCGGGGTTGTTCAACGCGCCCCAGCAGCCGAGCAGCACGCGCCGGCGGCCGACCTCCTCATATCCTGGCAGCGCCTCGTACCAGAAGTCGAACACGTCGTCGTTCATCGCGACGGCCTTCTTGATGAAGTCCATCGTCCGCATGAGGCGCGTCAGGTAGTCGGTGAACAGGGTGGGCGTGGGCATCGTCCCGACGCCGCCCGGGTAGATCGTCGAGGGGTGCACGTGGCGCCCCTCCATCAGGCAGATCATCTCGCGCGTGACTCGGCTCATCACGAGCGCCTCGCGGTACGTCTCGCCGGTGAACGGGTTGAACGAGCGCATGATGTCGGCGATCGTCCGGTGGCCGTGGACGTCGGCGTGGGGCGCCTCGGCCTTCTCGGCCTTCTCCATGACGCTCGGATTGGTGTCGCGGACCATCTGCTCGCAGAAGTCCACGAAGACCAGGTTGTCCTGGAAGATCGTGTGGTCGAAGATGTACTCGGCGGCCTCGCCGAGGTTCACGATCCACTCGCCCAGTGGCGGCGTCTTGACCCCGTAGGCCATGTTCTGCGCGTACTGCGAGCACACCGCGTGGTTGTCGCCGCAGATCCCGCAGATGCGGCTGGTGATGAAGTGCGCGTCGCGAGGGTCCTTGCCCTTCATGAACACGCTGTAGCCGCGGAACAGCGACGAGGTCGCCTTGCAGCTCACGACCTCGCGCTGCTTGAAGTCGATCTTCGTGTAGATGCCGAGGTTGCCGACGATCCGGGTGATCGGGTCCCACGACATGTCGACGATGTTCCCGGCCTCCGGCTGGACCTTCTCGCGAACGGCCATATCCGTTCTCCTCTCTCTGCCTCCGTCGGTCGGGTCGGGGTCAGACCTTGTAGCGCGGGTCGTAGCCGGTGGTGAGCGCGTCACCCCGGTGGCGCCACTTGGGCTCCTTGCTCATCGTCTCGTTGGTGATGCCCCGCAGCCTGCGGATCATCGTGCCGTAGCCCTTGGTCAGGGCCGAGGACAGGGCGCTGCCGGGCGGCTGGTCCATGAAGGGCATGAACTTGTCGGGGAAGCCGGGCATCGTGCACCCGATGCAGATGCCGCCTACGTTCGGACACCCGCCGAGGCCGTTCATCCACCCGCGCTTGGGCACGTTGCAGTTGACCACCGGGCCCCAGCAGCCGATCTTCACCTGGCACTTGGGCGAGTTGTAGTCCGTGGCGTAGTCGCCTTGCTCGTAGTAGCCGCCCCGGTCGCAGCCCTCGTGGACCGTGCGGCCGAAGATCCACTGCGGGCGCAGGGCCTCGTCGAGCGGGATCATGGGCGCGGAGCCGGCCGCCTGGTAGAGCAGCCAGGTCAGTGTCTCCATGAAGTTCTCGGGCTGCACCGGGCAGCCGGGCACGTTGACGATCGGCAGCCCGGCGGCGGAGCGGAAGTCCCACCCGAGGTAGTCGGCCAGGCCCATGCAGCCCGTCGGGTTGCCGGCCATCGCGTGGATGCCGCCGTAGGTGGCGCACGTCCCGATGGCCACGACCGCGAAGGCCTTCTGGGGCAGGCGGTCCAGCCACCAGTTCAGGGTCAGCGGCTCGCCCGTCGCCGGGTCGTTGCCGAACGACGTCCAGTAGCCCTCGCCGTTGATGTTCTCGTTGGGGATCGAGCCCTCGATGACGAGCACGAAGGGAGCGTCGAGCTGGTCGTCGACCGCGTCGCGGAACGGCTTCATGTACTCCTCGCCGCCGAGCGTGGGCGAGAGCACCTTGTTGTGCAGGTTGACCTTCGGCAGGCCCGGGATCACGCCGAGGAGGACCTCCTCGATGCTGGGCTGACCCGCCGCGGTGATGGAGATCGTGTCCCCGTCGCAGCTCATCCCCTCCGAGATCCACAGGATGTGGACCTCCTCGACGCCGGCGGCCTGTGTGCTCACGTCAGCCTCCCGTCCTGGTCAGTGCCTGTTCCTCGAGCTCGAGCGAGACGACCAGCAGCTCCTCGCCGCCGGTCACCTCCACGTCGAACGTCCCGCACGTCCCGCACGCCGCCGGGAACTGCGCCAGCGTCGTCTGCTCCCCGCACCCGCGACAGCGCACTCTCGCGGGAACCTCCTCGATCCTCAGCTCTGCTCCTTCGGCCTCGGTCCCCTCGGCGACGAGCTCCCACGCAAAGGTCAGCGCGGAAGGCACGACCTGGCGCAGGTGGCCGACCCTGCAGTCCACGGCAGTTACACGGCGCCCTTCCCCGGCGTGCCGACACGCGATGTCCAGGACCGCCTGGGCGATGGAGAACTCGTGCACCGCGTCGCCTCAGCAGATCCTCGGCAGCGGGTCGCCGGCCAGCAGGTCCATCACCCGCTTGCCGCCGAAGGCGGTGTTGACGAGCACCATGCCGGGCGGCTCGGTGCGCACCTCGCCGATGTCGGCGGCCCGCTCGCAGCCGGGGACGGCGCGAAGGGCGGCGAGGGCGGCATCGGCGGACTCGGGGGCGACGAAGGCCACGAGCCGGCCCTCGTTGGCGACGTACATGGGATCGATGCCCAGCAGCTCGGCGGCCCCGGCCACGTCGGGGCGCACGGGGACGTCGGCCTCGCTCACGATCATCGCAACGTTGGACGTGCGTGCGAGCTCGTTGAGGACGGTGGCCACCCCGCCGCGGGTCGCGTCACGCAGGCAGCGAAGCTCCGGCCCGGCGGCGTCGAGCAGGGCGTCGACAGCAGGCCACAGCGAGCAGGTGTCGGACTCGACGTCGGCTTCGAGGCCGAGCTCGCCGCGCGCGAGCATGATCGCGGTTCCGTGCTCGCCGATCGTGCCCGAGACGAGCACGCGGTCGCCGGGGCGCAGGGCGCCGGGGGAGAGGCTGGCGCGCGGGTCGCGGAGCCCGATGCCGGTGGTGCAGACGTACATCTGGTCCGCGTGACCGCGCTCGACGACCTTCGTGTCGCCGGTGATGACCTCCACGCCGGCCGCCCGCGCCGCGCCGGCGATCGCCTCCACCTCAGCGCGCAGCACGCCGGCGTCGAGGCCCTCCTCGAGGATCAGGGAAAGGCTCAGGGCGAGCGGCCGCGCCCCGGCCACGGCGAGGTCGTTGACCGTGCCGTTGACCGCCAGCTCGCCGATCGAGCCGCCCGGGAAGCGGATCGGCTTGACGACGAAGCTGTCCGTCGTCATCGCGAGCTGCTCGCCGCCGACCTCCACGCTGCCTGCGTCGGCGAGCGCCTCGAGCGAGGCCGAGGCGAAGGCGGGGACGAAGAGCCCCTCGATGAGCGTCTGCGTCGCCTTGCCGCCCGCGCCGTGCGACATCGTGATCTGCGCGTCCTTGAAGCGCGGGCGCTTGGAGCGCGCCGTCTCGATGATCGAGAGGATGCGCTCCTCGCGGTCGGTGGCCTGCTCGGCCGGCGTCTAGACCACCTCCCGCTCGCGCGCGAAGCGGCCGTAGTTGTAGTAGGCGGCGCACGCCCCCTCGGGCGAGACCATGCACGTCCCGATCGCGTGCTCGGGCGTGCACGCGGTGCCGAAGACCTTGCACTCCCACGGCTTGATGACGCCCTTGAGGACCTCGCCGCACTGACAGGCCTTCGGGTCGGCGACGCGAACGCCGGGGACCTCGTAGCGCAGCTCGGCGTCGAGCTCCGCGTAGTCCTCGGAGAGCTTGAGCGCGCTCTGGGAGATGAAGCCCAGGCCGCGCCACTCGAAGTGAGGCCGCAGCTCGAAGACCTCGGCCATCACCTCCAGCGCGCGCAGGTTGCCCTCGTAGGGGACCACGCGCGCGTACTGGTTCTCGACCTCGCAGCGCCCCTCGCCGAGCTGGCGCAGGATCATCAGGATCGCCTGCAGCAGGTCCAGCGGCTCGAAGCCGGCGATCGCGACCGGGCGGCCGTAGTCGGCGGGGATGAACTCGAAGGGCCGCGCGCCGACAACGGTCGAGACGTGGCCGGGGCCGATGAAGCCGTCCAGGCGCAGGTCGGGCGACTCGAGCAGCGCGCGCAACGGGGGCACGATCGTCACGTGGTTGCACAGGCAGAAGAAGTTGGTGACGCCGTCGGCCTTGGCCCGCTTGAGGGTCAGCGCCGTCGAGGGGGCCGTCGTCTCGAAGCCGATGGCGAAGAAGACGACGTCGCGGTCGGGGTTCTCGCGCGCGATGCGCAGCGCGTCGAGCGGCGAGTAGACCATCCGGACGTCGGCCCCCTGCGCCTTGGCCTCGAGCAGGGTGCCGTTCGATCCGGGGACGCGCATCATGTCGCCGAAGCAGGTGAAGATCACGCCGTCCTGGTGCGCGACGGCGATCCCGTCGTCGACCCGGCCCATGGGGATGACGCACACCGGGCAGCCCGGCCCGTGGACGAGCTCGACGTTCGAGGGCAGAAGGTCGTCGACGCCGTACTTGTAGATCGAGTGGGTGTGGCCGCCGCACACCTCCATGACCTTGTATTGGCGGCCCGGCTCCACGGTGGAGAGGATCTCGGCCGCGGCCGCGCGGCCGAGCTCGGCGTCGCGGAACTCGTCGACGAAGCGCATGGTCATCGGACCGCCTCCCCCTCCAGTCGCACGAGGGCGACGTCGGCGTGGACGAGCACCACGTCACCGCGGGCGACCGAGCCGATCAGCCCGACCTCCACGGTGCGGCGCTCCCCCTGATCGTCCGCGCAGAGCGCGAGCCCCTGGGCGTCATCGAGCTCGAGCACGCGCATCGCTACGCCGTCGTCGCCGCAGGTGATGCAGTGCTCCTCGGGACCACAGCGGGGCGCGAGGTCCGAGCTCATTCGATGACGCTCGCCTTCAGCTCTTCGAGCTCCTGCTCGTACTCCGCGCCCATCTCCTCGAGCAGCTTGAGCGTGGCGTGCGCCTCCTCCTCGTCGATCTTCGAGATCGCGAAGCCGACGTGGATGAGGACCCAGTCCTCGGGGCCTATGCCGCCGGGCTCGGAGTCGAGCAGGCCGACGTTCACGGTCCGACGCACGCCGGCCACGTCGACCTTGGCGAGCCGGTTGGGCTCGTCGACGATCTCGACGATGCAGCCAGGTACGGCCAGGCACATGCTGGGCCTCCCTCTCGGACCTTCTCGGCGCCCCTCGGAGCCGAGACAGGTCTGTATACCAGCTTCCGGACGGGGGATGCAACCGCCAATGTGGGTTGCTTTTCACTAGCTTCCAGCGCTCGTGGACCCAGCCCTGGAACGCGAGAAGCAGGCCGCCGCGCAGGCCGCGGCGATGCTCGTGCGGGACGGCATGCGCGTGGGCCTGGGCACCGGATCCACCGTCGCCCACCTGCTCGGGGCCCTCGCGCAGCGCGAGCTGTCGCTGCGCTGCGTGGCCACGTCGGTCGAGACCGAGGACGCCGCGGGCAGGCTCGGCCTGGTCGTCGAGCCCTTCGAGGGGATCGCGCGTCTGGACATGGCCATCGACGGCGCCGATCAGGTCACCCCGGACGGCTGGCTGGTCAAGGGCGGCGGCGGCGCGCACGTGCGCGAGAAGGTCGTCGCCGCCGCGGCCGACCGCTTCGTGGTCATCGCCGACTCCTCCAAGCCGGTCGACGTGGTCTCGCCCCCGGTGCCTGTGGAGCTGCTGCGGTTCGGGCTTGAGTCGACGCTGCGCGCGCTCGAGCCCTGCACGGTGCGAGAAGGCTGGCCACCGAGCCCCGACGGCGGCGTGATCGCCGACCACGGCGGCCCGCTCGGCGATCCGGCGGCGGCCGCCGCCCGGCTCGAGTCGGTCGCCGGCGTGGTCGGCCACGGGCTCTTCGCGCCGGCGCTCGTCGCCGACGTGCTCATCGCCCGCGGGACGGAGGTCGAGCACCGCCGGATCGGGTGAGGACGGCTCCCCGCCATTAGCCTCGATTATCGGTGAGGGGTTCGTTCACCGATTTCGCTGTGGTCTGTGATCGGCGGCTGTAGCGGTAGTTGGGGCTTCCGGCGGCCCTGACGGAGCTGGGCTTAGCTCATTTGGTGGATCCTTCTCGGGCTATCTCTGGTTGAGTGCAGCGCGGTGGACGAGCGCCGGGGGGCGATGATCCCATGGTTGTGCAGTATTCCGCCGGACGGCGGCGAGTTCGTCGTCGCGTTCCGTCCGCTGGGTGCGGAACCATATCGGTAGAATCGTCCACCAAATCGGCTGAGCGATGGCCCGGACGGGACACGACCGCTTCACCAAGCCGACGGTCGCCGGGCACCGTCGGTATGAGGCGCTGCGCGCCTACTACGTGGAGGAGCTGTCGGCGGCGGAGATCGCCGGGCGGTTTGGTTATACGAAGGCGAGCGTGCAGACGCTGATCTCGCAGTACCGCCAGGCGGATGTGGGAGAGCTGTTCCAGGCCTCGCGGCCGGGGCCCAAGCGTCAGCCCAAGAAGGATGCCGCCCGCGAGCGGGCGCTCGAGCTGCGTCGCTCCCGGCACGGGATCGAGGAGATCGTCTCCGAGCTTGCACGGGCGGGGACGCCGCTGTCGCGCACGGCGGTGTGGGAGATCCTGCGCGAGGAAGGGCTCTCGCGGATGCCCAAGCTGCGTCAGGACAAGCCCGAGCCGGCGCCCGAACGGCTGGCGGCGGAGAAGGTGCGCGTCCTCGCAGAAGAGGACTGGCCGACCGAGGGCACGATCCAAACCCAGCACGCCGGCCTGTTCCTGTTGGTCCCGGAGCTGGTCGCGCTCGATCTGCCCGGACTGGTCGACGCGGCCGGCTGGCCGTCCACCAGCCAGCTTCCGGCGATCCGCTCGGTGCTGTCGCTGCTGGCGCTCAAGCTCTCAGGGCGCCGCCGGCGAAGCCACGTGCGCTCAGTCGTGCACGACCCGGCGCTGGGCGCCTTCGCCGGACTGAACGTGCTGCCCAAGACCTGGCATCTGACGACCTACTCCTACCGCACCAGCCGCTCCCAGCAGATCGCGTTCTTCGAGGCGCTGCAGCCCCGGCTCCGGGAGGCGGGGCTGATCGGCGAGCAGGGAGTGAACCTCGACTTTCACGCGATCATGAGCTACGGCGAGCAGGACACCGTGCTCGAGAAGCACTACGTTCCCCGCCGCTCGCAGCGGACCCGCTCGGTGCTGACGTTCATCGCTCAGGACGGGCAACAGCACACGATCCTCTACGCCAACGCCGAGCTCACCAGCCGCCAGCAGGCGGGCGAGGTGACCGACTTCTGCCGCTTCCACGAGCGCACCCACGGCCAGCTGCCCAAGCTGCTGGTGTTCGACGGCAAGCTCACGACCAACGAACACCTCGCCGAGCTCGACCAGATGGGCGTCGGATTCATCACCTTGCGCCAGCGCTACCCGAAGCTGATCCAGTCGCTGGAGGCGCTCCCGGCGAGCGCCTGGACCAAGACCCGGCTGGACCGCTCCGGCAAGCACAAGACCGCCAACCACCACGAAGACGCCGTCACGATCCAAGGCAGCGTCTTCCGCCAGCTCGCCGTGCAGCTCGGCCGCGATCAGCCGACCCTGATCCTCACCAACCAACAGCAGCTCACCCCCAAGCAGCTGATCGAACGCTACGGCCAACGCTGGGGCATCGAGAACCAACTCGCCGAGCAGATCCGCGCGTTCCACCTCGACTCGCTCTGCTCCCAGGTCCCGCTCGCCGTCGACTTCGACGTCGCGCTCACGGTCCTCGCCGACATCATCTACCGGCGGTTCGCCCGCGGCCTCCACACCGCCTACCGCAACCAAACCCCCGACACGATCCGCGACTACCTGATCGACGGGATCGGCGAGCTGCGCTTCACCCCCGGGCACATCGAGGTCGCACTACGCCGCCGCACCCACACCCCCGCACTACTCGACGCCGGCTACGAAAACCGCCAAGTCCAGGTTCCCCGGTGGGGCGGTCGCATCCTCAGCTACACCTTCCCCGCCCGATAACACTCAACCGAATTACCGGACCGACAATCCAGGTTAGCCCTCCTCGGTCGCCGGCGCCCCCGCCATCACCCCTCCGCGGTCGCCGGTGGGGCGTGATACGTGAACATGCGGTCGGCGTCGATGCGGGCGTAGACGGGTCCCGAATCGAGAAACTCCTCCTCCCACTGCGGCCCGTAGCGCGGGACATAGATCTCCAGCAGGGTCTGCCTCAGCTGCGCTCCCGCCTCGCTGCGGACGTCGACCGCGGTGGCGCGACCATGAACGGTGACCGCGAGCTCCTCACCGGGAAGGTGGGTCGCGCTGACCTGCGGTCGCTTGCCGATGTGGCGAAAGCGCACCGAGTCCGGGGACGAGCCGAAGTGGAAGGCGCCGCGAAGGAAGATCCCGTCCACCGGCCCGACGATCGGTCGCCCGTCTGCGGTGACGGTCGCGAGGGCCAGCAGGCGCATGCCCGGAAGGACCTCGGCGACCTGCTCGGCGCTGAGCCGCCGCTCGGGCGTGATGATCCGCCGGAGATGCGGTCCGGCCTCGTCGTAGCTGCGGTCGAGGAGCTCCTGCAGCGTGGCGAGGTCGCCTTCAGTTTCGTGCACGGGCGCATTGAACCAGCCGGCCGGCGCGACGGATCCCTACCTCACCCGCTCCGCCAGCCCCGGATAGGTCTCTGCGAGCCCGTGGCTGTCGAGGACCAGATCCGCGGTGAAGCCATCGTGAGCGCCGCGGTCCAGGTAGCGGACCACCGCGCCGCCGCCCATCACGGCACGGACGTGCTCGTAACGCTGAGACGAGGGGTGGACGGTGAGGCCGGGGACCGAGACCCACGCCATCAGCAGGTCGGCCGCTCCCGGTCCGGCGTGGAGGCGGTGGCGGCGGACGGGCATGAGGTTGGTCAGCGGCGAGAAGCCGAGGTCGCAGTCCAGCGCGCCGGCCAGCGCCGCGGCGTCGCCGCCGGGGTCGGGGAGCGGCGCGTCGCCCGTCTGGGCCGCGTCTGCGCTCCAGCGCCCGTCGTCGGCGCGCGCGAGGCGCAGGCTTCGCGACCACCCGTCGCCCGCCGCTCGCACCTCGAGCAGGCTCGTGACCCAGCCCGCGTCGGCGTCGAGGCGGTACTCGAGCCGGTAGGGAAGCGGCGAGGCCCCCAGCTGCGTCCCGGTCGCCCGCACGCCGAGATCGGCGAGCTCGACCCGCGCGGCCTCCGCCCGCCACGCGTCGGTCCCGCGCCAGAGGACGAGCCGGCGGGCGAGCGCGCTCACGCGAGGGCCGCCGCGATCGCCCGGCCCCGGCGCGAGATCGCCCGGCGGGCGCTCAGGGCACCCACCGGTCGCCCTGCGGCGTGACGACCAGCTCATGGGTCATCGCGCGAGGCGACTGGGCGGCGAGGTAGGCGACGGCCGCGGCGACGTCGGCCTGGTCGACGAGCGACTCGCGCGGCGCGTCGCCGGTGAACGCCGCGGTCTTGGGCGACTCGATCGTTCCGTCGACGACGAGCAGGGCGACGTGGATGCCCTCCTCGCGCAGCTCCTGAGCCTCGACGCCGAGCACCCCGCGCTGGCGGACTCCGGCGAGCCCGTCGGCGCTGCGCGCGACCGCCGCGACCTTCCAGCCGTCTGAGGCGAGCCGGGCGGCGATCGCTCCGCCGAGGTTGCGTGCGCCCAGGACGAGCGCGATGCGGTCGGCGGCGGCCACGAAGGGGAGGATAGGCCGCCGCCGACCCGCGATCGCGAAGACCGCGCGTTCTACGCGGCCTGCTGGAGCGCGAGGCGCTCCTGGCGGCGCTGGGTGTGCGCTGCGATGCGCCGCGCTGGGGCGGCGATGAGACCGGCCGACTTGGCGAAGCACATCGGGTGAAGCGTCGCGCCCGACACGTGGTCGGTGAAGCGGGCACCGTCGACGGGGAGGTTGCAGATCGTGCAGTGGGCGTTCATGGGAATGCTCCGTTCTCGGACGTGGCCTGGCCCCTCTAAAGACACCGTCCCAGCGAGATCCTTCCCGCCCGATCAAAACATTGCCATAACTCAATCGTCAGCTTGCGACCGAGGCGCGCGCGCCCGTCTGCGGCGGTCCCTCCACGCCGCAGTGCCAGACGGCGGGTGGCGCCGGCGCCGAGGGGTCGGGCTCGCGAGCGGTGAGGACGTCGTTGCGGATGGTCGTGAAGGCGAGCAGGGCGCCGGCAACCGACAGCGCGGCGGTGATGAGCATCGCCGTGTGGAAGGAGCTGGTCAGCGCCTGCGGGTCGCGGTACGTCGCTCCCGTGAGTCCCGCCGCAAGGGGCAGGACTGCTACGGCCATGAGCTGGGCGGTGCGCGCGACGGCGTTGTTGACGCCCGAGGCGGCCCCCGCGTGCTCCGCGGGCGCGGCGGCCAGCGTCGTGGCGGTGACCGGCGCGACGACGAGCGCGAGGCCGAAGCCGAAGACGATCACGGCGGGCAGGACCGTTGAGACGTAGCTCGCGCCCGGCTCGATGCGCAGCATCAGCAGCATCGCCCCGGCGTTGAGCAGCGGCCCTACCGTCAGCGGCAGGCGGGGGCCGATGCGCTGGGCAAGCGCACCCGCCTGGGTCGAGAACGCGAGCATGATCACCGTGATCGGCAGCGACGCGGCGCCCGCGGCGATGGCGCTGTAGCCCAGGGCGGACTGCAGCACCACGACGAGAAGGAAGAACACGCCTCCAAGCGCCGCGTAGACGACGAAGGTGACCCCGTTGGCCGCGCTGAACTGGCGCGAGGAGAAGATCTCCAGCGGCAGCATCGGGTGACGCGACCGACGTTCGACCATGAGGAAGCCGACGAGCGACGCCACCCCCACCAGTGCGGCGATGACGATCAGCGGCGAGACCCCGCCCTCCGCGCCGACCAGGGCGTAGGTCAGGCCCGCCAGGCCGAGGGCGGCGAGCACGGCGCCTGGCACGTCGAAGCCGGCCGGTGCGTTGGGGTCGCGGGTTTCGGGGATGTGGCGGAGGGAGGACCCTACGACGACCACGCCGAGCGGCAGGTTGATGAGGAACACCCAGCGCCAGGACACGGCGTCGACGAGGTAGCCGCCGAGCAGCGGCCCGACCGCGGAGCTGATCCCGCCCAGCGCCGACCACGCCCCGATCGCCTTCGCGCGGTCCTGGGGCCGGAGCGCGGCCTCGAGGATGGCGAGGCTGCCCGGCGTGAGCAGCGCGCCGCCGACGCCCTGGAGCACGCGGGCGGCGACGAGCACGCCGACCGACGTGGCGAGCGCGCACAGCGCCGAGGCAGCCGTGAACCAGATGACGCCGATCACGTAGATGCGCCGGCGCCCGTAGCGGTCGCCGAGCGCTCCGCCCAGCAGGATGAGCGCGGCGAGGGTCAGCAGGTAGCCGTTGAGAATCCACTGCAGCCCGGCCACGTCGGCGTCGAACTCGTCGCCGATGGCCGGCAGGGCGACGTTGACCACCGTCGCCTCGATCGCCGCGATCGCCGAGCCCGCGACCGTCGTGCCGAGCACCCAGCGCCCCCTGGCGCTCGACAGCTCGATGGCACCGGCGTCCCCGCCGGCGGCGCGCTCCTCCACGCGACCCACGGTAGCTGCGACGTCCGCCCTGCCGGCGGGCCTCGACGGTCATGGGTCGGTTGCCTGCCCCACGCTTCGCGTCGGGGGCCGGCTGCGGGCAAGATAGGCGCCATGCCCCTCTCCGATTACGGCGTCCTCGCCGCACGAGCGATCGATTCCCGTCGTGAGGGACAGGCGCAGACCCCGCATCTTCAGGTGCTGCTCGTCGACGACGATCCCACGCGCTCCCGGATCGCGGTGAACGTCCGGTCCCAACAGTCGCCGCCCGATCTGCTCTATCTCGTCGACGACGACCTGCGTCACCCGGTCACCGCGACGCTCCCCGGCCTGGTCTCCGGCTGGCATGCGCTTGCCTCGGGCCCGGGCGGTCCCAACCTCGACTTCATCCGCGCAAACCTCTTTGACCGCGCCGACATGCGCCTGCTGCCGCCCGACGTCGCCGGGCCGGACAACGACCTCGCCGACCTGCTCGCTCACTATGTGCAGCGCGCGATCGGCGACGCCGCGGCCCGCGTCTTCGCGTTCGGGCAACGCTGGGGGCCCGAGCAGCACACGCAGGACGAGGTGTTCGGCTTCGAGCCGGGCAACGGCGCGCACGACATCCACAAACAGCCCGCACGCGGATTCGCCATGGTCGCACCACCGAACGAAAGGCGTCGCGGAAGCCCAGTGCAGGGATCTCGTCCTTCAGGCACATGCACGGAAAGTTGGTGTTCGACCGGATTTCGCTTATCAAGCCTCCGTCCCGGATGACAAGAGAACCGCGGGCGACGTCTGCCGTGGGGACGCGCTGCAGATGCGTCGCCGCTGGTAGATGAGGAGAGCGATCGCGCCGCTGACCAGGCAGTAGTAGTAGACCGGGTAGAGCAGCAGGGAGGCGTCGAGGACCCCGACGGCGCGCCCGCCGCCAGCGCGCCGCCGGGCTCGCCAGGGCGAACGTCACGAGCGTCTCGGACCGCGGGAAGGTGAGGCTGGTCAGGGCAGCCTGGGCGCCCGCGATGATCATGCTCCATGATGCGCCGTCGGCCCGCTGGGACAAGCAGACCACGATCGCCAGGACGCTCCAGATCAGCCACGTCCCTGGATGCGGCCGCGTCGTGCCGCGGAGGATGTCCCGCATACGGAATCGTGTCCGCGACGCCGATCACTCCGGCCAGGACACCAAACAACGAGCGGCCGGAGTCACTCCAGTGGACTGACCCATCAACCATCACGTCGTCACCGACCACCAGGTCCGGGCTCGCCCGGTATGCGCTCGAGCGGCTGGCGGCGACGACCCAGCCCGCCGACACCGACTGGGGGCTGGGGATCGGCGCGCGGTCACGTGCGTTGTTGAGCGAGGGTGCCGCCGCCGACGCGCTGTACCGCGAGGCGATTCATCGATTAGGGCGCGCGGCTGCGACCCGAGAGCCCGCACGCACCTGCTCTATGGAGGCTGGTGGTTCTCAAAGCCCCAGTCCCAAGGAGTTCCGGATGAAGTTGCACGGTAACGCCGCGCTCAGCCTGAACGGTCGCCGGCGGATGGTCGCGTTGGTCGTCGAGCAGGACAGTCGATCACGGAGGCTGCCGAGGCGGCCGGAGCGCAACAGGAGGACTCGTTACGCTGCCCTTGCGGACGCTTCGGCGTCAACGCCCGGACCAGTGGAGGCAGCGCATGGGCACGATCACCACGACCGATGGCACGGAGATCTTCTATAAGGACTGGGGCTCGGGCCAACCGATCGTCTTCAGCCATGGCTGGCCGCTTTCGGCCGACGATTGGGACACCCAGCTGTTGTTCTTCCTCCAGCACGGCTACCGCGTCATCGCCCACGACCGACGCGGGCACGGACGCTCCACCCAGACCAGCGACGGTCACGACATGGACCACTACGCCGACGACCTGGCGGCCGTGACCGACCATCTCGATCTCCAGGACGCCGTCCACGTCGGGCACTCCACCGGTGGCGGCGAAGTCGTGGACTACATCGCCCGCCACGGTGAGAGCCGCGTGGCGAAAGCGGTCCTGATCAGTGCGGTGCCGCCGCTCATGGTCCAGACCGACGCCAACCCCGGCGGGCTGCCAAAGAGCGTGTTCGACGACCTCCAGACCCAACTGGCCGCCAACCGGTCCGAGTTCTACCGGGCCCTGCCATCAGGTCCCTTCTATGGCTTCAACCGGCCCGGCGTGGAATCCTCGGAAGCGATCATCCAGAACTGGTGGCGCCAGGGAATGATGGGCGGAGCGAAGGCCCACTACGACGGCATCGTCGCCTTCTCCCAGACCGATTTCACCGACGACCTCAAGCAGATCACGGTGCCGGTCCTGGTGATGCACGGCGACGACGACCAGATCGTCCCCTACGCCGACTCCGGACCACTATCCGCCCAGCTCGTGCAGAACGGGACGCTGAAGACCTACAAGGGATACCCGCACGGCATGCCGACCACCCAAGCCGACACGATCAACGCCGACCTGCTCGCCTTCCTGCAGTCCTGACCGACTCGGCGGCTGGGTGATGAAATGTGCGCCAGGATCCGCGTGCCGGAGTGTCCGATGGCGAACGCCGACACGACGTGGACCACGCGGATTGGCGCTGCGCCTCGCCGACGGGCCGCGCCGCCAGTGCCGGGCGGAGGCCACCAGCGGCGCCGGCAGGAGAAGCATGAGGAAGAGCAGGTGGTCGCTGCCGCTGCTGACGTGCTCGACGCCGAGGCGCGCGGTGGCCACCATCCCGGTGAGTCACGAACCGCCGTCGGCGTGCACGGTGAGTTGGTGGGTGGTCCAGTCGAACACGCCCACGGCTTCGCGCCGTGGCCCACGACGCCCTTGTCGAAGTGGGTCCGTAGCTCGGCCATGACGCGCACCGCTTCAACCGGCGTCGGGAGCCGCGAGCCGGCCCCGACCGCGTTGCTCGACGACGTCGACGCGACGCTGTTCCCGAAGTTGACCGAGGCGCATTTGCGGATGCTGTCGCCCCTCGGCCGGGTGCGGCCGACCGAGAAGGGGGAGGTGCTTGTCGCCAGGATCGGCTAGGCGAGGACCTGTGACCTCCCGGGCGCGGCCGGAGCACTGGGGAAGGATCATGTACGAACCCAAACCACGGAGGTCAGCATGAGCAGTCCGCAGGCGATTCCGGTGCCGGAGGCGTCCGGTGCCGCGCCGTTGCGCTGCGGTTCGAGGTCGCGGTGATTCCGGTCTCCGACGTCGATCGCGCCAAGGCGTTCTATTACGGCCTGGGCTGGCGTCTGGACGCCGATTTCCCGGTCAGCGAGAGCTACCGGGTGGTGCAGTTCACCCCGCCGGGCTCGCCCGCCTCGATCCAGTTCGGAACGGGTATGACGGACTCGGCCCCCGGCTCGATGAAGGACATGTTCCTGGCCGTGGACGACCTCGACACGGCCCGGGAGGAGCTGTCGCGCCTCGGAGCGGACGTCAGCGAGGTCTGGCACGGACGCGGCGTCAACGCGCCGGCCGACCAGCGCGCGCCCGGCCGCGACCCCGACGGCAACTCGTACCGCAGCTTTGCCTCGTTCAGCGACCCCGACGGCAACCGGTGGCTGCTGCAGGAGATCAAGCAGCGGATCCCGGGCCGGGTGTGACCGATGGACGTCGCGGCTCTTGCGGAGCTCCTCCACGAGACGTCCGAGCATCACGGCTCGTTCGAAGCGGTCGCCCCACCGCACGACTGGTGGGACTGGTACGCGGCCTACATGGATGCTCGGGAGGGCGGAAGCACGCCGGATGAGGCCTCCGCCGCCGCCGGGCGGTACATGGCGGATGTCAAGGGCATCGTCGTCCCGTCCGCCTGACCCCCGTCGCCATGAGCAACGACTACGACGCGATCGTGATCGGCGCCCGCGTCCCGCTCGACGTGCTTCGCGACACGATCGAGCCTTCCCGACCTTCTCGGAGGTCTACGTCGCCGCGCTGAAGACCCTCAACAAGGAGATCGATGACCATGACCGTGGAAGCGACACCGTCCCCCACGCAGGGGACGCCTGAACTGCAGGGCCAGACCGTCGTCGTCATCGGGGGCAGCGCGGGCATCGGCCTGGCCACCGCCCGGCTGGCCCGCGACCGAGGCGCCGAGGTGGTCCTCGCCGCCCGCAACCCGGAGCGCCTCGAGCAGGCCGCGCAGGAGGTCGGCGCGCGCAGCACGGCGGCCTTCGACGCGGTCGACCGGGCCGCGCTTGACCGCTTCTTCGCCGATCTGCCCAAGCCGGTCGACCACGTCCTCGCCACCGCGGGCGGCCCCTACTACGCGCCGCTGCCCGAGTACGACTTCGCGGCAGCGAGCCGCTCGCTCGACGAGCACGCCTTCCTGGCCATCCGCATTGCCCAACGCGCCCCCGAGACCGTCCGCCCGGGCGGGACGCTGATCTTCCTCGGCGGCACCGGCGGCGGCAAGCCCGCGTTCTCCTCGGCGGCCCTCGCCTCCCTTCCGGCGCTGATCGCCGGCCTGGCCCTCGAGATCGCGCCCGTTCGGGTCAATCTCATCGCCGCCGGCTTCGTCGACACCCCCTCTCGGCCTCGCTGCTCGGCGATGCCCTCGACAAGCGCCGCGACGAGCTGCGCGCCACCCTTCCCATCCGGCGCGTGGTCGGCCCCGACGACGTCGCCGCCCTCGCCATCCACCTCATGGCCAACACCGCCCTCACCGGCGCGACCTACGACATCGACGGCGGCCAGCAGCTAGTCGAGTGATGTGACCGGCAGCCGCAAGCGGCAGATACGTCCCTGCTCAGCGACGGGCATGCGACTGACCCGGCAGCTACGCGCGCGGGCCGGAGGGGGCGGGTGGCTGCAGCAGGCGAGGCTCGCCCATCCGCGCCCGCGATCCGCTCGAAGTCGTGCGCGACGTCATCCAACCTTCCCGACCTTCTCTGGGTCTACGTCGACGCGCTCAAGGCGCCGCCCGCGGAGCTCGAGCAGCTCCGGGCCACATACCACCGACTGGAGAAATCATGACCACCGCAACCACCGGCGCTCACGCGGAGCGCAAGCCGGAGCTCCTCGGCGCTTCCAACCCTCCGCGATGCGCAGCTCGCTCGACGCGAGGAAGCGCGTGCCCATCGACACGCCCTGGGCGCCCAGCGCCAGCGCGGCGGCCAGGCCGCGGCCGTCCGCGATCCCGCCCGCGGCGAGCACCGGCACCGCGCCCGCGAGGTCGACGACCTGGGGGACCAGCACCATCGTCGCGACCCAGCCGCCGTTGCCGCCGGCCTCACCGCCCTGCGCCACGATCACGTCGGCGCCGGCCTCCAGCCCGAGCCCTCCGACCGGACGGCAAGGCGCCCGGCATGAGCACACAGCGGCTCGTCCTCAAGCTCGACTGGAGCAGCGAACCCGTCGCCGACCCGATCCACGACCACGAAGCCCGGCCGGGAGGGTCAACGGCTACGTCTCGCTGCTGGCCGGCCTCGAGGCGGTCCACCCGGGCGAGCAGCGGAAGCGCAGGTGGAGACCGCTGCTCCTCCGCGCGCGTCGGAGAGCTCGCGCCCAGCGGACCTCGCTAGTCGATCAGCGCGCCGCAGCTGACGTTGACAATCGCCGCCGTCATGGTGCGCGCCCAGTCGGAGGCCGCGAAGACGGCGGCGTTGCCCACGTCCTCGAGCGTCGCGGCCCGTCCCAGCAGCGTCTGCCCCTCGATCATCTCGACGATCTCCTCGCGGCCGTCGAAGCCCTCGGGGATGGACTCGGGCACCCCTCCGCTCGCGAGCGTGACCACGCGGATTCCATGCGGCCCCAGCTCGGTTGCGAGCTGCCGCCGGATCGTCTCGATCGCGTCGAACGCGACCTGGGTGCCTCCCAGGTAGTAGTCGCGCATCGGTCCGCTGCGGTCGCCGGGGCCGCCGAAGGCGAGGATCACCCCCGAGCGCCTGGGGATCATGTGGCGCGCGGCCGCCCTCGCGGTCAGAAACGTCGTCCGCGCGGCCGTCTCGAGCGGCGCCAGGAAGTCGTCGACCGCCATCTCGGCAAGCGGGATTCCGTGGGTGTGCGGGTGCGTGATCAGGTTGAAGGAGATGTCGATCCCTCCAGCCTCCGCCGCGACCGCATCGGCATGCCGGTCGACCGCCTGCTCGTCGAGGGCGTCGATCTCCGCGGTCTCGGCCGCTCCTCCCGTTGCGCGGATCGCCTCGGCGGCCTCCTCGAGCGTCGCCCGGGTGCGGCCGGCGAGGAACACCCTCGCTCCCTCGCGAGCGAAGGCCCGGGCCACTGCCCCGCCGATCGATCCGCCGCCTCCGTAGACGACAGCGCTGTTGTTGTCGAGCACCATCGAATGCCTCCTCCTGGTCAGCCGCCGTTCCGGGGCGAGCAGGCCGCCATCCGCTCGAGGAGCACTGCGCGCTCGCGGGCGTTGTGGGTGAGCGAGGCGGCGCGGTCGAACTCCACCCACGCCTCATCGTCGCGGCCGAGCTTCGCGAGCAGGTCTCCGCGCACCGTCGGCAGCAGGTGGTAGCCGCCCAGGGCAGGCTCGGACGTGAGGGCGTCAACCAGCACGAGCCCGGCCTCGGGGCCGAACGCCATTCCGACGGCGACCGCGCGGTTGAGCTCGACGACCGGCGAGGGCAGGAGCTGGGCTAGCCCGTCGTAGAGGGCGACGATGCGCCCCCAGTCCGTATCGCCGGCGACGCGGGCGCGCGCGTGGCAGGCGGCGATGGCCGCCTGGAGCGTGTACGGGCCCAGGGCGCCGCCGGTGCTCTGCGCGCGATCGAGCGCGGCAAGGCCGCGGCCGACCAGCAGCCAGTCCCAGCGCGACCGGTCCTGGTCGAGCAGCAGGACCGCTTCTCCAGAGGGGCCGATCCGCGCGCGGGCACGCGATGCGTGCAGCTCCATCAGGGCAACGAGGCCATGCACCTCCGGCTCCGACGGGAGCAGCTCGGCGAGGATGCGGCCGAGCCGGAGCGCCTCCTCGATCAGCTCGGGCCGGATCCAATCGTCGCCGGCGGTTGCGGCGTAGCCCTCGTTGAAGATGAGGTAGATCGCCTCGAGCACGGCGGCGAGGCGCTCGGCGAGCTCGTCGCGTTCGGGGGCGTCGAAGGGCACCCGCGCCTCAGAGAGCGTGCGCTTGGCGCGCACGATCCGCTGCGCGACCGTCGCCTCCGAGACCAGGTAGGCGCGGGCGATCTCCCTGGTCGTCAGGCCGGCGAGCAGGCGCAGCGTGAGCGCGACCCGCGCGTCGGGCGAGAGCACGGGATGGCAGGTCGTGAAGATGAGACGCAGGAGATCGTCGTCGAACGGATCGTCGATCTCGGCGTCAAGATCCGGACTCTCGACCTCGCCGCGGATCTCGATCTCCAACCCGAGCTCCCGCGTCTTTCGCTCGTGCACCTCGGCTCGGCGCAGGCGGTCGATCGCCCGGTGCTTGGCTGTGCCCATGAGCCAGGCGCCCGGGTTGACCGGGACGCCTGACTCTGGCCACTGCTCGAGGGCGGCGACAAGCGCCTCCTGCGCGAGGTCCTCGGCGACGCCGACGTCGCGCACGATCCGGGCGACGCCGGCGATCAGCCGCGGCGACTCGATTCGCCAAACGGCGTCGATCGCGCGGTTGACGTCGCTCGCCGGCACGCTTGATCGTTGACGCCGCGCCGCCGGCTACCGGTTCGCCTCGGCCTGCTCCCGGAGGCGCGCCTCCTGCTCGCGCAGCTCAGGGGTAAGCGAGTCGCCGAAGTCGTCGGGCTCGAAGACCGGGCGGATCTCGACCACGCCGTCCGTCCCGTCCGGATTGGGGACGCGCTTGACCCACTCGATCGCCTCGTCCAGGGACTTCACCTGCCACACCCAGTAGCCCGCGAGGAGCTCCTTGGTCTCGGCGAACGGGCCGTCGATCACCTTGCGCTCGCTGCCCGAGAACGCCACCCGCGCGCCCTTGGAGCTCGGGTGCAGCCCGTCCCCCGCGAGCATCACGCCGGCCTTGACGAGCTCCTCGTTGAAGTCGCCCATCTGCGTGAGCAGCTCCTGGCTCGGCATCACCCCGGCCTCGCTCTCCTCCGTCGCCTTGATCAGGACCATGACTCGCATTTCCTGCCTCCTCTTTGTGGTCTGTGCTTCTACAAATGCGTCGAGCGAGCGAAGCAGAAATCGACACGCCACCCATGCATTCTCGGGCCAGCCGTGCCGGCCGTGACCACGACCAGCGCTCGGCGCCAGCGCCGTATCACCCCGAGACCCTGTCGGCGCCGAGCGGGGTCCCGATGAGGATGGTCGTCTCCCGGCTCGCGGCCCGGATGACGAAAGTGAAGCTCGCGGACCGGGATCAACGGCTCGATCTCGGTCCACAGCAAGCACAACCCGCCGCCAGGGCCGCCAGAGCGCCTCGCTACTCCCGCCGCCTGACCGCAGCAAGCCCTGCGCGTGGCTGACGCGAACCGTCCTGTTTGCAGAACGGCGGATTCGAGCGGTTATCGCAAACATCACGTCGGCGAGCTGCTCGGTGGGGTTGGCGAAGTCGCGCTCTTCAAGTGCCTCGTACGAACGGGAGCAACCTCTGCGGCTACGAGCCCAGCACGGTCTCGAGCCGCTGCTCGAGGGCCGTGGAGAGGGCGTCGTGGACGGCGCCCTCGGGGAAGCGCTCGACGAGCTCCTGCATGAAGCCATCGATGATCAGGCGCGTCGCCTGCTCGCGCGGGAGGCCGCGCGCCATCAGGTAGTAGAGCTGGTCGCGGTCGACCTGGGCGATCGCCGCGGCGTGCGTGCAGCGGACGTCGTCGGCCTGGATCTCCAGGCCGGGGATGGCGTCGGCGTGTGCGCGCTTGGAGAGGAGGAGGTTGCGCGACTCCTGGAAGGCGTCGGTGCGCTGGGCCCCGGGGTCGACGCGGATCATGCCGCGCCACACCGCGTTGGAGCGGCCCTGCAGCACCCCGCGGAAGGCGAGGTCGGAGTTGGTGTCGGGGGCGGCGTGCTCCTGGGTGGTGTCGAAGTCGAGGTGCTGGCGGCCGTGGGTGGCGTAGGCGCCGGTCACGCGAGCGCCGGCGCCGCGGCCGGCGAGCCGCGTCTCCATCCGGATGTGGCCGGTGCCGCCGCCGAAGCCGAGCGCGACCCAGTCCAGCATGCCGTCGCGCTGGACCTCGGCGCGCTGGTTGCCGAACACCCACGAGCGCTCGTTGAGCTCTTGGCCGGCCACGTAGCGCAGCCGCGCGCCCTGCCCGACGACGAGCTCGACGACGGTGTTGAGCAGCGCGGCCTCGTCGTCGAGGTGCGAGAGCGCCTGGTCCCACACCTCGGCCTCGGCGGCCTCCTCGAGGACCACGAGGGTGCGGCGGTGAAGCCCTGTGCGCTCGCCCACGAGCGCCTGGGTGAGGACGATCGGGTGCTCGACGACGACCCCGGCGGGCACGTGGACGAGCGCGCCGCCCTCCCAGGCGGCCTCGTTCTCGACCACGAAGCGGTCGCCGGAATCGAGCTCGACGAGGCTGCCGAGGTGGCGCTCGACGATCTCGGGATGGCGCTCGGCGGCGACGTCGAGGGGCGCCACGATGACCCCGTCGGGCAGCTCGGGCCCGTCGCCCGCGACCGAGCCGACCTGCACGAGCTCGACGGCGCCGTCCGGCGCCCCGAGCACGCGCTCGAACGACGGCTCGGCGGGCTCGTCGGCCGGCCGCGCGAACGCCTCGAGGTCGAAGCCCTCGCCGAGGTCGGTGAACTCCCACCCCGGCCGGCCCTTCCAGCTCGGCAGCGGAACGCGCTCGCGCAGGTCCAGCGCACGCTCACGGCGGGCCGCAAGCCAGCGTGGGACGACCGCGGCGCTAGCCAATCGAACCCTCCATCTGCAATTCGATCAGGCGGTTCATCTCGACCGCGTACTCCATGGGCAGCTCCTTGGTGATCGGCTCGATGAAGCCGTTGACGATCATCTTGGAGGCCTCGTCCTCGGGCAGGCCGTGGCACTGCAGGTAGTAGAGCTGCTCCTCGCCGATCTTGGAGACCGAGGCCTCGTGGCCGACGTCGACGTCGTCCTCGGAGATCCGGATCGTGGGGTAGGTGTCCGAGCGCGAGTGCTCGTCGAGCAGCAGCGCGTCGCAGACGACCTTGGAGCGCGAGCCGTGGGCGCCCTTGGCGATCTCGAGCAGGCCGCGGTAGGAGCCGCGGCCGCCGTCCTTGCCGATCGACTTGGCGAAGATGTTCGAGGTCGTGTTGGGCGCGACGTGGACGATCTTGCCGCCCGCGTCCTGGTGCTGGCCCTTGCCGGCGAAAGCGATCGAGAGGATCTCGCCGTGGGCGCCCTCGCCCATGAGGTAGACCGACGGGTACTTCATCGTGAGCTTGGAGCCGAGGTTGCAGTCGACCCACTCGACCGTCGCGTTCTCCTTGGCGATCGCTCGCTTGGTCACGAGGTTGTAGACGTTCTGCGACCAGTTCTGCACGGTCGTGTAGCGGATGCGCGCGCCGGGCTCGGCGATCAGCTCGACGACCGCGGAGTGCAGCGAGTCCGAGCTGTAGGTCGGGGCGGTGCAGCCCTCGACGTAGTGCACGTGCGAGCCCTCGTCGGCGATGATCAGCGTGCGCTCGAACTGGCCCATGTTCTCCGTGTTGATGCGGAAGTAGGCCTGCAGCGGCATCTCGACCTCAACGCCCGGCGGCACGTAGACGAACGAGCCGCCCGACCACACCGCGCTGTTGAGCGCAGCGAGCTTGTTGTCGTTGGGCGGGATGACCGTGGCCCAGTGCTTGCGCAGCAGGTCCTCGTGCTCGCGCAGCGCCGTGTCCATGTCCGTGAAGATCACGCCCTGCTTCTCGAGGTCCTCGCGGACCTGGTGGTAGACGACTTCAGACTCGTACTGGGCCCCGACGCCCGAGAGGAACTTGCGCTCGGCCTCGGGGATGCCGAGCCGGTCGAAGGTCTTCTTGACGTCGTCGGGCACGTCGTCCCACGAGCGCTCGGCGCGCTCGGACGCGCGCACGAAGTAGTGGATGTTCTCGAAGTCGACGTCGGCGAGCACCGGCGAGCCCCATGTGGGCATGGGCCGCGCGCGGAAGTGGTCGAGGGCCTTGAGGCGGAAGTCGCGCATCCACTGCGGCTCGCTCTTGAACTCCGAGATCTTCTCGACGATCTCGCGGCTCAGCCCCTTGGGGGCCTTGTAGAGGTAGTTCTCGGCGTCGTGGAAGCCGAAGCGCTCGGTGTAGTCGTCGTTGATCGTCCCGAGCGAGCGCTCGTCGTCGGTCAGGACCTTGCCGGTCGTCACGTCAGGAGTGGCCATGGTCACTCAACCTCCAGCTTCACGATGTCGTCCTCCACCACGACCGGAAAGGTCTCCACCGGAACGTAGGCAGGCAGGGTCTTTGGGGCGCCGGTGCGCAGGTCGAACAGCGACCCGTGGCGCGGGCACTCGACGGTGCAGGTGTCGGGATCGAAGGGGCCCTCGGCCAGCGGGCCGTCGTCGTGCGAGCAGCGATCTTCGATCGCGTACAGGGCGCCGTCGCAGTTGAAGACGCCGATCTCGTCGCCCTCGAACTCGACCAGGCGCATGCTGCCGGAGGGTAGCTCGGCGACGGGGCAGACGTCGATCCTGGTGGTGGCGCTGGGCATGGTGGTCGAGGAGCCGCTCAAAATTCCGATCGTACTCGTCGGATTTCCTCCGGGGAGGATAGCTGGCGGCCCGAGTCCTCCCAGTCCGCCGACTGCCCGAGCCCGGCGCTCTTGACGACCTTGAGCGAGAGCAGCGCGCACTTCATCCGCGTCGCCGAGATGTCGATGCCGAGGAGGTCGAGCACGAAGTCCTTGTCGAGCCGCACGAGCTCGTCGGCCGGCATGCCCACCAGCTCGTCGGAGAGCATCGAGGCCGAGGCCTGGCTGATCGCGCAGCCCTGCCCCGAGAAGGCCACCTCGGCCACCTTCCCGTCCTCGCCGACGCGCAGCTGCACGCGCAGCTCGTCGCCGCACAGCGGGTTGGTGTCCTCGAACTCGAGGTCGGCGTCCTCGAGCACGCCCCAGTGGTGCGGGCGCTTGTAGTGCTCGAGGATGTATTCGCGGTAGAGCTCGTCCATGGTCAGGCCGCCGCGACGACCTCGTCCTTGATCCAGCCGTAGCCCTTCTCCTCGAGCACGCTGACGAGCTCGGGGCCGCCCTCCTTCACCACGCGCCCGTCCCACATGACGTGCACGAACTCGGGCTCCACGAGGTGCAGGATGCGCTGGTAGTGGGTGATGATGAGGATCCCCGTGTCCGGGCCGGCGACGCGGTTGACGCCTTGGGAGACCGTCTGCAGCGCGTCGATGTCCAGGCCCGAGTCAGTCTCGTCGAGGACCGCGATCTTCGGCTGGAGCATCGCGAGCTGGAGGATCTCCATGCGCTTCTTCTCGCCGCCGGAGAAGCCGTCGTTGAGGTAGCGGTTGGCGAAGTCGCGCGGCACCTGCATCAGCTCCATGGCCTCGGTCGCCGTGCGGCGGAAGTCCTTGAGCGAGATCGGCTCCTCGCCGCGCTCCTCGCGCTGGGCGTTGAGGACCATCCGCAGGTACTTGGTCACCGTCACGCCCGGGATGGCGACCGGGTACTGGAAGGCCATGAAGAGGCCCATGCGGGCGCGCTCGTCGGGGGCGGCCTCGGTGATGTCCTCGCCGTCGAAGAGGATCTGGCCCTCGGTTACCTCGAGCGTGGGCTGGCCCATGATCACGTTGGCCAGCGTGGACTTCCCGGAGCCGTTGGGCCCCATGAGGGCGTGGATCTCGCCGGCGGCGACCCTGAGGTCCAGACCCTTGAGGATCTGCTTGTCGCCGGCCGAGACGTGCAGGTTGCGGATTTCGAGGTCAGCCATGGTCTCCTGGGTGTACGTAGGTCGGAGCGGGCGCGCGCACTACGCGACGGGGGCGCCCGCGGCGGGCCGGACCTCGATCTGAGGACCGCCCGCGAAGTCGATGAGCTCTGAGAGGGTCGTGCCCTGCAGCGCGCGGATCATCCCGCCCTGCACGCGCGTCCACAGGAGCTTCGTCGCGCACGCGCGATCCGAGTCGAGCTCGTGCGAGCACAGGACGCGGCGCACACCCTCGTCGGTGAAGCACTCCATCGGAGCGATGGCGCCCTCGAGCGCCTGCACGACCTCGTCCATGTTGATCGCCTCGGCGGGCCGCGCGAGCGTGTAGCCGCCGTGCGCCCCGCGCGTGCTCGTCACCAGGCCGGCGGCGCGCAGCTGGGCCACGATGCGCTCGAGGTAGGCGAGCGGCAGGTGCTCGCGCTCGGCGACGACGTTGAGGGGCACGGGGCCGTGGCCGGGATTGCGCCCGAGCTCCACCATCAGGCGGACGCCGTACTCGGCCTTGGTCGAGAAGATCACCTCCAAAATCCTACCAGCGCGGTCGGAGTAATCAGGATGGGTTGGCTCGGTGGCTCGCGGCGAAGCGCTCCAGGTCGTCGGCGAGCTCGTAGTAGTCGCCCCTGCTGTCGACGAAGATGTGCGCGGACGTGCGCAGCCCCGTCGGCTCGTCGAGGGTCCCCGCGGCGATCGAGGTGCCGTCCAACCCGGGCCGGCGCCAGAAGAGGCTCGCGCCGCACTCGCGGCAGAACCCGCGCTCGCGCCCGTCGGCGTCGTACCACCGCAGGCCCCGATCCTCGAGCAGCACGAGGTCGTCCGACGCGACCTCGGTGTACGCCGCGAAATGGCCGTGCGTGCGCCGGCAGCGGCCGCGGTGGCAGTTGATGACGTCGCGCAACGGGCTACGGGCCTCGTAGCGCACGGCGCCGCACAGGCAGCCGCCGGTCGAGGGGGTCGCGGCTGAGTCGTCGACCACGGCGCGCCTACCCACGACGCACCCGCAGCTCGGTCGCGAGCTCGGACAGCACCTGGAAGTCGTCGTCCTGCGTCCAGACCTCGAGGTCGTGGGCCAGCGCCGTGGCCGCGACGATCGCGTCCATGGCTCCGGCGCGGCGGGCCTGGTCGCGCGCGCGTGCCAATAGCTCTGCCAGCCGCTCCGCGACGCGCTCGTCGTAGGCAAGCGCAACGAACCTTCTCGCCCGCGCGAGGGTTGCCTCGCGAAGGATCCTTACGGGTCCGTCACCCGAACGGCGAACACCGACGATCAGCTCGGTGAGGGTGGCGACCGAGATGCGGGCCTCACCCTCGGGAGCCGAGCCGAGAGGACGGCGCTGCTCGGCGGCGACGAAGATGCTGGTATCGACCAGGTAGCCGCTCACGCGACCATGTCGTCGGTGGTCAGCTCGACGTCGAAGTCGCGCGGATCGGATTCGGCTCCAAGCTGTCCTGCGAGATCGGCGATCGCGGCGAGGTCTGCCAGCACGACGTCGGTCGGGCGCCGTTCGGCGCGCGGACGGCGCGGGACGATGTCAGCCACAGGACGGCCGTGGACGGTTAGAACCACGGCCTCGCCGCTCTCGATGGCCGCGATCACTCGCCGTGTCTCGTTGCGTAGCTCGCGGACCGAAACGTCCATTGCGTGGCACAGCGTAGCACTTTGAGGGCCGGCCCTTCGCCGGCGGAGTCAGCCGACGTGGGCGAGGACGCTGACGAGGGTCCCGCCCGGGTCTTCAACGAAGAAGCGCCGGATCCCCCACGGCTCGTCCGTCGGTCCGTAGCGGATCCGCATCCCGCGCTGCTGCGCGGCGGCGTGGGCGGCGTCGACTGCGGCGGGGGTGCCGACATCCACGCCGAAGGCCGGCTGGGGGTCCTGGGCATCGGGGGTGGCGACGACCAGCTGCGCGTCCGGGTGAGCCGGCGAGCGCAGGCCGAGGAAGGACCCGAGATCCATCGTCTCCTCGAGGCCGAGGACGCCGGCGTAGAAGGCACGGGCGGCGTCCAGGTCGGCGCAGACGCTGTAGGGCATGATCCGTCGCACGTCGCTCATGGCGGCCAGGGAAGCGCATCGCGGAGCGGCGTTCAAGGCGCGGGCCGACGCGGATCGCATTCGTCCAAGGCGTCGGCCGGGCAGGCCCGCCACAGCCCCGGCGCCGCGACCACCGCAAGCGCGAGCGCGAAGACCAGGAAGGTCAGGCGCGTGCCCGCGAAGGGCACGAGCACGAGCGCGGCGAGCCAGACGCCGGCCAGCGAGCCGAGGGTGGAGAGCGCGTAGAGGCGGCCGGCGGTGGCGCCCGCGCGGTCGATTCCCGTCAGCGAGAGGCGGATCGCGTAGGGGGCAACGCATCCGAGGAGCAGGACGGGCGGGGCGACGAGGACGACGATCGCGAGCAGCGAGCCGAGCACCTCGCCGGTTCCCGTGGCGCCCAGCGCGTCGGCGCTGGCGGTCAGCAGCGGCGGGCCGGCGAAGGGGACCACGGCGAGAAGGACGGCCGCGGCGAGAACGAGCCGCGCGAGCCCGGTCGCGTCGGGCCGCCGGTCGGCGAGCACGCCACCGAGCCAGTAGCCGACGGAGAGGGCGAGCAGGACGGTGGCGATCGTGTTGGCCCAGATCACCGTCGAGGCGCCGAAGTGCGGGGCGACGAGCCGCGCCGCCGCGATCTCCGTGCCCAGCGACGCGGCGCCGACGACGAAGACGAGCGGGCCGAGGCGCACGGGCGACGCCGGGGAGTCCCGCACGGCTGCACCCGGCGCGCCCTCCTCGGGCCTCGTCACCGCCATCGCCCGCAGGCTAGAGATCGGCCGAGGCGTGGGGGCCTTGCGGCTAGTCTCCCGCCCACCGCCGTGACGTTCACCGAGTACGGAGGCCCCGAGGTCCTGCACGTCGCCGACGTCGAGGAGCCGCACGCCGGCCCGGGGCAGGTCCGCATCGCGGTGCGGGCGGCGGGCGTCAACCCGGTCGACTGGAAGGCGCGCAGCGGCATGCTGCGCGAGGTCATGCCGGTCAGCTTCCCGGCGATCGACGGGCGCGAGGCGTCGGGCGTGATCGACGAGGTCGGGGCCGACGTGGAGCGGGTCGCCCCGATCGCCGACTTCGGCGCCGCCGCGCTGGGTGTCAAGGTCAGCGGCGGGAGCGAGGGCCGCGCTCTCGAGGCGCTCGACGAGGCGGCGGCGCTGCACGAGGCCGGTCGCCTCCAGTTGCCGGTACAGCAGACCTTCACGTTCGCGCAGGCGCCCGACGCGCACCGTCTCAGCCAGGACCGTCACGTGCGCGGCAAGCTCGTCCCTGATCCCGGGCTAGTGGCGCCGCCGGGTCAGGGCGCTGCGGCCGCCGCGGCCGCAGCCGCCTGCGGCCCGGCCGCGGGCGGGTCCGCGCGCACGCCCGCGCCGAGCGTGTAGCTCAGGTGCCCGCCGACCCAGCCGCCCGCCCCCAGCGCGGTCGAGCCGGCGAGCGACAGCAGCTTGCCGCGCCCGCGGGCGCCTCGCTTTCGCGCGACGTAGGAGCCGAGCATGAGCGCGGTGGCGGTGGCGTTCGTCGCGGCGTGGACGAGCCCGGAGCGCCGCACCGCGGCGTCGCCGGCCTCGGCGTCGGCCCAGTCCGACCAGCCGGTGACGACGGTCGCGCTCGCGGCCAGCACCCCGGTGAGGAGCAGCCGGTCCGCCGCCGATCGGCTGTCGCGGCCGCCGATCCAGTCGAGCAGCAGCGAGCTCGTCCACGTCCCGATCGGGATGTCGGTCAGGATCGGGTGGACAGGGTGACCGAGCCACCGGCCGCTCAGCGCGTCCTTCGCCGGCCCCTCGGGGATCAGCCCTCGGACCCCGCGACCGATCACCCTCGCGGGACCGTCGAGGGCCCCGACCGACTCGAGGCGGGCGACGAGGGCGCTGGGCGGCGCGGAGGTCATGGCGGGGTCTTACCCCCTGCGCCGACCGCCATCACGGGCGGGATTGGGACGCGACCCCCGGGTGGTGCTACAGCTCCGGGCGGGGTTAGGCTGGCATCCACATGAAGCCCGTGGTGCTGAGAGCCGGGGAAGGCGAGCGGGTTGAGATGGGTGCAGCGCGGGTCGACATCAAGGGCGACCGGCGAGGACACATCGGGGAGCTTCTACCTCGCCGAAGTCGAGCTTCCACCCGGTTTCCCGGGGCCGCCTCCCCACGTGCACGACAGGCTAAACGACATGTTCTTCGTGATCGAGGGCACTCTCACCGTGCGCCTTGGCGACGAGGAGAGACGAGCTGAGCCCGGGACGTTCGTCTGCGTGCCCCCCGGGATCGTGCATACCTTCTCGAACCCCGGAGCGACGCTGGTCCGGTTCCTGAACTTCAACACGCCGGCGGGATGGGAGCGATACATGCGCGATCTCGCGGCGGCATCGAGCGAGGGACGGACGCCGACCTCGGAGGAGATCGGTCGCATCGCAGCCCGATATGACTTCCGCGCCGTCTGATCGCCGGCCGGCTCTGACCGAGACGCGCTGCTGGTCCTCGCGCCAAAGCGGCGCGGGCAGGGGCAGCGGCCGGCACCGAGGACTCAGCCCCTTCCGGCTCGCCGGGGGGCGGCGCACTTGCCGCGATGTCGGAGGCGAACGTAGCGGGCGTGCGCACGCTCTACGAGGCTTGGTCCGACGGGAGTTTCCGGGTGCGCCGGAGCTCCTCGCTTCCGACATCCAGTACGTTCAACGGGGCCTCCGCCGTGGAGCCGGGCACCCGTCACGGCCAGGATCAGTTCGGCAGCGCGCTCGAGAAGGTGTTCGCAGGGTGGGAGAGATGGGAGATGACACCGGAGCGGCTCGAGTCGGCGGCGGACCGCGTCGCCGTGGTGGTGCGGTACAGGGCACGCGGTCGGTCGAGCGGCGCCGAGATCGAGGGCCGCGAGTCCGCGTTTTGGACTGCATGAAGGAGGGCCTCCTCGGTGCCACGCTGAGCGTGTTATCGAGGAGCGAGCGCGAGGAGGCCCGTTCTCATGTTGCACGCTGGATTGGATCTGAGTCGTCGGAAGATCGACGTCTGCCTGCTGTCGGCGGGTGGTGAGATCGTCGAGGAGTTCGCGTCGCCGCCGGATGCCGACGGGCTGGTGGGCCTGGCGCGCCGGGTCGGCCGACACGAGCGGCCGGTGCGCGCGGTGATCGAGTCGATGACCGGCGCGCGGTTCGTGCACGACCGCCTCGAAGAGCTCGGCTGGGATGTCCTGATCGCCGACGCCGCGAAGGTCAAGGGGCTGGCGCCGCTGGCGTGCAAGACCGACAAGATCGACGCGCGGGTGCTGGCCGTGTTGTCCGAGCGCGACTTGGTACCGGAGATCTGGCTGCCGGACCCGCGCGTGCGGCGCGAGCGCGAGCTGGCGCGCTTTCGGATGCATCTGGTCAAGCACCGCTCGATGCTCAAGCACCGCATCCACGACGCTGATTACCGGCACCCGTGCCCGGTCAGCGACCTGTTCGGCGTCGCCGGCCGCGAGCTGCTGGACCGCCTCGACGTGCCGCAGCCGTGGCGCGGCACCGTCGACGCCAGTCTGGAGCTCATCGGCGACCTCGACGCCCAGATCGACGCGATCAACAAGGACCTGCGAGCCGGCGGCGCCGATCACCCCTACGTCCCGCTGCTGTTGACGGTTCCCGGGATCGGCTGGGTGCTGGCGTTCACGATCGCCGCCGAGATCGGCGACATCCGCCGCTTCCCGTCAGCGAAGAAGCTCTGCGGCTACACCGGGCTCTGCCCACGCGTGAATCAGTCCGGCGATCGCGACCGCCGCGGCCCGTTGACCAAACAGGGTCCCAAGTACCTGCGCTGGGCGATGCTCGAAGCCACCATGCACGCGCTCCGCCACCCCGCCTACGCCGAGCGCTACCAGCGCAACAAGCGCCGCCTCGGCCGCCAGCGCGGCGCCAAGGTCGCCCAGATCGACATCGCCAGAAAGCTCACCGAAGCGATCTGGCACATGCTCACCACCAACCAACCCTTCACGCCCGCCCCGGGAGGCTCCACTTTTCGTCTGGCCGCCTGACGGCCCTCTTTGGACCTGAGCCCTCGGAGCCGGCCTCCAATGTCGCCTGGTCCTGCCGCTGAGCAGGCCATAGAGAGACGAGCGCCGCTCGCCCACCCGCAACCCGCAGGACCCAACCCCACACCACCACCGCCATTGACAACCCGCCCTTCTTCATAGAGAGTTTCGCGACGGCAAGGTCGTGCGCTACGAGTGGTTTCACGGCCCTGACGACGCCTTCAGGGCCGCCGGCCTCCAGACCTGAGTCGCGTCGTCGCGGTGAAGGCGGGAGGCCACCAGGCGAACCGCTGCTCCACGCGCCTCCACGGGAGCCAGGCCAGCGCGTTCAAGACGCTGCCCTTCGCGCAAAGATGGCATGAACTCGGGCCTCCTCCGCTCGGCGCGAGAGACTCGCGCAGCGGCAGCCCTCGAGGGTGCCCCCGGCCGTTCTTCCTCAGCTCGGGATGGCCAGGAGCACGCGCTCGCGCGTTCCGGCGTCAACTCGATCGTGGGCTTCGTGCGATCTGGTCCAGGGGGACTGGGTCGGCGATCGGGATCGAGAATGCTCCCTCCCGAGCGGCGGTCGTGAGATCGTCGGCGGCCTGGCGTACCGCCGCACAGGGAAGTCGTCGCTGCCGAGGAGCCGGATGGTCAGGTTGGCGAAGAGCATCGGCCAGAACGGAAAGTCGGGCCGGTCGCGGCGGGTGGCGTAGGCTGCGATCACGCCGTGGGGGGCCGCCACGGATGCGTCGAGGTCCGCGTTGTCGGAGAAGGCCACCTCGATGATGCGGTCCACGCCGTCGGGCGCGTGCGCACGGATGGCCTCGGCGACCTGTGGTTGATCCCGCGCTACTGGGTGCGCGACGGCTCGGTCGACCTGATCGAGGTCGCTCTCGCGCACGACCGTTCCGATGACTGCGCCCCGTACACCCAAACACACTGGCCGACGCGGCTTGAGTCCACGCCTTCCCCGACCGCGTCGATGACGCCGGAACCATCACTGTGGGGACGGCACGCGGGAACGGCAACCCGTAGCCAATCCAGTCGCCGCGCTTCTTCGTATCGCCCGGGTTCACACCCGATCGGGTAACCCGGACCCGCACGTCGCCGGCGCTGGGCTCGGGCGCGGCCATCTCACCGACCTGCAGCACCTCCGCGGCCGGTCCCGGCCGCTCGTACCAAGCCGCGAGCATGAGCGAACGCTAGCTCCCTTGGTGTTGGAAGGTTCACGGGCGGGTCATGTTTTCAGGCCGCGATAGCGGCCTGTTTGATGCGGTCGTCGAGCGCGTGCTGGAACTGGCGCCAGGGCCTGCCGAGGGCTGTGGTGCGGGCGATCGGGTCGGGGAGGCGGGGGTCGAGCTCGGCGAGCGTGGGGTTGACGATCCGCGTGTGGGTCTTGGTGAACAAGACGGCGATCATCCGGCCGTGGTCGGTGAGCTCGTAGCGCTGGGAGCGTGGGACGCGGTGGATGAGGCCCTTCCTGCGCAGGCGGCGCAGGTCGTAGGTGGCCTGGCGCGCGGTGTAGCCGGGGATCAGGCCGGCGACGAGCTCGCGCAGGCTGCGGTTCGTCAGCCCGTTGAAGAGGTGGCCCCAGTGGCACAGGCAGGCCAGCAGCGCCATCACGCGTGGGTCGCCGAACCTGAGGCCGGGGGCGGGTAGGCCGTCGTGGACGGACGGCAGCACGACCGCCTGCAGCGCGGCCGGGTCGGGCGCGCATTGGCACGCCTGCAGTTGGGTGGTCATCAGCCGTGTGTTGATGTCGTGGCCGAGGGTCAGCAGCGCCTGCCAGGTGTCGGCGGACAGGGTGCGCTTGACGGCGAAGTCGTAGGGGTCGTTGACGGTCGTCTCGGTCCGCAGCGCGCGGCCGTCCTTGAAGTACTGCTTGACCTTGGAGTGCTTGTAGTGGGCCTGGATCACCGGCGCGACGCCGCGCGTGATTACCTTGGTCTGGAAGACACCGGGGGTCGCGCGCGAGACCTTTCGCCCGAAGACGATCTGCACGCGGTCGGGACGCCCGAGGTCCAGCTGGTCGGCGATCGTGCGCTCAAACCACGCGCGGCCGGCGGCCGGGCGATCGAAGACGCGGGTGTCCGACAGCTCCAGTTGGCGGATCGACAGGCGATAGCCGTAGCGTGCGCGCTCGGCGGCGGTAAACGGTGACGGCAGCACCGCGATCCAGCGCGAGAAGAACGCCTCGACGTCGACGTGGGCCAGCGAGCCGCAGATCGCCGCCAGCGCGCGGGCGTCGCCGCAGGCGGCGAAGCCGTTGTCGAGCGCCCGGAACTCGATCCCGGCCTGGGCGGCCTGGCGCTTGGCCCACTCGTGACCGTTGAGGTAGATCCAGACCGGGTAGGGCGCATAGGCATTGGTCTTGATGAACGCCGGCCCCCACTCGCGGTCATAGATGTAGAAGTAGTAGTGATTGACGTAGATCGCCTGGCGGCCGAACTCGAAGTGCGGATGCTCGTCTGAGCCGCCGTCGCGCCAGCCGCGCCACGCATAGGCCTTCTCCTGTGCGACGCCGATCAGCGCCACGCCGCAGCGGCCCTCGCGCTCGGCACGCTGCAGATACGACCGCGCGACGTCCTCCTTGCACTCGCCCTTCGCGAACCGCACGACCGGAACCTCGTGATCGAGCGCGAAGCGATCGACCGCCTCGACATAGCCGCGGCCGATCCGGCCCAGGATCGCCGGCGACGGGATATTCCCGCCGACGCGGTCAAGCAAAAACCGCACCAGCTGCCCGCCGCACTGAAGCCGCGGCACGTAACCGGCCAGGAAGATCCGATCCACGGAGCGCACCCGCAGCGTCACGTGGTCGCGCAGTAGGCTTGAGATCGTGGCCACGGCGATACGGCCTCCTCAGCGCCCTTGAACAACAAGGCTCGCAGCGCAATCGCGCTCTACAGCAGGCCCACAGCCTGCACTCTGGTCGGAGGCTAGCCGTGGCCACCACGACGCCGGAGCCCACGAGCCCAAGCGAGGCTCATACAGAGCCCGCCACCGACGACGGCGCCCACCGCTGGGCGGTATGAGGCTCGCTCGTTAAACGTTGCGCGGGCCGAGCAGACAGAAGCCTCGCTGGAGCGTTCATCGGCCTCGTCGGCCTGTCGGTTCCATGCGACGCAGCGGCGCTGGCCGACGTTTGGCCGCGGCGTCCGCGCCCGCGGCCGTCGTGACGGCGGTGGCGTTGGGGGTGGGAACGGCGCCGGGTCGCTGATCTTCGTGTTCGCGCTCGCCACGGTGATGATCGGCGGGTCGGCGGTGGTGTGGCTCGCCGGCGCGTTCGGCGGGATCCTTGGCGGCGCCGGCCCCGTGGTCCTGGGACCGTCGCAGGCGACGGGCGCCCTGGCGCACCTACCGCGCCACCTCGGCGACCCCGCCGCGGCGTGGTCGGCCAGCAGCCGCGGTGACCTGCCCGGCCGCACCGGGATGACCGCCGCACTGGTCGCCGCCTGTCTCGTGTCGTCCTCGCGGTCGCCGTGCTCGCGGCGGTGCAACGCGCGCGGCGCGGCGGGCACGGCGGACGCCGGCGGGGCGCGCGGTGGGCGCGCCGCGGCGACCTGCGTGAGCTGCGGGTCAGGCGGCCGGAGCGCGGGCGGGTGATCCTCGGCCGTCACGAGGGCGCGCTGGTCGCCGCCGAGCCGCGCGCGTCGGTGATGGTCGTCGCGCCCGCGGAGGCGGGCAAGACCACCGGGCTGGTCGTGCCCCGCGTTGCTGGAATGGGACGGACCCGTGCTCGCCACGAGCGTGAAGGGCGACCTGACCCACGACACCTACGTGGCGCGCTCACCTCAGGGTGACGTGCGGCTCTTTGACCCGACCGGCTCCACCGGACTTCCGACGACCGGATGGTCGCCGATCGCCGCGTCGACGAGCTGGGAGGCCGCGCGGCGCACCGCCGCGCGGCTACTGCAGGTCGGCGAGCGCGAAGGCAACTCGCCCGATGAGTCGTTCTGGCGCCCCGCGGCGGCGCGCTACCTCGCGCCGTTGCTGCTCGCCGCGGCGCACGAGCGCGCGACGCCCACCGCCAACGCTTGGAGCTCGACCTCGGCTCACGGACCTACAGCCACGACTTCAAACCCCCCGCCGCCCCCAACCGCGTCCACCAAGCCGACAGCGACGCCGCGCTGCTCATCTACGGCCGCCTCCCGCCCGCCTGGCTGGCGCTGCGCCCGTGGTACCGCGACCGCGCCCTCAAACGCATCGTCACCACCACCGCCACCGGCCCCCCACCGACCCCGCCCGCAGCGGCGACCTTCGCGGGGGGCCTTCGGTGAGCGACGATCGCTACTCCCCCGACGAGTTCACCGACTGGCCCGAGGGCATCGTCGGCGCCGAAGAACAGGACGAACGCGTGTTCTGGCTCGCCGCGGCCACGATGCCCGACCTCGTAAACCGGCTCGCGCTCGTACTGGGGGAGCACATGGCCTGCGGCGACGAGCTGCACGTCACCTACAACGCCATGCAGTCAGGCTTTCAGCACTTCCCGCCCCCAACGCGACGGAAGCCTGTGGACCGACCTGCACTTCGAGTACAGCGCCTTCGTGGTGCTGCGGCCAAGGCCGCCGCCGCCGTTGGAGTAAGCGACGGCGCCGCGGCGACGACTGCAATTGACGCGGGTGCTGTGGTGCTGTTTCTCACCCCCGGCGCCGGAAGGTGAGCGCGGGAAGTCCGGTGCGCGCAGCAGGGTCAACGGGGCAGCCCGTCAGGGCCGGCGCAGCCGCCGCGCTGCACAAACGGCCATCTGTGGTTCTGCCGCGAAGCCGCTCCCAGCGCAGCATCGCGCGTCCTGGTTGACAGCCGCCGCGGGCTCTATCCCGGGGGCGCCGGGGTCGATTTTGCCTGTTGCGCCTTGGCGGCCCGCAGGTCGAGATCGGCGCGTTCCCAGAGTTCCTGGGCTTTCATCCCGGGCTCGAGCTGGGCGGCGCCGAGGCGGACATTCAGCGGCTTGCCGTCGGGGGTCTGACAGCCATCGCGCACCGCCTCGGCGATCCGGCCGCGCAGGACGTCGGCGCCGGCCAGGTCGCCGTCGGCCAGCACGGCGAACTCGTCGCCGCCCCAGCGAAAGCACGAGTCGGGAACGCGCACGACCTCCCGGAGGATCCCGGCGACGTCGCACAGGCACTCGTCGCCGAACAGGTGCCCCCACTGGTCGTTGATGCCCTTGAACGCGTCGAGGTCGGCGACGATCACGCTGAGCGGCTTGCCGGTGCGCGCCACCCGCTCCAGCGCCGCGCCGAGCGCCTCGTCAAAGGCGCGACGGTTGCCCAGGCCGGTGAGCGGGTCAGAGCGCGCCTGCGCGCTCGCCTCGTGGCGCTCGTGCAGCAACGCCAGGCGCTGCGCGCGCACGCGGGCGGTAAAGACCATCGCCACGCACCCCAGCGCGCCCCAGATGATCAGCCGCCCCGCAGTCTGGGAAGCAAGCGTCGAGCTCCAACCGTCATAGGCGAAAGGCGCGGCGATGACGGCAACCAGCACGACGGCGTAGAGGACCACACGGCGCGGCGGGTGGACAGCCGCGGTATAGAGCACCGAAAGCAGAAAGACGCCCTGGTAGGACGATTCGCTGCCCGCGAGCCACACCAACACGGCGACCACCGCCAGCGCGACGTAGCTGGAGGCCAGCAGCTCGTTGGGCGACACCCCCCGGCGACGCGAAAGCATCCGCCAGGCCAGCAGCACGCACACGGCTATCGCCCCCGCCGCGAGGACCCAGCCCCACGCCCCCAGGGGCGAAGCGGTCGGCGGGGAGATCGGCAGCAGCAGCACGACGATCGCGGTACCAAGGACCCACAACAGCGCGCCCAGCCGCCGCACGGTCCCAAGGTCCGCCACCGCGTAGAAATCCTCGCTGGACGTGCGCACAGCGCTGAAAAGAACCCCCACCGGGCGTGCCACGGAAACCACGAACCTCACACAACCTACCGCGACCTCGCCGTGCTCCCCGTCGCGAAGTGAACGCGACCTCCATAACAACCCGCCCGCCCAACCTGCGGCCTCCCAGAAAGCCCCTGCCCCGGTCGCCCGACCCTAACCCAGGCCGGACCCCGGACAACAGCCCTCGAGCACCATTTCAAGCCTGAACGGCGGCCTACATCGGTCTGGCCGCGGAGCCTCGTCCGCGCGCGTGTGCGGAGTAGGCTGGGGGCGCCACGGGGACGGAGGAGCTATGGGCTTTCAGGTCGGAGACCGCGTCGTCGTCGAGTCGGAATCCACGGAGCGATCGGCCCACGCCGGGACGGTGAGCGAAGTCGTGCGCGCGCAGCCGCCGCGCTACCGGATCGCGTGGGACGACGGCCACGAATCGATCTACACGCCGGCGGCCGGCGCCCTGCACGCGCAACGCACCAGCAGCGCCACGGCGAGCTGAAGCCGCCGCGCAGCCTTTTAGACCCTGATCCACCGTGATGGCGGACCGGTTCTGTCCGGGCGTGTACGAAGAATGACCTCCTGAGCAGGGCTTTTTCACGGCTGGTGGGCAGCCGGGGGCCCGCGTCAGGAGGTCACCTTCGTGGTGCAGTGCGCCACGAGGCGCTGTGATGAAAGGAGTGGCTTTGGAGGATGAATGCTACTTCCCGTGCCGGCTGTGATGCCGGTCCTGGGCCGATGCAGCGGCCTGGAGAAGCTGGGGGCAGCCACGGCGTGGAAGCGCACGCTGACGGCGAGAGCGCCCCGACGACGTAGCGGCGCCGCGGTACTGCCAGACGCGGCGTGCGCGCAAGCGAGACCGAGAGGCATAGCGCAAGCGAACTGGTGGTCGAAGCCCCTTTATCAAGGAGCGGCCTGCGATCTGGCGGATTGGGCCGTTTGGCAGCAACGGGATCGCTCTTTCACCTGGCGGTCCTGCTCTGCGCCCGGCGCGCCGGGCGTGGTGGCCGTGGAGGTGCTGCGAGTGCTCTACGGATGCGTTGCACGGGTAAAGCCAGATGCCGGTCCGGTCCAACGGATCACGGTGAACGTGGGAAGCGCCCCGTGCGCGCCGGGCCGCGATGGCGGCCGGGCAAGGCGCGCTGTCTGCTGATGCGCGCGGGGCGTGGCGGAGCCGTCGTAGTACTCCGAGGTCGGGAAAACCGGCCGCATGGGGAAGGACGGCAGCAGGGCCGCGGTTTGAGAAGCCGTTCGGAGGTCGGACGTGAACACGCCCGCACCGCTGTCGGTCGAGGAGGCCGAGCAGCGGGTACTGGGATGGCAGGCCAAGCTGCACCGCTGGGCGGAGGAGGATTCAGAGGGGCGCTTCGGTGATCTCTTCAATCTTCTCTGCGAGCCCGCGACGCTGCTGGTGGCGTGGGAGCGGGTGAAGCGAAACCGGGGGTCGCAGACCGCCGGTGTTGATGGCCAGACGCGCAAGCACGTCGAGCAGCTTGGCGTGGCGCGGGTGCTGGGCGAGCTTCGCGGCTCGCTTCGGGACCGCAGCTATGCCCCGCTGCCGGTACGTGAGCGCGCGATCCCCAAGCGTGATTCGGGGAAGGTCCGCAGGCTGGGCATCCCCGCGCTGCGCGACAGGATCGTTCAGATGGCGGCCAAGCTCGTGCTCGAACCCGTGCTGGAGGCGGACTTCTGCCCGATCTCCTACGGGTTTCGGCCCGGGCGCCGGACCCAGGACGCCATCGAACACGTGCGGCGATTCATCAACGCACCCAGCTTCTATGAGTGGGTGATCGAGGGAGACGTCGAGGACTGCTTGGAGGCATCGTCACACTGTCCCCGCGTTCGTGGCGGGTGTCTGGAAGAGCGGCTCGTCGGCGGGAATCACCTGGATTCTGAGGCCTTTTCGGCGTCCTTGGCGGACGTGGACGGCGGCTAGTTCGCCGCGCTTGACACGCTGCAACACGGTCTGGCGCGAGACGCCGAGGATCTTGGTTGCTTCGAGCATCGGCAGCCAGCCGGCGGGCGCGTCTTCGACGAAGCGGGCGCGGAGCTGGTCGTCGACGCGGATCTGCCAGGGCGCGCCGGGGGTGAGCTGTTCGCCGGCGATGAAGCCGTCGGCGAGCCAGCGGTGGATCGTGGACGGCGCGACGTCGAGGATCTCGGCGGCTTTGGCGATCGTGACCAGCTCGCCGTCGGGTGGATCGGCGGGCGGCTGGTAGCGAGGGATATCGCGGTAGCGGCGCAGGCCGCCGATGATCTGGGCGGTGAAGCGCTCGCCGGTCGCCGAGCGGCGGCCTTGGCGGTTGAGGATGCCGGCGATCGTGGCGTCGTCGTAGTGGGTGGCCAGGCGCCCCAACAGCGCGATTGTGTCCTCGTCGGTGCGGATCGTGGGCTGGCGGTGGGGCAGCGAGACGACGAGTTCGCTGAGCGCGCCGCCGCGCCAGCGCACGGTCAGCGTCGCGTGGCGCTGTTCGCGCACGACGTCGACGATCACTTCCTCGATCAGCGTGCGCAGCAGCTGCTTGCGGTCGCGGTCGGTGGTGGTGGGCGCCGACCAGACGCGTCCGAGGTCGGCGCCGAGGCCGAGCAGCTGCTGGCGCTCTTGGGCGGTGAGGGTCCTGGGGTGCGCGTGTTGACGGCGTTCGAGTTCGGCCTCGGCTTCGGCGAGCGCGCCCAGCGCGTGTTCCCAGTCGCGTTCCAGGCCGCGCGCGACGAGCCGGTGCTCGGGCTCGACGGCGCGGTAGCGGCGCTCGGCGCGCTCGGCCTCGTAGCGGGCGCGCTCGACCTGCAGCTGCCACTGCTCGAGCGCGGCGTCGTGGTCGGCCTCGAGCGACTCGGCCGCGGCGAGCGCGGCCTTGACGCCGGCCGGGGTCAGCGCCGCGAGCATCGCCGCGGCGACGGCCTCGTCGATCTGCACCCCGCCGACGCGCAGGCACCACTGGCCGCGGCCCTCGACCAGCGTGCTGCCGGGGCAGTGGTAGCCGGGACGTCCGCCGCGCCCGCCGTAGTGCACGGCGAGCTTGCGCGCGCAGCGTCCGCAGACCGCGATCCCCTGCAGCAGCGCGGCGCCCTCGCGGATCGCGCCGCCCGGCGCGTGTGCCCGCGGGCGCGTGTTGCGGGCGATCCGCTGCTGGTTGGCCTCGAAGGTCTGGCGGTCGATGAAGCCGGGGTGGTGCTCCCAGATCAAGACGTCCCAGTCTGCCCGCGGCAGGCGACGGATCCGACTGCGCGGCTGCCCGTGCTCGTCGACGTAGCGCTCGCGGCGCGTCTTGCCGTAGGCGTAGGCGCCGGCGTAGACGGGGTGGGTCAGCACGCCGTGGACCTGGTGGTAGCTCGGGGCGACCCAACGGACATCCTGAAGCGTGGTGGTCTGCAGCGGGAAGCGAAGGCCCTCGCGGCGCAGCCACAGCCACACCTGGCGCGCCGAGCCGAACTCGGGGAAGCGCTCGAAGATCGCCGCGATCGCGCCGCGGATCGCCTCGTCGGGATGCAGCCGGATCTCCCCGTCCTGATCGCCCCAGACCAGCCCGACCGGCAGCCCCCGGCGCAGCTCGCCGCGGGCGGCCTTGTTGCGGATCCCGCCGTCAAGGCGCGCCCTGAGGACGTGCAGCTCGGCCTCGCTCATCGTGCCCTTCAAGCCGAGCAGCAGCCGGTCGTTGAACGACCCCGGGTGATACAGGCCATCGGCGTCGCCGATCACCGTGTCGGTCACACCGCACAGATCCAGCAGCCGGTACCAGTCGGCGTTGTTGCGCGCCAGCCGCGAGGCCTCCAAGCCGAGGACCAGCCCGGCGTGGCCGAGCGCGACCTCCGCGGTCAACCGCGCGAAGCCGGAGCGCTCGGACAGCCCCGAGCCCGAGATCCCGAGGTCCTCGTCGATCACGACGACCCGGGAGCGATCGAACCCGAGCCCCACGGCCCGGCCGACGAGCGCGTACTGACGTTCGGTCGACTCGACGTTGCGCTCCAGCTGCGCGGCGCTGGACTGGCGCACGTAGACGAACGCGGAGCGACGCAGATGCGACGTGCTGAGCTTCTGGCGCTCACTCATCGCGCGCCGCCTCCTCCTGCGCCGCGACGCTGCGCGCGATCAACGCCGCCAGCAGCGCCATCGCCGTCTGGCGCTGCGCCTCGCCCAGCAACTCCCACAGCGCCGCCGCCGGCGCCGGACTCTCCGCCAGATCCAAGCGCAACTGCACGACTGCTCTCCTCCTCTGCCTGCTCGCCCCGCTCGCGGCGATCTTCCTGCTCGGCCAGGACGACACGCTCAAGCAGCCCGTCGAGCACCCGGCGGGCCGTCAGCAGATCCTCAACCGACCCCAGCGTCCCCGCCGCCGCCGGCGCCGCCACACCCTCAAGGTCCGTCCACGCCGCCGGGATCAACGAGCGGCTGCCGTCCGGCAACACCAGCAGAAGGTCCAGCGCGCCGCGGCGCCGCATCCACCCCATCACCGCAAGCTCACGGCCCCCCAATGGGTGACGCGCGCGCACGATCCGCACCGACGACTGGAACCCATCGAGATGGTGGTGGGCAGTGTGTCGAGGCTTCCTTTGGCAGCATCCATCACGGGCTGCTGATGGCCGAGCTGCGCCGTCGGGTGACCGATAAGCGCGTGCTACGGCTGGTCCGGCTGTTCCTCGTCGCAGGGGTCATGCGCGAGCATGGCTCCCTGGCCGCCACGCCATCGGGCGCGCCGCAGGGAGCGATTCTCTCGCCCCTGTTGGCGAACGTCGCCCTCTCGGTGCTAGACCGCCACTTCGAGGCGGCCTGGAACGCGCACTCCTCCCAGGAGCGCTCGCGGCGCAGGGCTCAGGGTCACCCCAGCTACCGCATGGTCCGCTACGCGGACGATTTCGTGGTGCTGGTGCATGGCACCCGAGCCCAGGCCGAGGCCATCAAGGAGACGGCGGCCACGCTGCTGCGAGACCAGCTGCGGCTGACGCTCTCGCCCGAGAAGACACGCATCACCCACGTCGACGACGGGTTCGACTTCCTCGGGTTTCGCATCGTGCGCCTCTCGAGACCGGGTCGAGCCCCCGCCGCGTTTAGCTTCCCGAGCAGATCGGCGGTCAACCGGCTCAGACATCGCATCAAGACGCTGACCGGGCGGTTCACGACGAGCCTGTCGCTCGACGCGCTCCTCCACGCACTCAACCCCGTTTTGCGGGGTTGGACCAACTACTACCGCCACGCCGCGAGCAAACGCTGCTTCGCCTACCTCGACCACTACCTGTGGACGCGGCTGGTGCTGTGGCTACGCAAGAAGCATCCGCGGCTGACCTGGAAACAGGTCCGGCGACAGTACTGGGGACGTAACTGGACGAGCACCGAGGGCACCAGGCCCTACTGGCCCACGACGGTGGCGGTGACCCGGTATATGCCGCGCCGCCGACACCTACCGTGGGCAGCGCCGAGGACCACCGAGCCATCGCTCGCCTCGGCTCCGACCAGCGCCCGACGCGCCTGATGCGACCAGCGCATGTCCTGCGGAGAGCCGGATGCTCGGCAACGGGCACGTCCGGTTGTATGTCCAGGACGCGGTTATGTTGAAGACGCGCTCGAAGAGCGAGGTGCTGCCTGCTCAGCACCATTTCTGCGGGTGATGCGTTCAACATAATCGTGGCCGTCTTGTCGAGGCTTCGCGGATTCTCGTTCCGCGATCCGGCAGGAGGCAGCGATGGGCAGGAAGGTGTGGGTCCCGGTGGTGTCCGGGCCGTTGGCGCCGTATGCGGCGGGGTTCGCGTTGTGGCTGAGGTCTCGGGCGTATTCGCCTTCGGCGGCGGCCGACAGGCTGTGTCAGCTGGACCAGCTCAGTCGTTGGCTTGAGGGTGCGGGGCTTGGCGTCGGCGAGCTGACAGGCGAGCAGGCCGAGCGGTTCGCCGCGGCGCGTCGCGCGGCGGGCCGGGTGACGTGGGTCTCGCCGCAGAGCGTGATGTTGCCGCTCGGGTACTTGCGCGAACTGGGGGTCGCGCCGGTGCCGGCGCCGGTTGTCGCACAGGGCCTGCTCGAGGAGCTGCTGGCGGATTACCGCCGCTATCTGCTGGTCGAGCGTGGGCTCTCGCAGCACACGGTGCTCGATGCGTATGGGCCGGCCGCGCGGCTGTTCCTGGCCGGGCGGGTAGGGCTGGACGGGTTCGAGCTCGTGCGGCTTTCCACGGCCGATGTGAGCATGTTCCTGGCCCGTGAGTGCCCGAAGCGCAGCGTGTCGGGGGCGAGGGATCTGGTCTGCGCGCTGCGGTCGTTGTTGCGGTACCTGCACCTGGCGGGGCTGATCGAGGCGCCACTGGTGTGGGCGGTCCCTTCGGTCGCTGACCTGCGGGATCGCACACTGCCGCGTGGCCTGGAACCATCGGCGGTCAAGAAGCTCTTGGCCAGCTGCGATCGGCGCAGGCTGGTCGGCCGGCGCGACTTCGCGATCCTGCTCTTGTTGGCGCGGCTCGGGCTGCGTGCCGGCGAGGTCGCCGCGATCCAGCTGGATGACGTTGACTGGCGGGGCGGGGAGCTGCTCGTCCGCGGGAAGGGCAGCCGGCAGGACGTGTTGCCGTTGCCGGTGGATGTCGGCGAGGCGATCGTGTCCTATCTTCGCCGTCGCCCGCGGTGCGAGTGTCGGGCGCTGTTTCTGCGGGTGACCGCGCCGCGCCGCGAGCTGAACCGAAGCACGATCGGGTGGGTTGTCCGCGCGGCGTGCGACCGGGTGGGCCTCCCGAGGGTCGGCGCGCATCGCCTGCGGCACACGGCCGCGACCGGGATGCTCAGACAGGGCGCGTCGCTTGCGGAGATCGGCCAGGTGCTGCGCCACCGCGAGCAGAAGACGACCGCGATCTACGCCAAAGTCGACCGCACGGCGCTCCGGGCGCTCGCGCGCCCATGGCCGTCGCAGGGAGGTGTGGCATGACCACGCTTCGCGAAGCCCTCGGCGACTACCTGCAGATCCGCCGTCGGCTCGGGTTCGAGATGCCCCAGGACGCCCGGCTGCTCGAGAGGTTCGTCGAGTTCCTCGAGCGGGCGGGCGCTCAGCGGATCACCACCGAGCTGGCGCTGATGTGGGCGCGGATGCCCGCAGACGCGCACGCGCACTACTGGCGCCAGCGGCTCGGGGTCGCGCGGGGGTTCGCGCGCCATCTCGCGACGATCGACCCCGCTAGCGAGGTTCCCTCCAAGGACCTTTTGCCCGCGACCCGCCCGCGGATCGCGCCATACATCTACACAGACGCTGAGATCGCGGCGTTGATGGCAGCCGCGCGGGGGCTCAGACCGCGGCTGCGCGCAGCGCGTCATGAGACGCTGATCGGGCTGTTGGCCGTCACCGGGATGCGCCCCGGGGAGGCGCTCGCGCTCGACCGCCAGGACGTCGATCTGCGAGATCGCGTGCTGCACGTCCGGGCGGGCAAGCAGAAAAAGCAGCGCGAGGTCCCGCTGCACGAGAGCACGATCAACTCGCTTCGCGAGTACGCCCGTCAGCGCGACGCTCGCTTCCCGACGCCCTCAACCCCGGCGTTCTTCATCTCCGCCAGAGGACGACGGATGGCCCGAGGGGAGCTCAACCAGACATTCACGAAGCTGATCCGCGTGGTCGGCCTGGAGGGCCGTGGCGCGCGCGCCAGGCCCCGCCCACACGATCTCAGACATGCCTTTGCGGTGCGCACGCTGCTCGACTGGTATCAGGCAGGCGAGGACATCGACCGGCGGATGCCGCTGCTCTGCACGTATCTCGGTCATGTCGACCCAGCCAGCACATACTGGTATCTGGAGGCGGTCCCAGAGCTGCTGGAGCTGATCAGCCGGCGCCTGGAGCAATTGCCGGAGGTGCTCTCGTGAGCCTGCTCGCGCCGACGCTGCAGGCGTTCTTCACCGAGCGGCTGATCACGCAGCGCAACTCCAGTCCGCAGACGATCGCCGCCTACCGCGACACATTCCGGTTGCTGCTCTGCTTCGCGCACGAGCAGACCGGCAAGCAGCCGTTCGAGTTGGACCTCGACGATCTCGACGCGCCGCTGATCGGCGCTTTCCTCGCCCATCTCGAACAGGCACGAGGCAACAGTCCCAGTACCCGCAACGCGCGGCTCGGGGCGATCCACTCGTTCTACCGGTTCGCTGGACTCGGACATCCCGAGCACGCCGCGACGATCGCGCGGGTGATGGCGATCCCCACAAAGCGCCACGAGCGCAACACCGTCTCCTACCTCGATCTCGACGAGATCAAAGCGCTGCTCGCCGCGCCCGACCGCGACACCTGGCTCGGGCGCCGCGACCACACGCTGCTGGTGCTCATGATCCAGACCGGCGTGCGCGTCTCAGAGCTCGTCGGCCTGCGTGTCTGCGACGTCCACCTCGGCACCGGCGCCCACATCCGAGTCACGGGCAAGGGAAGGAAGAAGCGCGCAACGACCCTGACGGGCGAGACCGTCGCGATCGTGCGCCAATGGCTCACCGAACGCCAAGACGAGCCCGCCGACCCCTTGTTCCCAACTCGCCAAGGACGACCGCTCAGCCGTTACACAGTCGGCGTGGTCGTCGCAAAGCACGCCGCCACCGCAGCCGCCAGCTGCCCGTCGCTGACGGCCAAGCGCGTCACCCCGCACGTGCTCCGCCACACCAACGCGATGCTGCTCAGAGCCAAGGCCGTGGACATCGCGACCATCGCGCTGTGGCTCGGCCACGAGAGCACCCAGACCACGCACATCTACGAGCACGCCGACCCGGCGCTCAAGGAACAAGCGATCGCACGAACCGCCCCGCTCGGGGCGAAACCAGGCAGATACCGACCGACCGACACGCTCCTCGCGTTCCTCGAGAGCCTCTGATTATGTTGAACGCATCACCCGCAGAAATGGTGCTGAGCAGGAAGAACCTCGCTCTTCGAGCGCGTCTTCAACATAACCGGGTCCTGGACATACAACCGGTTACGTGGAATTCCACGTAACCGGTTCGGAGGGCGGGGGCGAGCAGACGACCTCGCGCAAGCGAGGCACCGCGGCTCGCCTCCGACCCCTACTGGTGGCGGGCCGGTCGGACTGGATGGTGTTGAGGTGCGCTTTGACGATGAGCGGGCGGTCGCCGACGCGGGGATCGTGCTGCCGGTGACGCTGGCCGCGCGGCTTGGGCTCGAGGCGCTCGTGGATCGCTTCGTGCGGCTCGGCGAACGCGTCGCGGCGGCCAACGCTGGCTCGAAAGTGATGACGCTCGTCTCGGCGATGCTGCTCGGGGCGGACTCGATCGATGACTGCGACGTGTTGCGCTCGGGCCGAACGGCGACGGTCGTCGGGCACCGTGTCGCCGCGCCGTCGACGCTGGGGACGTTCCTGCGTGCGTTCACGTTCGGGCACGTGCGCCAGCTTGACCGGGTGCTCGGCGAGGCGCTCAAGCGGGCGTGGGAGGCGGGCGCCGGGCCCGGCGCAGGGCGGCTGGTCGTCGACGTCGACAGCTTCGTGGCGACGACGACGTGGGCGCCGACCGCGCCGAGGGTCGTGGAGCTCGCTTGGCGAGCACCGTCGATCGTCGCCGCGAGGTCGTCGAGGACGAGCTGCACCCCTAGCGACGCTACAGGCGGCGCCTGTTCAGCGGCGCCCGGGCGTTGGCCCTACCGCCGGCGGCAGGGACCGGCGGGCTCGGCGGCATCTGGGTGACGAAGCAGCGAATCGATGACACGGGCGCGCTGCGCGGTGTGGTGGTCGCGCTCGGCGACGTCGGGGCTGCGCGCGGCGATGAACTCCCATTCGCCGTTGACCAGCGGCACCTCACCGGGCGCGGCCGCCGCCCAAATGCAGGCATATTCGGAACGACAGTTCGCCGGCGCGCATCGAGTGCACGCGCGCCTCGGGCGTTCTCGCCCAGAGCCGGCTGTCGCGCTGGTGACGAAGCAGGAACGCCCAAGTGCCCCACGGCCGACCTGTTGAGCACCTCGACGCCGTGCTTGTACCCCGCCCCTGTGCCCGTGAGTTCCTCGTGAATCCCGACCAGGTGCGCAGTGTCAGCGTCGTTGTCGTTGAAGTCCCCGCGGGCTTGACTGGGCACGGCGTAAGTGCATTGCGAAGCTTCAACCTCGCGTGGTGTGATCCCCCGGACCGTTCGAGCACATTCGGGTCGGGATGTCCGCGAGCCCGGCTTTGGCCGGTCGGCGCTCAAGCCGGCCGAGTAGGTCCCAGCGATGCCATCGTCCGGACCACGATCACGTCCGGACCGCCCTTCCGCGTGATACCAGCACCGAGAGCCCGCGACCTCCCGGAGCGGCGGGATCGCGATCCTCCCGGCTGATCGCGATCCGGGCGCGGCGGGCTCACAGAGCCGAGCGTCAAGAACGGACCATCGAGCCGCGCTTGTGCAGGCAAGGAAGGATCGGACGCCTGAAACGCGGCGGCGCGGGGGGTGAAGAACTCGGAGACCTCGACGGAATCGTCGCGGTCCCAGTCGGGTCGTGGTCGGGGAGGCGCGAGTCGGCGATGCGCGCGGTTCCGACCGCCCCCGGCGCTAGCTTCGGCCACGTGACCACCGAAGAGCTTGCCGCGGCGGATCGCGAGCTCCTGTGGCATCCGTTCACCCAGCAACGCGGGTGGGAGCGCGACGAGCCGCCTGTCGTCATCGACCGCGCGCAGGGCACGACGCTCTACGACACCGAGGGCAACGCCTACATCGATGGTGTCTCCTCGCTGTGGTGCAACGTGCACGGCCATCGCCACCCGGCCATCGACGCCGCCGTCCGCTGCCAGCTCGACCGCGTCGCGCACTCGACGATGCTGGGCCTGACCCACCAGCCGGCGATCGAGCTCGCGCGCCGGCTGCTCGCCGTCGCGCCTCCCGGGCTCTCGCGGGTCTTCTACTCCGACAGCGGGTCGACCGCCGTCGAGGTCGCGCTGAAGATGGCCTTCCAGTGGTGGCAGCTGCGCGGCGCGAACGCGCGGACCGGCTTCGTCTGCCTGCGCGACGCCTACCACGGGGACACCGTGGGCTCGGTCTCGGTCGGCGGCATCCCGCTCTTCCACGAGATGTACCGCCCGCTGCTCTTCGACGCCTGGCAGGCCGAGCCCGGCGATGCCGCCGACCTCGAGCGGATCCTCTCCGAGCACGGCGGGCGCATTGCCGCGGTCGTCGTCGAGCCGCTCGTGCAGGGGGCGGCGGGGATGCTCGTGCACCCGCCGGGCTACCTGCGCGCCGTGCGCGATCTGTGCGACGAGCACGGCGTGCTGCTCATCTGCGACGAGGTGGCGACCGGCCTGGGTCGGACGGGCACGATGTTCGCGTGCGAGCAGGAGGACGTGCGCCCCGACCTGCTGTGCGTCGCCAAGGGCCTGACCGGGGGCTACCTGCCGCTCGCGGCCACGCTCGCGACCGAGCGGGTCTACGAGGGCTTCCTCGGCGAGTTCCACGAGTTCAAGACGTTCTTCCACGGCCACACCTACACCGGCAACCCGCTCGCCTGCGCCGCCGCCGTGGCGACGCTCGAGGTCTTCGAGCGCGAGGCGACGATCACGCGCTTGCAGAGCAAGATCGCGTCGCTGCACCGGTGGCTGGACCGCTCGGTCGCGCCGCAGCCCGGTGTCGCCGAGGTGCGCCGGTGCGGGTTCATGGTCGGCATCGAGCTCGAGGGCTTCCCGCTGGAAGCCCGCATGGGCCACCACGTGACGCTCGCCGCGCGCCGGCGCGGGGCGATCGTGCGCCCGCTGGGCGACGTCGTGGTGCTCATGCCGCCGCTGGCGATCGCCGATGGCGATCTGCGGCGGCTCGTCGAGATCACCGCCGAGGCGATCGCCGAGGCGACCGCCGGGCGGATCAGTCGACCAGCGCCTGGTACACGAGCTGGCGGAGCTGGGAGCGCAGCGGGTAGGAGCTCGACGGCAGCAGCTGTGTGAAGAAGAGCGCGCTGATGCCTTCCGCGGGATCGACCCAGAACGCGGTGCTCGCCGCACCGCCCCACGCCAGCTCACCGGGCGAGCCGGGGACCTTGTTGGCGACGGGGTCCAGGAGCACCGAGAAGCCCAGGCCGAAGCCCACGCCGTCGAACGTCGTCTCGGAGAACAGCGGCCGGCCGACCTGCTCGAGGTCGGCGCCGCCGGGCAGGTGGTTGGCGCCCATGTAGCGCAGGGTCCGCGTGCCGAGCACGCGCGTGCCCTCGAGTTCCCCGGCGCCCAGCAGCATCCGGGCGAAGCGGTGGTAGTCCGCCGCCGTCGAGACCAGCCCGCCGCCGCCCGAGAGGCAGTCCGGGCGGCGAAGGGCGCTCGCGCCGATGCCGTCGTTGCGCACCGCGACCCCCGTCGCCGGGTCGGGCGAGTAGAGCGCGGCGAGACGGGGAGCGAGCCCCTCGTCCGCGAAGAAGCCCGTCTCCTCCATGCCGAGCGGGCCGAGCACGCGCTCCGCCAGCACCTCGTCCAGAGGGCTGCCGGCGATCACCTCGACCACCCTCCCGAGCACGTCGGTGGCCACGGAGTAGTTCCACTCGCGGCCGGGCTGGAAGAGCAGCGGCATCCCCGCCCACGCCTCGCAGCACGCCTCGAGGTCGAGGCCCGGCGGCGTACCCCACTCGAAGCCGCCGGCCCGGTAGATCGCGTCGACCGGATGGTTGTAGTGGAAGCCGTAGGTCAGCCCCGCCGTGTGCGTCAGCAGGTGCCACATGCGCAGCGGCTCGGTGAGCGGCTCGGTCACCGGCTTGAGCGAGGAGCCTCCGGTCCACGCGCGCGACTCGGCGAAGGCGGGGATCCATCGTGACACCGGGTCCTTGAGCTCGAAGGCCCCCTCCTCCCACAGCATCATGGCCGCCACCGAGACGATCGGCTTGGTCATCGAGTAGATGCGCCAGACGGTGTCCTCGCGCGCCGGCTCGCCGGCCTCGACGTCCCGCAGGCCTCCCGCCGCGACGTGGGCGATGCGCCCCCGGCGCGCAACGGCGACCAGCCAGCCGGGCAGGCGCCCGTCCTCGACGTAGCGGCCGAAGTGGCGGTCGATGCGCTCGAGGCGCGCCGCGTCGAAGCCGAGCTGCTCGGGCTCGGCCTCGACGGCGAGGCGACCGGTCGCCGGGCCCGCGGTCATCGCCGTCCCCGTGGCAGCTGCCGCGGGCGACCGCGTCCGCGCAGGCCCGACCGGATGCGCAGGGCCACCGCCACGGCCGGGGCGGCCACGGCGAGCGCGCCGACGATCCTGCGGGAGGGCTCGCCCGGCTCCCGGATGGGATGGAAGCGCGAGCCTTCGGGGCCCACCTCCACGAAGCCCACGGGCCGCGCGCCGACGAAGCCGCCGCCGCCCTCGCCTTCGGCCGGGCCGGCGAGCTGCCCGCCGCCCCCGCCGATGAGGCGGACCCGCGCGACGGGGATCACCATGCGACCGTTGCTCTCGACCGGTTCGCCGTAGCAGAGCGCTGCGCCGCTCAGCCGCGCCGCGAGGCGGCCCAGCCCGCGCACCCGCCGGTCGCGGGGCGGCTGCTTGCCCGCCTTGGCCAGCGCCTAGTCCTCGTACGGCGTGAAGTCGCGCTTGCGCGCCCCGCACACCGGACAGAACCAGCCGTCCGGGATGTCCGTGAACGCGGTGCCGGGCGGGATCCCGCCGTCGGGGTCGCCTTCCTCGGGGTCGTAGATGAACCCGCAGGACTCGCAGATCCAGCGCTGGGCCGTCGTCGTGCTCATGGGTCCCAGCTTACCCACGCGAGCCGAGCGGTCGCGACGCGGAGATCCGTCGGCGCCGGCGCCACGGGCGCGGCGCGGAGATCTTCGTGCGAGGTATCGTCGAGCCGCGATGACCGTTCCACGGCCCGGCCCCGGGGAGGAGCTCAATCACGGCGACCCGACGACGCCACGCCAGGCCGCGACGGTGATCCTCCTGCGCGGAGGCGCCGACGCGCTCGAGGTTCTGCTGGCCAAGCGCAGCCCGGCCCTGCGCTTCATGGGCGGCGCGTGGGTCTTCCCCGGCGGCGCCGTCCGCGCCGGCGAGGGGGACGGCGACGCCGTACACCGCGCCACCGCGCTGCGCGAGCTCGAGGAGGAGACCGGCATCGCCCTGCCCGCGGGGCCCGCGTCGCTCGTCAAGTTCTCGCGCTGGATCACGCCCGCCGTCGTGCGGATCCGCTTCGACACGCACTTCTTCCTCGCCGAGGCGCCTGGAGGCATCGAGCCGCACGTCGACGGCGAGGAGTGCGTCGACGCGACGTGGTACTGCCCCTCCGACGCGCTCGCCGCCCACCAGCGCGGCGACATCCTGCTCGTCTTCCCCACCATCAAGCAGCTCGAGCAGCTCGCCGCCTTCGCGTCCGCGCGCGCGCTCCTGGAGTACGCCGTCACCACCGAGGTGCGCCCCGTCGAGCCGCGCGTGGTAGGCACGGGCGAGGAGGCCCGCATCGTGCTGCCGGGCGACCCCGGGTACGAGGCGACGCCATGACGCCGTCGCTGCCGAGCGAGGTGCGACGCAGCGCCACCATGCTCGCCGCGACGGTCCTCCTCGCCGCGATGGCCGCCGGTCCGGCGCTCGCCAACGCGCTCGTCGGCACCGCGGGGCCCGACACGCTGACCGGGACGCGGGGACCCGACCAGCTCTTCGGCGAGGACGGGGCGGACACGCTGGCCGGGCTGCGCGGCAACGACTACCTGGAGGCCGGCCCGGGCGCGGACCGGGTCACCGGTGGACCGGGGCTCGACCTCGTCATCGGCGGGACGGGCGACGACGACGTCGCGCTCGACAGCGGCGACGACGCGACGTACGCCGGTCCCGGCGACGACACGGTGAGCGGCGGCTCCGGCGCCGACACCCTCTACGGGCAGCCGGGCGACGACCGGCTCGCCGGCGACGCGGGTCCCGACGTGATCTACGCCGGGACCGGCGCCGACGTCGCCGAGGGCGGCGCGGGCGACGACGAGCTGCGCGCCGACGGCGCCGGCGCGACGCTGCGCGGCGGGCTGGGCGACGACCGCTTGGCCGATCGGGGTCAGGGCTCGGTGCTCGAGGGCGGCGCGGGGAGCGACGTGATCCGCGGCGGGCCGGGCGACGACAAGGTCCGCGGCGGGGCCGGGCGCGACACGATCGCCGCCGGCCGCGGCGACGACGTGATCGACACGGTCGACGGCTCGGCCGACGTGGTGCGCTGCGGCGCCGGCCGCGACACGATGACCGCCGACCCGCTGGACGTCCTGCGCAGCTGCGAACGCCGGACCGTCCAGCGCGACGGCTGACCCTCGCCCCCTTGCGCGCAGCCCGCGGCGTGCGATAGGAAGGGCAGTATGCCACCGGCCCGCACGCAGCCGCCGAAGCGCCTGACCGTCGCGGTGACCGGGCCGACCGGCGACATCGGCAAGCCTTTCATCCGCGCGCTCGAGCGCTCACGCGACGTCGTTCGCATCGTCGGCATGGCCCGGCGCCCCTTCGACCCGGCCGCCGAGGGCTGGCGCAAGACCGAGTACCGCCAGGGCGACGTGCTCGATCGCGACTCGGTCGAGGGACTCGTCGAGGACGCCGACGTGGTCGTCCACCTCGCGTTCATCATCCTCGGCAGCCTCGAGGAGAGCCACAGCATCAACGTCGAGGGATCGCGCAACGTCTTCGAGGCGACGCTCGCGGCCGGCGCGCGGCGGCTGGTCTATGCGTCGTCGGTCGCCGCTTACGGATTCCACGAGGACAACGTGCTGCCGCTCACCGAGGACGTGCCCCCGCGCGGCTCGGAGGGCCTCTATTACTCGGCCCACAAGGCCGAGCTCGAGGAGCTGCTCTCCGACCTCGTGCGCGACTCGGAGACCGACGCCTACCTGTTCCGTCCGTGCATCGTCGGGGGTCCGGAGGCGACGACGTTCATCGACGTGATCCCCTATGTCCAGCTCTCCGAGCGCATGCCCGACCCGGTGCGGCGGCTGCTCGACGTGATGCCGATCCTCAAGCCGGTGATCCCCGATCCGGGCGTGCCCTTCCAGCTCGTCCACCACGACGACGTCGCGACCGCGCTTCGCGCCGGCGTGCTCGGGCGAGGACGCCCCGGCGCCTACAACCTCGCCGGACCGGGCGAGATCACGATGTCCGACCTCGCCGACGCCATGGGCTGGTACTCGGTGTCCGTGCCCGAGCTCGCCGCGGAGGTCGCCGCCGAGGTCGTCGACCGCGCGCCGCTCGTGCCGGCCGTGCTCCAGTGGCTCCACGCGGTGCGGGTACCCGTGATCATGGACACGGCCAAAGCGCGGCGCGAACTGCGCTGGCGCCCCGCGAGCTCGGCCCGCGAGACGCTGGACGCGACCGTCGCCGCCTCCCGCGCAGAGCCCATCGGGCACTGACCGCAGCCTCAGGCCGCGGCGCGCTGCTCCTCGGCTACGAACGAGCCGATCGCGTCGGCGAGCGCATCGGGCCGGTCCTCCGGGACGAAGCTGTAGCTGTCCTCGATCGCGACCAGGCGGCTGTCGGGAAGGATCGCCGCGAGGCGCTCGGCGTGCGCGAAGGGGAAGAAGCGGTCCTCACGCGCCCACGCGAGCAGCGCCGGGGCCTTGAAGGCCGCCAGCCCGGCCGCCGCGTCGAGGGTGACCGCCGGCGAGATGTCGCGCATCGCCTTGGCGAGGTCGCGCCGCACCGCGGTGTCGGCGAGCGCCGGCGCCATCCAGTCGCCGGTGAGCTCCGCGGGGATCCCGTGCTTCGCGAGCCACCCGAAGCCCGCAGGCGAGCTCGCCACCCCCGGCAGCTTGGTCACCTCGAGGATCGCGCGCAGCGCGCCCGGGACCCTCGCCGCCTTGACGAGCGGCCGGAAGGCCTTCGGCGGGAAGTTCTCGAACGCGTCGCACGAGGTCAGCACGAGGCGCCCGACACGCTCGGGATGCGCGGTGGCCACGAGCTGGCACAGCGCCCCGCCGGTGTCGTTGCCGACCAGCGTGACGCGCTCGAGCCCGAGCGCGTCGAGCAGGTCGACGAGCAGGCGCGCGAGGCCGGCCGGGCTGAGGTCGGCGTCGGCCTGCATCGCGGTGCGGTGCGAGCCGAGCGGCAGGTCGGGGACCAGACAGCGGGCGTCGCCGGCCAGTCGCGGGACGACCTTGCGCCACAGCCGTCCGTCGACCAGCAGGCCGTGGACGAAGAGCAGCGGCTCGCCCTCCCCTCGCTCGGCGAGCGAGAGCGTGCCCTGCGGCACTGCGACGTCGCGCCGCTGCCCGAGGTCGGACGCGACGTCGCGGCGGTGTCCAAGGTCGTGCGCTTCAGGCATGATCGTCCTCCGGGGGGTTCGCATACACTCTGTATGTCATATGCTACCTGTATGTCAAGTCTGAGGCTCGAGCGCGCAGAGGTCACCCGCGCGGCCCTTCTCGCCGCGGGCCGAGCGCTGTTCGCGCAGCGCGGCTACGCCGCCGTCGGCACCGAGGAGATCGTGCGGCACGCCCGCGTCACCCGCGGCGCGCTCTACCACCACTTCCAGGGCAAGGAGGACCTCTTCCGCGCGGTGGTGGAGGAGGTCGAGCGCGAGCTCACCGAGCGGATCGCGGCGGAGTCGCTGGCCGCCGGCGCGCAGGATCCGTGGGCGGCGCTGCGCGCGGGGGCGCGAGCGTTCCTTGACGCGAGCGGGGAGCCCGAGGTCCAGCGCATCATCATGCTCGACGCCCCCGCCGTCCTGGGCTGGGAGGCGTGGCGCGAGATCGGCGAGCGCTACGGGCTCGGGCTCGTCCAGGCCGTGCTCGAGGCCGCCATGGATGCCGGCGCGCTGGCGCGGCAGCCGGCGCGCCCGCTCGCCCACGTCCTCATCGGCGCCCTGGACGAGGCCGCGATGTACGTCGCGCGGGCCGACGACGTCGCGAGCGCCCGCGAGGATATGGCGGGCACGATGGACCGCCTGCTCGAGGGGCTGCGAGCCGGGGGCCGCTGAGGGAGCCGGCCCCGGCCTCCCGCGCGCTACTGAACGGTCAGTGTCCCCTCCATCCCCTGCTCCTTGTGCCCGGGGATGGGGCAGTACCACTCGTACTTGCCGGGCTTGAGCTTCACGGCGAGCTTCGCCGACCCGCCCGGGTCGATGACCGCGGTCTTCTGCTCCTCGAGCCCGTTGCCCTCGACCTCGAGCTGGTGCGGGACCTGCCCGGTGTTGGAGACGTTCAGGACCACGTTGCCCGCCGTCGCCTTGCCGTCGGTCGGCGTGATCTTCCACTCGCTCTCGCCGACCTTCACGGTCTTGGCGCCGGCCGTGGAGGCGGTGCTGGTGGTCTTGGCGGTGCTCGCCTCGGTCGAGGCGCTGGTGGCGGGGGTCGACGAGCTGCTCGTGCTGCTGTCGCTCGAGCTGCCGCAGGCCGCGAGGCCGAGGCCGAGTAGCGCGGCGACGGCGAGCGGGGCGAGGGGACGGATGGGCATCGGGATGGCCTCCTGGTCGGGGTGGTGACCGTCGGCGGGGGTGTACGGCGCGCAGCGCGGTGAAGTTCGACACGCGCGCTCGGTCGCGGTGCTACGTTCGCCCGCATGTCCACCGCTGTCCGCACCCTCCAGAACTTCGTCGACGGCCAGCCCGTCGACGCCGTCGACGGCGCCACCCAGCCCGTCGTCAATCCCGCGACCACCGAGACGATCGCCCAGGCGCCGAGCTCGACCACGGCCGACGTCGACCGCGCCGTCGCCTCCGCGCGCACCGCGTGGGCGTCGTGGGGCAACACGACGCCGGCCGAGCGCTCGGTCATGATGCTCAAGCTCGCCGACGCGCTCGAGGAGCACGGTGATGAGATAGCCGAGCTCGAGGCGACGAGCGCCGGCAAGCCGCTCGCCGCCGTCCGCGACGACGAGATCGGACCCATGGTCGACCAGCTGCGCTTCTTCGCGGGCGCCGCCCGCGTGCTCGAGGGCAAGGCGACCGGCGAGTACCTGGAGGGCTACACCTCGATGATCCGCCGCGAGCCGGTCGGCGTCATCGGGCAGATCGCGCCGTGGAACTACCCGCTCATGATGGCGGTCTGGAAGATCGGCCCGGCGCTCGCGACCGGGAACACCATCGTGCTCAAGCCCGCCCCGACCACCCCGGTCACCGCGCTTCGCTTCGCCGAGCTCGCGGGCGAGATCCTCCCCCCCGGCGTGTTGAACGTGGTCGCCGGCGGCGACGACGTCGGCAAGGCGCTCGTGGCCCACGACGACGTCGACATGGTCTCGATCACCGGCTCGGTGGAGGCCGGCAAGTCGGTCGCCCAGGCCGCCGCGCAGACCCTCAAGCGCGTGCACCTGGAGCTCGGCGGCAAGGCTCCGGTCGTGGTCTTCGACGACGTCGACCTCGAAACGGCGCTCGAGACGATCGCCGGCACGGGCTACTACAACGCCGGCCAGGACTGCACGGCGGCGACGCGCGTGATCGCCGGGCCGAAGGTCTACGACGACGTCGTCGCCGGCCTCGCCGAGCAGGCCCAGGGCCTCGAGCTCGGCGACACGCTGGCCGAGACGACGACGCTCGGCCCGCTGAACTCCTCAGACCAGCGCGACCGGGTCGAGGGCTTCCTCGAGCGCCGTCCCGACCATGCCGAGGTCGTCGTCGGCGGCCGCGAGCCCAACCTCCCCGGCTACTTCCTGGAGCCCGCCGTCGTGGCGAACCTGCGCCAGGACGACGAGATGATCCAGCGCGAGATCTTCGGGCCGGTCATCACCGTCCAGCAGTTCAGCGACGAGGCCGAGGCGCTCGCGTGGGCCAACGGCACGCCCTACGGTCTTGCCTCCTCGGTGTGGACGCGCGACGTCGGCCGCGCGCTGCGGATGGCCAAAGCGCTGCGCTTCGGGTGCGTGTGGATCAACGACCACATCCCGCTCGTGGCCGAGATGCCGCACGGCGGCTACAAGCAGTCGGGCTACGGCAAGGACCTCTCGATGTACGCGCTGGAGGACTACACCGAGATCAAGCACGTGATGGCGAGCCTCTCGTAACGGCCAGCCATTCGTCCGCGGGCGGCAAACGACGGAACTTCCCGCCCGCATCGGAGTTAGTCTCTGCGAAGGGTTGCGCGTGGAAGCCTCCGCTCTCCAAGCCCCGGCACGGCTGACCGGAATCTCGCTTTCGGCGCCGTTGCTGCGCCTGCGTTCCGACGACCAGCTCGTCGCGCTCTTCAGGGCCGGCTCCGACGACGCCTTCCGGGCCATCCACGACCGCTACCGCCAGCGGCTGTTCGCCTATGTGCGCCAGATGCTGGCGGGCTCGCGCCACGACGCCGAGGACGCCCTGCAGGACGTCTTCATCCGGGCCCACGCCGCGCTGCGCGCGACCGACCGCCCGATCTCGCTGCGCGCGTGGCTCTATCGCGTGGCCCACAACCGCTGCATCGACCAGCTGCGTCGCCCGGTCGTCGTCCCGCTCGAGGGCGTGGAGCTGGCCCGCTCCGAGCTGCCGGACCCGCTGACCGAGGCCGAGCGCCGTGAGAGCCTGCGCCGCCTGATCGCCGACGTGCGCCGGCTCCCCGAGCAGCAGCGCTCGGTGCTGCTGATGCGCGAGCTCGAGGGGGCCTCCTACGCCGACCTGGCCGACGCCCACGGGGTGAGCGTCGCCGCGGTGAAGTCGCTGCTCGTCCGGGCCCGCATCGGTCTCGTGCAGGCCTCCGAGGCGCGCGACATCGCGTGCGTCGAGATCCGCACCGATCTGGCTTCGGCACACCGCCGCGGCGTGCGTGCCACCGGCCGCGCTCGGCGCCACCTGCGCGACTGCTCGGGCTGCCGCGAGTACCGCGGCGCCCTGCGCGCGACCCGTCGCCAGCTTGCCTCGCTCGCCCCGCCGAGCGGGCCGCTCGCCGCGCTGGCCAAGCTCATCGGCGGCGCCGGCGGCGGCGGCGCGGCGGCGAGCTCGGGCGCCGCGCTCAGCGGCAGCGCCGGCGCTTCGGGCGGGGCGATGGCCGGGGGCGGCGCCGCAGCGGCGACCGTCTGCAAGGTCGCCGCCGTCGTGTGCTCCACCGTCGTGGCCGCCGGAGGCGCCGTCGAGGTGTCCAACCAGATCGGACGCGGCGCCGGGCGTGCCACCGACGCCGCGACGCCGGCGCTCTCGGTCGCCGGCGCCGCCTCGGGTGGTACGAAGACCGCGGCCGGGCCGCCGGTCCAGCTCCCCGCCGAGCGCGCGGCGCAGGCCGACCAGAAGGCAGCGCCCGCCGTTCGGGCGAGCAGCGAGCGGCCGGCAGCCGCCAAGCCCAAGGACCCGTCGGCGGGCGGTGGCGCGGCCGACCCGGCCAAGGCTTCGGTCCCGGTGACCGAGAACGACTTCCCCTACGGGATCTCCGAACGCGACCCGGGCGCCCGGGGAGATCAGACCGGGCAGGCGACCGACGAGGGCGCCGGCACGGTCCCGCTGGGCAGCGACGCCCCCGCCGAGGACCCGGACGCCCCGGCGGTCACGCCGGCCGATCCGCCCGATCCCAGTGTGGGCGCGAACCCGACCTCACCGCAGAACGGCTTCACCGAGGTCCCGGACGCGACGACCCACAGCGGAGCGTCCACCGGCGCCGGCACAGCGACGGGTACAGTCGGCAAGAACGGGTCGGCGACCTCGACGGCCGACGGGACCCCGGTCCCGCCGGGATCCTCGCCGCCGAGCGTCCCCGGGCACTAGGCCGGGATCGCGGCCACCGCCGCCGCCTCGGCGGCGCCGGCTCCACGCACGCGCTCCAGGCGCACGCGGTCAGCACGCTGCCGTGCGAGACGAGCGGATTCGCCCCCACGATGAGGAGGAAGTCGGTGCGCTGATGTGTTCGTCCGGTTGCGCGTCGCGCGGCGCGGTGATCGGATCGTCCACGACCGCGAGGCTACCTCAGCTCGGGCTGTCTGGCCAGCCAGCCAGGTCGTCCGGAAGGCGACTCTCGTCGCGCAGCTTGGCGAGATGGGTCCGCAGCGTCACCGCCGCCGCCAGGCGCAGAGGCGCGGGCGCGTCGGACCACGCACGGTCGAGCAGCTCGTCCTCGCTGCGCAGGCCGTCGGCGAGCGCCTCGAGCAGGCGCCGCTCGCGGTCGAGGCGGTGGGCGACGTACTCGTCGAGCTTTGCGGCGGCGTCCCACACCGGCGGCCCGTGACCCGGGCACAACACCGCGAGCTCGCGTTCCCGAAGGCGGCGCAATCCCTCGAGGTAGGCCGCCAGGCCCCCGCCCTCGGGGTCGATGTAGACGCTTCCCTCCCCGAGCACCGCGTCGCCCGTGAAGCACGCCGGCCCGAAGACGAAGGCGAGGTGGTCGGGCGCGTGGCCGGGAGTGGCGAGTGCCTCGAGCGGTCCGGCGCGGTCGCCGTCGCCGACGAAGAGCTCGACGTCGCCACGGGCCGCCGCGACTGGGAGCCAGCCGGCACGCTCGCGCAGCGCGGCGAGCGCCTCCACGTGGTCGGCGTGGTCGTGGGTCAGCGCGATGCCGCCGAGCCCGCCGCGGCGCCCGGCCTCCGCGAGCACCGCGTCGAGATGAGCGGGCAGCGCAGGACCGGGATCGACCACCCAGACGGGATCGCGCCCGGCCAGCCACGTGTTGGTCCCGGAGAGCGTGAAGGGGCCGGGGTTGTCGGCCCGGACGAGCGCAACACCGAGGTCCTCGAGCGCCGGCACTCAGCGCGACACGATGCGGTAGACGGCGCCGCTCTGCGAGGTCACGTAGACGTGGCCGGCGGCGTCCTCACCGAACGAGTTGAGCAGCGGCACCTTGGCGCCGATCGGGCGCCGGTCGCTTGCGCCGCCGGGCTTGAGGCGCACGGAGTAGATCGTCCCCTCGCAGTAGTCGCCGTAGACGTAGCGGCCGTAGAGGCTCACCTTGCGGTCGCGCACGACGTAGCCGCCGGTCACTGAGCATCGGCCGCCCGCGTGCGAGTAGTCGAGCACCGGGCCGGTGACCCCCTTCGCGCGCTCGTCGGGATAGGCCGGGTTCTGGATGCGGCCCTCGCGCACGCGCCAACCGTAGTTGACCCCGCGTCCCGCCCCCTGCGAGCGGGGAGCGAAGTCGATCTCCTCGCGCGTGTCCTGGCCGACGTCGCCGATCACGAGGTCGCCGGTCCGCCGGTCGAACGAGAAGCGCCACGGGTTGCGCAGGCCCCAGGACCAGATCTCGGGGCGCGCGCCCGAGCGCCTGACGAACGGGTTGGTGGACGGGACCGTGTAGGCCCTCCCCTCGCGCGACAGCGGATCGATGCGCAGGATCTTGCCCAGCAGCACCCCGTCGTTCTGGCCGTTGCCGCGGGCGCCGTGCTGGTCGTCGCCCCCTCCGCCGTCGCCGAGCCCGATGTAGAGCCGGTCGTCGGGACCGAACACGAGCAGCCCGCCCTTGTGGTTGGCCTCGGGCTGGTCGACCCGGAGCACCGTTCGCGCGCTGGTGGGGTCGGCGCGGTCGGGGCTCGCGGCCCGGTACTCGACCACTCTCGTGTCCCCGCCCTTGTCCGTGTAGTCGACGTAGAAGCGGCCCGTCTTGGCGTAGTCGGGAGCGAAGGCCAGCGAGAGCAGCCCTCGCTCGCTGCAGCAGGAGACCTCGCCCGAGAGGTCGAGGAAGGGCCGCGAGAGCGTCTTTCCGCTCTTGCGAACCCGGACGCGCCCGGGTTGCTCGACGACGAAGATCCTGCTGCGGTCGCCGGGGGGCGCGGTGACGAACAGCGGCTGGTCGAAGGTTCCGACCTTGGCGAGCCGCACCTCTCGCGCGGCCGGCCTCGCGGGCGTGCCGGCGGTGTGCGCCGGGCTCGAGCTCGTGGTGGCGGGCGTCGTTCCGTCCTCCTTGGCGCTCGTGCTCCCGCAGGCGGCGAGGCCCACGACGGCGACGAGGGCGGGAACGAGTACGCGGGCCGGCATCGGCGACGCAGGATGGCACACCGGCTCCTCCGGCCTGCGGGGTCGATCAGGGTCGTGTGTCACGGTCGTGTGGCTCCGACGCATCCAGATACCGATTGGTGCTCGAGAGCGACCCGACCACCCGGCGCCCTTCGTAACTCCCTATAACCCACCGCGAGAGGAGCACCCCGTGTCGCGCAACGTCGCCGAGTACATGCAGGAGCTCGTGAACCGCCCGTGACGACCGCCGACGCCGTCGTCGTCGGCGCGGGCCCGAACGGCCTGGTCGCGGCCAACGTCCTCGCCGATGCCGGCTGGGACGTGCTCGTGCTCGAGGCCCAGCCCGAGCCGGGCGGGGCGGTGCGAACGGCCGAGCTCGTCGAGCCCGGCTTCCGCAACGACGTCTTCAGCGCCTTCTACCCGCTGGCGGTCGCCTCGCCGGCCATGCGCGCCATGGAGCTGGAGGCCCACGGCGTGTGCTGGCGGCGCGCGCCGGTGGCGCTCGCCCATCCGGCGACCGACGGCTCGTGCGCCGTGCTGTCCCAGGACGTCGAGGAGACGGCGGCGTCGCTCGAGGCCTTCGCGCCGGGCGACGGCGACGGGTGGCGCCGGCTCAACAGCCTGTGGGAGCGCGTCGGCGGGTCGCTGCTCGACGCGGTGCTCGGGCCGTTCCCGCCCATTCGCGCCGGCGCGCGGCTGGCGACCCGCCAGAGCCCGCGCGAGCTCGCGCGCCTCGTCCGACTCGGCCTGCTTCCCGTCAGGCGTCTCGGCGAGGAGGAGTTCCGGGGCGCCGGCGGCCGGCGGCTGCTGGCCGGCAACGCGCTGCACTCCGACATCACGCCGGAGCAGGCCGGCGGCGGGCTCTACGGGCTGCTCCTGGCCGGGCTCGGGAGCCAGCTGGGCTGGCCGGTGCCCGAGGGCGGCGCCGCCGGCCTGACCGAGGCGCTGGTCCGCAGGCTGCGGCGCCGCGGCGGCAGCCTGCGCTGCGACGCGCCGGTCGTCCGCGTGCTGACCGGCGCGCAGGGCGCGCGCGGCGCGCTGACCCTGGGCGGCGAGGAGGTCCGCGTCCGCCGTGCCGTGCTGGCCGACGTCGATGCGCCCACGCTGTACCGGGCGCTCGTCGGACTGGACCGGCTGCCCTCGCGGGTGCGCGACGACCTGCGGCGCTTCCAGTACGACTCCTCGACGGTGAAGGTCGACTGGACGCTCGACGCACCGATCCCGTGGACCGCGCCCGACGCGCGACGGGCCGGGACCGTCCACGTGGCCGAGGGCGTCGACGAGCTCTCCGACGGCGCCACCGCGCTCGTGCGCGGCCTCATCCCCGCCGAGCCGTTCCTCGTCATGGGCCAGTACGCCGCCTACGACCGAACCCGTCAGCCACCCGGCAAGGAGACGGCGTGGGCCTATACCCACGTGCCCCAGGAGATCCGCGGCGACGCCGGCGGGTCACTGCGCGGGCGCTGGGACGATCCTGCCGAGGTGCAGGCCTTCGTCGAGCGCATCGAGCGGCGCGTGGAGGAGCTGGCGCCCGGCTTCCGGTCGCTGATCCGCGGCCGCCACGTCCTGACCCCTCCGGCACTGCAGGCGCGCAACGCGAACCTCGTGGGCGGCGCGCTCAACGGCGGCACCGCGCAGCTTCACCAGCAGCTCGTCTTCCGGCCGCTTCCCGGCCTCGGTCGAGCCCGGACACCCGTGCCCGGGCTCTACCTCGCGTCCGCCTCGGCCCACCCCGGCGGCGGCGTCCACGGGTCCGCCGGCGCCAACGCCGCCCGGGCAGCGCTGGCCCACGCGCGCGCGCCGGCCCGTCTGCTCGAGCGGCTGCTGCCGGGCTGCGCCGACTCAGCGTGAGCGGCCGCCCACCGCGGTGAGCAGCTCGCGGACGCGCAGCGGCCCGCCGCTGCGTCGTGCGAGCGGCGGGGTGTCGAGCCAGGCGCCGTCGCGCAAGCCGTCGAAGAGCTCGAGGAAGGCCTCGCCGGCGCCGCGGCGGGGCTCCCCGCCGAGCACTTCGCGCGCGCGGGACGTGTCGAGCAGCGGCACCGCGAGCGCCATGTCGAGCCAGCCGGGCGACGTCGGCTGGAGGCGCGGCCGCCTGCCTGGAAGCGCAGACGAGGGTCGCCGCCGGGCCGCTGGTTGGCGCGAAGACGCCGAGGGCGAGCCCTTCAGAAGCCGCCGAGGGCCGGCCCTTGGCGCGAAGACGCCACTGTGCGCGCAAGTTGCGTTGGCGCGAGAACGTCATTAGCTCGAAGCAGCATCGTGACGCCGGTCCGACGCTCCAGAAGCCTGGGTACCGGCCCGCCCGCCATGAGCACGGAACGCGCAGCCCGCCAGCAGGGCGAGAACGCTTCGAAGCCCCGGCTTTGGAACGAGGGCCGCATCGCTCTGGAAGCCGCCGCGCTGCTGCGCTCGCCGACCTGGCGCGGCACCGGCTGCCAGCAGGGCGACGACCAGCCCGTGCTCCTCATCCCGGGCTTCCTCGCGGGAGACGACTCGCTCCGGCTGCTCACTACGTGGCTTCGCCGCACCGGCCACCGGACCCGGCGCGCCGGGATCCGCGCCAACGTCGGCTGCTCGAACACCGCGGTGCAGCGCCTCGTCGAGCGCGCCGAGGAGATGGCGCAGGAGCGCGGCACGCGCGTCGCGCTGATCGGCCAGAGCCGCGGCGGCCTGCTGGCGCGGGTCGTGGCCGTGCGTCGCCCCGACCTCGTGTCCGGGATCGTCACCCTCGGCAGCCCGCACACGGATCCCTTCGCGGTCAACCCGTTCGTGCGGGCGCAGATCGTGGCCGTGGGGCTGCTCGGCACGCTCGGTGTTCCCGGGCTCTTCAAGGCCTCGTGCCTGTGGGGCACGTGCTGCACCACGTTCGCGCACGACACGTCCGCCGCCTTCCCAGCCGAGGTCGGGTTCGTCTCCCTCTACTCGCGGCACGACGGCATCGTCAGCTGGCAGGCGTGCCTGGACCCTGCAGCGGAGCACGTCGAGGTCGCGACCAGCCACTGCGGGATGGCCGCCGACGGCCGCGCATTCGAGACCGTCGGCCGGGCGCTGTGCGCCTTCCGGCGCGCCGACACGCAGGGCGCCGCGCTGCCGCTCGCCGCCTGACAATCGGGCGCGGACGCAGCCGATTGCCCGCCCGCCGCCGCGGGTATCTCCGAAGGGCCATGTCAGTGAGCGCGGCCGCCACCGTCAGCCTCCGCGACGACGCGCTCGCCTATGCGGTGCTGGAGCGGGCGCGGCTCGCCTGCGAGCGGCCGGAGGGCGCCCGATCGCCGACCTTGAGACTGGCCCAGCGTCACCTGGGCCTCGCCGGCTATCACGCGTCCGAGCACCTGCTCGCCGAGCTGCGCCGCGAGCTGCTCGCCGCGGCCCACGGCGCGTCGGCGCGGTACCTGCCGCCGGCGCAGGACGCCGGCGAGGACGCCCTGCTCTTGGCCCGTCACGGCGCCGACGTCGTCGCTCGGTGCCTTCGCAACCGCGCGCTCAGCGAGCAGATGCACCTCGTGCACGTTCAGGTCCTCGACCCGGTCGACACGCTCGTGACGCGCGCCGGGCCGCGACGGGCGAGAGCGCTCAACGATCTCGCGCGCCGCTCAGGCCAGTTCGACCCGCTCTGGCAGCGCACGAACCTGGCCGCGGCGCCCGCCGGCGACTCGGCGCGCCAGGTCGTCTTCAGCGAAGAGCGCTAGATCCAAGCCCCGGCGCCGGCCGACCGGCGCGTAGGAGAGAATCCCCGCCATGCGGGTTTCGGCGAAGGCGGACTACGCGGTGCGCGCGGCGGTCGAGCTGGCGGCGAATCACGGCGCGGGCCCCGTCAAGGGCGAGCGCATCTCCGTGGCCCAAGCGATTCCCCTCAACTTCCTGGAGAACATCCTCTCCGACCTGCGCCAGGCGGGCCTGGTGCGCAGCCAGCGCGGGCCCGACGGCGGCTACTGGCTCGCTCGCGAGCCCGACGCCATCAGCGTCGCCGACGTCATGCGCGCGGTCGAAGGACCGCTCGCCGCGGTGCGCGGAGAGCGCCCCGAGGCGCTCGAGTACCGCGGCGCCGCCGAAGCGCTCCAGCTGGTGTGGATCGGCCTGCGGACCAACATCCGCGGCGTCCTCGAGGAGGTCACCCTCGCCGACGTCGCCGGCGCGAAGCTGCCGCGGGAGATCCAGAGACTGGCGAAGGACCCGGATTCGTGGACAACGCGCTAGCGGAGTCCCCTCGTTCTCCCCGCGAGGGACTCTGAGGATCCCTCGCGCCGGCCGGGTGCGACGCGCTTACGGGCATCGGGCGAGGGGAAGAGGGAGGGCCAGCGGGCGCTGCCGTCCGCAGCCGTCCTGCTTTGCCCGTCCACGACGGGCTAGGCAAGAAGACTGCCGGTGGGGCCGGCCCCCTCCCCTCCCTGGCCCGATCCTGTAGACCTCTGCGCCCCGCCGACGCTGAGGCTACGCCGCCACCCCGAACGAGCGCGCCTCGGCGGCGCGCACGAAGACGATGTCCCCGTCGCGCAGCTCGAGCTCGTCGGCCTGCTCGCGCGTGAGCTGGGCCCACGCCCGCTCGCCGCCCCCGAGCACGAGCTCGACGCGCACCTCGAAGCCCAGATGCGCGACGCGCTCGATCTGTGCCTCGCGGCTCACCGCGTCGGCGCTGTGGGCGATGTGGACGTCGTGGGGGCGGACCCAGTCGTCGCCCAGGCGGTTGACCTCGCCGACGAAGCCCATCACGAAGGCGTTGGCCGGGTGGTCGTAGAGCTCGCGCGGCGGCGCGACCTGCTCGATGCGCCCCTCGTTGAAGACCACGACCTGGCCGGCGAGGTCCATCGCCTCCTCCTGGTCGTGGGTGACGAAGAGCGTCGTCACGTGGACGTCGTCGTGCAGGCGCCGCAGCCATGCCCGCAGCTCCGCGCGCACGCGGGCGTCAAGCGCCCCGAAGGGCTCGTCGAGCAGCAGCACCGTCGGCTCGATGGCGAGCGCGCGAGCGAGCGCCATGCGCTGCCGCTGGCCGCCCGAGAGCTGTGACGGATAGCGATCGGCGAGGCCCTCGAGGCGCACGAGCGCAAGCAGCTCGTCCACGCGCTCGCGCACCTGCGCCTTGGGCTTCTTGCGCACGGTGAGCCCGAAAGCGATGTTGTCGCGCACCCGCATGTGCTTGAACGGCGCGTAGTGCTGGAAGCAGAAGCCGACGTCGCGCTTCTGCGGAGGGGCCGACGTCCGGTCCTCCCCGTCGATGATCACGTTTCCCGAGTCGGGCGCCTCGAGGCCGGCGATCACGCGCAGCAGGGTGGACTTGCCGCTGCCGCTGGGCCCGAGGATCGCGGTCAGCGAGCCCTCGGGGACGGCGAGGGACACGTCGTCGAGGGCGACGAAGTCGCCGAAGCGCTTGGAGACGTTGAGGGTCTCGATGGCCATCAGGAGTTCGGGGTCCTCCGCTGGAGCAGGGTCATGGACACGAGCACGGCGATGGCGATCGCGGCAAGGACGAGCGAAGCCGCGTAGGCGCCGACGTAGTTGAACTGCTGGAACTCCGATTCGACGAACAGCGTCGCCGTCTCCGTCGAGCCGGCGATCTTGCCCGACACGACCGACACGGCACCGAACTCGCCCAGTGCGCGCGCGGTGGTCAGCACGATCCCGTAGGCGACCCCCCAGCGGATCGCGGGGAGCGTCACGCGCCGGAAGGTCTGCCACCCGTTCGCGCCGAGCGTGGTCGCCGCCTCCTCGGCGTCGGTGCCGACCTCGCGCAGGACCGGCATCACCTCGCGGACGACGAACGGGAGCGAGACGAACATCGTCGCGAGCACCATCCCCGGCACCGAGAAGATGACCTGGATGCCCGTCTGGGTCAGCGCGTCGCCGAACCATCCGGCCTGGCCGTAGGCGAGGATCAGCGCGAGCCCCACGACGACCGGCGAGATCGCGAAGGGCAGGTCGATGAGCGCGTTGAGGACCGCGCGCCCGCGGAAGCGCTGGCGGACGAGGAGCAGGGCCGCGGCCACGCCGAAGATCGTGTTCAGGGGCACGGCGATCGCGACCATGACGATCGTCAGCCAGAAGGCGTGCAGCGCGTCGGGCGTCGTCACCGCGTCCCACGCCGGGCCGATCCCGTGCTCGAGCGCCCGGTAGCAGACCATGCCCACCGGGGCGACGAGCAGCAGCGCGAGGTAGCCGAGAGCGGCCCCGCGCAGTCCGAGCCGTCCGATCACGCGTCCTCCCTGCTTCGGCCGAGCAGCTGGATGCCGGCGACCACGAGGACCGAGATGAGCAGGAGCACGACCGACACTGCCGCCGCGCCCGGCGTGTTGTCGATCTCGATCTGGCTGAAGATGAAGACCGAGGAGACCTCGGTCTTGTTCGGCAGGTTGCCCGAGATCAGCACGACCGAGCCGAACTCGCCGACCGCGCGCGCGAAGGCGAGCGCGGCGCCGGCGAGGATCGCCGGCCGCAGGCTCGGGAGGATCACCCGCCGGAACATCGTCACCCGGCCGGCGCCGAGCGACATCGCCGCCTCCTCGACCTCCCGGTCGAGCTCGTGCAGGACGGGCTGGACGGCGCGCGTCACGAACGGCAGCGTCACGAACAGAAGCGCGAGGACGATGCCCCAGCGCGTGAAGCCGACGTTGATGCCGAACGGCCCCTTGGGCCCGTAGAGGGCGAGCAGGGTCAGCCCGGCGACGATGGTCGGCAGCGCGAAGGGAAGGTCGATCAGCGCGTTGACCACGCTCTTGCCTCGGAACTCGTCGCGTACGAGCACCCAGGCGATCAACGTGCCCATCACGACGTTGACCACCACCACGAGCGCCGAGGCGAGCAGCGTCAGCACGAGCGCGTTGACCGCCTGCCGGGAGCTGACGACGTCCCAGAAGCCCGACAGGCCGTCCTCGCCGGACTTCGCCACCACCGCGGCGAGCGGCAGGATGACGACGATGCTGAGGTAGGCCGTCACCAGTCCGCGCGACAGCGCCGGCCCGAGCGTGAGCCCGGGCCGGCGCGAGACGCGAGGGGCGGGGACCGAGGCGGCCTGGGCCACCCGCTAGACCCCCGCCTGCTGCTGGATCTTGGTGACTACGCCCGTCTTCTCGTCGAAGAACTGCTTGTTGACCTGCGTCCAGCCGCCGAGGCTCGCGATCGTGAAGAGCCCGGGCGGGGTCGGGAACTGCCCCTTGTCGACCAGGCTGGGATCGACCGGGCGGTAGCCGCTCTGCGCGAAGAGCTTCTGCGCCTGCGGAGTCTTGGTGAAGGTCACGAAGGCCTTCGCCGCCGCGGCGTTCTTCGAGGTCTTCGTCGCGGCGATGGGGTTCTCGATGAGCAGCGTCTGGTCGGGCACGACGTAGTCGACGTCCAGGCCCTTCTTCTGCGCGGTGATCGCCTCGTTCTCATAGGAGATGAGGACGTCGCCCTTGCCGCTGTCGAAGGTCTGCAGGGCCTCGCGCGCGCTCTTGTCCTGCACGACGACGTTGCCGTAGAGCCGCTTCAGGTAGGCCTGGCCGGCGGCGCTGTTCTTGCCGTCGCCTGAGTTGGCTCCGTAGGCGGCCATGATGTTCCACTTCGCGCCGCCCGAGGTCTGCGGGTTGGGCGTCACGATCTGCACGCCGGGCTTGACGATGTCCGCCCACGTCCGGATGTTCTTGGGATTGCCCTTTCGCGTGACCAGGACGACGACCGAGTTGGTGACGATGCCCTTTGTCGGGTTCGACGCCCAGTTCGGGGCGACCTTCCCCGCGTCCACGAGCTTGGCCATGTCGGGCTCGAGCGAGAACGCAACGACGTCGGCCGGCAGGCCGGCGAGCACGGCGCGCGCCTGGTCACCCGAGGCGCCGTAGGACTGCCGGAACTGCGTCCCCTTACCGGCGTCGGTCTTCTCGAAGGCCGGGATGACCTTCTCGTAGGCCTCCTGCGGCGTCGAGTAGGCCACGAGCGACAAAGGCGCACCGCTCCCGCTTCCGCCGCTGTCGCTGCTTCCGCACCCTGCGGCGACGAGCACCGCGAGCAGGGCGACGGCAGCCGGGATGATCCGCTTGAGTCTCATTTTCCCCATCAGGTTGGTGGACAAGACGGGGAAAGAGGGTAGCGGATCAAACCTCCTTTAGCCGACAGGCTTTCGCCTGTATCGATCCGGCCAGGCGCCCGACGCGGCGCCCGGCGCCCGGCGCCCGGCGCCCGGCGCGCGGCGCGCGGCGCGCGGCGCGCGGCGCGCGAAGCGCCGCTACCCGCGACGGGCCTTGGCGGTCGCCCGGTCGCTGCTCTTCTTCAGCGCGCGGACGAGCTCCTGCTTGCTCATGGTCGAGCGGCCCTCGATGCCGGCCTGCCTGGCGTCCTCGTAGAGCGCGTGCCTGGACTTGTTGGCGTCGATGCCGCCGGCGGTCTCGCCGCCCCGCCGCGCGGCGGCGCCGCTCTTGGCGGCCTGCGCGTCCGACGGTCCCTTGCGGGCCTTGGGCTCCCAGTGGTCGCCCTTCTTCTCGGCGACGTGCTTGACCGAGGCCCAGGCCGCGCGATGGGCGCGCTCCTCGCTGTCGTATTCCTCGTGGGCGTTGTCGAGCGTCTTCTCATAGGTGTCGCGCACCTTCTTGGGCGAGCGCTCGAGGGTGCTGGGAAGATCCTCTTTCTTGGCAGGCATGGTCCGCGGATACCCGGGTCTCACCAGGGCAACGCCCGTCCGTCGCGGAAGAAGCCGCCGCTCGGTCCGTCGTCCGGCAGCAGCGCGGCCCAGACGACGCTCGCGGCACCCTGGGCGACCGGACGGCCGCCGGCGCCGCCCATGTCGGTCGCCGTCCACCCCGGGCACACGGCGTTGACCAGGATCCCGTCCGCGCCCAGCTCGCCGGCCAGCACGCGGGTCATCGCGTTGAGCGCGGCCTTGGACACGCTGTAGGCCGGCGTTCCGCCGTCCATGCCCGCCAGCGAGCCGCCTTGGCTCGACACGTTGACGATGCGCCCGTGCGGCGCGCGACGCAGGAGCCCGAGCAGCCCCTCGACCAGGCGCCACGCCCCGAGCACGTTGGTCTCGAAGGCCTCGCGCACGATCGCGAGGTCCGCGCTCGCGCCGCGCTGGCCGGTGTCGTAGTGGATCGCCGCGTTGTTGACCAGCACGTCGCACCGCCCGAGCTCGTCGCGGACGCGCGCCGCCAGCGCCGCGACGCTCTCGTCGTCGGCGACGTCCAGGGCCATCACGATCGGCTCGAGGCCCTCGCGGCGCAGGCCGCCGGCCGCCGCCTCGCCGCGCCCGGGGTCGCGACTGCCGAGCACGGTGGCGAACCCCTCGTGCCCGAGCTGGCGAACCACCTCGAGGCCGATGCCCCGGTTGCCGCCGCTCACCACGGCGACCGGTCGGTCGTGGGGCATACCCGAAGGACAGCACGTCTTGCAATACCCCTGGGGGGTAGTTAGCATCGTAGGCATGGAAGCAGCCGGCCACCACGACCACCACGCCATGCCCACGCAGGGGCGCGAGCTCGACTCGATGGCGCTGAGCGCGACGCTGCACTGCCTCACCGGCTGCGCGATCGGCGAGGTGCTCGGCATGATCATCGGCACCGCGGCGGGCTTCTCCGCCGGCGCGACCGTCGGGCTCTCCATCGCCCTTGCGTTCCTCTTCGGCTATGCGCTCACGAGCTGGCCGCTGCTGCGAGCCGGCCTCGCGCTCGCGGCGGTCATCCCGATCGCGCTCGCCTCCGACACGCTGAGCATCGCGACGATGGAGGTCGTCGACAACGTGATCATCCTCGCCGTGCCCGGCGCGCTCGACGCCGGGCTCGGCGACGTCCTCTTCTGGGGCAGCCTCGCGTTCGCGCTCGTCGTGGCGGGCGCCGTCGCGTGGCCGGTCAACCGCTGGCTGCTCGCCCGCGGCAAGGGCCACGCGGCCGTGCACCGGACGGGACTCCACGGCGGGCCGCCGACCCGCGTCGTCGGCGCGGTGGCCGCGGCGGCGGGCGTCTTCGGCGTCGCCGTGCTGCTCGCCGAGGCGCTCGGCTGAGCGGCAGCGCCGGAACCTGCCCGATCGGGTAGGCGCGGCAACGCTCAACCGAGCGCGCCGCTCGGCGCGAACCCACGGGCACACCGGAAAAGGAGACGCCATGCGCGCCCAACGAACCATCCTCGCCCTTGCCCTCAGCTCCGTCGCAGCCTTCGGGGTCGCGGCGTGCGGCAGCGACAGCGACTCGAGCAGCTCGTCGTCGACCCCAGCGGCGACCACCCCGGCCGCCAAGAACATCGTGGGAGTCGCTCAGGGCACCAACCAGCTCTCGACCCTCGTGCAGGCCGTGACCGCCGCGGATCTCGCCACGACGCTGCAGGGCAAGGGCCCCTACACGGTCTTCGCCCCGACCGATCAGGCCTTCCAGGGCCTCCCGAAGGGCACGCTGGACACGCTGCTCAAGCCGGCCAACAAGGATCAGCTGACGTCGGTCCTCACCTATCACGTGGTGCCCGGGAAGGTCACGGCCGCCCAGCTGAAGGACGGCCAGGAGCTGACGACCGTCAACGGCGAGAAGCTCACCGTTTCGATCGACGGCAAGACCGTCAAGGTCGGCGACGCGACGGTGACCAAGGCCGACGTCCCCGCCTCCAACGGCGTCGTCCACGTCATCGACACCGTTCTGCAGCCCGCTTCCTGAGCTCTCGGGCTCTCTGAGGGAAGGCGTGCCGCGACGGGCGCGGGCCGAACAGGCCCGCGCCCGTCCGGTCACGGCGCTCGTGCTAGCAGCGCCCGGTCGCCAGGCGCCATGAGAAGGGCAGCGTCGCCTCGAGCCGGCAGCCCCGTGCATCGATGATCCGCACGCGCCCGGCGCCGCTCGCGGTCAGCCGGTCGCCTGAGCGGGTGAAGGTCGCCACGCCGGCCGGCGGCGTCGTGAAGCGGAAGCGCAGCCCCCAGGCGTCGCCCGAGCGCGCGACGGTCCGGTAGCTCCAGCGCGACGGGGCCTGGGCGACGGGGCGGAACAGCCCGCCGTTGCGCGCCGCCGCCGCGATGTCCGCGCGCCAGTAGGGCCAGTCGTGGACGCCGTCGTGGACGCGGTAGTCGAGCTTGACCCCGGCCCGGCGCAGGGCGGCCGCGAACTGGTCGTTGCCGATGCGCAGCACGCCCTCGAGCGCGCCGCTGAGCTGGGGCACGGGACTGACGACACCTCTGCGCGGCGTCCCGTTCCCGGTCCGGAGGATGACCCAGGTGAAGCGGAGGTTGCGGGCCAGGGCCACGGGATCGTGGCCGCGCGCGTAGGCGCCGTCGCTCGGCCCCCACAGCGCCGGGTACTTGACCCCGCCGATCGCCGAGAGCCCCGCGACGATCTCCGGCCGGCGGATCGAGACGAGCCCCGACATGGGCACGGCTGTACCGAAGTACCCCGGCAGCTCGGTCGCGAGGAAGCTCGTCCCGTAGCCGCCCATCGAGAGCCCGGCGATCGCGTGCCAGCGCCGGCCGGGACGGATGCGGAAGCGCCGCCGGATCAGCGGGAGAACCTCCTCGAGGTGGTAGCGCGTCCACGCCGGGTCACGGCGACGGCCGCGGTTGTACCAGTCGCTGTAGAAGCCCAGGCCGCCCTCCGGCATGACGACGATCGCCGGCAGCCCCTTCAGCGTTCGGCGAACGTCGCCCTGGGCCGGGTTGGCCCAGGCGGCGTAGCCGCCGCCCGCGCCGTGCAGGAGGTAGAGCAGCGGATAGGCCTTGCTGGCGTCGTAGCCGTCAGGGAGGAGCACGTTGGCCCGCAGTCGCGCCGGGACCGGCCGGGCGGCGGGGAACAGGGCGCTGCGGACGTCGACGAACCCGGCGCGGCTGGGTGCGTCGATGGTGACCAGGCGCGAGGCGCCGGCCGGCGCGGCGAAGGCGAGGCCGAGAGCGAGCGCGGCGAGCGACGCGAGGCAGCGGGGGCGAGGCACGGCGGCGACCCTACCCGGACGGCGCCGCAGCCACGCCCCTTGGCGCGCCGCCCGCGCCCTTGGCGCCGCGCCCTTTGGCGGCCCCACCCGCGCGCGTGGCGGCCCCGCCCGCCGCCAACGCCCGCGTCAGCTGTTCAGCCGCGCCTCTTCGGGCTCGACCCTCACCTCCGGCACGCCGGGGACGAACCCGATCGCGAGCCCGGCGAGCACGAGCACGACCGGCGCCGAGAGCCGCGAGAGCTCGGCCGCGCTGGCGAGCAGCGCGACGAGCAGCAGCAACGCGGTGACGAGGGGGACGCTGGCCACGGGGATGCCCTACGCCGCTCCCCGCCTCACGCCGCGCCACGTGCGAACGTTGTCCGGGTATGACCATCTTCTTCACCCATCTCCCCAGCCCGGTCGGCGAGCTGCTGCTCGTCGGCGACGACGACGGCCTGCGCGGCCTGTTCATGCCGGGCGACCGCGACCTGCCCGTCGCTCCCGAGCCCGCCTGGGTCCGCGACGACGAGCGCTTCGCCGACGCCGCCAAGCAGCTGCGCGAGTACTTCGCCGGCGAGCGGACGGCGTTCGAGCTCGACCTCGCCCCGCGGGGGACCCCGTTCCAGCTCGAGGTGTGGGAGGCCCTGCGAGCCATCCCGTACGGCGAGACCGTCAGCTACGCCGAGCTGGCCGTCAGCATCGGGCGCCCCGCCGCCGTGCGCGCCGTCGGCGCCGCCAACGGTCACAACCCGCTCTCGATCGTCGTGCCCTGCCACCGCGTGATCGGCGCGGACGGCTCGCTGACCGGCTTCAGCGCCGGCCTGGAGGCCAAGCGGACGCTCCTCGACCTCGAGCGCGGGGCGCTGACCCTGACGTGACGGCGGCGCCGGTCCGTCGCGATCGCCTCGAGGAGCTGCTCGCCGCCGAGCAGGAGCGCTTCCGCGAGGGCCATCTGCGGTCGCAGGCGGCCCATCAGCGGGCGCTGAGCTCGCTGGTGGGAGGCGTCCCGATGCCCTGGATGATGCGCTGGGCGGGCGGCTTCCCGGTCATCGCCGCGTCGGCGAACGGCAATCGCGTCGTCGATCTCGACGGCCACGAGTACGTCGACCTGTGCCTCGGCGACACCGGCGCGATGACCGGCCACGCCCCGCTCGCGCTCGTCGACGCGGTGCGCGAGCAGGTCGCGCGCGGGGCGACGACGATGCTTCCCACCGAGGACGCCGCCGTCGTCGCCGAGGAGCTCGCACGGCGCTTCGGCCCGGCGCGATGGCTGTTCACCCTCACCGCGACCGATGCGAACCGCGCTGCGCTGCGGCTCGCCCGTCAGATCACGGGTCGGCCGAGGATCCTCGTCTTCAGCTACTGCTACCACGGCTCGGTCGACGAGGCCTTCGCCGTCGCGACGCCCGACGGTGGAACGGTCGCGCGCGAAGGGAACGTCGGCCCCCCGGTCGACGTCGCCCAGACGACCCGAGCGGTCGAGTTCAACGACGTCGAGGCGCTCGCGGGCGCTCTCGCCCACGGTGACGTCGCGTGCGTGCTGGCCGAGCCCGCGATGACCAACATGGGCATCGTCCTCGCGCGCGAGGGGTACCACGACGCGCTTCGCGCGCTCACCCGCGAACACGGGACGCTGCTCGTCCTCGACGAGACCCACACGTTCTCGGCCGGCCCGGGAGGCTGCACCGGCGCGTGGGGACTCGAGCCCGATCTCGTGACCATCGGCAAGGCCATCGGCGGCGGCGTCCCGTCGGGCGCCCTGGGCCTGTCCGAGGCGACCGCGGCCGCGATGCTGGCCCAGCCCGACGCCGACTACGAGGACACCGGCGGCGTGGGCGGAACGCTCGCCGGCGGGGCGCTCTCCGTCGCCGCGATGCGCGCGACGCTCGAGCACGTCCTCACCGACGAGGCCTTCGCCCGCATGGTCGGGCTCGCCGCACGGTTTGCCGACGACCTGCGCTCGGTGTTCGCGGACCGGGGTCTGCCGTGGAACGTGACGCAGCTCGGCTGTCGCGCCGAGTACCGCTTCGAGCCCGAGCCGGCCGTCGACGGGACGAGCGCGCACGCGTCGGCCGACCCAGAGCTCGAGCGTTTCCTGCACCTCCACGCGCTCAACCGCGGGGTGCTGCTCACGCCGTTCCACAACATGGCGCTCATGGGCCCGACGACGACGGAGGCGGACGTCGCGCGCCACACCGCGGTGTTCGGCGAGGCGGTCGACGCGCTGCTGGCGTGAGACCGAGCGGTACGCGCTTGACGCCGGCGCTGCGCCAGTGGGAGGGTCGCCCGATGACCACGAGACGCCTAGCCCTCGCGCTGCTCGCCGTCGCCGCACTCCTCGCCGCACCGCCCACCGCGGGTGCGAAGCTGCCCGAGGCCACCGTGGCGGCGATCGACGTGGCAGCCGCCGCGGAGCAGGAGAGCGGCAAGGTGCCGGGGCTGGCGGTCAGCGCGGTCGTACCGGGCCAGGGCTCCTACGTGAAGGGCTACGGCACGGGCAACACGGGCTCGAACCGGCCGTTCGACACCCGCGATCACGTGCGCATCGGGGCCGTCACCAAGAGCTTCACGGCCACGGCGATCCTGCGGCTCGTCGATCGCGGGAAGCTCTCCCTGGACGCAAAGATCTCCAAGTGGGTCAAGGGCGTCCCCGGCGGCAAGCGGGTCACCATCTCCGAGCTGCTGGCGATGCGCTCCGGGCTCTTCGACTACAGGAAGGACCTGGGCTTCGCGGTCGACTACCAGGACAACCCGGTCCTGCCGTTCAAGCCACGGGACATCCTGCGGATCCTCAAGCGCCACGAGCCGAGCTTCGCGCCCGGCACGCGCACCGAGGACGTCGACACCAACTACGTCCTGCTGGGCATCGTGCTCGAGAAGGTCACCGGCCTCTCGGCCGAGTCGGCGATCAAGCGGCTCGTGATCGACCCGCTGCGCCTGCGCGGCACGTCCTTCCCGACCACCGCAACGCTGCCGTCACCCGTGGGCACCGGCTACTTCAGCCCGGACGGCACGGGCCTGTTCAACTACACCTCGGTCAACCCGAGGGTCTCGTGGACCGCGGGCGGCATGGTCTCGACGCTCGCCGACCTGCAGCGCTGGGGAAGGGCGCTCGCCAAGGGGACGCTGCTGAGCAAGCGCCTGCAGCGCACGCGCCTGCGCTTCCGGGCGATCGCCACCCTAAGCGGCCCGCCGGTCGGCTACGGCCTGGGGATCTTCCGGATCGGCGATTGGATCGGGCACAACGGGGCGATCTTCGGCTTCAACGCGATCACGATGTACGAGCCCCGCACCGGCGCGCAGACGCCGTGGTGGCGAACAAGTCCTCGAGCTCCTCCAACGAGGCGACGGCCGCCTTCCTCCCGATCGCCGCCGCGATCGTCCCGGGGTCGGTCGACCCGGTCGCGCCCTGAGGCGCACAGCATGGAACTCGGCCTTGCCACCTTCGCCGACCTCGGCGGCCTCACCGCACAGCAGCGCGTCCGCAACCTCCTCGAGGAGGTCGAGCTCGCCGACGAGGTCGGCCTCGACGTGTTCGCGATCGGCGAGCACCATCGCCCCGACTTCGTCGTCTCGTCGCCCGCAGTGGTGCTCGCCGCGGTCGCGGTGCGCACCCAGCGCATCCGGCTGTCGAGCGCCGTCACCGTGCTGAGCTCCGACGACCCCGTGCGCGTCTTCCAGGACTTCGCCCACGTCGACCTGCTGTCGAGCGGGCGCGCCGAGATCATGGCCGGCCGCGGCTCCTTCACCGAGTCCTTCCCGCTCTTCGGCTACGACCTCGACGACTACGACGAGCTCTTCGCCGAGAAGCTCGAGCTGCTGCTCGCGCTGCGCGACGGCGAGCGCGTCACCTGGTGGGGCCGCCACCGCGCCGCCCTCGACGGCGCCGGCGTCTACCCGCGCCCCGTTCAGGATCCGCTCCCCGTCTGGATCGCCGTCGGCGGCACCCCGCAGTCGGTCGTTCGGGCGGGAGCGCTCGGGCTGCCGCTGACCATCGCCATCATCGGCGGCGAGCTCGATCGCTTCGTCCCGCTCGTCGCCCTCTACCGCGAGGCGCTCGCCCGAGCCGGTCACGACCGCTCGGTGGCGAGGCTCGCCATCAACACCCACGGCTTCGTCGGTGAGACGCCCGAGCAGGCCGATCGCGCCTTCGCACCCGCCTACCTGGCCGGGATGAACCGCATCGGGCGCGAGCGCGGCTGGCCGCCGATGGGCCGCGAGGGCTACGAGGCCCTGCGCTCGCCGCGGGGCGCGCTCGCCGCCGGGTCCGCCGAGCAGGTCACCGAGAAGATCCTCTTCGGTCACGAGCTCTTCGGCCACGACCGCTACATCGCCCAGATGAGCGTCGGCGCGGTCGAGCATCAAGAGGTCCTGCGCTCGATCGAGCGCTTCGGCACCGAGGTCGCGCCCGTCGTGCGCGCCGAGGTTGCCCGCCGCGAGGCGACGCCGGCCGCGGCGGTGTAAGCGAGGCGCCGCCCGTCGCGGTCGCGGTCGCGCATTGCGTTGCCTCGACCCAGGGACTAGCGTCGGCTTGTGGCCACCGGCACCGCTTCACCGCAGCAGCCCGCGGTCGCCCTGCGCCACCGCCGCAGCGTCCGCCTGCTCACTGCGGGGCAGGTGGCCCAGGTCCGCCGCGGGTTCGCGGCGGTGATGGCGATCTCCGACGATCGCGGCTACCAGCACCACGCCGGCATCCACGGCCTGCCGCTGCCGATGTACTGCACGCATCAGAGCCCGCTCTTCCTCCCGTGGCACCGCGCCTACCTGTACTTCTTCGAGAAGGCGTTGCAGGACCAGGTGGCGGGCACGACGCTGCCGTGGTGGGACTGGACCCGTGCGCACGCCGACGGCGTGCCCCCGGCGTACCGGCACCGCCGCTCGCCCGACGGGACCCCCAATCCCCTGGCCGGCTCCGCGATCCAGCGCTCGGGCCGGCCGCCGGGTGGCCCGGCGCGGACGCGGCGGCGCCCCGGCGGCCGCGACGCGCCCCCGTTGCCGACCCCCGGGGAGATCTCCGCGCTCCTGGCCCTCGACGACTTCCTCGACTTCCAGGACCAGCTGGAGGGGGTCCACAACGGCGTCCACCTCTGGGTCGGCGGCACGATGCGCGACATCGCCACGGCGGCCTACGACCCGATCTTCTGGGCGCACCACTCGATGGTCGACCGGCTGTGGCGCCTCTGGCAGCTGCGACACCCGACCGCCGGCGTCCCCGCGGCGCTGCTCGGGCGCGCGCTCCCGCCCTTCCCGATGACCGTCGCGGAGACGATCGACAGCAACGCGCTGGGCTACGACTACGCGGCCTCGACCGCGGCGGCGACCGTCCCATGACGCCGATGAAGCGCTACGTCACGGACCCGATCGAGTTGCCCGCCCGCGGCGCCGGCGCGCCGGCGTTCTACCGCGCCGATCTCGTGTTCTACGGGGTCGACCACTCCGGGCCGTCCTACGAGGGTCGCGTCTTCGTCAACGCGCCGAGGGCCAACGCCTCCACGCCCCGCGACGATCCGAGCTACGCGGGGAGCTATTACGTCTTCGGCCACGGCGGGTGCTTCGGTGACGCGGGGCACTGCGACGTACCCACCGCCGCCCCCGATCCTTCGACCTGCGCCCAGCGCACCAGCTCACGCCGGCGACCAAGACGGTCATCGTCACCAACGCGCTCAAGCGCATCGTCCGCGACGACGACGAGGCGATCACCGTGACCATCGTCGCCGTCACCCGCGAAGGCGACGAGGACGACGTCCTCGCCCTCGACACGGTGCGACTGCTGACCTACGAGTGGGACTGAACCCCGACCCCACCGCCCAGCGCGCGCCGGTCGACACCATCCTCGTGCTCTTCGGCGCCTCCGGCGAGCCGGGCCGCTTCAGGCTCCTCGCCGTCTCCAGACGCCCGCTCGACGACGACGACGTGCGCGAGCACGCGCGCAGGGCGATCGAGGAGTTCGGGCGCAGGAGCACCGAGGGCTGGGGGACGGGGTTCGAGGTCGCCCCGGCCGGGATGCGCATGGAGCTCTCACAGGACGGCCTTCTCGAGGCCTACGAGCGGCTGCTGCTGGACGCCATGGCCGGGGACCAGACGCTCTTCGCCGACCCCCGGACCGTCGAGCGCCTGTGGGAGGCCGCCGCGCCGGTCCTGAACGACCCACCCGAGCCCGAGTCCTACGAACCGGGCTCGTGGGGGCCGCCCTCGGCGAGCGAGATGACGGACTGGACGCTGCGCTGAGCGCGCATCGCGCCTTTGCGGGGAACGCGGTTCAAATTGCGGGGGAACGCGGTTCCCGAAGGTCCTTGACACCGTGCGCCCAGCGTCCCTAGGGTCGTCTGCGGGACGAGGAGGCACCCATGAAAGCGGCTCGTGCCACTCACGAGCGGGTCTCTGTCCACGCGCCGGTGTTCTTCCCCGGCGGCGTGGCGGATCCAGCGGAGCGGGTCGGGTACGTCGGCGACGGCGGCGAGATCGTGGTCGTCGAGCTTGCCGCCGGGCGGCCTCGGTGGCGCACCGGCGTCGCCTCGCGGCCGCTCGTGGTGTTCGGGGACCGACTGGCCGCCGCGCGCCTTCTCCCCGACCGCTCCAACGTGCTGCAGATCGTCGTCCTCGACCTCACGCGGCGGGGTGAGTCGCTGCTCGCGTCCGATCCCGTCGTGTTCCCCGAGTGGGTGTCGGTCGCGAACCGAGCGTCGTTCGGGTGCGCGGCTCACGTCGAAGGGGGCCGGCTGCTGCTCGACTGGGAGGCGCGCGCGCGATACGGCGGCGGTGCGGCGCCGCCGGCGCAGATCTCGCGGCAGTCCACCAAGAGCACCGCGGGCACCATCGCGGTCGACCTTCAGGCGGGGAATGTCGGGTCGCTGCCCGGCGCCGCGCGACGTCGCCCTCCGCTGGACCCCGAGGACCTCACGACGCCGTGGCCGGCCGGCGCGAAGCTCGCCCGGCTCGTCTGGGAGGTGGACGACGGCGAGCAGTTGTTGGCGCTGGAGACGAGCGATGAGTCCACGCAAGAGCCCGCGACGGTCGTCGAGCTGGCGCGGGGCCACGGCCTGGTGGCGCAGGTCACGCCCGACGGGCGCTTCCTGTTCGTACGCGAGGCACAGGCGCCGCCGGGCGATGAGCGGTGGTCGGTCTTCAGCGCAGAGACCGGACGTCGGGTGGCGACGCTGAGCTACGAGCGCGGCGCCCATTCGCCGGCCATCCTCGGACCGACCGCGTACTACATGGTCGAGGGGACCGTCGGCGCCGGGGACGTGTTTCAGCGGACCCTCGCGGCCCGCGCGCTCGACACGGACAGACTGTCGTGGCGGCTGGCCCTTGGCGAGCGGCGCGTGGTCGAGGCCCCGCGCCTTCGGCAGTAGCCGAGACGAAGGAGGAAGCATGACGAGCGATCGGACCTACCAGCGCGCGGCTCAGGCACGAGGCCTGACCGCGGCGCAGGTCGAGCAGCTGCGGCGCACCCGGGGGCTGACCCTGGAGGCACTGAAGAAGATCCCGGACAGGGCCCTCCAACGCGCCGTGCGGCGGCTGGAGTATCCGGACCTGGCTCGGGCGCGCGACGCGTTCCGGCTTCTCCAGTCCAGGGATGACCAGGGCGCGATCCCGCGCGAGGCGCAGGTGAATGCGCTGCGCCAGCTCGACAGCACGCGTGCCCGGGCGACTGTCGCACCGCTGGTGGCGGGCGTGCCGACGGGCCAAGAGCTCCAGCCGCGCGCGCTGGTTCCCCGTACGGCCGGTCTGGGTCCCGGCCCGGGCGGCTGGCTGTCGCTGGGGCCCGGCAACATCGGCGGACGGACGCGATCGATCGTCGTCCATCCGGCGAACTCCAGCGTGATCTGGGCCGGCAGCGTCGGCGGCGGCGTCTGGCGCACCGACGACGGCGGCCAGAGCTGGGCGCCGGTCGACGACTTCATGGCGAACCTCGCCGTCTGCTCGATGGTGATGGATCCGACGAACCCGAACATCGTGTACGCCGGAACGGGCGAGGGGTTCTCCAACCTCGACGCGCTGCGAGGGGCGGGCGTCTTCCGCACGCTCGACGGCACGAACTGGCAACAGCTCCCCTCCACCGCGGGCTGGAAGACCGTGAACCGGCTGGCCATCTCGAAGAACGGGAAGGTGCTGCTGGCGGCGACCCGGGCCGGCCTCTTCCGCAGCAGCGACCCTGCCAGGTCGACCTGGACACGGGTGCTGACCGACGCCGTGGCTGACGTCGACTTCCATCCGACCGACAACGCCCGCGCCGTCGCCGGCGGGCTGGACAACGGGGAGGCGTACTACTCGACCGACGGCGGCCGAACATGGAAGGTCGCGACCCACGCCGCGCCCTGGTCAGGTCGCGTCGAGCTCACCTATGCCGTGAAGAGCCCGTCGACCGTGTACGCCTCGATCCAGAACGCCTCCGGTGAGATCTGGCGCTCGACGAACGGCGGCAAGAGCTATGTGCGGCGCAAGAGCCTGGCCGACGGGTCCCCGGCCGCGTACCTCGGGGACCAGGGGTGGTACGACAACGTGATCTGGGCGGGCGACCCGACCGACGCCAACCTGGTGATCGTCGGAGGCATCGACCTCTGGAAGAGCGCCGACGGCGGCAACACGCTGGTCGACATCAGCACGTGGTGGGATCCGACGTCCGCGCACGCCGACCATCACTGCATCGTCGCCGACCCGGGCTTCGACGGGGTCCGCAACAAGCGGGTCTTCTTCGGCAACGACGGCGGCATCTTCAAGACCAAGAACGTCTACACGCTCGGGAGCAACGCCCAGCCGCCCCGCGTCAAGGGCTGGGTGGAGCTCGACAACACCTACGGCGTGACCCAGTTCTACGGAGGCGCGGGGAACGCGACCAGCGGGAGGATCGTCGGCGGCGCGCAGGACAACGGCACGCTCATCTACACCCCTGCCCAGGGGAGCGAGGACTGGACGGAGATGTTCGGCGGGGACGGCGGTTGGTGCGCTGCCGACGCAAGCGACCCGAACGTCTTCTACGGCGAGTACGTCTTCCTCAACATCCACCGCAGCACGGACGGCGGAGCGACGGCGGACTTCATCAGCGGCCAATTCTGGAACGGCTCGGAGTGGACGTGGAAGCCGGTGCCCTACCGGATTCCCGACGCCAAGACCACGAACGCGCTTTTCATCGCGCCGTTCGTGCTCGACCCGAACCAGCCGAACCGGCTTCTCGGCGGCGGCCAGTCGCTGTGGCGGACCAACGACGCCAAGACGGCGAACACCAACAGCACGGGGCCGTCCTGGCGCGCGATCAAGGGCAGCGCCGGAAGCCTCATCAGCGCCCTCGCCGTCGCCAAGGGCGACTCCGACCTGGTCTGGGTCGGCCACGACGACGGCCAGGTGTTCAAGGCCTCCAACGCGACCGCCGCGACACCGACCTGGCAGAAGGTCGACCACACCGGCGCGAGCCCGCTCACGGCGAGCCGCTACTGCACGGGCATCACCATCGACGCCGCGAACCACGGCACCGTCTACGTGACCTTCGGCGGATACACCACCGGCAACGTCTGGAAGACCACCGACGCTGGAGCGACGTGGGCCAATCTCGGCCTCGCGCTGCCGGCAGCGCCGGTGCGCGCGCTGGCGGTCCATCCGGACCAGCCGGCATTCCTCTATCTCGGAAGCGAGGTCGGTGTCTTCGCGAGCGAGGACGGCGGAGCAACGTGGTCACCCACCAACGAAGGCCCGACGAACACCTCGGTGGACGACCTCTTCTGGCTCGACAAGGTCCTCGTCTGCGTCACCCACGGCCGAGGGATGTTCAAGATCGACCTGACGACCCCGTAGCCGTCTAGCGTCAGGTTCTCGACACCCCGGCGGAAGCCGGCCGGCTCTTTGCCATACTGGCCGTCTTCGGGGCGTGGCGCAGCCTGGTAGCGCGCACCGTTCGGGTCGGTGAGGTCCCCGGTTCAAATCCGGGCGCCCCGATTCTCGCCGCCGCTCGCGGCGTCGCGGACCCATCGCTCACTCGGGGATACTGGGCGGTTGGGGCCTCAGCCCCCGTTGGACGCCACGCGATACGTCCGGTTCGGCTCGCCCCGCAGCGCGGTCGGGGCGGGCAGCGGGGTGCCCTTCGCCGTGGCGCCACGCACGACCGGCACCACGAGCTTGGAGGCCCAGGCGCCGCCGAGGGCGATCGTGTTGCGCGCCTTGCCCATGTCGATCGTCGCGAAGTCCCGGCGCGGGCGGTCCCCGCCGGGCGCCTGGACCGTCACGCGAATCCGCGAGCCGGCGCGGAAGGCGTGGGCGACCGGGTAGACCGGGACGCGGACGGCCGCGTAGGCGCCCCTCGGCAACGGCGCGGCGTCCTGCGCGAGGTGGGTCGGGACCGGGTCGGTCGCCGTGGAGAGCCTGGCGTTCAGCTTGCGGTGCGACGCGCGTAGCCAGCCGTTCTGCACGTAGGTCTCATTGCCGTCGGGGCGAACCTCGCTCAGGGTGACCTGAAGGTCGGTGTCGCGCGCGCTCGACTTGAGGAACACGTCGAGGCTCGACGCCCCGGCGATGACCACGTCGCGCTTGAGCGCCGCCGAGGTGAAGCCGACTCCCTTGCCCGCCGCAAGCGGAGCCCAGTCGTAGGGCGGCTGCGCCTTCCAGGCGTCCTCGGCCCCGTCGCCGGGCAGCGTCTGCTTGGGCCGGGCGCTCGGGTCGGCGGTGTAGCTCGCAGTGCCGGAAGCGCTCGGCTTCGTCGCGCTGAGCGCGCCGCCCTTGCCGAGGTAGTACGTGCTCGCCTTCGCCTGGCGCACCGGCCAGGCGTCGAAGCCCAGCTCCCACGCGGCGCCGATCGACCCGGGGCCGGCCGGGCCGCCGCCGTTGTCCATGAGCAGGCGGACGCGCGGGTCGCGCTCGAACACCCGCTTGTCGGCCGCGAGGTCCGTGGTGTTCGCGAACCGCGACTGGGCGACCGGGGTCGCCGGCGCGTCGGCGAGGAACTTGTAGAGCACGCCGCTCAGCGAGAGCACCGAGTCCGGGATCCTCGGGACCTCGTTGGCGACATACAGCTCAAGGAACTCGGCCCAGCGCGTGATCGTGCCCGGCCCGAGCGAGTCGGCGTGCACCCCGTTCTGCAGCGAGAGCCACACCCGCGGGTTCTTGGCGAGCCCGCCGAGGCTCTCGGGGAAGTGGCCGCCGGTCTGCTCGTCCTGGAACTGGCCGACGAGGAAGGTCGGGACCTTGATGCGCTTCACCCACGCGCCGGGAGAGCGGACGTCGAAAAGCGACGGGGTCCGGTACGGGTTCTCCTTGATCAGGTCGAGCGCGTTGGGCGTCTGGAGGCGCAGCCGCTGGTTGGCCGCGCACTGCTTGTCGCCCGCCTCGACGAGCGCCTTCGCGTAAGGCTGGCCGCCGCCCGGAGCGGGCTGCGCGTCGGACATCCGCTCCTCGATCCACGAGAGCGCGAAGCCGCTGTTGAAGATCCCGCCGGGGTAGCCGGTGCCCGTGTAGATGTCGTCGGCGACCGACATCGGCGCGAGCGCCGCGAGGTGCGGCGGCTGGGTGCCGCCGACGAAGAGCTGCGTGATGCCCGAGAAGGAGATACCCGCCAGCCCGACCTTGCCGCTCTTGACCCACGGCTGCGCGGCGACGCTCTCCACCGCGTCGTAGCCGTCGTAGGTGGTCGGCAGCCCGAAGAGGTCGAACGCGCCCCCCGAGCACCCCGAGCCGCGCATCTGGACGCTGACCACAGCGAAGCCGAGCAGTGGCGCGATGACCGAGCCGACGGCGGTCGAGGTCGCTGGCACGAGCGGGTCGTCCAGCCCCGCGCCGCCGCCGCCCAGCGCGGAGGTCAGCGCGCCGAGCAGGTCCTTCGGCGCGGCCACCTGGTAGCCCGAGTACTCGATCAGGGTGGGAAGCGGCCCGTCGTCGAGCGTCTTGCCGGGGGGCAGGCGAACGGTCATCGCGAGCTTGACGCCGTCACGCATCGTCACGTAGTTGAGGCCCGCCTTGAGCTTCGCGCGCCGGTAGAAGGACCGCGACGGGCTGGCGCCCGGGGCCAGGACGGCGAAGCGCGGAGTGGCTGCCCCGCCGGCGAGCCGCACGACCGCGCGCGCTGGTGGAGGCGCGCCATCGCCGCCCACCGGCCCTGCGTGACGCGGTCGTAGTCCCAGGGCATCCGCACGCCGTCGAGCCCGGAGTTGTGGACGCGGAAGAACGGCGTGAGCGCGGTGGCCTGCGACCAGCGCGTGAAGAGCTCGGCGCTCGGGGGCGGGAGGATCGGGTTCGCCTTGGTGAACTGGCTGTAGCCGCCGATGTCGATGGTGAAGCCGGGAGCGCCGACGACGGCGCGGTTGAGCATGTCGGGCGCGACCGAGGGAAGACCGGTTCCCCGCTGCCAGTCGACCGTCTCGTCGCCCGGGAACTGCGCGCTCTCGAAGCCCGGCGATCCAGGCCTCCCGCTGTAGCCGGCGCGCTGGAAGAAGTACACCTGCTTGCCCCGGTGCCGGCGCTCCCAGGCGTCCACCGCCCGGCGCGTCACCTGCGCCTGGAGCACCGGATAGCGGTTGTGCATGGTCACGCCGGTGGACCCGTCGGCGAAACGCATCGCCGGGAGCACCTGCTCGCCGAAGTCGTTCATGAACCCCTCGGCGCCGGTGTCGAGGAGGTCGGCGACGCGCCGCGACCACCACGCGCGCGCCTCGGGGCTGGTGAAGTCGATGACCGCCGCCTGGCCGCCGGGGAAGGGCGAGGGGAAGAGGTAGGGCGCCCCGGCAGCGGTGCGCGCGACGTAGCCCTTCGCGAGCGCGGTGGCGAAGGTGCCCGGCGCCTCGGTGCCGGCGCTGTCGTCGGCGACGAACGAGCGCAGGTAGAGCAGCGACCGGATCCCGCGCGCGCGCAGCCTCGCGATGACGTCCTTCACGAACGAGCGCGGGAGCGACCCCCAACCCTCGAAGGCGTACACCGAAACCGGCAGGCGCTCGCGTTCCAGGCGCGCGACGTCGGCCTCGATCTTGCGACGGTAGACGTCGCCCTTGTCGGCGAGCACGCCGCGGGCGCGCGAGAGGGTCGAGCCCAGGCTCCAGGGCGGGGCGACCCGGTGGCGGCCGGTGATCGCGGTGATCGCGCGCATCGCCGTGGCCGGGCGACCCGTCGCGACGACAAGGCGCAGCACGGTCCCCGCGGCGCTGACCCTCCAGGCCGACGGCGTGTCCGAGCCCAGCCGCCAGTTGGCGATGCGGTCGGTGTCGAGGAAGAGGCCGTAGCCGCGCGAGGAGATGAAGCACGCCTGCGGCGCGTAGTACGCCGGGCTCGGGTCGGGGAAGCGGTAGTCCAGCACCCAGCTCTGGAAGCTGCGACCGCGCAGGTCCGTGCTCTCGCGGCGCCCGCCGAAGCCATGGAAGGCCTCGCGGGAATCCGAGGCGAAGCTCGCCGCGACGGCGCTGGCGCCGCGCGCGCCCGTGACGGTGGCCTGGATACGCACGGTGCCGGCCGCGTCGGGCGCGACGTGCAGGAGGATGCGCCGACCCGCGGGATCGTCGGTCGCGAGCACGACGCGAAGCGCGTCGCCGCTGCGCGCCGTCGAGACGACGCGGCGGGCGACGTAGCGCGTCGTCGTGTCCTCGGACGGCGCGTTGAGCCCCGACTGCCCCGGGAGCTCGGGATAGCGCAGCTCGGGCTCGGGGCCGACCGTGAACGAGAGGCCCGCGTACGACACGCCGCCGTAGCGACGGTCGCCGCGCGCGGTGGCGAGCACGACGCGGCCCCGGGCGTCGCGCACCGTGAGCCTCACCGGGCTGCCGCCCACCGAGACCCGGGCCGCCGCGGTTGCGAAAGTCGCCTGCGGGCCGGCGCCCGAGGCCTCGTGCACCGGGCCCGCGACGAGCAGAGCCGCGGCGGCGAGCGTCGCAGCCGCCCTGGCGCTACGACTGCTCTTCTGGCATGGCACCTTGCCACTATCACACGACCGCGACGGCGGCCGCGCCGGCCGGTTCACCCGGTGATGGCCTTGAAGTAGCGCACGGCGAGTCCCGTGACGAGCGTCTGGAAGACCGCCTCGACGTCGAGGTCCTGCTCGCCCGCGTAGCGCTCGAGGCCGCGCGCCTCGATCGACTCGCTCTGGGCGATGACCTCGTCGATGAGCTCGGGGTGCTCGTCGCAGAAGAACGCGCCCATCGAGTACAGGCTCGTGTCCATCAGGGACTCGAGGAACGGATCCCGCCCGGCCGCGCTCAAGGGATTGCAGCCTACCCCCTGGAGGCTCGGCCCGGGCTCGGGGCTCAGCCGCCGCCGGTCAGCCCGCCGACCGCGCCGCCGGCCGCGCCGGTGGCGCCCGACACTGCGCCCCCGGCCGTCTGTGTCGCGCCGGAGACGGCGCCGCCGGCCGTCTGCGTGGCGCCGGAGACCGCACCGCCCGCCGTCTGCGTGGTCCCCGTCACCGTGCTGCCGGCCGCTGGGCTCACGGCGCCGACCGTCTGCCCGACGGACTGGCCGGTCTGCTGGACCGCCCCACCGACGGACTGCCCGGTGTCCCGCACGGCGCCGCCGGCGCCCTGGCCGGTGTTCTCCACGGCGCCGCCGACGTTCTGGCCGGTCCTCCGCACGGTGTCACCGGCGCCGCCGGCGGACGAGCGGTTGGACGAGCCGCCGCCGGCGGAGGAGTCGCCGCCGCCCGGGGCCTTGCCGGCGCGGGACGTCGAGGAGGAGCCACCGGCCGAGGAGCCGCCTGCCCTGTCCTTCTTCGCCCTCGTCTTCGTCCGGGCGCGCCAAGGCGACGCGCCGTTCGTGGACGTGGTCGAGCGCCGGGGCCCGGCGGTGGCCGATGCGGCGCCGCTGGGGGCTCGCGTGCCGCCCTTCGGCGCGAAGCCGCCGGGCACCGCGGGCCGAAGCGCTGCGGCTGGGCCGGCGGCCGCCGTGGATCCGCCGGGTGAGCGGTCCCGGCCGCCACTCTGGTGGGCCACGACGCCCGTGCAGAGCACGGCGACAGCGAGCGCGGCTGCGGCGGTGGCGATCTTCGCCGCGCCGTTGGCGAGTGGTTCTGCCTGTGGGCCGAGTGCTGTGCCCAGTCGCGCGCTCAGCTCGCCGCCATGACCGGAGGAGCCGCGGCGCATGAAGGCCGGAAGGGGGAACAGGATCCGCAGTCGCTCGGCCAACCAGCTGCGCTCGGGGACGTCGACCTGGACGCCCGCGCTGTGCACGAAGGCGCGGCACGAGCCGCAGTGGCTCAGGTGGCGGCCGACGCTGTGCTGCTCGCGGGCGCGGAGCTCGGTGGCCGTCTCGGCGGCGAGGGCGACCGTGGTGCAGACGCGGACGCAGCGCCTACCGGTGGCGATGTCGTCGTACTGCTCGCACAGTCTCCTGCGAGCCCGGAAGAGGGTGCTCTCGACCCCCGCCTTGCTGATCCCCATGCGCTCCCCGATCTCCTGGTAGGAGCGCCCTTCAAGCTCGCGCAGCACGAGGATCCGGTGATGGCTCTCGGAGAGGTCGCCCAGCGCGCCGTAGAGGTCGTTCAAACGCTCGGCCTGGCCGGCGGCCTCCTCGGGGCCGTCATCGGGCGCGACCAGCCGTGTCCCCTCGGCGAGCCCGAGACCCTCCTGCTGCTCGTCGAAGCTGAGCTCCTGGACACGCGACGACGACCGGCGGAACTGATCGATGCACGCGTTGCGCGCGATCTCGTAGATCCACGGCCGAAAGGCGATCGCCCCCTCGCTCGCGCGCATCCGCCGCGATGCGGAGAAGAACACCTCCTGGGTCACGTCCTCGGCGCGCGCGTGGTCCTTCACGTAGCCGTTCACGAAGCCGGTGATCCGCTCGCGGTAGCGCTTATAGAGCACCTCGAACGCGCGATCGTCACCGGCGCGGACGGCCGCGACCAACTCGTGGTCCTCGTCACGCGACGAAACCGGCGGCGCGACCATCGACATCGTGGAGGCCCTACCCATCCACCGCTCCTCGCTCGCTCGTCCGCCACTACGCAGCCGACGCCCGGGCGGATGCGTGACGGCGCGGCGTGCCGCCAGATCGGTCATCCGCCCGGGGTGAGCCCGCCGACCGTCCCGCCGGCAGCGGAGCCCGCAGCCTTGACCGCCGGCGCCGTGCTCGGTGCGGCTCCTGACGCTGCGTCGCCGGCGGTCTCGGTCGCCGTCGTCGCCGTGTCGCTGGCCGCCTGCGTAGCGCCGGGAGCCGTATCGGCCGCGGCCTGGCTCCCACCGGATGCGGCGCCTCCCGACGCCTTCCCCGCATCCGACACCGCACCGGCGGCCGAATCGGCCGCCGACGTGGCGTCAGAGGCCGCGGAGCCCACGTCCTCCGGCCCATCGCCCGCCGACCTGCCCACGTCCGACGCCGCATCGCCCGCCGACTTGCCCGCACCGGACGCCGCATCGCCCGCCGACTTGCCCACGTCCGACGCCGCATCGCCCGCCGACTTGCCCGCACCCGACGCCGCATCGCCCGCCGACTTGCCCACGTCCGACGCCGCATCGCCCGCGTCTGTGACGCCCTCGGGGCGCGGTGTTCCGGGGGCCGCGGCGGGCTCTTGATCTCCGTCGGCCACAGGCGCGGTCGTCGTCGGGACGGGCTGGTCAGGGCTGCTCACCTTGTCGAGCACGCCGCCGGCCGCCTTTGTGGCACTCGACACGGCGGGACCGGCGGCCTGCGTCGCCGCCGGGACCGCGCCGCTCGGCGTCACGAGGTCCGCCGGCTTCCTGCCGAGAGCCGGTTCGCCGACTGTCTGGGTCGTGCTCGTCAGCGCGCCGGTCGTGACCTGCAGCGCCTGATCGACGGAACCCGTCGTCGCACTCGTCGCCTTCGGTAGTGCGCCGGCGGCGGGGGCGGCCGTGTTGGCGAGCGTCTCGGAGACCTCGGGGACGAGCGCACCGGCGGTCAGCGGCGCCGTCCAGGACGCCACTCGGGTGGCGGCGGTCAGCGTGCCCGCGATCGTTGTCAGGGCGGGCGAGACTGCGCCGCCCGTCGGCACAGCGGCGCCCGTGATCAGTGCGCCGGTCGCGCGGGTCGCACCGACCACGGCGCCGCCGGCAGTCTGCGTCGCTCCCGTCACAACGCCGCCGGCGGCCGGGCTCACGGCTCCGACCGTCCCGCCGAGGGACTGTCCGGCCTGCTGGACGCCGCCTCCGAGCAAGGCGCCCGCGCGCTGCACGCGTCCACCAGCGCCCTGACCCGTCGACTGAACGACGCCGCCAACCAACGAGCCCGTGCCGGAGAGTAGTCCAGTGCCGGCGCGCAGAAGAGGCGCGGAGCCAGGGCCCAGGAGAGGTGCGGAGCCGCCGCCCAGCAGAGGTGCGGAGCCGCCGCCCAGCAGAGGTGCGGAGCCGCCGCCCAGGAGCGGCGCGGAGCCCACGGCGGGGAGCGGTGCGGAGCCCGATGCGGCGAGGAGCGCGGAGCCGGCGCCCAAGAGAGGTGCAGAACCGCCGCCCAAGAGAGGTGCCGAGCCGCCGCCCAAGAGAGGTGCCGAGCCGCCGCCCAAGAGAGGTGCCGAGCCGCCGCCCAGGAGAGGTGCCGAGCCGGCGGCCGGGAGACGTGCGGAGCCGGCCACGCGGCCGGTGACGACGGTGCCGGCCGCGCTGCCACCGACGTCGGAACCGGACAAGCGGCCGCCGACGACGGAGCCGCCCGAGATCCCGCCCGCCGAACCAACCGAGCCGCCGCCCGCCGAACCGCCCGACCCGCCACCAGCCGGCGACCCGCTACCGCCGCCTGGCGTGGGCGACGAGCCGGCCGGCGGCAGCCCGCCGCCGGACCCGCCGGAACCGGTGCTTGCGCCGTTACGCCGTCCGCGGGTGCCTCCGGAGCCGCCGAGCGCCGGCCGCCGTCCCGCCGGCGTCGTCCCCGCCGTCCGCCGAGCGCCGCCAGCGACGCCGCCTGAATTCGGCGGAGAGGCCGAGGACGCGGGCGGCAGCGCTGCGCTCTTCGGGAGATCACCGGCGTCCGCACGCTGATCGGACGAGACGCCGCTGCCTACCACGACGACGGCGAGCGCCGCGCCCGCCGTGACGAGCTTTCCGGCCGCGTTGCCCAGCGGCCCGAGCTGCGGGCCGAGAACCGCGCTCCAGCGCGACGCCCCGTCGCCCCGCAGCCCTCCGCTCCCACGGCGCAGCAGCGATCCGAACGGGAACAGGATCCGCAGGCGCTCGGCGAGCCAGCCGCGGTCGGGAACCTCGACGTCCACGCCGGCGTCGCGGACGAACGCGCGGCAGGCCTGACAGTGGCTGAGGTGTCGCCCGACCCCGCGGAGCTCGCGTCCGCGCAGGGAACGCGCTCCCTCCGCGACCTCCGCGACGACGGCGCGGACGCGAGTGCAGCGCCGGCCGGTGGCGATGTCGTCGTACTGCTCGCCGAGGCGCTTGCGGGCGCGGAACAGCGTGCTCTCAACGCCCGCCTTGGTCATCCCCATCCGCTCGCCGATCTCCTGGTAGGAGCGACCCTCGAGCTCGCGCAGGACCAGGATCCGGTGATGGCTCTCCGAGAGGTCGCCGAGCGCGCCGTAGAGGTCGTTGAGGCGCTGGGCGTCGTCGGCGGCGTCCTCGGGCGCGCCGCCGGCCGCGACGAGCCGCGCCCGGTCGGCGGGCGCGAGGCTCTCGCCCTCGTCGAAGCTGAGCTCCTGAGCACGCGACGACGAGCGCCGGAACTGGTCGATGCACGCGTTGCGCGCGATCTCGTGGATCCACGGCCGGAAGTCGATCGCCTGCTCGGTCGCGCGCATCCGCCGCAGGGCGGAGAAGAACACCTCCTGGGTCACGTCCTCCGTCCGAGCGTGGTCGTTGAGGTAGCCGTAGACGAACGCGGCGATCCGCGAGCCGTAACGGTCGTAGAGGACCTCGAACGCGCGATCGTCGCCGTCGCGGACGCGCGCCACCAGAGCCCGGTCGTCGGCAGCCGGGGTGACAGGCGCGGCGGTAAGCGTCGAAACTGTGGATGCCCTACTCATCCACGACTCCTTCGGTCCGGAAGATCTCGAAAGCACCAAACGGGTGAACGTCGACGTTCACCCTGTTACACCGGATACCCACCTGAGAGTGCCTTTACGCCACGAAATCCTGAACGAGCTCCACGAGCTGCTCGACGTGGGGGCCTTCGCCGACTACGGCCCCAACGGTCTGCAGGTGCCCGGCAGCGAGCATGTCTCCACCGTGGCGACCGGGGTCTCGGCCGGGCTGGAGCTCTTCGAGCGCGCCGCGGCGCACGGCGCGGAGCTCGTGCTCTGCCACCACGGGCTCTTCTGGGGCGGCGGGCCGCAGGCGCTCAGCGACGGCATGGCCCGCCGGCTCCGCGTGCTGCTCGAGCGCGACATGAGCCTCGCCGCCTACCACCTGCCGCTCGACGCCCACCCCACGCTCGGCAACAACGCGCTGCTCGCCGACGCGCTCGGGGTCGGGGATCGAACGCCGTTCGTGGAGGTCAAGAGCCGTCCGATCGGCGTACGCGGCGTGCTCGCGGGCGCCGCCGGCGATCATGCCGGAGACGGGATCGGAGCCGGTGAGCTCGTCGCGCGCGTGCGCGAGGCGTGCGGCAACGAGCCGCTGCACTTCGACGCGGGGCCGCCCGTCGTCCGGACGATCGGCATCGTCACGGGTGGCGGCGCACGGCAGGTCGAGGAGGCGATCGAGCTCGGCCTCGACGCCTACCTGACCGGTGAGCCGACCGAGTCGGTCATGGGCGTCGTGCGCGAGGGCGGGATCCACTTCCTCGCCGCGGGGCACTACGCGACCGAGACCTTCGGCGTCCGCGCCCTGGGAGAGCATCTGGCCCACCGCTTCGGCGTCCGCCACGTGTTCGTCGACGTGCCGAACCCGGTGTAGAAACGGACGTTGAGAGCGTCCGCGCAGAGCGGTAGATTTCTTGGATCAGTCAGATCGCACCCGACGAGGGAGGGACATCGATTCATGGCCATCCACCTGACGCCCACTGAGCTCGCCAGGGAGGCCGGACTGGACCGGCGCGAGGTCATCTCCAAGTGCATGGAAATGGGCGTCCCGATCTTCGGCGGCCGTATCGACAAGACCCTGTTCGAAGCCAACCTCCGCGTCTACGCGGGTGCGCTCGGCCAGCAAGCCGTAAAGGCCTGACACCGCTTACCGCGGGTCAATAGACTCCCCTCGAGTTTCGGCCCGAGGAAAGGGAGACGATGGAAGCAGGCACGCTGACCCCGAGCGCGAGCTCCACCGGCTCGCGGACGATCGCCGACCTGATGCCGCTGGCGGCGAAGAAGCACGGCGATCTTGTCGCCGTCCGGCGCAAGCGCGGCGAGGCGTGGGAGGACATCACCTTCGCCCAGGCCGGGGAGATCGTGCAGGAGATCGGGCTCGGCCTCGTGGACCTCGGCATCGAGCCAGGCGACCGCGTCGCCATCCTCTGCACGACGCGCCCGGAGTGGAGCTACGCGTCGTTCGCGATCTCGAGCGCGGGCGCGGTGGTCGTTCCCATCTACCCGACCAACTCCCCTGAGGAGTGCGAGTGGGTGGCCGGGAACTCGGAGTCGGTGGCCGTCGTCTGCGAGGACACCGAGCAGACGGCCAAGATCGCCGAGGTCCGCGACCGGCTGCCCGCCCTGCGCACGGTGATCGTCATCGACCCCGAAGGCGAGACCGGCGACGCGGTCGCCCTCGACGACGTCCGCGCCCGCGGCCGCGAGCGCGACGCCGACGAGCTGCGCGCGCGCTACGAGGCGATCGGCCCCGAGGACCCGTACACCTTCATGTACACCTCGGGCACCACCGGGCCGCCGAAGGGCTGCGTCCTCTCGCACGGCAACTACCGCGGCGTGCTCAACATGTGCGAGTCGATCCAGGTCCTCGAGGAGGGCGAGGACACCTATCTCTTCCTCCCGCTCGCGCACGCCTTCGCGCTGCTCATCGAGCTGCTGAGCTTCGACCTCGGCGGGACGATCGCCTTCTGGTCCCAGGACCCGCAGAAGATCATCCCCGAGCTGATGGAGACCAAGCCGACCTTCTTCCCGTCGGTCCCGCGCATCTTCGAGAAGCTCTACACGCTGGCCTCGGCCAACATCCTCAAGGAGATGCCCGAGGGGCAGTTCCGCACGATGGTGGCGATGGGCGTCAAGGTCCGCGACCTCCAGGCGCACGGGACCGAGGTTCCCGAGGAGCTGCGCGCGCCCTTCGAGAAGGCCGACGAGCAGGTCTTCGCCAACGTCCGCGCGCTGTTCGGCGGCCGCCTGCGCCAGGCCGTCACCGGCGCGGCCCCCATCGCGCCGGAGATCCTCGAGTTCTTCTACGCGTGCGGCGTGCCCGTGCTCGAGGGCTACGGGATGACCGAGACGGCGACGGTCGCCACGTTCTCGGCGATCGAGGATCACCGCTTCGGCACCGTCGGCCGGGCGCTGCCCGGGTGTCAGGTGAAGATCGCCGACGACGGCGAGGTGCTCATCAAGGGCGCGAACATCTTCGAGGGCTACTACAAGAACGACGACGCCTCGTTCGGAGCGATCGAGGACGGCTGGCTGCACACCGGCGACCTCGGCTCGCTCGACGAGGACGGCTACCTCTCGATCACCGGCCGCAAGAAGGACATCATCATCACCGCGGGCGGCAAGAACCTGACCCCGGCGAACCTCGAGAACGACATGAAGCAGAGCCGCTGGGTGTCGCAGGCCGTCATGCACGGTGACCGGCGCCCCTATCCGGTGATGCTCGTGACCCTCGACGAGGAGGAGGTCGCCAAGTTCGCGGCTGAGCACGGCCTGCCCTCCGACGTCGGCTCGCTGGCCGCCGAGCCCCAGGTCGTGGCGCTCGTCCAGGAGCACCTCGACCGGGCCAACGAGAAGTACGCGCAGGTCGAGCAGGTCAAGAAGTTCGTGATCCTCGACCACGACCTCTCGCAGGAGACGGGCGAGCTGACGCCGACCCTCAAGGTCAAGCGCAACATCGTCAACGAGAAGTACGAGCCCCTGTTCGACTCGCTGTACGGCCGCTCCGCGTAGGCGGCGGACGGGCGACCGTCGCCCGCTACGCTCGCAGGGGATGAAGACCGACCCCACCGACACCGGCGGCCTCTTCGTCGGGCGCCGGCCCGGGACGCGCCCGGTCCGCTACCGGGCGCTGCCCGAGCGCGGCAGCGCCGGCCGCCAGGCCGTCGACCGGCTCGTCGCGTGGGCGCTGCTCGCCCTCATGGCCCTGGTGAACCTCGCGTTCTGGGGGCCGCTGCCGGTCGCCTGGCTGTGGGTCGCCTCCCAGGTCCAGTACCTCACCGGGAGCGTGTTCTTCGGCATCTTCGTCGGCTTCGTCGGCCTGATCGCCTGCCTGCTGGTCGGCCTCGTCGTGCTGCGGCGGCTCGACCAGGCGTGGATCCTCGTGCGGCGCGCGGCGGGCTACGACCAGCGCCAGGGCCGCATGTCGGTCATCTTCGCGGTCTGCTGCGTCGTGGGGACGATCGCCTTCGTCTTCTGGCTGGTGGCCATCGCCGGCCTGGGCTCGAGCATCGTCCCCGCCCAGGGGTGATGGCGAAGACCCGGCGTTCGGGGCTGCTGGGCTACTACCGGCAGTTCGAGGGGATGTCCGACCAGGAGGTCTCCGAGGAGCTGCGCCGCGTCGCCGACGAGCGCCGGCGCAAGGCGCTGGCCCGGGTCGAGCCGCTCGACCTCTCGGGCACCACGTGGTTCGAGTTCCCCCACCCCGACGTCGTCGCGGCGGTGACCTACGCGGCGCGGCGCGGGATCAACCGCTACGCGGACCCGCACGCTCTCGAGCTGCGTGGCGAGCTCGGCCGCCGCCACGGCCTCGAGCCCGAGCGCGTCGTCGTCGGCAACGGGGCGGCGGAGCTGCTGGTCGCCGCGGCCACGGCGCTCCTCGGGCCCGCCGACGAGCTGCTGACGCCGTGGCCCTCCTACCCCCTCTATCCGCTCATGGCCAAGCGGGCCGGCGGCCTGCCGGTGCCCGTCCCGGGTCGCGATCCCGAGGCGATCCTCGAGGGCCTCACCGGCCGCACGCGGCTGCTCGTCATCTGCAACCCCAACGACCCGACCGGCGCCTACAGCTCGACGCCGCAGCTGCGCGAGCTCGTCGAGCGCCTCCCCGAGGAGGTCACGGTGATCCTCGACGAGGCGCTGGTCGACTTCGTCGACGTCGAGCCGCCGGGGGCCTCGCTCGAGCTGCTCGACGATTTCCCGCGGCTGCTGGTCGTGCGCACGTTCTCCAAGGCCTACGGCCTGGCCGGCCTGCGCGCCGGGTACGTGCTCGGGGGCGCTGGGTCCGAGCACCTGCTCGAGCGCCTCGAGCCGGCCCTGGGCGTGGACGCGCTCGCGCAGGCGGGCGCGCTCGAGGCGCTTCGCAAGTGCGGGCCGCTCGTCGCCGCCCGGCGCGCACTCGTGGGCGCCCAGCGCCGGCGGCTGCTCGCCGAGCTCGGCCGGCGCCCCGTCGACGCGCCGGCGAGCGAGGCCAACGTCGTGTGGCTCGCCGCCCCGGGCGTGGAGGGCGTCGAGCTCGCCGGCCGCCTCGAGCGCTTCGGTGTCTACGTCAAGCCCGGCGCCGAGTTCGGCGCCTCAGACCACGTCCGCGCGCAGATCCAGGACGCGCCCGCGATCGACCGGCTGCTGCGCGCGCTCGACGGCGCGCTGGGCTCGGGCTGAGAGTCTGTCTCAGAACAGGCGGCCCGACCAGCGGCGGTCAGCCGTGGATGCCGGGCGCCGCGCGCGAGCGCAGCAACAGCAGCGCTATTGCGAGCATCGCGAGTGGCGATCCGGCGCCGCGGATGGCCGGGGATCATCTTCACATTGGCCCACGCCAGCGGGATCCCGATGATCGAGAGCGCGAGCGGGACCGCCGTGACCAGATGACCGAGCGCGAGCCACCAGCCGGCGACGGACTCAGTCCTGCGCGGACTGGCGCAGCAGCGCGCCGGTGGTCTGCTCGAGGATCTTGCGCCAGGCACGGACGGGCTCCTTCTCGCCCGCGAAGTGCTTGACCACCTTGCGCACGCGCGTGGCGGAGATCTCGATCCCGTGGCGCTCTGTGATCTCGCGAAAGCTCTCGTAGTCCTGGGCGAGCTGCATGGTCACCGACTGGAAGCCGTGGCGGGCGATCTCGACGCGTGAGGTGTAGTTGAGGACCGAGGTCTGGAACATCAGCTCGTCGTTGGGCTCGGGCTCGATGAGCACGATGTCGACGCCGGGATAGCGCTGCTCCCACTGCCGCGCGATCTCGTGCAGGCGCTGGTAGGCGAGGAGCTTGAAGACCTGGTAGCCGATCTGCGGGAAGCCCATGTCCGAGACGCGTCGCGGGCGCGACCCGGTGAGCGTCGGGATCTTCTCCTCGAAGTCGTTGACGAAGGGCACGAGCGGGTTGACGACCACGATGAACTTCGCCCCCGCCTCGACGGCGATGTCGATGTTCGTGGTCGAGACGATGCCGCCGTCGACGACCTCGCGGCCGTGGATCTCGACGGGCTTGTAGATCATCGGGAGCGCGGTGGAGGCGCGCACGGCGCGAGAGATCGGCACGTCGTCCCAGCCCTCGGCGCCGAACACGATCCGTTCGCAGGTGTCCAGATCGGTGCCCGCGATGTAGAGCTCGTTGGCGAGCACGCGGAAGTCGTTGGCACGGTCGGGGTCTGAGAGCACGGTCTCGACGTAGCGCTCGACCCCCGAGCCGGTGTAGATCCCGGGCGGGAGGGCTTCGGCGAGGCCCACGGCGACGTCGACGGCCGAGAACTGGCCGAGCTGGCCGACCAGCGTGCGCGCGAGCCGCGCGGCGCGCAGCGGGAGCCGGAAGCCCGAGGCGATGAAGTCGCGGTAGTTCAGGCGCAGCAGGGTCCCGAGATCGACGTCGCGGTAGGGCGTCGGGACCTGCCGGTTGACCACGCGCATCATCTCCTCCGGAGTGATGCCGTTGGCCGTGAAGGCGGCCACGAAGGAGCCGACACTCGTGCCGACGTAGACGTCGAACTCGTTGACGGTCGTGTTGACCGAGAGCAGGTCGAGCGCGCGCAGGGCGCCGATCTCGTAGACGCCGCCGGTGAAGCCCCCGCCGCCGAGAACGAGCGCCGTCTTGGACCGGCGCCGCCGGCGCCGCGGGGCTCCTCCGCCCGTCTTCTTGGCCTTGGTGCGATCCTTCGCGGCCTTGGCGTCCAACTCGACGACGTTGCTCATGCAACTTGACAGTGTACGGGGCCGTCCCGGCTGAGGCACCCCGACTCCGGCCCGCGCGACCGCGACTCCGGCCGCCGCGAGCTGTTGGATAGGGACGTGCGCCGTCCTCTCTCAAGCCTGTTCGCGCTGCTCCTGGCCCTCGCCGCAGCCGCGCCGGCGGCGGGCGCTGCAACGCCCGCGCCCGGCGCACCCTCGCTCGAGCGCACCCGCGAGCCGGTCCCGTCCACCGCCGCCCCGGCCCCGCGAGCGACCGCGAGCGCACGTCTTTCGGCCGCCCGCCTCAAGGCGGCGCTGCGGGGGCCGATGCGCTCGGCGGGCCGCGGCTCGGGCGCCTCGGTCGTCGACTTCACCACCGGTCGCGCGGTCTTCCGCTCGCGCTCGGGCACGCGCCGCTCGCCGGCCTCGGTGCAGAAGCTCTACACCACCGGCACCGCGCTCCTGCGCTACGGCCCCGAGGCGACGCTCACCACCCGCGTGGTCGGCGACGGCCAGCTCGCGGGCGACACGTTCACCGGCGACCTCTACCTCGTCGGCGCCGGAGATCCCACCTTCGGCAGCCTGAGCTTCACGCGGGCGAACTACGGCACCGGCGCGACCACCTTCGCTCTCGCGCAGGCGCTGGCCGGCAAGGGGATCCGCCGCGTGGAGGGACGGATCCTCGGCGACGACGGCGTGTTCGACGGCTTCCGCGGGGTCCCCGACTCGGGGCTGCGAAGCGTCTCGCCCTACGTCGGGCCACTGTCCGGCCTGTCCTACGACCGCGGCGGGAGCGCGTCCTACGCGGCCCGCCAGCTCAAGGTCGCGCTGAAGGGGCAGAGCGTCTCGGTCAGCGGCTCGACCGGCGCCGGCGAGGCGACCGCGGGCCTGGCCGAGCTCGCGTCGGTCGCGTCCCCGCCGATCCGGACGATCGTGCGGCTCACCAATCGACCGTCGGACAACTTCTTCGCCGAGACGCTGATCAAGGGCCTGGGCGCCCGCTTTGGCGGCGGCGGCTCGACGGCGCTCGGAGCGGGCGTCGTGCGCTCGACCGTCGCGCGCTACGGGATCCGGCCCACCGTCGTCGACGGCTCAGGCCTCTCGCGAAGCGACCGGACGAGCCCGAGTCAGATGGTGACATTCCTCGACGGCATGCGCCGCGAGGCGGCCTTCGAGGCCTTCAGGTCCTCGCTGCCCGTCGCGGGACGCAGCGGGACGCTCTACAGCCGCATGCGCGGCACCGCCGCCCAGGGTCGCTGCAGCGCCAAGACCGGGACGCTGTCCAACGTCTCCGCCCTCGCCGGCTACTGCCAGAGCACGGGCGGCGAGCTTGTGGGGTTCGCGCTGCTCATGAACGGCGTGAGCGTCTCGAGCGCCCGCTCCCTGCAGGACCGCATGGTCGCCGCGATCGCGCGCTACGACGCGGGCTGACCCAGACGCGCTACTAGACGCTTTCGTCTATTATTTCCGTGGCTGATGCCCGGTCGGGAGACCGTCTACGACTCCATCGGGGTGGGCTACACGACCACCCGTCGCACCGATCCGCGGCTCGCCGCGATCATCTACCGCGCCCTCGGTGATGCCGCAAGCGTCGTGAACGTCGGAGCGGGCACGGGCTCCTACGAGCCCGCGGACCGGAGGGTGCTGGCGGTGGAGCCCTCCGAGGTCATGATCGGCCAGCGGCCGCGGGGCAGCGCGCCGGCCGTCGCCGGATCGGCCGAGGCCCTGCCGCTCGACGACGCCTCGGTCGATGCCGCGATGGCGTCGCTCACCCTGCACCACTGGTCCGACTGGCGTCGTGGCGTCGCCGAGATGTGCCGGGTCGCGCGTCAGCGCGTGGTCCTGTTCACGTGGGATCCCGCCGGCGAGGGCTTCTGGCTGACGCGGGAGTACCTGCCCTGGCTCGCCGCGTGGGACGCGACGCGATTTCCCACGCTCCCCGAGATCGAGCGTGCCCTGCCCGGCCCCACCACCGTCGAGGCGGCACCGATACCGCGGGACTGCATCGACGGTCTGCTCGCCGCCTTCTGGGCTCGCCCCGAGGCCTACCTGGATCCGGTCGTGCAACGCGGCTTCTCGATGTTCGCGCTCGCGCCCGACCCTGACCGTCTGATCGCCTCGCTGGAGGTCCTGGCGGCAGACCTCGAGAGCGGGGCGTGGCATGTGCGTCATCAAGGCCTCTTGAGCCGGCAGACGCTGGACGCGGGATACCGGGTGCTGACCTTCGCAAGAGAGGAGCAGACATGAAGGTCTTCGTCGCCGGCGCCACCGGAGTGGTGGGTCGCCGCATCATCCCCGTGCTCCAGGAGCGCGGACACGCGGTGACGGGCATGACCCGATCACCCGCTAAGCAGGAAGCGCTGAACCGTGCCGGGGTGTCCGCGGTCGTGGCCGATGCGCTCGACCAGGCCGCCGTCATCGCTGCGATGGAGCGGGCGCAGCCGGACGTCGTCGTCCATCAGCTCACGGACCTGACCGCGTTCGGGAACGTCCGGCGGTTCGAGAAGGCCTTCGCCTCCACCAACCTGCTGCGGATCGCAGGGACCGACAATCTCCTCGGCGCCGCACGCGCGACCGGCGCACGGCGCTTCGTAGCCCAGAGCTTCGCCGGCTGGACCTACGCCCGTGAAGGCGCGCTGGTGAAGGCCGAGGACGATGCGCTGGACCCTCATCCCTATCCGGCGCAGCGCTCGACGCTGGACGCCATCCGCCACCTCGAGCGCGCCGTCACCTCGGCTCAGGAGCTCGACGGCCTCGTCCTGCGCTACGGCGGGTTCTACGGTCCCGGCACCTCGCTCGGCGAGGGCGGCGAGCACGTCGAAGCGATCCGCAAGCGCAGGTTCCCCGTCGTCGGCTCGGGAGCCGGCGTCTGGTCCTTCGTTCACATCGACGACGTCGCCTCGGCCACGGCGGCGGCGATCGAAGGAGGCCCACGAGGCCTCTACAACGTCGTCGACGACGACCCGGCGCCGGTCTCGGACTGGCTGCCCGAGCTGGCGGCGGCGCTGGGCGCCAAGCCTCCGCGCCATGTCCCCGTCTGGGTCGGGCGCCTCGCGATCGGCCCGCACGGGGTGGCGATGATGACCGAGATCCGAGGCGCGTCGAACGCCAAGGCCAAGCGCCTCCTTGACTGGCGGCCCGCCGTCACGAGCTGGAGAGAGGGGTTTCGAGAGCGGCTCGGATCGCCGCCTCGAGCTGGGGCCGCACGCTCCGCGGCGGCGGCGAGCCCGCGATGAGGTGACGGCGGATCGCTCCCTGCGGAAGGTCGATCACTGCGCACATGGTCCGCTCGACGGCGGACTTCGAGGCACGGCCGCACAGGCGCCGAGCAAGCGCGACGACCGCGACCGCGAGCCGGTCGTTGACCTCACGCAGCGCCTGCTGGGTGTCGGGGCTGGTGACGCTCCCGAGCAGGTCCTCGCGTCGCAGCGAGGCAAGCAGGCGCGCGTCGCCGGGCTGCCCGCGAGCGAAGTCGTGGACGGCGAGGCCCGCGGCGACGGCCGCCTCCTCGGCGTCCGGATGAGCCAGCGCGGCCAGGAACGCGTCCTGCGAGCGGCGCACGGCACGCAGCCACATGGAGGCCAGCAGCTCGTTGAGCGTCGCGAACCGGTGGTAGATCGAGCCCTTGGGCGCGCCGCTGGCCGACACGATGCCATCGATCGTCGCCGCCCGCGCACCACCCTCGAGCACGAGCTCGCGGGCGGAGTCCAGGATCTTGTCGGCGCTGTGCAGCTCCGGGCGAGCCATCGGGCGATAGTAGACCGAGCGGCCTACTACGCGGCGAACATCGACTGCAGAGCGGCGACCGCCTCCGGCGGCGCGGTGACCTCGAGGACGACCCGTGCCAGGCCACGCGGCGATCGGCCATCGCGCCCCGCGTCAGAGTGCAGGCGAGCGGGAGCGGTTGGTGCGGTTGCGGGTTCAAGCCCCCAGCACCTCCAGCAGTCCCGGCTCATCGAGCACCGCGACGCCGAGACGCTCGGCCTTCTCGAGCTTGGTGCCCGAACTCTCGCCGGCGACGACGTAGTCGGTCTTCTTGGAGACCGACGTGGTCACGCGGCCGCCGGCGGCGACGATGCGCTCGGTCGCCTGCTCCCTCGTGAGGTCGGGAAGCGTTCCCGTCAGCACGAAGGTCTTGCCCGACAGCGGGCCCTCGGCGGGCGGCGGGCCCTCCTCCTCGAAGCGCAGCCCGAGGCCGCGCAGGTCGTCGATCAGCGCGAGCATCTGCTCCTCATGCAGCTGCTCCTGGATGGTGGCGGCCATCTTCGGCCCCACGCCGGGCGTCTCGGCGATCTCCTCAGGCGAAGCGGCGAGCAGCGCGTCGATCGTCCGGAAGCGCTGGGCGAGGTTGCGCCCGGTGACGTAGCCGACCTCCTCGATGCCCAGCGCGAAGAGCAGCAGCCCGAACGGCCGCTCGCGCGACTGCGCGATCCGCTCGGTCATGCGCGTCGCCGAGACCTCGCCCCAGCCCTCCAGCTCGGTGAGCTGCTCCACGGTGAGCCGGTAGAAGTCGCCGGGCGTCCGCACCAGGCCCGCGCGCTGGAGCTGGGCGACCTGCTTCTCCCCCAGGCCGTCGACGTCGCCGACGAAATGCTTGAGCAGCTGCCAGCGCCTTTCGGGGCAGTCGCGGTTCGGGCACTTGGTGAAGACATGGCCCTCGGGCTTGACCGTCGGCGTGTCGCAGAACGGGCAGCGTTCGGGCGGGTAGGGAGGCGCCGAGCGGTCAGGGCGCTCGACGGCGTGGGGCGCCGGTGAGAGCACCTGCGGGATGACGTCGCCCGCGCGCAGGACGATGACCTCGTCGCCGGGACGGACGTCCTTGCGCAGCAGGTCCTCCTCGTTGTGCAGCGTCGCGAGCTTCACGGTGACGCCGCCGACGTGCACGGGCTCGAGCTCGGCGAACGGATGCAGGTCGCCGAACTTGCCGACGTTCCACATGACGTTGCGAAGCTGGGTGACCTTGGTCGTGGGCGGGAACTTCCAGGCGATCGCCCAGCGCGGGTCGCGACCGACCACGCCGAGGCGCCGCTGCAGCTCGTGGTCGTCGACCTTGACGACCACGCCGTCGATCTCGAAGTCCAGGGCGCCGCGCCGCGACTGCCAAGCGAGGCACTGCGCGACGACGTCCTCCTCGGTGGTGAGGCGCTTCACGTCGCCGTTGACGCGGAAGCCGTGCTCGCGCAGCCAGGTCAGGGCCTCCCAGTGCGATCGCAACTCGAGCCCTTCGGTGGCGCCGATCCCGTAGCACCACATCGACAGCGGCTTCTGCGCGGCCTGCTTGGCGTCGAGCTGGCGGACGGTTCCGGCCGCCGCGTTGCGCGGGTTCATGAAGGTCGAGAGCCCCTGCTCGGCGCGGCGCTCGTTGAGGGCGGCGAAGTCCGGGAGCGACATGTACACCTCGCCGCGGACCTCGAGCAACCGCGGTGAGGCCCCCTCGACGCGCGGCGGGATCGCCTCGATGGCGCGCAGGTTGTGCGTCACGACCTCGCCCACCTCGCCGTTGCCGCGCGTGGCGCCGTAGTCGAGGATCCCGTCGCGGTAGACGAGCGAGACCGCGAGCCCGTCGATCTTCGGCTCGGCGACGTACTCGAAGGCCGCGTCCTCGATGCCCTCGCGCGCGAGGTGGTTGCGCATCCGCGTGACCCATGCGCGCAGCTCCTCCTCGGTGCGCGCGTTGGCGAGCGAGAGCATCGGCAGCGGATGGGTGACCTTGCGCAGCTCGGAGAGCGGCTCGCCACCGACGCGCTGAGTCGGCGAGTCCGGGGTGCGAAGCTCGGGGTGGGCCTCCTCGATGGCGCGCAGCTCGTCGAGCAGCGCGTCGTAGTCGTCGTCGCCGAGGACGGGGTCGTCGAGGACGTAGTAGCGGTGGCCGTGGTAGCCGAGCTCGCGGCGGAGCTCGGCGGCGCGATGACCGACGTTCCCACCGACGGCGCGGCCCTTCGCCACCCTTACTCGACCTCCCTGGCCGCCGGTTCGACCAGCCGCGCGAGGTCGTAGGCGGTGAGGGCGTCGAGGCCGGCGCGGTCGGTGAGGTCGAAGTGGATCGGCGTGACGGCGATGCGTCCCTGGGCCACCGCCGCGAGGTCGGTCCCCTCCTCCTCCTCGTAGCCGATGTCCTGGCCGTAGATGCGAAACAGGCGGCGGTTGCCGCCGGCCTCGTCCTCGAGCGTGAGCTTGTCGCGGTAGATCCGCTTGCCCAGGCGCGTGACCTCGACGCCGTCGGGGTCGCCGGCCGGCACATTGACGTTGAGCAGCGTCCCGGCCGGGAGCGGCACGTCCTCGATCTCCTCGACCACTCGAGCGGCGAAGCGCGCGGCCACGTTGAAATCGAAAGTCTCGCTGAGACGGAAGTCGAGCTCGCCGGCCGAGGACTGTTGCGAGACCGCGACCCCGGGCAGGCCCAGGACGATGGCCTCCAGCGCGGCGGCGACCGTGCCCGAGTAGGTGATGTCGTCGCCGAGGTTGGAGCCGTGGTTGATGCCCGAGACCACGAGCTCGGCCTCAAAGCCCTCCACGAGCCCGAGCGAGGCGAAGCGCACACAGTCGACCGGGGTGCCGTCGGTCGCGTACCCGACCGTCCCGTCGCCGAAGTCGACCTCCTCCACCATCAGCGGCCGACGCGTGGTGATCGAGCGCGCCGTCGCCGAGCGGTTTGAGTCCGGCGCGATGACAGCGAGCTCTACCCCGGGGGTCTCGAGCAGCGCGCGGCGCAGCGCCTGAAGCCCCTCCGCGCGGATGCCGTCGTCGTTGGTGAGCAGGACCTTCATGGACGACGGATGGTAGTGCCGCCACCCGCCGTGACCGGCCGCGCAGGCCGCGTGCGATCAGGCGACCACGGCCGCCGGAGGCACGATGATCACGGGCCGGTCGGCGAGGTGCAGCAACTCGTGCGAGACGCTCCCGAGCGGCGTCCGCAGGCGACCGTACCCACGTGAGCCGACGACGATCTCTGCCGCATCGTGGCGGTGCGCGGCGCTGACGAGCGCGTGCGCCGGAGGCTCGGCGACGAGGTCGATCCGGTTGCCGGCGACCCCGGCGCCCACGAGGACCTCACGCCCGAGCTCGCGCCGATCCTCGTAGATGACCTGCAGGTTCGGCGTCCCCAGCCAGTCGGCCGGAGGTCCGTGCCCGTACACGACGACGACGTCCGCCCCGCCGGGCGTGCCCGTCGACCTGAGCGCGGCGTACTCGAGCGCGGCACGCGCCGCCTCCGAGCCGTCGTAGCCGACCACCAGGCAGCGGCCGGTCGAGAGCCTCCGCGCGCCGTCACCCCGCTCCGCCACCTCAGGGCCCCAGCACTCGCAGCACGTCGAGGTCGGTGACGACGCCCGCGGGAGCGGCGTCGCCGGGACGCGCCACGAGGAGGTGCGAGGCCCCGGACCCGGTGCGGAGCTGGGCCGCGTCGCCGGCCGTGTCAGCCGCGCAGAGTCGCCGCGCGCGGGGCCGCCTCCGAATGGCGAGACCACGAGCCTTCGGTGCGAACAATCGCTCGAGCGACCCGCGTGGCTGGCACGGACGCCGCTTCCTAGTCAAGTCAGCCCGGTTGGGCGTCTCAGTGCGCCGGCGCTACCGCCGAGTCGCTCGTTGCGTCCGCGCCGGCGTGCTGGGCGGTGCCGGCGGTCGCGTTACCGCGATGGGGCCCGCCGTGCTCGGCGAGTCGGTCCCGACGTGGTTCAAGGCGCCGTTTCGCTCTCTCGAGGTCCTCGACGCGCCCCTTTGCCTCGGAAGGGGCGGAGCTCACACTCCCAGCACCGCGCTGAGCGCTGCCAGCAACGCGGCGCCGAGGGCGGCGCCGAAAGCCGCCGAGCGCCACGTCGAGGGCCCGAAGGCGGCCGGCACGAGCTCGACGGCGACCAGCGAGAGCATCGCGCCGGCGGCGAAGGCGAGCGACACGGCGAGCAGCGCCGAAACCTGTTCGACCAGAAGGAAGGCGAGGACTGCCCCGACCGGCTGAGGCAGGCTCGTGGCGACGGCGGTCGAGAACTGGCGCGCGCGGCTCTCGCCGGCCTCCTCCATGGGGATCGCCATCGTCGTGCCCTCAGGAACGTTCTGGACAGCGATCGCCAGGATCACGAACAGCCCGAGGCCCGCCGTGTCGGACGCGTAGGCCGCGCCGAGAGCTAAGCCTTCGGGCAGGCTGTGGACGAGCAGAACGACGAAGACGAGCAGCACCCGGCGTGCGCCGGAGGGCCGCTCCCGCACGTGCTCGTGGCCGCCGGGAAGCACGCGTCGGGCGATCGCGAGGAACGCGACGCCGGCGGCCAGCCCTAGGGCTGCGTCGACCGCCGAGCCCTCGTGCAGAGCCGGGACGAGCAGGCCGAGCACCGAGGCGACGGCCATCGCGCCCGCCGCGAACCCCCACAGCGCCGGCCGCAGGCGCTCGGCCCGCCGCCCGAGGAGGAAGACCGGCACCGCGCCCAAACCGGTCGCCAGCGCCGTGCCGACGCCCGCCAGCGCCAGCGTCAGAACGTCGGGCACGACGTCGCCGGCGGACTACTCGCTGACGAGCCCGTGGTCGAGCGCGTAACGGACGAGCTCGGCGCGGCTCGTCCGGCGCAGCTTCTGCTGGATGTGGGCCCGGTGGGACTCCACCGTCCGCACGCTCAGGAAGAGCTGGCGGCCGATCTCAGAGTTCGTGTGGCCCAGCGCGATCAGCCGCAGGATCTCGGCCTCGCGCTCGGTGAGTCCGCCGGGCGGCCCGCTGACCTCCGGCGGGGCGGCGGCGAGCTTCGCCCCGACGCGCGGATGGACGTAGGTCTGGCCGCGGGACGCGAGCCGAACCGCCTCGACGAGGTCCTGCTCGGCCGCCTCCTTCAGGACGTATGCCTGCGCGCCGGCGCGCAGCGCCTCGCGCGCGAAGGCTGGGTCGTCGTGCATGGTCTGGACGACGATCGCCGTGTCCGGCGAGGCCTCGAGCAGGTCGGGGATGCGAGGGAGGCTGGAGCCGTCGGACATCGTGACGTCGAGGACGAGGACGCCCGGGCGGTGCGCGCGGACACAGCGCAGGGTTGACTCGACGTCGCCGGCCTCGGCGACCACCTCGAGGTCGTCCTCGGCCTCGAGCAGCATCCGAAGCCCGCCGCGCATGACGGCGTGGTCGTCGGCGAGCACCACCGTCGTCGCTCCGCAAGCCATGGGCGCACGCTACCGGGAGTTCACCGCCTTGCCACCGTGGCCGCGCCGCGCGAACGCTGCGGCGGACTACGGAGCCTGGACCGTGCGGGTGGCGGATGCTCGCGCACGGCCGCGACCGTACTTTCATCTCCCTGCGGCTGCCGACCTTCAGAGGTGGTCAAGAGGCTCCGGGGCGAGATCGAGCAACGGCTCGACGCCACACTCGCCGAGGTGGGCGTCGACCTGGAAACCCACGCCGAGGTCGCCGACGGCGACGCGGCGACGGTGCTCGCCGAGCGGGGCGGCTCGCTGGACCTGCTCGTCGTCGGCTCGCGGCGCTACGGACCCTTCCGCACGGCGCTCTTGGGCAGCGTCTCGGCGCAGCTGGCCGCGACTCCTCCGTGCCCGGTCGTCGTCGTTCCGCGTGGGGCCGAGCGAGTCCTGGGCGACGAACGGCAGCCGCTCGCGACGTCGGCCGAAACGTGACCATGGGCGCGCTCGTCGTCTACGAGTCGGTGTACGGCAACTCACGCCAGATCGCGGAGGCGATCGCCGATGGCCTCGGCGGCGCCCTTGCCGAGCATGTCGCCGAGATTGGCGACCGCCTCGGCGACGTCGACCTGCTCGTCGTCGGCGGCCCGACCCACATGCATGGCCTTCCGACCTCCCTCAGCCGAAAGATGGCGGTCCAGCCCGCGACGGAGGACGACCATGCGGCCGTCGAGCCGAACGCGAGCGAGGACCCGGGGCTGCGCCGCTGGCTCCGCGATCTTCCACGGAGCGATGGTGCACGAGCGGCCGCCTTCGACACGCGCGTCGATCGCTCGCCCGCCGTCGCCGGCTCGGCCGCGAGGGCCATCGCGCGGCGCCTGCGCCGCCGCGGCTGTGAAGTGGTCGCCACGGAGAGCTTCCTCGTCGCCGACGCCGAGGGTCCGATTGAGGACGGCGAGCTCGAACGCGCCCGCGCCTGGGGTGCCGCGCTGGCCCAAGGGGTCGGCGCGGGGTCGGCCGGGGTCTCCGCATGAGCCGCCCTCGCAAGACGTGATCACCGCCCGGGCGGACGGGCCGTGGAGGGGCGCGGACGTGACGCTCCGCGACGGTTCGCCCGTGCGGGTGCGTCCGGTCCAGGCCGCGGACGGCGCGCTCCTGCGCGCCGGGTTCGAGCGCCTGTCTCCCCAGTCGCGCTACCGCCGCTTCATGACGCCGATGCCTCGTCTGGACGACGCGCTCGTGCGCTACCTCACCGTCGTGGACCATCACGACCACGAGGCGCCGATCGCCCTTTCGGGGGAGGGCAACGGGATCGGCGTCGCCCGCTTCTTCCGCTCCACAGATCATCCGAACGTCGCCGATGCAGCGGTGACCGTCGTGGACGACTGGCAGGCGCGTGGCCTGGGCACGGCGCTCCTCGCCCTCCTCAACGGACGCGCGCGGGACGAGGGCATCACGTGCTTCACGGCGCTGATGCTCGCCGACAACCGCGCGATGCGGGAGCTGCTCGAGGCCCTGGGGCACGTCCGGCTGCTCGAGCGAAGGCGACGCCCCACAGCAGCAGCCGGTTGCTTAGCCCGCCGACCGACCGCAACGACGCGCGGTCTGTCCGGGCCGCAAACGCCGTCCCGATCTGCCCAGCGACCATCCCCAGGAACGTCATGGTCGTCGCCTGGCGGCCGTCGTGGTCGTCCACGGTCGACATGAGCTTGAGCACCGGATCGAACGCGAACTCGCGGCGGCGGCGGTGCTCGCGTCCCGCGGTGTCGACGTCAGCGCCCAGCGCGGGCGGCCGCCGCGAGCATCGCGGCCTCGGTCGGATCGCCGCGCGCCTCCCCACCCTCGAGCGAGGCGTTGTTGCAGGCGGCCATGGTCACCGCCAGCGCGCCGAGCGCGGTGCCGGGCGACGCCGAAGCGCCGGGCCGCTCGGCGAGATCCTGAGCACCAGCGAGCGTCCAGGCCGCGGTCGCCCGCATCCGGTTCTCGGTCGGCGTGCCGGTCTTGTCCGTGCAGATGACGTCGGTGGAGCCGAGCGTGTCCACCGCGCTGAGCCGCTTGACGACCGCGCCGCGGTCCACGACGCCGCGGACCCCCACCGCCAGGGCGAGGGGTGATCACCGGAAGCAGCCCGACAGCCACTTCCGTCATTGGGTCACCGCCCTCCGGGCGGTGCTCGCCACGGGCGCCGGACCGCCCGGCGGCGGCCTCGGATCGGCTCGGCGCGTCGCGGGAAACCACGCAACGCCCTCCGCGCTGCGACCGGATGCGGGATCCGTTGCCGGCTTCGAGGATGGCCGCCGATGTGTGCCATCCTGGCCAAGGAGTTTCGCCCATGACCGTCCAGCCCAGCATCCTCGTCGGCGTCGATGGGACCGAGCGCGACCGCGACGCGCTCGCGCTCGCGCTAGCTGCTCGCGAAGCCGTCCGACGCGCAGCTCGCGCTCGTCACGGTCGTCCCGGTGCCGCCGGCCCCGTGGTTCGAGAACGACTGGCTGAACGACGAGACCCGCGACATCGCCCGCGACGTGCTCGAGCGGGCGCGCGAGCTCGCGGGAGAGGCGGCCGACGTGACCCTGCGCGCGGTCGAGGCGCCGAGCCCCGCCCACGGGCTCGCCGGCGTGGCCGAGGAGCTGGGAGCCGTGGCGATCGTCGTCGGCCGCACCCACCGCGGGCGGCTGACCCACCTGGCGGGAGTCCCGGAGCGCCTCCTGCACGCCGCCCCATGCGCCGTCGTAGTGGCACCACCGGCCTACGGGGAGCGCGAGCCGGCGCTCACCCGCGTCGTGGTCGCCTTCGACGCCTACCCGGAGGCCCAGGTCGCGCTCGCTGAGGGCGTCGCTCTCGCCGCCGCGAGCGGAGCCTCGGTGCGAGCGCTCGGGGTCGTCGAGCACTACGCGCTGGCCACCTCCCCGCCCCTCGATCCTGTCCACGAGGAGAGCGTGCGACGGGCCCGCGAGTCGCTGCAACAGGGAATCGAGCGGGCGGGCGCGCAGGCCGACGTCGTTGTCGAGGGCGACCTCGGGGAGGGTGCGGCGGGCCGCCTGCTCGCCACGGCCTCCCGCGAGGCCGACCTCCTGGTGTGCGGGACCCGGGGCAGCGGACCGCTCGGCGCGCTGCTGCTCGGCAGCGTCTCGAGCTTCCTCAGCCACGAAGCCGCATGCCCGGTGCTCGCGGTGCCCCGCGGCGTGCCGTCGCTGGTCAGCCACCGACGGACCGGGATCGCCTCGGCAGGGACGAGAGCTTGAGCATCGAGGCCGGCGGACCGCTCGACGAGGACGAGCTGCACCGCCTCGACGCCTACTGGCGCGCCGCCAACTACCTGTCCGTCGGGCAGATCTACCTGCTCGACAACCCGCTGCTCCGCGAGCCGCTGCTCCTCGAGCACGTCAAGCCGCGGCTGCTCGGGCACTGGGGCACGACACCGGGACTCAACTTCGTCTACGCCCATTTCAACCGCGTGATCCGCGCGCGCGACCTGAGCACGATCTTCGTGACCGGGCCGGGCCACGGCGGGCCCGGCCTCGTGGCCAACACCTACCTCGAGGGCACCTACACGGAGGTCTACCCCCACATCGGGCGCGACGAGGAGGGCATCCGGCGGCTGTTCCGGCAGTTCTCCTTTCCGGGCGGCATCCCGAGCCACGTGGCGCCGGAGACCCCGGGCTCGATCCACGAGGGCGGCGAGCTCGGCTATGCCCTGGCCCACGCCTACGGCGCCGCCTTCGACAACCCCGACCTGCTGGTGGCCTGCGTCGTGGGCGACGGCGAGGCGGAGACCGGCCCGCTCGCCGCGAGCTGGCACTCCAACAAGTTCCTCGATCCCGTCCACGACGGCGCGGTGTTGCCCGTGCTGCATCTCAACGGCTACAAGATCGCCAACCCGACGGTGCTCGCGCGCATCCCGCACGAGGAGCTGCGGGCGCTGTTCGAGGGCTATGGCTACGCGCCGACATTTGTCGAGGGCTCCGATCCCGAGGCGATGCACCAGGCGATGGCCGCCGCGCTGGACGGTGCCACCGAGCGCATCGACGTGATCCAGCGCGCGGCGCGTGAGCGCGGCGAGCGCGAACGCCCGCGGTGGCCGATGATCGTTCTGCGCAGCCCGAAGGGCTGGACCGGTCCGCGCGTAGTCGACGGCAAGCCCGCGGAGGGAACCTTCCGCGCCCACCAGGTCCCGCTCTCTGGGCTGGCGTCCAACCCGGAGCACCTGCGCCAGCTCGAGGAGTGGATGCGCTCCTACCGGCCCGAGGAGCTCTTCACCGAGGACGGCGCCCTGACCGACGAGCTCGCCGCCTGCGCGCCCGACGGGCCGCGGCGCATGGGCGCCAACCCGCACGCCAACGGCGGGGTGCTGCTCCGGGCGCTGGAGCTGCCGGACTTCCGCCGCTACGGCGTCGACGTCCCACGTCCCGCCGCGACCTCGAGCGAGGCGACCCGCGTGCTGGGGACCTTCCTACGCGACGTCATGCTCGCGAACGGCGACCGCTTCCGCATCATGGGCCCCGACGAGACCGCCTCCAACCGCCTCGGCGCCGTTCTCGAGGTGACCGACCGGACGTGGGAGTCGCGGATCGAGCCCGACGACGAGGACCTCGCGACCGACGGCCGCGTCATGGAGGTGCTGTCCGAGCACCTCTGCCAAGGCTGGCTGGAGGGCTACCTGCTCACCGGTCGCCACGGGCTCTTCAACTGCTACGAGGCGTTCATCCACATCATCGACTCGATGTTCAACCAGCACGCCAAGTGGCTGAAGGTGACCCGCGGCATCCCCTGGCGGCGGCCGATCCCCTCGCTGAACTACCTGCTCAGCTCCCACGTCTGGCGCCAGGACCACAACGGCTTCTCCCACCAGGATCCCGGCTTCATCGACCACGTGGTCAACAAGAAGGCTGAGATCATCCGCGTCTACCTCCCGCCCGACGCCAACTGCCTGCTCTCGGTGGCCGACCACTGCCTGCGCTCGCGCGACTACGTCAACGTCGTGGTTGCCGGCAAGCAGCCGGCGCTCGACTACCTGTCGATGGAGGAGGCGGTGCTCCACTGCACGCGCGGGATCGGCGTGTGGGATTGGGTCTCGAGCGACCAGGGGGCCGAGCCCGACGTCGTGCTCGCCTGCGCCGGGGACACCCCCACGCTCGAGGTCATCGCCGCGGCGGCGCTGCTGCGCCGGCACCTCCCGTCGCTCAAGGTCCGCGTCGTGAACGTCGTGGACCTCATGCGCCTGCAGTCGCCGACCGAGCACCCGCACGGGCTGCCCGACTCGGAGTGGAACGCGCTCTTCACGACCGACCGGCCCGTGATCTTCGCCTACCACGGCTACCCGTGGCTGATCCATCGCCTGACCTACCGGCGCGCCAACCACGACCACCTGCACGTGCGCGGCTACAAGGAGGAGGGCACGACCACCACGCCGTTCGACATGGTCATGCTCAACGACATGGACCGCTATCACCTGGTGATCGACGTGATCGACCGCGTACCCGGGCTGAGCGAGCGGGCCGCCCACCTGCGCCAGGCGATGGTCGACGAGCGACTGCGCCACCGCCAGTACACGCGCGAGGTGGGCGACGACCCGCCCGACGTCCGCGACTGGACGTGGCCGGCGCAGGACGACGCCTTGCCGGGCGTGTCGGACGGCGTGGCCGCCCCGGCACGCGGCGCCCCCGCCTGACGGCCGCGCCGGTCGCCGTGCGGGTGCTCGTCGTCAATGCCGGGTCCAGCAGCCTCAAGCTCCGGCTTCTCTCCGACGACGACGAGCTCATCGCCGCCCACGACCTCGATGCCCCGCAGGCGCGCGTCGAGCCGGGCGCTCTTGCCGCTGCCCTCGACGGGCTCGGGGCGGTGGACGCGATCGGGCACCGGGTCGTCCACGGTGGCGAGCACTTCATCGGGCCGGCACGCATCGACCCCGAGGTCGTCGCCGCGTTGCGGGCGCTGACCGAGCTCGCGCCGCTGCACCAGCCCGCCTCGCTCGCCGCCCTCGACGCGGTCGCCGCCGTCCTCCCCGGGCCTCCGGCCGTCGCGTGCTTTGACACCGCCTTCCACGCCGCCCTCCCGGAGGTCGCGGCGACCTACGCCCTGCCGGGTGAGTGGCGCGCGCGCTGGCCCCTGCGCCGCTACGGCTTCCACGGCCTCTCCCACGCCTACGCGTCCCGACGGGCGGCGGAGCTGCTCGGGCGTCGCGGCGACGCCGGCCTGCGGCTCGTGACCTGCCATCTGGGCGCAGGCGCGTCGCTGGCGGCCGTCCGAGGCGGGCGCTCCGTCGACACGACGATGGGCTTCACGCCGCTGGAGGGGCTGGTCATGGCGACGCGTTCGGGCACCGTGGATCCGGGGCTCGTCCTCTGGCTGCTCGACGACGGGCGTCTGGAGCGAGACGCGATGGCGGACGGGCTCGAGCGCGGTTCGGGCCTTGAGGGCCTGGCCGGGACCGCCGACATGCGCGAGGTCCTTCGCCGCGAGGACCCTGACGCCCGGTTGGCCCTCGGGGTCTACCTGCACCGCCTGCGCGCGGCGATCGCGTCCATGGCGGCGGCCATGGAGGGCATGGACGCGCTCGTGTTCACCGGCGGCGTCGGCGAGAGGTCGGCCGCCGTCCGCGCTGGCGCATCCGAAGGCCTGGGTTTTCTCGGCGTGCGGCTCGACTCGCGGGCCAACGCTGCGGCGAGCGGCGATGCGGAGGTGAGCGCCGAGGGCGCCGCTGTGCGCACCTTCGTCGTCGCGACCCGTGAGGACTTGGAGATCGCCCGCGAGGTAAGGGCGACGCTCGACGCGGCCGGCCCGGCCGACGATAGGGCGTACTAGCGGTCGGGCCCGAACTCGGGGTGACGCCCGCCGCACCTCGCCGCTGCGGGAGAGTACGGCCCCCAACCGCGCTGCCCGCGCGGATGCCCGGCCGCTGCGGCGTGTGTAGCGTGCGCGGTGTCATGCGGGTACTGATTGCCGGTGGCGGAGTGGCCGCCCTCGAGGCGCTCTTGGCGTTGCGCGACCTGGCCGAGGACCGCGTCGAGATCGAGCTGCTCGCGCCGGTGGACACGTTCACCTATCGCCCCCTCGAGGTCGGGGCGCCGTTTGCGCTGGGCAAGGCGCGCGCCTATGACCTCGAGCGGATCGCCGCCGCGCGCGGGGCGACCTTCGTGAAGGACGCGCTGCAGCGCGTCGACGCCGACGAGCGCACCGTGCTTACGCAAGCCGGCGAGGAGCTCGGCTTCGATGCGCTACTCATCGCGATCGGGTGCCGGCAGGTCGAGATGGTGACGGGGGCCATCACCTACGGCGGGCGGCGGGAGGCCCCGGCGATGCGCCGGCTGCTGGCCGACGTCGCGGCGCACCGCGTCGCCCGCATCGCCTTCGTCGTGCCGCCGGCGACGGGATGGATGCTTCCGGCCTACGAGCTGGCGCTGCTGACCGCCGCCGACGCGACCGAACGCGGCGCAGAGCCGGAGATCACGCTCGTCACCCCCGAGGACGCGCCGCTCGCGTTGTTCGGGCGCGCGGCGTCGGCCGCCGCGAGCGAGCTGCTCGAGCAGCGTGGGATTCGCTTCCGAGGGGAAACCTACGCCGCGCGGGTCGACGGTGACGAGCTCGTCCTCTCCCCCGGCCAGGCCCGCATCGCCGCCGACCGCGTCGTCGCGCTTCCCGCGCTCGCCGGCCCGGCCGTCCCCGGCCTCCCGTCCGCGCTCGGGGGCTTCCTGCCCACCGACCCGCACGGGCGCGTCCGCGACGTGGAGGGCGTGTGGGCCGCCGGCGACGCGGTGGACTTCCCGGTCAAGCAGGGCGGCCTTGCCGCTCAGCAGGCCGACGCGGCGGCACAGGACATCGCCGCCGCGGCCGGGGCCCCCGTCGAGCCGGCACCCTTCCGACCGGTGCTGCGTGGGATGCTCCTCACCGGCGAGCAGCCACGCTACCTACGCCACACGATCGCCGGCGGCGCCGGCGACGACTCGCTGGTCGCCGACCATGCCTTGTGGTGGCCGCCGGGCAAGATCGCCGGCCGCTACATCGGCCCCTATCTCGGCGCGCCCCACGAGGAGACCGTGGTCACCGGCGCCCACGGCGTGCCGATCGAGGTGCGGCTTGAACGGGAATGGCTGGAGAAACACCCACAGCGACCCGCCCCGCCGTCCTACCGGCGCGCGCCCTGACGCGCGAAGCGACCTCGTCGGGGCGCTCACGGACTCGGCCAGCGCCTTACTCGATCCCCTGCCTCCTGGCTGGCCAGCAGCTCGGCGAGGTGGACGGCGCGCGTCTTCAGCCGGCGCCGCTTGACGCCCTGCTGGAGCTGCCGGTAGCAGCCCGGGTTGACCACCACGATCACGTCGAGGTCCGCGTCGGCGATCTCGTCGAGATGCCCCTCGAGCACACGCGCGCTGTCCTTGGGGCGCACGACCGCGTAGGAGCCCGCCGCGCCGCAGCACGCGGCCGCGCTCGACAGCTCGACATACTCGCCGACGCGCGCGATCAGCTCGCGCGGCTCGCGCCACACGCCCAACCCGCTGCGCAGGTGACAGGAGTCCTGCAGCCCGATCCGCGGGCGACCGCCGGCCGACGCCTCGGGCGTCGCGGCTCGCGGGCGCTCGCGCTCGACCAGCCAATGCGAGAGCTCCTTCACACGCTCCGTACCGAGCACGCTCGCCAGGTGCGCGGCGCACCCGCCGGCCGTCGCCACGATCGTCCCGGGCAGCGCCTCGCCCAGCTCCCGCCCGCGCCCCAACTCTCCGTTGTGCGCGTGCAGCGCGCCGCAGCACCCTTGGTCGGCCGGCGCCGCGAGCTCGCCGGCCAACTTCCGCGCGTCGCGACTGACCCGCGGATACAGGACCCGCTCAAAGCACCCGAGCATGAGGTTCACCGGCCCCGGCGCCTCGCGGCCACGCCCGGCGTGCCGGCGCACCATCCCCATCGCGCGCACCCGACGCGGCGAGTCCACCGCCCAGAGCAGCGGCCGCACCTTCCAGGGCCGCTCCCGCCCCTTCCACAGGTGGTCGCGCCACTCCTCCAACAGCACGCCATACTGCACCCCGGCGGGGCACACCGGCTCGCACGCACGGCAGCCCAGGCAAAAGGACGCCTCCTCACGGAGGGTGGGATCGTCGTCGCCCAACACGCCCGTCTCGAGCGCCCGCATCAGGTTGATGCGCCCGCGCGGCGATGACGTCTCGACGCCGGTCAGCTCATACGTCGGACAGACGGGCAAACAGAAGCCGCAGGAGATGCAGCGATCGAGCAACTCGGGCGTGAACACCCCGCGCCGCTCGGGGACGCTCTCGGGCGTGCGATCCACGGTGCTCATGACCCCAGCTTTCCCGGGTTGAGGATGCCGTTGGGGTCAAAGGCGGCCTTGATGCGCCGCAGGAGCGCCATGTGGTCGGTGCCGAGCTGGCGCTCGAGGTAGCGCAGCTTCACGGTGCCGATCCCGTGCTCGCCGGTGATCGTGCCGTCGAGCTCGATCGCCCGGGCGAAGATCTCGTCGAAGGCGGCGCGAGCGCGGTGCACCGAGCCCTCGTCCGCGGGGTCGAGGACAGCGGTCGGATGCAGGTTGCCGTCGCCCGCGTGGCCGAAGGTGCCGATCCTGAGCTCGTGGCGCTGGGCGACCTCCTGGATGTACTCGACCATCTCGGCGATGCGCGACCGCGGCACCGTCGCATCCTCGAGGAGGGTGAGCGGCTCCAGCCGCGACAGCGAGGGCAGCGCGGCACGGCGCGCCTCGAGCACCTCGCCGGCCGCCTCCGGGGACTCGGCGATCCGCACCTCCGTCGCACCCTCCGCCGTGCACGCCTGCGCCATCCGCTGCAGGTCGCGCTCGATCGCGGCAGGGTCCCCGTCCTGCCCGAAGATGAGCAGCGCGCCGGCTGACGTGTCGAGCCCGATGTGCGCGAAGTCCTCGACCGCGCCGATGCAGACCTGGTCGAGGAACTCGAGGGTGACGGGGAGGACGCCGGAGGCCAGCACCCGCGACACCGCGCGGGCGGCGTCGGCGAGATCGGGGAAGTAGGCCATGCCGATGCCGGACGCCTCGGGCGCGGGCATCAGCCGCAATGTCAGCTCGGTCATCACCGCAAGGGTGCCCTCGCTGCCGCACAGCAGGCGCCGCAGGTCATAGCCGGCGACGTCCTTGACCAGCCGCCCGCCGCTGCGGATGATCTCTCCCGTCGGCAGCACCGCCTCGACGCCTAGCACGTAGTCGCGCGTCACCCCGTACTTCACCGCGCGCAGTCCGCCCGAGCACTCCGCGACGTTCCCGCCCACGGTCGCGGTCGTCTGGCTCCCGGGGTCGGGCGGGAAGAGGAGGCCCTTCGCGGCCGCGGCCTGCGCCAACTCGATCGTGCGCACTCCCGGCTCGCAGACCGCGACCAGCTCCGCGTCGCTGACCTCCTTGATCCTGTTCATCCGCGTCAGCACGAGCACGATGCCGCCTCGGTGCGGGACCGTCCCGGCGCTCAGGTTCGTGCCCGACCCGCGCGGGACGAGCGGGACCCGCCGCTGGTTGGCGATGCGCATCACCCCGGCGACCTCCTCGGCCGTCGCCGGGAAGACGACCGCGTCGGGACGACCGCGCTCGAGCGGCGTCGCGTCCGTCGAGAAGGTCACCAGCGCGCCCTCGTCGGTCCGCACATGGTCGCCCCCGACCACCTCCTCCAGACGCCGGCGCAGCCCCGTCGACGTCGCCGTTGCAACCACGTTCACAAGCTCGGCTGCTGCCCCGTCCGAGGTCCGTGGGCGGCGGGCACACGACGGCTCGCCGCCGGCCCACCGATCACATGTCGAGTCCGCCGTTGACGCCCCAGACCTGCCCGGTGATGTAGCCCGAGGCGTCCTGGGCGAGGAAGCACACGACTCGGCCGATTTCGTCCGCCTGCCCCATCCGGTGCATCGGGATGTCCTCCAGGAACTTGTTCAGCATGAACGGGGGGATCGTGGCGACCATGTCGGTCTCGATCAGACCCGGGGTGACGGCGTTGACGGTCACCCCCATCCCCTTGTCGAGCTTGCCTGACGCCCTGAGGAATAACGCCGCCTCGCGGGCGAGCGTCTTGGTCAGCCCGAAGAGCCCCGCCTTCGAGGCCGTGTAGTTCGCCTGGCCGATGTTGCCGGTCTCGCCGGTCACCGACGAGATGTTGATGATGCGGCCCGAGCCTCGATCGAGCATGTGCGTGATCGCCGGCTTGCTCATGTAGAACGCCCCCGACAGGTTCACGCGCAGCACCTTGTGCCAATCGTCGACGGACATCTTCCACACGGGCCGGTCGACGGTGACGCCCGCGTTGTTGACGAGGATGTCCAGGCGGCCGTGCTCCTCGATCACCTCCCCAATGACACGCTGGCAGTCCTCCCAGTCGCCCACGTTGCCCTGATGCAACGTCAGCGTGCCTCCGTCGGTCTCGATCGACTGGCGCAGCTCGTCGGCCCGCTCGCGGTTCGAGGAGAAGCCGGCCCCGACCACCGCGCCCGCCGAGGCGAGGCTGCGGCAGATCGCCGCACCGATCCCGCGGGTCCCTCCCGTGACGAATGCGACCCGTCCCGTGAGCTCCTTGCCGCGCTCGGCGGTCTGAGGGCTGGAATCTGTGGTTGCCATGTTAGTCGTCCCTTCCGTTCACTAGTTGAGCCGCTCGACGATCATGGCCTGTCCCATCCCGCCGGCCACGCACATCGCCTCGAGCCCGAACCTGCCGTCCACGGCGTCGAGGTTGTTGAGCAGGGTGGTCATGATCCGCGCGCCGGTCATCCCGAACGGGTGGCCCAGCGCGATCGCGCCGCCGTTGATGTTGAGCTTCTCGGGGTCGATGCCGAGCTCGTCGCGACAGGGCACGACCTGCGCCGCGAACGCCTCGTTCATCTCGACCGCGTCCATGTCCTCGATCGTCATGCCCGCCGCCTCGAGCACCGCCCGGATCGCCGGGATCGGGGCGAGGCCCATGATCTCCGGGCGGATCGCCGCCACCGAGGACGCGATGATGCGCGCCCGAGGCTCGAGGCCCAACTCGCTCGCCTTGTCCTCGGACATCACCAGCACGGCGGCGGCGCCGTCGTTGAGCGGGCACGCGTTGCCGGCCGTCACCGAGCCATCGGGCTTGAAGGCGGGCTTCAGTGCCGCGAGCTTCTCCACGGTCGTGCCCGGGCGCGGCCCATCGTCGCTCGTGACCGTGTGCGCAGCGACGACGTCGCCGCTGGCGTCGTGGAGCTCGGGGATGTCGACGCCCACGATCTCGCGGTCGAAATGGCCGCTCTCACGCGCCGCCACCGCGCGCTGCTGCGACAGCGCCGCCCACTCATCCTGGGACTCCCGGGTGACCTTGCAGCGCTCGGCCACGTTCTCGGCCGTGATGCCCATCGAGATGTACACGTTGTACGCCGCGCCGTCCGAGCCGTCGATGCGCGGGTTGGTCAACGGGAACGTCTGGGCCGCGCCGCGCGACACGCACTCGACGCCCGCCGCGATGTACTGATCGCCTTCGCCCGCCTCGATGGCATGGAAGGCCATCCGGATCGTCTGCAGCGAGGATGAGCAAAAACGGCTCACCGTGACCGCCGGGACATGGTGATCGATGCCGGCGAGCAACTGCGCGTTACGGCCGACGTTGTAGCCCTGCTCGCCGTCGGGGAAGCCGCAGCCCATCAGGATGTCGGTCGTCTCGCTGAAATCGACCTGAGGGTTGCGCTCGACAAGGGCGCGCAGCGGAATCGCTGCGAGGTCGTCGGCCCGAACGTCCCTCAATGTCCCCTTGACGGCGCGCCCGATTGGCGTCCGGATGGCGTCGACGATGACCGCTTCAGGCATAGCTCCTCCTAGATGGCTGACGGCCGCGATCGGCCGTCGAGATCGCGGGAATCGGAGCCCTCGAGCGCTTGTGCGAAGGAGCGGGCACTCCTCCCGCTTCCGTACACCAGGTCAGCCGCACCAAGCCGTCGACGATCACTTCGCCGCCAGCCTTCAACTGGGCGGCGCGCCGGAGTGGCCGCACAAGCGTTCCGTCCACGTCTCCTCTTTCCCGACCCCGTGCGGAAGCCGACCCATGAGCGGGCGACCGTCGCGAATCGGGATCGCGACCCATACTAGTGCGACGAGACGCGAGAGGCGATCCGGAGAACGACCGCGCAGATACTCGAAGCTGGCCACGGCGGTTGGTGATCACCACCGCTCCAGACGGAAGCGTGACCGGCGCGGCGGCAGGACCCCGCCTCTGGGGCGGCGTCAGGATGCTGTGACGAGACAGACCACCGCCGGGGTCAGCCCAGCGGTTCGAAGGTGGCCGTGAAGTGGCGTAAGGCCGCGGGTGGTCGGGAGCCGCGCACGTCACAAGGAGCTCGGGCCCGGGCCCGAGCAGCGCGATCGCACCGATCTCGAAGCCGACCTGCGCCGGCGCCTGATGCTGATCTATCACCCGGCCGGCACGTGCCGGATGAGCGATGGGGGCGATGAGGCTGTGGTCGACTCGCGCATGTCAGCTCTGACGCAAGGTGAGCGACACCGACACGCTAGGCTGGCCGCGGTACTCGAAGGGAGCCTGGTGAAGGTCGTCTCGTGGTACGACAATGGGTGGAGCTACTCGAACCGCTGTGTCGAGCTCGCGCAGTGGGTGCCGGTGCGTGCGTACGCTTGACGATGTCGATCCTGCGGGCAAGCGCGTATTCGTCCGCGTGGATTTCAACGTCCCGCTGGACGAGCGGCAGCGGATCACGGACGACGCCCGCATCCGTGGCGCGCTCCCGACGCTCGAGGAGCTGCGATCGCACGGCGCGGGGCAGCTGATCCTGGCCGCCCACCTCGGGCGCCCCAAGGACCGTGAGCCGGAGCTGTCGCTGAAGCCGGCGGCCGAGCGCCTGAGCGAGCTGCTCGGGGTCGAAGTCGCGCTGGCGCCCAACCTCGACGAGCTGCCCGATGGCGAGGTCGTGATGCTCGAGAACGTCCGCTTCGAGCCGGGGGAGAGCAAGAACGATCCCGAGCTGGCCGAGCGCTACGCCGCGCTCGCCGACCTTTATGTCAACGACGCCTTCGGCACCGCGCACCGCGCCCACGCCTCGACCGAGGCGGTGGCGCACCTGCTCCCGTCGGCCGCGGGCCGGTTGCTGGAGCGCGAGGTGCGGACGCTGAAAGGCATCCTCGAGGACCCGAAGCGCCCGCTGGTGGCGGTCCTCGGCGGGGCCAAGGTCACCGACAAGATCGGCGTGATCGACGCGTTCCTGGACCGCGCGGACACCGTGCTCGTCGGCGGCGCGATGTGCTTCCCGTTCTTCAAGGCGCAGGGTCACAGGGTCGGCGACTCGCTGTGTGAGCAGGAGGGCGTCGAGCCCGCGCGCGCGGCGCTCGAGAGGGGCGGCCACAAGCTGCGACTCCCGGCCGACCTGGTCGCAGGGCGCGAGTCCTCGGCCGACACCGAGGTCAAGCAGCTCGACGGCGTCGACGTCCCCGAGGGCTGGATGGGGCTCGATATTGGCCCCTCGTCGGCGGAGGACTACGCCGCCCTTATCGCGGAGGCCGGCACGGTGTTCTGGAACGGGCCGATGGGCGTCTTCGAGCTCGACCCGTTCGCGGACGGCACCCGTCGCGTGGCTGAGGCGGTCGCGCAGTGCCCAGGGAGGACGGTCGTCGGCGGCGGCGACTCTTCCGCGGCGCTGGCGCAGTTCGGCCTCGCCGATGACGTCGACCACCTCTCCACCGGCGGCGGCGCCTCGCTCGAGCTGATCGAGGGCAAGGAGCTGCCAGGCGTGGTGGCGCTGTCATGAACCCGCGGCGCACCCCCTTCATCGCCGGCAACTGGAAGATGAACAAGACGCTCGCGGAGGCCGAGCGCTACGTGCAGGCACTGATGCCCAAGGTGTCCTCCGCGGACGGCGTCGAGATCGGGATCTGCGTCCCCTTCCTGGCGTTGCCGGCTCTGGTCGACTCCGCGCGCGGCTCGCGCGTCGAGGTGCTCGCCCAGACGATGCACGAGGCGCTCCAGGGGGCGTTCACGGGCGAGGTCTCGCCGGCGATGCTGGCCGAGGTCGGCGTCCACGGCGTCGTGCTCGGCCACTCCGAGCGCCGCGAGCTGTTCGGTGAGACCGACCGGGCGCTGCAGCTGAAAGTGCCGGCCGCGCTCGAGGCGGGGCTCCTTCCGATCCTTTGCGTCGGAGAGACCGAGGAGGAGCGCGAGCGTGGCGACACCGAGCGCAAGCTGCGCCACCAAGTCAAGGAGGGGCTCGAGAGAGTGCCCTTCGAGCGGCTGCCGGAAGTCGTCCTCGCCTACGAGCCGATCTGGGCGATCGGGACCGGCCTCTCGGCGACGACGGAGCAGGCGCAGGAGACGGTGGCGTTCGTGCGCGCGCTGGTGGACGACATCGACAAGTCCGCCGGCCAGGCGGTCCGGATCCTCTACGGCGGCTCGCTGAAGCCCGAGAACGCCGACGAGCTGCTCGCCCTTCCCGACGTCGACGGCGCGCTCGTCGGCGGAGCCAGCCTCGACCCCGAGTCGCTCGGGCGCATCGTCGAGATCGCGCGCGGGCTCGTCGCCGCGGCGCAGTGACGACGGTCCCCGCCGTCTGCCTGGTGATCCTCGACGGCTGGGGGCTGGCGCCGGATGGGCCGGGCAACGCGGTTGCGCTCGCCGACACGCCGGTGTTCGACCGGCTCTGGGAGGAGCGCGACCACACCACGCTGACGGCCTGCGGCCCGAGCGTCGGGCTCCCGGAGGGGCAGATGGGCAACTCGGAGGTCGGCCACCTCAACCTTGGCGCGGGCGCGGTCGTCAAACAGGACCTCGTGCGCATCGACGAGGCCGTCGAGGACGGGTCGCTGGCCGACAACGCGGTACTGCTCGGGGCGCTGCGGGACACCCCCCGCGTGCACTTCATCGGGCTCGTCTCGAAAGGCGGTGTGCACTCGGCCGACCGCCACCTGAAGGCGCTGATCGAGCTCGCCGCGCACGAGGGGGTGGAGGACCTCGTCATCCACGCCTTCACGGACGGGCGCGACACCTCGCCCACCAGCGGCGCTGAGAGTCTTGCGGACGTCCAGCGCTGGGCCGGGGAGGCGGGCGTCGGGCGGATCGGGACCGTCATCGGCCGCTACTTCGCGATGGACCGCGACACGCGCTGGGACCGCACTCAGATGGCGATCGACCTGCTCATGGAGGGCAAAGGCGAGCACGAGGCCGACAGCGGCGAGGCGGCCGCCGAGGCGGCCTACGAGCGCGGCGAGACGGACGAGTTCATGAGACCGACCACGGTCGGCGAGGAGGCGCATATCCGCCCGGGCGACTCCGTGATCGCCTTCAACTTCCGCCCGGACCGGATGCGCCAGATCACCGAGGCGCTGACGAAGGCGGGCGTCGACCGCTATGCCACGCTGACGGAGTACGAGGAGGGCTGGCCCTACCCCGTGGCCTTCCTGCCCGACCGGCCCGAGGTCACGCTCGCCAAGGTCATCTCCGATCGCGGCGAGACGCAGCTACACGTCTCCGAGACGGAGAAGTACCCGCACGTGACGTACTTCTTCAACGGCGGCGAGGAGGAGCCGTACCCGGGCGAGGTGCGCGAGCTCGTGGACTCCCCGCGCGACGTCCCCACCTACGACCACAAGCCGGAGATGAGCGCCCGCGAGGCGACCGACGCGTTCCTGCGCCACTGGGAGCATGATCGCCCGGTGTTCGGGATCATCAACCTCGCCAACGCCGACATGGTCGGCCACACCGGCGTCATCGAGGCCGCGGTCAAGGCGGTCGAGACCGTCGACGAGTGCCTCGGCCGCATCGTCGCGGCCGTGCAGGCCGGCGGCGGCGCGGTCATCGTCGTCGCGGACCACGGCAACGCCGACGAGATGCTCGAGGAGGACGGGTCGCCCGACACCGCCCATTCGCTCAACCCCGTACCGTTCATCGTCACGCTCGAGGGCGTGCGGCTCGACGGCGAGGGCATCCTCGCCGACGTGGCGCCGACCGCGCTCGCGCTCCTGGGCATCGAGCAGCCCGAGGAGATGACCGGCCGCTCGCTGCTCGCCGGCCAGGAGCCGAAGCGTGACCCCTCAAGCCCGCTGCGGGGCGCGCCGCAGCGCTGAGAGACCTGCCTTCGTGAGCATGACGCGCATCCGCAGCGGGCCTCGGCCAGGCGCACCCGCTTGCGCAACCTCTCGGGGATGAATGCCAAGATCAGCCGCGATGTGGGCGATCGGCCGCTCGCTCTCTCCCCGACCGAAGTCAAGGCCATGGCGTCCAGGGCAGACGGGTTCTGCCGCTGGCTGTGGCGAAGCGCGTCGAACGGCCAAAGCGGGTAGCCTAGACCGTGATGGTGGCGCAACGACTGCGACGGGCCCATAGGCTGGCGGCGACGGTATGACCGGCCCGCAGCGGGATGTGACGCGGCTGCCTGATCTGGTGCACGCGCGCTCCCGCGCCGGACCGGTCCGGGAGCGTCGCCCGGTCTACGTCGACCTGCTGCCCCCGTGCAACGCCGGCTGCCCGGCCGGGGAGAACATCCAGGCCTGGCTGGCGCACACGCAGGCGGGTCGCCATGAGCAGGCGTGGCGCGAGCTGGTCGCCGACAATCCGTTCCCGGCGATCCACGGGCGGGTCTGTTACCACCCGTGCGAGACCGTTTGCAACCGCGCCAACCTCGACAGCGCCGTCTCGATCCACTCGGTCGAGCGGTTCCTCGGCGACCTGGCGTTGGAGCAGGAGTGGCTGTTCGACCCACCGCCGGTCCCCAGCGGCAAGCGCGTGCTCGTCATCGGTTCCGGGCCGAGCGGGCTGTCGGCGGCCTACCACCTGCGCCGGCGCGGCCACGAGGTGGAGATCCGGGACGCCGGCGCCGAGCCAGGCGGGATGATGCGCTACGGCATCCCGGCCTACCGGATGCCCCGCGACGTCCTGAGCCGCGAGGTGGACCGGATAGCGAAGCTGGGCGTGCGGATGACCTGCGACCACCGGGTCGAGGATCTCGCGGTCGAGCGGGAGGAGGGCGCCTTTGACGCGATCTTCGTCGCGGTGGGCGCCCACCTGTCCAAGCGCGTCGACATCCCGGCTCAGGACACCGGCAAGATCGTGGAGGCGGTGTCATTCCTGCGCAGCGTCGCCTCTGGCGAGCGGCCGGTGATCGGGCGCCGCGTGGCGGTCTACGGGGGCGGCAACACGGCGATGGACGCCGCCCGGGTGGCCCGTCGGATGGGTGCGGAAGAGGCGATGATCGTCTACCGCCGCACGCGCGAGCAGATGCCGGCCCATGCCGACGAGGCCGAGGACGCCGAGCGGGAGGGCGTGCGGATCAACTGGCTGCAGACGATCAAGGCGTTGGACGGGCCGGAGCTGCAGGTCGAGCTGATGGAGCTCGACGAGTCCGGGTACCCGCAGCCGACCGGGCGGTTCGAGACCCTGGCGGCGGACACCGTCATCCTGGCGCTCGGCCAGGAGACCGACACCACCTTCCTGCGCGCGGTACCCGGGGTGGAGTTCGAGCCGGACGGCACGGTGATCGTGTCCGCGTCGCTGATGACGGGGAGTCCCGGCGTGTTCGCCGGCGGGGACATGGTGCCGAGCGAGCGCACGGTGACGGTCGGTGTGGGGCACGGCAAGAAGGCCGCCCGCCACATCGATGAGTGGCTGCGGGGCGCGGAGGCCGCGAGCCGGCCGAAGCACGACCTGGCCTCGTTCGACATGCTGAACCTGTGGTTCTTCGGCGATGCCGCGCGCCGCCAGCAGCCCGAGCTGGCGCCCGAGGAGCGCGTCGCCGGCTTCAGCGAGGTGACCGGAGGGCTGTCTCTCGAGGAGGCGACCTACGAGGCGCGCCGGTGCCTGTCGTGCGGCAACTGCACCGAGTGCGATGGCTGCCTTGGCGCGTGCCCGGAGGACGCGATCATCAAGCTCGGCGTCGGGCACGGCTACATGTACGACTACGACCGCTGCACCGGCTGCGCCGTGTGCTACGAGCAGTGCCCGGTGCACTCGATCGAGATGTTCCCGGAGCCCGAGTGACGCGCGCGACGATCGACGGCAACGAGGCTGCGGCGTCGGTCGCCTACCGGCTCAACGAGGTCTGCTGCATCTACCCGATCACGCCGTCGTCGACGATGGCGGAACTGGCCGACGAATGGTCGAGCAAGGGGCGGGCCAACGTGTGGGGGACCGTTCCCTCCGTAGTGGAGATGCAGAGCGAGGCCGGGGCGGCCGGGGCGCTCCACGGGTCCCTGCAGAGCGGGGCGCTCTCCACGACGTTCACGGCGTCGCAGGGCCTGCTGCTGATGATCCCGAACATGTACAAGATCGCCGGTGAGCTGACCGCCGCTGTGATGCACGTGGCCGCACGCTCGTTGGCGGCGCAGGGACTGTCGATCTTCGGCGACCACTCCGACGTTATGGCGGTGCGCCAGACGGGTTTTGCGCTGCTCGCCTCGGCGTCGGTCCAGGAGGCCCACGACCTGGCGCTGGTGGCGCAGGCGGCCACGCTTCAGACGCGGGTACCGTTCGTGCACTTCTTCGATGGGTTTCGCACCTCGCACGAGCTGAACACGATCGAGATGCTCTCCGACGACGACCTGCGGGCGCTGGTGCCCGAGGAGCTGGTCCGTGAGCATCGCGATCGCGGGCTGTCGCCTGAGCGGCCGTTCATCCGCGGCACCGCGCAGAACCCGGACACCTACTTCCAGGCGCGCGAGACGGTGAACCCGTTCTACGCCCGTGTCCCGGAGGTCGTCGAGGACGTGATGACCCGCCTTGGCGAGCGCACCGGCCGCCCCATGCACGTCGTCGAGTACTCCGGGCATCCCGACGCCGAGCGAGTGCTGGTGGTGATGGGTTCCGGTGCGGAGACCGTTCACGAGACCGTGGCTTCACTCAACGCGCGGGGTGAGCAGCTCGGCGTGCTCCAGGTGCGGCTGTACCGGCCCTTCCCGGCCCGGGCGCTCGTCGAGGCGCTGCCCGCGAGCGTGCGCCGGCTCGCGGTGCTGGATCGGACCAAGGAGCCTGGCTCGATCGGCGAGCCACTGTTCCTCGACGTGGTCGCCGCGCTCACCGAGTCGCACCAGGACGGTGAGCGGGAGGTCATGCCGAGGGTGTCCGGCGGCCGTTACGGGCTGTCGTCGAAGGAGTTCACCCCGGGCATGGTCGCCGGGGTGTTCGAGGAGCTTGCGCGCGAGCGCCCGCGGCGCCGGTTCACCATCGGCATCAACGACGACGTCTCCAAGACGAGCCTACCCTTCGACGCGTCGCTGGATATCGAGCCCGACGGCACGGTGCGTGCCGTCTTCTTCGGCCTCGGCGCCGACGGAACGGTCGGCGCGAACAAGAACACGATCAAGATCCTGGGGTCCGAGGAGCACCAGAACGCCCAGGCCTACTTCGTCTATGACTCGAAGAAGTCGGGCTCACAGACCGTGTCGCACCTGCGCTTCGGCCCGCGATCGATACGGGCGCCCTACCTCGTGCAGCAGGCGAGCTTCGTCGGCTGCCACCAGTTCGGGCTACTGGACCAGGTCGACGTGCTCGGTCGGGCGGCGCCTGGGGCGACGTTGCTGCTCAACTGCCGGCACGCGCCGGACGAGGTCTGGGATGCGCTCCCGCGGCCCGTCCAGGAGCAGATCCTCGCCAAGGGCATCGAGGTCTACGCCATCGACGCCAACCGGATCGCGCGTGACGTCGGGATGGCCGGGCGGATCAACGTCGTGCTGCAGACCTGCTTCTTCGCCATCTCCGGTGTGCTGCCGCGCGACGAGGCGATCGCCAAGATCAAGGAGTCGATCGAGAAGACCTACGGCCGGCGCGGCGCTGAGGTGGTCGAGAAGAACCAGGCGGCGGCCGACCAGGCGCTGGAGGGGCTGCACCAGATCGAGGTGCCCGAGCAGGTGACGGCCACGCGCGAGCTGCCGCCGCCGGTGCCCGCGCACGCGTCGGAGTTCGTCCGCACGGTCACGGCGGAGATGATGGCCGGCCGCGGCGACGACCTCCCGGTCAGCGCGCTGCCGGTGGACGGCACCTACCCGACGGGCACGACGGCGTACGAGAAGCGCAACATCTCCGAGTCGGTCGCGGACTGGGACTCCGAGCTGTGCATCCAATGCGGCAACTGCAGCTTCGTCTGCCCGCACACCGTGATCCGCTCCAAGTACTACGACCCGTCCGGGCTGGAGGGCGCGCCAGAAGCGTTCCGGTCGGCTCCCCTGGAGGCCCCCGGGCTCCCGGACGCCCGTTACACGCTGCAGGTCTACGTCGAGGACTGCACCGGATGTGGGCTGTGCGTCGAGGCGTGCCCGGTCGTGGCGCCGGGCGACCCGGTCCGCAAGGCGATCAATCTTGCCCAACGCGAGCCGCTGGTCGCCGCCGAGCGCGACAACATCGCGTTCTTCGAGACGCTGCCGGTGAACAACCGATCCCGGGTGGATTTCGGCACGGTGCGTGGCACCCAGTACCTGGAGCCGCTCTTCGAGTTCTCCTCTGCGTGTGCGGGCTGCGGGGAGACGCCCTACATCAAGCTGCTCTCGCAGCTGTTCGGCGACCGGCTGATGGTTGCCAACGCGACCGGGTGCTCGTCGATCTACGGGGGAAACCTGCCCACCACCCCGTGGACGACCGACGTCAACGGTCGCGGCCCGGCATGGTCGAACTCCCTCTTCGAGGACGCCGCCGAGTTCGGCCTCGGCTTCCGGCTCGCCGCCGATGGGCACAGCGAACTGGCGCGCAGGCGGCTGACCGAGCTGCGTGACGTGGTGGGCGCCGAGCTGGTGGACGGCATCCTGGACGCGCCACAGCTTCGCGAGTCGGAGCTGCACACGCAGCGCGAACGGGTGGCGGAGCTGATGCGGCGGCTCGACGGGCCAGGTCCGGATGGCCCTGCCGTGGCCGACCTGGTCAGCGTCGTGGATCACCTGGTCCGGCGCAGCGTGTGGATCGTCGGCGGCGACGGCTGGGCTTACGACATCGGATCCGGCGGACTCGACCACGTCCTGGCCAGCGGGCGCAACGTGAACGTGCTGGTGCTCGACACCGAGGTCTACTCGAACACCGGCGGGCAGATGTCCAAGTCGACGCCGATCGGCGCCGTCGCCAAGTTCGCCACCGCCGGCAAGACCGTGCCGAAGAAGGACATCGCCCTGCAGGCGATCGCCTATGGCAACGTGTACGTCGCGCGGGTCGCCATGGGTTCCGATCCCCAGCAGACGCTGGAAGCCTTCCGCGAGGCCGAGGCCTACGACGGGCCTTCGCTGATCATCGCCTATAGCCACTGCATCGCGCACGGCATCAAGATGCAGGACGGGCTCGACCAGCAGTACCGCGCAGTGGCCAGCGGGTACTGGCCACTGATCCGCTATGACCCGATGGCGCGCGCAGCCGGCGACAACCCGTTCCAGCTCGACTCGTCGCGGCCACGCATCAAGCTGGCCGACTACACCGACCGCGAGCTGCGCTTCCGTTCGCTCACGAACAGCAACCCGCCCGAGGCCGAGCGGTTGCACGGCCTGGCCGAGGAGTCCATCGCTCAGCGCTGGGCTGTCTACGAGGAGATGTCGACCCGCGGCGCGAAGCGGTTTCCGGCCGACGCTCGCAAGGATCGCTGATGGAGCTGGCCACCGACTACATGGGTCTTGCCCTGCGCAACCCGCTCGTCGCGTCGGCGTCCCCGCTGTCGAAGACGGTGGATGGCGTGCGGCGCCTTGCCGACGGCGGCGTCGGCGCGGTGGTGCTCTACTCGCTCTTCGAGGAGCAGCTGCGCGAGGAGGCGGCGCTGAACACGCAGCTGGCCGACACCGGAGCCGAGAGATTTGGCGAGGCGCTGTCGTACTTCCCGGATGTGGCCGAAGAGGAGCCCGGCCCGCGCCGCTACGTGAGCCTGCTCGAGCGCGCCGCGGCCGCCGTCGAGGTTCCGGTGATCGGCAGCCTCAACGGCGTCACGCCAGGCGGTTGGGCCGACTACGCGCGCGCGATGCAGGATGCCGGCGCCGCCGCCATCGAGCTGAACATCTACTACCTCCCCGGCGACTCGCACATCTCCGGGCGCGACGTCGAGCAGCGCCACATCGACGTCCTGATGCGGGTCAAGGACGCGGTGACCGTGCCGATCGCGGTCAAGCTCGGCCCGCACTTCAGCTCGACCGGCGAGATGGCAGTGCGGCTCGACGAGGCCGGCGCAGACGGGCTCGTGCTCTTCAACCGCTTCCTGCAGCCCGACATCGACCCCGACAGCCTCGCCGTGGTGCCCGGCGTGGACCTCTCCAGCCGAGGGGAGGCGCGTCTGCCGCGCACGTGGATCGCGCTCCTGCACGGTCGGGTGGACGCCGCGCTCGCGGCGACGACCGGCGTCGAGGAGCCGGCCGACGTGGCCAGCTACCTGCTGGCCGGCGCCGACGTCGTCATGACCACCTCCTCGCTGCTGCGCCACGGTCCCGCACACGCGACGGTCCTGCTCGACGGCCTGTCCGCGTGGATGACCCGCAACGGATTCGCGGGGGTCGACGACGTGCGCGGATTGCTCGCGGTCCCGCCCGACAGCGACGAGACAGCACACGAACGCGCGGGCTACGTCGGCGCGCTGCAGAACGCCAACACCAGCTCCTACGGTCCGTGGTGACCGTGCGGTCCGCCCGGCCCTCCATCGCGGCCGGACCACGCGCTCATAACACGTCAGCACAGATAAGGCGTTCCAGCCGGCCGTCGTGAGGTCTCACGAGCCGCTCGCTGACGAGTGTCGGTCGCGCTGGCCGACGCTGGACAGAGCATGTTGTCGTCCGCCGATCCGGCGTTCAGCCTCGGCGACGTGTCCGGCGCGGTGCCAGGCCGGGTCGGCGGCCCTAGAGCGTCGCCTGCAAGCCGCCATCGGGTTCCTTGCCGCCGACCGACGGTGGAGGACTACGGCCAGCTTACGGCGATTTGCCCGGATGTCGGCATCGGCGGCAACGGCGAAGCTCCACGCGTGCGGCTTTGCGCCGCGATCGGAACGCGACAGGAGATGATCTGACATGAGCGCACCGACCGCAACCCGGTGGATCTACGACTTCGCGGACGGTTCGCGCGACATGCGCGACCTACTCGGCGGCAAGGGCGCCAACATCGCAGAGATGACGCGCGTGCTCGGCGCTGAGCTCGTTCCCGCGGGCTTCACGATCACCACTGAGGCGTGCGTCGCCTACATGCGTGATGCCGAGAATGGCCCGGAGGGGCTCGAGGACGCCGTCGACGAGGCGCTGGCACGCCTCGAGGAACAGGCCGGCAAGCGGCTCGCGGATCCCGAGGGCCCGCTGCTGGTGTCCGTGCGCAGCGGCGCGCGCGACTCGATGCCGGGGATGATGGACACGGTTCTGAACCTCGGGCTCAACGACCGCTCCGTCGCGGGGTTCGCCGCGCGCACCGGCAACGAGCGGCTCGCGTGGGACTCCTATCGCCGCTTGGTGCAGATGTTCGGCGATGTCGTCTGCGGCGTGCCCGGCTCAAGCTTCGAGGATGAGATCGCGCGCATCAAGACCGAAAACGGGGTGCGCCTCGATACCGAACTCTCCGTCGAGGCGCTGCGCGAGCTCACCCGCCGCTTCAGCGCCCTCTACGACTTCCCGAGCGATCCGCGTGAGCAGCTGCGGCGCGCGATCCTGGCCGTCTTCGACTCCTGGACGGGCGACCGGGCCGTCGCCTACCGGCGCATCAAAGGGATCCCCGACGACTGGGGTACCGCGGTCAACGTCCAGCAGATGGTGTTCGGCAACACGGGTGAGACCTCCGGCTCGGGCGTCGCCTTCTCGCGCGACGAGGTCACGGGCGCGCCCGAGCCGAGCGGCGACTTCATCACGAACGCCCAGGGCGAGGACGTCGTGTCCGGCGTGCGCACGCCGCGCGAACTCTCCGAGCTCGCCGACTGGATGCCGGCCGTCGACGTCGAGCTGCGCGAGATCCTGCTTAAGCTGGAGCGCCACTACAAGGACATGCAGGACACGGAGTTCACCGTCGAGGAGGGGCGTCTGTTCATGCTGCAGACGCGCAACGCCAAGCGCCCCGCCCAGGCGGCGATCCGCTTCGCCGTCGACGCCGTCCAGGAGGGCCTGATGACGGCCGCGGAGGCCATCGCGACGATCGACGCGGGCTCACTGGACGCGCTTCTGCATCCCACGTTCGCACCCGATGCCCCCTTCGACACGATCGCCACCGGCGTGGCGGCCTCGCCGGGCGCGGCCAAGGGGGAGATCGTCTTCACCGCACCGGACGCCGTGGCGGCCGCGGCGGACGGCCGCGCGGTGATTCTCGTCCGTCAGTTCACCGAGGCCGATGACGTCGCGGGCTTCCACGCGGCGAAGGGGATCCTCACCGCCGAGGGCGGCAAGGCCTCGCATGCGGCGCTGGTGGCCCGTGGCATGGGCCGCCCGGCCGTCACCGGGGCCGCCGACCTGGACATCGACCTGCACGCCCGCGAGCTGCGCGTCGGCGATCACGTTCTGCACGACGGTGACCTGATCGCGATCGACGGCTCGACGGGCCAGATCACGGTCGACGACGTGCCGCTCGTGACGCCCGGCGTGGACTCGCGCTTCGAGCGCGTGCTCGGCTGGTGCGACGAGATGCGCACGCTGGGTGTCCGCGCCAACGCCGACTCGCCGGAGGACGCGCGCCGGGCGAGCGAGTTCGGCGCCGAGGGCATCGGACTCTGCCGGACCGAGCACATGTTCATGGCCACGGATCGCCTGCCCAAGATGCAGGGCATGGTCATGGCCGAGGACGAGGCCGGCCGGCGGGCCGCGCTCGACGAGCTGCTGCCGCTGCAGCAGGCGGACTTCGAGGGGCTCTTCGAGGCGATGACGGGGCTTCCGGTCGCAATCCGCCTGCTGGATCCGCCGCTGCACGAGTTCCTGCCCGATCGCGACGAGCTCATCGAGCAGATCGCCGCGGCGCGCCTGCGCGTCGCGCCGGAGCTGGTCGAGCTCGAGCACGAGCTCGAGCGTGTGCGCTCGCTCGAGGAGGGCAACCCGATGCTCGGCACGCGGGGCGTGCGGCTCGGGCTGTTCCATCCCGAGATCTACGAGATGCAGGCGCGGGCGATCTTCAGGGCCACCGCGAAGGTGCGCGAGCGCACCGGCGAGGCGCCGCACCTCGAGATCATGATCCCGCTCGTCGCCTATGCGCTGGAGCTCGAGGAGGCGCGCGGGCTGGTGATGCGCGTCGCCGCGGAGGAGGGCTTCGAGCACGGTCAGGGCTTCATCGTCGGCACCATGATCGAGCTCCCCCGCGCATGCTTCGTGGCCGGCGACATCGCACGCCACGCCGAGTTCTTCTCCTTCGGCACCAACGACCTCACGCAGACCGGTCTCGGCTTCTCGCGCGACGACATCGAGGCCCGGATCATCCCCTGCTACATGGACCGCGGCATCGTGGATCGCTCCCCGTTCGGGTCGATCGATGAGGAAGGCGTGGGAGAGCTCGTTCGCATGGGCGTCGAGCGCGGCCGCGCCGCACAGCCGCAGCTCGAGGTCGGGATCTGCGGCGAGCACGGCGGCGACCCCGACTCGATCCGGTTCTTCCATCGCGCCGGACTCGACTATGTGAGCTGCTCGCCGTTCCGCCTGCCGATCGCGCGGGTCGCCGCAGCGCAGGCGGCGCTGGAAGCGTGACGGGCAACGCCCGAGTAGAGCTTCAGGCCCCAGTCGGCTGGGCCCGGCCGAGCGACAGCCTCGACATCGGTGAATCCCTTCGGCGCGACTCCGCGGATCGGAGCGCAATGGGCACTAGAGTGAGTTCCTCTTCGACAAAGGTGGTCCCGCATGGCCCTCGGCTACGACGGCAAGCTCTACATCCTCGCCTTTGATCATCGGGGGTCCTTCCAGAAGAAGATGTTCGGGATCGAGGGGGACCCCACCCTCAAGGAGACGGAGACGATCAGGGACGCCAAGAAGCTGATCTTCGAGGGCATGAAGAAAGCCGTGGAGCGCGGAGTCGACCCCGGGGCTACGGGCGTGCTGGTCGACGAGCAGTTCGGCAGCGACATCCCCGAGCTCGCCAAGGAGCTCGGCCTCAAGCTCGCCAGGCCAGTCGAGAAGAGCGGGCTGAACGAGTTCGACTTCCAGTACGACGACGCCTTCGGCGAGCACATCGAGGCCGACGACGCGGACTTCTCGAAGGTTCTCGTGCGCCTCAACCCCGACGGCGACGCCGAGACGAACGAGCGCCAGCTCGGCCGCCTCAAGCGGCTGGCCGACTGGCTGCACGCCCACGACCGCAAGTTCCTCTTCGAGCTGCTGGTCCCGGCCGAGCCCGGCCAACTCGAGTCCGTCGACGGCGACTCGAACCGCTATGACGCCGAGCTACGCCCGGAGCTGATGCGCCGCGCGATCGAGCAGATCCATGACTACGGGATCGACGTCGACGTGTGGAAGATCGAGGGCGTCGACGCCCGCGAAGACGCCCAGAGGCTGATCGCCCAAACGCGCACGGGCGAGGGCCGCGAGGGCGTGACCTCCGTCCTGCTGGGCCGCGGCGCCTCCAATGAGAAGGTCGACCAATGGCTCCAGCAGGCCGCGCCGGTCGAGGGCTTCATCGGCTTCGCCATCGGGCGCTCGATCTGGTGGGACCCGTTGAAGGGCTTCCTCGACGGCGATCTCGAGCGCGACGCTGCCTCCGACGAGATCGCGCAGAACTACCTGCGCTTCGTGAAGGTCTACGACGACGCCGAGCGAGGGGCACACGTCTAACCGCCGGGCGCCCGGTTAGCGTCGGGCGCCGGTTAGCGTCGGGCGCCGATGCGGTCTGTCCTCATCCTCCTCGCCCTGCTTGCCCGCCCTGGCTGTTGACGCGGCAGCATGACGCCGCAGCGTTACAGCGGCGCCGTCCGCGTCCTCGACGGGGCAGCCAGGCGCCAGCCGACGACCTTCGCGATCGCTCCAAGCCGGCGCGCGCGTCGGAAAGTCAGCCCGCGCGTGACGAGATCGCGCGGGAGATCGCGCGGGAACTCGGTCCAGAACGCCTCGGTCTCCGCTTCGCTGACATCGATTGCCCAGGATCTCGCGCCGGCCGCTCTCATGCGCGCCGTGGGCGATCACCAGCGCCTTGGTCACCACTCGGCCCGCCGTCAGGGCCCTCGGCCGCCGTCAGGGACCTTCTCGACCCTTCGCGTCGACGCAAACCGGGTTCGACGGCGGCTCGGCCGGCCGGCCCATATCGTTGCGGCCAGCCCTGCTTACCCCAGACAGCTTTGCCCTCTGGCGGCTCGGTTAGCCGAAGAAGGACGCCGCTTCGTCGAGAAAGGCGGGATTGACGGTCTTGAGGTCGGTGACGGCCTCGCCGAGCGCGACGAGATCGATGACGTCACCCTTCAGGGCAACCATCGTGCCGAACGCCTTCTCGTGCACGGCGCCGATAGCCCGCAACCCGAAGCGGGTGGCCAGCACGCGGTCGTACGCGGTCGGCGTCCCGCCTCGCTGGATGTGACCTAGTACGGTCACACGCGTTTCGTAGCCCGTGCGCTCTTCGAGTTCGTCGGCTACGAGTTGGCCGATACCTCCGAGTTGAGCGTGACCGAAGGCGTCGACCTTACCGCTGGAAACAGAGAGGGTGCCTTCCTTCGGTGTGGCGCCCTCGGCGACGACGACGATTGACGCGTAGCGACCCTTGCTGTGACGCTGCTCGATCTTGGCCGCAACCTCGTCGATGTCGAACGGCTTCTCGGGGATGAGGATCTCGGCGGCACCGCCGGCCAAGCCTGCGTACATCGCGATCCAACCGGCGTGGCGGCCCATCACCTCGCAGACGAAAACGCGGTCGTGCGACTCGGCTGTCGTGTGCAGACGGTCGATCGCGTCGGTCGCGACTTGCACGGCGGTGTGAAAGCCGAACGTGACCTCAGTGGCCGACAAGTCGTTGTCGATTGTCTTCGGGACTCCGACGACGTGCACGCCCGCTTGAGACAGCCGATGCGCGACGCCGAGAGTGTCGTCGCCCCCGATGGCGACGAGGACGTCGATGTCGTTCTTCTTCAGCGTCTCTCTGACGGCATCGGCGCCGCCTTCGACCTTGTAAGGGTTGGTCCGCGACGTACCCAGAATGGTTCCCCCCCTGGGCAGGATGCCGCGACAGTGCTCGATGTCGAGCGGGCGGGTGAGGTTCTCGATCAAGCCCTTCCAGCCGTCACGGAATCCGACGAACGTGTCGCCGTGCTCGACTTCGCCTTTGCGGACCACGGCCCTGATCACGGCATTGAGCCCGGGGCAGTCGCCGCCGCCGGTCAGTACTCCGACTCGCATATCACCAACTCCAAGAAATCGTCAGGAAGTAGAAATCGTCGGGAACGGGAGCGGGGGGAGGGACGGCGACCTTCGTCAGGTGTCTCAGGCGGGCGCCGCTACGGGCACGAGCACGCGCTGCGCGAGGTCGACGAGGCGGCTGGAGTAGCCCCACTCGTTGTCGTACCAGGCGACGGCCTTCAGCTGGGTGCCGCCGGTCACGAGCGTGAGGCCCGAGTCGAAGACGGAGCTGTACGGGGACTTCACGACGTCCGTCGAGACGAGCGGCTCCTCGCTGTAGGAGAGGATGCCGGTGAGGGCGCCCTGGTCGGCGCGCTCGCGCATGGCCAGGTTGACGGCCTCCGCGGAGGTCTCGTGCTCGAGCTCGACGGTGAGGTCGACGAGTGACGCGGTGGGCACCGGGACTCGCACCGCGAAGCCCTGCAGGCGGCCGAGGAGCTCGGGGATGACGAGGCCGATCGCCTTGGCGGCGCCGGTCGAGGTCGGGACGAGGTTGACGGCGGCGCTGCGGGCGCGGCGGTAGTCCTTGTGCGGCGCATCGAGCAGGCGCTGATCGCCGGTGTAGGCGTGAATCGTGGTCATTACGCCGTGGTGAATGCCGAACGCCTCGTGGAGCACCTTGGCCACGGGGGCCAGGCAGTTGGTCGTGCACGACGCGTTGGAGATGATGTGGTGGCGCTCGGGGTCGTATTCGTGCTCGAAGTTGATGCCCAGCGCGACGGTGACGTCGGGCTCCTTGGCCGGCGCTGAGACGATCACCTTGCGCGCTCCGGCTTCGAGGTGCTTGGCGGCGCCCGCGCGGTCGCGGAAGAAGCCGCTCGACTCGATGACCACCTCGGCGCCGAGCTCGCCCCACGCCAGCGCGGCGGGATCGGTCTCGGCGAACACGGGGATCTCGTGGCCGTCGACGCGGATGGCACCGTCGAGCACGTCGACCTCGCCGGGGAACGGCCCGTAGACCGAGTCGTTGCGGAGCAGGTGGGCGAGCATCTCGATGTCCATCACGTCATTGATGCCGACCCACTCGAGATCCGCGCCCTGCTCGTGGGCGGCGCGGAACATCGCGCGGCCGGTGCGGCCGAAGCCGTTGATGCCAACCCTCACGGGCATGTCCTGCCTCCGGATCTCGAGAACGTCTCACTACTCTGCGCGACCGCAGCCCCGCCGACATCGGCGCGCACCACCCCCCCCGCGACCGTAGTTCCCCGCAGGTCGCGCCGCAGGGCCTGTCTCAGCCGAGGCCCCAGCCGAGGATGCCGGCGATGTCGAGTGTCGAGACCACTCCTACGGGGCGCTCCGTGCGGGGCTCGACGACCACCGCGTGGCTTGTGCCGTGTTCGAGCATGCGCTCCGCGACATCGCGCAGACGCTCGTCCGGATGGGCGAGGAGGACCTCGCCCGTCGCGACGTCGCCCGCGGTCCGGTCGGCGATGAAGGCTGCGCTGCGCATGATGTCGTGGTCGGTGACCACCGCCCACGGACGGCGACCGATCTTCCCCTCGGGATCGACCGTTTCGCGCAGCATCACGATCGCGTGTACGTGCTCGCTAGCCATCCGCTGCGCCACGGCCATCAGCGGGGTCCCCGGATCGCAGGTGAGCACCCGCGGGCGCATCGCGTCGGCGACGCGGGCGTGATCGAAGCTCGGCGTGAGGTAGCTGCCGGAGGGATCCGTGACGTCCATGGGCAGGACTCTACGGACTCAGCGCGTGTCCGGCATCCGGGCGGGCCCGCAAGAGCCTGCCGGCGGCCGCCTTACGACCGTATATTCGCTCCGTAGCCAGCCCTCGGTGCGCGCTCACCTGTTGAGCGAGGGGAACGGCGCGGCGGGGCCCGGGGCGTCGACCCGGACGCGGGCGTCGACGACGAACGCGCCCTCAGGCGTGGCGAAGACCGGGTTGAGGTCGAGCTCTGCGACGGCGGGATGCGCGGCCACGAGCGCGCCGACCCGCATCACGAGGTCGCGCAGTGAGCCGAGGTCGGCTCGCGGGCGGCCGCGGTAGCCGTCGAGCAACGGGAACGTCTTCAAGTCGCGAAGCATGTTGTCGGCTTCCCGCGGGCCGAGCGGCGCGAGCCTGACCTGGATGTCGCCGAGGAGCTCGACCGCGACCCCCGCGGGGCCACAGGCGACGAGCGGGCCGAAAGCCGGATCGCGGACGGCGCCGACGATCAACTCCGTCGTCCTCGGCGGGGCCATCCGCTGGACGTGGAAGCCTTCGAGCGTCGTCCCGGCCGCCTCCATCTGCCGGGCAAGCTCGCCGGCGGCGCGTCTCACCGCCGTCGGCCCGTTCAGCCCGAGCCGCACCGCTCCCGCATCGCTCTTGTGGACGAGGCCCGGCGCGACCGCCTTGAGAGCAACGGGCCCGCCGAGGTCGGCGGCGACCCGACCCGCGGCCCGCGCCGAGGCGACCAGCCGGCTCGCCTCCACGGGGATGCCCCAGCACCGCATCAGGCGCTCGACGTCTCCTCGCGCCAACCAGCCTCCCCCGCGCCCCAGGCCCTCGGCGACGGTGGTGGCGGCCGAGGCGGTGTCGGCGTCGGCCGGTTCGAACGGCGGGTCGGGCGGCGCCGCCCGCCGTCGCGCGTGCCCGACGGCATGGGCCAGCGCCCGCACCGCCTCCTCGGGCGTGGAGAAGCGTGGGACGCTGCCCGTGTCGGCGGCCGCGGGCGCGTCGGCGCCGAGCCAGACGGTGAGCACCGGCTGGTCGGCTCCTTGCGCCGCGGCGGCGATGCCACGGGCGACCTCGCCCGCCCTTGCTGCCAGCGGTCGCACGAAGATCGTGACGACCGCGTCGACCGCGTCGTCATCGAGCAGGTGGCGCAGCGACCGCTCGTAATGATCCGCAGTCGCCGACGCGGTCATGTCCAGCGGGTTGGCGATCAAGGGCTGGGCCGGCAGCACCTCGGCGAGCTGCTTCCGCGTGACTTCCGAGAGCGGCTCGACGCGCAGCCCCGCCGCCTCGCAGGCGTCCTCACACGCGACGCCGGGCCCGCCGGCGTTGGTCAGCACCGCCACCCGGTCGCCGGGCGGCAGCGGTTGGCGCGCGAGCAGCCCCGCGACGTCGAACATCTCGCCCACCGTCTCGGCGCGCAGCACGCCGGCGTGGGCGAACAGCGCGTCGACGGTGACGTCTGCCGCCGCCAGCAGCGCGCCGGTGTGCGACCACGCCGCGCGCCGGCCGGCCGTCCGAGCGCTCTTGACCGCCACGATCGGCTTGGCCGTGGTGATCCGCCGCGCGATCAGCCCGAAACGGCGTGGGTTCCCGAACGAATCCAGGTAGAGCAGCATGACCGCTGTATCGGGGTCCTGCTCCCAGTACTCGAGGAAGTCGTTGCCGGAGAGGTCGGCCTTGTCGCCCATCGTGACGAACGACGAGAACCCGATGCCGCGTGCCGTCGCTGCGTCGATCGCCGCGCTCCCGAACCCGCCGCTCTGCGAGGCGAAGCCGACGTCGCCGGGCGGGGGCGCGGCGGGAGCGACCGTCGTGTTGAGGGCGATCTCGGGCCGCGGACTCGCCACGCCGAGGCAGTTGGGGCCCACCATCCGCATGCCCGCGGCCCGGCACACCGCGAGCAGCTCATCCTGGAGCGCTCGCCCCGCAGGACCGACGTCCGCGAAGCCCGCCGACAGCACCACCAGGGCGCGCACGCCTTTGGCGGCGCAGGCTCGCGCAACGTCGACGACCGCGTTCGCCGGCACGACGATCACGGCGAGCTCGACCTCACCCTCGACGTCGGCGATCGTGGGGACCGTCGGCCGCCCCGCCACCTCTCCGCCGCGGAGGTTGACGAGGTGCAGCGGCCCCGCGAAGCCCGCGGCGATCAGGTTGCGCACGACCTCCCCGCCGACCGTCCCGGGCCGTTTGGACGCCCCGATGACCGCGACAGAGGACGGGCGCAGAACGTGCCCCACGGCCGCGACGTCGGCCTCGCGCTGGCGCTCCGCAAAGCGCCGCTCCGCGTCCCGCGACAGCGACGTCGGGAACTCGATTTCGATCGCTCCCTCGAGCGGGCGGGCGGAGACCAGGAACCCGGATTCGTGGAACACCCCGAGCATCCGGTGGTTGTCTGACAAGACGGTCGCGGTGAACGTGTCGATACCCGCCGTCGACGCGGCATGGGCGAGATGCGCGAGCAGGACAGTGGCGATCCCGTGGCCGTGCCAGACATCGGCCACCGCGAACGCGACCTCCGCCCGCCCGGCCGGCCCGCGGATGTAGGTGCCGTGACCGACGACCGTGGCCTCGCGCAGCGCGATCAGGGCCAGTCCGTCGTCGGGGGCCGCGGCGCTGCGCGCGGCCCCGTCGAGGTCGACGCCGGCGCTGAAGTAGCGGAACCAGCGCGACTGGTCCGACAACGACTCGAGGAAGGTGCGCAACCGCGGCACGTCCTCGGTCGTCGAGGGCCGCACGTGCATGGTCGAGCCGTCACGGAGCACGATGTCGGTCTCGGCGACGACCTGGGCAGCTGGGGCGGCGCTCGTCACGGCTCCCAAACCGTAGGGCACGCTCGCCGGCGCGGCATGCTGCCCTCATGATGGCGGAGCGAGTGTGTCCGCACACCGCCGAGCACGACCAGCGTCGTGGTCGCGTGCGGCGGGCGCGGGTAGCGGTCGGAGTCGCCGAAGCCCCGCAGGCCGGGGACGATGAGGTCGGTCTCCGCCTGAGGCCGCGCCCCGACCTCCGCGTAGCCGTGGCGAGATCCGGGCCCGTCGTGCAGCAGCACGACGGGCGTCCCCGAGCCGAGGCGGTCGTAGGCCACCTCGAAGCCGTCGACGGATGCGCTCCGCGGCATGGGTCGGATCGTCACAGCCGGCAGCCGGCGGTGCCCGGGCGGAAGGCGGCCGCGGTCACGGGCGGTTGCGCCCGAACAGGTCGTGCGCCTTCACCCATTCCTCGGAGACGATGGCTGAGCCGAGCGATATCTCACCGCACAGGGCCGTGGCGGCGACGATCTCCGCCAGTTTGCGCACCTTCCCCGCTCCGTAGCAGCCGAGCGTCTCGAGGCACTCCCGCTGCGTGGGCAGCCCTGTGCCGCCGCCGTAGGTCGCCACGATGAGCGACGGGATCGTGACCGAGTAGTAGAAGTCGCCGTTGGGCCTGTGCTCGGCGTGGACGAGCGCCGCGGAGGACTCCGCGACGTTGGCGGCGTCCTGGCCGGTCGCGATGAAGAGCGCGGTGATGGCGTTGGCGGAGTGCGCGCCGTTGTTGTTCACGCCGGCCATGAAGCCGCCGAGGTTGGCAACCTCGCGGGCCCTGAACAGCAGCTCGCTGCTCGACCCCATCCCGTGTTGCAGGAGCGCGTCGGGAATCGTCGCTTCCGCGACGACGCGCTTGCCGCGCGTGTGCAGGATGTTGACCTGCGAGCTCTTCTTGTCGGTCGCGAAGTTGGACTCCAGGAAGTACTGCTCGATGGCGGGGTAATGCTCGACGATCCAGTGGCAGGCGGCCTGCGTGGCCTTGCCGGTGAGATTCTGCCCGGCGGCGTCGCCCGTCGTGAAATTGAAGCGCGTGAAGAGCATGCGGCTCGCCGAGTACTGCTCGATTTCCTGAAGGCGGCCCGAGCGGGTGGTCGCCTCGGCGGCGGCCTTGATCTCGTCGAAGCTCTCGACCAGCCAGTCGCCGAACGCCCGCGCCTCGCGGGCGCTGCCGAACAGGAAGCAGGGAGCCCGCTGCATCCGGTCGTCGAGCACCGTCGTCTTGACGCCGCCCGCCGCGTGCAGCAGCTTCATCCCGCGGTTGTAGCTGGCGACGAGCGTTCCCTCGGCCGTCGCCAGCGGGACGTAGAACTCGCCCTGCGCGTGTTCGCCGTTGACGAGCAGCGGTCCGGCGACGCCGATCGGCACCTGGGCGACGCCGACGAACTGCTCGATGTTCCCGGTCAGCTCCGCGGGGTCGAACGAGTAGTTCGACACGTGCTCGTAGGCGGCGCCCGTCCGGTCGCTCAGGAACGCCCGGCGCGCATCTGCCGCGCGGCGCGTGTAGTCATCCTTGGGGTCGCGCGGAACTGGTGCGCGGCCGTTGCTGATGCCGGTCATCGACTCTCCTCGCTCGCGGGGTCACGACACGGTCGCAGATCAGCGCTCCGGCGGGGCGATCGTGCGCAGCTCGTCCACGCGGGACAGGCCGCGCTCGATGATGTCCCGATCCTGAGCGTCAGACCGGCGGCCCGCCCGACGTGCTAGACATGGACCTCAAGCCGACCCTCGGCATCGACACCGTCAAAGAAGCCGAAGTGTTCGCAGCATCCGCGACGCTTACAACATCGAACGCGGCGACGCGTTCAAACTGGCCCACACCGGCAAGATGGCGCTGCCCACGCAGGTTGACCGCGTGACGCGCCTTGCGCGCGCCGACGACCCCCGGCCCGCGCTGGGCCGTCGTGACGCCGCGCGGCACCGTCGCCGGCGCGGAGGTGGTCAACGAGTCCGGGCGCCTGCGGCCGGGGGGCCACCGCACGATCGATCTGCCCGGTGGCCTGGACCCGAAGGGCTCGAGCCGATCCGCTCGGCGATGAGCGGAAGCTGATGCCGCGTCGCTTTCGCCGCCTGGCGATCGTCAACCGCGGCGAGCCCGCGATGCGGGTCATTCACGCCGTCCGTGAGCTCAACTACGAGCGCGACGAGCAGATCCGCCTCATCGCGCTCTACACGGACGCGGAGAGCGAGGCGATGTTCGTCCGCCACGCCGACGAGGCCGTCTGCGTGGGACCGAGCAGGGTCGCGGCACAGGACGGCGCCGGCCCCAGCGCCTACCTGGACTACGCGGCGCTCGAGCGTGCGCTGACCGCCGCCCGCGCCGACGCGGCGTGGGTCGGCTGGGGCTTCGTGGCCGGGCACCCGCAGTTTGTCGAGCTCTGCGACCGGCTGGGGATCGTGTTCGTCGGCCCGGACGCGGCGATGATGCGCCGCTTCGGCGACAAGATCGAGGCCAGGCGGCTGGCCGAGGCGGCCGGTGTCCCGGTCGCGCCATGGAGCGGCGGCCCGGTCGAGACCTTCGAGGAGGCTGAGGGCCACGCGGAGCGGATCGGCTTCCCGCTCATGGTCAAGCCGGTAGCGGGCAGCGGCGGGCGCGGGATCCGCCGCGTGGATGCGGCCGGCGAGCTACCCGCCGTCTTTGCGAGCGCACGGTCGGAGGCGCTGCGGGCGTTCGGCGACGGCACGCTGCTCCTCGAGCGGCTCGTGACGCCGGCCCGCCAGGTCGACGTTCAGGTGATCGCCGACGGCCAGGGCGCGGCATGGGCGGTCGGCCTGCGCGACTGCAGCTGCCGGCGCCGGAACCAGAAGGTGATCGAGGAGTCGGCCTGCCCGGCGCTGACAGCCGAGCAGCAGCGCGAGGTGATGCAGGCGGCGCGTCGGTTGACGCTGCACGCGGGCTACCGCAACGCGGGGACCGTTGAGTTCCTCTACGAGGCCGCGGAGCGCCGCTTCTCGTTCATGGACGTCGACGCCTGCCTGCAGGTCGAGCACCCGGTCACCGAGGCGGTCACCGGGCTTGACCTCGTCAAACTCCAGCTGCACGTGGCCGCGGGCGGCCGGCTGGAGGGCGAGCCGCCGGACCCGTCGGGCCACGCGATCGAGGCCCGCCTCAACGCCGAGGATCCGGCGCTCGGCTTCCTGCCCGCGCCGGGACGGATCGCGCTGCTGCGCCTGCCCGTGGGCCCCGGCGTCAGGATCGACACCGGTGTGGCCGAGGGCGACGTGATCCCGGCCGACTTCAACACGACGATCGCCAAGCTGATCGCCTGGGGCCGCGACCGCCCGGAGGCGATCGCGCGGCTGCGCCGCGCGCTGGCCGACACGATGGTCGTCGTGGAAGGCGGCACGACCAACCAGGGCTTTCTGCTCGCGCTGCTCGACCGCGAGGAGTTGCGGACCGGGGAGATCGACGCAACGTGGCTGGACCGCCTGCAGCTGCAGGACGTCCTCTTGCCGGTCCGGCACGCCGACCTGGCGCTGCTGGAGGCGGCGATCGAGCTCAGCGACGAGCAGACCGCCGCCGAGCGCGCGCGCCTCTTCGCGCTCGCCCGGCGCGGCCGGGCCCAGGCCGACGCGGCCCCGGCGCGTACCGTCGAGTTGCGCTACAGCGGGCAGGCGTACCGCTGCCTGGTCGCCCAGGTCGGGCCCGGGCGCCACCGCGTCACGGTCGACGGCGAGGCGATCGAGGTCCGCAGCCGGCGGGTGGGCGCGCTCGAGCGCCGGCTGGAGGTACGCGGGCACACGCACCGCACGCTGACCTCGCGGCAGGGCGCCGACCTACTGGTCGAGGTCGACGGCGTGCCGCACCGCATCTCGCGCGACGACGGCGGCTTCGTGCGCAGCCTCACGCCGGCGGTGGTCGTCGCCATCCCCGTGGCGCCGGGCGACGAGGTCGAGTCCGGCGACGTCGTCGCCGTCGTCGAGAGCATGAAGATGGAGACCTCGCTGACCGCGCCATTCCACGGCCGGGTCCGCGACGTGCTGACCACCGCCAACGTCCACGTCGGCCCCCAGGCGCCGCTGGTGCGGCTCGAACCGCTCGATGGCGGCGCGCCGGCGGCCGACGCGAGCGAGCGAGTGTCGTTCGCCGCCGGGGAGCCCGAGCCGGACCCGGCGGTGGGCGTGCGTTGCCGCGAGGACCTGGACGCGCTCGAGCGGCTCGTGCTCGGCTACGACATCGACGCTGCCGCGGCGGCGCGGATCGTGGCCGACCTGCACGGCGCCTGCGCCGACCTGTCGTGTGATCCGGCGCTGATCCCCGGCGAGCACCGCGTGCTCGCCATGTTCGCCGACCTGCGAGCGCTGACAGGCCCGCGCCACGAGGAGGACAACCCCCAGATCGAGTTGCTGCGCAGCCCGCGGGAGCATCTGCACGCCTACCTCGGCTCGCTCGACGCGGAGGCAGAGCACCTGCCGGCGTCGTTCGTGGCGCTCCTGCGTCGGGCGCTGGCGCACTACGGGATCGACAGACTGGACCGCACGCCAGCGCTGGAGGAGGCCTGTCACCGGCTGTTCCTCTCCGAGCAGCGGGCGGCGACCGCGCGCCCGGCGATAGTGGCGATCCTCGACCGGCGGCTCGAGCTCGCCGATGAGCTGGCGGGGCACGTGGGCGACGATCTCCGCGAGGCGCTCGACCGGCTCGTGCGCGCGAGCGAGGGGCGCGACCCGGTGCTCGCGGACCTCGCCCGCGACGTCCGCTTCCGCTACTTCGACGAGCCGATGATCGCGCACGCGCGCGAGTACGCCTACGCCGAGATGGACGAGCACATCGCGGCGCTGACCGCCGATCCCGCCGCGCCGGACCGCGAGCGGCTGGTCGCCGCGCTGGTCGCGTGCGCCTGGCCGCTGGCGCCGATGCTCACGGCGCGTATGCGCGACGCCGGCGCGGAGCTGCGCCGCCTGCTGAGCGAGATCGTCGCGCGCCGCTTCTACCGTGCCTACACGCTCGAGGACTTCGGCGAGGCGATACTGGACGGGCATCCGTTCCTGCTCGCCCGCTACCGCCGCGAGGGACCGTGCCGTCACCTCGCGACGGCGTACGTGGCGCTTTCCGAGCTCGAGGGCGCCGCGCACGCATTTGCGGACTGGGCGGCGTCGGTGCCCGACGGCGACGTCGCGGTGACCGACCTCTACGTCGACCCGCCGGCGGAGACCCCGGCCGGCGCGGCGCTCGCCGAGCAGCTGCACGCCACGCTCGCCCGCGTGGCGCTCCCCGCCAGCGTGCGCCGCCTGGTGGTGACCGTCTGCCGGCCGGAGCAGGGCCGCGGCATGTCGGCGCTGACCTCGTTCACGTTCCTGCCCACGCCGCACGGGCTCGTCGAGCATGAGCCGCTGCGCGGCCTGCACCCGAAGATGTCGCACCGGCTCGGCCTGTCCCGGTTCTCCGGCTTCGCGCTCGACCGGCTGCCGTCGGTCGAGGATGTCTACCTCTTCCACGGGGTGGGCCGCGCCAACCCGACGGACGAGCGGCTCTTCGCCCTGGCCGAGGTGCGTGATCTCACACCCGTGCGCGATGCCGACGGCCGAGTGGTCGCCCTGCCCGAGCTCGAGCGAATTCTCGTCGAGGCGCTCGCGGGGATGCGCCGCTTCCACGCGCACCGCAAGCCGAGCCGCCGGCTGCAATGGAACCGTGTAGTCCTGCACGTCTGGCCGGTGATCGACCTGAGCCCCGAGGAGATCCACTCGATCATGAGGCGGATGGCTCCCGCCACGACCGGCCTCGGCGTGGAGGTGCTGCTCGTCCAGGGCCGCCTGCGCGAGCCAGACGGAAGTCAGCGCGAGCGCGTCCTGCGCGTCTTCGCGCCGGCCGGGAAGGGCGTCGTCGTCGAGGTTGACGATCCGCCGACCGAGCCGCTGCGCCCGCTCGACGAGAGCGCGCAACGGGTCGCCTCCGCGCGTCGGCGCGGCATGCTGCACCCGGCGGAGATCGTCAAGCTGCTGGGCGCCGCGCGCGGCGACGACGCGGCGGCGGCGGGCCAGCCGCTCGGCGAGTTCGTCGAGCACGACCTCGACACCTCGGGGCGGCTCGTACCCGTCGACCGCCCGCCCGCCACCAACCACACCGGCATCGTCGTGGGCCTGATCCGCAACTTCAGCGAACGCTACCCCGAGGGCATGCTGCGCGTGGCCCTGCTCGGCGACCCCACGCGCGCGCTCGGCTCGCTGGCCGAGCCGGAGTGCCTCCGGATCACGGCCGCGCTCGACCTCGCTGAGGAGCTCGGCGTGCCGCTCGAGTGGTTCGCGCTCTCGGCCGGCGCCAAGATCGCGATGGACAGCGGCACGGAGACCATGGACTGGATCTCGGTGGTGCTGCGCCGGATCGTCGAGTTCACGCAGGCGGGCGGCGAGATCAACGTCGTGGTGGCGGGCATCAACGTCGGCGCGCAGTCGTACTGGAACGCCGAGGCGACGATGCTCATGCACACGCGCGGCATCCTGGTCATGACGCCGGAGAGCGCCATGGTGCTCACCGGCAAGCAGTCGCTCGACTACTCGGGCGGGGTCTCGGCCGAAGACAACCTCGGCATCGGCGGCTACGAGCGGATCATGGGCCCCAACGGCCAGGCGCAGTACTGGGCGCTCGACATCGCGGGCGCCTGCCGCGTGCTGCTCGCGTATTACGAGCATGCCTACGTGGCGCCGGGCGAGCGCTTCCCGCGCCAGGCCGAGACCATCGACCCGCGCGACCGCGACGCCGGCACGGCAGAGCACCGCGCGCCGGGCTCGGACCTCGTACACGTCGGCGACATCTTCTCCGACCGCGCCAACCCGGGGCGCAAGAAGCCGTTCGACATCCGTTCGGTGATGCGGGCAGCGATCGACACCGACCATCCGCAGCTCGAGCGCTGGGCGGGCATGCGCGACGCCGAGGTCGCCGTCGTCTGGGACGTGCACCTGGGCGGCTGGCCCGTAGCGATGATCGGCATCGAGTCGCACCCGCTGCCGCGTCACGGTCTCCTCGCGGCCGACGGCCCCGAGCAGTGGACATCGGGCACGCTGTTCCCGCTCTCGTCCAAGAAGATCGCCCGCGCGCTCAACGCGGCGAGCGGGCGGCGGCCGATGGTCGTCCTGGCGAACCTCTCGGGCGCCGACGGCTCGCCCGAGTCGATGCGAAAGTTGGAGCTGGAGTTCGGCGCGGAGATCGGCCGGGCGGTGGTCAACTTCGACGGGCCGATCGTCTTCTGCGTCGTGTCGCGCTGCCACGGCGGGGCGTTTGTCGTCTTCTCGCAGCGCCTCAACGACAACGTCGAGGTGGCGGCGCTCGAGGGGGCCCACGCGTCGGTGATCGGCGGGGCGCCCGCCGCCGCCGTGGTCTTCGCCCGCGACGTCGAGCAGGCGGCGCGCCAGGACGCCCGGATCGTGGCGCTCGACGAGCAGATCGCGGCCGCCGAGGGATCGGAGCGCCAGCGCCTGCGCTCCGAGCGCGCGTCGCTCTGGGAGACGCTGCTCTCCGAGCAGCGCGGCGCGCTGGCGGCAGAGTTCGACGCCGTCCACAGCGTCGAACGCGCCCTCCAGATGGGCTCCGTGAGTCGCATCATCGCGCCGGCGTCGCTGCGGCCGTTTCTCATCGATGCGGTCGAGCGCGGGATGCGCCGCACGCTCGACCACCTAGCGGGCGACGACGCAGCCCGGCTGGGTCATCACCGCCTGCCGGTCTGAAGTGCCCGCGGGCGACCAGGCGTCGTTTCCGGACCGGTGGCCGCCGGTCGTCAGTCGCGTTGGAGCAGCATGGCGATGCCCTGACCGCCGCCGATGCAGAGGGTGACGTGCCCGAGCTTGTGGTCGTTGCGTCCATCGCGGCCAGGATCTTGGTCGTGAGGATCACGCCAGTGGCGGCGATCGGCTGGCCGTGCGCGATCGCTCCGCCGTTTGGGTCGACCATCGCGGGGTCGAGGTCGAGATCCTTGAGGACCGCCAGCGACTGGGCGGCGAACGCTTCGTTGAGCGCGATGACGCGGGTCTTGACCTCGATGGGTACGACCTCCTCGTCGAACCGGCCCGCCTCAATGGCCACTTGGGCGCGGCGATGGGACTCGAGCGCGAACTCGTCCTGCGCTTCGCGAGAGATTCCGTGGGACTCTGCCACGTTCTCGGCCGTCACCCCCATGTGGATCTCATTGAAGGGATCGGTGAGGCTGCCGACAACCGCGTCGATGAGCGACGTTTCGCCCATTCGCGCGCCCCAGCGGGTCCCGCGCTTACGCTCCCCGCGCCGACGCCGCTCAGGTCCGCCCTACGCGCTCGGCCAGCCGGCCGGGCCTCCATACGGTCTAGCCAACCCTGTCCACCGAAGCGGGGGAACTCCACGCTTGACGTTTGATCTTCCGATCCCTGATACAAACCGGTGTCAAGGTCAAATGGATGGGATGAGAGGTCAACAGCGACCGTGACGCGGCGCGCGGCCCAGCACAAGGGCAACGGGCCGCGGGCGGCCCTCGATCCGGCTGCCGCAGTCGAGGGCGAAAGTGCCGAGCTCGGCCTCATCGCCAAGCGCGTCGCCGCCGCCACCGAGCACGCCCTCGACGGCCCCAACCAGGAATTGATGCGCGCTCAGAAGCACCTCTGGGTTGCTCTCTGCGACTACTACTTCCGGCTTGAGACGTCCGGTTGGGAGCGTCTGCCCCAGCAGACCTCGCTCCTGATCGGAAATCATTCCGGAGGGTCCCTGACGATCGACGCCTGGACGTTCGCCTTCGACTGGTGGCGGCGATTCGGCACCGAGCGCGTGCTTCACCCGACGGCTCACGATGTCCTGATGGCCGCGCCCGGCCTCGGCGACTACTTCCGCCAGTGTGGCGTGATCCCGGCCTCCCGCCAGGGCGTCAGCACAGCGCTCAGCGCCGGGCACGACGTGATCATCTGGCCGGGCGGCGAGGTCGACTCGATGCGCAACTGGCGCAGGCGCGATCAGGCTGTCCTCGGCGGGCGCAAGGGCTTCGTACGCCAGGCGATGCGCTCTGGCGTGCCGATCGTTCCCGTGGCCAGCGTCGGCGGCCATGACACGGTCTTCGTCCTGTCCGAGGGCCGCTGGCTCGCGAACGGGCTCGACCGCTTCACGGGGCTGAAGAAGAAGCTTCGCGGCGTCAGGCTGCCGATCGTGCTCGGCTTACCCTTCGGCGTGACGGTCGAGACCATTCCGACGCACCTTCCCCTGCCAGCGAAGATCCGCACCGAGCTACTCGACCCGATTCACGTCGACGAAGACCCGGAACGGGTCGACGATCGCGAGTACGTCGACTCGATCTATCTCGAGGTGCAGTCCGCGATCCAGGACGCGATGGATCGCCTTGCCAAGCAGCGGCGCTTCCCGATCTTCGGCTAGATGTGAGCCGAGGAACGCGGGAGCCGGCGCTCGGCCGGGTCGCGCGATTCGGGACTGGCAGGCGCGCCGAAAATGTGATCCAGGAAGAGTCGACGGCCTACCGGTGGTCGTCCTCGAGGGCGGCTGGTCGCGGCAGCGCGCTTCTCGGGCTCTGGTCGACGTAACGCCATTGGGTTGAGAAAGGCGAGAGTTTGACCGAACGTAGTGAGCAGTCAAGTCCGCACGCGGCGCCAGAGGGGCGATGATGGTGCCGGTTACGACCGATCAGGCGGAGCGCCACAGGACCGCGCCCCAGTCGCGCTTTGCGGAGGCCAGGTGGCGGAGATTTTGGTGCGGCTCGGGTCGCCAGGCGTCTGACGTGAATGGGCGTCGGCTCGAGCGCAGCAAGCAAGAAGTCCGTCTCCCGCGAGCGGCAGGCTCGCCGCCGTCGGACAGGGCGGGATCGACTCGGCGGTTGCCCGTCAGCCTTTGATGCGGGAGTCTTGCCCGGCCCACTCGCGCTCTCGGAGTTCGAACTTGGGGACCTTGCCCGTCGAGGTCTTTGGCAGCTCGTCCAGGAAGGCGACGGCTTTGGGCGCCTTGTAGCGGGCAATCTTGGACTTCACGTGGTCGATGAGCTCCTCCTCCCCGGCCTCCTTTCCGGGCTTGAGCACCACGAACGCCTTGGGGCGCTCGCCCCACTGCTCGTCGGGGACCCCGATGACCGCCGCGTCCAGCACGGCCTCGTGGGTGAGCAGCGCCTGCTCGATCTCGACGGTCGAGATGTTCTCCCCGCCGGACACGACCACGTCCTTGGCGCGGTCGCGGAGCTGCACGTAGCCGTCGGGCTGCATGACCCCGAGGTCGCCGGAGTGAAACCAGTCGCCCCTGAACGCCTCGGCCGTCGCCTCCTCGTCCTCGAAGTAGCCCTTCATCACGTCGTTGCCGCGCATGACGATCTCGCCCAGCGTCTCGCCGTCCGCCGGCACGTCGTTCATCTCGGTGTCGACCACGCGCAGCCGCTCGGCGTGGATCATCCCGACACCCTGGCGGGCCAGCAGCGTCGCCCGCTCCTCGACTTCGAGATCCTCCCAGCCCTCCTGCCACTGACACACCGAGTACGGACCATAGGTCTCGGTCAGCCCATAGACGTGCAGGACACGCGCATTGAGGCCCTCACACTGCGCGATCGTGGTCGGGCTCGGCGGCGCGCCCGCGGTGGTCACCACCAGCGGTCGCTCCAACCGGTGCGCCTCCTCCGCGCCCGCGAGGGTCGTGAGCACGGTCGGGGCGCCGTTGAGGTGCGTGACCTGCTCCTGCTCCAAAAGCTCCCAGATGTGGTCGCCGCGCACCGCCCGCAGGCACACGTGGCGACCGCCGATCGCCGTCACGCCCCAAGCCGTGCACCACCCGTTGCAATGGAACATCGGGAGCGTCCACAGGTAGACCGAGTCGGGGCTGTGCTCGGAATGCAGCACCTCCCCAAGGCTGTTCAAGTAGGCCCCCCGATGGGTATAGACAACGCCCTTGGGCTTCCCGGTGGTCCCCGACGTGTAGTTGATCGTGATCGGGGCCAACTCATCCTCCACCGCCCACCCCAGCGGCTCGTCGGACCCACGCTCCAGCAGGTCCGGATAACCGCAGCCGTCGGGGGCGTCCGAAACGTCGAGGTCAGCCACCGGGTCGGTCACCGTGACGATCTCCCGAACCGCCCCCAGCTCATCCTGCACCGGCTCGACGATCGAGCGCAGCTCCGAGTCGACCACCAACAGCTTGGCCCCGGAATGCTCACAGATATAACGCACCTCCTCCCCCGCCAAACGCGTGTTGATGGCCACCAGCACCGCCCCCGCCAGCGGAACCGCAAAGTGCGCGACCAGCAACTCGGGGATGTTCGGGCACAGGTAGGCCACGCGATCACCCGCCTCGATCCCCGACGCCCGCAACGCCCGCGCCAGACGAGTGACCTCCCCCGCGAACTCGCGATAGGTCGTGCGACGATCACCATGGACGATCGCCACCTTGCCCGGATACACCTCGGCGCAACGCTCCAAAAACCGCAACGGCGTCAGCGAAGTATGCGACACACTGGCCATCGAGGGGACTCCTCTCCTCTGAACGCTCAAACGGCGGCCCCAGGTCCGCTAGCCAACAACCCCGGCCGCCCATTGCAGCCCCCCATCCCCACTGAGGGCGAACACCCAAAGCCTACCCCCAGCCACAACCGCAAAACGCCGTGGACCACCTCTAGAGGCTTGATACGAAGGGGCCTCCAGCTCTGCCAACTCGAGATTGGGGCTCGAGATGACCGCTTCGCTGGAGACCCTCGTTGTCGCAGCCTACGTGTTCGCGGATTCGTTGAGAATCCCTCGACCGGGACCGGCCGGGAAGGTCACCGACCAGGAGATCGTCGCGCTGGCCGTCGTCCAGGCAATCACCGGCTGATGCGGGCGCTGCGGCGTGCTCGCAGAACTCGCCCGTCTCTCGACGCGAGATGCGGTTGCGCAGCGACAGCACCGCCACCGCGGCACGACAGAGCTGGTCCGCACGAGCACCGGCCGGAATTGCCGCGACCACTGGTGGATCGAGGCTCAACGGTCGATGATGACCTTCAGTGCCTTGGTCTCCGCGGCCCGGCTGAACGTGTCGTAGGCGTCCATCATGTCGTGCAGCTTGAAGTGATGGGTTGCGAAGTTGTCGACGTTCAGTTTGCCGCTGGCCACCAGCTTGAGCAGCAGGGGGGTGGTGTTGCTGTTGACCAGCCCCATCGTGATCGCGATGTTGTGAATCCAGAGGTTCTGCAGTTGGAGGTCGACGGATGTTCCGTGCACTCCGACGTTGGCCACGCGCCCACCCGGGCGAACGATCTCGGTGGCCATCTGGAACGTTTGCGACATGCCGACCGCTTCGACGGCGACGTCCACACCCCAGCCGTCGGTCAACGCCATGATCTGGTCCTTCCAATCGGGGTCGCCGGAGTTGACGCCATCCGTCGCCCCGAACTTCTTTGCCTCCTCGACCCTGTTGGCGTCCAGGTCGACCGCGACGATCCTCGCCGCCCGTACAGGCCGGCCGTCGCCATCACCGCGAGTCCCACCGGACCGGCACCGATCACGGCGACCACGTCCCCGGGCTTCACCTGCCCGTACTGGACCCCGATCTCGCCCGAGTTCCGTAGTTGATGGGCATGCAGAGGGGCGTCGAGGCGCCGTGAACCCGCTGTGGGGTTGGGTTTGCGGGGGTTTGTAACGATTCGCACGCGTGTGTCCACGCGTGGGGCGTCGAGAGGATGCCGTTCAGGCGGGTGTGAGCGCGGTGACCGGCGGCGGCGGGTCGATCTTCAGGGCGGTGAGGATCTGGCGCTGGGGGTCGGTGAGGGTGGTGGTGTGCGCGACGGTGCCGGCGGGGCCGGTGAGCGTGACTTGGTGCAGCCGTCGGAGTTCGAGCGCGATCCGTCGCCATGTCTGGCCGGTCTGGCGTTCGGCGAGGCGGATCATCAGCAGCGCGAGCCAGCAGAGGAGGATGTGGGCGCGGATGCGGTGCTCGAGGCGGTGGAACACGGGGCGGAGCTCGAGCGTGGCCTTCAGGTCGCGGAAGCCGCGTTCTGCTTCGAGCAGGTTCTTGTAGCCCAGCGCGACGTCCTCGGCCGACAGGTCGGGATCTGAGGTGGAGAGCAGGTACTTGCCGTCCAGGCGCTCCTCGGCCTTGATCTTGGCGCGGTCGATGAGCAGCCGGCCGGTCGGGGTCTGGCGCAGGTAGCGCCCGAGCGTCGGATGATCGCGCAGCGCGCACTCGGCGCGGTGGTGCGCCGTTGATGTCTTCGCGTCGCTGGCGCGGGTCTTGGCGCGCGCGGTCTTGATCCGCTCGAGTTCGGCCTGCAGGCGGGCGATGGTGTCCTCGCGGGCTTGCTTGTCGCGGTCGGCCTCGGTGGGGTTGTGGCAGACGACGAAGCGCTTGGCCGCGTCACCCTCGCCGATGCCGACTTCCTTGACGCGCAGGTTGTCGCGGACGGTCTGGTAGCGGCCCTGGCGGGAGAGCGCGGCTTGGGCGTCGGGGGCGCCGTCGCGCATCTTCTCGCCGGCGATCCAGTGACCGCCCCCGCGGGTCAGGTAGCGCAGGTTCTCATCAGAGCTGAAGCCGCGGTCGACGACCGTGACGACCCTGCCCAGGCGCCAGCCGCGCAGATCGTCCTTGACCTGCTTGACCACGCTCATGTCGTTGGTGTTGCCCGGCCAGACCCACACGCGGACGGGGATCCCCTCCCGCGTGACGGCCAAGCCGATCACGACCTGCGGCAGATCGGGGCGATGGTCCTTGGAGTGCCCGTAGGCGCGGAACGCCGGCGCGCCGGCCTCGCCGGCCGGGTCGGTGCCGAACCGGCGAGCGCCGAGCACCCGCCCGAGCGCCTCGTCGACCCCGAGCCGGCGCCACAACGCGTCCAGCAGCCACACACCGCCCAGCGCCCGTGAGGACTGCACGACCAGCTCGCCGGCCGGCTCGCCGCCGTCGTCGCGGTCGCCGAGCGGCGCAGCCGCGCCGCCGCCGTCGGCGTAGCGCGTGATCGACGCCGCCAACCGGCGCAGCCCGTCGACGTCGAGCTCGTCCTCCCGCCCGAGGTTGAGCAGCACCTCCGCCCGGGTGACGCCCTCGACGCGGCGGTTGTGCGCCAGCTGCACATAGCCGACCACCGACCCGTCCGTCCGCCGCCGCTGCGTCCGCAGCAGGGTCGCTGGCCGAGGCGCTCGCCGGTGGGGTCGGCGCCGCCGACCGCGTCGCCGGGTTCTGTCGGGGCCGGGTTGCAGTTCGCTTGCGCTATGCCTCTCGGTCTCGCAGGCCGCTCCTTGATAGGGGGGCTTCGACCACCACTCCTCTGACTGATGCGACGTCGCCGCTTGCGCGCACGCCGCGTCTGGCAGTACCGCGGCGCCGCTACGTCGTCGGGGCGCTCTCGCCGTCAGCGTGCGCTTCCACGCCGTGGCTGCCCCCAGCTTCTCCAGGCCGCTGCATCGGCCCAGGACCGGCATCACAGCCGGCACGAGAAGTAGCATTCATCCTGCAAAGCCACTCCTTTCATCACAGCGCCTCGTGGCGCACTCCACCGTCCAGGTGACCACCTTGGGCAGCGCGTCATCGAGGCCCTGAGCGGGACTCACCTGCGTCGCGTGCGGCGCCGACCCGCCGGAAAGGAGATCGGGGCGACCGCCTCGACCAACGCCTCGGCCCGCGCAGCGTCGGGCACGAGCTCAACGGGATCCAGGCCCCGCGACAACAAGTAGCGAGCAATCTCCTCGCGGGTGGACGACGCTGTGATCTCCGCGGTGCGCTCGTCTAGTCACCTGGCGCCGCTTCATAACCCGTCGAATCTTGTCGGCATCGAGGCTGTTCGTGCAGTCCTGCCCGAATTGCCGCAAGTCGCCGTGCTCGACGCTGGGGTTCCTCGGCCTGGTTGAGGACGTGGAGGCCAATGCCGACCACGGGCGGCAGACTGGCGGGCGGATCAGCGTCACCGGCCCGGTCCTGGCGCTGGTCGTAGCGACGGACGAGGACCTCCTGATCGCCCGCGACACCGCCCGCGTGATCGCTGGCGATTGATGACTGTCGCTCGCGTTAGGATCGCGTCATGGCGCGGACGTTGCTTGTCGTCCCGGCCGGGGATGGCGTCAGGCTGGCCAGGACCTGCCTCGGCGTTGTGCGGGCCCTTGACCGGCGAGGCATGCAGGTCGCGTTCGTCAAGCCGGTGGCGCAGCCCCGGCCTGATGGTGGCCCTGACCGCTCGACTGCACTGATCACGGCCACGACTGCGTTGCGCCCCCCGGATCCGCTCTCCAGCGCCGAGGTCGAGCACCAGCTCGGGACGGGCGGGCTGAACGTCGTGCTGGAGCGGATCGTCGGTGCGTGGCAGCCGGTTCATGACCGATCAGACGTTGTCGTTGTCGAGGGGCTCAGTCCGCGCCCGACCAAGATGTATGTGAGCGAACTGAACCGGGCGCTGGCCGCCGCCCTCGACGCCGAGGTTCTGCTTGTCGGCAGCTGGCCGGCGGCGAACCCAGGTCGCGGCGAGGAGCGGGCAGACGGCGTGGCGGAGCCCGGGCCTGACCCGGTTGCGGGCACGGTCGAGGGTTTGGCCGAGTCGCTCGTTGTCACGGCCGGGGGGTACTTGGCGGGCGAGAACACGCGGGTGGTCGGCTGTGTGGTCAACGGCGTGCCGGAGACGGAGCCGTCTCGGGCAGCACAGCTTGGCGAGGCGCTGGGACAGCGCGGGCTGCGCCCGATCGGTTTGGTGTTGCGTCGGCCCGAGTTGACCTGGCTGCGGGTGTGCGACCTTGTCCGCGAGCTGGGTCCGCGGGTGTTGAACGAGGGTGACCTGTCCCGGCGTATCAAGGACGTAGCGGTGTTCGCTCAGGCCGTCCCGGGGGGCCTGCGGGTGCTCACCGGCGGCCGGCTCGTGCTGGTTCCCGGAGACCGAAATGACGTGGTGATGGCTGCCTGCCTCGCCTCGCTCAACGGAACCCGGCTGGCCGCGCTGGTGCTGACCGCCGGAATCGAGCCGGACCCAGGGGTATGGGAGCTCACTCGGGCTGCGTCCGCGACCGGCCTGCCGGTTCTTGTCGTCGAGGAAGACAGCTACGAGACCGCGACGCGGGTGCGTGACCTCGACCCGGGACTGGCGATCGACGACCTGGACCGGATCGAGAGCGTGACCGACTGGATCGCCGATGCCCTGGACGCGTCCTGGGTGGAGGCGTTGCCCAGCCCGTCTCGGCCCCTGCGGCTCAGCCCGGCGGCCTTTCGCTACCAGCTGGTTGATCTGGCTCGCACCGCCGACGCGTGCGTGGTTCTGCCCGAAGGCAGCGAGCCTCGCACCGTGCAGGCCGCGGTCGTGTGCGCCGAGCGAGGGATCGCCCGCAGCGTGCTGCTGGGAGCGCCAGACGAGGTGGCCGGCAAGGCCCAAAGCCTCGGGCTGCAGCTGCCCGACGGTGTCAGCGTGGTCGACCCCCAGGCCGTCGCCGAGCGCTACGTCGCGCCGCTGGTCGAGCTGCGGCGCCACCGCGGCTGGAGTGAGGAGATCGCACGCGATCACCTCGCTGACCCAATCATGGTCGCCACGATGATGCTCCAGCAAGGCGAGGTGGACGGCCTGGTTGCGGGGGCGCTCCACACGACCGCGGCCACGGTCCGCCCGGCGCTGCAGATCCTCGGCACCAAGCCAGGTAGTCGCCTGGTGTCGTCGGTGTTCTTCATGTGCCTGCCCGACGAGGTGGTCGTCTACGGCGATTGCGCGATCAACCCTCGGCCCAGCGCCGAAGACCTCGCCGACATCGCGATCCAGAGCGCGGCGTCGGCACGGGCCTTTGGCATCGAACCCCGGGTCGCGATGATCAGCTTTAGCACCGGTACCTCCGGGGTTGGCAGCGATGTCGACAGGGTGGCCGAGGCGACCCGGATCGTGCGCGAACGCGAACCCGAGCTGGCAGTCGACGGCCCACTGCAGTACGACGCCGCCGCGATCGCTTCGGTAGGGCTGAGCAAACGGCCCGGCAGCCCGGTAGCAGGACGCGCCAACGTGTTTATCTTCCCAGACCTCGACACCGGCAACACGACATACAAAGCTGTGCAGCGCAGCGCACATGTGGTCAGCGTCGGCCCGATGCTGCAGGGCCTCGCCAAGCCCGTGAACGACCTCAGCCGAGGAGCTCTGGTGGACGACATCGTCTACACGCTCGCGCTCACCGCAATCCAGTCGCGGTCCGCGCTGACCTTGCCGGACCTAGTGATCTGAGTCGGAGATTCGTTGGCAGTGGGCGGCGGGCAGTCGAGGATCTCGTCTGCGGTCTTCTGCCAGACGTATGGTTTGGGGTCTTCGTTCCAGTTGGTGGTCCAGGTGCGGATCGACGCGACGAGGTCGCCGACCGAGCGGTGGGCGCTGCGTTTGATCCAATTCGTGGTCAGTTCGGCGAACCAGCGCTCGACGAGGTTGAGCCATGAGCTGTAGGTCGGCGTGAAGTGCGGGTGGCGGACGAGCCAGCGCTGGATCGCCGGGGGTCTTGTGGGTCGAGGAGGTGTCGAGCACGACGTGAACGTCGAGGTGCGCAGGCACCGAGCGCTCGATCAAATTCAAGAAGCGACGGAGCTCCTCGGCGCGATGGCGCGGGGTCATGTCGGTGATGACCTGGCCGGAGGCGACGTCGAGCGCGGCGTAGAGGTTCGTGGTGCCGTTGCGGACGTAGTCGGGGGGATGGCGCTCGGGCAACCCGGGCAGCAGCGCCAGCATCGGCGCCGAGCGGTCGAGCGCCTCGCCGTCAGAAACCCCGGGCGCGTGAGCCACCTCGTGCCCTACGTGACGGACGCGCGCGAACGCTACGAGCCCGGGACACCCGAGGCCGAGGAGTCGCGACTCGTTTACGAGCTGACACGCGTTGGCTGGGGCGGCACCGTGCCGGCGTTCCGGCAGCTGTTCAGCTCGATGTTCATCGCGAGCGCCGGCAAGGAGCAGAAGCGCTGGTACGACGACATGCAGAAGGTCTCGAGCACTGGACAGATGGCCGCACGGCTCTGGCTGTCGCGCAGCGACTTCGACATCAGCGAGACTGCGCGCGGAGTCACTCAACCGGCGCTCGTCCTGCACGCGCCCGCCCGGACCAGACCGTCCCCCGTGAGCCCCCGGGTGGCCGTTTTAGCCGCCCTGGCCGAGCACGACGTCGAACGCCGCATCGGGGAAGGGCAGCGCGAGCACGCTGCCATCATGCCACGTTAGACAGGCTCCCCGGAATCAGGGCCGCAACGGGAGCGGCTGCTCCGTTGGGTGCCGTGATCCTGAAGCCGTCCTCGGCGGGCCTTCACGAGCCGCTGCTGCAGCGGCGTCGGCGCTCCCGACTCGCTCGCCACGGTCGATGATGACCTTCAGTGCCTTGGTCTCCGCGGCCCGGCTGAACGTGTCGTAGGCCTCCATCATGTCGTGCAGCTTGAAGTGATGGGTTGCGAAGTTGTCGACATTCAGTCTGCCGCTGGCCACCAGCTTGAGCAACAGAGGTGTGGTGTTGCTGTTGACCAGCCCCATCGTGATCGCGATGTTGTGAATCCAGAGGTCCTGCAGTTGGAGATCGACCGATGTTCCGTGCACTCCGACGTTGGCCACGCGCCCACCCGGGCGAACGATCTCGGTGGCCATCTGGAACGTTTGCGACATGCCGACCGCCTCGACGGCGACGTCCACACCCCAGCCGTCGGTCAACGCCATGATCTGGTCCTTCCAATCGGCGTCGCCGGAGTTGACGCCATCCGTCGCCCCGAACTTCTTTGCCTCCTCGACCCTGTTGGCGTCCAGGTCGACCGCGACGATCCTCGCCGCCCCGTACAGGCCGGCCGTCGCCATCACCGCGAGTCCCACCGGACCGGCACCGATCACGGCGACCACGTCCCCGGGCTTCACCTGCCCGTACTGGACCCCGATCTCGAACCCCGTCGGCAGAATGTCGCTGAGAAGCACGCCCTGCTGGTTCGTGACGCCCTCGGGCACTTTGTACACGGATGTCTCGGCGTACGGCACCCGCACGTACTCGGCCTGGGTGCCATCGATCAGGTGGCCGAAGACCCAGCCGATCCCTGACGCTCCCTCGTCACCCAGGCAATGCGCGAAAATGCTCTGCTGGCAGAAACTGCAATGACCACACGACTTGATGCAGGAGAGGATCACGTTGTCGCCGACCGCGAGCTGGGTCACCGAGCTGCCCACCTCGGTGATGAGGCCGACACCCTCGTGACCGAGAATCCGGCCGGGCGTGACCGCCGGCACATCGCCCTTCAGGATGTGGAGATCGGTGCCGCAGATCGTCGTCGTGTCGATCCTCACGATGATGTCCGTCGGATTCTGGATCTGCGGATCAGGCGCGTCGGTCCACGACTTCTCGCCGGGGCCGCCGTACACGAGTGCTTTCATGATGTCCTCCCGTCCGAATGCGGATCACCGGTTGCGGTGCCCTATGGGGACTACTCTAACCGTGAAGCGCGGCCTCGCCGTCGAGCCGCGCTCGGATTGCTCGAGAAGGCGAACGCATGGGCCGTCTTCGGCCGCACCCCCGCTGTGCAGGCGAAGCAGTGGTCAGCTCGCATCGCGAGCACTCGGGCGCGTGCCGATCGGCTTGGCCAGCCGTGCGCGGCGCTCGCGGCTGCGGCTCGTAGGCAGCACCGTCACGGGCACATCCCCTGCACACAGGAACCGCCGATCGAGACCGCGAGTCGGGTGTCCCGTGACCGGCGCTGAGATCCACGGTGAACGGGCGGCATATGAGACGCGGCACGGCAAGAAAGATGACCGCGTAGCCATACCCCCCGCCGTCTTGGCGGCGGCACCGTACGGCGTCGGCAGGTTCAGAACGGACGCGGGGTCGTCCGGGAATCGCCGTAGAGCGCCCGTAGCTGCGTCCTCGCGGCCTCCGGGCCGCCTGGCGGGCCCGTCCGGATAGGTTCACGCCCGGCGAGCGCGAGGCGGCGTAATCAGCATCAACCCCGAAACCGACCGGTACGGCCGTCGACGAGTACCCCGGCGTCTACTGGAACAGGCACGTTCTCTGGCTCGCCCCGGCGACGCAGGAAACCTACCGGATCACGTGGGACGACGGCCACGAACCGATCTACGCGCCCGGCGGCTGGCGCCCTGCACGCGCAACGCACCAGCGGCGCCACCGCGAGCTGAAGCCGCCACGCCCCGGTCGCGCGTCCGCGAGGCGCTCGACCGCGTGCCATCGATGGATCTGACCGTCAGGGCACGCCCGCGAAGGCCCGGTCCGCCTTATTGGCGCTGATCACGAGGACTCCACCTCCCGCGAGCTGCCGGCCGAGGGGCAGCGCGCTCCACCTCGGCCACGACAGACCGGCGTTGGTGTTCCCGGCCACACCCGACAGCGGACCGGGATCCCCTCCCTGGTGACGGCGAGCCCGATCACCAGGGCGTCGCCTCGAGCTCGTGACACATGCGCGCGCGGTCGGCGTCGGTGAGCTCGGTCGCGACCGAGGGCATCTCGGCCGCGAGCAGCTCCTCGTCCGGTGGGGTTGGACGTCGCGTCACTGGGCATACATCGATAACCATGGCCGCCATCACCAACGTACCGGTCGGCGCACTCAACTTCGAGCGCTTCGGGTCGGTGCTCACGTCCGATGACTATGAGCGCTTCCTGCGCGCCGTGCAGCGCGGCCGCGAGGTGTTCGAGGGGCGCGTTGTGTGGAACGTCAACTCGACCGCCCGCGGCGGTGGCGTCGCCGAGATGCTCGTCTCCCTGCTCGCCTACGCGCGCGGCGCCGGCATCGACGCGCGCTGGGTGGTCATCTCCGGCGACGCGCCGTTCTACGCGCTGACCAAGCGCATCCACAACTTCCTCCACGGGTCCTCCGGCGACGGCGGCGACCTCGACGACGACGCGCGCCGCGTCTACGACGAGGTGACGGAACGCAACGCCGCCGAGTTCCGCGAGCTGGTCAAGCCCGAGGACGTCGTGATCATCCACGACCCGCAGCCCGCGGGCCTGATCCCCGCGATCCGCGACATCGGCTGCCCGATGGTGTGGCGCTGTCACGTCGGCCTCGACCATCCCCACGCGCTCGCACGCAGGGCGTGGGAGTTCCTCATCCCCTACGTCCGCGACGCCGACGCCTACGTGTTCTCGCGCGAGGCCTTCGAGTGGGAGGGACTCAACAAGGAGAAGGCCTCGATCATCCCGCCCTCGATCGACGCCTTCTCGCCCAAGAACCAGGAGCTCGACCGCGAGCACGTGCTCTCGATCCTCACCGTCGCCGGGCTCAACGAGGACGGCAACGCCGCCGCGCCGACCTTCGCGCGCGAGGACGGCAGCCCGGGCCGCGTCGAGCGAGCCGCGCAGCTCTGGGAGCGCCGGACGCTCCGGTCAACCGACCGCATCGTGCTCCAGGTCTCGCGCTGGGACGCGCTCAAGGACCCGATCGGGGTAATCCGCGGCTTCGCGCAGCACGTCGCGCCCGCGGTGCCCGACGCGCACCTGGTCTACGCCGGCCCGGCCGTCGAAGCCGTGAGCGACGACCCCGAGGGGGGACAGGTCCTCTCGCAGGCGATCGCCGAGTACGAGGCGATGCCCGACGAGCTCGCCGAGCGCGTGCACCTCGTCGCGCTGCCGATGGCCAACCTGCAGGAGAACGCGGCGATCGTCAACGCGCTGCAGCGACGCGCCGACATCGTCGTGCAGAAGAGCCTGGCCGAGGGCTTCGGGCTCACCGTGGCCGAGGCGATGTGGAAGGCGCGCCCCATCGTGGCGAGCCGCATCGGCGGGATCCAGGACCAGATCGCCGACGGCGAGTCCGGGCTGCTGCTCGACGACCCGCTCGACCTCGCCGCCTACGGCGCCGCGGTGCGCTCGCTGCTCGACGACCCGGCCCGGGCCGAGGCGATGGGGCGCGAGGCGCAGGAGCGCGTGCGCGGCCGGTTCCTCGGCGCGCGCACCCTCGTGCAGGCCATCGAGCTCTACGAGCGATACATCCGCAGGAAGGAGCAGGAGGGCGCACGACCCTAGCCGGTTCCCGGCGCCTGGCGACGAGCAGCGCGTCGCCCGGGCCCACGGGGCGGGAGGCGATCCCGGCCCACCTATGATGCGTCGTCCTCGCCAGGCCGTTCCCTTGAACACGGGCGCGCTCGTTCTCGCGGTGGCTATTGCGTAAGGGTGCCCGCGGGCCGGGGTGGAGTTCCCCCGGACGTTCTTATAAATGTCGGGTGCGGCCGATGGGGCCGGCGCGCGCAGCTGGTGGTGACGGCGGTCGCGGGTCGCGCGGGGCTTTGATCAGTTCGGCGAGGTCAGTGCGGAGGGCGTGGTAGGTCTCGCCCGCGATGTAGCGCTTGAGCAGCGGATGATCTCGGGCTTGGTCTTGCCTTCGGCTATCCGGCGCTGGGCGTAGGCGCGGGTCGGTTGGCAGGAGCGCAGGCGGCTGGCCGCGATCATGTGCAGCGAGTGGTTGGCGTCGTGGTCGCCGTCGTGGTTGAGGCGGTAGCGGTCGCGCCGGCCGGAGGAGGCCGGGATCGGGCCTGGTGGCCGCAGAGGGCGGCGAAGGAGCCGTCGCTGCGGAGGCGCTCGATGTTCTGGCCAGCGGTGACGAGCAGCTGCCCGGCGTGGCCGGTGGAGACGGCGATCAGTTGCAGCGCGAGCTTGGCGGCCTGGGCCGGCTCGTGCAGTCCGATCTAAGCCTTGATCCACCGTTCCATCCGGCTGGGTGGGATGACGTGACCTCCTGAATCGGGCTTCAAACGGGAGATTGCGCCCGCCGCGGCCCGGGATCAAGAAGTCACGTGATCTGCGGAGCTGCAGCGGGCGAGCCAGTTGGACTCGATGCTCGCGGCAGCGGGTATCGTTCGTGTGTGGCCCGACCGGTTGCCGCGATTCCGCCTGAGACTCGGGATGTCGAGGATCTCGGAGCTCTTGCCGCGATTCCGCTTGAGGCTCGGTATTTCGAGGATCTCGGCGGCGACCTGTTCGAGTCGATGATGGAGCGCGTGTGCGTGGCGCAGCAGCACGCCGGTGAGCTGCTGGGTGGAAGGACGGTTTGGATGGTGAACTCGACCGCTTTCGGCGGTGGAGTGTCGCAGCTCCTTCGTACGCTGCTGCCGTACTGGAAAGGCGCGGGGATCGACGTCCGGTGGATGGTGCTGGGCGGTTCTGCCGAGTTCTTCCGGGTGACCAAGCGCTTTCACAACCAGCTGCAAGGCCAGGCCGGCGATGGGGGCGTTTTCGGGATCGACGAGCTGGCGACCCTCGACCGAGTCGCCCGCTCCCACGCCCGGGCGCTGGCGTCTCTGCTCGTCCCCGGAGACGTGGTCGTGCTGAACGACCCCCAGACGGCGGCCATGTCGGTGGCGCTCGAGCGGGCTGGCGCCAACGTGATCTGGAGCTGTCACGTGGGCATCGACCACGACAACGAGCTCTCTCGGGACGCGTGGAGGTGCCTGAGGCCTCGCCTCGCCGGCATCAACCGCTTCGTCTTTAGCCGCTACGCCTCCCTGCCGGTGTCCTTGGGCGGGGCGGAGACAGCGATCGTGACGCCGGCGATCGACCCCGCGTCGACGAAGAATCGGCCGATGTCAGATGGCGCCGCTCGCGCGATCCTGCGGCACCTTGGTCTCGCCGCCGGCGTCTCGACCGCCATTCCGAGCTACGACTGCACGGATGGGTCGACGGCGACGCTCGCCGCGCGCCCCACGGTCCTTGACTCCGACGGGGCACCGGACTGGAGCCGGGACCCGGTCGTCGTCTCGCTGGCTCGGTGGGACCGCATCAAGGACCCGCTCGGGATCCTGGACGGCTTCCTCGAGCGGGTGCTACCGGCGACCGACGCGCACCTCCTCCTCGCGGGCCCCGACGCGAACCAGGTCGCCGATGACCCCGACGCGGCAGCCGTGCTCGCCGACGTCCGCGAACGCTGGCGACGACTGCCGCCCGCGGCACGCGCGCGGGTTCATCTCGCCTGCCTCCCGCTCACGCCGCCCGACGAGAACGCCGCGATGGTCAACGCGATCCAGCGCCAGGCCGCAGTCGTGGTCAAGAAGAGCCTGCAGGAAGGGTTCGGCCTCGGAGTGACCGAGGCGATGTGGAAGGCCCGTCCCGTCGTCGCGAGCGCCGTCGGGGGTCATCTCGAGCAGATCCAACATATGCACAACGGACTGCTGATCGAGGACCCTGCTGACGTCGCAGCGTTCGGCGATGCGATCGTCAAGCTGCTGCGAGAACCGTCGCTGGCCGCCCGACTCGGCCAGACCGCGCGCGAACGGGTTCGTGCCCTGTTTCTCAACGACCGGCACTTCGTGCGCTGGGTCGAGGTCTTGGGCTCAGCGCTCGAGCCGCGTGCCCGCGCAACCAGGCCCGAGGGCTCCATGGCGGGCGTGCCCGATCAAACTTCGCTCGATCCGGCAGCGCTCGATCTTGCCGACCACGACCCTCAGACCGGGCTGTGGAACCGCCGACGCTTCGAGAAGGAACTCGACCGCTCACGGCAAGACGAGGAACGCCTGGCGCTTCTCTCCATCGACGTCGACGCATACCGCGACGTGATCCACCGGCACGGTGCGGTCGCCGCGGAGGGACTGATCCGGAGCATCGCGCACGTACTCGCGAAGCGCCTTCGACCGAACAAGACCCTGGCTCGCATGGGAGGCGACGAGTTCGCCGCCACGCTGGCCGGCGCGACGCCTCAATTCGTCCGCAGCCTGGCCGACGGCCTCTGCACGGCCGTGCGCGAGCAGTCACACGCGACCGGCTCCAGCCAGATTCACGCCACCATCAGCATCGGCGGCGTGTTCCTCGACGCGGGCACGCAGACGCACCACGACGCGCTGGTCGCCGCCGACACCGCCCTCTACGAGGCCAAGGCTGCAGGTGGCGACCGCGCCGTCCTGCACGAGTCCTCGCCCGGCTCGTAGGCCCTTTGCGACAGGCCGGATCCCGCACGGCGCACGGGGCAGTTGCTCGAAGCCACAACGAACCTGCAGCGGATGCTCGTCGAGATCCCGCTCCTGTCGGTGCGTCCAAAGCCGTGGAAGCGGAGGTAGCTGCTCTCCTGCGAGAGGTCGTCGTAGAACCGCAGCGCCGCCAGCACCGTCGCCTGGGTCTGGCCGCGCGGCGCCCGCGCGCGGCGCGCCGTCACCGCCCGACCCTTGCGGGAAGCCTCGCGGTCGGCCGGCTTGGCGCTCGCCGGCAGCTCGGACGGCTTGGCGCCCGCCACGCGCACGGCACGCGGGCGCGCCGTGCGCGTGGCAGCCAGCGCGCGCGAGCGCACACCGGGCAGCGGCCGCAGCCCCGTGCGCGCGAGCGCGGCCACGGCACGCCGCAAGCGGCTCGGCCTCGCCGACCAGCGGCCGTAGCCGCTTGTTGCGTCGCCCGAACTCGCTGCGAATGCCGTCCACCAAGTCAGCCATCGGATACCGGGGCCCCCGACGAGAGTCTGTCATCCACGCGCCGTTCGCAACCTTCCACGCGCGGCGTTCTCGAGCGCACCTCCATAGGTCCTGCTCGCGGTCGACGAACTGCCGACAAGCCTCGCTACTCGCTACGGCGTCGACCGCCCACGCCGCTCGGCCCCAACTGCGCGATTGCTCGTCGACAGCGGTGGAGGAAGATGCCATGACGTTCCGCAGGGGCGGCTGGCCGGGGCGGCTCGCGGGGCGGTGGTTTCGACGTGGCCGGAGGGTCAGACGGTGAGGACCACGCGCGGCTCCTTGTTGCGCGCGTGCTCGACGTCGTCGAACGCCTCGTTGACTTCCTCGAGAGGGCGGGTCTCGTGGAGCACCCGGGTACGGCCGAGCGTGTGCAGCTTGAACACGTCCTCGACGTCGCGGTGGGTGCCGACGATCGAGCCCTTGATGTTGATCCCCCTGAGCACGGTCTCGAAGATCGGCAGCTTCACGTAGTTGTCCGGCGGCAGGGCGACCATCATCAGCGTCCCGCCGCGGGCCAGCGAATCGAAGGCCTGCTCGAACGGCTTGTGAGACACGGCGAGGGCGATCGCGGCGTCGGCGCCGCCCAGCTTCTGGATCTCTGTGGCGGGATCCTGCTCGGCGGCGTTGACTACGTAGTCGGCGCCGAGCTCGCTCGCGATCTCCAGCTTGTCGTCCCCGAGGTCGACGGCGACGACGGTCGCGCCCTGGATCTTGGCGTACTGCAGCGCCAGGTGACCCAGGCCGCCGACCCCGAAGATCGCGCACAGCTGCGAAGGGCCGACCTCGGAGCTCTTGACCGCCTTGTAGACCGTCACGCCGGCGCAGCTCAGCGGCGCCGCGTCCAGGGAGTCCACGCTGTCGGGCACCTTCACGACGTGGCGCTCGTAGGCGGCGACGTACTCGGCGTACCCGCCGTCCATGCCGTAGCCGGTGTTGATCTGCGCCTCGCACAGCGTCTCGCGGCCCGAGTTGCAGTAGCGGCAGTGTCCGCAGGCGAAACCGAGCCACGGGATCGCGACCCGATCGCCCGCGCTGAGCTCCTCGCCGGCGCCGGGCCCGAGCGCCTCGACGATCCCCACGCCCTCGTGGCCCGGGATCAGCGGCAGGGGGGGCTTGATCGGCCAGTCGCCGTGCGCGGCGTGGATGTCGGTGTGACAGAGGCCACAGGCCTCGATCCGGACGAGCACCTGACCGTCACCCGGCTCGGGCTTGGGGACGTCCTCGATGGACAGCGGCTGGGTGAAGTCATGAACGACGGCAGCCTTCATGAGGCGTTCCTCTCGAGAGGTGATGGCAGGAGTTCGCACGAGTCCGCGGTGAAGTGCAGGTCCTCCAGCGCCTCGAGCGAGAAGCCGCCGGCCGCGCCGGCGGCGACGTCGAGGTGGAAGCTAGGGTGGTGCCAGCGGCGGTTTTGATCGCCGTCGATGACGACAGGGACGCCGGCAATGGCGCCAAGCTGCACGTCGTGCGTGCTCGCCGGGAGGTCGGCGGCGCGCAGGCACATCGGGGAGCTGCCGTCACAGCAGCCCCCCGACACGTGCACGATCAGGTCGCCGTGCTGGGCCCGCAGGCGCTCGAGCAGGGCGAGCGCCCCGGGCGTCGCGGTGATCTGCTGCGGCATCAGAAGAAGCCGAGGGCGTTCGGGTCGTAGGACACCAGCAGGCACTTCGTCTGGCTGTAGTGGTCGAGCATCATCCGGTGGTTCTCGCGGCCGACGCCCGAGTTCTTGTAGCCGCCGAAGGCCGCGTGCGCGGGGTAGAGGTGGTAGCAGTTCGTCCACACGCGCCCGGCCTGGATGCCGCGGCCCATGCGGAAGGCGCGGCTCGTGTCGCGCGTCCACACGCCGGCGCCAAGGCCGTAGGGCGTGTCGTTGGCGATCCGCAGCGCCTCGGCCTCGTCCTTGAACGTGGTGACGGCCAGCACGGGCCCGAAGATCTCCTCCTGGAAGACCCGCATGGCGTTGTCGCCCTTCAGAACGGTCGGCTGGTAGTAGTAGCCGCCCGAGAGCTCCCCCTCGGCGACGTAGCGCTCGCCGCCGCAGAGCAGCTCCGCGCCCTCGTCGACGCCGATCTTCACGTAGCTGTCGACCTTCTCGAGCTGGGCCTGGGACACCTGCGGGCCCATCATCGTCGACGGGTCGAGCGGATTGCCCATCTGGATGCGGGCGATCCGCTCCAGGCAGCGCTCCATGAAGGCGTCATAGATCGACTCCTGGATCAGCGCCCGCGAAGGGGCCGTGCAGACCTCGCCCTTGTTGAACGCGTAGAGCACGAGGCCCTCGATCGCCTTGTCCAGGAACGCGTCGTCGGCGTCCATGACGTCCGCGAAGAAGATGTTCGGCGACTTGCCGCCGAGCTCCGTCGTGGACGGGATCAGGTTCTGCGCGGCGTACTGCATGATCAGGCGGCCGGTCACGGTCTCGCCGGTGAAGGCGATCTTCGCGATCCGCTTGCTCGAGGCAAGCGCCATCCCGACGGACGCGCCGGGGCCGGTGACGACGTTGATGACGCCCGGCGGGACGACGTCCTGAAGCACCTCCATGAGCTTCAGCAGCGACCACGGCGTCGGGCTCGCGGGCTTGATCACCACGCAGTTGCCGGCGGCGAGCGCGGGCGCCAGCTTCCACGCCGCCATCAGCAGCGGGAAGTTGAACGGGACGATCTGCCCGACGACGCCGAGCGGCTCATTGAAGTGGTACGCGACCGTGTCCTTGTCGATCTCGGAGATCCGGCCCTCCTCGGCGCGGATCGCGCCGGCGAAATAGCGGAAATGGTCGATCGCCAGCGGAAGGTCGGCACCGAGGGTCTCGCGGACCGGCTTGCCGTTCTCCCAGGTCTCCGCAACCGCGAGCATCTCCAAGTTCGCCTCGATCGCGTCAGCGATCGCATTCAGAACGTTGGCGCGCTCCGTCGTCGAGGTCTCGCCCCACGCCTGGCGCTCCGCATGCGCGGCATCGAGCGCGAGGTCAATGTCCTCCGCGGTCGAGCGCGCGACCTCGCAGAACGGCTGGCCCGTCGCGGGACTCGGATTGGGGCTGTAGGCGCCCTCGACCGGGGCGACCCAATGGCCGCCGATGAAGTTCTCGTAACGCGGCTTCAGCGCGACAGCGCTTCCGGGCGAGCCCGGTGCGGGATGAACGGTGGTCTGGACGGCAACGGCCATGATGCAGCCTCCTCAAAGGAGTTCGACGAGTCGACGAATAGCTCAACAGGTCGCGCCCACGCCGTCATCGGCAAATACTCCCGCGGCCGGCTCGGAGAACTACGGTGCCGTCAGACCCCGGACACCCGGCTCGCCCACGACTCGATGAAGCCATTGTGGCGGCGACTTCGCCGCGCGCAGCTTCGCGACGCTGTCGCCGGCCAGCAGCACGACGGCGAGGACTCGGGGTCGCGTCGGCCGTCGGCTCTCATGCGACTGACTTCTTCAGCCGCCCCGCGGTGTCAGGCGCGTGCCCGCTTCCCCTCGGTCGCGGCGATGACGCCCCGGCGGTGCTTGTGCTCGAGCTCGTAGGATCGGACCGCGGCGGCGACGTCCTCGCCGGCGTCGTGGAGGCGCTTGGCGATGACGGGCACCGTCTGCTGGTCGTACCCGGGCCAGGGAGCGGCGGACTCCTCGCCGTGCAGCCCCGCCGCAGCGGCCGTGAGCTCCTGCAGCGCGGCGAGGAGGTCATCGGCCAGATCCTCGAGGTCGTGCATTACGGCGAAGTCGCCCACGAGGCCGAAGTCCAGCGCCCCGTTGTAGGAGACGACGGCGATGCCAAGGTTGAGGTTGCCGCCGAGCGGCACGATCGGGAACAGGTCGGTCAGCTCGCAGCCGTCGAGGTACAGCGGGAACTGCGGTCCCGGCACGTTGGTCACGACGAGGTTGACAAAGCGCTGGCGCGTGACCAGCCGATACGCCTCGTGGAGCAGCGTGGGCGGCGCGAAGCCGCTGAGCTCGGTCAGCGCCCGCGCCCCGACGGCCTGCCCGGAGTGCTTGACCCCACGCATGTGGGCGGAGATCGTCGCCAGGCACTGCACGGGGTCCGCGCGGGAGACCGGCAGCGTGGTCACCATCCCGGAAACCTGGTTCCCGAGCGTTCCGCGTTGGTCCTCGGTGCGCACGCTCACCGGTACGAACGCTTTCAGCTCGAGATCATCGACGTCCGCCCCGCGCCGCGTCAGGTGCCGCCGCAGCGCGAGCGTGACCACGGTCAGCACGACATCGTTGACCGTCGCGCCGAGCGTGTTCTTGATCGACTTGATGTCGTCGAGCGAGGCGCGCGTCCAGGTGACGCGCCAGTCGGGGCCGACCTGGGATGCGTTGTAGGGGGTCGGCGGCGCCGGTTGCAGGCCCGCCCACGCCAGCGCGCCGGCGCCGACGACGATCTCCGCGATGCCGCTGAGGGCCTTGACCGGGCGTCGCACAGCGTCGTGAAGCGGCCGTACGAGCTCGCCAGCGTTCGTCGCGCGCTCGAGGAGCGCCTCGGTCACCAGCCCGACGGTTGAGGGCGCAGGCTGGGGTCGCCACGGCCGGGGGTCCTCCTCGTGGGGCGCGAAGAGCACGCTGAGGATGTCCATGCCAGAGACCCCGTCGACGAGCGCGTGGTGGGTCTTGGAGAGGATCGCGAAGCGGCCGCGATCGAGGCCGTCCACCAGCCACATCTCCCACAGCGGCCGGTCGCGGCGCAGGTGGTGCGAGAAGACGCGCCCGACGAGCACCTGCAGCTCGTAGTCCGTGCCCGGCTCCGGGAGCGCGGTGTAGCGCACGTGGTAGCGCAGGTCGAAATGCTGGTCGTCGACCCAACGCGGGCGGGCCTGGGCGAGCGGAACCTCCGCGACGCGCTGCCGGTAGCGCGGCACCAGGCCGAGGCGCGACTCGACGTGAGCCAGCAGCCGCTCGTACGGGGGTGGCTTCCCGGCGAAGATCAGCGTCCCCGCCACGTGCATGTGCGAGGTCGCGTCCTCCAGTTGAAGGAACGATGCATCGAGCGGACTGAGCCGGTCTCTGGTCATCTCTCTCCGGCGCAGGCACACCCGAACGCCACCCAGCAGTCTCCTCCTTTGCAATCGTCAACGCGTTCCAGCGCCGCGCAGACGTGGTCGCTCAGAAGAGCCTTGCCGAGGGTTTCGGGCTGACGGTCGCGGGGGCGATGTGGAAAGGACGCCCGGTGGCGGCGACGCGGGTCGGCGGGGTCCGGGACCAGATCGAGGACAGCCGCACGGGCTGCCTCGTCGCGCCGCGCGACCTCTTCCTCGGTTCCCGCCACCTCGGCCAGTACGTCGACCTGCTCGAGCGCGTCAGCGCAGCCGGATCCATCAGGTCATCTGATCGCGCTCCGCCCGGTCCCGCTGCGGATGCTGCAGCGGCCCGAGGGGTCGATGCGTCCGCGAGTATGCTGGGCTGAGAGGCGAACGTCCGTTATCGTCCGCGCGGGGCTTTGGTGCTGGCGGCCAGGACGCTCCCGATCCAGTCGAGCCCGGCGTGGACATCGACGCGATGTTGAGGAGGATGGGCGCATGGAGGAGAGTCACCCGTCGATCAACGGTGGCGAGCATTGGATGTCGTTGGAGGGCGGCGCCGACGGCTCCCCTCGTGGGCGCTCGTACACGAGCCGTTTTGTCGGCATCGGCACCTCGGTTCCCGAGCAGCGGATGACGAGCGCTGAGCTCATGGCGACCACAGAGCACCGGACCGATATCGACCTCGAGTCGCTGACGGGCATCCGCGAGCATCGTGTCGCTGGGGAGGATGAGGATTCCTACACGCTCGCGCTCGGCGCGGCGCGCGACGCCCTGGCGCATGCGAACTGTGCCCCCGAGGACCTCGACGTGCTGATCGTGTCGAGCATCACCCGCTACGTCGGCGGCCTGAGGATGCAGCTCGAGCCGCCTTTGAGCTCGTCGCTCAAGCAAGCACTCGGTGCCCGGCGCGCGATGAGCTTCGATCTCTCGAACGCCTGTGCAGGGATGATGACCGGCGTATTTCTTCTCAACGACCTGATCCGACAGGGCCGGATCCGGCGCGGTATGGTCGTCAGCGGCGAGTACATCTCACAGCTGGGCCGCAATGCGGCGCTTGAGATCCGCACGGTGATGGACGAGCAGCTTGCCTCGCTGACGCTCGGCGACGCCGGCGCGGCGGCGATCCTCGAGCGGGCGCCCGAGGGAGCTCCCGGCATCGAGGTGGCTGGGTTCACGACGTTGGCCGAGCACAGCCGCCTGTGCCTGGCGTTCCCGGCGAAGATCGGGCGCGGCGCGGCGATGTACAGCGATTCCAGGGCGCTCCATGAGGTCGGGATCGAAAGCACGGTGCCGTTGCTGCGCGAGGCGCTCGATGAGGCCGGGCTCGAGTTCGACAACATCGACTACTTCATCCCCCATCAGACTTCCGCGCGGGCGATCAAGAGAGGCATGAAGGAGTTCGCCGAGCGCATGGGTGCCGCGCCGAAGCACGTGGTCGTGACCGTCGACGAGTTCGGCAACACGTCGTCCACGACGCATTTCGTCGCCCTGTGGAAGTACCTGCGGGACGGCCGCTTCGCCAAGGAGGACAGGATCATGCTCCTCGCCATCGCTTCAGGCCTCGAGGTGGGGATCGTGATCTTCAAAGCCGATCAGCTGGTGGAGAGCCATGGGCACCATCATTGAGGCGACCGCGACCGCGACCGCGCACGAACGGTCGATGACCCCGGGGTCGTCGTTGGAGCTCGCCGACGACGCCGCCCGTACGTGCCTGGACCGCGCGGACCGGACCCCCGAGGAGCTGGACCTGCTGATCAACGCGGGCGTCTACCACGACAGGATCCTCAGTGAGCCGGCGTTCGCGTCCCTGATCCAGGAGGACATCGGCGCGAACTTGGCCCAACGCACGACCGGCGCAGGTCACGGAACGTTCTCGTTCGACGTCTACAACGGCGCCTGCGGCCTGCTGACAGGCATTCACCTGGTTGACGGCATGCTTGCCTCGGGGACCGTCGAGCTCGGCATGGTGGTCGTGAGCGACATGGACGCCGAGCCGGGCGTGTCGCGAGGGTTCGGCTTTCCCGCCGTCGGCGGCGCGGTCCTGCTGAGCGCGGACGAGTCCCGCGCGGGCTTCACGGCTTTCAAGTTCGCCACCTTCCCCGAGTTCGCGGAGCTGTTCCAGAGCAAGGTGGACTGGCAGGACGATGCTCGGCTCGGGCTCGCCAGTCACGGCGGGAACATCCTCACCGTCGAGATCGCCGAGTCCTACGCCGCCCGGGCGCTCGAGTGCGCCGAGTCGACCGCCCGCGCACTGGCGGCAGAGGAGGCGCTCGACCCGGGTGAGGTCGACCTCCTCGTCGCGACAGCGTCGGTCCCGGGCTTCGCCGACGCACTGGCGATGCGACTCGGCGTGTCCGCCGAGCGCGCCGCGTCGCTCCCGGATGACCTCGCCCAAGCGCATACGGCCGCCCCGGCCATCGCGCTCGAGTCCGTGCAGCTCGCCGCGGCAGGCACGACACTGTTCGTCTCGGTCGGCGCGGGGATAACAACCGCAGCCGCCTTCTATCGGGCATGAACTGCGCGTGAGCCGGCAGCGCGCTGAAAGCGCGACCGTTGCCAGGCTGCGAGCGCTGCTCCCGCCCGGGGAGAGCGGCGCGCCCCGCATTGCCCCGGCCCGCCCACACGAGCTGCGCCCGTTGGCGAGGATCGTGGCCGAGATCGCAGGGCGCGTCAGCGGCAGCGGTCCCCCGAACATATTCACGACGCTCGGCCGACACCCGCGCCTGTTCCGCGCCTGGCTGTGGTACTCGGCGCACCTGATGCCGTTCGGTCAGCTGCCGCGGCGCGACGCCGAGCTGGTGATCCTGCGGGTCGCGTGGCAGTCACGCTCGCCATACGAATGGCAGCAGCACGTGCCGATCGCGCTGCGCGTGGGGCTGACGCCCGACGAGGTCGCGAGCGTGGCCGACCGTTCTCCAGCAGGCGCCTTCACCGAGCGTCAGCGGGCGCTGCTCGCTGTCAGCGATGAGCTGCTCGCCCGGCGCGCGCTCTCGGACGCGACGTGGAGCGCCGTCCAGGCGAGTCTCCGCGACCGCGAGGCGATCGAATTGTGCCTGCTCATCGGGCACTACCAAGGCCTGGCGTCCACGATCGGCGCACTCGGCATCCAACTCGAACGGGGCCCGGGACGGCGGAGCTGATCTGGCCGCGGGCGGCTCCGGAAGGCGAGACCGACGACGACGGGCACAGTGGTCCTCGGACCGTAGGCGCTGCTTGAGCTCCGCGTAGCCGATGGCGGCGCGATCGAGTCGAGGCCCGGGTTGCGGTGGCCGCTGAAGTAGACGAGCCGCCAATACGCGCTCAGCCCGTGTAGGCGCGCGAGAGCGACTCCGCCACGCATACGGGCTTCTCGCCTCCCTCGCGCTCGAAGGTCAGCTCGGAGGTGAGCTGAGCGCCGCCCTGCACATCGTCGACCGCGGTGAGGCGCAGGCGCATGCGGACGCGGTCGCCCACGGGCAGCGGCGACGGGAATCGGACCTTGTTGAGGCCGTAGTTGACCATCATGGCCATGCCGTCCACACGCATTAGATCCTCGATGAAGCGGGAGGCGAGGGAGAGCGTGTAGTAGCCGTGGGCGATGGTCCCGCCGAACGGCGTGTCGCGCGCGCGCTCGGGGTCGACGTGGATCCACTGGTGGTCGCCGGTCGCGTCGGCGAACGCGTCGACCTCGGCCTGGGTAACCTCGTGCCAGTCGGTCACCCCGACGTCCTCCCCCGCGTGGGCCTTCAGCCCGTCGATCCCGTTGATCGTAAGCATCCTGTCCTCCTCGCCGACATGTCGTCGCACTCGATCCTCTCCCGGGGTAGGGCGGAAAACGCGGGAGAGGCCGATCGCGTGTCCCGCTGACCTGCGAGAACTCGTTCGTGGCTAATGCTCGCACGAGCGTCGCGGCGGCTCGCACGCTGATGTCGAGGCGCGGATGCAACCAGCCCGCGATCACGCGCAGCGACCGGTCGCTGGCGCGCAAGCCCGGGAGGAGCACGACGGCGTGACCATCCCCTTGCGACACGTCCTCGCGAGAGACAGGATCCGCGAAGAGCCGAGCGGCCTCGAGCTCCCAGCGACGCTCGAGATGAAGCCGGCCCCACCAGCATCGACCGTCGCGACCTCCGCGACGCGGAGCGCCTCACCGCCGCCGGGGGAAGGTCTCCGCCATGGCGGCCCACGATGTCGGTCATGTGACCACGACGAACACGTCGAGGGTCCGCGGCCCGTGGACCCCCTCGACGCGGTCGAGCTCGATGTCGGAGGTGGCCGACGGCCCGGAGACGAGAGTGATCGGCCGCCCGGCCTGCGCTGCCTCGGCGAGCTGGGCGACGCCGTCGGGCACGGAGGCGACGACCTGCGCCTCGCCGATCACGCACAGGTGGTAGTCGGGCACGAGCGTCAGCGCCCGCCGGCCGGAGCGTCCGCCGCCGTCGAGCACGATCGTCCCCGTCTCGGCGATCCCGAGCGCGCAGCCCGTCAGCACGCCGTCGAGGCCGTCGAGGTCGTGCGCCGACAGCGGCGGGTCGTCGCGCACGAACTCGACGCCCTCGATGTCGCTCGGCGCCTCCGACGGGACGGCCAGCCGCGTCGCCCCGCGCGCGCGGCACGCCGCGGCGAGGGCCTCACCGAGGCCCCCGCTCGGGACGCGATGGACCGCCGCGCGGTAGTCCGCGACGCGCTCGCAGAAGAGCTCGACGTTGGCGGGTCCGGCGCCGGCCGGGCGGTAGTCCCGCGCGACGTCGAGCGGGACGGCCGTGTCGCCGAGGGCCGCGCGGATGCGGCCGAGGACCGCGTCGCGCGCGGAGCTCATCGCTTGCGCCACCAGTCGCGGAACGTCTGATCGGGGAAGTCGGGCAACTCGCGCATCGCGGTCCAGCCGCTGATGATCGGTGCCAACCCACCCAGGTGCCCGAGCGGGCCGCGCCCGAGCCTGGCGAGGCGCTGCGCCCGCTCGTAGCGCTTCGGCGAGGCGAACACCTTGCCGATAGCGTCCATCGCGAGGTGCTCGGGGCCGGTGCGGCTCTTCTCCTCCTTCACCACGCGCGCCCGCAGGTGGATCAGCACGCTCGGGATGTCGATCTTGACCGGGCAGACCTCGTAGCAGGCGCCGCACAGGCTCGACGCCCACGGCAGCGTCGGCGCCTGGTCGAGCCCGCGCAGCTGCGGGGTCAGGATCGCGCCGATCGGGCCGGGGTAGACGGACTGGTAGGCCTGGCCGCCCACGCGCGTGTAGACCGGGCACACGTTCAGGCACGCCGAGCATCGGATGCAGTGCAGCGCCTGGCGGCCGACCTCGTCGCGCAGCACGTCGGTGCGCCCGTTGTCGAGCAGGACAAGGTGGAACTCGCGCGGGCCGTCGTCCTCGCGCACGCCGGTCCACAGCGACGTGTAGGGGTTCATGCGCTCCGCCGTCGAGGAGCGCGGCAGCAGCTGCAGGAAGACCTCGAGGTCGCGCCACTCGGGGAGGATCTTCTCGATCCCCATGACGGTCACGAGCACGTCGGGCAGCGTCGTGCACATGCGCCCGTTGCCCTCGGACTCGACGACGCAGATCGTGCCCGTCTCGGCGATCCCGAAGTTCGCGCCGCTGGTCGCCATCGGCACGGTGAGGAACTTCTCGCGCAGGTGTTGCCGCGCGGCCTCGGCGATCGCGCTCGCCTCCCAGCCGAGATGCTGGCCCTTGGCGATCGTGCGCTCGAACAGCGCCCGGATCTCCGCCCGGTTCTTGTGGATCGCGGGGACGAGGATGTGCGAGGAGGACTCGCCCGCGAGCTGGATGATCAGCTCCGCGAGGTCGGTCTCGATCGTCTCGATCCCCTGCTCGGCGAGCGCGCCGTTGAGCCCGATCTCGTCCGTGGCGAGCGACTTGACCTTGATCACCTCGCGCGCGCCGTGGTCGCGGGCGATGCCGGCCACGATGCGGTTCGCCTCGGCGCCGTCGCGCGCCCAATGCACGACGCCCCCCGCGCGGGTGACGGAGGCTTCCAGGCGCTCGAGTTGCTCGGGCAGCGTCGCCATCGCGCGCGCCTTGATCGCCGCCCCCGCGTCGCGCAACGCCTCCCAGTCGGGAACTTCGCCGACCGCCACCTCGCGCTTGGCCCGGATCGTCGAGGTCGCCTTGCCGAGGTTGCGGCGCTGCTGGGAGTCGGCGAGCGTTCGGCGCGCGGCGGCGGGGAAGCTCATTCGGTCGCCGCCAGGATCTCGGCGATGTGCACGGTCCGCACGCCGGTCCGCTGGCGCTTGAGCGCGCCGCCGATGCTCATCAGGCACGAGTTGTCGGCCGACGTGCAGATCTCGGCGCGGGTGTCGAGCACGTGGCGCAGCTTGTCGGAGAGCATCGCCATCGAGGTGTCGGCGTTCTTGACCGCGAAGACACCGCCGAAGCCGCAGCATTCGCGCGCGCCCTCGAGCTCGACCAGGTCGATGCCCTGGACGGCGCGCAGGAGCCGCAGCGGGCGATCGCCGATCTTCAGCAGCCGCAGCGAGTGACACGTCGAGTGGTACGCGACGCGATGCGGGCAGGTGGCGCCGACATCCTCGACGCCGAGGACGTCGACTAGTAACTCGGTCAATTCGAAGACGCGCTCCACCCCGTGCCCGCGCAAGTGCGCGACGCAAGACGCGGACGGCGACACGATAGTCTCGTAGCCCGCGAAGACGCGGTTGAAGCGCTCTACCAACTCGCCGCCGTCATCGGCATAGCCCGAATTTGTGTGCCACTGCCCGCAACACGTCTGCGCTTCCGGGAACTCCAACTCGACGCCGAGACGCTCCAGCAATTCGACGACCGCCCGACCCGTCCCCGGGAAGAGCGTGTCGTTGAAGCAGGTGACGAAGAGCGCTACCCGCACCTCAACGAGCATACGCGGCCAGGACGCCGCCCGTCGACGCGGCGGTTGCGACGGTTGCGGCGGTTGCGGGGGAAGACGTATTCGTCGAGGTAGAGACGGGTATGTGCTTTGGGATGCGTCCCAGTTCGCCGGTGCTGCTGGCCTTCCGACCTACCACCGGCATGGCACGCGCTACGTCTTTGTCGCCTACGACGTGCGGGGCGACCGGCTCTCGTCCGACTGCGGCCGCGGCGACGCGAACAGAGCCGGCTGCGGCTGTGATCCCCGCGCCCACCGAGACGAACGGTGTCGTGCGCGCCGCCGCAAGTCCCACGGACTCCAGCGCCACCGCCGGGGCGGCCGTGATGCGCATTGGCGGGCCATCCGAGGGCGACGCGACCCGCGCGGCAGGCACGCCGAGTCGCCTGCGTTGCGAGACACGGCCGCGCCGTATGTTGTAGTTGCGTTGCGATGTCGAAGAGCGCATCGGAAGCTGTGAGTACGTCGCCGCCGCGCGCGTTACAGGTGCTCGTCGGCCGCTATGACCGCGCGGCCTTCGAGCCGCAGGGCGATGGCGCGCGCGTCCGCCTGGCGGTCGCCGGAGGCGACGCATGGGACGCGTTGCTCGAGCGCGGCGGGGCGCGCCTCGCGCGCGCCGGCGGCGACGCTGATGCGACGCTCACGGCCGACTCACTGACGTGGGCGGCGATCGCCGATGACGTGCGCGGCGGCATGCGCGCCTTCCGGTCGGGTCGCTTGGCGGTACGTCGCAACCTGCACGTCGGCGTCGGGTTCCTGGCAGCGACGAGCGGGGTCAGCGGGCCGGAGCGCTTGCGCTTTCGAACGGTCGTCACGCGTCGCGCGCGTCTGTCCACGCTGGAGGCGGGCATCGGCCCGCCCGTTCTCGCTATCCACGGGCTGGGCGGCACCAAGGGATCGTTCCTGCTCACGGTCGCGGCCTTGGCTGGCCGCTTTCGCGTCGTCGCCGTTGACCTTCCGGGATTCGGCGACTCTGACAAGCCGATCGGCGCGGCTTACGACGCCCACTTCTTCGCCGACGCCATGATCGACCTGCTGGACGCGCTCGAGATCGACCGCGCCGATCTTATCGGCAACAGCCTCGGCGGCCGCGTCGCGCTGGAGGTCGCGCTACGAGATCCCGAACGGGTCGGTCGCCTGGCACTGCTCGCCCCCTCGTTGGCCTGGCGACGGCCCCGTCGGTGGGCACCAGCGCTGCGGCTTGTGCGACCGGAGCTGGGCCTGGTCCAACTCGCCCCACGCGCCGTCGTGCAGGCGGTCGTGCAGCGCCTCATCCCGGGCGCCGATGAAGGCTGGACGGCGGCGGGCGTCGACGAGTTCCTGCGCGCCTACCAAACCCCCGCCGGGCGCGCCGCGTTCTACGCGGCTGCGCGCCAGATCTACCTCGAGGCACCCCAGGGCGATGGCGGTTTCTGGCCCAGGTTGCGCGAGCTCCAGCCAGATGTCCTGTTCATCTGGGGTCGCGACGACACGCTCGTGCCGATCGCGTTCGCGCGGCACGTCGCCGAGGCTCTCCCGCAGGCCCGTCACGTCGAGCTGGACTGCGGGCACGTGCCGCAGATGGAGCGGCCGGAGCAGACCCACAAGGCAGTCGCTGCGTTTCTCGCGGAATAGGCGCGGTCGGACGCGTTGGCGATCGCGCGCTTGCCGTCAACCGCGCGGATCGCTAAACCGGCAGCGCAAGCTCGACGCCCTCAGCCGTGCCCCCGCCCGCAGTCCAGCTCGACGCCGAACGGTGAAGCGCTGATCCCCGTCCGGCGGCACGTGCGTCGACTCGACGCGCCATGGGGGCTTTCCGTATCTCGCTCCCCCCGCAGAAAGCTGCGGGGGGAGCGAGACAGACTCAAGAGCCGCCGACAGCTGCCGTGGCCGCGGGGCCGCCGACCGGAATCCCCCGGTCGGTCTCGGCCGACGGGACCATCGGACCGTCGCCGGCGGACGGGTCGATGATGCCCGCCTCCAGCCAGGTGTGCCTGCCCTTGAGGACGTCGAGCGCCAAGCGGTGGTTGGGCTCGTCGGCGTTGCTCCACAGGTCGTGGAACAGCCGCGCCGTGCGGTGCTGGGCCTGGTTGCAGAAGGCCTCGGCCAGCTCTTGCGTCTCTGCCGCCCGCTCGGGGTGCTCCCGCATCTGCGTCTGGGCGTAGACCACGGCCGCGGCGATGGCGAACAGCTCGGCGCCGATGTCCACGATCCGTCCCAGGAACGCTCCGTGGTCCTCGGTGCCGGCCTGCCAGCGGGCCATGCCGTAGAACGTGGAGCGCGCGAGCTTGCGGCTGGTCCGCTCGACGTACCGCATGTGCCCGGCCAGCTCGCCGTAGTCGGCATATGCCCGGGGGTCGTGGCCGCGGCCGAGAGTCAGTCGCGGGTACCAGGTGGCGTAGAAGGCACCGGCCCGGCCGAGCGCCTGCGCCTTGCCTGCGGTCGGGAGGTCGGGCTCCATGAGGTCCCCGGCCACCTTCAGGTGCTGGTCCATCGCCTCGCGCGCGACGATCAGGTGCATGATCTCCGTCGAGCCCTCGAAGATGCGGTTGACCCGCATGTCGCGCAGGGTCTGCTCCACCGGCACTCCGCGCAGGCCACGGGCCTGCAAGGACGCGGCGGTCTCGTAGCCGCGGCCGCCGCACACCTGCATGAGCTCGTCGACGACGCGCCAGCCCATCTCGGCACCGTAGAGCTTGGCGAGGGCGGCCTCGATGCGTACGTCGTTGCGCTGCTCGTCCGCCAGTCGGCTGGTCACGTCGAGCATGGCCTCGAGGCCGAAGGCGGTCGCGGCGATGAACGCGATGCGCTGCGCCACCTCGTCGTGCTCGCCGATCGGCTTGCCCCACTGGACGCGCTGGCTGGCGAACTCGCGGGCGACCTTCGTCGCCCACTTGCTGACCCCGGCGCAGATGGCCGGCAGCGCCAGGCGGCCGGTGTTGAGCGTGGCCAGGGCGATCCTGAGCCCATCGCCCTCGCGGCCGATCACGTTCTCGCTCGGCACGTAGGCGTCGGTGTACCGGGTCTGGGAGTTCTCGATGCCGCGCAGCCCCATGAACTCGCAGCGCGCTTCGACGACCACGCCGTCGGTCGAGCTCGGGACGATGAAGGCGGTGATGCCGCCCTTGTGACCTTCGCTGCGGGGGACCTTGGCCAGCACGACGAGGACGTCGGCCACCGTCCCGTTGGTCGTCCACAGCTTGCGGCCGTTGAGGTGGTAGCCCGCGCCGTCCTCGGTGGGGGTCGCGGTGGTCGACACCCTGGCGGGGTCGGAGCCCACGCCGGGCTCGGTCAGCGCGAAGGCCGACACGTGCGAAGTGCAGACCTTGGGCAGCCACTCGCGCTTCTGCTCCTCCGAGCCGGCCAGCAGCAGGGGCTGCGCCAGCCCGATCGACTGGTGCGCCGAGAGGAGCGTCGAGAGGCTGGAGTGACAGGTCCCGGTCAGCCCCAGCGCGCGGTTGTAGTAGACCTGCGAGAGCCCGAGGCCGCCGTACTGCTCGGGCACCTTCATGCCCAGGGCACCGATGTCCTTGAGACCGGCGACCACCTCGTCGGAGATCCTGCCGTCGCGCTCGATCGCCTGCGGATCGACCTCGTTCTCCAGGAACGCTCCGAGGGTCGCCAGGAAGCCTTCGCCCGTCTCGATGGCGTCAGCCGGCAGATCCGGCTGCGGGGAGATCAGCTCGAGTTGGAAGTTGCCGAGGTAGAGCCCCTTGCCGAAGCTGGGCAGCTTCCAATCCTTCTCCCGGGCCTCCTCCGAGATCGCTCGAGCCTCCTTGTAGCCGGCGTCAGTGGGCATGCGCAACCTTCCTTCCGTCGTCGGTGCTGCGGCTGGGAACGCGCCCATCCTCGCCTTGGAAGAGACGATGTCGGCCAATGTGGCAGGCAGCGCCAGCCACCCCAAAACGGCTAGCGGATCACGGCCGACATGGTCTTCAGCCGGTCGGCGGTCTCCACAACCAAGTTTACTCAGTCAGGGGGGTATACCCCGGACGCGTCCTAATCAACGTCATTCGGGTCGGCGCTGGCCGCTGACGTCAGCGCGTCACTTCTCGCTAGCCAGCAGCTCGGCGAGGTGGACGACGCGCGTCTTGAGCCGGCGGCGCTTGACGCCCTGCTGGAGCTGCCGGTAGCAGCCGGGGTTGACCACCACGATCACGTCGAGGTCCGCGTCGGCGATCTCGTCGAGATGCCCCTCGAGCACACGCGCGCTGTCCTTGGGGCGCACGACCGCGTAGGAGCCCGCCGCGCCGCAGCACGCGGCCGCGCTCGACAGCTCGACATACTCGCCGACGCGCGCGATCAGCTCGGGCGGCTCGCGCCACACCCCCAACCCGTTGCGCAGGTGACAGGAGCGTGCGCCAACCAGGCCTGGATGTTCTCCCCGGCCGGGCAGCCGGCATTGCACGGGGCAGCAGGTCGACGTAGACCGGGCGACACTCCCGGACCGGTCCGGCGCGCGAGTGCGCGTGCACCAGATCAGGCAGCCGCGCGACGTCCCGCTGCGGGCCGGTCACACCGTCGCTGTCGGCCCATCGGCGCGTAGCAGTCGCGCAGCCATGGCATGCAGGCTACGCCCTTTGAGAGTCAGACGCCGCCCATGACGGCCGGCCCCAGACCGTATGCCCTTGTCGTTACACGACCGTTGGCGGTTCCCCTCTCAATGCCGTCACCGGGCCGGTGCCGGCGGCTACCCGATCAGCCGAGGCACCCGGCTGGCGTCTCCCGCGGCCGACTGGATCCCGTGACAGCCATAATGCGGGGCGCGGAACGACGACCAAGTTCGGCGAACCTTGGCTGAGTCACATCTCGACGACCATCGCCTTCGGCGCCTGCTCGATGTGGGCCGGACTCTGGTGGCGGAGCTCGACGTGGAGGCAGTGCTCGATCGTCTGCTCAAAGTGGCGCAAGAGCTGACCGGTGCACGCTACGCAGCCCTAGGCATTCTGGATCCCGATCGGCGCGAGCTCGAGCGGTTCCTCACGCGTGGCATCGACGAGACCACTCGGCGCGCGATCGGTCACCTTCCACGAGGGCGGGGGATCCTCGGGCTCCTCATCGAAGATCCCACGCCCCTGCGGCTGCGCTCGATCGGGGATCACCCGCGCTCCTACGGTTTTCCGGCCGGGCATCCTGAGATGAGTGGCTTCTTGGGCGTCCCGGTGCTCATCCGGGGCGAGTCGTGGGGGAACCTGTACCTCACCGAGAAGGTCGGCGGGGAGTTCGACGAGGGCGACGAGGAGGCGGCCGCGATCCTCGCGGGGTGGGCGGCGCTCGCCATCGAGAACGCCCGCCTCTACAAGGCCATCGACGAGCGGCGAAGCGAGCTCGAGCGGGCGGTGACCGGCCTGGAGGCGACAACGGCGATCGCCCGTGCGCTCGGCGGCGAGACGCGGCTCGACCGAGTGCTCGAGCTGATCGTCGAGCGGGCTCGGGCGCTGGTTGAAGCGCGCAAGGTCTTGATCCTGCTGGAAGAAGGCGATGACCTCGTGGTCGCGGCCACGGCGGGCGACGCGCCGCAGGATCTGGTGGGCCGACGCACTGCCATCGCGGGTTCCTTGACGGGCGGAGTACTACGGTCAGGCCACGCTGAGCGAGTGCTCGATATTGATGAGCGCCTACGGGTCTCGATGGGCGCGTTCGGAGTTTCCGCCCATAGTGCCCTGCTCGTACCGCTCGTGTTTCGGGGGCGCGGCCATGGCGTCATCGCCGCGTACGACCTCGTCGACGCCAACGCTGAGTTCGGCGAGCCCGACGAGCGCTTGATGCTCTCCTTCGCCGCCAGTGCGGCGACCGCGGTCGTGACCGCCAAGTCGGTCGAAGAGGATCGTCTGCGGTACAGCATCGAGTCCTCGGAGCAGGAGCGCCGACGCTGGGCGCGAGAACTTCACGACGAGACACTCCAGGTTCTCGGTGGACTGCAGGTCCTGCTCTCGGCGGCGCTTCGGCGCGATGACCTCGAGGCCTTCCGGACCGCCACTGCGAGTGCGGTCGAGCAGATCCGCGCCGAAATCGGTGGCCTGCGAGCGCTGATCACAGAGCTGCGCCCTGCCGCGCTGGACGAGCTGGGACTCGAACCGGCGATCATCGCGCTCCGCGACCGGTCGCAGACGGTGGACGGGCTCGTCGTGCACCACCGCGTCGATCTGAACGGCCGACCGTCGCCCGAGCTTGAGAGCACCATCTACCGGCTCGTCCAGGAGGCCCTGACCAACGTCGCAAAGCACGCCAGCGCCGAACAGGCGTGGATCACCGTCCTGGAAGATGACGGCGCGGTCGAGGTCGAGGTCCGCGACGACGGTGTCGGCATCGACCTGAGCGAGCCGCCGGCCGGCTTCGGAGTGCAGGGCATGCGCGAGCGCGTCGCGCTCGCCGGCGGCACCCTCTGCTTCGAAGCCTGTCGACCCGGCACCCTCGTGCGCGCGTCGATGCCGGCGACCCGTCCGCCCGAACTCGCCAAGCGCCCGGCCAGGAGACCACCGCCGCACTAGGGTGGCGCCGTTTGGCCTCCTGCGCTTCAGACGTCGGCGAGTCCGTGCTCGATCGCGTAGCGAGCGAGCTCCGCCCGGCTCGAGCGTCCCAGCTTGTGCTGAATGTGCTCACGATGGGACTCGACCGTCCGCACAGTGAGGTAGAGCTGTTCGCCAATCTCCATGTTCGTACGGCTCTGCGCGATCAGCCGCAGAACGTCGACCTCAGGCTCGGTCAAGAGGACCGGCGGGTCGGAGATCTGCGCAGGGGCCACGCGGGCACCGGACTGCGGCTCGAGATATGCCTTGCCCTCGGCCGCCATCCACACCGCTTCGACGAGCTCATCAGCGGCCGCTTCCTTGAGGACACTGGCCAGTGCGCCCGCCTTCATCGCCTCACGACAGAACGCCGGGTCGTTATGCATGGTGAGAACGATCACCCCGGTGCCCGGTGAGATCTCACGAATGCTGGGAATAGCACTCAGGCTGGACTCGCCTGGCAGGTTGAGATCAAGCACGAGCACCCGTGGCTTGTGACCCCGGACGGACCGCACGGCGGCCGGCACGTTGCCGGCCTCGGCTACGACGTCGAAGCCCGGTTCGGCGTCGAGCAGCATCCGCACGCCGGTCCGTACCACCGCGTGGTAATCCGCGATGACGATGGTCACGATCGTGGCGCGAGCGTCCGCGGTCATCCCGCGCGCCCTTCTCTCGGCGCCGGAGCGACGTGGGAGAGGTTCATCTGCGCCACCTACCCTTGGATGATTCTTGATGTGGTTGCGGCCGGATGCTTGATGGCGATCTCGATCGGTCCACTTGCTTCGAGGACGGACCTCCACTGGCTTCGACGACCCACCTCTCGGCTCTCGAACCGTAGCCTCAACCTTTGCCTCGACGCATCGGGAGCTTCCCGACGCTTGGCGTGGCGTTCTACGGACGCCGCAAGACCGCGAGGCAAGTCCACCCCTTTTCGTCACCGCAACGAGGCGCACTCCGTTTGAGCGAACCGTGATCGTGCTGACCGCGTGAAGAGCCGCAACGATATGCGGAAAGCTTCGCGGTCGCCGCCGCGGTTGAGTCGGTGGCGCGTCGTCTTGCCGCTTGAGGCCTGGTGTTGAACGCCGCTTGATTTCGGCACGCGTGCACGCGGTCGCGCTGTTCACTGCCGGGACGGGGGTGGGAGGCTTGGCGCGTTCGTAGACGCGCGAGAGCCCTCCCGCGAGCTTGGTGGTTCAGTCGGGAGGGCTCTCGGGATGCCGGAGGTGGCACCCGATGTTGATGGTATGCGCCGAGCAGGCGCGGGTTGAGGCTGAGCTGGTCGGCGGGCTTTTGGGGTGCCCGTTCTGTCGCGGGGTGTTGGGACCGTGGGGGCATGCGCGCGGGCGGGTCGTTCGCTGCGGTGGTGGTCGGCAGCGGCGGTTGCGGCCGCGGCGAGCGAAGTGTCGGGGGTGCGAGGGAACGCACGTGCTGCTGCCGGACGTTTGCTTGTTGCGGCGGCGCGACGGGGTTGCGGTGATCGGCGAGGCGCTGGTCGCGAAGGCGGCCGGGGACGGGCACCGCGGGATCGCCGGGCGGCTGGCGGTACCGAAGGACACGGTGCGCGGCTGGTTGCGGCGGTTCGCCGCGAACGCGGATGTGATCCGGGCGCACTTTGCGCGCTGGGCGGTCGTGCTGGACTCGGAGCTCGGGGCGATCGCGCCGGCCACGAGCGGATTCGGGGACGCGGTTGAGGCGGTCGCGGTCGCGGCGCGGGCGTGGGTGCTGCGGTTCGGTCCACGGGCGGTGTGGTCGCTGGTCGCTGTGCTCTGCGGCGGGGCGTTGTTGTGCAACACGAGTTGCCCCTTCCCGCCGGTGCCGTGAGCGGCAAGGGTGCGCGCTGGTGTCTGAGAGCGGGAGCACGCGGTCTGGGGAGCAGCGGCGGCGGGATGTCGCGCTGTTTCGCTACGCGCTGATCCGCGACGCGGCCGACCCGGCGTTGTCGAAGGCCGAGCGCGGCCGGCTGGTCCGCGCGCTCGCCGCCGGGGAGCATGTCGGGCTCGACGGCCGCTTGGTGCGGGTCGCGCGCGGGACGCTGGATGAGTGGATCCGCGCATATCGACGGGGCGGGTTTGAGGCGCTCGTGCCGCGGCGACGGGTGGTGGCGCCGCGCACACCGGCCGAGATGCTTCAGCTGGCATTTGACTTGAAGCGCGAGCGGCCGCAGCGGACCGCGGCGCAGATCAGGGAGATCATGCTCGCCGCCGGCGGCCACGAGCAGCCGGTGCCGGGGCTGCGAACGTTGCAGACGCATCTCGCCCGCGCCGGGCTCAACGTCGGCGCCGACGGCCGCACGCCGGGCAAGGTCTATGGCCGCTTCGAGGCGTCAGAGCGCAACGAGCTGTGGACCGGGGATGGGCTTCACGGCCCCACGCTCGCCGGCGCGACGGCCCGCCGGGCGGTGCTGCTGGCGTTCATCGACGATCACTCGCGGCTGCTGGTCGGCTGGCGGTGGGGCAGCGGCGAGGACGTGTTCGGGCTCGAGGCCGCGCTGCGCTCAGGGCTGATGGCGCGCGGGGTCCCGGACGCGATCCTGGTCGACCGCGGCTCTGCGTTCGTGTCCTCGCAGCTGCTGCGGGCATGCGCGGTGCTCGGCGTCCGGCTGATCCACGCATCGCCGC
>CAVSMB010000013.1:0-187391 GCA_963728925.1 uncultured Actinomycetes bacterium | reverse complement strand
CGCCGATCACGCCCTGCACGTTGATGATTCGCCGGATCGAGCCCGGGTCGCGGCCCGCCTTCTCGGCCGCCGCGTCGATCAGCTCGTTGCCGGCGCGCAGCTCGCGCGTGTCAGCACGCCGAGCGAGGGAGCCAGCCGTCTGCCTTGCGGCCGACGAGGCGGAGCATGCGCGGCTTGAACGCGCCGACTCAGACCTACATCAGTGAGTAGCGCTGCTCGTGGTGGCGGTCCGGGCGGGTCGTCGCGCTCTTGGTGAGGAAGTAGAAAGGCCCCGCAAACGCGGGGCCTTTCCGTCCGGCTGAGCCGGGATCATGGCGGTTGATGGGTCCGGCCATCGGGTGTGAATGGAGGTCACCCAGCGGGTGATGTCTGTTGACGGTGACAGGCGGCCCGGACGGATCCTGGTGCGAGCCGACGATCCGCGCTCACCCCGTACGCTGGCCTGGCCGTGTCGGGTGAGCTGTCCCGGCGCCTGCGGGTGGCCGAGCTGATCGACGCCGAGCTGGCGGTTGAGCGCCGCGCGCGGCCGGTCAAGCTCCGCCGGCGCGGCCTGTCACCGGGCGAGCTGGTGGTGTCGCTGGCCGAGTGCGAGCTGGTCGGCGGGTCGTTCTTCGATCACGTCGAGGACGTGCGCGCCGACGGCGCCGGCGCCCGGCTGCGGGCGGTCGCGGGCACGCCGTCGGCGCCCGCCGCGTTGCAGAACGCCAAGCGCTCCCGGCGCTGTCACGTGCAGCGGATCGAGCGCGCGCTGGCCAGGGCCGGGCAGCGCCTGGACAAGGCGTTGCGGCGCGATCCGGGCGAGCCGGTGACGATCGATCTGGATGCCACGCAGGTGACCGTCTACGGCGCTCGTAAGCAGGGCGCCGCGCGCCGCTGGCACGGCGGCATGAGCTACGCGCCGCACGTCGCGTTCTGGGCCCAGCGGGGCCGCGCGCTGACGAGCGAGCTCGTCGGCGGCAACCGCGAGAAGCTCTGCGGCGCCGACCCAAGATCGCGCGGCGCGCGATCGCGCGCTGCCGGCTGGGCACGGGCCGGTGACGATGCGCATCGACTCGGCCTACTACGCCAGCGAGCTGCTCGAGGCGCTACGCCAGCAGCGCGCGTGCTTCACCGTGTCGGTGCCGCGCAACCAGGCGATGTGGAAGGCGCTCGGCCAGATCGCCGAGGACGCCTGGGTCGACGCGCTCGAGATGCCCGGCGCGCAGGTCGCCGAGACGACCTACACGCCGACCGGCTGGCGCCACGAGCCGCTGCGGCTGATCGTCCGCCGCGTCCCGTTCAGCGCCCAGAAGATCGCCGACGGCAGCCTGACCGCCCGGCGGCGCAAGACGATCCACCCCGAGCAGCTACAGCTCGCGCTCGACGGCGAGGTCGCGTCGGTCTTCGACTACAGCTTCATCCTGACCGACATCCCACACCAGCCGACCGGCTGGGTCGAGCACTTCCACCGCCACCGTGCCCAGATCGAAGAGCGCCTGAAGGAAGCAAAGCTCGGCCAAGCGCTGCGGCACCTGCCCTCCGGCGACCAGCACGCCAACCGCGTCTGGCTGACCTGCGCGCTGCTCGCGCTCAACCTCACCGCATTCTGCTGCGACCTGTGCCCCGCCGCCGGCGCGTCGGGCAAGGCACCCGACGACGCGCCGCTGCGCCGCGCCGCCGCCACGCTGGCCGGATCCTCTTCTGCGTGCCCGGCCGCATCATCCGCAGCGCGCGGCGCACGATCCTGCGTCTGCCCGAAGGCTTCCGCCACGCCGACGTCTTCCAGGCCACCCTCGACGCCGTCTACGCGCTGCCGCCACCCTAACCCCCGGCCAGCCCCCTCCGACTCGACCGCTCGCCGCACCGCCCAGCTCGGCGACCCCGCAAACCGGCCAGATCGACCACACCCCCGGCCAATCGCCGCGCCGCGCGGCCCATTCACCACCCCAAGCACGGCTGATCCTCACGACTGACGGTCAGATCAGCCCGCCGAGCACCGCGACACGCCCTTACTCACCGAAGTAGGTCAGATGCCGATCGGGTGCGCGGGTTGCGGGCCGGGACGTGCACCGGCGAGGCTGTTGTGCTTGCCTTTGAACGAGACCGAAGGCTCGCTCGACCACATGAGCCTCATGACGTCGATCGCCTCGTCGAGAGCTTCGACGGACTCGCCCGGCGTCCGGCGTGGACCGCCCATGCCCGCGATCACGTCGGGGAAGCCACCGGCGCCGAGGCCGAGCTCGAAGCGCCCGCCGCTCAGCACATCGAGCGACGCGGCGGCCTTCGCCATCACCGCGGGAGGCCGCAGCGGCAGGTTGGCGACGTCGGTGAAGAACGCGATGCGCTTCGTCTCGGCGAGCAGCGTCGGGATCAGCGACCACGTGTCGAGGAAGCTGCGCTGGTAGGGGTGATCCTGGACGCCGACGACGTCGAGCCCCGCTTCGTCGGCCGCTCGCGCCAGCTCGCGGATGCGACCGAGCGTCTCGGTCGCGGGCACGATCGAGATACCGACTTGGACGGCATTTTCACCGTCTCGGACTCCCACGATCGGAGCTACCGGTACCGCACGCCGGTCAGCTCCTCCGAGGTCTCCCAGAGGCGCCGGCCGAGGTCGGGGTCGTAGGCCTCCGGGATCGCCCGCACCCGTTTCGGCGAGCCTCGCATCTCGCCCCAGCCGTCCGGCCGTAGTACTCGCCGCCCTGGACTCCGGGCGCGGTGGCGGCGTAGAGGGTCGGCAGGGCGCCGCGCTCGGCGCTCTGTGCGAAAACGCGGTTGGCGATCGCCATCGCCGCCTTCGCCACGCCGGTCGGTCCGCTGCTCTGGAGGTTCGTCGCGGAGTAGCCCGGGTGGGCGAACACGCTGATCGCCGTCGCTCCCGCGGCACGGAGGCGACGGTCGGCTGACCGCGAAGACGGCATTGGCGAGCTTGGAGCGCTGGTAGGCGCCGCGCGGGCTGTAGCCGCTCTTGGACTGGAGGTCGTCGAAGTCGATCCGCCCGGCTTTGTGCTCGTTGCTGCTGAGGGTCGCTATGCGCCCCGAGTCGGATCGTTCGACCGCCTCGAGCAGCAGCCCGGTCAGGGCGAAGTGCCCGAGATGGTTGGTGCCCAGCTGCAGCTCGAAGCCGTCGCTCGTCGTGCGATGCGGGGTCATCATCACGCCGGCGTTGTTGACCAGCAGGTCCACCCGCCCACCCGCGAACTGCTCGGCGAAGCTGCGCACGGACTCGAGGCTGGCGAGGTCGAGTGGGTGGACCTCAGGGGCCGGCCCGCCCACCACCGCCGCGATCTCCTTGGCCGCAGCTCTCCCGTTCTCCACGCTCCTGCTCGCCACCACCACCTGCGCGCCGTGGCGGGCCAGCTCGAGCGCGGTCACGCGACCGAGCCCGCTGTTGGCTCCGGTCACGATCGCGACTCTCCCGTGCTGATCGGGGATCTCGTCGGCGGTCCACTTGCTGCTCATCGCATGCCTCCTCTCCTCATCGTCCCACGGCGGAGGCGACGTCGGGGCCGTCCGACCAGTCTCGCGCGCGAGGCCGCGGCGCCGCCGCAGAGCTCGCCCTTGTCGGTGAAGCCGGCGATCCCCGCGGCGAGGAGCACGACGCGCGCGAGGTCGACGTCGAGCTCGCCGACCGCCTGTGACCCGCGCGCTAGGGCTTGGGGCGGTCGGTCGGCCCTTCGGTGGCGGTGAGCAGCACGCGGCTGCCGGAGCCCAGGCCGATCGACGCGCGCAGCGTGGAGCACTCAGGGTCGGCGACGAGCGCTCGCAGAGCGGCGAGGGGCGCCGCTCCGGAATCGCCGATGGCGAGGCCGGCCTGTGCGGCTCGCGGACGGCGGCACGCGCTTCGGCGTCGTCGACGGTGACGGTTCCGTGGATCCCGTCGCGCAGGGAAGGCCAGGCGGCGGTCGAGACCTCGCCGCAGTCGAGGCCCGCCATCGCCGTGCCGGGCGTCGGGACGGAGGTCGGACGGCCGGCGGCGAGGGAAGCGGTCAGGCAGGCCGCGGTGACCGGCTCGACGCCGATGACCGTCACGCTGTGGTGGGCGGCGAAGCGGACGGCCGCCGCGGCGAATGAACCGACGCCGACCGGCACGACGATGACGTCGTGGGTGCCCTGCGCGGCTGCCTCGTCGAACAGCGTCGCGTACCCGTCGATCACGCTGTGCGCGGGACCGGAGTCGCCGACGTCGGCGATCTCCAGGGCGCCGCGTCGGGCGCCCGCGGCGGCGGCCTGCCCGACGGCGTCCTCGTAGTCCCCGCTGACGACGACGACCTCCGCGCCCTCGGCCGCGATGGCCTCGCGCCGGGCGGCTACCGACCGCGCCGGAACGAACACGCGGCAGCGCAGGCCGTGCAGCGCGGCGACGTGCGCGACGGCCCGGCCGTGGTTCCCGGCGCTGGCGGCGACGAGCGTGTCGGTCTCCGGCTGCTCGCAAAGCGCGACCTCGACCGCCCACGACGCGCCGAGCACCTTGAACGACGGCAGCCCGAGCCGGTCGGACTCGTCCTTGACCGCCACGGCGCGCACGCCGAGGTCGTCGGCGAGGCTCGCGAGCTCTCGCACCGGCGTCGGCCGGTAGCCCGGCAGCGACGCGTGGAACGCGGCGGCCCCGGTGGACGGCGCCGGCACCGCGACGGCCTGCGTCGCGCGGTTGACGAGCGCCCTCACGCGCACACGCGCTGCGCGACGGCGACGAGCGTGCGCGCGACGGCCTTTGTGTCGGAGACGCTCACCCATTCCTCGGCGGCGTGGGCGCCGTCGCCTCCCGGCCCGAACATGACGGTCGGGATGCCGGCGGCGGCGATGAACGCCGCGTCGGCCCAGTAGCTGGCGCCACCGATCGGCGGTGGCGCTCCGAGCGCCTGTGTCGCAGCGGCCTGGACGAGCGCGACGACCTCGGCCTTCTGCGGCACCTCGAAGGGCTCGCGCACCAGCAGCGTCCGCTCCGCCGCCTCGAGGGCGGCGTCGGCGGCGCGGCAGGCATCGAGCAGCGCTCCGAGCTCGGCCTCGACGTCGGCGCCGGACTCGCCGGGCAGCGTGCGGCGCTCCAGGCGCAGGAGACAGCGCGCCGGGTAGCTCGAGAGCTCCGCACCGCCGTCGATGGTCGAAGCGTGGACGGACGCACGTCCCAGCCGCGGATGCGTCGATGCAGCGAGCGTCTCGTCCAGCGCCCCGATCGCGGTGAGGATCGGCCCGGCCTTGACGATCGCGTCGAGCCCGAGGTGCGGGCGCGAGCCGTGCGCCGCGCGGCCGGTGACCTCGACCTCCGACCACACGAACCCCTTGTGGGCGACGACGACCTCGAGCTCGGTGGGCTCGGTGACGATCGCGGCGTCGGCGCGAACCTCGCGCAGGACCTCCTGGACGCCGAGGCTGGCGTGCTCCTCGTCGGCGACGGCGGCGACGATGACGTCGCCCGCCAGCCCGAGGCCCGCCGCCTCGCGGCACGCGATCAACGCCGCGGCGACGCCGGCCTTCATGTCGTAGGCGCCGCGGCCGTACAGGCGGTCGCCGTCGACCCTTGGAGTGTGCGGCTCGCGCATCCCCTCGACCGTCACCGTGTCGTAGTGCCCGCAGAGGAGCAGCGCCCCGCCCCCGCCGGTCCCGCGGGCGCGGACGACGACGCTGGGCCGGCCCGGCGTCCCCTCCAGCACGTCCGCCGGCAGCCCGGACTCCCGGGCCCACGCGCTCACGAAGCCCGCGATCTCGCGCTCGCCTGCGCCGCCGGGCACGAGCGACGGGTTCACGGAGTCGATCGCGACGAGCCGTGCGAGGAGTTCGAGGGCGTCGGACGGCATGCCCTCGCCGCTCAACCGGGCGACGCCGCATCGCGGGCAGCCTCCGCGGCGTCACGCTCGCGGCCGCGGCGGTGGAAGAAGGCGCCGAAGGAGCCGGCGAGCGCCGCGACGACGGTGATGGCGTAGGCCTGCAGCCCGATGTCGAGGATCCTGGCCGCGGACGAGATCGGGTTTCGCAGCTGCGAGGAGACGGTCAGCAGCTGCGTCGACGTCCAGAAGAACGCGTCGAACATGGTGTGGATCTCGGTACGCGGCGCGGTGCGCTCGAGGAAGAAGACCGCGACCGTGGCCACGAGGTCAACCACCACCGAGACCATCAGGACCGCGACAAGGCGGTCACGGAGATGAAGGTGTGTGCTCGACCCGCCGTTGGCGACGTCTCGCGTCTCGCGCCCCGCGCTGGAGAGCACCTTCGCCGCGTACACCGCACGAGTATCGGGAACGCTCCGGTCGGTGCGGGGCCGGCACCGCGGCGAGCGGGGGCGCGCCCGGGTATCGTCGCCTCCGAGGAGGAGGGGAACCATGCGACAGCTGACGAGCCTCGATGCCCAGTTCCTGGCCGGCGCGGTGCGCCGCTGGCTGCTCGAGCACGACGAGCTGCCCGACGAGCCGCCCGGTCGCCGCCGACCAAGCCTCGCCTCTGTGACCGATCTCACGCCCCGCCGCGACTTATTGGGTAAAGTTCAATAGGCCATGGATACACGGGTCGCCATCGTCGGCAGCGGGTTCTCGGGGCTCGCAACCGCGATCCGCCTCAAGCAGGCCGGCATCGAGGACTTCGTGGTGCTCGAGCGCGGCGACGACCTCGGCGGCACGTGGCGCGACAACACGTACCCGGGCTGCGCCTGCGACGTGCCCTCGCACCTCTACTCCTTCTCCTTCGCTCCCAACCCCGAGTGGAGCCGTACCTTCTCCGGCCAGGTGGAGATCTGGGACTACCTGCACGAGTGCGCCGAGCGCTTCGGCGTCATGCCCCACATCCGCTTCGGCCACGAGCTGCTCGAGGCCGAGTGGGACGAGCCCGCACAGCGCTGGCGCCTGGACACGGCCGGCGGCGAGGTGAGCGCGCAGATCGCCGTGATGGCCACGGGGGCGCTGACCGAGCCCTCGATCCCAGCCGTCCCCGGGATCGACCAGTTCGAGGGCACGGTCTTCCACTCCGCCACGTGGGACCACGAGCACGACCTCGCCGGCGAGCGCGTCGCGGTCATCGGCACCGGCGCGTCGTCGATCCAGTTCGTTCCCGAGATCCAGGGGCGGGTCGGGCACCTGACGGTCTTCCAGCGAACGGCCCCGTGGATCATGCCCAGACCCGACCGCGACGTCACCGAGGTCGAGCGGCGCGTCTACCGTGCGCTGCCCGCCGCGCAGCTCGCCATGCGGGCGGCTATCTACTGGGGACGCGAGGCCCTCGTCCCGATGCTGATGGGCAACGCGACGATGCGCGCTCTGGCGGAGCGCCGCGCGAAGGCGCACATCGGCAAGTACGTGAAGGACCCCGCGCTGCGCGAGGCGGTCACCCCCGACTACGCGATCGGCTGCAAGCGCATCCTCATCTCCGACGACTACTACGCGACGCTCACCCGGCCCAACGTCGAGCTCGTGCCCCACGGCGTCAGCGCGATCAGCGGGAACAGCGTCATCGCGGTGGACGGCAGCGAGCACGAGGTCGACACGATCATCTTCGGCACCGGCTTCCACGTGACCGACTGGCCCTCCGCCTCGCGCGTGCGCGGGCGCAGCGGCGACACGCTCGCCGACGTCTGGCACGGCAGCCCCTCGGCCTACCGCGGGGCGACGGTCGCGGGCTTCCCGAACCTCTTCATGGTGCTCGGGCCGAACACCGGCCTGGGCCACAACTCGATCGTCTTCATGATCGAGTCGCTCGTGAACTACGTGATCGACGCGCTGCGCACCATGGACGAGCACGGCGCCGGGGCGATCGAGGTCCGGCCCGACGCACAGGCCGCCTTCAACGACGCGGTCGACCGCAAGATGACGGGCAGCGTGTGGACCGAGGGCGGGTGCGCGAGCTGGTACCTCGACGCCAAGGGCCGCAACGCGATCCTCTGGCCGGGCTTCACCTGGCCGTTTCGCCGCCTGACGCGGCGCTTCGATCCCGCGGCCTACGAGCTTCGCGCGGCCGCACCGGGGCGCGAGCCCGTCGTCGCCTGAGCCTCGCCGCGGGTCCCAGGCGCTGGGGGCGGAGCGAGCCGCTCGACGCCGAACGACTACCGTCCCCCCCCCCCCCGCTCATGGGCGGCGCGTTCTTCCTTCCCGACGGCGAGCAGCTCGTCGCCACCGAGCTCACGCGCGGCCCGTGGGACCCTGACAGCCAGCATGCCGGCCCGCCCTCGGCTCTGCTCGCCCGTGCGCTGGAGCGTTGCGAGCCGCGCGACGGGATGCTGATCGCGCGGGTCACGATCGAGATCCTGCGCCCCGTGCCGATCGCGCCGCTTGTCACGACGGCGCATGTGGTGCGCCCGGGACGCAGCGTGGAGCAGCTCGAGGGGACACTCGCGCGCGCGGACGACGCGACCGAGGTCATGCGCGCCTCCGCATGGCGGCTGCGCACGACCGAGCTAAAGCTCCCCGTCGACCCCGGCCTGCCCGAGGACCCGATCCCGGGGCCGGAGGCCGGGGGCGAGGTCCCCTTCTTCCCGACCGGCGCCGACGTCGGGTTCCAGACAGCGATGGACTTCAGCTTCGTCACGGGCGCGTTCCTCGAACCCGGTCCCGCGACGGTATGGATACGGATGCGCGGCCCGCTGGTCGAGGGCGAGGCGCCGACGCCGCTGCAACGTGTGATGGTGGCCGCCGACTGCGGCAACGGCGTCAGCGCCGCGCTGCCCTACAAGGCGTTCGTGTTCATCAACACCGAGCTGACCGTGCACCTCGCCCGCCACCCCGAAGACGAGTGGGTCGGCCTCAACGCCGTGACCACCGCCCTGCCCACCGGCATCGGCCTGACCGAGACCGAGCTGCACGACGAGCGCGGCCCGATCGGGCGGGCCGCGCAGACGCTGCTCGTGGACGCGCGGGGGTAGGCGGCGGGCCCGGCCTCAGGCCGCCCGCCGCTCCGGCTCGGCGCGGTGGCCGTGGGAGGCGAGGAACTCGTCGACGAAGTGCCAGGTCGTCGCGCGGGCCGAGCGGCCGGTCAGCACGCCGAGGTGGCCGCCCGGTGCCGTGCGCAGGACGACGTCCTGCGCCTCGGGCAGGAGCTGTGCCACGTGCTCGACTGCCGCCCGCGGCGCGAGCACGTCGCTCTCCCCGGCCACGACCAGCACGGGCTGCTCGACGTCGCGCACGTCGATGGTGTGGTCGGCGAACTCGAGCATTCCGTCGGCGAGGTCGTTGACGCGGAAGAAGCGGTGGTAGAGCTGGCCGAAGGTGCGGCCGGGGTAGGCCAGCATGTTGCTCGTGAACGCGTCGACCGCCTCCATCTGGGCGAGGAACTCGCGGTCGTGGAGGTGGGTGGCGACCGCCCAGGGCCGCGTGAGGTACTTGTCCAGCGAGGTGAGCTGGAAGCCGGTGCGAACCAGAGGCGTGGGCACGCCGCCCATGACGCGGTAGAGCGCGGACCCCAGCGCGCCGCCGGTCAGGTTGGCGAGCGGGCGGATGGCCGACGCGAGCCGCACGCGCGTGAAGTCGAAGGGGCTGGCGATCAGGCACAGCGCGTCGACCGGCAGCGCCGGGTCCTCGGCCACAGCGAGCAGCGAGAAGATTCCGCCCAGGCACCAGCCGAGCAGCGCGACCTCCTCGCCCGCGTCGGCCGCCACCACCTCGATCGCGGGCGGCAGCACGTCGGCGATCCAGTGCTCGAGGCCCAGGTCGCGGTCGCCGAAGGAGATCGCGCCGTAGTCGAGGAGGTAGGTCCGGTGGCCGGCGGCGAGCATGTGCTCGGCGAGGCTGCAGCCGCGCCGCAGGTCGAAGCAGGAGGCGGGCGCCGCCAGCGGGGGGACGAGGAGCACGGGCTCGCCGGTGGGCGGGAGGTCCTCGTCGCCGAGGTAGCGGCGAACGGTGCGCTGCGGCCCTTCGTCGATGATCGTGGAGGGCGTCGGGCGCAGGTCGGCGAGGCCGCCGCCGAGCGTCCCGTCCCACGCGTTCGCGACCGCGGCGGCGGCGTTGTGCGTCGCGTGGTCGACCAGGCCGCTCGCGGACAGGTTCGCCATGACGACGAGGATAGGCGCGGGCCCGCTCAGCGGCCTGGGGCCGGAAGGTCCGCCGCGTCGCTGAGCGGTCCGGCGGGCCCGCTCAGGCTGCGGCGCGATTGCTAGGCCGAGGCCTGGGCCGCCGCGGGGGCGGGCTCGCGGGCGGCCACGAAGTCGCGGCGGCGAACGAGCAGGAAGGACAGGACGGCGCCGGCGAGGGCGATCCCGGCGGCGATGAGAAGGATCTCGTTGAAGCCCGACACGAACGCGGCCTTCGCCGCCTCCTCGGCCGCCGCGCGGCCGGGGCCCGGCGTGCCGCGCGCGATCGCCTGGGAGCCGCCGCCGGCGACCGCCTCGGCCAGCCGGCCGGCCTGCCCGGCCACCGGCGTGCCGGCGAGCCGCTCGGCCAGCTCGCTCTGGATGCGGTGCTGGAAGACCGCGCCCAGGCCGGCGATGCCGGTGGCGATGCCGACCTGGCGGAAGGTCGTGTTGATGCCCGAGGCCATCCCGCTGCGCACCGGCTCCACGACGCCGATGGCGGTCGAGGCGAGCGGCGGGTTGACCATCCCGATCCCGGCGCCGGCGCACACGAACCCGGCGAGCAGCGTCGTCCAGCTCGAGCTCGGAGTGATCCCGTGCATGAGGATCAGCCCCAGCCCGACCAGCGCGAGGCCGACGCCGAGGAAGCCACGGGCGGGCAACCGCTCGGACAGGCGCCCGGCGACCGGCGCGACCCCGAAGCTCAAAAGGGTGATCGGGAGGAAGCGCACCCCCGCCTCGAGCGGGGAGTAGCCGAGCACGCTCTGCATGTAGATCGTGATGTAGAGGAACATCGAGAACATCGACGCCGAGAGCGCGAAGGCGGCGATGGACGCGCCGACGAAGGTCGGGACGCGGAACAGCGAGAGGTCGAACATCGGGTGCTCCTGTGCACGCTCGACGGCGACGAAGGCCAGCAGGAGGAGGGCCGCCAGCGCGAGCAGCCCGAGGATCAGCGGGCTCCCCCAGCCCTCCGAGTTGCCCCGGATCAGCGCGAAGACGAGTGCGAAGAGCGCGCCCGAGAAGGTGACTACCCCGAGCCAGTCGATGCCGCCGACGTCGGCGCCCCGCGCGTCGACGAGCTTGGTGAACGACAGCCAGATGGCGGCGATACCGACGGGGACGTTGACGAAGAAGATCCACTCCCAGCCGAGCGACTCGGTCAGCACGCCGCCGATCAGCGGGCCGATGGCGACCGCGCCGCCGGTCGTCGCGCCCCAGATCCCGAAGGCCGTCGCGCGGTCCTTGCCCTGGAACTCCTGCGCGATCAGCGCGAGCGAGGTCGCGAACATGATCGCCCCGCCGATGCCCTGCACGCCGCGGAAGAGGTCGAGCACCGTCGCACTCGTGGCGAGGCCGCAGAACAGCGACGCGACCGTGAAGATCGCGAATCCGGCCACGAACACGCGGCGGCGGCCCAGCAGATCGCCCAGCGAGCCCGCGGTCAGCAGCAGCGCGGCGAGCATCAGGGAGTAGGCGTCGACGACCCACTGGAGCTCGTCGAAGCTCGCACCGAGCTCGGACTGGATGTCCGGCAGCGCGACGTTCACCACCGTGATGTCGAGCAGGAGCATGAACACCGCGGTGCAGACGGCGATGAGAGTCCACCACTTCCTCTCCATAGCGCTCACGGTACGGACGGCGTCAATCGCGGGACTTCCCTCCCGAACGACTACTATCCGGAGTCTGCCTACCGCGCGGACGGGGAACGGGGGCGCATTCGTTCATGCAGGCGGCGATCGCGACAGTGCTCGAAGGGCCCCCGACCGGTGGAGGGCGGCTCGTCGAGCGCGAGCTCGAGCTTGCGCGGCTCGGCGCGGCGGTCGAGCGAGCGCGCCGCGGCTGCGGCGCGCTCGTGGTCGTGGAGGGCCACGCCGGCCTCGGAAAGTCGCGCCTCCTCGAGGCGGCGAGCGAGAGCGCTCGGCGGGCAGGGGTCACCGTCCTGGGCGCCCGCGGCTCCGAGCTCGAGGCCGGGGCCGCGCACGGCGTCGTCATTCAGCTCCTCGAGCCCTGCCTCGCCAGGGCCTCGGCCGTCGAGCGCACGACGCTGCTCGCAGGCGCCGCCGCCCGGGCCGAGCCGTTGCTCGCCGGGCGCGGGCTCGCACCGGGCGACCAGATCGCCCACGCGCTGTGCCACGCGCTGTCCCGGGTGGTGTCCAACCTCGCCGAGCGCGCACCGGTCCTGCTTGTGGTCGACGATGCCCAGTGGGCCGACGAGGCTTCGCTTCGCTTCCTCGCCTACCTCGCCGCTCGCCTCGACCGGCTTCCGGTCGCCTTGGCAGTCGTCGTCGAGCCGACCCGGACGGGAGCGAGCCGCTTGCTGCTCGAGCGCCTGGCAACCGAGCCGGCCGCCGATGTCGTGCTGCCCGCTCCGCTCTCGCCCGCGGGGGTCGCGAGCATGCTGCGCAACGCGTTGGGCCGCGACCCCGACGAGGCCTTCGCGCGGGCCTGCGCCCAGGTCACAGGTGGCATCCCGTTCCTCGTCCGCGAGCTGGGGCGGGGCCTGGCCCGCGAGCGGATCGCACCGCGGGCGGCGTCGGCCTCGCGCGTCCTCGCCACGGGCACGGACTCGATCGCGCGAACCGTCCTGCACCGCCTGGCGCGGCTGCCCGACGGCGCCCTCGGCCTTGCGCACGCGATCTCGGTCCTCGGGGACGGCAGCCCGCTGCGTCACGCCGCCGCGCTGGCCGGGCTGGACGCGTCGGTCGCGGGGGCGGCGGTCGACGCGCTGGCCACCGAGGGCGTGCTTGCGGCGGGGGAGCCGCTGCGCTTCGTGCAGCCGGTCGTCCGCAACTCGATCTACGCGCAGCTCCCGTGCGCTCGGCGGGCCGAGCTCCACGCTCGCGCGGCCCACCTGCTGGCGCGGGACGGCCTGCCGGCCGAGCGGATCGGCGCGCAGCTCGTCCTCGGCGCCGCGCAGGGCGAGCCGTGGACCGTCGAGGTGCTCGAGACGGCCGCCGCCCGGGCACTCGATCGCGGCGCCACGCGCTCCGCAGCTCGCTACCTGCGACGCGCGCTTGACGAGCCCCCGGTACCGGCGCGACGAGCGGGCGTGCTCCGCGCGCTTGGCAACGCCGAGGTGGCGTGCGGCGACGCGCGGGCCGCCGGGCGCTTCCAGGAGGCGGCCGAGCTCGCGGCGTGCGCGCCCGACCGGGCGACGGCGCTGGGGGCGGCGGGTCACGCGCTGAGCGAGGCGGGCCGCACGCGCGAGGCGGCTGCGGCCTTCGACCGCGCGCGGGCCGTGGTGCGCGAGGCGGCCGGCGACGCGCCCGGAGAAGCCGCGCGCTGCGCCGGCGAGGCGGCGGGCGGCCCGCGCTGCGCAGACCCGCGGCTCGTTGAGCCGCTCTCCGAGCTCGCCGTGCGGTTCGAGGCCGGCTACCTCACCGCGGCCCACCTGGACCCGGTCTTGCGGCCGCGCGCGCTGGAGAGGCTGCGGGCGCTCGCGCCGATTCACAGGCGGCCGGCCACCCGGGGCGGGCGGGCGCTGCTCGCTCACGCCGCGCATGAGGCGGCGCTCGAGGGCCGCCCACGCGCGAAGGTCGTAGGACTCGCTCGGCGGGCTCTGGGCGACGCGCGCGACCCCGAGGACTTCGCGGACGGCGCGACCCGGCGGCTCGCCGTCGGCGCGCTGCTGTGGGTCGACGAGCTCGGCGAGGCACAGCGGGTGCTCGATCCCGCGCTCGAGCACGCGCGCCTTGGCGGCTGGGCCGGGGTCGTCGCGAGCGCGTCGTGGTGGCGCGCGCGGCTGCTCCTGCGGCGCGGGCTGGTGGCCGAGGCGCTCGCCGACCTGGAGGCGGCCGAGCGGGAAGGCGGCGGCCTGATGGGGTCAAGCCGGCCGGCCCTCGCGCCACTGAAGGCCGCGGCGCTCATCGAGCGCGGCGGGCTCGAGCACGCGGCGGGGACGCTCGAGGCGGCGGTCGGCCGCGAGGAGCAGCTCGACGCCATCACCGCCATCGAGGTCGTCGCCGCCCGGGCGACGCTGCGGCTGGCGCAGGGCCGGCCGCGGCTGGCGCTCCAGGACTTCGTGGACTGCGGCGCCCGTCTCGACGCCGCCGGCATCCGCAATCCGGCGGTCGTGCCCTGGCGCTCGGGGGCCGCGCTCGCGAGCGCGCGCCTGGGCGATCCCGCGCAGGCCCGGCGCCTCGCGGGACGCGAGCTCGAGCTCGCGCGCGAGGCCGACGCCCCTCGCGCCGTCGCCGTCGCGCTCCGTGCCGCTGCGCTCGCGCAAGAGCATCCCGAGCGCCGGGTCGCGCTCCTGCGGGAGGCGGCCGAGGCCGCCGGCCACGCCGGCGACATCCTCGGGCGCGCGCAGGCGTTGTGCCGGCTCGGCGCCGAGCTGCGTGACGCGCACGCCGGCGCCGAGGGGGTGCAGGCCCTGCGCGAGTCGCTCGAGCTTGCCGAGACATGCGGGGCGACCGCGCTGGGGCGTTGCGTGCGCGAGGAGCTCGCCGCGGCGGGCGTGCGTGCCGGACGGGCGCCGCGCAACGGCACCTCGGGGCTCACGCCAGGCGAGCGCCGCGTGGCCGAGCTCGCGGCGCGGGGCCTCACCAACCGTGAGATCGCCCAGGCCCTCTTCGTGACCGTCAAGACCGTCGAGTGGCACCTTCGCAACGTGTTCGTGAAGCTGCGCATCGGCTCGCGCCGCGAGTTGCGTCCGGTGCTGCGTCACGCCGCCTGACGACGACTACCCTCCGACACCGTGGAGCGCTTCACGGAACCGGCCTTCAGGCCGCAGACCGAGGACGAGCGGATCGATCCGCCCCGATCGCTCCCCAAGCGCCTCTGGGCTCAGCTGCGCGGCGACCCGGTCCACGCCCCGGAGCACCTCGCGCTGGCGGCCTCCGAGCTCCACGGCCCGGCCGCGGAGACCTGGATCCGCGAGATGCGCACCCGCTACGCGCACCAGCCGCCGGAGCTCGCGCTGATCGCCAAGCGTCGCCACGCGACGCTCTCGCGCTTCAGCGGCGCCGCGTTCGGCGTCGGGGGCGCGTGGACGATGGCACCGGACATCGCCGCGCTCGTCTGGCTGCAGTCGCGCATGGTCTTCTTCATCGCGGCCGCCTACGGCTACGACCCGCGCGACCCGATGCGCCCGGCGGAGTACCTGACGATGCGCGGCTTTTACCCGGACCCGGTCAGCGCCCGCGACGCCCTCGACGGGCTCGGGACGAGCTTCGCGCAGACCTACGTGGCCGGCAAGATCTCCCCCTCGGCCTCCGACGACAAGCTGCTCTCGCGGCTCATGGCCCTGGGGATGCGCAAGGGTGGCACGCACCTGGCCGGCAGGGTGATTCCCGGCTTCGCGATCGCCTTCAACGCGCTGACCAACGAGCGCGAGACGCGCGCGGTCGCGAAGGACGCGATGCGGTTCTACGGCGGCTGACGCCGTGACGCGGACGGCGCGCTACGCCCGCCCGTAGACCGGGATCACCGCGCCGCTCGTCGACGCCGCGGCGTCCGAGCAAAGGAAGCCGATCGTCTCGGCGAGCTGCGCGGGGGTGACCCACGCCGTCGGGTCGGCGTCGGGCATGTCCTCGCGGTTGCGCGGCGTGTCGATGACCGAGGGCACGAGCACGTTGGAGCGCACGCCCTCGTCGCGGTAGTCGCGCGCGACGGCGCGTGCGAGGGCGATCACCGCCGCCTTGGACGAGGCGTAGGACGCCGAGCCCTTGAAGGGCTCGAGTGCGGCGCGCGTCCCGATCGACACAACCGAGCCGCCGCCCGCGGCGACCAGGTGCGGGAGCGCAGCGCGGGTCACCAGGAACGTCGGCCGCAGGTTGAGCTCGAACTGGCGCTCGAAGTCCTCGAGCTCGAGCTCCCCGACCAGCGGGCCCGCGGCGAAGCCGCCGACGAGGTTGACCACGGCACGCAGCGGCGCGCTCTCCGGCGCTGCCGCCGCATCGACGACCCGCTGGACCGAGCCCTGGTCGGTGAGGTCCGCCTCGACGAGCTCGAGACCCTCGCGAGCGGCGACGCGTTGCAGCTCGCGAGCGTCCTTCCACGGGACCACCACGCGCCAGCCGTCGTCGAGGAACCGCTCGGTGACGGCGGCGCCGAGGCCGCCCGTGCCGCCGGTGACGAGCGCCGTGGCGGTCACAGCAGCGCGTCGAGCACCGGCGCCAGGCGAACAGCGAGGACCTGCTCGTCGAGCGGCCCGTGGGTCGTCGCGAGCTGGTGCAGGAGCAGGCCGTGGACCGCGTCGACGAGCACGCGGGCCGACGCCCCGGGGTCGCGGGCACCGGCCTCGGTCAGCGCCGCCCGGGCGAGCTGGGTGAACTGGAGCTGCCACGAGGCCACCGCTTCGCGCAGGTGCGGCCGACGAGCCGCCTCGAGGTAGACCTCGAACTTGGCGACGGCGTCGTCGCGCGAGGCGAACTGCGCGGCGATCACCGCCGCGATGCCCTGCGCGAGCGTCGTCGCCGTGAGGGGCGTGCCCTCGAGCGCGGTGGCCGCCTCGCGCAGCCGTTCGACCTCCTCGGCCGCGAGCCGCCCGAGCGCCTCGCGCAACAGCTCGTCCTTGGAGGCGAAGTAGTACGTCGTGGCGGCGAGCGGGACGCCCGCTTCCTCGGCGACCGCCCGGTGCGTGACCGCGCCGGGGCCGCGCGCGCCGAGGATCCGCAGCGTCGCCTCGATGATCTGGAGGCGGCGGACCTCGCCCCGCCGTTCCGCCGGAGTCGTGGCCCCCATGTCCAGGGAGATTACCCGCAGCGGCGCCGCGTGTCCGTCCGCGCGCGGCTCTACCTTCGAGCACGTGTTCGTGCGCGAGCTCCAGGACGGTTGCGACATCGAGCTGGTGCTAGGAGTGCGCGACGCCGAGCTGCGAACGCGGCGCGCGGGCGGCGAGTACCTGCGGCTCACCCTCGGCGACCGCACCGGCACGCTCGCCGCCGTCGCGTGGGAAGGCGCGACCGAGGTCGCGGCCTGCACCGCGCCGGGCAGCATCGTCCGCGTCCGCGGCCGCTACAGCGTGCATCAGCGCTACGGGCCGCAGCTCGTGATCACGGCCGTGCGAGCGGCCGCGGAGGGCGAGTACGACCCCGCCGACCTGCACGACGGCCCGCCCCGGTCGGTCGAGCACATGGAGGCCGACCTGCGCGAGCTGGTGGCGACGGTGCGCAACGCCCACCTGCGGCGGCTGCTCGACCGCGTGGTCGGCGAGCGCTCGGAGCTGTGGCCACGCTACCGCGACGCGCCGGCCGCGAAGTACTACCACCAGGCCTACCGCCACGGGCTGCTCGAGCACTCGCTCACCGTCGCCCAGTCGGTCAGCGCGATCTCCGCGACGTTCCCCGGTATCGATCGCGACGTCGCGATCACCGGCGCCCTGCTGCACGACATCGGCAAGCTCGAGGCCTACGAGGCCGACGGCGTGGCCATCGATCTGTCCGACGCCGGCCGGCTGCAGGGCGAGATCCCGCTGGGCTACTACCGCATCCGCCGCGAGATCGAGCGCCTCGAGGGCTTTCCCGGAGAGCTCGCCCAGGCCGTGGCGCACATCATCCTCTCCCACCACGGCGCGCTCGAGCACGGCTCGCCCGTGGTGCCGTGCACGCGCGAGGCGACGCTCGTCCACATGGTCGACAACCTCGGGGGGCGACTGGGCAGCTTCGACCGGCTCGAGAAGGAGCTCTCCGACGGGCAGCGCTGGTCGGGGTTCGATCGCGCCATCGGGACGGGCGCCTTCTTCGCCCAGCCGCAGGCGGACCGCGCCGCGGCGTAGAGCCTGCGCGGCCGGCCGCGCGTCGGTGCCGTCCTCGCCCCGAAATTCCGCAAAGAGCGGGCAGTCCGGCCGGGCGGGCCGGTGGCCCCGGATATCCTCGACGGCCCATGGCCAAGGACACCGAGAAGCTCGTCCGCCAGCTCTCGCTGATCTCCTACCTGATGGCCGAGCGCCGCCCGGTGACCGCCCTGGAGATCCGCCAGACGGTGGAGGGCTACAGCGGCATGAACGAGGACGCGTTCGCGCGGCGCTTCTACGCGGACCGCGCCGAGCTCGAGTCGCTGGGCATCGCCCTGCACGTCGACCGGCCGGCCGACGGCGTCGCCGAGCAGGAGACCTACACGCTCCCGCCCGAGAACTACTACCTGCCGCCGATCGAGTTCACCGACGACGAGCTCGCCGCGCTGCAGACGGCGCTCTCGCTGCTCGACGGCGAGTTCGCCTACGCCGAGCCGCTGCGGCTCGCGCTTCAGCAGCTCTCGTGGGGCCGGCCCAGCCCGCTTCGCGCTCCCGACCGGCGCGGCGTCGCGCTCGGCCTGACCGGGTCGGCTGGCGGACAGGAGCTCTCGCAGCGCCTCGGGAAGATCGAGACGGCGATCCACCGCCGCAAGACGATCAGCTTCGACTACTACACGATGCAGCGCGACGCGCTGGGCGCGCGCAAGGTCGATCCCTACCAGCTCGTCTACCAGGGCGGCCAGTTCTACCTGGTCGGCCACAGCCACGAGCGCGACGCCATCCGCGTGTTCCGCCTCTCGCGCATCCGCGGCAAGGTCGCCTACGCGACCAAGGCCGAGCACGACTTCCACCGTCCCGAGGCCGACGTCTTCGATCCCCGCTCCTACGCCGACCGCGCCGAGTGGCAGCTCGGCGATCCGGTCGCGACCGCCGAGGTCGAGGTCTCCGAGCGCATCGCCTGGCAGGTCGAGCGCCACTTCGGCCGCTACGGCGAGCTCGAGGGCGACGTCTTCCGGACGGACTACGCCGACTCGCGGCTGCTGATCTCGTGGGTGCTCTCGCTCGGCGAGAACGCGCGCCTGCTCGGGCCGCCCGAGCTCGCCGACGAGCTGGCCGGGCGCGTCGAGCTGATCCTCGAGCGCCACACCGGCGAGCCGGCGTCCGCGGCCGGCGGCGAGCCGTTGGCCGCAGCGCCCGCCGCGGCGGCGCGGACGGCCGCACCGACGCTCGCCGCCGCCAACGGCGAGCCCGACGGCCGCGGCGAGGCCGCCATCCGCCCCGAGCGCTTCGCGCGCCTGGTCACCCTCGCCTCGATCCTCATCGAGGCCGGGCGACGGGGCCGCCGGGTGCCCGCCCACGAGGTGCTCGAGCGCCTCCAGATGACCGAGGCCGAGCTGCGGGAGGACATCCAGGTCCTCAACGTCGTGAACTTCGGCGCGGGGTCCTACGTGCTCTACGCCGAGCTGACTCCGGAGGGCGACATCGAGGTCGACCCCGACGCCTACAGCGATCACTTCGCGCGTCCCGCGCGGCTGCTCCCCGTCGAGGCCAAGGCGCTGGTCGCCGCCGTCGACCTGATCGGCGAGCACATCCCGGCGGGCTCGCTCGCGCCCGCGCGCGCGAAGATCGTCGAGGCGCTCGGCGAGGATCCCTCGCAGGAGGGCCTGCAGGTGGCGCGCGGCGGCGGCGACGACGCGGAGGTCGCCGGCGTGCTCTCGCGAGCGATCGTCGAGCGGCGCCTCGTGGAGCTCGACTACTTCAAGGAGGCGGAGGACACGTTCACCGAGCGGCGCGTGGAGCCCTACGCGCTGATGAACGGCCGCGAGGGGTGGTATGTCGTGGCCTTCGACCCCGCCCGCGACGACGTGCGCCACTTCCGCCTGGACCGCGTCCGCCACGCGGCGGTGACCGACGAGCGCTTCGAGGCGCGCGCCGAGGTCGATCCCGTCGCCGACCTCGACGGCTGGCCGCGGACCGGCGAGGTCCCCGCCTCGCGTACCGCCCGCGTGTGGTTCTCGCCCGAGCGGGCGCGCTGGGCCGCGGAGGAGCGCGCCGCGGCGGTCGACCTCGAGGACGGGGCGGTCGTCGTCGACCTGAGCTTCGCCGGCACCGACTGGCTGGTCCGCGAGGTGCTCAAGGAGGCGGGCGACGCGGTCGTGCTCGAGCCCGAGGACGCCCGCCAGGCGATCCGGCTCGCCGCCGAGCGCCTTCACGTAGTCCGCACGTGAGCCGTCGCGACCAGATCCGGATGTCCGAGGAGGAGGCGCTGGCGTTCCTCGACGAGCAGCGGGTCGTGGTCTGCGCCACCAACGGCCACGACGGCTTCCCACACCTCATGCCGCTCTGGTACGTCGTGCTCGACGGGCGACTGTGGGGTTGGACCTACGCCAAGTCCCAGAAGGTGCGAAACGTCGAGCGCGATCCTCGAGCGACGCTGCAGGTCGAGCAGGGCGTCGAGTACCAGGAGCTGCGCGGCATCATGCTGCGCACCGAGGTGACCCTGCACCGCGAGGTGGACGACGTCACCGCGCTGGGGATCGAGATCTTCCGCCGCTACACCGGCGGCGAGGCGCAGGACCTGCGCGAGATGGTCGCCCAGCAGGCGGCCAAGCGCGTCGGCCTCGAGTTCGTCGAGGTGGGTGCGCGCGCGACATGGGACCACCGCAAGCTAGAAGCAGGCGTTTACTGACCGGAGGCGGGGTCCGCTGATCGGCCCCGCTCCTTTACGCTACCGCGCGCATGCGGAACCTCAAGGGCCTGATCCTCTCGGGCGGGCGCGGCACGCGCCTGCGCCCGATCACCCACACCTCGGCCAAGCAGCTCGTCCCGGTGGCCAACAAGCCCGTGCTCTTCTACGGCATCGAGGCGATGGCGGCCGCCGGCATCGAGGACGTCGGGATCATCATCGCGCCGGAGACCGGGCCGGAGATCCGCGAGGCGGTCGGCGACGGCCAGCGCTTCGGCACCCGCATCACCTACATCGTGCAGGACGAGCCGGCCGGGCTGGCGCACGCGGTCCTCACCGCCGAGTCGTTCCTGGCCGACTCTCCGTTCGTCATGTACCTGGGCGACAACCTGCTCCAGGGCGGGATCGTGGACCTCGTCGAGGCGTTTCGCACCAACGAGCCCGACGCGCTGATCCTCCTCACCCCGGTCCCCGACCCCGAGAACTACGGCGTCGCCGAGCTCGACGGCGACCGCGTCGTGCGCCTTCGCGAGAAGCCGCCCGAGCCCGCGACCGACCTCGCCCTCGTCGGCGTCTACATGTTCACCTCCGCCGTCCACGACGCTTCGCGCGCGATCGAGCCCTCAGACCGTGGCGAGCTCGAGATCACCGACGCGATCCAGCATCTGGTCGACACGGGCCTGCGCGTCGAGCCGCACGTGGTGCGGGGCTGGTGGAAGGACACCGGGCGCCTCGACGACATGCTCGAGGCCAACCGTCTCGTCCTCGACACGATCGAGACGCGCGTCGACGGCGACCTCGTCGACTCGCACATCGGAGGCCGGGTGATCATCGAGAAGGGAGCGGTTCTCGAGCGGGCCACCGTCCGCGGCCCGGCCATCGTGGGCGCACGTGCGCGGCTGGTCGACGCCTACGTCGGTCCCTACACCGCCATCGGGGAGGACTGCGAGATCTCGCGGGCCGAGGTCGAGCACTCGATCCTCCTGACGGGGGCGCGCGTCACCGACCTCGGCGGTCGCATGGAGTCGTCGCTGCTCGGCAAGAACGTGACGGTCACGCGCGACGGTCGCCAGCCGCGCGCGTTCCGCTTCATGGTCGGCGACAACAGCGAGATCGGGATCCTCTAGCCCGATGCGTGTGGTGGTCACCGGAGCGGGCGGCATGCTGGGGCGCGACGTGCAGCGCGCGGCCCGGGAGCGCGGCGACGAGGTCGTGGCGCTGGCGCGCGACGAGCTCGACATCACCGACGCCGGCGCCGTGGACGAGGCGATCGCCGGCGCACGCCCCGACGCGGTCGTGAACTGCGCGGCGTGGACGAACGTGGACGGCGCGGAAGAGGACGAGACTGAGGCGACGCGGGTCAACGGCGCCGGCGCGGGCAACGTCGCGCGCGCGGCGGCGCAAGCCGGCGCGCTGCTCGTCCACGTCTCCTCGGACTACGTCTTCGACGGCGACGGCCGCGCCCCCTACGTCGAGTCCGACCCCGTGGCGCCGCTGTCGGCCTACGGGCGCTCCAAGCTCGCCGGCGAGCGTGAGGTGGTGGCCGCCGGCGACCGTCACGTGATCGCCCGGTCGTCATGGCTGTTCGGCACCAACGGCGCGAACTTCGTGGCGACGATGCTCGCCATCGGCGCGCGGGACGGGACCGTGCGGGTGGTCAACGACCAGATCGGCTGCCCGACCTACACCGGGCACCTCGCCCAGGGGCTGCTCGATCTCGCCCGGGGCGAGGCCACCGGCGTGCACCACGTCGTGGGCGCCGGGGCGACCTCGTGGCACGGGCTGGCCGTCGAGATCTTCAAGCAGGCCGACATGGAGGTGCGCGTGGACCCGGTGACCACTGCGGAGATGCCGCGCCCGGCGCGGCGACCGCCCTACAGCGTGCTCGCGAGCGCGCGCGAGGACGGGGTGTCGCTTCCCGACTGGCGCGAGGGGCTGGAGGCCTACCTTGCCCGGCGCAGCGCGGAGGCGCGGGCGTGAGGCCCCGGCGCAGCGCGGAGGCGCGGGCGTGAGGCTGCTGGTCTGCGGCGGGGCCGGCTTCATCGGCTCGCACTTCGTCCGCGTGCGCGTGCGCGACCACGGCGACGAGGTCACCGTGCTCGACAAGCTCACCTACGCCGGCCGCGAGGAGAACGTCGAGGACGTCCGCGACGCGCCGGGCTTCCGCTTCGTCCAGGGCGCGGTGGAGGACGCCGACGCGGTCGCCGACGCGGTGCGAGACGCCGAGGCGATCGTGAACTTCGCGGCCGAGACGCACGTCGACCGCTCGATCTCGGGGCCCGACGCCTTCCTGGAGACCAACCTGCACGGCACCGCCACGCTGCTCGAGGCGGCCCGCGAGCGCGGGCTGCGGCACGTCCAGGTCTCGACCGACGAGGTCTACGGCTCGATCGACTCGGGCTCGTTCACCGAGAGCTCGCCGCTCGATCCCTCCTCCCCCTACAGCGCGACCAAGGCGGGCGCCGACCTGCTGGTCTCGGGCTACGCGCACACCTACGGCCTCGAGGCGGTCATCGCGCGCGGGTCCAACAACTACGGCCCCAACCAATACCCCGAGAAGCTCATCCCGCTCATGGTCCTGAACGCGCTTCACGGCGACCCGCTGCCGGTCTACGGCGACGGGATGAACGTGCGCAACTGGATCTTCGTGGAGGACTTCGCGCGCGGGATCGGCGCCGCCCTGGAGCGAGGCGAGCCGGGCGAGGCCTACAACTGCGGCGGCCCCGACGAGGCGCCGAACATCGAGGTCGTGCGCAGCATCATCGACCTCTGCGGCGCCGACGAGAGCCTGATCGAGTTCGTCCCCGACCGCCTCGGCCACGACCTGCGCTACAGCCTCGCCTCTGACAAGCTGCGCGGCCTGGACTGGGAGCCGCAGGTGCGCTTCGCCGACGGCCTCGCGCGCACCGTGTCCTGGTACCGCGACAACGCCTGGTGGTGGGAGCCGATCCGCTCGGGCGAGTACCGCGCGTACTACGAGCGCCAGTACGGCCGCTCGCTGGGCTGAGGCGGCGCCCGTCCGTACGGACGCCGCGGCCGGGCCCCGCGCCTTCAGCGCCGGAGCGGCGGCAGCGGTCCCACCCGCGCCACTCGCCAGATGCCGCCTTCGCGCACAAGGGCGAGGTTGCCGCTGCGCGGCGGGTCGCCGCCCACCTTCACCGTGGCGATCGCGGCGTCGCCGCGCAGCCGGACGGCGACGACCTCGAAGCGCCCGTCGCTCACGTCGCGCAGGGCGGCGGCCACCCGCGCCGGGCACTGGCTCGCGCCCAGCCGCTTCACGACGGAGGCAGACAGCGAGGCGGTGCAGATCTGCGCCGCGTCGCCCGCCCGCGCCGCGCTCCCAAGGCGGGTCGCCGCCTCGGCGACCCGCCCGGCCTCGCCGGGAAAGCGGCTCGAGTCGTCGTCTCCGGCGCAGCCCGGGAGGAGGCCCGCAAGCAGCGCGGCAGGGAGCGCACAGGCCGGGAGGCGCACGGGCGGCGAGACTACACTCGCGTCTGACATGGCGCGAAGCACCGTCCCCTCCTCCGCCTCCGTTCCCCGCGGTCGCCACGCGCCTCCGCTCGAAGTGCGCCTCGAGGTCCAGCGACGGCGGCTGCTCGAGGCCGCGGCGCAGGTCTTCGCGCGGTCGGGCTACGCCGAGGCGAGCGCCGAGGCCATCAGCCGCGAGGCCGGGATGTCCAAGGCGACCTTCTACGAGCACTTCGCCAACAAGGAGGAGTGCATCCTCGGGCTGTTCGACAACGCCCGCGACGAGATCCTCGAGGCGATGAGTCGAGCGGCCGGTGCCGCCGGCAAGGACCCCGAGTCGCGGCTGCGCGCGGGCATCCGCGCCTTCCTGGGCAAGATCGCGACCCACCCCGACGAGGCCCAGACCCTGCTCGTCGAGATCATCGGTGCGGGGCCGCGGGCCGCGGAGCGGCGCGACAGCATCCTCGCCGCCTTCGCCGAGGTGCTCGACCGCGAGAACGAGGCGGCCGCGCGCGCCGGGCTGGGCCGCTTCGCCTCGCCTGACGACAGCTTCGCCGTGGTCGGGGCGATCGTCGAGCTCGCCTCGCGCCAGGTGCGCCTCGGGCAGCCGCGCGACGTGCGCGAGCTCGAGCCGGTCATCGGACGCCTGATCCTCGGCGTGCTCACGCAGTCGCGGTGAACGCAGGGGTGGGCCGCGAGGTCGCGGAGGAGGTCGGACATGGCGGCGCCGCCCCACCCTCCCTCGCCGAGATCGACGCCCGCGTCATCGACTGCTTCCGCTGCCCGCGACTCGTCGCCTGGCGCGAGGAGGTCGCGCGGCTCAAGCGCGCGGCGTTCCGCGACGAGGAGTACTGGGGGCGGCCGCTGCCCGGCTTCGGCGATGCGGGCGCGCGCGTCTACGTGCTCGGCCTCGCCCCGGCCGCCCACGGCGGCAACCGCACCGGGCGGATCTTCACCGGTGACCGCTCGGGCGACTGGCTCTTCGCGTCCCTGCACCGCACGGGCTTCGCGAACCAGTCGACCTCGGTGTCGCGCGACGACGGCCTCGAGCTGCGCGACTGCTTCATCGCCGCGGCGGTGCGCTGCGCGCCGCCGGCCAACCGCCCGACCCCGGAGGAGCGCGACACGTGTCTCCCCTACGCGGTCGACGAGCTGTCGCTCATGCCGCAGGTGCGGGTCGTCGTGTGCCTCGGGGCCTTCGCGTGGGACGCCGGCCTGCGCATCCGCGCCGCCCTCGGCGAGCCGGCCCCCCGGCCACGTCCGCGCTTCGGGCACGCCGCCGAGCTGGCCGGCGAGCGCTTTGCGATGCTCGGGTGCTTCCACGTGAGCCAGCAGAACACGTTCACCGGCAAGCTCACCGAGCGGATGCTCGACGCGGTGTTCATCCGCGCGCGGGAGCTGGCCGGAGAGGCCGCGGCCGCGTGAGCGGCGAGCGCAGACAGCGCAAACAGGACGCGGCCGCGTGAGCGCGCGGGCAGGAGATCGCTTCGGGGAGCCTGTCGCGTGAGGGCGCGGGCAGGAGATCGCTTCGGGGAGCCTGTCGCGTGAGGGCGCGCGCCCGAGCCCGCCGCGACGAGGCGCCCCGCGCTCGCGAGGCGCGGCGTCGAGACGCCGACGCCATCGGGGCCGTCCTGCACGGGGCGTTCACCGGCGTCGCGGAGCGCCACGGGTTTCCCTCGGACTTCCCCTCGCGCGAATACGGCGTCGGGCTCGCCCGCGCGCTGCTCGGCGCACCGCCCTACCGCGGGGCGGTCGTGGAGCATGATGGTTCGATTGCGGGCGTCGCCTTCGTCAACGTCGCCGACCCCGTCCGCGGCATCGGCCCGGTCGCGGTCTCCCCTCGGGCCCAGGGGATCGGGATCGGCCGCACCGTAATGGAGGCGATGATCGAAGCGGGCTCGGGGGGTGAGGGCATGCGCCTGACCCAGGACCTCTTCAACATGGCCTCGCTCTCGCTCTACACCTCGCTGGGCTTCGCGGTGAAGGAGCCGCTGGTGCTCGTCCAGGGACGACCGCGCTCGCTCGACGCGGCCGCGGCCGACCGCGTCCGCCCGATGCGCGAGCGCGACCTCGAGGCGTGCGCGCAGCTCTGCCGGCGCGTCCACGGCGTGGCGCGGACGGCCGAGACGGCCGCGGCGCTGCACGCCGGCCTGGCGGCCTCCGTCGCGGAGCGCGACGGCCGTGTCGTCGCCTACGCGACGACGCTGAGCTGGTGGCAGCGCGGCCACGCCGTTGCGGAAGACCTCGACGAGCTCATCGCCCTGGTGCGCGGCGTAGCGGCCCGCGCGAGCGGTCCGCTGACCATGCTCGTGCCCGTGCGCGAGGCCGCGCTGCACGACTGGTGCGTCCGCGAGGGTCTGAGGGCGGTCAAGCCGATGACGCTGATGGCCCGCGGCACGTACCGCGAGCCGCAGGGCGCCTGGCTGCCGTCGGTCGCCTACTGAGGCGCCGAGGCGCGCGTTGGCGAGCCGCCCGCGGGCCGCAAGCGTCCTACCCTAGGACGGGTGCCCCTGACCGCCTTCACCCCCCGTGTGCGCGAGTGGTTCGCCGGCGCCTTCGAGGCGCCGACTCCCGCTCAGGTCAAGGCGTGGCCGGCCATCGCGACGGGCGAGCACACGCTGATCAGCGCGCCGACCGGCTCGGGCAAGACGCTCGCGGCGTTCCTGTGGGGCCTCGACCGGCTCGCCGCCGATCCGCTCCCGGAGGGGGAGAGGCGGACGCGGCTGGTCTACATCTCACCGCTCAAGGCGCTGGCTTACGACGTCGAGCGCAACCTGCGCGCCCCGCTCCGGGGGATCGGCGGCGACGTCAAGGTCGCCATCCGAACCGGCGACACGCCGCAGGCCGAGCGCATGCAGATGCGCCGCCACCCGCCCGACATCCTGGTGACGACGCCCGAGTCGCTCTACCTCATGCTCACCTCGCAGGCCCGCGAGATCCTCACCGGAGTCGAGTGGGTGATCGTCGACGAGATCCACGCCGTCGCGGCGACCAAGCGCGGCGCCCACCTCGCGCTCAGCCTCGAGCGCCTCGAGGCGCTCGCGGAGCGCCCGGTGCAGCGCATCGGCCTGAGCGCGACCCAGAACCCGCTCGAGGAGGTCGGGCGCTTTCTCGTCGGCCCGCGCCGGCAGTGCACGATCGTCGACGCCGGCGTGCGCAAGCCGCTCGACCTCAAGATCCAGGTCCCGGTCGAGTCGATGGTCGAGCCCGACGCGTCGGCCGACCCGCTCGACCCCGTCCCCGGGGGGGAGGCGACGCGCCGGTCGATCTGGCCGGCGATCTACCCCGAGCTGCTCAAGCTCGTGCGCGAGCACCACTCGACGATCGTGTTCGTCAACAATCGCCGCGGCTCCGAACGGCTCGCCCTGCGCCTCAACGAGCTCGCCGCCAAGGAGGACACCGAGGCCGGGCGGGAGCCGAGAGAGATCGCCCGCGCCCACCACGGCTCCCTCGCCCGCGAGGAGCGCTCGGTCATCGAGGAACTGTTGAAGTCCGGGCGACTGCCGTGTCTGGTCGCCACCTCGAGCCTCGAGCTGGGCATCGACATGGGCGCCGTCGACCTCGTGCTTCAAGTCGAGTCGCCGAAGTCCGTCGCCCGTGGGCTACAGCGCATCGGGCGCGCCGGTCACAAGGTCGGCGACACGAGCAAGGGCCGCATCTTCCCGAAGTTCCGCGCCGACCTGCTCGAGTCGGCGGTCGTCGCACGGCGGATGCGCGGGGGCCTCATCGAGCCCACGGTGGTGCCGCGCAACCCGCTCGACGTCCTCGCCCAGCAGATCGTCGCCATGGCCGCCATGGACGACCTCGCGGTCGACGAGCTCTACGAGCTGGTCACCGGCACGCACTCGTTCGCCGATCTCCCGCGCTCGCTGCTCGAGAACGTCCTCGACATGCTCGACGGCCGCTATCCGTCAGCCGAGTTCGGCGAGCTGCGTGCGCGCATCCTGTGGGACCGGGTGGCGGGCACGGTCCGAGCCCGCAAGGGCGCGCAGTCGCTGGCCATCACCAACGCGGGGACGATCCCCGATCGCGGGCTCTTCGCCGTGACGCTGCCCGACGGTCGCCGCGTCGGCGAGCTCGACGAGGAGATGGTCTACGAGGCCCGCCCGGGTCAGACCTTCCTGCTCGGCGCCTCGTCGTGGCGCATCGAGGAGATCGGCCGCGACCGCGTCGTGGTGACCCCCGCCCCCGGCGTGCCCGGCGCGGTGCCCTTCTGGCGCGGCGACGGGATCGGGCGGCCCAAGGAGCTCGGCGAGGCGATCGGCGCCTTCGCCCGCGAGGCCGTCGGCGGCACGGTGGAGGAGCTCGAGCGCGACTACGACCTCGACCCGCTCGCCGCCCGCAACCTGCTCGACTTCCTCCGCGAGCAGGAGGAGGCCACCCGCGTCGTCCCCTCCGACCGCACGATCGTCATCGAGCGCTTCCGCGACGAGATCGGCGACTGGAGGCTGTGCGTGCTCACACCCTTCGGCGGCCGCGTCCACGCCGCGTGGGGCCTCGCCCTCTCCGCCCGCATCCGCGACGAGTTCGGCCTGGAGTCCGACGCGATCTGGTCCGACGACGGGATCATCGTCCACCTCCCCGACGCCGACGAGCCTCCGGGCGCCGAGCTCGTGCTCGTCGAGCCCGACGAGATCGAGGAGCGCGTGGTCGCCGAGCTGGGCGCATCCGCCCTGTTCGGCGCGCGCTTCCGCGAGAACGCCGCGCGGGCGCTGCTCATCCCCCGCGCGCGGCCCGGAAAGCGCACCCCGCTGTGGCAGCAGCGGCTGAAGTCCCAGACCCTCCTCGAGGTGGCCAAGCGCTACGCGCAGTTCCCGATCATCCTCGAGACCTACCGCGAGTGCCTACGCGACGTGCTGGATCTGCCGGGACTCCAGGACCTCCTGACCAAGCTCCACCGCCGTGAGCTCTCGCTCGTCGAGGTCGAGACGAAGACCGCCTCGCCCTTCGCCTCCTCGCTGCTCTTCGACTACGTCGCGACCTACATGTACGAGGGCGACACGCCCAACGCCGAGCGCCGCGCGGCTGCCCTGTCGCTCGACCGCGACCTGCTGCGCGAGCTGCTCGGCCAGGACGAGCTGCGCGAGCTCATCGACCCGGACGCGCTGGAGCAGGTGGAGGACGACCTCCAGCATCGCTCCGAGCGCACCCGTGCCGGCAACCGTGACACGCTGCACGACGTCCTGCGCCGCGTCGGCGACCTGCGCGACGACGAGATCGCCGAGCGCGTGCTCGACGGTGTCGATGCGGCCGGCATGCTCGCGGCGCTCGAGGCCGAGCGCCGCGTCGTCCGCGTGCGCATGAGCGGGGAACAGCGCTGGATCGCCGCCGAGGACGCGGGCATGTACCGCGACGCGCTCGGCGCCGTGCCGCCCGGCGGGTTGCCCGCGGTGTTCCTGGCCGACGTCCCCGACCCGTTGCAGCAGGTACTGCGCCGCTACGCGCGCACCCACGGGCCGTTCACCACCGCCGAGCTCCGCGACCGCTACCGCGTCGACCCGACGCCGGCGCTCGAGGCGCTCGAGCGCGGCGGCGACCTCGTCCGCGGCGAGCTTCGTCCCGGTGGCAGCGAGCGCGAGTGGTGCGACACCGAGGTGCTGCGCCGGCTGCGCCGCGCCTCGCTCGCCGTGCTGCGCAAGGAGATCGAGCCCGCCGATCAGCGCGCGCTGGCCCAGTTCCTCCCCGGCTGGCAGGGTGTCGACCGCCACCCCGCCTCGGGCGCCGGCGTGGACCGGCTGCGCGAGGTCCTGGTCCCCCTCCAGGGGCTGGCGCTGCCGGCCGAGGTGTGGGAGCGCGACGTGCTGCCGCGCCGCATCGGCGCCTACTCGCCGACGTGGCTCGACCAGCTGTGCGCGAGCGGCGAGGTGGTCTGGGTCGGGGCGGGCGCCCTGGGCCGCAACTCGGGGAGGGTGGCGCTCTACTTCCGCGACGACCTCGCGCTGCTCGGCGCGCCGCCGCAGCGCGGCGAGCCGCCGGCCCAGCCGGCCCACGAGGCGATCCGCCAGCGTCTGCGCGAGGGCGCTGCGTTCTTCACCGACCTGCTCGGCTCGGTGGCGCTGGTGCCCGAGGAGCTCCAGGAGGCGCTGTGGGATCTCGTGTGGGCGGGGGAAGTGACGAACGATGCCTTCGCCCCGCTGCGCGCCCCGCGGCTCACGCTCGCCCGCGCCCAGCGCGACCAGCAGCGTCGCGCACGCGCCGGCCGGCGCTTCGGCTCGCGACGGACCGGCGCGAGCGCCCAGGTCCAGGGCCGGTGGTCACTCGTCGCGCCGCTGTTCGAGCCCGCCGCGGACCCGCTGGAACAGCGCCGCGCGCAGGCCGAGCTGCTGCTCGAGCGCTACGGGATCGTGACGCGCGAGCAGGTCCTCGCCGAGGGCATACGCGGCGGCTTCTCGGTCCTCTACGACGCCTTCTCCCAACTGGAGACGCTCGGCACGGCGCGGCGCGGCTACTTCGTGGAGGGCCTCGGCGGCGCGCAGTTCGCGCTGCCCGGCGCGGTCGAGCGTCTGCGCGGCCAGCGTGAGGGCGACGCGCAGCGCCCGCTCGTGCTCGCGGCGACCGATCCGGCACAGGCCTTCGGAGCGGCCCTGCCGTGGCCCAAGCGCGACGGCGAGCGCCGTGCGCCGCAGCGCGTGGCAGGCGCCCACGTCGTGCTCGTCGGCGCCGAACCGGTCCTCTACCTCGAGCGCGCGGGCCGCGGGCTGGTGACGCTCGTCGACGGCGAGGATCCGCGGCTCGACACCGCGTTGGGCGCGCTGGCCGACGAGGTCCGTGGCGGCCGCATACGTCGGGTGGGCCTCGAGCGGGTTGACGGCGAGCCGGTCAACGAGGCGCCGCTTTACCCCCGCCTCGTCGAGCTGGGGTTCCGCCAGGGACCCCGCAAGCTCACGCTGACCGCGTAGATCACAGGCGTACCAATAATGATACGGTGCTGTAACAGTGGCACTGGACGACCGCATCCTCGACGGGGCCCGCCGCGCAGCCGGCAAGCACGGCTGGGAGGGGGCGACGATGGAGCGCATCGCCCGGGAGTCGGGCCTCTCGCGCATGACGCTGTACCGGCGCGGCGCCACGCGCGAGGCGATCCTCGCCGCGCTGCGCGAGGAGTTCGAGGCGGCCTACCGCGCCCGGCTGTGGCCCGTGCTCACCGCGGCAGGCGCCGCTCGCGATCGCCTCGCCGACGCGCTGCGCGGCGTATGCGAGATCTCCGAAGCCAACCTCGAGCTGTTCGACGCGCTCGGCCGCCGTGCCGAGGCGATCTTCCACGAGCCCGGCGAGGGCTCCGTGCTCACCCGCCCTCCGTTCACCGAGGCGGTCGCCCGCCTGCTGCGCGACGGCGCCGCCGACGGCTCGCTCGCCGCGCAGGATCCCGACGAGGACGCGATGGTGCTCGTGAACCTCGTCGGCCACACCTATCGCCACCTTCGCGTCGGCCACCGCTGGGAGGCGGAGCGCGCGCGGGAGAGCGTGGTGCGCCTCGCGCTCGACGGAGTGGCCGCGCGATGACGCGGACGGATCTCGACCGGCGCGGGCTCACCACGCTCGCCGCCGGTCACACGTGCGCGGACATCTGCCAGGGGGCGGTGCCCGCCTTGCTGCCCTTCTTCATCGCCGCCCGAGGCTGGTCCTACGGAGCCGCAGCCGCGCTGGTGCTCGCGGCGACCATCGGCTCCTCGATCGTGCAGCCGCTCTTCGGAGCCTGGGCCGACAAGGTCTCGCTCCCGTGGCTGATGCCCGGCGGGGTGGCCGTCGCCGGCCTGGGCATCGCCCTCGCCGGGGTGATGCCCGGCTACGCCGGGACCTTCGCCGCCATCGCCGTCAGCGGCTTCGGCGTCGGGGCCTTCCATCCCGAGGCGGCACGCTTCGCGAACTACGTCTCGGGCGAGCGGCGGGCGACAGGTATGAGCCTCTTCTCCCTGGGCGGCAACATCGGCTTCGCGCTCGGCCCGATCCTCGTCACCCCGGCCGTGCTGCTCTTCGGGCTGCCGGGCAGCCTGGTCGTGGCTCCGGCCGCGCTGGCCGTCGCCGTGCTGCTCGCTCGCGAGGTCCCGCGTCTGCGCAGCTTTCAGCCGGCGGGCGAGGGCGGCGCGCCCGGCGACCCGTCGGCGCCCGCGGCGTGGGGGCCCTTCGCGCGCCTGGGCGGCGCCATCACCGCTCGCTCGGCGGTCTACTTCGGGCTGCAGACCTTCGTCCCGCTGTGGTTCGTCTCCCACCTCGGGGAGTCCAAGGCGCTTGGAAACGCGGCGCTCACCGCGATGCTCCTCGCCGGCGCCGTGGGGACGATCGTCGGCGGCCGGCTTGCCGACCGCATCGGCCGCCGGCCGGTGCTGATCGGCTCGATGGTCCTCCAGCTCCCCCTGCTCGCGCTCTTCCTCCTCGCCGGCCCGGCGACGGCCGTTGCGCTCCTCGCCGCGGTCGGCTGCGTGACCATCGCGACCTTCAGCGTGACGGTCGTGATGGGCCAGGAGTACCTCCCGGGGCGCGTCGGCCTGGCCTCCGGCGTGACCCTCGGCCTCGCCATCGGCCTCGGCGGCGTGTGGGCGAGCTTCCTGGGCCTGGTCGCCGACCGCTTCGGCCTCGTGACCGTCATGGAGCTGATCGCCGTGCTGCCGCTCGCCGGGCTGGTGCTCGCGCTCACCCTCCCGCGCGACGCACCGGGGCCCGCGGCTCAGGGCTCGCCGAGCGCCGGCAGGCCCGCGTCGGGCTCGACCCGGAGGGAGTTGAGCACACCCGCGAGCATGACGTAGTGGCCGACGAGCATCGGCACCTCGATGAGCTGGTCCTCATCCAGCCGAGCGGCGAGCGCCGCCCACGTCGCATCGCCGATGCGGTGGTCGTCGACCAGCTCGTCGGTCGCGCGCAGGACGGTGGCCTCCGCGTCGGGCCACAGCGTCGGGTCGAGGTCCGAGGCGACCCGGGCGATCTCCTCCCCGGCCAGCCCGGCCTCGCGGCCCAGGCCGACGTGCTGCCCCCACTCGTAGGGCGAGCGACAGCGCCACGCGACGCGCAGGATCGCGAGCTCGCGCTCGCGCGGCGCGAGCCCGCTGCGACGCAGCAGACGCCCGCCGAAGGGAAGCCAGCGCTCGAAGAGCGACGGATTGCGGACGAGCGTGGCGAAGATGTTCGCCTCGGCCAGCGGGCCGCCGGCGGCGGCGATCGCCTCGAGCAGCTCGCGCTGGCGCTCGTCGCGCTCGGCGGGCGGGAGCGGTGAGATGCGGGCGTGGGCCACGGCCCGAACCCTAGTGCCGATGCGTGCTCGCAGCTACGCCCAGAGGGTGGTCCGGCTAGCATCGCGTCGCGTGGGCTACTCGAAGAAGAATCTCCGCGCCGTGCAGGACATGGCGGTCGAGCACGGACTCTCGGAAACCCAGGAGGCGCGCTTCGCGCGTGCGGATCTGGGCGCCGAGCAGACGGGCATGACCTACCTCATCGTGAAGCCCGGGCAACGCGAGGCGTTCGCCCACCGGCACCGCACGGCCGAGGAGATCTACGTCGTCCTGGCGGGCTCGGGCGCCGTCAAGCTCGACGACGAACTGGTGCAGCTCGCGCCGCTTGACGCGGTGCGGGTGAGTCCAGGCGTCGCGCGAGCCTTCGAAGCGGGCCCACAGGGTCTCGAGGTTCTCGTCTTCGGTCCGCACGTGGAAGCGGACAGCGAGATCGTCCAGGACTTCTGGGGCGAGTAGCGCGCCGGCTGTCGCGCAAACTCATCGGGCGTTGATTTCTTACGATCGGCGTGAGGCGCCGCCGAGGGCTCGCCGCCGTACCCTCTTGCGACGTGCCCGAGGGCGACACCATCCACTACGCCGCGAACCGCATCCGCCCGGTGCTGGAGGGGCGTGTGCCCGACGTCGTCCGCACGCCGCACCCGCGTCACCGCATGGACCGCTGGCCCGAGCGCCTGCACGGCCGCGCCGTCCGTGACGTGCGCGCCCACGGCAAGCACCTCTTCCTGCGCTTCGACGGAGACCTCACGCTGCACTCGCACCTGCGCATGACCGGCGCGTGGGCCGTCCACCCCGAGGGGCGGCGGTGGCGGCGCTCGCCGCGGCGCGCGTGGCTGGTGCTCGAGGCCCTTGACCACGAGGTCGTGCAGTTCGACGGCCCGGTCCTCGAGCTTATGACCGAGTCGCGGACGCGCTTCGACCGGCGCCTCGCCGCGCTCGGCCCCGACATCCTTGCCCTCGAGTTCGACGCCACGGCCTTCCTGCGGCGGCTGCGCGGCGACGATCCGACGCGGGGCATCGCCGACGCGCTGCTCGACCAGCGCAACCTCGCCGGGATCGGGAACCTCTGGAAGGTCGAGGGCTGCTGGATGGCGGAGATCGACCCGTGGCGCCCGGTGGGCAAGGTCAGCGACGACGAGGCCCTGCGGATCGTGCGGCAAACGCGGCCCAAGATGCAGGAGTCCGCGGCCAACGGGGACCAGAGCAAGCACCGCCGCGTCTACGGGCGCCAGGGGCTCCCCTGCCCGCGCTGCGGCGGGCGCATCCGAGCCCGGGGCCAGGGCGACGACAACCGCCGCACCTACTGGTGCGAGGGCTGTCAGCGATGAAGCGGGTCGGCCACAAGGGCGCCGATCTGATCGTGCCGGGCAACACGCCCGAGAGCTTCGACGCGGCGCTCGCGCTCGGCGTCGACATGATCGAGTTCGACGTGCTGCCCGAGCGCGGCGGCGACCGCCTGCTGCTCGCGCACGACTACGGGGCCGCGGCCAAGGGCGAGCGGCCAACGCTGGAGGAGGGCCTGGAGCACCTGGCCTCGCCCGCCTTCGAGGGCGTCGACCTCGACGTCGACCTCAAGCTGCCGGGCTACGAGCTGCGCGTGCTCGACGCGCTGCGCGAGCGCGACCTGCTCGCGCGGACGCTGATCTCCTCGCATTACCGCGACAGCCTCGCGCGCATCCGCGCGAGCGAGGCAGGCGTCCGCCTCGGCTGGTCGGTCCCGCGCGTGCGGCGCGACTACACGGCCTCGCCGTTCACGATCCTCCCCGCCCTCGGGCTGCTGCAGGTCGCCCGGCAGGCGCTCCCGGTGCGCGCCTCGCGGGCCATCCGCTCCGGGGAGATCGACGCCCTGATGTGCCACTGGCGCCTGGTCACCCCGCGGCTGGCCAAGGCGGTCGGCACCGCCGGCGGCGAGCTGTACGTGTGGACGGTGGACGAGTTGGCACGCATACGCCGCCTGCAGGCGCTCGGGGTCGACGGGGTGATCACCAACGACCCGCGGCTCTTCGAGCAGCTCAGCCCCGCGTCGGTCGAAGCCTGACCGCCGGCTGTGACGCTTCGCGCGTCCCCTCGTAGTAGGGGCGTGACGCAGGCGACGACCATGGCGGCCCGCGCCGAGGACGCGCACACCCGCTTCGAGGGGCTCTACCGCTCCGCCCGCGACGACGTCTACGCCTACGTCGCAGCGCTGCTGCGCGACCGCCAGGCGGCCGAGGACGTCACCGCGCTGGCCTTCGAGCGCGCCTACCGCCGCCGGCGCCTCTTCGACGCGCGCCGGGGCAGCGAGCGGGCGTGGCTGTTCGGCATCGCCCGCAACGCGGCGCTCGACGAGCTGCGCCGCCGCGGCCGGTCGGCGACGCTCGACGCCGAGCTCGGGGACGCGCTCGCGATCTCGACCGAGGAGCAAGCCGAGGCGGCGCTGCGCTGGTCGGCCGTGAGGACGGCGCTTGCCGGGCTGGACCCGCGCGATCGCGAGCTCGTCGCGCTCAAGTTCTTCGCCGGGCTCTCCAACGCCGAGCTCGCCCGCGTCCTGCGCACGAGCGAGACCAACGCCGGCACACGCGTGCACCGCGCCGTGCAACGACTGAGGAAGGCCTGCCATGCCACGCCGTGACGACGCCCGGACCGCGGAGACGACGCGCGAGCTCGAGGCGCTCGACGCCGCCCTGCGCGGCGACGGCGCCGACGCCGAGCTCGCCGAGCTGGTCAGCGCAGTGCGCGCCGTGCGCGCCGCCCCGTCCGACCCCTTCGCCGCGGAGCTTGACGCGCGTGTCGCCGCCGGCTTTCACAGGCGCGGCCGCCCGGCGTGGCGGTCGCGACGCGCGCTGCTGCCCGCCCTCGCCGTGGCGGCCACGCTGGTGCTCGTGGCGGTGATCGGCACCTCGGCCCTGCGCGGCCGAACCGACTCATCGCCCCCGTCGTCGCAGACCGCGCAGCCCGGCGGCGCGCCCAGCGAGCCGGCCGAGAGCTCGGCCGCTCCCGGGAACGTCCCGGCCGCGCCCGCGCGACGGACGCGGCGCGTGGAGCGCCGGGCGTCGCTTGCCCTCCGCGCACCGGAGCAGAAGTTCGACGAGGTGGCGGCGGGCGTGGTGCGCGCGACCGACCGCGCGGGTGGAGTCGTCCTCACGTCCAACGTCGCCTCGGGAGCCGGCTCCGGCGGCGGGGCGAGCTTCGAGCTGAGCGTGCCCTCCGAGCGCCTCGAGCCGACGCTCGCGGCATTGTCGCGCCTCGCCGACGTCGAGTCGCGCAACCAGACCTCGACCGACGTGACCGGCGCCTTCGTCTCCCCGCGCGAGCGCCTGACCGACGCGCTCACCGAGCGCGAGGCGCTGCTTCGCCGGCTCGCGAAGGCCGAGCGCCCGAACGAGACGGCGAGCATCCGTTCGCGCCTGCGGACCGCGTCGAAGCAGGTCGCCAGGGCGCGCGCAGAGCTGCGCGGACTGCGCGAGCGCACGAGCTTCAGCCGAGTCTCCGTCACCGTGGAGGCCAAGGACGGCTCGGGCTCAGGGGCAGGGGTGGGCTGGGGACTCGACGACGCGCTGCGCGACGCCTTGCGGATCCTCGCGGTGACGCTCGGCGTGCTGCTCGTCGCGCTCGCCGTCGCGCTCCCGGTGGCGCTCGTAGCCGCCGCGCTCGGCCTCCCCACCCGCGCGGTGCGCCGCCGCCGGCGCCGGTCTGCGCTCGATGCGGTCTAACCGTTCCCCGGCGCGGGTAGTCGCCACGGACGGCGACGACAAGGAGTGACTGGATGAAGGCGGTGCGCTTCGACGAGTACGGCGGGGTCGACGTCCTCGACGTCCGTGAGGTCGACGATCCCCAGCCCGAGCCGGGGCGCGTCGTGGTGCGCGTGCGCGCCACGGGCCTGAACCCGGGCGAGATCCCGATCCGCGAGGGCGCCTTCCACGAGCGCGCGCCGGCGACCTTCCCGTCTGGGGAGGGCACCGACCTCGCCGGCGAGGTCGCCGCCGTCGCGGACGGCGACAGCGGCTTCGCGGTCGGCGACGCGGTGCTCGGCTGGACCGACGAGCGTGCGGCGCACGCCGAGCTCGTGTCGGTGCCGGCCGAGCAGCTGGTCGCCAAGCCCGAGGAGCTGCGCTGGGAGGTGGCGGGTGCGCTCTTTGTCGTCTCCCTCGCGGCTCTCGCGAGCGTTCGGGCCGTCGCCCCGAACGCCGGCGAGACCGTGGTGGTCTCCGCAGCCGCCGGAGGCGTCGGCTCGGTCGCCATCCAGCTGGCCCGGCGCACCGGCGCCACGGTGATCGGGCTTGCCGGCGAGGACAACCACGAATGGCTGCGCGCGCACGACATCCTCCCCGTCGCCTACGGCGAAGGCCAGGCCGACCGCATCCGGGAAGCCTCCAACGGCTCCGTCGACGCGTTCATCGACACCTTCGGTGGCGGGTACGTCGACCTCGCGCTCGAGCTGGGCGTCGCTCCGGAGCGCGTCGACACGATCATCGACTTCGATGCGGCCGGGCGCCACGAGGGCGTCCAGACGCAGGGGACCTACGCGATCGCGAGCGCCGAGCCGCTCTCCGAGATGGCCGCGCTCGTCGCCGCGGGCGAGGTGGAGGTCCCGATCGCGAGGACCTACCCGCTCGACCAGGTCCGCGAGGCGTACACGGAGCTCGCCAAACGCCATACCCGGGGCAAGATCGTGCTCGTCCCGTGAGGGCGCCGCCGGCGTTTACAACATCTGACGAGGGGGAGGGCGCTGCGGCGGGGAAGCCGCGGGACCCGTCTCGGCCCGGCTCCGGTTTCAGGGCCGAAACCCAAACCTCGACGCGCTCCACAGACCGAAGGCGCGCCACGCGTCCGATAGGGGCCCAAAGTCAGCCCTGGATGTCGCGGAGCGAACGTGTGTGACGTTAAGGCCCCTCCCGCGACCGCTCGCCCCCTCCCTACCCCTCGCGCGAAGCTATACACGCGGAGCACCCTGCCATCGCCGAGACCGACGCGCCTCCCGCCACCGCCCGAGACCGCGGCCGACACCGCCGCACTCCGCCGCTCCGCCGAGCGCGGCCGACCACGTTCCTCGACTGACCTCCCGCTGTGGTACCCATACCCTGTGGCGACGACGGAGGAGACGGTCGTGCTGCTGGCCCGTGTCGGGGTGTTCGAGGAGCTCGGACTCGACGAGCTGGCTCAGATCGCCGAGGTCGCGGTGCCCCGGCGGATGGACTCCGGCGAGGTCGTGTTCCGCGAGGGCGACGAGAGCGACACGTGCTACGTGGTGCGCTCCGGGCACTGCCGGGCGGTCCGCGAGCACCTCGACGGGCGGAGCATCACGCTCGCCCAGTTCGGGCCGGGCGACATCTTCGGCGAGCTCGCGATGTTCGACCACGAAACGCGCTCGGCGACCGTCGAGGCGCTTGACGACGTTGAGCTCGTGGCCCTGCTCGCGGGCGACATGAAGCGCTTCTTGCGCGAGAACAACGACATCGCGCTCAAGCTCGTCATCACCCTCGGGCGCCGGCTGCGTGAGGCCAACGAGCGTATCTCCCGTCAGTCCTTCCAGACCGTGCAGAGCCGCGTCGCCACGGTGCTCTCGCAGCTCGTCGTGCGGGCCCGCGACGAGCATCCCGGCGAAGGCGACTGCGTGGTCACCGCCACTCAGGCGGAGATCGCCCAGCTCGCCGGCTCCTCGCGGGAGTCGGCGAGTCGCTTCCTCGCCGTGCTCGAGCGGGCCGGCGTGGTGACCCAGGGACGGGGCCGTCTGACGGTGCACGATCCCGAGGCGCTCCATCGGTACGTGTACTGAGGGTGCCGGAGGACCGGCCCCACCACGAGTTCTCCGCGGGCGGGGTGATGGTGCGCGACGGCCGCGACGTCGCCGTGGTGGTGCCGACTCGCCGCGCCGCTGACGGCTCGCGGGTGCTCGCGCTCCCCAAGGGCCATCCCGACGGCGCCGAGACGGCGGCGGACGCCGCCGCGCGCGAGGTTCGCGAGGAGGCGGGGGTGAGTGGCGAGCTCGTCTCGAAGCTCGGCGACGTGCGCTACTGGTACCAGCGCTCGGGCCGGCGCGTGCTCAAGGTCGTGTCGTTCTTCCTCTTCGCCTACCGCGAGGGTGACGTGGACGACCACGACCACGAGATCGAGGAGGCGCGCTGGATGCCGCTCGAGGAGGCGGCCGCCGCCCTCACCTACAGCGGCGAGCGCGAGATGATGCAGCGCGCGCTGTCGGCGCTCGCGCGCCCGCGATAGGCTGCGCCGGCCGTGCGCGTCCTCAACTTCTACTCGGCCGTGTTCGCCGACCAGCTCAAGCGGGGCCGCAAGTCCGCCACCATCCGGCTCGGCGACAAGTCGCACAAGTACCACAAGAACGAGGCGGTGATGGTGACCATCGGCTACCAGCACTCGCCCCGCGAGAGGATCTTCGACGCGGTCATCGACTCGGTGGAGGTCAAGCGCGTCAAGGAGCTCTCGCCCCGAGACATCGAGCACGACAACCCCGAGTTCCGGCGCACCGAGGAGATGGTCCACTTCCTGGAGCAGATCTACGGCCGCAAGGTCGATCTCGACGACACCGTGACCGTCGTGCGCTTCTCCCAGATCCTCGACAACCCGCCCTCGCTGCGCGAGCGAATTCGCGGGACCGGCGGCGCGCAGAACTGACGAGCCCGCTGGCACTCCGGTGAAGAGAGTGCCAACGCGCCCTTGAAATCGCTAGGCTGCGTCATATAGTCGTCAGCGAGCGGCTTGGCACTCGTCCCCCCCGAGTGCCAAGACCCGGTGTGTCACAGCGGACCTGGAGGTATTCGAATGAATCTCAAGCCCTTGGGCGATCGCCTCATCGTGCAGGCGATCGAGGAGGAGGAGACGACGGCCAGCGGCATCGTGCTCCCCGACACGGCGCGGGAGAAGCCCCAGAAGGGGAAGGTCCTCGCGGTGGGCGAAGGCAAGTGGGACGACGAGGGCGCGAAGCGTATCCCCCTCGAGGTCTCCGAGGGCGACGAGGTCCTCTACAGCAAGTACGGCGGCACGGAGATCGTTGTCGAGGGCGAGGACCTCCTCGTCCTGCGCGAGTCCGACGTGCTGGCCAAGGTCTCTGGCTAAGCGAAGGAGAGAAACCACACATGGCTCACAAGGAGCTCAAGTACAACTCGGACGCGCGTAAGGCGCTCGAGGCGGGCGTCGACGCGGTGGCGAACGCCGTCAAGGTGACGCTCGGCCCGAGGGGCCGCTACGTCGTCCTCGACAAGAAGTTCGGCGCCCCGACGATCACCAACGACGGCGTCACCATCGCCCGTGAGATCGAGGTCGAGGACGTCTTCGAGAACCAGGGCGCCCAGCTCGTCCGCGAGGTCGCCACGGCGACCAACGACGTGGCCGGCGACGGCACCACCACGGCGACCGTGCTCGCCCAGGCCATCGTCCGCGAGGGCCTGAAGAACGTCGCGGCGGGCGCGAACCCGCTGTCGCTCAAGCGCGGCATCGAGCGTGCCGTCGACACGATCGTCGACAGCATCCAGCAGCAGTCCAAGGAGGTCTCCGGCAAGGACCAGATCGCTCGCGTCGCGACGATCTCGGCCGGCGACGACGACATCGGCGACGTGATCGCCGACGCGATCGACAAGGTCGGCAAGGACGGCGTGGTCAACGTCGAGGAGGGCCAGACGTTCGGCATGGACCTCGAGTTCACCGAGGGCATGCAGTTCGACAAGGGCTACATCTCGCCCTACATGGTCACCGACCAGGACCGCATGGAGGCCGTCCTCGAGGATCCCTACATCCTCATCGCCAACCAGAAGATCGGCTCCGTCCGCGACGTGCTGCCCGTGCTCGAGCAGGTCATCCAGTCGGGCAAGCCGCTGCTGATCATCGCCGAGGACGTCGAGGGCGAGTCCCTCGCGACGCTCGTCGTGAACAAGCTGCGCGGCACGTTCACCGGCGTCTCGGTCAAGGCGCCGGGCTTCGGCGATCGCCGCAAGCGCATGCTCGAGGACATCGCCATCCTCACCGGCGGCGAGGTCATCACCGAGGAGATGGGCCTCAAGCTCGAGAACACCCAGCTCTCCCAGCTGGGGCGCGCGCGTCGCGTCGTCGTGACGAAGGACACCACGACGATCATCGACGGCTCTGGCGAGAGCGACCAGATCAAGGGCCGCATCAAGCAGATCAAGGCCGAGGTCGAGGACACCGACTCCGACTTCGATCGCGAGAAGCTCCAGGAGCGGTTGGCCAAGCTCTCGGGCGGCGTCGCGGTCGTGAAGGTCGGCGCTGCGACCGAGACCGAGATGAAGGAGAAGAAGCACCGCGTCGAGGACGCTTTGCAGGCCACCCGCGCGGCCCTCGAGGAGGGCATCGTGCCGGGCGGCGGCGTGGCGCTGATCCAGGCGGCCAAGGCGGTCAAGGTCGACGCCATCGAGGTCGACGACGAGCGGACCGGAGCGCGCATCGTCCTGCGGGCGCTCGAGGAGCCCCTGCGCCAGATCGCGCACAACTCCGGCCTGGAGGGCTCGGTCGTCGTCAACGACGTCCGCAAGGCCAAGGCCGGCTTCGGGCTCAACGCCGCCACGGGCGAGATCTCCGATCTCGTCAAGGACGGCGTCATCGACCCGGCCATGGTGACGCGCTCGGCGCTCCAGAACGCCGCGTCGATCGCCAAGAACATCCTCACCACCGAGGCGATCGTCGCCGAGATCCCCGAGAAGGACGGTGGCGGCGGCGGCGGCGGTGGCATGCCCGACATGGGCGGGATGATGTAGCGAGGCGGCTCTCCGCTTCGAGAAGGACCCGAGAGGGCCCGGCGCGCGAGCGCCGGGCCCTCTTCTCGTGGTAGTAAGGGCCGCGCCGAGCGCCGAGCCGACCCGGGAATCTGCGAGGGTTGCCGACCGGCAGGACCGGCGTGAGAGGAGCGACCGCGGAGATGGGTATCGGTGACTGGCTCAGGCGCGGCACGCTGATCGCCCTGACGGCGCTCGCCGTCGCGTGCGCGGCGGCCGCCGCGAAGGGCAAGGGCCACTGCGGCGCGCATCCCTGGTGTGACACCTCCCTGTCGCCCGACCGGCGCGCCATGCTCCTGGTGCAAGCCCTCACCCCCGCAGAGCGGATCGGGTTGCTCGCCGGCGACCGAGCGATCGGCGTGATCGGCAGGGCCGGGACCCATACGGGGGACGCCGACGGCGTCCCCCGCCTCGACGTGCCGCCGTTCCTCCAGACCGACGGTCCCATCGGGGTCCGGCAGGGCAAGGCGACCTCGATGCCCTCCTCGATCTCGCTGGCTGCGAGCTTCAACCGCCGGCTCGCCCGCTCCTACGGGGCGCTGGTGGGCAACGAGGCCAAGCCCAAGGGCAACGACGTGGTCTTCGGCCCGACGGTGAACATCCTGCGCACGCCCCTGTGGGGCCGTGGGTTCGAGAGCTACGGAGAGGACCCGTCCTCACCGCGCGGCTGGGCGTCGAGTGGATCAAGGGGCTGCAGGCCCAGGGCGTGATCGCGAACGTCAAGCACTTCGCGGCCAACAACCAGGAGGGCGGGCGAGTGGCCGGCGGCGCTGTCGAGGGGTCGCGCTACAGCGTCGACGCGCGGGTCGACGAGCGCACCCTGCGCGAGATCTACCTGCCGCAGTTCGAGGCCGCGGTCAAGGAGGGCCGCGCCGGCTCGGTCATGTGCTCCTACAACCGCCTCAACGGCCCCCACGCCTGCGAGAGCCGGACGCTGCTCGACGGGGTCCTCCGCCGAGACTGGGGCTTCAAGGGCTTCGTGCTCGCCGACTACGGGGCGTCCAAGCGGGTGGACACCGGCCTGCGGGCGGGCCTGGAATACGAGCCGTTCCCGTTCACCGACGCGGACGGCGGGGAGAACTACACGCCGGCGAAGGTCCAGGCGGCGCTGGCCGCGGGCCGCACCGACCAGACCGCCGTCGACGCCGCCGTGAAGCGTCTAATGAGCGGCCTGTTCGCCTACGGGTTCTTCGACCGAGCGGCCTACCGCGACGACGACTCGCGCACGGACAAGGCCGGTCACGCGCGCGCCGCCCGCACGGTCGCGCAGGCGGGGACGGTGCTGCTCAAGAACAAGGGCGTGCTGCCCCTCGACGCGCGGCGGCTCGACTCGCTCGCGGTGATCGGCGCGGACGCCGAGCGCTACGTCAACGGCGGCGGCTCCTCGAACATCGCCCCCTACGCGCTGACGAACGTTCGCCAGGGCATCACGGCGCGGGCGGGCGACGGCGTGGACGTCCGCTTCGACGCGGACGACGACCTCGACCGGGCCGCGCGCGTCGCGCGCGACGCCGACGCGGCGGTGGTCGTCGTCGCCGACGCGTCGGGCGAGGGCGCCGACAAGCCCTGCCTCTCGCTCGACTGCGCCGGCACATCGGCTGGGACCGGCCGGGGGACGCCGCGCCGCGACGACCTGGTCGCACGCGTCGCCGCCGAGAACCCGCGCACGATCGTGGTCCTCGAGACCGGCGGCCCGGTCCTCACGCCGTGGCGCGACCGCGTCGAGGGGATCCTCGAGGCCTGGTACCCGGGCCAGGCGGCCGGCGCCGCGGTCGCGCGGGTCCTGTTTGGCGACGTCGACCCCGGCGGGCGGCTGCCCGCGACCTTTCCGCGGAGGGAGGCCGACCTCGCGACGGCCGGCCGCCAGTCGCGCTATCCCGGGGTCGACGACGTCGTGCGCTACAGCGAGGGGCTGCTGGTGGGCTACCGCTGGTTCGACCGCAAGCGACTCACCCCGGCCTTCCCGTTCGGGTACGGCCTCTCCTACACGAGGTTCTCCCTGCGCGACCTGCGCGTCCGGGCGGCCTCCCGGGGCATCGGAGCCACGGTGAGCATCGAGGTCGCCAACAGGGGCGCCCGGACCGGGACCGCGGTCCCGCAGCTCTACCTCGGGCTGCCCGGAGCGCCGGGCCGCATCCAGCCTCCGCTCCAGCTCAAGGGCTTCGAGAGCGTCGAGGTGAAGGCCGGTCGCCGCGAGCGGGTGCGCTTCAGGCTCGACGAGCGCGCCTTCTCGTACTGGAACGCGGACAAGAACCGCTGGCAGGTCGCCCCGGGGTGCTACGGCATTCTCGCCGGCCGCTCCTCGCGCGACATCGTCCAGCGGACGACCGTCGCGATCGGCGGCGCCCGCTGCCGCGACGCGGCGGCGAGCCTCCCGGCAGAATGAGCGCCGCTCAGCCGCGGACCGCGAGCTTCTTGGTGACCGTGCGCTGGTTACCCGCCGTGGGCGGAGCGGCGCCGGCGGCGCGGGGGAGCGCCGCGGTGGCGGCGAGGCCGGTGAGAGCGGCGGCCAGCAAGAGGCTGTTTCGGCATGAGGGTTCCTCGGAGTGGTGAACGGTCCGTCCCAGAGGACACCGGGCGCGACCGATCCGGCCCAGCGAGCCGGCGCGGTCGAATCTGGCGCGCCGGCGCGCCGGCGTCGTGGCGCGTTCGGGAACAAGAGCAAGCGGGTCGGTGTCCTTCAGTGTGTGATGTCGCTCACGGACGAAGGCGATCGGGCAGTGCTGGCGGGCGAGCTGGTGCGCGCGGCGGCAGGGCGCGTCCGCGCGCCCGACGCGCTGCGTGAGCGCCTAGAGGCTCAGGCGCGCGCGGCGCGCGGGCAGGGCGCGCGCCGGTCGCCCTGGGCGCCCGGCGGGTGGACCTCGGTCACTGGCGCCTGCGTCGCGACGCTTGCCGCCGCCTGCGTCGTGCTCTTCGTGGCGCTGCCGGGCGGAGCGCCGGCGGGGCCGAGCGTCGCGCGGGCCGCCGGGCTCGGCGTGCTGCCGCCTCAGTCCCGCGCCCCGGGGGCGGCCGGGCCCGGCCTGCTGGACGCGAGCCGGGACGGCGTCCCGTTCCCCGATTGGCGCCGGGGCTTCGGATGGCAGGCGACAGGGTCGCGCGTCGACCGCATCGACGGGCGCAGCGCCACGACGGTCTTCTACGCGAAGGGAGCCCGCTCGCTCGCCTACACGATCGTCGGCGGCACTGCCCTGGCCGAGCCCTCGGGACGACGCGTGCAGCGCGGCGAGACGACCCTCCGCGTGCTCACCGTCGGCGCACGCGACGTAGTCACCTGGCGTCGCCGCGGCCGCACGTGCATCGTCGTCGCGCGAGGGGTGCCGCGCGCGGTTCTGGTCCGGCTCGCGACGTGGAAGGGTGCGGGCATCGTTCCCTTCTGATGGCCGAAATTCCTCCCTTGCGCCGGATCCATTCTCTACGATCGTCCGAGGTCGGTGGCGCAGGGCGCGCTGCGGCCAACATGGGGCGCCCGTTGGGAACGGCAGCGGGCGCCCCGCCTTTCTTGAATGGCGCGAACCGGCGCGCCCCCGACTTCTAGCTCGGCGCGCCGTCGACGGACGTCAGGGGGTCTCCGGCGACGGCGTCGACGCCGCGCGGGCCGGGGCCGATGTACTTCGCCGTCGGGCGGATCAGCCGGCCCTCGCGCTTCTGCTCGAGGATGTGCGCGGACCAGCCCGCCACGCGCGCCGAGGCGAACAGCGGCGTGAAGAGCTCGGGCGGCACGTCGGCGAAGTCGAGCACCACGGCGGACCAGAACTCGACGTTGGTGGCGAGCACGCGGTCGGGGCGGCGGGCCTGCAGCTCGGCCAGCGCCGCCGTCTCGAGCGCCTCGGCGACCTCGACGCGCGGCGCGCCGATCTCCTTCGCCGTACGGCGCAGCACGCGTGCGCGAGGGTCCTCGGCGCGGTAGACGCGGTGGCCGAAGCCCATCAGGCGCTGACCCGAGTCGAGCAGCGCCTTCACGTAGGCCTCCGCGTCGCCGGAGGCCTCGACGTCGTCCAGCATCTTGAGCACCCGTGAGGGTGCGCCGCCGTGCAGCGGGCCCGAGAGCGCGCCCACCGCCGCCGACAGGGCGGCGGCGACGTCGGCGCCGGTGGACGCGACGACGCGGGCGGTGAAGGTCGACGCGTTCATCCCGTGCTCGGCGGCGGAGATCCAGTAGGCGTCGATCGCCTTGACGTGGTGCGGATCGGCCTCGCCGCGCCAGCGGATCAGGAAGCGCTCGGGGATCGAGGTCGCGCGGTCGACCTCTCGCTGCGGGATCGGCTTGCGGCCCGTGCCGCGCGCCGACTGCGCGACGAAGGAGAGCGCCATCACTGAGGTGCGCGCGAGGTCGTCGCGGGCGACGTCGTCGGGGATGTCGATGAGCTGCTGCAGGCCCCATTCGGGGGCCAGCATGGCCAGGGCCGCCTGGAGATCGGCGCGCGGGTCGCCGGTCCGCACCGACAGCGCCTGGGGCTCGGCGGGAGGCAGCCCGGGGTCATAGGTCCCGTCGACGAGCAGGCCCCAGACCTTCTCGTAGGGCACGTGCCCGACGAGGTCCTCGATGTCCACGCCCCGGTAGCGGAGCGCGCCGCCCGCCTTGTCGGGCTCGGCGATCTCGGTCGCGAAGGCGATAACGCCCTCGAGGCCGGACCGTACCTCGCCGTCCTGCCCGGCCGCTTCCTGCGCTGTGGTGCTGGTCATGCGGGATTGGTCTCCTCAGGAGGTTCGCAGGGAAACTGTGGCAGGTACGCCCAGGCGCCGGTGGCGCGCCTCGCGGCGGGCGCGCTCCTCGTCGCGCAGCGGCGCGAGGATCACCAGCCCCGCCAGGGGCGCGAGGGTCAGCGCGGCGAAGCCGGCCTGCCAGGAGGTCGCGCTCACGAGCGCGGCGAAGGCGAGGGGCACGGCGACGCCGGCCGCGGTGAGGATCGTGTTCTGCAGGCTCATCGCCGTCCCCGCCCGCTTGCGCCCCGACATCTCCGCCGCGGCCGTGAAGGACAGCCCGTTCCAGCTCGAGGCGAGCACGCCGGCGGCGACGAGGGTCGGAACGAGGACGGCGTCGGGGGCGGCCGTCGCGAGCGCGACGGCGCCGAGCAGCGCGGCGCCGCCGGCGGCGAGCCGGCGCATCGGGGCGACGCGCAGCTCCAGGCGATCCGACCAGCGGCCCGCGACGACGCGGGCGATCCCGCCGCCGGCGTGGATCGTCGCGAGCGCGAGCGCCGCCGCGACCGGCGACCAGCCGCGGGCGTCGTGGAGGAAGAGCACGGTGAAGCCGAGCAGACCGCTCTGCGCGCAGACGAGCAGCGCGCTGCCGGCGCCGAGGCGCCAGATGCGCCCGTCGCGGACCGGGGGCGGCGCCTGCACGGCCGGCCGGCTCGCGTGCGCCTCGGGCGGCTCGCGCATCCAGCGCGCGGCGGCGAGCGCGGCGAGCACGCAGCCGCCGGCGAGGACGAGGAACGCGCCGCGCAACCCTGTCGTCGCGGCGAGCAGGGGAAGGCTCAGCGCGGCGATCCCGCCCCCGAGCGGCACCGCCATCTGGCGCACGCCGAGCGCGAAGCCGCGCTCCTTGCGCCCGAACCAGCCCATGACCGAGCGCCCGCTCGCGCCGGTGGCGCTCGCGCCGAGCATGCCGGCCGCGACGAGCGCTGCGAGGACGGCGGTGTAGCCCGGCGCGAGGGCCGCGCCCACGAGCGCCACGGCGGTCCCGGCGAGCCCGAGCGAGAGCACGGGTCGCTCGCCGATGCGGTCGGCGAGCGCGCCCCAGGCGACGAGCGTGAGAAGGATGCCGAGGCTCACGCTGGCGAGCGCGGCCCCGACCTGCGGCAGCGTGAGGCCGAACGTGGAGCGCAGCGCCGGGGCGAGCGAGGGCATGCCCTGCCGCAAGGCCGATAGCGCCGCTTGGGCGGCGGTGGCAACGGCCAGGATCGTCCAGCGATAATGCACCTCCACTGAATCTAGAAGACCGCCCGACGACGACGCCTCCGGCGGGAGAGGAGCCTCTCGCGTGCCCGACGCCGACCTGCTGTTCCGCCCCGTCCACGAGCTCGCCGGGCTCGTGCGCAGCGGCGAGCTGGGCGCGAGCGAGCTGGTCTCGCTGTCGCTCGAGCGCATCGAGGCGCTCGAGCCCGAGATCGGAGCGTTCGTCGACGTCGACGCCGAGAGGGCGCTCGCGACCGCCGCGGAGATCGCCCCGGATGACCCGCGGCCATTCGCCGGCGTGCCGATCGCGATCAAGAACAACAAGCCGGTTCAGGGCATGCGCCTGACCTTCTGCGCCGAGCTGCTGGGCGACTTCGTCCCTTCGCACGACGCCTACCTGGTCCGGAGGCTGCGCGAGGCGGGGTTCGTCATCGTCGGGACGACCAAGCTGCCCGAGTTCGGGATCCTGCCGACGACCGAGCCAACGCGCTTCGGGCCCACGCACAACCCGTGGGACCTGGGCCGCACGCCGGGCGGGTCCTCGGGCGGCTCGGCGGCGGCCGTCGCCGCGGGCATGGTGCCGATCGCCCACGGGAACGACGGCGGCGGCTCGACGCGCATCCCCGCGGCGTGCTGTGGCCTCGTCGGGCTCAAGCCCTCCCGCGGGCGGATCTCCCAGGGCCCCGACCTGGGCGACTCGCTGTTGGGCATCGACGGCGTGCTGAGCCACACCGTCGCCGAGACGGCCGCGCTGCTCGACCTGCTCGCGGGCTACGAGACCGGCGACGCGACCTGGGCGCCGCCGCCGGGCGAGCCCTTCGCCGTCACCGCCGTGCGCGAGCCCGGGCGGCTGCGGGTCGCGCTCACCACGAGCCCGCCGCTTCTCGACCGCCCGGTCGACCCCGTCTGCGAGGCGGCTGCGCGCGACGCCGCCGCGCTGCTCGAGGGGCTCGGGCACGAGGTCGTCGAGGCGACCCCGCCGTGGTCCACGCCGGGTCTCTTCGAGACCTTCAGCGCGGTATTCGGCCCACTCGTCTCGACGGTCATCGGCTTCGGCTCGATGCTCGCCGGGCGACCGCCGGCCCGCGACGACGTGGAGGCGCTCTCCTGGCACCTCTGGGAAGGCGCGCTGCAGCAGCACTCGCTGGACTACCTCGGGGCGACGCTCCGCCTGCAGGCCGCGACCCGCGCGATCGTCGCCTTCTTCGACGATGTGGACGTCGTGCTCACGCCGTCGCTGAGCGAGCGGCCGCTGGCCCTCGGAGAGCTCGACGCGACGGCGGACGATGCGGCCGCGACCTTCCTTCGCTCCGGGGCCTTCACGCCCTTCACCGCGGTGGCCAACGTCACCGGGCAGCCGGCGATCTCGCTGCCGCTGTACCACGGCGAGGACGGCCTCCCGACCGGCGTCCACCTCTTCGGGCGCCCGGTTGAGGAGGGGGCGCTGCTCTCGCTCGCGACCCAGCTCGAGGCCGCCCACCCCTGGGCGGACCGGCGGCCGCCGGTGGCCGCGGGCGCCGAGGCGTAGCGGCTCAGGCGCCGAGGACGGCGGCCATCGGCGTGGGGACCACGCCGAGGCGCTCGGCGTCGGCCGTGCCGCGGCGGGCGGTCATTCCTATCTCGAGGAGGTCGGCCTCGTCGGGTGTGCTGAAGGCCGCAGGCCCGGCGAGGATCTCGACGCCGCGCAGCGCGCGGCGCACGAGCGGCCGCGGGACGTGGACGATCGCCCGGCGGCGGCGGAACGATCGCAGGGCGAGGCGAACCATCGTCTCGTAGGACAGCGTGTCGGGGCCCGCCAGGTCGTAGCGCTCGCGGTCCTCGCCGCGGCCGTCGAGCACGGCGAGCACGCAATCGGCCACATCGTCGGCCCAGATCGGCTGGTAGAGCGCCTCGGCCCGCCCCGGGACGGGCATGACCGGGAGCAGCAGCGCGAGGCGCTCGAGCAGCGTGAGCCATGTGTCGCCGGGCGCGTAGACGATCGAGGGCGCGAAGATCGTGTGCGAGAGATCGGAGGCCGCGACCGCCTGCTCGGCCAGCGCCTTGGCACGGAAGAAGCGCGCGGGGCTGAACGTGCTCGCGTTCATCGTCGAGAAGAAGACGAAGCGCTGGACGCCGGCCCGCTCGGCCGCCTGCACCATGCGCCACGTGGCCACGCCGTTGAGCTCCTCGATGGAGCCGCGCGGCTGGTCGCGGATGGACGCGGCGAGGTGCACGACCGTGTCCACGCCCCGAAGGGCATGGCGGAAGGAGGGCGGGTCGGCGAGGTCGCCCAGGGCGATCTGCACGCGAACGCGCTCGGCGCCCAGGCGCCGAGGATCGCGCACCAGGCACCGCACGCGGATGCCGCGCGCAGTCAGCCGCCGAAGCAGCGAGGAGCCGATCGTCCCCGTCGCGCCGGTCAGGAGGAGCATCGGCGGACCCTATCTCTAGAATGCGGCTCCCTCCGTTCCCCTCCCCGGAGGAACCATCCCCATGGCTTACGTGATCGCCGAACCCTGCATAGGGACCAAGGACAACTCCTGCGTCGAGGTCTGCCCGGTCGACTGCATCCATCCGACGCCGGACGATCCCGACTACGACAAGGTCGAGATGCTCTACATCGACCCCGAGGAGTGCATCGACTGCGACGCCTGTGTGGAGGCGTGCCCGGTCGACGCGTGCTTCGCCGAGGACCAGCTCCCCGGCGAGTGGACGAAGTACGTCCAGATCAACGCCGAGTACTACGGCACCAAGTAGCCCTAGGCCATCGGCAGCGCTGCGCCGAGCGGCTTGGGGCCCGGCTCGGTGCCGGGGATCGGCTGGAGCACGGGCAGCTCGGCAGGCGCGAGAGCCACGATCCCGCGTGCGGCCTGGCGGATCGCCTGGGCGGCCGGGTCGTCGGGGTCGGTGAGGACGAGCGGCGTGCCGGCGTCGGCCTGCTCGCGCAGCGGCATGGTCAGCGGGACCTTGCCGAGCAGCGGGACGTCGAGCTCGTCGGCGAGGTCTTGGCCGCCGCCCTCGCCGAAGATCGCGAAGCGCTGGTCGTCGGGGGTGACGAAGCCCGACATGTTCTCGACCACGCCGGCGACGTCGAGGTTGACCTTGGTCGCCATCTCGGCCGCGCGACGCGCGACCCTCTGGGCGGCCGGCTGGGGCGTCGTCACGATCAGGAAGCTGGCCTGGGGCAGGAGCTGGGCGAGCGTCATCGAGACGTCGCCCGTGCCGGGCGGCAGGTCGACGAGCAGGTGATCGAGCTTGCCCCAGTCGACGTCCTCGAGGAACTGCGTGAGCGCCTTGTGGAGCATCGGCCCGCGCCACACGACGGCGGCGTCCTCCTCGACGAAGAAGCCGATCGACATGACCGCGATGCCGTGCGCCTCGAGCGGGATGATCTTGCGCTGGGCGCTGACCTTCGGGCGGTCGGCGCCGAGCCCGAGCATGCGCGGGATCGAATAGCCCCATACGTCGGCGTCGAGCACCCCGACGCGACGCCCCTCGGCGGTCAGCGCCGCGGCGAGGTTGGCGGTGAGCGTCGACTTGCCGACCCCGCCCTTGCCCGAGCCGACGCAGATGACGTCTGAGACCTGGGCGAGCGCGCCCTGAGGAAGGGAGACGCGGCCGAGCTTGGTCTGGATCGCGGACTTCTGGGTGTCGTTGAGGACGTCGAACTCGACGTTCACGTCGGCGACTCCGTCGAGCGCGCGGATCGCGCCCTCGACGCCGGTCGAGAAGTGGCTTCGGATCGGGCAGCCGGGGGTGGTCAGCGAGACCGTCACGTCGACCACGCCGGTCGGGTGAACGGTCACCGCTCGGACCATGTCGAGCTCGACGATGTTGCGGTGGAGCTCGGGGTCGACGACGGCTTCCAGCGCCTTGCGGATCTCGGTTTCCGTAGCCATGGGCATCACTATAGGCACGGGGTCAGCTCACCGGACGGACCGCCCGCGCCTCGCTCGGAGACGCCGCCCGCGGACCTGGCGATTAAACACACCGCCGGGCGCCCCGAAGGACGCCCGGCGGATGAGGGAGGAGAGGGTGCTTCACTGCCGGCGATGATATGAGGCCGGCAGACTCTCCCGCGACCGCCGCTCTCCGTCGGCGGGCGGGTGAAAGGGATCGCTAGGCGACCGTCGCCGCCCGGTCCGAGGAGGTCGCGAAGGCCTTCTCCGCGGCCGTCACGCCGGTCTGCACGGCGTTGCCGGCGCGGGCCGAGGCCTGGTCGACGCGCGCGGCGACGTCCTTGGCCTGACGCTCGGCGTCCTTGCGGGCGCTGCGCAGGTCACGCTCGACCTCGCGACGGGTGCGCTTGACGACGCTCTCCGCCCGGTTGCGGCGCTGGCGCAGCTCGCGCTCGACCCGCGTGCGGGTGCGCTTGACCTCGCGCTCGAGCTGGTTGCGCGCGGTGGTGCCGCGGCGCTCGAAACGGCGCAGGTCCTGCTCGAGCTGGCGACGACGCGCCTTGAGCTCGCGCTCGGCGGTCGTGCGCGACGAGTAGGTCTCGACGATCTCGCCGAAGCGATCCACCGCGGTCAGCGCAGCGCCGACCGGGATCAAGACGGCCTTCTCGGCAGTCTCACGGATCTGCTCGGACGCGGTGCGCTCGACCTGCTCGACCTTGCGCTGGGTCTTGCGGGCGCCGCGCTGGGCGCTCTTGACGGTCTTCGGGGTGGCGGCGCTGTTGCGGGCGCGGGTCCCGGCGGCCTTCTTCGCCGACGTGCTGCGGCGGGTCTGGGCGGCCTTGCGCTGCGCGGTGCGCTGCTGGGAAGTGGTGGTGGTGGTGTCAGCCATGGGGGGTTCGGCCTCTCCCTCGCGATAATGATATTAGAACTAAGCTGCTTCCAGTGTACCCATCGAACACCTGTTTGTAAACCGCGTTCGCGAGATCGTTACACGCTACCGCAGATCCCGTGTGATCAAGCGGAGAACAGTGGCAGACTTTGTGACGTCAGGAACGTACGTTCGTGGCGGTTGTGGCGCGTCGGCGGTCGGTCGTGCGGCGCATGGACGCCGAGCCTGGCGCCGCCGAACGGCAGCGACGAGGGGAGGGAGGTGCGGGCCGGGGCGCCCGCATGCGGAGCGGCCGCGCGGCCGGGCGGCGCAGAGCTCGCGCTGCAGGCTCAGGCCGCGGCGGGCGGCGCCGTTCGCGCCATCCAGCCCGTCGGGTCCTCGAGCTCGGCGAGCGTCGGCAGCGCGTCCGGCGAGGCCCACACGCGGTTGAGGGCCTGGATGCCACCGCGCTGCACCACCGCGTCGCAGAAGCGCTTGCCGATCACGTACTGGCGCATCTTCATGTCGAGGCCGATGAGGCGCGCCACGAGGCGGAAGAGGACCGAGCGCGTCTCGCGGCGGCGGTCCATGGCGGCCCGCAGGCGCGGGAGGGAAGGCAGCACCTCGGCGCCGACGCCGTCCATGACGTGCTCGGCGTGGCCCTCGACGACGGCCATGGTCGCCTGCATCCGGTCGATCAGCTCGCGCTGGCGCGGACCGGCGACAAAGCCGACGAGGTCGCCGTCGCGGACGGCGTCGACGAGGCCGCGGAGGTCGTCACGCGAGGGCAGCTTGGCGAGCTTGGAGGCGTCGACGCTGATGGTCAGGCCTTCGGTGAGCTCGGCCACCATGCCCGCCAGGTGCTCGCGCAGCCACGGGACACCGGCGAACTGCACCGCATGGGTGACCTCGTGCAGGGCGACCCAGCGGACGAGCTCCTCGGGCTCGGCGTCCAGCGCGCGGACGGCGTCGTCGAGGTTGGGCTCGACGAACAGCAGGCGCGGCTTGGAGTCCGGGTCGATCAGGACGACCTCGTACTGGCCGAGGACGCGCCCGGCAAGGAAGCCGACGAGGACGCCGACCTCGGCCGTGAGTAGCAGCCCGGCGGCCGCCTTCAACGGTACGCGCAGCGGGCCCATGCCCGTGCCGAGGCGCTCCGTGATCGGTTCGAGCACCGCCCGCATCCCGGCCAGGTTCGCGCGGATCCACTCCGAGCGGTCGACGGGCTCGGCGACGGGCAGCGCGAAGGCGGGCTCCAGCCCGGTGTAGCCGACGACCAGCCGCTCGCCGTCAGAGGCGGCGTCGAGCAGCCCGCCGGTCGCCGCGGGGCGGGCGGCGCCACGACGATCGCCGCTCCCGCCGCCGGTCGGCAGCGAGGCGACGAGCTCGGCGAGCTGGGTGGCAAGCCCCCAATCGATCATAGACCCATGATGACAACGTGGTGTCGCCGGCCGGAGAAGCGAGCGGGTGGGCGCCACCGCGGCGGCGCAGAACGGGAGCGCAACTGGGCGTCACCGCGGCGGCGCAGAACGGGAGCGCAACTGGGCGTCACCGCGGCGGCGGCGCAGAGAAGCGAGCCTCAGCGCCGCAGCGGCACCGCGGTCAGCTCGCGCAGGCCGCGCTGTGTGCGGGCGGCGACGACCGTCGAGCGCGGGAGCAGGTCGAGGGGCGCCCCGAGCGGGTCGTCGCAGGCGGGAAAGGCCACGAGGCCCCCCGCCTCGCGCACGATGAGCTGTCCCGCCGCGGCGTCGACCGAGCGACAGTTCCACAGCGAGACCATGCCGTCGAAGCGCGCCGCGGCGACGTCGCAGAGCGAGACCGCGATCGCGCCCACCGCCCGCAGCCGATGGGCGACCGGCGCGAGCGCGTCGATCGCCTCGGCGACCCAGCGCGGGTCGGCCGACTCGATGCCGACGATCTCGAGCCGCTCGTCGCCGTCGCGGCGCTCCCCCGCCTCGGGGTCCAGCGCACGGCCGTCGAGCAACGCTCCCTCGCCGCGGCGCGCCTGCCACTCCTCCCCCGTCCCGAAGTCGTGGACGAAGCCGAACTGCACGTCGGCCATCGTCGGCCCGTCCGCGACGGCGATCGAGAGCGCGTGCGCGGGCACGCCGCGCTTCGCGTTGAGTGAGCCGTCGATCGGGTCGATGACCACGACGACGGACGGATCGCCGAAGTCGACCTCGCCGCGCTCCTCGGACACCGCGGTGAAGCGATGGCCATCGCGGTGCAGCGTCTCGAGCTGCCCGAAGACCGCCTCCTCGGCGGCCTCGTCGATGACGAGCGTGCGGTCGCCGCCCTCGCCGCGGGTCCCGCTCTCCTCCACCCGCTCGCCGGTGGTCGGTCGCGAGCGAAGGATCTCGCGCAGGGCGTCTGCGGCGGCCCTGCAGGCGCCGAGCCAGTCAGCCTCCAGGGCGGTCGAGCCGGACGCCATCCGCCCATATCCTAGGTGCGTGCCCATCGCCCCGGCCGGCCTCACCGACGCGCAGCGCGAGGCCGTCGCCCACCGCGGCGGCCCGCTGCTGATGATCGGCGGCGCCGGGACCGGGAAGACGACGGTGCTCGTCGAGCGCGTCGCCTGGCTCGCAGAGCAGGGCATCCCGCCCGAGCGCATCCTGCTCCTGGCCCTCACGCGACCCGGCGCCGACCGCCTGCGGCGCCGGGTCGAGGAGGCCGTGGCGCGCCCCTACGAGGAGCTCGCGGTCCACACCGCGCAGGAGTTCTGCGCGCGCCTGCTGCGCGACGAGGCCGTCGAGGCCGGGCTCGACCCCTTCACCGTGCCCGTGTCCGCCGCCGACCGCCTGGCGATGCTGCTCGAGCGCATCGACGAGCTCAGCCTGCGCGTCCACGACTTCCGAGGCAGCCCGTCGACCCTCCTCGCGAGCTTCGTCGAGCGCATCGACCGCCTGAAGGCCGAGCTAGTCGACGCCGAGGCCTACGGGGACTGGGCGGCGGGCCTCGAGCGCCACGACGACGGGCCGGGCAGCGAGCGCGCCGAGCGCGAGCAGGAGTTCGCCGAGGTCTACCGCGACCACGACCGCATGCTGCGCGAGGCCGGCGCGCTGGACACCGGCGACCTGCTCCTGCACGCGACGCGCCTGCTCGCGCGCACCCCCGCGGTGCGCGAGCGGACCGCCCGTCGCTTCGCCCACGTACTCGTCGACGACTACCAGGACCTCGACCTGGCCCGCACGACGCTCGTCGCGGTGCTCGCCCGCGAGGGCTCGGAGCTCGCCGCGGCCGGGGACGACGACCAGGGCGTCGACCGCCTGCGCGCCGCGGCGCCGGCGAACCTGCGGGTGTTCGCCGATCGTCACCCCGGGGCGCGCGTGCTCACGCTCGAGCGCTCGTCGCGCCCCGAGCGCGTGCTCCAGGCCGCCGGCGCCGTCATGGCTCCGGTCGCCGACCGCGTGCCCAAGCGCCTGGAGGGGGCGGCCGGGGGCGAAGTGGCCTTCTGGCGCGCGACGAACGAGCGCGCCCAGGCCCAGGCCGTCGCCGCCGACGTCGAGCGGCTCGTCACCCGTGAGGGCGTCGCCCCGGAGTCGATCGCGATCCTCGTCCGCTCGCTCAAGAACGAGGGCCAGCCGATCGCCGTCGCCCTCGAGGAGCGCGCGGTGCCCCACCGCATCGTCGGCGCCGCGGCCTTCTTCCAGCGCGCCGAGATCCGCGACGTGCTGGCCTGGCTGCGCCTCCTGACCGACCCCGGGGACGCGGGCGCCGTGGTCCGCGCGCTCGCCCGCCCGCCGATAGAGCTGCGCGCCGTCGACCTGGCGCGCTGCACCCAGATCGCCCGGCGGCGCAAGCTCGACATGGTCTCGGCGCTCGTCGCGGCGACGGAGTCGCCGCAGATCCCGCCCGAGGCGCGCGAGCGCATCCTCGCCTTCCTCAAGCTCTACCGCTCGGCGGCCGCATCGCTGGACACCGTCCGCCCCGACCTCTACGTGCACCGCCTCGTGGAGCGCCTCGGGCTGCGCCGCCAGCAGCTCTTCGCTGCCCAGGCCGACGTGGTCGATCGGCTGGTCAACCTCGCCAAGCTCGCCGAGCTCGCCTCGGGCTTCCTGGCCCGGGCGCCGCAGGCGACCGCGCGCGAGTTCGCCCGCTACATCGCCGCGGTGGCCGACGCCGGGCTGCGCGAGGAGGAGGCGATCGCCGACGTGCGCCACAGCGCGGTCTCGCTGCTGACCATGCACGCGGCACGCGGCCTGGAGTTCGACCATGTCTACGTGCTCGGGGCCCACGCCGCCCGGATACCCGGGGCCCGAGGCTTCGCCGTCGAGCCGATCCCCGACGCGGTGCTGCGCGAGCCCCTGCCTGCCGACACGCGGGAGGCGCACGTCGTCGAGATGCGCCGTCTCCTCCACCTGGCGATGACCCGCGCGCGCGAGCGGCTCGTGCTCGCCTATCCCGCCGGCTCGGAGCGCGGCGACGAGCAGCCGCCCTCGCCGTTCCTCGAGGAGGCGCGCGCGGCGCTTGGCGCGGAGTGGGAGGAACGCGAGGAGGAGCTGTTCGGCCCGGCCGAGAGCCTGCACGCAACCTTCCGGATGCTGCGCGACGAGGTGCTCGAGGGGCTGCCGCGGGTGGGGAGCAGGCTCGGCGAGTTGCGCTTCGACACCGACCTCGACGTCGCGCACGGCCTCGTTCGGTACCTCGAGCTGCTCAAGCTCGCCGCGCTCATCGAGCGCCCGGCGGGCCAGGGCATCGACGAGGCGCTGCCCGAGCTCAACGTGCGCCTGCTCCAGGCCGCGACGCCGTTGCAGCGCGACGTCTTCGAGACCTCCGCGCTCGACGACTACCTGCTCGACGCCGAGCGCGACGAGCGCCGTCGCGCCCGAGCGGTGGCGGCTCGCGAGGAGCCCTCGCTCGAGGCCTTCCTCCCCAAGCGCGGCGACGGGCTCGTGCTCTCAGCCTCCGACATCGAGACCTACCGCGTGTGCCCGCTGCGCTACAAGTTCGCGCGCGTCTTCCGGATCCCGTCCGAGCCGACGCTCAACCAGCGCTTCGGGATCCTCGTCCACCAGGTGCTCGAGCGCTTCCACGGCGCCGGCGGGGCGAGGACGCTGCTCGAGCTGCTCGGGCTGCTCGACGCGGGCTGGCGGCGCGGGGGCTTCGGCGACTCCGACCAGGAGGTCCAGCTGCGCGCGAAGGCGGAGGCGTCGCTGACCCGCTACTGGGAGCGGATCCAGGGCGACCCGGCCGAGCCGGTGTGGTTCGAGCGCGCCTTCGCCTTCCGGATGGGGCCCCACCTGCTCCGCGGCCGCGTGGACCGCGTCGACCGGCTGCCGGGTGGCGGCTACGAGCTGATCGACTACAAGACGGGCCGGCCGAAGACCGCCGCCCAGCTCAAGGACGACGTGCAGCTCTCGCTCTACGCGGTTGGGGCCAAGGAGGCGTGGCAGCTCGAGGCGGCCCACCAGGCCTACTACTACGTGCTCGACGACGAGAAGGTCCCGGTCACCCGCGACGACGGCGACGAGGACTGGATCCGCGACACCGTGCTCGAGGTCGCCGAGGGGATCCTCACCCAGGGCTTCGAGCCGACCCCCTCCTACGCGGCGTGCTCGAGCTGCGACTTCCGGATCATCTGCCCGGCAGCCGAGCGGTAGGGCTGCTCAACGGCCCTCGGAGCCGCGCTGCCGCAAGAAGCGCTGGAACTCGCGCGCGATCACGTCGCCGGACGGGAGGTCCGTCGGATCGACGTCGTCGTCCTCCTCGGCCGATGACTCCTCGAGGCGCTCGACGAAGGCCTGGACGTCGGGGTCCGAGCGCACGGCCAGGTTGACCTGGCGCTCGTACTCGACAGTGGCGGTCTCCAGGTCGGACGCGTCGACGGAGACGCCGACGAGACCCTCGAGCTTTCGGACCAGCGCGAGCGCGGCCTTGGGGTTCGGCGCAGCGGCCACGTAGTGGGGCACCGCGGCCCACAGGCTCGCCGAGGGCATGCCGGCGTCGTCGCACGCGGCGTGCAGCACACCGGTGATGCCGGTCGGGCCCTCGTAGTTGGCCTGGCTGAGCCCGAGGCGCTCGACGAGGCCGTCGTCGGAGGCCAGTCCGGTGACGTTGACCGGCCGCGTGTGGGGCACGTCGGCGAGCAGCGCGCCCAGCGTCACCACGAGCTGGGTGCCGAGCGCCTCGGCGAGCTCGAGCACCGCCCGCGAGAAGGTCGGCCAGCGCATCGAGGGCTCGGCGCCGGAGAGGAGGATCAGGTCGCGCGGGGCGCGCGGCACGCGCGCCTCGAAGATCTCGACCGCCGGCCAGGTGATCTCGCGCGCGCGCCCCTCGGTGAGCTTGATCTTCGGCCGCGTGCTCTGGAAGTCGAAGAACTCCTCGGGGTCGATCGTCGCGAAGCGCGTGGCGCCCAGGGCCGAGCCGACGAAGGTCAGCGCAGCGGAGGCGGCGTCGGCCGCGTCGTTCCAACCGCGGAAGGCGCACACCATCGCCGGTGAGCGCAGGCCGTCGGGCCGCCGGTCCCAGATCAGGGGCTGCATCCGGTTCACCGTACATCATGGTTCGAGTGCCTTCCGCCACCGCTCCCGAGGCCCCGAGCGGGACCATCGCGTCGCTCCGCGCCGGCGAGGAGATCAACGCGGTCTTCGCCTGCACGCGCAAGGACCGGCTGGTCGCGCGCTCGGGCGCCACGTATCTCGCGCTGGAGCTGCGCGACCGCAGCGGGACGCTGCCGGCGCGCGCGTTCCGCGACGCCGACCTGCTGGCCGGCCGCTTCGAGCGCGGCGACCTCGTGCGCGTGCGCGGCCGCGTCGAGCGCTTCCGCGACGAGCTGCAGGTGGAGGTCCGGGCCATCGCGCTTGCCCCCGACGCGAACCCGGCGGACTTCCTGCCCGTCGCCTACCGCGACCTCGACGAGCTCGACGGGTTCCTCGAGCACCTCGCCGGCGAGGTCCACGACCCTCACTACACGCGGCTCCTGAGCGCCCTGCTCTCCGACGCCGAGCTGCGCGCCGCCTGGCGTCGCGCCCCGTGCACGCGCGCGGGCCATCACGCCTACCTCGGAGGGCTGCTCGAGCACACCGTCGCGGTGGGCACGCTCGCGCTCGAGGCCTGTCAGCTGCATCCGCGACTGAACTCGGACCTCCTCCTGTGCGCAGCGCTGGTGCACGACCTCGGCAAGACCCGCGAGTTCACCCTCGCAGCCGACATCGCGCCGAGCGAGGAGGGAAGGCTGCTCGGGCACCTGCAGCTCGGCGCGCGCATCGTCGAGGCGCACGCCGCGGGCATGCCCGAGCCACGGCTCCTCGGGCTGCTGCACTGCCTGCTCGGCCACCACGGGCCCGACGCGCTGCCGGGGCGGCGCTTCGGATCGGCCGAGGCGCTCGCGCTCTACCGCCTGAACGTGCTGGATGCGAGCGTCAAGGGCGCGCTCGAGCACGGCCTGCCCTGAGACGGCGCCGCCGACGCGGCTCGCCCATAGGATGCGCCGCCCGACGTTCGAGGAGGAGGATCGTCATCACCGCCCGCATCCCGGCCGCGGCTTCGCTCGCGGCGTGCGTGCTCGCCCTGGCCGTGGCCGCGCTCGTCGCCTGCCTCATCGCCCTGCCAGCCGGGACCGCACGCGCCGACGCCGGGTCGCTTGCCTCGGGCCCCGGACCCCGACCCGGCCCGGCGATCCTCTACGCGAAGCCGGCGGTCGCGCCGCAGCTCACCAACCGCGCGCCGTGGACGGCCTCGCCGATCCTCGTCTCGGGCGCGACCGCGTACCGCAGCGGCGAGTTCCTCTATCAGGACTTCCTCTACGACGACCACGGCGCCCGCGCACAGCGCGATCCAACCGACCCGCGCAGCGGAGGCGACCTCTTCTCCCCACCCAACGGCACCTACACCTATCCGACCGCCGCCGCCTACGCCGGCAACGCCGCCGACCTCGTCGAGCTTCGGGTCAAGCCGCTGGCCGACGCGACGGCCTTCCGCCTGACGCTGAACTCGCTCGTCGACCCCGAGCTCGTCGGCGCGACGCTCGCGCTCGGGTCCTCCGGGCAGGCGCGGCCCGTTCCCTCCGGCGCCAACGCAACGTCATCGGCCGCGTTCTTCCTCACCTGGCACGGGCGAAGCGCTGAGCTTCGCAACGCCGTCACGGGCGAGCGGGTTTCGCCTGCTCCGAGCGTGAAGGTCGACCTGCGCCGCCGCCAGGTCGAGCTGCGCGTCGCGCACGCCGCGTGGAACCCCGGTCGCGACGTGGTCCGCATGTCGGCCGGAGTCGGCCTGTGGGATAGAGGCGCCTCCCGCTACCTGATCCCCGGCGCGCGCGCGAGCGCCAAGATGCCCGGCGGCGCCGGTCGGCTGGCGTCGCCGACCGCCTTCTTCAACGTCGCCTTCCGGGCCGGCGAGCCCTATCAGTCGATCGTCGACACGCGTGCGCTCACCGACCCGGCGTGGTGGCGCGACCGCCTCCAGGGCCATGCGCTCGCCGACGGCGACCTCGGAGCCTTCTCGGCGCAGGTCGACTTCGGCAAGGTCGAGCGAGGGGCCGACGACGAGCGCGGCGTACCGCGCACCGGCCGCCTGAACCGCATCCTCGCGAGCCACTTCGAGACCAAGCAGGGCGTGGACTATTCCGAGGGCTGCCCCCTCGCCCCCGGCCCGTGCACCGGCGAGCTGCGCGGCCGGCTGCAGCCCTACGCGATCTACGTCCCCAAGGCCAGGCCCACGGGCGGCCGCTACCAGCTCACCCTGCTGCTGCACTCGCTGACCGCGAACTACAACCAGTTCTCTGGCTCGCGCAACCAGCTCCGGTTCGGGGACCGCTCGCCCGCCTCGCTGGTCATCACGCCCGAGGGCCGCGGCCCCGACGGCTTCTACCACGACGCCGCCGGGGCCGACACCTTCGAGGTGTGGGCCGACGTGGCGCGGCGGTACCGCCTCGACCCGCCCCGCACGACGATCGCCGGCTACTCGATGGGCGGCTTCGGCACGTTCACGCTCGCCGGCCAGTTCCCGGACCTCTTCGCGCGCGCCCAGCCGACGGTCGGAACCGCCGTGCCGACGAGCGGGCTGGCGTCGCTGCGCTGGGTCCCGGTGCTCATGTGGAACACCACGACCGACGAGCTCGTGCCCCCGGCGGTCTACCGCCCGGCCGCTGACGCGCTGCGCTCCTTGGGCTACCGCTACGAGCTCGACGCCTTCGCGCCGTTCCCGCCGCTGCCCGTGCCGACCCCCAACCACCTCGGGCTCGCCGTCAACGACCAGTTCGCTCCTGCCGCCCGCTTCCTCGGCGCCGCGCGCGTCGTCCGCGACCCGCCGCGCGTCACCTACGTCCGCAACCCGGCGCTCGAGTTCCCGCGCGTGCGCTTCGAGAGCGACCACGCGTACTGGCTGTCGAGGATCCGGCTGCGCAACGGCAGCGCGCCAGGGACGATCGACGTCCGCTCGCACGGGTTCGGCACCGGCGAGCCACGTGCCCGCCGCTCGACGGGCTCCGGCGTGCTGACCGGCGGTAACCTCGGGCCGCGGTCGTTCGCCCGCGAGCAGACGTCGTGGGGACGCGCGCCACGGACTCGGCTTCAGTTCCAGCTCGACGTTCGGGCGACGAACATCAAGTCGGTGGTCGTCGACGCCACCCGGGCGCGGGTGACCTGTAGCGCGCCGGTGCGAGTGCTCAGCGGCGCGCCGGTCAAGGTGCGCCTGCGCAACTGCCCGGGCGAGAGCATCATCATCGTGCGCCCGATCCCGACCGGCTGACCGCGGCCCCTCACGGCCGGTTCCGGCCGTGGAGGTCGTGCGCCTGGACCCACTCCTCGCTGACGATCGCCGAGCCCAGCGACAGCTCGCCGCACAGGACCGTCGCCGCCACGATCTCGGCGAACTTGCGCACCTTCCCCTTCCCGTAGCAGTCCAGCAGCTCGAGGCACTCGCGCTGGGTGGCGAGGCCGGTGCCCCCGCCGTAGGTGGCGACGATCAGCGACGGGATGGTCACCGAGTAGTAGTAGTCCCTGTTGGGCCGAAGCTCGGCGTGGACGAAGGCGGCCGAGGACTCGGCGACGTTCGCCGCGTCCTGGCCGGTCGCGATGAACATCGCCGTGATCCCGTTGGCCGAGTGCGCGCCGTTGTTGTTGACGCCCGACATGAAGCCGCCGAGGTTGGAGACCTGTCGCCCGCGAAACATGATCTCGCTGCTCGAGCGCATGACTCGCCGCAAGAGCTCGTCGGGGATCGTCGCCTCGGCGACCACGCGCTTGCCGCGCGTGTGCAGCATGTTGACCTGCGAGCTCTTCTTGTCCGTCGCGAAGTTGGACTCGAGGAAGTGGTGCTCGATGCCCGGATAGGTCGCGTTGATCCACTGGCACGCGGCCTGGGTCGCCTTGCCGGTCAGGTTCTGGCCGGCGGCGTCGCCGGTCGTGTAGTTGAAGCGCGTGAAGAGGATGCGGCTGGCCGAGTACTGCTCGATGTCCTGCAGCCGGCCCGAGCGCGTCGTCGCCTCGGCGGCCTCGCGGACCTCGTCGAAGTGCTCGGTCAGCCATTGGCCGAAGGCGCGCGCCTCGCGGGCGCTCGGGAACAGGAAGGCCGGCGCGCGCTGCATGTGGTCGTCGAGGATCGTCGTGGTGACCCCGCCGGCCTCGTGCAGCAGGCGCATCCCCCGGTTGTAGCTCGCCACCAGCGTGCCCTCGGCAGTCGCCATCGGGACGTAGAACGTGCCCCGCGCGTGCTCGCCGTTCACCACCAGCGGCCCGGCGACGCCGAGCGGAACCTGGGCGACCCCCGTGAAGTGCTCGATGTTGCCCTTCGCGACCGCGGGGTCGAAGGAGTAGCTGGCGACGTGCTCGAGCTCCCCGGCCGTGCGCTCGCGCAGGAAGGCGAGACGTGCCTGGATGGCCTGCTCGCTGAAGTCGTCGTCCCGATCGCGCGGGACGGGCACGCGGGACTCCGGGGTGGGGACGGTCGCGGTCACGGCGCTCTCCTCGTTCGTGGCTTGAGAGCATGCCCCGTGCGCGCCGCGGGCGAACCGCCCGTCGGCACGGCTCGCCCGCCATACTCGGCCGCGGAGCGGCAGGGGTCTGGTGGCCCATCCGGCCTTCAAAGCCGGCAGGCGGCGGCAGCCCCGTCGCGGGATGGTTCGATTCCATCGCCGCTCCGTGGAGCGGGACAGGTTCGCGCCGACGTCGGTCCGGACGGCTCGATCTACGTCGCGTGGAACGTGATCAAGTCGAAGAGCTCGTCCCAGATCCTCTTCTCCAGGTCGCGGACCGGTGGCCGGACGTGGTCCGCGCCCAGAGCGCTCGCCTCGGTCCGCACGCAGGCCTTCCTGCCCTCGCTCGCCGTGGCCGGCGACGGCACGCTCGGGGTGACCTGGGACGACCTGCGCAACGACCGCCGCGGGGACGGCCGACTCACGACCGACGTGTGGTTCGCGCGCTCGGGCAACGGCGGCGCGTCGTGGCGCCAGCGGCACGTGGCCGGTCCCTTCGACGCCCTGACGGCCTCTCCCACCGACTCGATCGGGGTCGCCGGCCGGTTCCTCGGCGACTACCAGGGACTGGCCGGGCTTCCGCGTGGGCTCGCGGCCGTGTTCGCCCAAGGGAAGCCACAGGCCACCCGCGGCGGCACCGACATCTTCTTCGCGCGCCTGGAAACGTCGCGACCTCCACCCCGTCGTCCTCCACCCTTCACGGGCTGAGGGGCGCGCGGCCGCCCTACCCCCGAGCGGTCGCGCCCGACGAGTCGGCGAACTCCAGCCGGCGCAGGCCGCTCGGGTCGAGCAGCACGCGCTCGCGGGTGCGCACGACGCGCAGCACCACCGCGGTACACACCGGGCAGCGAAGCACGGCGCCCGGGGCGTCGAGGTACAGGTGGGCCGCGGCCAGCGGCCCGGCGGTGTCGCACGTCGCGCACGTGCCGACGACCGCCGTCATGTCCACCGCAAAGAGCTCACGCAACGCGCCGGCGGCCGCGTTCCCGTCGAGGCGCAGTTCGGTATCGTCCATCGTCAGCCTCCTGTCGGCCCGAAGCGCTCGGTCTTGATGCGGCCTGGCTCGTGGCCGAGCCCGACCAGCGCCTCGGCGGCGGCCTCGACGAACGGCGTCGGGCCGCAGACGAAGATCCGCGGCCGGCGCTCGGGCATGAATCCGGTCTCCATGAGCATCGTCGCGTCCACCCGCCGACCGTAGCCCATCCACCCCGGTGGCTGGGCCCGCGTCAGCGTGACCGCCGTTCCGACGTCGCCCAGGCCGGCGAGCTCGTCGCCGCGCAGCAGGTCGTCGGCCGTGCGCGCCGAGTAGAGCAGGCGCGCCTCGGCGTCGCCTCCGGCCGCGGCGCGGTGGCGCAGCATCGCGAGCAGGGGGACGAGGCCCGAGCCGCCCGCCACCAGGAACAGGGGCCCGCCGTCGGCGACTCGCCAGGTGAACCAGCCGCCGATCGGCCCGCGCAGCTCGAAGGCGTCGCCGGCCTGCGCGGCTCCCGCCAGCCACGGGGACACCTCGCCGTCGTCGATGCGCTCGACGGTCAGGGCGAGCTGCTCGTCCTCGGGCGCCGAGGCGATCGAGTAGCTGCGCTGGGCCTGGTAGCCGTCCGGGGCGGTGAGGCGAACGTCCACGTGCTGGCCTGCGAGGTGGCCGGGCCAGTCGGGCACGTCGAGGAGGAGCGTCACCGCGTGCGAGGTCTCGACGCGCCGCTCGGCGATGTCCGCCGCCCGCCACGCGAGCCTGACGGGCCCGCGGCCCGCCGCCTCAGTCGCCCCAGTAGCGCTGCTCACGCCACGGGTCGCCGCGGTTGTGGTAGCCGAGGCCCTCCCAGAAGCCGGGCTCGTCGTGATCGAGCAGGGTGATCCCCCGCACCCACTTCGCGCTCTTCCAGAAATACAGGTGCGGCACGAGCAGCCGGGCGGGACCTCCATGCTCGGGCTCCAGCGGCTCGCCGTCGAACGCGTAGGCGACCCACGCCTTCCCGCCGGTGACGTCCTCGACCGGGAGGTTGGTGGTGTAGCCGCCGTCGCAGAAGGCCGAGATGAAGGCCGCCTCGGTCTCGACGCCGTCGAGCAGGGTGTCGACCGAGACCCCCTCCCACGCGGTGTCGAACTTCGACCACTTGGTGACGCAGTGGATGTCGCGGGTGAGCGTCTCGCTCGGGAGCGCGCGCAACTCCTCCCACGTCCAGCTGCGGGGCTCGTCGAGCTCTCCGACGAGCGAGAAGCTCCACTCGTCCAGCGGCGTGTGGGGCGTCGGCCCGGCCGAGAGCACCGGGAAGTCGCGAACCGTGTACTGGCCGGGCGGCAGCCGCTCGTCCTCGTCGTCGTGGCGGCGCCCGAAGAAGCCACGGGTGATGGGCGGCATGGAGCGACGGTAGCGCGTGCGTCACCGAACCGTCAGCGAGAAGGCCGCCTCGTGCGCCTCGCCGGGGCCGACGACGGGCAGGCGGTCACCGGTCACGAGGGCGTCGGTCGGCGCGGTCATCGGCTCGTAGGCGATGACCGCCTCGCCCGCGGGCGCGTAGACCTGGGCGCAGGGACACCCGTGCTCGAAGGTGAGCGCGAGGCGCCGGCCGCCGCCCTGCACGACGAAGGTGGCGCCGTCGGGAACCGAGACGTAGCCGTCGTCGAAGGTGCGGTCGCCGAGCGGCCCGGGGCGCTCGGCGACGGGCTCGGTGCGGCCGGTCGGCAGGCTGCGCTCGTCGAGAACGACGTGCTCGCTGACCGGCAGCTCGATCTTCCACTCCTCGCGCGGGGCGCCCGGAACGGTCAGGTACGGGTGCCACCCGAACGCGACCGGCACGGGCTGCTCGGTGCTGGGACGCAGCGTCGTGACGTAGCGCAACGTGTCGTCGCCGAGCGTGACGGTCGTGCGCAGCACGTGCGGGAACGGGAAGATCGCCTCCAGCGCCTCGCCGCGGAAGTCGAGCGTCGCGGCGAGGCGGTCGGGCGAGGCCTCCTCGACGGTCCACGGCAGGGCGACGGGCACGACCCCGTGGATCGGCAGCTCGTTCGCATCGAGCGTGACCAGCGCCGAGCCCGGGTCGAACCGGACCTCCCGGCCTGCAGCCGTGTAGGCGGAGGCGGAGAGCCGATTGGCCCACGGGTGAAGCAGGGGAACGCCGAGGGTCGACCCGCGGTCGCGGTAGGCCCCGAGCCCGTCGCGCTGGCCGAGCACCTCGGCGCCGCGGTGGCGGACGGACGAACAGACGAGGTTGAGCTCGGGCGCGAAGTCGGCCTCCAAGGCCCCATCCGGACTGGTGAGACGCAAGGAGGCGGTCACCGCTTGCTCCCGTCTGGGCAGCCCCGTAGGTTTCGCCGCATGAGAGAGCGCTTGGACATCGGCCGGGTCTTCTCGGCGGTCATCGAGCTGTACAAGAACAACGCGGCGGTGCTGCTCGGCAGCGCCGCGATCGTCTTCATCGGGGCCGCCGTGCTCACCGGGCTGCTGTTCCTGATCAGCCCGATCCTCGTCCTGGTGTCGGTGGTCGTCATCTTCGTGGCGACGTTCTGGTATCAGGGGATGGTCATCGAGCTGGTCAACCGGGTCCACTCGGGCGCGCCGCTTCCAGGGATCGGCGAGCTGTTCAGCGCGGTCAGCCCGCGCCTCGGGCGACTGGTCGGTGCGGGCATCCTCGCAGGCCTCGGCATCGCCGTGGGCCTGGTCCTGTTTATCGTCCCGGGCCTCTACCTGATCACCATCTGGGCCGTCATCGCGCCGGTGATCGTCATCGAGGGCGCGACGGTCGGCTCGTCCTTCGGCCGCAGCCAGCAGCTCGTCAAGGGGGACGGGTGGCAGGTCTTCGGCATCCTCGTGATCCTCTTGCTCATCAGCGCGATCATCAGCGGGATCCTCCAGGCAATCGCGGGGACGGGCTTCCTCGGCGGCCTGCTCTCGACCTTCATCCCGAACATCCTGCTCGCGCCGATCGGGGCGCTGGCGGCGGCGGTCATCTACTTCGAGCTGCGCCGCATAAAGGAGGCGTCGACCGTCGGTGCCGCGCCGGGCGCCCCGGGCGTTCCGGCCGGCCAGGCGCCCTATCCGCAGCAGCCCCAGCCCGGCTACCCCCAGCACCAGCCGGGCCACCCCGAGCAGGCGCCCGGCTACCCGCAGCAGCAGCCTGGCGGCGCGCCACCAGCCGCGCCCTACCAGGAGCCGGGGGCCCCGCAGCGCTGAGGGCCTTCAGCCGGTCTCGATCGCCGCGAGCCGCTCGCGCCGCCGGCGAAGGCCGCGGCGGAAGACCTGCTGTGCGATGCCGAGCGTCAGGCCCGCGAAGGCGAGCTCGAGCACGCGTGCCGGGAGGGAGTTGGCCAGCGCGACGCCGGCGAGCACGCCGAGAGCGGAAAGCACCCCGACGAGCAGCCCGTCGGCGACGCGGACGTTGCCGTAGCGATGCTGCCGCAGGGCGCCGACGGCGGAGACCGGGATGATCGCCACCAGCGAGGTCGCCTCGGCCTGAACCTGGTCGAGGCCGAGGAAGATCGCCAGCGCGGGCACGAAGAGGATCCCGCCGCCGACACCGAGCAGCCCCGCGAGCACGCCGGCCAGCACCCCGATGGACACGGCGAGGGCGACGTCCATCAGCTGCTCGCGGGCGGAGCGGCCGCGGAGCGGGCGGTGGCCCTCATATCACGAGCTCCACGGCCGCCGCGACGAGCAGCGCCGCGAAGATGAAGTTGATCCACTCGGTCGCGAGGCGCTGCTGGGCCCAGGTCCCGAGCAGGACCCCGCCGACCGCCGGCAGGCCCACGATCGCCGCCTTCGCGACGTCCACGTTCCCGTAGCTCGCCTGCGCCGCGGCGGCCACGGCGCCGATGAGCACGATCGCCGTCAGCGAGGTGCCGGTGGCCTCGCGCTCCCCGTAGCCGAGCCACAGCACGAGCAGCGGCACGATGACCGTTCCGCCGCCCACGCCGAAGAGGCCGCTGAATACCCCCGCCGCTGTCCCGACCGCGAGCAGTTTCACGGTACGGGCGGGCGGCATGGCGGCATACTACGGTTGGTGCCCTCCGCCGCCACGCTCACCGAGGCGATCGCCCCACTCACCGCGGAACCGCGCTCCGCGGGAGTCCTCCTGGACGTCGACGGAACGCTCGCACCGATCGTCCGGCACGCTGAGGACGCTTCGGTTCCCGAGCGCACGCGCTCGCTGCTCATCGAGATCTCGAGGGCCTACGGCGTGGTCGCCTGCGTCAGCGGCCGGCGCGCTGCGGAGGCGCGACGGATCGTCTCCCTCGGAACCATCACCTACGTCGGCAACCACGGCACCGAGGTCCTGCGCGGCGGGCGCACCGAGCCCGAGATCGCTGCCGAGCTCGGACCGTGGATGCGGCGCGTCAGCGCCTTCGCCGCCGAGCTCGACGCCGAGGGCCTGCGTCGCGCGCGCGTCCGCCTCGAGGACAAGGGCCCGATCGTCGCCTTCCACTGGCGTGGCGCCCCCGACGAGACGGCGGCCGAGGCGCTTGTGGCCGAGGTCGCGAACGACGCCGAGCGCGCCGAGCTCCAGCTCCACTGGGGGCGCAAGGTGCTCGAGGTGCGCCCGCCGGTGCGCTTCGACAAGGGCAGCGGAATCGCTTGGCTGCTGGGCGACACCGACCTCGACGCCGCCATGTACGTCGGCGACGACACCACCGATCTCGACGCGTTCCGCGGCCTGCGCGAGCTGGCGGAGAGCGGCCGCCTCGGCCGCGCCGTGCTCGTCGGCGTGCGCTCCGACGAGACCCCGCCGGACATCGAGCGCGAGGCCGACGTGCTGGTCGACGGACCGGCCGGCGTCGCGGAGCTCCTCCAGGCGCTCGTCGTCCGTTAGATGCCTGACCCCGCTAGTCCGCACCCTGGGCCGTCGTGCGCTTCACCGACTTCCTGAAGGCGACCGTCCTCGTGAGCGCGGGGGCAGCGACTGCGCTCGCGGCGGTGACGGTGATCGGCGCCGGCGACGAGGGCGACCCGATCGTCGTCTATGTCGCCCTGGCCTGGTGGGCGCTTGCCGCGGTCTACGGGATGCTGCTGGGCCGCCGGGCCGAGACCTCGCCGCCCATCGCGCGCCTGCTGGCCGAGGCGCGGACGGAGACGACGCTCCCAGAGGTCCAGCCGGCCCGCGTGCTCCTCAACCGCCTGTGGCCGCTGGTCTTCTCGACCATCGGCGCGGGCGCGCTGGCCTTCCTCTTTCCGCAGGTTCCCGCGGTCGCGGCGGGCTTCGCGATCATCTGGGCGCTCGCGTGGCGGCGCCAGGAGATGGCGGTCACGGCGATCGAGGACCGCGACGGCGCGCGCTTCTACGTCGAGCGCACCTCACCCGTGAGTCGGATCAAGCTCGTCCGCACGCCCGGCTTCAGGACCGCGCGCCCGGTCTGACTCGCACGCTCAACGCACGAGCGAGACGATCCCGACGAGCGCCGGCGCGACGACGAGCGCCGGGAGGTAGTTCCCCACCTTCACGTCCTTGAGGTCGAGGAGCTTGAGCGAGATGCCGATGATGAGGACGCCACCCGCGCTGGTCATCGCCGCGAGGGCCTCACCCTGAAGGACGCTGTCGAAGACGTCGGCGCCGAGCGAGATGCTGCCCTGGACGACGAGGATGGTCAGCGCTGCGATGCCGACGCCCCAGCCGAGCGTCGCCGCCAGCGCGATCGAGGCGAAGCCGTCGAGCAGCGCCTTGGTCGCCAGCGCCTCGTAATCGCCGGTCAGCCCGTCCTGGATCGCCCCGACGACGGTCAGCGGGCCCACGCAGAAGAGCACGCTGGCGGTGACGAAGGCCTCGCTCACCGTCGACTGCCCCCCGCGCTCGACCGCACGCTGGATGCGGTCGCCAAGCGCCTCCAGGCGACGCTCGACCCCGATCACCTCACCAGCGATCCCGCCGAGCAGCACGCCTCCGAGGACGTAGAGCGGGCTGGTGTCGCGCCACGCGAGCGCGAGATCGACCCCGACGACGAGCGTGACGAGGCCGAGGCCGGCCATCACGCGCTGCTGGAGGCCGGCGGGGAGCCGCCGCCCGAGCAGGGTGCCGATGAGCGTCCCCAGGAGGACCGTTCCGACGTTGATGAGCGTCCCCGTCACCGAAGCGGTGAGAATGGCAGGGCATGGCGGTCGACGTCCTCGTCGTCTCGCTCGGCTCGACCGCCGGGCTGCGCCGCGCCGACGACGAGCTCGCGGCGTCGCTGCGGCGCGCGGGCGCGCGGGTCGAGCTCGTGCGCGCCCGCCGTCCACGCGAGCTTCGGACGATGGCCCTCGGCGATCTCGGCTACGCACGCGCCGCGCGCGTCGCGGCCCGCGCCGGCATCGAGCGCCACGAGCCGCGCGCGATCCTCTACTCATCCACCACCGCCGCGCTGCTGTGGCCGCGCCCCGGGGCGGTCCGCTTCGATTCAGCGGCCGCCGCCAACCGCCGCGGTCGCCACGGCCTCTGGCAGCGACCCGTCGAGCGCCGGCGCCTACGCCAGGCGACGCTGCTCCTGCCCTGGAGCGAGGGAGCCCTCGAGGAGGCGCCGCGCCCGCACGTCGGCGCCCTCGTCGTCCCGGTCGCCGTCGAGCCGTCCGGCCCGCCCGGCGCCGAGCGCGACCTCGCGGCGATCAGCTACGGCGCGCACGCCGAGAAGAAGGGCCTCGACCGCGTCCTCGGGGCGTGGACCGAGGTCCGCCGCCCGGGCGAGACGCTGGTGGTGGCGGGGATCGAGGGGATGGTGGTGGAGGGCGTCCGCTTCACCGGTCTCCTCGCCCCCGCCGAGTACCGCTCGCTGCTGCGGCGCGCGAGGGTCTTCGTCACCGCGCCGCGGCGCGAGGACCACGGGATCGCGCAACTCGAGGCGCTCGCGGACGGGTGCCTGCTCGTCACCACCGCGGCGCCGGGGCCCTACGCGGCGCTGCCGCTCGCCCGCTCGCTCGACGGCCGCCTCGTCGCCGATCCGGGTCGGCTCGGCGCTGCGATCCGCGCCGCGCTCGACGACCCGCCGGCCGACTACGCCGCCCGGGCGCTCACGGCGCTCGCGCCCTTCCGCACCGACGCGGTCGACGCGCTCGTCGCCGAAGAGGTCCTGCCTTGGCTGCTGGGTTAGCCGCGGCCGGGCTTGCGCAGCGCCGCGAACTCCGACCACGGCCGCGTGTTGGCGACGTGGCCGGCCTCGAGCCAGCCGCGGCGGGCGGTGGCGATCCCGTAGCGCACGACGCCGAAGGTGTTCGTCCCGTGGGCGTCGGAGTCGATCAGGATGGGGACGCCTGCGGCGGCGGCGGCGCGAGCGTGGACCTCGTTGAGGTCGCGACGGTTGGGGTTGGCGTTGATCTCGAGCATCGTGCCGGTCCGCGCCGCGCACTCGATCACGCGCTCCATGCTGACCGCGTACGGGCCGCGCCGGCCGAGCATGCGGCCGGTCGGATGGCCGAGCGCGTCCACCAGTGGATGCTCGAGCGCGGCGCAGATGCGGTCGGTCATCTCGCGCTCGCCGATGCGGAAGGAGGTGTGGACCGAGGCGATCACCCAATCGAGCTCGGCGAGCAGATCGTCGTCGTAGTCGAGCCTGCCGTCGGTGAGGATGTTGACCTCGCTGCCGGCGAGCAGGCGGAAGCCGTCCATCCGCGCGTCGACCTCGCGGACGCGCTCGATCTGGCGCCGCAGCTCGTCGGCGGGGACGTCGTTGCCGAAGCCGTGCGAGGCCGAGTGGTCGGTCATCGCGAGGTACTCGTAGCCGCGCTCGCGCGCAGCCTGCGCCATCTCCGCGATGGTGTTGCGCCCGTCGGAGGCGATGGTGTGCGAGTGCAGGTCGCCGCGCAGCTGATCCTCGCGGACCAGCTCGGGAAGCTCGCCGCTCGCGGCCGCCTCGAGCTCGCCGCGGTCCTCGCGCAGCTCGGGCGGGATGAAGGCGAGCCCGAGCGCGTCGTAGACCGCCTCCTCGGTGGTGGCGCGCAGCGTCTCCCCCGTGGAGTCGTCGAGCACGCCGTACTCCGAGACGTGCAGGCCGCGGCGCACCGCGGCCTCGCGCAACGCGACGTTGTGCTCCTTCGAGCCGGTGAAGTGCTGCAGGAGGTTGCCGAACTGGTCGGGGGCGACGATCTTCAGGTCGACGGGAAGGCCGGTGTGGGTCATCGCGCGGGCGCCGGCCGTGCTCACCGTTCCGACCGCTTCCACGAGCTCGATCTGGTCCAGCGCCTGGGCGAGGGCGAGGGGGTCGTGCGCGGTGGCGATGACGTCGAGGTCCTTGACCGTGTCGGTCATGCGACGGGCCGAGCCGGCGAGCTCGACGCGCTCCGCCGCGGGGTGCGCTCGCAGCGCGTCGACGATCGCGTCGCCGATGGCCAGCGCTCGGTCGAGCAGCACGCGCACGCGGCCCTCGCCGCGAGCCGCGGCGTCCAGCGCGTCGAGGATGGCCGCCTCGGCCTTCTCGCCGAAGCCCCGGAGGCCGCTGACGCGCTTCTGCTCGGCTGCGTCGCGAAGGGCGTCGAGCGAGTCGATCCCGAGCTCGTCGTAGAGCCGCCGGGCGCGCTTGGGCCCCAGACCGGGAAGGTGCGTGACGGCGACCAGGCCGGTCGGGTACTTGGCCCGCAGCTTCACCGAGGACGGGATGTCGCCCGTCTCCATGAGCGCGAGGATCTTCTCCTCGAGCGTCTTGCCGATGCCGGCGAGCTCGGTGACCGTGCCCTCGCGGGCCATCCCGGCCACCGACACCGGAGCGTCGCGGACCGCCTTCGCCGCCGTGCGGTAGGCGACCACACGGTGCACGACCGCGCCGTCGAGCTCGTAGAGGTCGCCCAGCTCCTCGAAGGCGGCGGCGATCTGGCTGTTGGTCGGGTCGGGCATGGTCGGCGGGTGCGGCGAGACAGGTTAGGAGGGCGACACCGGGTGCGACTGGTCGCGTGGCAGCGCCCGCTACGTCTTGCTCGCGGTGTGGTCGATCCGCTCGGCCTCGGCGGCGCCAATGACCTTGCGGTCGAAGGACGCCACCAAGCCGCCGAGCTCGACCTCGGCTCACGCACCTACAGCCACGACTACAAACCCCTCGCCGCCCCCAACCACGTCCGCCAAGCCGACAACGACACCGCACTCCTCATCTACGGCCGCCTCCCACCCGCCTGGCTGCAACTACGCCCGTGGTACCGCGACCGCGCGCTCAAACGCATCGTCAACACCAACGGCAACGCGCGCACGCCGGCCACCCTGGCGCCGGCGTCCGCGGCGGCGCCGGAGGAGCTCGCGTGAGCGACGAGCACTCCTCCTCCGGCGAGCTGCCGGCCGACTGGCCGGAGGGCATCGTCGCCGCCCAGCAGCAGGGCGTACGCGTCGTCTGGGTCGCCGCGGCGACGATGCCCGCGCTCGTCGAGCGCCTCGCACTCGTGCTCAGCGAGTGGATGACCGCCGACGACGAGCTGCACGTCACCTACAACGCGATGCAGTCAGGGTTTCGACACTTGCCGCCCGCGCGCGACGGCAATCAATGGACCGAACTGCACTTCGAATACAGCGCCTTCGTCGTCCTGCGCCCCCGCGACCAGGGCCTCTCACCCCAGTAACTCTGAGGAGAGCCGAGCTGTCCTGCCGGTTTGCAGCCGGTTCCCAGAGGCGGTGCTCGAGCTCGTGTTGTCTTGCGTGCGGCGCAGCGTGTGCGTCCTGACCCGGCCTTTGGAGGAGGAGCGATAAACAAGAGCGAGCTGGTCGATCAGGTCGCCGAGGGGGCCGGGCTTGGGCGCGGCGACGCCGCCGGGGCGGTCGAGGCGGCGCTGGCGGTGATCGAGCGCGAGTTGGCGGCGGGCGGCGAGGTGTCGATCACTGGCTTTGGCAAGTTCTCGGTCGCCCAGCGCGGGCCGCGGCGGGGGCGCAACCCGCGGACCGGCGCGCCGATCGAGGTCCCGGCCGGGCGGGCGCCGCGTTTCTCGGCCGGCGCCAAGCTCAAGCAGGCGGTCGCGCAGTAGCTCTTGGCGTAGGCTTGTCGTTGCTCGCGCGGCGAGCCGGAACGACCGGGTGGCGCAACGAAAGACACAGACGACGCGCAGGACGGGGCGCCTGCAGCCCGCAGCGGCGGGCGGCGAGGCTGCCTTGGAGCGCCTCAACGCGTCGGTCGAGGCGGCGCAGGCGGCGCTCAAGGAGCTGCGCGGCGAGCTCGGCCGCGGCTCGCGCGAGCTGCTGCACGACGTCGACGTGACGCTACGCGACGCGCGCAAGAACCTACGCCGCGTCAGCCGCCAGCTGGTCAAGGACCTCGAACAGGTCCAGCAAGCCGCCGCCGGCAAGCGCGCCGGCGGACAGGCGACCACGGCGACCCGCCGCAACCCGGGCGCGACGACAGCCGCCAAGCGCGCCCCCCGCAAGTGAGCCTGCGCCCCGCAGCGCCCGGCCCCGGGCGCAGCGTCGTCGCGGCGCTGGGACCGGCGGCCGCTGTCCGCGGTCGCCGCCGACGAGTCGCGGACAAGGTCCCGCCCGACCTGCCGCCGCTCGAGCCGCACGGCCCTCCCGACGAGCAGCCCGAACCCGACGAGCAGCCCGCGCCCGCGCCGCGGCCAGAACAGCAGCCCGTCCCGGCGTAACGCGACACCCACGCCGCCCAGCTCAGCCGCTCACGCTCCCACCGGGAACGCGCTAGCGCGACCACGGCGGCGCCGTGACCGTTCCTAACCTTCGCGGCGGCGGGCAATGACCGACAAAGGGACCCAAGCGGAGTGGCTTCTGGGCCTTCTTGACCACAATCCTCGGGGTCGTCATGGCGGTTGCTGCTCTGATTGTCGCCGTTGGAGGAGCCGTTGCAGTGTTCAAGGACGGTGGCGCTTCGAACAGCGGCGGTGCGCAGACTCCCACTCTCGAGGGTTGGGACCGGAAGGCTGGCAAGGGGTCGCGCCATCATCGGCGCGACCTCAGCAAGGCGTGCCGCACGTTGTACGACGAGATCGCGGACATCGGCCGACCAACCGCTCGCCGCACCCGTAGGATCGCGTCATGACGCAGCGCACGGCGCGACCATGGCCGACGCGCGCGCGCTGCGCGGGGCGTGACGGAAGGGCCGGCTTCTCGCGGACGAGGATGCGACGAGCAGTGGCGTGGGTGGCGGCGGTGGGCGTCGCGGCGCTGGCTGCTCCCGTTGGCGTCGCGGCGGTGACGGGGCTGGCGGGCGCTGCGGGGTGCCGCCCGGCCGGGGCGCAGGCCGTCATCGTCGGCCGGGGGGCGCGGGTGTTTGCACGCTGGGTCCCGCGCCGTGGCGGGCGCGGTCGCGTGCGGGCCTACTTTGGGTGCCTGGAGCGGCGTGGGAGGCCGTGGCGGCTGCTGCGCAGCCGCTGGGAGGGCGGCGACGGCTACACCGCGATCCGCCTCGCCGGGCGGTGGGTTGCTTACGGCTTGTGGGCGGGGTGCCGGCGCTGCCGCGACTCTGCCACCTTGGTCGTCCGCCAGAATTTGCGTGACGGCCGGCGTGAGGTGGCGCGCGGCGACGCGGTCGACGATGGTCTTGACCGCACGGTGTGGGACCTCGAGCTGGCACGCGACGGGGCGGTTGCGTGAATCGAGGAGGAGCTCGGCCCGGGTGGGCGCGAGGTCGCGGTCTTCGCAGCGCGCCGCGGCGCCGCGGTTGACGTCCTTGACCGCGGGCCGGGCATCGTGCTGAGGTCGCTCACGCTGCGCGACGGCGTTGTTGGCTGGGACCGCGACGGCGAGCGCCGGGAGACGCGGCTTGGCTGAGCGACGCGTGCTCGTAGCGCTCGCTGTGGCGCTGCTGGTAGCGCTCGCCGTGCCGGCGGTGGCGGGCGCGCACGACTCCGACGCTCCGCCCGGCGCCAAGCACACCTGGCTGCCCAAGGAGGACTGGGTGCGCTTCCGTTGGCTGCCCTACGAGGAGCCGCGCCTGTTGCGGCTGTTGGACATCGACCGCGACCGCCTGCTCGCCTGGCTACGCAACGACCACCGGACGCTTGCGGGCCTCGCCGCCCGTCGCGGCCGCCGCGATCCGAGCGCGCTCGCCGCCGCGCTCGTCGCCCCGTGGCGCGGGCGGGTCACCTCGGCCCGCCTCGCCGTGCTGCGCTCGCGTGCCCTGCGCACGCTGACTCAGGGCCACCTCGCGCAGCACATGTTCTTCCATCTCTTCCACCATCAGAGCGTCCGCCGCGACGCGCAGCGGATCTTTGGCGTGGCGCCGGAGGAGTGGCGGCGCTTGCGCTACAAGGGCCTCACGCCATACCAGATCGGCGCCCGCGCGGGCTACGGCCGCGCCACGGTGTGGCCGGCCGTGCTGCGGCGCCTGGCGGCCGACCAGCGCGCGGGCGTACGCCGCGGGTGGACGCCCGCCGCCCAGGGCCAGCGCATGCTTTCCCTGCAGCGCGCCCGCCTCTCCTGGTGGCTGGACCGCGGGCTTCCAAAGCTCGGGAGTCCTGACCCCGATGGCCCTGCGACCGAGCCCGATCCCAACGACGACGATCAGGAGGCGGTCCCCGCCGCATGGCTCGTCGCCCAGACGCGCGCCCTCTGCCCCCTCGACCGCTGACCCCACCACCCCGATCCCTGACCCACGCCGCCAAAGCCGGCCTGCCCGCCGCCGCGCGCTACCTCGCACTCCTGCGCCACATCTTCTGCAACTGCTCAGCGAAACGGCGCGCCAGAGCGCTCGATAGGGATTTATTATGACGTCTTGCCTGCAAAAGAGCGGTGTCCGGCCGGAACGCTCTTGATCGGCGACCAGCAGTCGTCCAGGCCAACGTCGGCCGCGGACCACGCGGTCAGCGGCGGGCGCCCTCTCGGTCTCTCGCATCTCTGGTGAGGACTTCTCGAGACCTGATTCGAACTGAGTGGCGGTGAGCCCGTTCGCCGCGCCGTCTGCTCGGGCCGGAGACGGCACAACCGCGCTCGCCCGCGGCCGTGAAGCCCTCCCGGCAGAACATGCCCTGCCGGCGATGTGCGCGCCGGGCAGGTGGACCTCGCCCGCGGCCGTGAAACGAGCGTGCCAGCGTAGACGGGAGGGCGCCTATCCGGGCGCCGGCAGCCCGCGGAGCAGGCGCGCGAACACGCCGCGCAGCGTCGCCTTGCCGTAGGCGTGGCTGCCTTGTGCGGTGGACAGACGGCCACGGCGACGCGCGTGGATCCCCGGCGCAGCAGAGCGACCTGATGGTCCACGGCACCGGTGCCCGATCCCCAGCCGCCCTTGAAGTACAGCTCCCAGCCGGGCGGGCGCACCTCGCCGACCCCCCAGCGCTGGGAGGGCACCACCTCGGCGAGCAGCCGCAGCGCGGTCGCGCGGTGACGCGCCACGACGTAGCGGTCGATGTCGAGGAAGAAGCCCGACTGGTCGCCGGCGTCGATGCGGCTCATACCCCAAAAGTTCGCCGGGGCCGCCCAGAAGCGCCGCATACCCGCGCGGCGGGCCAGGCGCGTGAGGCCCCGCGCGCCGACGAAGCGCCGAATGCGCGTCGCGGCGACGTTGTCCGAGCGGCGGATCATCGGGCCGATCAGCGCCCGGTCGGCGGCGCGCAACGCGCGGCCGCGAACCCGCCGGTGGTCGAGGTAGGCGACGAGCAGCATCGCCTTGAGCACGGAGGCCGACGGCGCCGTGCGCCGCGCCCGGTAGCCCCACGAGCGGCCGGGCACGGTCACGCTGAAGCTCACCGACCCGCGCCGCCCGACAGCGTAGTCCCGGGCGGCGTCCACATCGGGCCCCCAGCCGCGCGGAGCCTCGACCGCCGCGGCGGCCGGGGCGGCGACTAGCAAGGAGAGGACGAGGACGAGGGCGACGGCGATCGCGGCCGTGACACTCGGGCGAAGCACCACGCGATGCTACCCCGGTTCGGTCCACGCCGGCGCCCAGCGCTCCGCGGCGCAGGCCCGACCGGCGCCTCGCCCGACTACCATCGAGCCCTACCGACCCCTGACTGCGGGATGACGCCTCCGAACGCCATTGCCCCGGAGCCGGCCGCGAGTGCGCTCGGAATCCGTGGGGGACGTTGCCCGACGTTGCCCCAAACGCCGGGGTAGCCTGGTTGGAGGCGCGGCTTGAGTAGTGGTGCGTTCTATGGAACTATCCGAAAACTCCGGCGGGCTGGTTGAGTCGGTGCAGTCGGCGGTACCAGAGCAGGCCGCAGGCCAGTTGCACCAGGCCCTCGTAGTTGGCTGCCTTCTTGTCGTAGCGGATCAGGATCGCGCGGCATTTCTGTAGCCAGGCGAGGGTGCGCTCGACGACCCAGCGTCGTGCGGGGTGGGTCTTGTTGCCCCAGCCATCGAGCTTCTCTTCGCCGATGCGTCGGATGTGCGCTACGTACCCGCCGGCCTTGCAGGCGGCGTCGCCGGTCGGGTTGTCATAGGCCTTGTCCAGGCACAGGTGTTGGACGATCTCGGCGGGGTCGGGGCGCTGGGTGACGATCGCGTCGATCGTCGCGTCAAGCAGCTTGGTGTCGTGGACGTTGGCGCCGGCGATCGCGACGCCGAGCGGGCCGCCGCTCTGCTCGACGATAACGCTCTTCTTGGTGCCTGGTTTGGCTCTATCCGTGGGGTTTGGGCCGCGGGCGCCGCCCTCGAAGCGGCTCTTGCCCATGACCCCGTCGGCCGCCTGCCACTCCCAACTGACCGCTCCCAGCGCGTCGCACTCGCGCACCAGCGCGGCCCAGATCTCGCGCAGCACCCCGTCGGCGACGAAGCGCTGAAACCAGTGGTGCACGGTCGAGTCGGGCCCGAACTCGCGCGGCAACTGGTTCCACTGCACGCCCGAGCGCATGCGGTAGATGATCGCGTCCAGCATCAGTCGCAGATCGGCTCGCGGCCGCCCCGTCGACGCGGGCGGATAGTGCTTGGCGAGGATCGGCTCGATGCGCTCCCACAGCTCGTCGGGCAGCTCCCAGATCGTCGCCAACGGACGACCCGGGGTAGTCTCGGCAGTCGGCAAGGCACGCTCCTTTAGCGAGATCGGCGTGCCTTGCCGATTCAGCTCAAGGAGACATAACTCCTGCCACCAGCAGAGTTTTCGGATAGTTCCTATGCCAGTGCGGCGGCTGCGGGTTTGGTCTTGCCGTTGTAGCGGCGCAGGCCGGATTGGTCGAACTTGTTGCCGGTTGGCTTGGACGATAGGTCCTTGTCGTTGTACGCGATTGGTCCGCTCCCCGGTAGCGCGTTGACAGGTTGAGTGCTTGGTCTGCGCCGGACGGGTGAGGAGCCCCGGAGGGGCGACGATCCCGTCCGGCGCGCAGCCGAGCATGGCCGCTCTATCGAGAGGAGTACCTCCGTTGAGCGAGTCGAGGAAGTACCGGAAGTTCACCGCTGAGCAGAAGCTCGAGATCGTTCTGGCGGGCCTGCGCGGCGACCGGACGGTCCGCGAGGTCTGCCGCGAGCATCAGATCTCTGAGACGCAGTACTACGGCTGGCGTGACCGGCTTTTCCAGGCCGGCGCCGAGCGGTTCGCCGGCAAGGAGGAGCGCGTCGGCGAGAGCGAACTCAGGAAGAAGATCGCCGAGCTCGAGCGGGCACTCGGGCGCAAGACCTACGAGCTGGAGATCGCGGGAAAGCTCTTGCGGGATTGGGAGTGAGACAGCGCGTCGCCCGATCCCGTGAGCTCGCCGCCGCCGGCTACATGCCGACGGTCGTGGCGCGCGTGGCCCAGATCACCCGGCAGGCCATCTACCGCACCCCGAGCACCCCGCCCAAGCAGGCGCGGCGCCAGGGTCCGGCGGCCGATGAGGTCGAGCAGGCGATCATCGACGTCGCCGAGCACAACCCGACCGACGGCTACCGGCTCGTGACCGCGTGGGTGTGCCGCCGGCTCGGCCGGCAGGTCAACCGCAAGCGTGTGCTGCGGGTGATGCGCGAGCGGCGGCTGATCCAGCGCCGCGTCGTCGAGCCCAAGCGCCGGCGGCCCGGGTTCTTCCGGGTCGAGCGGCCCGGGCAGCTCTGGCATCTGGACATGACGTCGATTTGGGTCGCTGAGCACGGCTGGGTGTACCTGAACGCGATCATCGATTGCTGCACCCGCGAGATCGTCGGCTGGGACCTGTCGCTGCGCTGCCACGCCAAGGAGGCGATCGCCGTTATCGAGACCGCCGTCCGCGAGCAGGCGGTCCGGCCCGGGACGCTCACGCTCAGGACCGATAACGGCTCGGCGTTCACAGCACGCGCGACCCGGCTCGTGCTCTCCGGCCTCGGCGTGGCACATCGCCGCGGCGGCTACCGCGACCCCGAGAGCCAGGCGTTCATCGAGTCCTGGTTTCGCTACCTCAAAGAGCGCTGCGTCTGGCGCCACGAGTTCGAGACCCTCGACCAGGCCCGGGAGGTGATCGGCGCCCACATCGAGCACTACCACGGCCGGCCCCACAGCCGGCTCGACTACCGAACACCGCGCGAGGTTCGTCAGACTTGGGACGACGCGCAAGGAGCACTACAAAACATCGCGGCCTGAACCGTCAACGCCCGCGGGGAGCGCTCCACGATCACCGCGTCGACTTTCAGTTCGGTGTGCGCTCTGACGTAGGCGAGCAGGCGGCGCGTGTAGTCCGCTTGAACGGACTCGCTGACGCCACTGAGCCAGGGCTCGCGGCGAGCCGGGCTTGTCTGCCAGCCGCACTCGGTGAACCAGAGCCGCGTGGTCGCTTTGTAGCGGTTGATGACGGCCCGGACGGCAGCCGTGCCCCGCGGGAAGTCCACCGTCTCCGGTGAGTCCGGGTAGGAGCGATCGGGCGCGCGGTTCCACGAGTACGGGTGAAGGCCAACCGCGTCATAGCTCGAGGCGAAGCGGCTGTCCGACCGGTAGACGGCGTCGATGAACGGGGCGTCGCACTCAGAGATCCCGCCGGTGATGATCTTCGCCGCCGGATCGGCAGCCCGGATCTTGGGAAACGCGGCGATCACCATCTCCCCGAACGCGTGGGCGCGCGCTCCGACTGAGTTGTCGCCCGCCTTGAAGTAGCCCATGTGGTTGGGCTCGTTGCGCAGCTCCCAGCCGTAGACCCGGCCCTTGTAGCGGAGCGCCATCCGGCCCATGAAGTCGCCGTAGTAGGCCGGGTCGGCCGGAGCCCAGAGGTTGTAATCGCTCGCGCTGGGGTTCGAGGACGCCCAGCTCGGGGTGTGCAGGTCGACCACGATGATCTTCTTACCGCGCTGCTTCGCGGCGCTGATCGCTGCATCGAGCTTGGCGTGCCAGGACGAGTTTGGAAAGTCCGCGGCCGAGCCTGCCTCAAAGTTCCACCAGCCAACGTCGAGCCGGACCACCCTTGACTCCGGCCACGACATGACCGTGGACACCGACGGATAGCCATCCGCCCAGAGGATGTGCGAGTGGGTCCCCAGGAGCAGCGGATCGACTGCGCGCGCCTCCGGGACCCGCCACCCCGCCAGCGCCACCACGACACCCGCTCCTGCTCCTGCTCGGATCAGCTCGCGTCTGGTAAGCACTTCAGCTGCCCCCCGAGGTTGTCTCCTAGTCCGTGAAGCTTGAGGTGATGATCCGCCCGCCTCGTCCGGTTGCTGAACGACGGTCGCGCGTGCGAATCGAACCCAACAAGGACAACAGGAACCGCCATGAGGACCGTATCGCCTGAACAAGTCGCCGCGGGCGATACTCGCGTCGAGGCGGCGTTGCTCAAGCCCACGGGCGCCCGCGAGAGCACCCAGCGACGAACGAGCAGACCACGCACCAGCTCACCACGACCGTCGGGACCCGGCGCGCTGCGAGAGCCGCAGGCCGGTGAACAGCAGCAGCGCGACGATCGCGCGGTCACGCGCCGTGGACTCCTCGGCCGCCTGCAGTCTCGGCGAGCGTTACCCAGTTGCGGGTGCGGAGCGGGCCCGTACCGACAGCAGGATGCTGAGCACGAGGCCGAGGATGGCAGCGCCGATGGCCGCGACGAAGCCGATCGGCGTGAGGGCGACGACTCCGAGCACGACCATCACCCAGCCGAGCCACTTGGGCAGCGCTCCAGTGCGGATCACGGCAAGCCCGGTGGCCCACAGGAACATCAGCACCCCTAGCACCAGCGGCACGAAGTCGTTGTCCCAGTGCTTGGAGAGATTGGACCGCGACGGGATCGATGGCGTCGGCCGCTTCGCTGAGGGCAATCGAGATGGTGCTATCGATGCGCAATCCGGCGGCTCGCCGGCCGCGTGCCCGATGCTCGTCGGGAGCGAGCGTCGAGCGCGGGTCGGGACGCTTGCCGTGGTGCGGCGCGCCCCCGACCCGGCGGGGAATGGCATGCTGGGTTGCCGTGAGTGGCCTCGACCGCGTTCGGCTCCAACTCGATCAGGTCCGCGACGCCGTCAACGCGATCGATCCGGTGTTCCTCGACACGCCGGCGCTGCCGTGCGCGCCGCTCGGCCAAGTGCTCGGGTGCTCGGTGACGCTGAAGGTCGAAACGCTCAACCCGGTACGGAGCTTCAAAGGACGCGGAACGGAGACGGTGGTTGCCGTGGCCCGGCGGAACGGAACGTCGCGAGTGGTGTGCGCGAGCGCCGGGAATCTCGGTCAGGCGCTGGCCTACAGCGGCTCCCGTCGAGGCCTGCATGTCACCGTCGTGGCCGCGAGAACCGCCAATTCGCTCAAGCTGCGCCAGATCGCCGCCTTCGGCGCCGACATCCGGCTCGAAGGCGAGGACATCGAAGACGCCCGCCTGCTGGCGCGGGAGATCGCGGAGGCAGACGGCGCCTACCTGGTCGAGGACAGCTTGGACCTGGCCACCTGCGAGGGCGCCGGCACGATCGGCCTCGAGCTCGTCCGGGACGATCCGAGGCTCGACGTTGTACTCGTCGCCCTCGGCGGCGGTGCCATGGCCAGCGGCGTGGGCTACGCAGTGCGCTCGCTGGCCGACCACGCGCTGGTAATCGGAATCCAGCCCCTCGGCGCGCCTGCGATGGCGCTGTCGTGGCGTCAGGGAACGGTGGTCGAGACGGACCGCATCGAGACGATCGCCGACGGCGTCGCCGGCCGCTGTCCGATCCGCGAGGTGCTGGACGATCTGCTCGTCGTGCTCGATGACGTGGTGCTCGTGCGCGAGGGCTCGATCAAGGCCGGCATGCGTGCGCTCCACGAGCACGCGGGGCTCGTCGTCGAGCCGTCCGCAGCGCTCGGGGTCGCCGCCATCCTCGAGCAGCCTGAGCGGTTCGCCGGGCGGCGCGTCACCACGATCCTGTGCGGAAGCAACGTGGGCCCTGCCGACTTCGCACGGTGGGTGCTGGAACCGGAGGCGCGCGTCGTGCGCTAGTGCAGGACAGCGCCCGTCACGGCTGCTGCTCCGAGGCGACAGCGGCGGTGTCGCCCAGCGCAGCGATCGAGTAGACCAGCGCGTTCGATGCCAGGCAGCAGCCGACGCCTTGGGAGGCGTCCCGTAAGCCGACCGCCTACGGGCGTTTTTCCTGCAATCGAGCATCTTCTGGCGATGGCGGCGGCGCCGGGGCCCCTTAGGCCCGCCCGGTGATCTGTGTCGGTGCCGCTTCACCTGAGGCGTCCGTGCTTCTCGATGACAGGGTGCCCCCGCCGAGCGCCGCGGCACGGGGCGTCGCCGGCACCGCTTGGGCGGAGCCGGCGCGGCGAGGCCGGCGGCGGCGGCGGCGGCGGCGGCGGCGGCGGCGGCGAAGTAGGTTACGACGCGCGCATGACCGGCCCCGCGTGGCTCATCCTGCCGACCTACGACGAGGCCGAGAACATAGAGCCGCTCGTCCGCGCGATCCTCCCCGTGCTCGAAGCGGCGGCGCCCGAGGGCCACCGCGTGCTGATCGTCGACGACGGCTCGCCCGACGGCACGGGGGCGATCGCCGACCGGCTCGCAGGCGAGCACGACGCGGTCCAGGTCCTGCACCGGCCGGGCAAGGGCGGCCTCGGCCAGGCCTATCTGGCCGGCTTCGACGTCGCGCTGCGCGATGGTGCCGGGCTCGTGCTGGAGATGGACGCGGACTTCTCCCACGATCCCGGCGACCTCGACCGCCTCCTGCGCGCTGCGCGGCACGCCGACCTCGTTCTCGGTTCACGCTACGTCGCTGGCGGCGGGGTGGCCGACTGGTCGACGGCGCGCCGCTGGCTGAGCCGCGGCGGCTGCTGGTACGCGCGCACCGTGCTCGGCCTCGAGCAGCGCGACCTCACCGGCGGCTTCAAGTGCTTCCGCCGCGAGGTCCTCGAGGCCATCGACCTGCCCACCGTGCGCTCACAGGGCTACGCGTTCCAGGTGGAGCTGAGCTACCGGGCGGCGCGCCGGGGGTTTCGCATCGTCGAGGTTCCGATCGTCTTCAGCGAGCGGCGTGTCGGCACGAGCAAGATGTCGCCGGTGATCGCGGTGGAGGCCGCCTGGCTCGTCCCCCAGTTGCGCTTCCGCTTCCGCTGAGGCGGCGAGCCCGGAACGTCACTACACTTTGTATAGTAAGAGGCGAACCGCGAGCGCAAGGAGCGTCCATGGCAGGCAGCATCAACGACGTCAGCGACACCAACTTCCAGGCCGAGGTCATCGAGGCCGACACCCCCGTGCTGGTCGACTTCTGGGCGCCCTGGTGCGGTCCGTGCCGCGTCGTCGCTCCGGTGCTCGAGGAGATCAACGCCGAGCGCGAGAACCTGCGGGTCGTCAAGCTCAACGTCGACGAGAACCAGCAGACCGCCGCGCAGTACGAGGTCCTCTCGATCCCGACGATGATCCTCTTCAAGGCCGGCGAGCCGGTCAAGAAGGTCATCGGGGCCTACCCCAAGAGGCGCCTCGAAGCCGAGCTCGAGCCCGTCCTCGCCTGACCGCCCATCAAGGGCGCGCCCGCGCCTCCGGATCCGCGCGGCCGCCCTCGAAGCGCACTCCCTCGCGCCGCAGCCTCCGGCGGACCCCCTCGGGGTCGCCGAGGGCGGTCGGGGCGACCGTGCCGTCGGTCTTGAGCACGCGATGCGCGCCCGCGGTCCGATCGCGCAGGAAGCGCTGGTTCAGGGTGCGTGCCTGTGCGGGCTCGCCGCCGAGCGCGGCGACGACATCGGCGTAGCTCATCCAGCGCCCGGCGGGGATCGCGCCGACAACGTCGCGAAGCCGCTCGGCGGAGATCGCCGTGCTGGGCGCCTCGGCCGGGATCGCCGGGTTGCTGCTCATCACGGGCCTCCTCTGATCGGGCCCTCGACGCTACGGCCGCCCGCCCGCGGTCAGCGCGTCTGCGCGTCTTTCGTCACACCGGCTCCACGCCGATGCGCAGCTTGCGCCCTTCGATGAGCGTGGACGCCTCCTCGCCGGCGCCGTCGTAGACCACGGCGGTGGCCAGCGTCTCGTTGGCCACGTAGGGCTCGTGCTCGCGCACGGCCTCGAGCAGGTCGCGATCGCCGCCGAGGATCAGCCGGATGCGGTCCTCGACGGCCAGGCCCGCCGCCTTGCGCGTCCCCTGGATCGCGTGCACGGCCTCGCGCGCCCAGCCCTCGCGGCGCAGGTCGTCGTCCAGCACCAGCTCCAGCGCGACCGCGTGCGAGCCCTCGCGCTCGAGCTGGTAGCCCTCGAGCGGCAGCAGCGAGAGCTGGAGGTCGGCGGCGTCGAGCACGTGGTCCTGACCGTCGATCGCGATGCCGATCGCGCGCCCGTTGCGCAGGGCGTCGGCGACGTGCAGCGGATCCAGTGCCGCCACCGCGGCGGCCACCTGGGGCATGTGCTTGCCAAAGCGCGGCCCGAGCGTTCGGTAGTTCGGCTTGACCTCGTAGCGCCCGAGCTCGTCGGCCTCCGACACGAAGCGCAGCTCGCGCACGTTGAGCTCCTCGCGGACGACGTCGGCGAGCCGCGAGATCGCCTCGCGCTCGGGCCCCGCGGCCACCACGACAGCCTCGTGCAGCGGCTGGCGCACCTTGACCTTGGCCTGCCCGCGGGCCGCCAGGCCCAGGCGCACCGCGTCGCGGGCCACTCCCATCGCGAACTCCAGCCCCTCGTCGCGCTCGCCCGCCCCGGGCCAGTCCGTCAGGTGCACGCTGGGCTCGCTCCCGTCGAGGTTGTCGTAGATCTCGTCGGCCACGAACGGCGTGAACGGCGCGAGCAGCTGCGCCACCGTGACGAGCGCGTGGCGCAGCGTCGCGAAGGCGTCAGCGTCGCCGTCCCAGAAGCGGCGCCGCGAGCGCCGGATGTACCAGTTGGAGAGGTCGTCGACGAAGGCGGCGATCGCGCGGCCGGCGAAGGTGGCGTCGTAGTTCTCGAGGCGCGCCGTCACCTCGTCGCTCGTGGAGGCCAGCCGCGAGAGGATCCAGCGGTCCAGGTCGGTCGCGCCGAGGCGCCCGGCCGCGGGCTCGCCCTCGCCGGCATGGGTCTCGCCCGCGCCCGGCCCGTCCTCGTTCGGCCCGCCCGCATTCGCATTCGCGTAGAGCACATAGAAGCCGTAGGTGTTCCACAGCTGCAGCAGGAACTGGCGCACGGACTCGCCGACCGTGTCGACGGAGAAGCGATAGCCGTCCCACGGCTGCTTGGTGGTGAAGTAGTACCACCGGAACGCGTCGGCGCCGTGGGCGTCGATCACCTCCCAGGGCACGACGATGTTCCCGACCGACTTGGACATCTTCTTGCCCTCGGCGTCGAGGATCAGGCCGAGGCAGACGACGTTCTCGTAGGGCGCGCGGTCCCACAGCAGGGTCGAGACGGCGATCAGCGAGTAGAACCAGCCGCGCGTCTGGTCGAGCGCCTCGCAGACGAAGTCGGCCGGGAAGCGCGCCTCGAAGCGCTCCCGCCCCTCGAAGGGCGCGTGGTGCTGCGCGAAGGGCATCGAGCCCGAGTCGAACCAGACGTCGATGACCTCGGGGACGCGCTCCATCTCCGCTGAGCACTCCGGGCACGGGAAGCGCACGGCGTCCACGTAGGGCCGGTGGGGATCCCCCAGCGCGACGCCCGAGCGCTCCTCGAGCTCGGCGTAGCTCCCAATGCACTGGGTGTGGCCCTCGGCGCACCGCCACACCGGGAGCGGCGTGCCCCAGTAGCGCTCGCGCGAGAGGGCCCAGTCGACGTTGTTCTCCAGCCACCTGCCGAAGCGTCCGTGCTTGATGTGCTCGGGGTACCAGGTGACGGTCTCGTTGGCGGCAAGCAGGCGGTCGCGCAGCTGCTGGGTGCGGATGTACCAGGACGGCTTCGCGTAGTAGATGAGCGGCGTCCCGCAGCGCCAGCAGTGCGGGTAGGCGTGCTCGTACTGCTCGGCGCGCAGGAGCCGGCCGCGCTCGCGCAGATCCTCGACGAGCTCGGGGTCGGCGTCCTTGACCCAGCGCCCGGCCCACCGCCCGATGCGCTCGTCGTAGGTCCCGTCCTCGCGGACCGGGTTGATGACCGCGAGCCCCTGCTCCTGGCCCAGGCGGAAGTCGTCCTCGCCGAAGGCGACGGCCGTGTGGACGAGCCCGGTGCCGTCCTGGGCGGTCACGAAGTCGGCGGGCAGCACGGTGTGGCCGTGCGGGCCGTAGGCCGCGCCTCCGATGAAGTCGAAGGGAGGGGAGTAGCGCGTGCCCTCCAGCGCGGCGCCGTCGAGCGTCTCCACCACCTCGGCGCCCTCCCCGAGCACGCGCTCGACGAGCGCCTCGGCGAGCACGTAGACGGTGTCGTCGCCCGCTCGGCGCGCGCGGGCGTAGGAGAGCTGGGGCGAGACCGCGACCGCGGCGTTGGAGACGAGCGTCCACGGCGTCGTCGTCCAGATCAGCAACTCGTCGCCGGCCTGCAGCGGCGGCTCCGGGTCCACGACTCCGAAGCGCACGTAGACGCTCGGGTCGATGACGTCCTGATAGCCCAGCGCCACCTCGTGGCTGGAAAGCGAGGTGCCGCAGCGTGGGCAGTAGGGCACGACCCTGTGCCGCTCGTAGAGCAGCCCCTTGTCCCAGATCGTGCGCAGCGCCCACCACACCGACTCCACGTAGGTCGCGTCGAGCGTGCGGTAGGCGTCGTCGAGGTCGAGCCAGAAGCCGATGCGCTCGGTGAGCCGGTTCCACTCCTCGATGTTGTCCAGCGCCGACTCGCGGCAGCGCGCGTTGAACTCGGCGATCCCGTACTCCTCGATCTCCGCCTTGCTCGAGATGCCGAGCTCGGACTCCACCGCGATCTCCACCGGCAGGCCGTGGCAGTCCCAGCCGCCCTTGCGCTCGACGTAGTGGCCCCGCATCGTCTTGAAGCGCGGGTAGATGTCCTTGAACACGCGCGCGAGGACGTGGTGCGCGCCGGGCAGGCCGTTCGCGGTCGGCGGGCCCTCGTAGAACGTCCACGGCTCGGCTCCCTCGCGCCGGCGAAGGGACTCGCGGAAGACGTCGCGCTCACGCCAGCGCGCGAGCACCTCCTCCTCCAGGGCGGGAAGCGACTGCTGAGGATCGACGGGGCGGTGCCGGGCCATGCCGCCCTCCACTCTACGAACGCGCGCTAGGCGGCGACCTCGGCGCCGGTGAGCCGGGCGAGCAGCGCGTCGCGGGCGGGCAGCGGCTCGTCGCCGAGGCGGCGCACGGTGCTGACTCCGGTGTCGGGCAGGGCGCCGCGGTAGTCGAAGACCTCGACGCCGGGCGCGGCGTGGCGGACCGCGTAGACGAGGTGCCCGAGCACGTCGAGCGAAGCACGACGGCCCGTGAGCACGACCGCCCGCGGCGTGAGGGCGCGCAGGGCTCGGGTGAGGCGCGCTGGATCGACGTCGACGTCGAGGGTCAGCGTGCGCACCCCGCCGCGGCGCACGCCGAGCTCGAGCGCCTGTACGTGCAGCGAGTCGAGCTCGTAGGCGCTCGAGGCGTCGAGGATCAGCACGCCCTCGGCGTGCGTAGCGGGCGGGGCCAGCCGCTGGGCGGCCGCGAGCCAGCCCGTCGCCCGGCGCCAGGCGAAGTGGAACTCCGGAGGCGCGGGATCGCCGGTCGCAAGCCCCTCGGCGGCGGGCAGCAGGAGCTCCTGCACCGTGCGCTCGACCGAGCGCACGGCGAGGCTCTCCTCGAGCAGGCGGTCGGCCTTGTCCTCCTCGAAGCACGCGAAGGCGGCACGCAGGCGGGCGGCGGTCGACGGACCCTCGCCGCGCTCACGGGCGACCGAGACGGCGGAGGAGATGTTGTGCGTCTCCTCGAAGGCCTGGCGCAGGGCCTCGACCTCGACGAGCTCGTACTGCCGGTGCCCGCCGGGCGTGCGACGCGGGGTGGGGAAGCCGAAGCGCCGCTCCCAGCTTCGAAGCGTGTTCGGGCTCACGCCGAGCATCACGGCGGCGGCGTTGGTGCGCACGACGCTCATCGCCCCACGGGTTCTGAACGTTTGGGGAGGTTCCCGCAAGTCCCGCACGGGAACGTGCAGGCGCTAGGCGTCGGCCAAAACGACCAGCGCCGCCCGCGGTGGGCCGCACGATCCGATGCGAGCCCAGTAGCGCACGCCGAAGACGTTCGCCGGGCGCACGCACACGCAGCGCGGGGGCGCGTCGCCGCGAACCGCCCACGAGAGCAGGGCCGCGAGGTTCTCCCCGGTCGGTGTCTCGGCGTCGGCGGGGGCCAGGAACTCGCCGACGTGACGATTGACGGCGACGGTCTCCTCGACGTCGAGCAGCCGCTCGGCCTCGCGCGACATCCCGCAGACCGTCAGGGCGCCGTTGACGACGAGGAACGGGTCCGAGGGGGACGGCGCGGCGTCGGCCGGGGCGCGCAGCATCAGCCCCATGCCGCAACGGCGGCAGACCCGCGACTCCGGCTCGGTCGGCGGCGTCTCCGCCGGCGCGCGGCCGCAGTGCCCGCAGAAGAGCACGCTCGGTCGCACGGCGACCTCGCCTCGGAACAGCTGGAGCGTGCGCGGGTCCGTCACGAGGCGATCTCCTTCCGTGGATCAGGTTGGAACACTACGCCCCTGCCTCCAGGCCCGTCGCGGCGGGCGGCGACTGACCCGGGTCGCGGCGCGGCCGGCGCTCGGCCGGGCGCGCGGCCTCGACGAGGTCGAGCAGCTCGCGCTGGGCCCCGGACGGGGTGGACGACAACGCGCGCGCACCGGTGGTGCGCACGCGCGCCGAGCGGAGGTTGCGACGGAAGAGCGTCACGGTGAGCGGGCCGGCCGCCGACCGCACGGCGTAGGCCCAGCGGGCGACCTCGTCGTCGCGCGCGTGCGCGCCCGCGAGGACCACGGCGTCGGGACGCGCCGCAGCGACCGCCTCGGGCATCCCCGTCACCCCCCGCACGGAGAGCGACATCACGCGCGCGCCGCCACGGACGCACAGCAGCTCCAGCGCGCGGAGGTGAGGCGCGTCGGGGTCGAGCTCGTCGCGAGTGGCGTCGCCGACGAGGATCGAGACCGGGCGCACCGGCGGCGGCGCGAGCCGCTGCGCGCGCCGCAGCCAGTCGCTGCCCCAGCGGGCGGCGAAGGCCCACTGCGCGCTGTCGAGCCCGCTGCGCTCCGAGATCTCGACGAGCGCGGGCAGCAGCACCTCCTCGACCGAGCGCTCGAGCGAGCGCAGAGCGAGAGCGGCCTCGAGCGCGGCGTCGGCCCGCTCGCGCTCGAACCCTGCGAGCACCGCGACGAGCGCCTCGTGGTCACCGCTCAGGCCCTCACGCGCGCGGGAGACGGCGGAGGAGATCGAGAGCCCCTCCTGCAGCGCGTCGCGCAATGCGGCGACCTCGCCGTGGGTATAGAGGCGATGGCGGCCCGGCGAGCGCTGCGGCTTGGGATAGCCGAAGCGTCGCTCCCACGCGCGGAGCGTGTTGGGACTCACGTTGAGCAGGGCCGCGGCTTCACTGGTCTTCAAGAAGCGCACGGATCCCAGAGCGGACCAAACGTCGGAGAGAGCCGCGTTCACACGTGAGGTTCTGTACACCTTGCGGGCCAAAGCCTGCGCAATTGCACACTTTCCTGGCTACGCTCAAACGCTCACCAAGGCTCGCAAAAGGCGAGCCGAGAAAGGGAACAGTGGATCGGCTCAAGCTGAAGCTGTATCCGCTCGCGTTCGCAGCAGTCGGTGTGCTCGCGTCCATGGGCGGCTACTGGAAGGGGCGCTAGCCCCAAAGCGCGCGGGCGCGGCAGGCGGGCGTTAGCGTCCGTCGCGTGCGCGCGCGCGAAATAGGGCGGTACCGGCGGCAACTGGCTGTCTGCTTTGCGCTGCTCGGATGCGGCGGTTGCGTCGTGTGGTTCGCAGTGGCGGACCATGCGCGGCTGTTCGACGGGCTCACGGTGACGCTGTTGGTCGGCGCGTTGATCGCCGGGCTGGCCGTCACGCGATGGGACGGGTCGCTCGTCGTCTCGGGCTCTTTCCTGACCTCGATGCTCGCCATCGCCTTCCTGGGACCCGCCGCGGCGCTCGCGATCGAATGGTGCTCGGAGCTCGCGACCTGGGCGGTCGAGCGCTACCGGCGCTCGGTGCTCGCGATCAACCTCTTCGTCGGAGGGCTTCCGAGCCTGCTGGCGGCCGCCGCGTTCCTCGCATGGGCGCCGAAGGACGGCATCGGCTTCTACGCCGCGATCGGCCTCGCCGGGGTCGGGGCGCTGCTCCTCAACTACCTCCTGCTCACCGTTCTGATGGCGCTGCTCGACGGAGGCTCGCTGCGCGAGCGCGTCGCTCCCTTCGTGCGCATGGCCCCGGCGAGCGCGATCAACGTGGTCCTCGCGATCGCCACCGCCGCCATCTACTGCAGCGTCGGCCTGGGCGGCGTGGTCTTCGTCCTGGGCGCGATCGTCGCCTTCAGCTACATGGCGCGGCTCGTCGTCGGAGCCCAGGAGCGCACGCGGCAGTACGCGTCGTTGTCGTGGGGGGTCCTGTCAGGCCTGATCCGGACCCTCGACGAGCGCGATCCCCGAGCCGCGCGGCACGCCGCCGCGGTCGCGGCCTTCTCGCGCGACATCGCGAAGGAGGCGGGGCTCGGGCCGCGCGAGCAGGAGCTTGCCCACACCGCCGGGCTGCTGCACGACATCGGGCGCTTCGGGCTCTCGGACCGGGTCATGGAGCGCGGGACCGTCCTCACCGACGACGACTGGAAGGCGATCCGCCGCCACCCCACGATGGGCGCGGACATGCTGCGAGACCTCGGCGTCTATGGGCCGGTCGCCGAGATCGTCCGCCATCATCACGAGCGCCCGGACGGTCACGGCTACCCCGACCGCCTGCGGAACGAGGACATCCCGGTGCTGGCGCGGGTCGTCGCGGTCGCCGAGGTCTACGACACGCTCACCGCCGAGGACACCTACCGGACGCCGGTCTCCTCCTTCCAGGCGCTGCGCGAGCTGCGCCGCGTGTCCGGCTCCCAGCTCGACGCGGGCTACGTCGAGGCGCTCGGACGGGTGCTCGCCGGGCGCAGCGTCGAGTACCGCCACGCCGACCACGCCGACTTCGACCACGAGCTCGACATCCAGCGCCGCATCAACGAGGCCGCGGCCGGCGCGCGAACGGGCGCCGAAGCGGGAACGCCCTAGTAGCGGCGCGCCGCTACGACGAGCGCTGCTCGAGCGACCGCACGAACTCGTCGAGCTGGTCGCGGCTGAAGCGCCGCTGGCCGCCTGGCGTCCGATAGGCGCTGAGATAGCCGAGGTCGGCCCAGCGCCGGACGGTTCCGAGCGAGACCCCGAGCTCGCGAGCGGCCTGGGAGGTCGAGAGACCGAGGCGGCTGGCATGGGCGGATTCGACAGGCATGGGAGCATTTACGACCCTTTGGGGAGCGTCGTGTGATGCTTGGCACCTTTTGCACGGCCTTCCGGGGGCAATCTTGCCCGCCTCTACGTCCGATGCGAGGATGGCCGGCCATGGGTCGCCTCGATCAGCTCGACCTGTCGCTCAAGCTCTCGCGCAACAAGGAGGCAGGGCGGCTGGCCGCCGGACAGCAGCGGCTGCTCCAGCTGCGGCTTCACCTGGGCGGCCGCAAGAAGCGACCCGCCTACCTGGCCGCCGTCGAGGAGATGGTCGAGCGCACCGACAAGCCCTACGCGCCGTGGACGCTGGTCGAGGGCGAGTCCAAGCGCTGGGCGCGGATCGCCGCCGCGTGAGATGCGCGCGGGCAGCGCGCTCGCGCTCCTGGGGACCGCCTTCGCCGCCGCCGCCGCCGGCTGCTCGAGCGAGCAGCCGGCGCTCCCGCGCGACTGCCTGGCGGGCCGGCCCTCGGTCGCGCGTGCGCTCGCGAGCGCGCCGCGCGCCGTGCTGCTGGAGGGCGGAACCCGGCTGTCGACGTGCGTCGAGCGCGCCGACAACGAGGCCGAGCTCCAGGACGTCGGGATCGGCTACGTCAACGTGGCGGAGTCGCTCGCCGCGGTCGTCCCGCGCTCCGACGCGGCCGCGCTGCAGCTCGGCTACCTCGTCGGCGCCGCTCGACGGGGCGCGGCGCGCACCAACGGCGTGGGCGCGGAGCTCGTGCGCCGCCTCGAGCAGGCCGTCGGCGTCGACGGCCCGCCCGCCGCCCGCCGTGTCGCGTACCGCCGCGGGATCGCCGCGGGTGAGCGGGACGGGTGACGAGCTACGGAGTACTAGCGTGTGGCCGAGCAAGCGACCGAGCGAGACCGTGGAGGGCGCAGACACATGGGCATAGAGGAGAAGCAGCAGCTCTGGGGCGCGGAGACCGCCAAGGCCGTCGAGAACTTCCCGGTCTCGGGCGAGCCGATCGACATGGAGGTCGTCCGCTGGCTCGGGCGCATCAAGGCGGCCGCCGCGCGCGTCAACGGTGAGCTGGGCAAGCTCGACGCCGACGTCGCGCAGCGCATCGCCGAGGCGGCCGACCGCATCGCCGCCGGCGAGTTCGACGACCAGTTCCCCGTGGATGCCTTCCAGACCGGCTCGGGCACGTCGTCGAACACCAACGCCAACGAGGTGATCGCCGCGCTGGCCGGCGACGGCGCGCACCCCAACGACCACGTGAACATGGGCCAGTCCTCCAACGACGTGTTCCCGTCCGCGGTGCACCTCGCCGCGCTGGACGAGACGACCCACACGCTGCTCCCCGCCCTCGAGCAGCTCCAGACCTCGCTGCGCCGCAAGGCCGACGCGTTCGCCGACGTCGTCAAGTCCGGCCGCACCCACCTCATGGACGCCGTGCCCGTGACCCTCGGGCAGGAGTTCTCGGGCTACGCGGCCCAGGTCAAGCTCGGCGGCGAGCGCATCCGCGCGGCACTGCCCCACGTCGCCCAGATCCCCCTCGGCGGCACCGCCACCGGGACCGGGCTCAACACGCATCCCGAGTTCGCCGAACGCGTCCGCCGGCTCCTCGAGGAAGCCTCAGGGCTGGACATCCGCCCGCCCGAGGACCCGTTCGAGGCCCAGGGGAATCGCGACGCGCTCGTCGAGCTGAGCGGCGCGCTCAAGGTCATCGCCGTCTCTATGACGAAGATCGCCAACGACCTGGCGTGGATGGGCTCGGGGCCGCGGGCCGGGCTCGGCGAGCTGCTGCTACCCGAGCTCCAGAAGGGCTCGTCGATCATGCCGGGCAAGATCAACCCGGTCATTCCCGAGGTGGTGATGCAGGTCGCCGCGCAGGTGATCGGCAACGACACGACGATCACCATCGCCGGGTCGCAGGGCAACTTCGAGCTCAACGTGCGCGTTCCGCTCATCGCCCGCAACCTGCTCGAGTCGATCGGGCTGCTGGCGGCCAAGTGCCGGCTGTTCGCCGAGAAGTGCGTCGACGGGATCGAGGCCAACGAGGTGGGCACGACCGCCTCGGCCGAGGCGACGCTCGCGGTGGCCACCGCGCTCAACCCCTACATCGGCTACGACAAGGCGACGGAGATCGTCCAGGAGGCCGCACGCTCGGGTCGCACCCTCCGTGACGTGGCGCGCGAGCATGGCGTCGAGGATTCGGTCCTCGACGAGGCGCTCGACCTGCGCAAGATCGCGGCGGGCAACCGGGCGCCGTGAAGGCGGCGCTCGAGCGGGCGACGAGCCAGCTCGAGGGGAGGGGTGGGCGGCGGAGCTCTGCGACGCAGACTGGACCGTCGTCTGGCTGTCGAGCCAACTCAAGGCCATCGTCGGCGAGGGCGACGACGAGGCGCTCGGTGTCGGCGAGCACGTGCTGAGCGCGCGCCGGTACGCGGCGTGGAAGCGGGTCATCGAGCCCGAGGAGCGCCGGCGCTGGGTGACCGACAACGTGCCACAGATGCTGGACGACACCCCGGGCGGCCGCGAGGGACTGCTCGCGGTCGCCGACGCGGACCTCCACCCATCATCCGCGATGCCGGACCGCCGCTCTTCCCGGCGTGGACCTCGATCATCGACCTGCGCAGCGCGAGGGGCCCGCTGCGCGTCCGCTACTTCGGCGTGCGGGTGCGCGACGCCCGCGGACGGGGAACCGCCACGCTCTACCTCTACGGCTCCAATCTCCCGGCCGGCCTGCTCGCGCTCGTCGCCCAGGGGAGCCGCCCGATGTTCGAGCGCATGGCGCGGCTCATGGTGCCCGGGCGCCACGAGGCGGCGATCCTCTTCGGCCGAGCGCCTCGTGACTAGAGTGCCGCCGGTGACCGCGAGCGCCGAGCATCCCTATCCGCCGCTCGCCCTCGCCAACCGGGTGTGCTCGCTCGAAGGTCGCGGGCAGCCGCCGCTCCAGGCCTACGAGCGCTTCGGCGGCGACGCGCGAGACGCGCTGCTCGGGCTCCTGCCCGACAACTGGTCGTTCGCCGGCAAGCGGGTGCTCGACTTCGGATGCGGGGCCGGGCGGACGCTGCGCCACTTCCTGGCCGAGGCCGAGGCCGGGGCCGAGCTGTGGGGCGTCGATATCGACCCGCCGAGCATCACGTGGCTGGAGGAGAATCTCTGCCCGCCGCTGCACGTCCGCCGCGGCGCTCCCGATCCGCCCCTGGACTTCGAGTCGGGCTCCTTCGACCTCATCTGGGCACTCTCGGTCTTCACCCACCTGACGGACTCCTCCCTCCCGTGGCTGCTCGAGCTCCATCGCCTGCTCCAGCCCGGCGGGCTGCTCGTCGCCAGCTACATGGGCCGCTGGGTCTCCCAAGTCTTCACCGGTGAGCCATGGGACGACGACCGCATGGGCATGATGGTGCTGCGCGCGGACAACCCGTGGGAATCCGGCGGCCCGATGGTGCTGATGTCCGACTGGTGGGTCGGCGCGCACTGGGGCCGGGCCTTCGAGATCGAGGAGGTCGCCCCGCTGGTCCAGGGACAGAGCTGGGCGATGATGCGCCGGCGAGACGTGCAGCTCACGACAGAGGACCTCGAACGGCCCGGGGATGACCCGCGGGAGATCCATACGTTGCGCCACCAGCTCGACGCCCAGGCGGCGCAACTCGACCGCGTGCGCCGCGAGTATGAGTCCTCGGCGAGCTGGCGCGTCACCCGCCCGCTGCGCACGGCGGCACAGCGGCTGCGAGCGCTGCGCTCGCGTTAGCGCCCCGTGCGCCTCACCGCGCGATGCGGTAGATGAAGTCGAACTTCGTCTCGTTCTCACGCGAGCGCAGTTCCATCTCGCCGCGGGCGCGGCGGTAGCGACCGGTCCCGCCGGTGATGGCCAGGGTCGAGCCGGCGTTGTCGAGGAACGGGCCCTCGACGGTGATCTGGCCTCCGGCCAGGAAGGCCGTCCAGTTGCACTCGTAGCTGCCGTCCTGCGGCGAGATGCGGATGCAGTAGCCCTGGTCGCGGCCGACGACCTTGCGGTCCTTCTTGTCGTACAGGAGGTTGTGGAAGGTCAGCAGGTCGCCGGTGGTGTCGCCTGGCGCGCCGGTGTCGATGGTGACGTCGGTGTCGGCGTGCTCGATCACGTGCACGACCGTCACCCGGGCCGGGCGTCGCTTCGCGGACGCGGCGGTGGGGGCCAAGAGCAGGCCTGCGCCGAGGATCAGCGCCCCGGCGAGCAGCTCCTTCGCGGCCTGCTCGGAGATGGCTCGCAGTGGCTCGGGCGCCGATCGAGGCGGATGACGGCCCAGCAGACTGTGGCGCGCCGCTCGGGCGACGGCCTCAGGCGCGGTGCTCGCCACGTGCAGGAGCATGACGTCGGCGTCCGTGGAGAGGAAGGCGGCTGCCTCGGCGACGGTGGCCTCCCAGGTGTCCTCGACGATCCAGACGAGCGCGCGCATCCAGATCATGCCTGCAGGGCCAACCATAGGACCACCGTCGCCGCGACGAGTGCTGCGGGAACGGTCAGGGCGCCCAGGCGGGTGAACTCGCCCAGCTCGACGTCGCTGTCCTCGGCGCGAAGCACGCGCCGCCAGAGCAGCGTGGCGAGGGATCCGACGTAGGTCAGGTTGGGCCCGACGTTGACGCCGACCGGCATGGCGAGGACCGGTCCGTGCCCTGCGGCGGCTGTCACCGGGATGAGCATGAGCGTCGCCGGCAGGTTGTTGACCACGTTCGCTAGGAGCGCGCTCAGCGCGGCGATCGCGAGCAGGTCGGGCAGCGAACCGCCGACTGGCAGCAGAGCGCGCACCGCTGCGGTCAGCCCGTTGTCGCTCGCAGCCAGCACGATCACTCCGAGCCCGAGAACGAAAATGAGAAATCCGGGCTCGATTGCGCGCGCGAGTTGCGCTGGTGTCGTCGTACGGCGGGCGAGCGCCGGGGTAGTGATCGCCGCGGCGCCTGCGGCAGCGACCCAGACGGGCTCGATCGAGAGGACCGAGCTCAGCGCGAAGCCTGCCAGCGTGAGCCCGAGCACCACGACCGCGAACCGCGGGAACGCTTGCTGCGCCGGTGGGGTTGTGCGGCGGCGCGGACGTCTAAGGTCGACCACAAAGAAGCGCGTGATCACAACCCACTCCACGCCGACCGCGGCGATCGTCGGAAGCGCCATGAGCCCGGCGAAGCGCGTGAATGACAGCCCGATGGCGTGGAAGGCCAACAGGTTGGTGAGATTGGACACGGGCAGCAGCAGCGAGGCCGAGTTGGCCAGGTGCGAACACGCGTAGACGTGCGGCTTCGGGCTCGTCCGCATCCAGGCCGCGGTGGCAAATACGACGGGTGTGAGCAGAACGACGGTAGCGTCGAGACTGAGCGCGGCCGTGACCACCGCGGCGATCGCGAACACGAAGGCCAGCAGCCGCCGCGGGCTTCCCCGCGAGTCACGGGCCATGGCGGCCCCCGCGGCCTCGAACAGCCCTTCGCGCCGGCAGCCGTCCGCGGTCAGCAGGAGCGCCGCCAGGAAGCCGACCGTCGGTCCCAGATCGCGCAGTTCGTCGCCTGCGTCGGTCAGTCTGCCAGCCGTGATGTTTCGGTGACGACGTCGGGTGAGTGATTCGACTCGAATGGTCCCTCGGTCCTGGGAGCAGCTCACCGGACCCGATCCCGCCGACATCGAGTTGGTGGCTGAACCTCCGTCGAGCTGCCGGCTCGGCGAGCCGGTGACCAAGAAGGCCGATTGTGCGTCACCGTCGACGACGCGGCGCCGTCACGGACGGTTCTTGTTCTCTTTGCTGCCGGGCACGGGTAGCAGTCCTAATCCGACGGCGATCGCGTGAACGACGGCGAGGCCGCCGAGAACGAGCAGTACGAATCCCCAAGGAATCAGTAGGTCAGCGAGCTTCGCAAGTAGCGCGCCGGCGACACACAGCATGGCGCCGAGCGCAGCGACCGTGGCGGCGAACACCGTTCGTTCGCGGTCTTCGGTCATGGTCGCATCACCGCCGTCAGCGTGGTGGGGTCGATCAATAGTCGAAGCGCCTCGTCGAGGGAACGCGCGACAACGTCGGCTGCTCGGAGGGCCGAAACGGCGGCGGCCTCCGGCCCGATCACGGCAATGGCCAGCGCAGCCCCGGTGAGCATCAACGCGTCGTTTGTTCCATTGCCGACCGCGACGCACCGGTCGGCACCGAGCGCCTCGACGTACGCGAGCTTGACCGCTCCGCGTTCGACGCGACGGAAGGCCGCGCCGAACGTGCCCGGAGGCGATACGATCCGGCCGCCAGATGGAACCCTGGTGCGGAGGACTGCCTCCCGAACCGCCGTCGGACGGCTGATGGTTTCTACGTTGGACCCCGTTTCGTCGGAGGTCGCGCTATGCCGTCCGCCCGCACTGGTCTACCCGTCTGAGCCGCGACGTCCTGCTGTTCATCGCCGTGTTCCTCGCGTGCGCGGTTGAGGGTGTGGAGGCCGTGACCATCGTCTTGGCCGCTGGTATCACGCGTGGCTGGCGCTCGGCGTGGATCGGCGTGGCTGCGGCGGTGCTGGTCCTGGCCGTTGTGGTGGCTGTCCTGGGACCAGCTCTGACCGCGTTGCCCATTGACGTCCTGCGCCTCGTCGTGGGGGGTCTCCTGCTGGTGTTTGGTCTGCAGTGGCTGCGCAAGGCAATCCTGCGGGCCGGCGGGTTCAAGGCCCTGCACGACGAGGAGGTCATCTTCGCTGAGGAGGTCGCGTCGCTTCGAGCTGCCGGCGTGGAGCGGTCCGGCATCGACCCGTTCGGGTTCACCGTCAGCTTCAAGGGCGTGTTGCTCGAAGGCCTGGAGGTCGCCTTCATCGTCGTGACGTTCGGCAGCAACCAGCACAACGTGCCCCTCGCCGTCATCGCCGCGGTGGCCGCCGGAATCGTGGTCGTGGTCGCCGGCGCCGCCGCCAACGCCCCGCTGTCGCGCGTCCCGGAGAACACGCTGAAGTACGCGGTCGGAGTGATGCTCACCTCCTTCGGCATCTTCTGGGGCGTCGAAGGCGCCGGCGCGAGCTGGCCGGGCGGCGACGCTGCCATCCCGGCCATTATCGCTCTCGTCCTGGCGACCTCGATCGCCCTATCGGCCGCGCTGCGGCGCAAGCACGCCCGCCTCGCGGTAATGGCCGGCGCCGGCGACGCATGAACCGGCTACGCGCTTTCGGTGCCTTTCTCTATGACTTCGTCGTCGGCGACGATCCGATGATCTGCGCCGTCATCGTCGTCGCGCTTGCCCTGACCGCGCTGATCGCCGACGGCGGCATCGCCGCCTGGTGGCTGATGCCCGTCGCGGTCGTGGGTGCGCTCGCCTAATCGGTTCTACGAGCGAGTCGAGGCGCCCTTCCTGCCACAGCGTCGCGCCGGGCTGAGGACGGCAGCCATCAATCCACCCGGGGGCCGCAGGACCCCTAACACTGGCGCACGTGGCCGGTCGGCAGCGTCAGCTCGCCTGCCAGGCCCCCGCGCCGGTCGCTGTAGACCACACCTTCCACGTCGGTCCCGGACTGCCGCGTCTGGCAGACGGTCGGCTCCGACCACATTCCGCTCGAGGGCGACCTCTCGCACACGTCGCGTGGAGCCCACTGCACGTGCGGCCGGCTGATCGCGGGTGTATCGCCGTAGCGCGCCGACTCTAAGCTGGACTGTCGAACCGACCTCGGCGCCTCTCCTGCCGGGCGACGTGGGCCCAGAACTCTTTCTCGAACCGCCTCCAGCGGTCGGCTCTGGCGCGTCCGGCCGCCCAGTGCTCGCCGCGAGCCGCCACGGCGATCAGCCCGGCGGTCGCTGTGACAACCCCCGCCGCCGCGCTGACGATCAGCGGGATGTGATCGGTGATCGAAAGCGCCAGTGCGCTGAGGACGAGCACGGCGAAGCGGAGCGGGGGCACGAACGAGCCGAGGCCGTACCCGCGAACCGCGAGCACGAGCAGCGATCCCGCCGCCAGCGGTGACCCGAGCGCGACGACGTCCACGTCCCTCATGACCTTGGTCCGGCTGGTACCGCGGTTGCCGGTCCGGTGAGCCGGGCGAGCTGTCTGACCATGAAGGGCCTCCTTCCTCGTGTGCCAGAGGTAGAGGCCATCAGCGGGGAACCGCGGTTATAGAGCGAGCCTCATCGCTCCCGACCGAGAGTACCTCGCGGACCTGTCGCGCGACCGCACGATGGCGGGGACCGCGTGCGCAAGGCGGCGCGCCGGCAACTTCTCGACCCTGTCGCGTACACGCCGATAGGCCCGGGGCGGCTCGCGCGCCGGCCAACCGCGGGGCGCGCGACCTGGCGCGTCACTGGGCGCGTGACCGGGGCGTATGCCCCCCGAACGGCCCCCGGCGCCGATGGGACGCTTGTATCATGGCCTTCGAGCGATGAGGCTCGCTCTGAGTGCGGTGACTTGCCGCTGATGGCCTCTACCCCTAACGAGAGTCAAGGTGGAGGTCGCTATGCAGCCCGATTGCTCGCTTCGTTCTCAGCGGATCGTGGCGGCTGCGAGCAGTGTCAGTGTGCCTGATGCGCCGCAACGTGGCGGCAACCGGACTGCTGCGCGTCCTTCGGGCGGATCGGCCGCTCGCCGTCACCAGCCTGCGAGGTTCCGGAGCATCCTGTTCCAGGGGGCCGACGCCCCTACAGCCATCGGCGAGCGAGACGCGCCCGAGTGTTTCGCTGACCTGAATCTCGATCAGGTCGTCGATGCCATCACGACCGGGCGCGAGGAATATGACCTCAAGCCCTTCTTCTGTGCGCCGTTGACCGCGGTCGAAGCGATCGACTATCGCCACGAGATCCTGAAAGACCTCGAGGACGACGATGTGTTCGGGTGTTTCACTTCGTTCGCCCAACAGATGCGAGCGATGCGAGAGCACCTCGCTAAGGCGCAGAGTCGGCGCTACCAGCACGAGAAGCAACGCTGGTTCCTGGACGCGGCGGCGTCGTATTGCGCGGCCGTCACCCGGTTGGCCGGTGAGCTCGCTCTCGTCGGCTTGAGGTCGCGCGGCCTGTTGGCCTTCCGCGACTACCTGACGACGTATGCCGAGTCAGATGACTTTGGATTGCTCGTCGAGGAGACGAGGGCGCTGACCACCGAGCTGTCCGAGGTGAGGTACAGCCTCAACATCGACGGGAGCAGCGTCAGGGTCACCAGATATGACTCGGAGGCTGACTACAGCGCCGAGGTCGAGGCGACGTTCGCGAAGTTCAAGCAGGGAAGGGTGAAGGACTACCGCATCGGCTTCCCGGGCGCTTCGGAGCTGAATCATGTGGAGGCGCGGGTGCTGGACCTCGTCGCCCGGCTGTATCCCGAGGTCTTCACGGAGCTCGACGAGTATTGCGAGCGTCGCCGCGAATATCTGGATGGAGCCCTCGGCGTGTTCGATCGCGAGGTCCAGTTCTACATGGCCTACCGAGAATACGTCGATCGGTTCGAGCCGGCTGGCCTGCGCTTCTGCTATCCCGTGGTCTCCGACAACCCCAAGGAGGTCCGCGCTCTCCAGGCGTTCGACCTGGCCCTGGCCACCAAACTCGTTCACGACGACACCCCGGTCATCTGTAACGACTGGTACCTGAAGGACCGAGAGCGGGTATTCGTGGTCTCCGGCCCCAACCAGGGCGGAAAGACCACCTTCGCCCGAACGTTCGGGCAGCTCCACTACCTCGCCGCGCTCGGCTGTCCCGTCCCGGGGCGCGAGGCACAGCTGTTTCTCTTCGACCGGCTCTTCACGCAGTTCGAGCGAGAGGAGGATCTCGAGACTTTGAGCGGGAAGCTCGAGGCCGATCTCGTGAGGGTGCGCGACATCCTCGACGGCGCCACGGGCACGAGCATCGTCATCATGAACGAGAGTTTCAGCTCCACGACGCTGCGGGATGCGTTGTTCCTCGGTACGAAGGTTCTCGAGGAGATCGTTGCGCTCGACCTGCTGTGCGTGTATGTGACCTTTGTGGACGAGCTGGCGTCGCTGGACGAGGCCACCGTCAGTGTGGTCAGCACGGTCGCTCCCGACGATCCGGCGGTCCGAACCTTCAAGGTCGTCCGTCGGCCTGCCGACGGGCTCGCCTACGCCGCCGCGATCGCCGAGCGGTACGGCCTGACCTACGAGCGCCTGAGGGAGCGGCTCGCGGCATGAAGGCGTTCCTCATGCATTCCGACCGGGACTTCGACGCCAAGGACGGCCCGCTGCCCAACCAAGAGGCCCTGACCCAAGACCTGGACCTCAACACCGTGTTTGCCGTAATGGCCGCCGGCGACGAGTTCCTCTTCGGCGTGGCGCAGCGGGCTGTGTTCGCGAGCCTTGACGAGCCGGAGGCGATCGTCTACCGCCAGGGTGTCCTTGCCGACTGCTTGGAGCGACCGGCGATCGTCAGGGAGATGTACGACATCGCCGTAGCGTCGATCGAGGCCGAGAAGCAGGTCTACCGCGGCACCTGGGGTCGCTCTCCGAACACGATCCTGCACGGATCGGCTCAGGCGCTGGGGGTGTTGGTCGGCCTCCTCAAGCGACTGCGGGGCCTCGCCGACGAACATGCAGCAGAGTTCGGCTCGCAGGGCTTCAAGGCGTTCTTCGAAATGATCACCAGCGAGCTCGACGACGACTACCTGCGCGACGTCGAGGACCACCTTCGCACCCTGCGCTTCCGCCGCGGAGTCCTGGTCAGCGCGGAGCTGGGCAAGGGCAACAAGGGGACAAGCTACATGCTCCGGCGGCCCACCAACCCCAGCCCCGGCTGGATGGAGCGGCTCGCTTCGCTCGGAAGGCGCCCGGGCTACGGCTTTCAGATCGCCGACCGCGACGAGGCCGGTGCGCGGATGCTGGGAGAGCTGCGAGATCGCGGGATCAACCTCGTCGCCAACGCGGTCGCCCAGTCGGCCGATCACATCGTGAGCTTCTTCAGCATGATGCGAGTCGAGCTCGGCTTCTACCTAGGGTGCCTGAACCTGCACGACCGGCTCGCGGAGAAGGGCGCGCCCACGTGCTTCCCCGTGCCATCGGCGCCGGACAGCCCGGCGCTCACCGCTCATGGCCTCTACGACCCGTGCCTGGCCTTGAAGCTGGAGGAGAAGGTCGTGGGAAACGGCGTGAGCGCCGACGAGAAGGCGCTCGTGATGATCACCGGCGCCAACCAGGGCGGGAAGTCGACGCTCCTACGCAGCGTCGGCGTGGCGCAGCTGATGATGCAGGCCGGGATGGCCGTGCCGGCGGAGGCGTTCCGGGCTAACGTCTGTGACGGCGTCTTCACCCACTTCAAGCGTGAAGAGGACGCCACCATGAAGAGCGGCAAGCTCGATGAGGAGCTCGCCCGGATGAGCGACATCGCCGACCGCGTCACTCCGACCTGCCTCCTGCTGTGCAACGAGTCGTTCGCGGCGACCAACGAGAGAGAAGGCTCGGAGATTGCCCGGCAGATCATTCGCGCCATGCTTGAGTCAGGCGTCAAGGTCGTCTTCGTCACCCACATGTTCGACCTGGCGCACGGGCTCTACGTTCAGGCGATGGACGCCGCGCTCTTCCTCCGGGCTGAGCGGCTGGCCGACGGGCAGCGAACGTTCAAGCTCGTCGAAGGCGAGCCGTTGCCGACGAGCTACGGCGAAGACGTGTACAGGACCGTGTTCGGCCCGACGCGGCAAGAAACAGCGCCCGAAGCTCGAACACCAGAAGAACGGACGGTGGTTCGAGAGCAACCCGGAGTACCTACCTAGACCCTCCTGCGTGGTCCCCGATGCAGACCGCAGTCAGCCGCCTCGCCGCCGAAACCAACGCTCATGCTCGTACGCTGATCGCGCTCGATGCAGTCGTCGCCGAGGCGGGCGGCTTTCTCACGCCGGCGACCGTGCGCGACCTGAAGGCCGGACGCGCCCGGCTCGCTGAGGCGCGGTTCAACCTTGTGGTGCTCGGCGAGTTCAAGCGCGGCAAGAGCACACTCATCAACTCGCTGCTGGGGCGCGATGTCCTTCCGACCGGCGTGGTGCCGGTTACCTCCGCGGTGACGACGCTGAGGTGCGGGCGCCATGAGCGGCTGGTCGTCGGCTTCGTCGACGGGCGCCAGGAGGAGCACCCGCTGTCCGAGCTCGCTCGTTTCGCCACCGAGCGGGAGAACCCCGGCAACGAGCTGGGCGTCACGACCACGGAGGTGGAGCTCTCGGCCGGCCCACTCCCGGCTGGTCTGCAGCTCGTCGATACGCCGGGCATCGGCTCGATCCATCGGCACAACACCGAACTCGCGCACGAGTTCCTGCCGCGCGTGGACGCCGCCATCTGCGTCCTGACCGCCGACCAGCCGCTGGGCGACGCCGAGCGCGACTTCTTCGCGCAGGTCGCCGGTCGTACGCCCCGCCTGCTCTTCGTCATAAACAAGATCGACCATCTCGACCGCGACGAGCGGGTCCAGGCGGTCGCGTTCGTCAATGAGGCCACGGCGTCGCTGCTGGGGCCGGGCGAGGCGGAATGCTTCGCCGTGAGTGCCCGCACCGGGGACGGCGTCGCCCGGCTGGCGGATCGGATCGCGCAGCTCGCCGAGCAAGAGGGAGACGCGCTGCTGGTGCGGTCCGTCGCGGCGTTGGCGTGCCGGGCCGCCGCGGACTCCGCCCAGGCGGTGCGGTTCGAGGGGCGGGCCGTCGAGCTGTCGTTCGAGGAGCTCAGCCGGCGCTCGACGCTGTTCGCTGCGCGTGCACGCATGCTGCAGAGCGCGCGCGACGAGGCCGCCGACCTGCTTGATCGTGGTGTCGAGCGGCTCCTGGCGGATCGCGTGAACGAGCCCCTGAAGGGGTTCGCATCGCGCGCAGAGAATTCGTTGCGAGCGGAGCTCGCCGCCCACATCGAGCAGCTGGACGGACTCTCGGCCCGTGAGCTCGCCCCCGCGCTCGACGGGTGGGTCGACGCGACGATCCGGCGGCGCTTCGACGAGCTCGGGCCAGCTCTCGAGGAGACCGTCGGTCAGGAGGTTGGCAACCTCCAGCGCCGCTTCGCCCAGCGCATCGGGAAGATCCTCACCGAGGTCCAGGAGGCCGCCGCGGAGGCGTTCGGCCTGCGCGGCGCCGACCAGCTCCCCGACCTCCGCTTCGCTGAGCCGTCGCGGTTCTCCTTCAAGCTCGCCGACCCCAGCCAGATGCTCGACCAGGTCATCAGCTTCGGGCGAAGGACTGTTCCTGGCACGCTCGGCCGTCGGCTGGTAGTCCGAGATGCTCGGGAGCGACACGTGCACATGGCCGACCGCCACGCGGGTCGGTTGCGCTCGGCGCTCGTCGAGCGCGTGCGCGCTGCTGTGACCATCTATGAGCGCGATCTCACCGCCGCGGTGGACCAGGCTGTCGCGGCGATCGAAGCGTCCCTCTCGCGAGCCGCGCAGGAGCAAAGACAGGGCGAGGCCGAGGTCGGCCGTCGTCGTGCCGAGCTCGACCTCCTGAACGGCCGCCTGACTTCGCTGGCCCTCGAGCTCTCCGCGCTGGCCGAGTCACCCAAGGGTCCAAGCCACGTTGCGTCCTCTACCTGATCCACGACCAGTGGAGGTTCGATTCATTGGAGCTGACCGATGATCAGCGGCGCGCTCACTCGCTGGCTCAAGCAGGGCCTCGCGCGCCAGCAGTGCCCGCTGTGCCGCGTGGTCCACAAGGCCCAGCGCGAGTATCTGTGGCATTCCTTCGACGAGTACTCGATGCAGGACGCGGCGCTGGACGAGGTGCGAGCGGCCCACGGATTCTGCGCGGTGCACGCCGAGGGGCTCAGGCACATCGAGGTCGACGGGCCTGAAGTCCACGCTCGGGATCAGCGAGACCTACGAGGACACGCTCACCGGACTGCTCGAACAGCTCGAGCGCCAGGAGCCCGGAGCTCCGATGGGAAGCGCCGCGTGTCCGGCATGCGCGTACCGCGACCGCGAGGTGACGAGCAACACGGGCTACCTGTTGACGCTGCTGCGCGAGCACGATGTGAGCCGTGAGCGCTTCGTGGCGGGGCCCGGGCTGTGCATGCCGCATCTCGTTCTCACCTGGCGCACGGCGGCGGCCGACCGCCACGGCGCGGAGCTCCTGCTCGACGCGCAGCGGCGGGCCGTCCGGCGGCTGCGAGACGAACTGACCGAGCATATCCGCAAGCAGGGCGCGGAAGCCAAGGGCGAGCCGGCGGGTCCGGAGGCGGACTCGTGGCAGCGGGCACTGTGGCTCACCGGGGGCTGGCCCGACACCGAATCTGTCCTCGACGCGGTCCAGGCGCCGCAATGAGCGCCAGGACCGAGGTCCCGGAGGCGCACCCGGGAGGGGCGCGCAATCGTCTGACCCCGCTGCATTTCATCGTCGTCTTCGGTGTGGTCAGCCTGCTCGGCGATTTCGTCTACGAGGGGGCACGCTCGGTCGTCGGCCCGTACCTGGCGACGCTGGGCGCGGGCGCGGCGCTCGTGGGGTTCATCACCGGCGCCGGCGAAGCGGTGGCGCTCGTGCTGCGGTTGGGCACCGGGCGACTGTCTGACCGGACCGGCCGACACTGGACGATCAGCATCGCCGGCTACGTCATCACCTTCGTCTCGGTGCCGCTGCTGGCGCTGGCCAGCACGCTCTGGCCGGCCGCGGTACTCGTCGTGACCGAGCGGTTCGGCAAGGCGGTGAGAACGCCCGCGCGCGACACCATGCTCGCCGAGGCCAGCGTCGACATGGGCCGAGGCCGGGCCTTCGCCCTCCATGAAGCGATGGACCAGAGCGGCGCTCTCCTCGGGCCGCTGCTCGTCGCGCTCATGATCGCCGTCAGCGGCTATAAGCTCGGGTTCGCGGTGCTCGCCATTCCCGGCGCGATCGCGCTCGGGGTGCTTCTGGCCCTCCGCCGTGCGGTCCCCTTCCCGGCGGCCTACGAGACGGGTCACGCCCCCGCAGTCGCGGTTCCGCCCTCCTCCACGCGTCTGCCGCGCCGCTTCTGGCTCTACGCGCTCTTCACGGCGATTAGCGTCGCCGGGTACGCGACGTTCGGGGTGCTCGGCTTCCATCTGCAGGTTCGCCACGTGGTGCCCGACGCGCAGATCCCGATCATCTACGCCGTCGCGATGGGGGTGGACGCGCTGGCCGCGCTGGGCTCGGGGTGGCTGTACGACCGGGTCGGCCTTCGCGGACTCATCGCCATGCCCGTCCTCACCGCCGCGGTGCCCTTCTTGTCGTTCTCCACCACGCCCGCGCTCGTCTGGACGGCGCCGCGGTCTGGGGCGCGGCGATGGGAATCCACGAGAGCACGATGCGGGCCGCGGTCACCGACCTCGTGCCGCCATCGCGTCGCGGCACGGGCTTCGGGACGTTCACGGCGATCTACGGCCTCGCCTGGCTCGTCGGCGGCACCGTGATCGGCGCCCTGTACGGCGCCTCGATCGCCTCAGCGCAATGGTTCGTCGTCGCCACCCAGCTCGTGGCGCTCGTGGCCTTCATCCCGCTCCTGCGTCACGGAGATCCTCGCCACTCTCGAACCAGAACATGAGCGGCGAGAGCCGCGCATCGCGGGCTCCGAGCCCTCGAGGCCGGAGATCCGCAGGTACGGTCGAGGCATGAGCGCGATCGCATCCGTTCATTCCTGCCACATCTGCGATTCGACAGTCGCGGGAACCCCACCGTAGAAGTCGACGGTGAGATCGCCGCGGCGGTGGGCGGCCGTGACGCCGGCGACCAGGCGGCCCTGGACCGCGCGCTGGTCGCGCTCGACGGCACCGACTCTACGGAAGCGTTCCTGACGACCCTGGCGGCCCCCCAGTGCAACCGGAGTTCGCGATCGTCGGCTCGCAGTCCATTCACGTCGCCGCGTCGTTGCGTTCACCATCGGCAGGCGACCAGCACGCCCGAGAGCTCGCCGGCCAGCTCCTTGCGATCGGATGGAACCAGCCCCACCTCGCGACGTGTCGTGCGTGGACCACATGTTCTTCCTCGTCTTCGACGACGCGTTGTGGGTCGACGAGAGCGAGGTCACCGACATGGGGCGGGCTACGCAGGGGCATGCGGCGGCCCTCAGAGCCTTTCGCGCAACGGCCTGCACCATGAACGACGACTGGGCGGCGAGCTACTCGAGCCGGGCGCGCGAGTGCTCGGCACCCGCGATCGCGATCAGGCTGCGAAGAACCTCGGCCGCCAGGTAGGGATCCCGCTCTTCGGTGACGACCTGCCGAAGCGCCGGGAGCGCCGCGGCGGCGCGCTTGCGGCCGAGCGTCTGTGCCGCCGTGACGGCGCGGTCGCCGTCGGGGTGCCCGAGGGTCCAGATCAGGCGCTGCTCGGAAGAGAGATCGGATGGCGCCTCCACCGGTCGCCCGCAATGTATGCAGGGGCCTGATGGACGCGGATTGACGCCGTAGCAATGAAAGCACCAGTACATTGCTCGCTCTGGCGATCCCGGTGAGCGGTCACCGGCGCCGCTCGGTCACACGGCGCGCTCCTCACTTCAGGCTTGAGGCGCGCTGGTGAATGTTGCCCAACCAGCGAGGGATGGCTGTCCCACCGCCCTCGAGGTCGTCGAAGATGGTGTCTAGGATCGGGGGTCTGACCCGCTCTGCGACTGCGTCGTCGCGACCGATGAGGGTGACGCCGTCCCAGTCGCCACCGACATGCTCGGCGCGGAAGACGGCGATGAGTTCCTGCACAGCCGTGCCGGCCACGACCTCAGCGAGATAGAGAAGCGCCCCGACCTCCACCGAGAGACCCGTTTCCTCCGCAACCTCGCGCGCGAGCGCCTGCTCGAGCTCCTCCTTGGGCTGGACCCGGCCGCCCGGAAGGGTGAAGTACTCCAACCCGCGACGCCGCTCGCGTGCGACAACGACTCTGCCGTCGCGGGCGATGACCGCCCGCACTTTGACTCTCATGCAGCACCTCGAACTCGAATTCGGAGTAGAGGCCATCAGCGGACGTACCGCGGTCAAGAGCGAGCCTCATCGCTCGTCGGGCATCCTATCGACCGTCAGACGGAACTCGGCTTCAGGATCGAGCGCCCAGAGCTTGAGTTCCAGGAGGTCAACCAGCGGCAACGCGAAGCCCACCTCGCGGAGCGTCCAAGGCTGCGCTCGTAGTGATCCAGGCGCCTGACGTCCTTCCGACGCGGAGATACCTGATGGGAGTGCGGCCAGCAGCTGCGCAGGCTCCGCCCTTGGCGACCTTGTCTGCGGCGAATACCGCATGCGCATCAGGGCCACCGTCGGCCGCACTCTGCCGTAGCAAGCGCTTGCGCTCCTCGTACGGCGAGATCGATTCATCCTCACTCACCGCTGCGACGGTGCGCTCCAGCACATCGTGCAGCACGCCCGCGACGATCACCGGCAGGTCGGCCCGCACGATACGCAACAGGGCGGCCACCTCGATCACGTGCAGCACGAACAGCGAGCCGTCCTTGCGACGCTGGCCTCCGTGGGCCACAGCCGCGTACTCGAGAGCGGCTGCGACGGGCGGCGGTCTGAGCAGACGGGGAAGGGCGACCTGACGGTTGTCGCGTTTCGAGCCCAATTGGAGGGATGATCCCGGAGGGAGCAGCCGGGCGGCGACTGACGCCTTCACAGCCGTTTTATCCCGTGATTTCAGAATCTTCACGGCCAGCGGCTCGTCGTCCAGCACCCTCCGCCCTCGTTCACCAACGGGAGGTTGTTCATGCGACGGCTGGGGTATCGGCGCATCGCAGCGCTGGCTGCCATCGGGGCGGCCGGGTGCTGGGCGGGACGGTTGCCGCCGGCAGTGGCGACGACCGCGACAACTCGCAGCTGCCGCGGTCACAGATCCGCTCCAAGAAGCCCAAGAACGTGATCCTGCTGCTCGGCGACGGGATGGGCAGCTCGGAGATCACGCTCGCGCGCTACTACGCCATCCCGGCCGAGCACTGGCGCCACCTGCGGACCGCGACCGCGATCGAGTCAAGCTTCGCGACCGTCAAGCTCCGCACCCGCGCACGAATGCGCGGGCTCGAAGAAGGCCGCGCTCGCGATGGCCTACAAGCTCCTCGACGCCGCCTAGGAACGTTGGCGACGGTTCAACGGCCACGAGCTCGTCGCCGACGTGTTCGCCGGCGCGACGTTCAAGGACGGTATCCGGGTCACGGACGACGACATCACAACGACGGACGAGAGGGTCGCCGCGTGACTTCTGTCAGGCCGCTAGCCACAACATTTGACAGTTGCTCCTCGTTCGGTCGAGCGCGTGTTCAGGCGGCTCTCGGGTATCATCGGTTCGAGCCAGATGGAGCTCTGGCGTGGAGGTTGGTCCTGGCCTTCCGAACTGCCGCCTGACTGACAGGCTGATGGCTCCTTCCGCGACCGATTCGACGCGAGAGGAGCGACGCCACCGTGCCGATCCTGCCCGACTGGACCGTCCAGGTCCTACAGGTGGTCACGGTGCTCGGCTTCGCTCCGTTGGTCAGCGGCTGCATCGCCAAGGCCGAGGCCGTGGTGCAGGAGCGCCGCGGGCCGCGGGTGCTGCAGCCCTACTACGACATCGCGAAGCTGCTGCGCAAGGAGACCGTCCTCCCAGGGCCTGCAGGGCCGGTCTTCCGGGCGGCTCCCTATGTCAGTTTTGCCGGCTATGCGACGGTACCGCTGCTGATCCCGGTGCTCACGAGCTTCGGGCTGCCGCTCGGGTACATGGGCGACATCTTGGCCGGTGGCCTGATCCTGGGGATGGCCTCTTTCGCCATCTCGCTCGCCGCGATTGACAGCGGCAGTCCGTATGCCCAGCTCGGGTCAAGCCGGCTGCGGACGTTCGGGGCGCTCAACGAGCCGACGGTGATCTTCGTCGTGTTCGTGGTTGCGCTCACCACGCAGACCGACCTGCCTTACGTCCTTGGGGAGACGCTTCGCTCCTCGGCGGTCGAGGTCGTGCGGCCCAGCCATCTGCTCGTCGTCGCGGCGTTCTTCATGCTCGTGTTGGCCGAGAGCGGCCGGATCCCGGTGCAGAGCCACGGGGGGACGCTTGAGTTCGGGATGATCGAGGAGGGGCGCGTGCTCGAGCACTCAGGGCCCGGGCTCGCGTTCCTGCGCTGGGGCTCGTCGGTCAAGCAGCTGGTCCTCTACGTGATCTTCTTAAACGTGCTCGTGGCGCCGTGGGGACTCGCCGCGACGGGGCGCCTGGACAGCGTGGCGCTGGCCGTCGTCCTGCTACTGGCAAAGTGCGTCGTCGTTGGCGCGGCCGTCGTCGCGATCGAGTCGAGCTACGCGAAGCTGCGCCTCTACAAGATTCCCGAGTTCACCGTGGCGAGCTTCATGCTCGCGGTGCTCGCCGTCGTCATCTTCCTCTTCCAGCCGGGCTTCGGCGACGCGAAGCTGACGGTCTTCGGCGCCGCGGCGACCCTCAGCGCCGTTGCGGTGCTGCTGCTCGAGGTCTGGATGCTGCGCTCGCAGGAGGTCTGGGAGCAGTTGCGGCTGTACGCGCTGAGCTCGGCGGTGGTCGCCGGCCTGGCGGTCGCGACGGCGGCCGACGGGCACGGCAGCGAGCTCTACGTGCTCGCGGCGGTGACGCTCGCGCTCAAGGCGATCCTCTTCCCGGTCGGCGTCGCCTACGTCCTGCGCAACCTCGGCTCCGACCCGCGGGTGCCCGCCAGCATCGGCGCGCCGACCGCCGTGCTCGCGGCCATCGTGCTGTCGTCGTTCGCCTTCGTCGCCCTCCACGGCGTGCACCTCGGCGGCGTTCCGGCGCTGCCGCTCTCCGCTCTCCCGGTCGCCGTGGCCGGTGTGCTCGTCGCCTTCCTGCTGATGATCGTCAGCCCCTACGCGCCCTCGCAGCTCATCGGCTTCCTGGTGCTGGAGAACGCGGTGTCGGTCGGGTCGCTGGTCATCGCGCCCGGACTGCCGCTGATCCTCGCGCTGCTGCTGCTCTTCGACGTTCTCGTGGGCGTGCTCGTCTTCGTAGTCCTCGTGCAGTACCTCGCTGTGGAGCGAACGGCAGTGCGAACCGACGTCCTGGACCGTCTGACCGGATGAGCTGGACGCTGATCGCGATCCTCGCCGTCCCCCTGGCCGCCGTCGCGGTGGCCGCGGCGGACGGCTGGCGTCTGGCTCGCGCCGCGACGGTGGTCGCGGCGGTCGTCTCGCTGGTCCTGAGCGTCGCGCTGGCCCTCGACGTCCGTCACGGCGCCGTCGAGCACGCGCTCGGCGGCTGGCTGCGGCTCGACTCGCTTGGCGCGGTCTTCCTCGCGGCCACCGGGCTGCTCTACGCCGCCGCCGCGGTGTTCTCGATCGGGTACCTGGCCGTCGACGAGCGGGGGCATGGCTTCGACAGCTTCGCGCGGCGCTATTTCGTGCTGCTCAACCTCTTCAGCTGGAGCATGCTGCTCGTTCCCCTCGCCGCCGACTTCGGGTCGCTGTGGGTGGCGGTCGAGCTGACGACGATCATCTCGGCGCTGCTGGTCGCCCTGGACCGCACCGACGCAGCACTGGAGGCATCCTGGAAGTACGTGTTGATCGCCTCGTGCGGACTCGGCATCGCGCTGCTCTCGATCATCGTGCTCTACGCGGCGGGCACCGCGACGCTCGGCGAGGCCTACCTCCCGCGCTTTGACCGGCTGCTCGGAGCCGCCGGAACGCTGCCGACGGACGCCGTGCGGCTGTCGTTCCTCCTCGCCGTGGTCGGCTTCGGGACGAAGGTCGGCTTCGTGCCGACCCACACCTGGCTTCCCGACGCGCACAGCGAGGCGCCGGCGCCCGCCTCGGCGCTGCTGTCGGGCTCGCTGCTGGCCGCAGCCCTGTACGCCGTGCTGCGCTTCTACCAGGTCGCCGTCGCCGCCGGGGAGCGACCGTTCGCCGGCCATGTCCTGATCGTCGTCGGGGCCCTCTCGCTGGTCGTCGCAAGTCTGTTCGTGCTTCGTCAGGGCAACTTCAAGCGGCTGCTCGCCTACTCCTCGATCGAGCACATGGGGCTCGTCGCGCTCGGCGTCGGCTTCGGCGCGCCGCTGGCGGTCGCCGGAGCGCTCTTGCACGTGATCACCCACGCCTCGGCGAAGGGGCTGGCCTTCCTCGGGGCCGGCTCGCTCCTGCGTCGCTACGACACCAAGGAGATCGACGGTGTCACCGGCGCGGGTCGGCTGATGCCGTGGACCGGCCCGATGTTCCTGGCCGCGGTCCTGGCGCTGTCGGGCCTGCCGCTGTCGGGCGTCTTCCGCAGCGAGTTCCAGATCGTCTCGGGCGCCTTCGCCGGGTCGCAGTACGTCGGCGTGGCGCTGCTCCTAGTGTTCGTCAACGTCGCCTTCTTCGGCCTGGTGTGGCACGCCGGCCGCATCGTGCTCACGCCGGCGGCCGACGGCGCAGGCGTCGCCGCAGAGACGAGCTGGTGGATGGTCGCCGGGATGCTCGGCTGCCTTGTCGTGGTCGTGGGACTCGGCGTGCATCTGCCCAATGCGCTGGCAGACCTGCTGTCCAACGCCGCCGGCCGGCTCGGCGCCCCCGGGCCGTGAGCGCCGTTCCGGACACCCTGGTCGGCGTCCAGGAGCCGTCAGCCGACCCCGAGACGCGGCTCAGGGTCGGTCTCGACGAGCTGCCCAAGGCGGCGCGTGCCCTGCGGGAGGCCGGCGCGCGCTTCGTCACCGTCCACCTCGCCGAGCACCCAGAGCCCTCGCTGCTGTCCGCCTTCGCGCTGCGCGGGCGGCTGGTCGTCCTTCGCGCCCCGCTGGACGGTGAGCCGGCCGTCTACCCGTCGTTGGGCGCGTGGTGGCCCGCGGCGAGGTGGCCGGAACGCGAGCTGGCCGAGCGTCACGGCATCCTCCCCCTGGGCCTCGACCCGGCCCCGAGCCTCACCCGTCCCGACGCCGACCTCGTCACCCACGAGGTCAGCGGCGCCGACGTCTTCGCGATCCCGTACGGCCCGGTGCGCTCCGGGGTCTTCGAGGCGATCCAGTTCCTCATCGAAACCGGCGGCGAGGACGTCCCACGCCTCCACACGCGACCTTTCTTCAAGCACCGTGGCCTCGAACAGCGGTTCCGCGGGATGAGCCTCGATCAGGGCTCCTACGTCGCAGAGCGCGTGGCGGGCATCGCCTCGGTCGCCTACGCGAGCGCCTACGCGCAAGCCGTCGAGCGGGCACTGGGCGTGGAGCCGCCGCCGCGGGCGCAGCGCTGGCGCGCCGTCTACGCGGAGCTCGAGCGCCTGGCCAACCACCTCGACGTCATCGCCAAGCAGGCGGAGACGACCGCGCTGTTCGTCGGCCAGGCGCGCTTTCAGATCCACAAGGAGAACGTGCTGCGCCTGCAGGCGGCGTTCACCGGCTCGCGCTTCGCGCGCGGCGCGATCGTGCCGGGTGGGGTGCGCGATGACGGGCGCGTCGGGCTCGACGACCTCGGACGCGTGCTCGACGCCTTTGAGGCGGATCTGCGCCGCGACCGCCGGCTCTTTGAGCAGACCGAGTCGATGACCGATCGGCTGGTCGGGACCGGCGTGCTGGAGCGCTCCACCCTGGAGGACCACGGCGCGGTCGGGCCGCTCGCTCGCGGCTCGGGGCTGGGCACCGACGCACGCCACGAGCGTCCCTACGGCGACTACCGCCGCCTCGGGCTCGAGGTGGTCACCCAGGAGGGAGGCGACGCGATGGCCCGCGTCGAGGTCCGCTTCGGCGAGCTGGGGGAGTCGGTGCGCATCCTGCGCCAGGCTATCGATCATTTGCGCAAGCGAGATGGAGCGATCCGCTGCCCGGTGCCCGGCGGCAGCGGCGCCGCCTACGGGTGGAGCGAGGCTCCGCAGGGCGAGCTCGTCGTCTGGGTCGAGGTCGAGGACGGCCGGATCGGTCGCGTGCATCTCGCCTCGCCCTCGCTGCGCAACTTCGCGCTGTTCGACCTGGCCTTCCCCGCCGATGTGCTCACCGACTTCGCGTTCATCGAGCACTCGTTCGGCCTCACGCCGGCGGGGAGCGATCGCTGATGCTCGAGTGGCTGGTGCGCGGGTTGCGGCGAGGACGGGTGACCACCGGGTACCCGCGTCGCGATGAGGAACCCTTCGTGGGCTTCCGCGGGCGGGTCGACGTGTTGGACGGCGTCGGCGTCGGCGCCGACCCGGAGCTGGAAGCCCTATGTCCCACGCGAGCGATCGCCGTGGACGAGCGGGGCCGAGTCGAGCTGGACCGCGGGCGTTGCATTCTCTGCGGGGCATGCGTCGAGGCGGCGCCCGAGTGGTTCGCGTTCCGCTCGACCTATGAGACCGCGAGACGGGGTCGTGACGCCTTGGTCGTCGGCGTGCCGGAAGGCGATCAGGCTCCCGCCACAGAAGGCGCGCCGCTCGGCGCACGGGCGAAGGCGCTGCGGCGGTCGGTGCATGTTCGCCACGTCGATGCGGGTTCGGACGGCGCCGAGGAGTGGGAGATCCAGGCGCTGTGGAACCCACACTACGACGTCCAGCGACTCGGCGTCTTCCTGACCGCCGCCCCGCGCCACGCCGACGTGCTGCTCGTCACCGGTGGCGTCACCGAGCCCATGCGCGGCCCGCTCGAGCGGACCTGGCAGATCATGCCCGAGCCCAAGGCGCTGGTCGCGGTCGGCACGGACGCGTGCTCGGGCGGCCTGTCCGCGGCGACCGGCGCCGTCGCCGGCGGTGTGGACCGCGTGCTGCCGGTCGACGTGTACGTCCCCGGCTCGCCTCCGAGCCCGATCGCGATCCTCGACGGCATCCTGAGGGCGGTCGGGCTCGTCGACGAGGAGCGCACGGCGTGACGGTCTTCTACGCCGCCGCGATGATCGCGTTGGCGCTGGGCGCGCTCGCCGCGCTGGCGCTGCCTCGCCTGGGAGCGCTGCTGACCACCGCCGGCTGCGTCGCGCTGGTCGTCGTGGGCGTGGACGCCGCGCTGGGCGGCGCCCACCCGGACCTCGCGCTCGGCGACTGGCTCGGGTTCGGGCCGAGCGCCCTGCGCGCCGACGGCCTCAGCGGCGTCTTCCTCGCCTTGACCGGGGTCACGGGCGGCGCGACGTCGTTGGCCTATGCCGAGCGTCCGCCCGGCGCCGGTCTGACGGCGCTCAACTCGGTGCTCGTGCTGGGCGTCGCCGTCGCGATCGGCGCCGACCAGGGCTTCCTCTTCCTGCTCGCCTGGGAGGGCCTGACGGTCTGCCTGTACCTCACCGCCAGCTCGGGTGGCGACCTGCGGTCCGGCTACCTGACCGGAGGGCTGACCAAGCTCGGCGGCGCCGCCCTGCTCGCGGCCGTCGGCCTGCTCTACGGGCACACCGGCTCCTTCTCGCTCGACGTGTGGGCGCGCGCCGACCTGTCCGCCGGGACGAGCGGCGCCCTGTTTGTGCTGTTCGTCGTCGCCTTCGGGACGAAGGTGGGGATCGTGCCGCTGCAGGGCGCGCTTCCGGCCGGCTACGGCGGCGCGCGGCGGGCGGGCGCCGCGTCGCTCTCGGTCGCGCTTTGCGCGGGGTTCTACGGCCTGTGGCGCTTCGTGTTCGCGACCATCGGGCCGGCCCAGGCGTGGTGGGGCGACGCCCTCCTGGTCCTCGGCGCGCTGACGGCGGTGGCCGGCATCGTCTACGCGATCACGCAGGATGACCTTCGGCGCTTCCTGGGCTTTTCGACAGTCGAGCACGCCGGGATCGCGCTCGTCGGGCTCGGTGTTGCCCTGCTCGGCCAGGCGGCCGGCAACCGCACCCTCGCCGCCGCCGGCCTGCTCGCGGCGACGCTGCACGTAGTGGCGCACAACCTGGCCAAGACCCTCGCGCTGTTATCCGCCGACCGCATCGAGCGCGGCACGGGAGAGCGAACGCTCGATCCGCTCGGCGGTCTCGGCCGGAGCCTGCCACGCACCAGCGTCGGCCTGGGGCTGGCCTCGCTGACCCTCGCCGCGGTACCGCCCTTCGGCGGCTTCGTCAGCGAGTGGTTCACCTTCGAAGCGCTGCTGCAAGCCTTCCGCCTCCCCGGCCTGCTGTCGCGCCTGCTGTGCGCGCTGGCGGCCGCGGTCCTCGCCTTGACCGCCGGCCTGGGCCTGTTGGCCTTCGCCAAGCTGCTCGGGTTCAGCGTGCTCGGCCCGGCGCGACGCGTCATCGACGGAGTGCGCGAGCCGGGCGCCGGGCTGGGCGCGCTCACGCTAACCGGGTTCGTGCTCGTGCTCGGCGCCGTCGCGCCGTGGGAGATCCACCTGCTCGGCTCTGGGCTCGCCGGGGTGCTCGGCTTCGATCCCGCGGGTGCGACGATCAGTCACCCCCTCGTCCTCGGCCCTGTGTTCAAGGACTTCTCGGTCCTCGCGCCCACCTGGTTGAGCATCGTCCTTCCCGCCTACGCGCTGCTCGCCGGCGCGGCGGCGTGGGCGGCCCTGCGCCGGACCGGCGCGCGGCGCGCGCCGGTCTGGGTGACCGGCAGCGGCGCGTCGCTCGACGCCGTGCAGTACCGCCCCTCCGCCTATTCCAACCCCATTCGCGTCGTCCTCCGCGGCCCGCTGGGCTACCGCTCGAGCCTCAGCCGCGACGCGCAGGGCCTCCGGCTCGACACCCGCGTGGTGCTCGCGGTCGACCGCTACCTGTACCGGCCGGTGACCGCCGTCGCGCTTGCCGCCTCTAACCGCATACGAGCGACCCAGTCCGGCCGGCTCAGCACCTACCTCCTCTACATGCTCGCCGTGCTCATCCTGATCCTCGCCCTCGTCCCCATCCTGCGCTGATGTTCCAGCGGATCCTCCTAGCGTGGGACGGCTCCGACGTCGCGCTGCGGGCCTTCGACGTCGCCATCGACCTCACCCGGCGCTTCGACGGCGAGCTGACGGCCGTCTCGGTCGCCTACTCGCCCGCCCATGCCGAGACCGAGGCCGATCGAGCCGAGTCGTCCGACGCCGCCCGCCGCTTCCTCGAAGAGACCTTCGCCAAGGTCCGCGACCGCGCCGACCGAGCGGGCGTCCCGGTCGACCAGACAGTCATCGACGGCGACCCGCCGGGCGACGCACTGCTCGAGCACGCACACGACCACGGCTTCGACCTCATCGTCTGCGGCCACCACCACACCACGCGCGTCGGCCGGTTGCTCCTGCGGGGCGTGGACGAGCGGCTCGTCTCGGACGGACGAATCCCGGTGCTCGTCATCGGAGACCGGGACCGGTAAGCGACGACGATCCAAGGAGCCATTTGATGACCGCTGAGAACGTGCTCTGCCGCATCGAGATCCCCAAGGGCTCGCGCAACAAGTACGAGTTCGATCCGGCGCTTGGCGCGATCAAGCTCGACCGCTTCCTCTTCTCGTCGGTCGTCTACCCGACCGACTACGGCTACGTCCCCGAGACGCTCGCGGAAGACGGCGACCCGCTCGACGCGATGGTCTGCGTCACCGAGCCCACCTTCGCTGGATGCTTCATCGAAAGCCGTCTGATCGCGCTCTTCCGCATGCGCGACGACAAGGCCAGGACGACAAGCTGGTCTGCGTTCCCGACGGCGACCCCAACTGGGGCGCGATGGAGCACGTCGAGGACCTGCCGCAGCAGCTTCGCGACGAGATCACCTTCTTCTTCGGCATGTACAAGCAACCACAGGGCAAGCGAGTGAAAGTAGACGGCTGGTACTCCGCCGAGGAGGCGCAGATCGTCCTGGAAGACAGCCGGCGGCGGTTCTCTAAACGTGCAGAGTGATCGCCCCGCGAAGGAGTGGCGGGTTACCACGGAATGGCCTGCTTGATGCCGCGACCGGCCCGGCGCAAGCTGGCTGGAAGGGGCTGGGTAGGCTCTTGCCCGCGACCCTCACCAAATTGGGGTCTCCGGTTGTTTGAGTGGAAGCGCTGAGGCGTAGAACAGGCTCGCTCGCAGGCTCTTTCTCCCTTGCTGCGCTGTTTGGCGGCTGCACGAGCGTTGAGCGACCCGCACGACCGTCGCTCGGGCAGGCTGCTGGGTGTTCGAAGCTCAGCGACCGCGGGAGGACGACGTGCGGGTCACGACCGCATTCAACCGTCTGCTGGCGCTCCAGGGCGCCCGCGTCATCGACGTTCTGTTCGGCCCTGCAGGGGTCACCGTGCGCGTCGCGCTGCGCCGCCGGCGCGCCGCCTGCTCGGGCTGCGGCCAGGTCTGCGGCCACGTCCATGACCGCGCGTGGCGCAGCTGGCGCCATCTCGACCTGGCGGGCAACCGCTGCTTTGTCGAGTACGAGTTGCGGCGCGTGTGCTGCGGCGACTGCGGCGTGCGCGTCGAGGCGGTCCCGTGGGCGCGGCGGCGCGCCCGTCACACGCGCGACTTTGAGGACCTCGTCGCCTTCTGCGCCCAGCAGATGGCCAAGACGCCGATCACGGCGCTGCTCAGGGTCGGCTGGGACACCGTCGGGGCGATCGTCGCGCGCGTCGTCGCCGATCACCTCGACGAGCAGCGGCTCGCCGGGCTGGTGATGATCGGCGTCGAGACGGTGTGCGCATAGTGCAGGCCAGGCCAACGCGATTTGTGAGTCGTTGGTGGTTACGCATCCGTTCCATCCGTTGCGTGGGCAGCGGCTGGCGGTCTTGTTCGTGCGGCGCTACGCGGGCGGGCGTCTGTATGTCTGCGAGGGCGGGTCGCTGGGCACGATCGGCGTGCCCGAGGATGCGACCGATCGCGCGGGTGCGCCGGCATCGACGCCGCTGGGTGGCGAGGTGCTGACTGGGCTGGTCGAGGTCGTGGCGGCGATCACGGGATCGAACCGGCCGGGGGGAAGGATTATGGAGCCTGTGCACGAAACAGATACAGGCTATGACGATGACTGACGTCGGCGATCTTCACGAGGCCAGCGATCGCCAGCTGCGCGCGTGGCGGCGGCGGTTGGCGGCCGCGGTACAGCGTCCCGAGGCGACGCTGCCGGGTTCGTTGGTGCGTCAGGGGCGGCGCTGCTCGAGCAGCGGCTGTCGCTGCCGGCGCGGTGAGCTGCACGGCCCCTACCTGTACTTGGCGCTCTATAGCGGCGGGCGCAACCGAACGCTGTACGTGCCCGGCGCGCTGGAAGCGGTCGTCGACGAGTACGTGAGCGTGACACACCGCAACGAGGCCGCGTTGGCGCAGATCGCGCAGATCAACGTCGAGCTGCTCGGTCGGCGGGCGCTGGGGTGATGTCCGGTGTCCGGCGACGGCGCCCAGGCGGTCGCGGCGGTGGCGAACATGGTCGAAGCGGCGCTGGCCGCGGGAGCGAGCGGTGAGCACGATGACGATGAGCTCGTCAGCGAAGATCACCAGCGAGCACCTGGAGCGCCTGGCGGTCGTCTATGTGCGCCAGTCGACGCTTGCGCAGGTCCGCGATCACGGCGAATCCACCCAACGTCAGTACGCGCTGACCAACGACGCCGAGCGCCTGGGGTGGCCTGCCGAGCGGGTCCTGGTGATCGATGCCGACCTCGGTCTGTCGGGCCGCGGCGGGTCGGCGCGGACGGGGTTCAAGGATCTGGTCGGGCGCGTCTGCTGCGGCGAGGTCGGCGCGGTCTTCGGCCTTGAGGTCTCGCGGCTGGCGCGCAGCACCGCCGATCTGCAACGGCTGCTTGAGCTGTGCAGCCTGACCGACACGCTGATTATCGACGGCGACGGCATCTACGATCTCGGCCTGTTCAACGACCGGCTACTGCTCGGGCTGAAAGGCACGATGTCCGAGGCCGAGCTGCACCTGCTCGCTGGGCGGCTGCAGGGCGCCCGGCGCGCCGCCGCCGCGCGCGGCGAGCTGCGCTTCCCGTTGGCGGTCGGCTACGTCTACGACGACGAGGGCGCGATCGTCCTGGACCCCGACGAGGAGGTCCGCGCCGCGGTCGCCGACGTGTTCTGCTGCTTCGAGCAGACCGGCTCGGCCTACGCGGTCGTCGGCGCGTTCGCCGACCGGCGGTTTCCCGCACGCGCCTACGGCGGCGCATGGGCCGGGCAGTTGCGCCACGGCCGCCTCACGCACAGCCGCGCGCTGACCGTGCTGCGCAACCCCGCCTACGCCGGCGCCTACGTGTTCGGACGGCGCCGCAGCCGCCGCCACGTCGAGCCCGACGGCACGATCCGCGCCAGGACCACGATGCTGCCACGCGAACAATGGGGCGTCGTGATCCACGATCACCACCCCGGCTACATCACCTGGGAGCAGTTCCTGCGCATCGAGCAGCGCCTTGCGGCCAACCGCACGCATGACGGCGCGCGCCCGGCGCGCGAGGGCCGCGCCCTGTTGCAGGGGATCGTCCGCTGCGGCAACTGCGGGCGCTCGATGTCGACCTTCTACACCAGCGCCGCCAAGCCCGGCTATGACTGCAGCTACAGCCGCGCCGACCGCGCCGCCACGCCCGGCTGTCGCGGCGTGATGGGCGAGGTGATCGAGCAAGCGGTCGCCGAACGGCTCCTTCGGGCCGTCGCTCCCGACCAGATCGCGCTCGCGCTGAGCGCCGCCGACACGGTCGCCGATCGCCGCGGGCGCCAGACCCGCGCCGTAGAGCTACGCGTCGAGCGCGCCCGCTACGACGCGACGCGCGCCGAACGCGCCTTTCACCAATGCGACCCCGACAACCGACTCGTCGCCCGCACCCTGGAGTCCCGCTGGGAAGCCAAGCTGCACGAGCTCGCCGACGCAGAAACCGAACTCGCCAGTCAGGCCGCCGAGCCCCCACCGCCCGCGCGCGCCGACATCCAAGCGGTTGCCCGCGACCTCCCGCGGCTATGGGCCGCACCCAGCACGTCGCACCGCGATCGCAAGCGGCTGCTGCGCGCGCTGATCGCCGACATCACGCTCACGTCCCAGCCCGACCAGCCCGACCAGCCCGAGATCCAGATCGGGATCCACTGGCGCTCGGGCGCCAGCGACGAGCTGACCGTGCTGCGGCCCGCCGCCGCCCGAAGCGCACGCGCCCAGGTCGTGCTCGAAATCCTGCGCGAGCTGGGCCCGACCCACACCAACGCCCAGCTCGCCGAGCACCTCAACCATGCAGGACATCTCACCGCCAGCGGCCGTGCGTTCGACGAGGACGGCGTCCGCTGGCTGCGCTGGCAGCACCGCATCCCCGCGCCCTCGCCGATCCACGACGACGAAATCGGCGTCCACGAGCTCGCCGAACGCCTGCGCGTCGGCGACCACGTCATCTACGTCTGGATCAGGCAGGGCAAGCTCCAGGCCCGCCGCGCCGGCCGCCGGCGCCTCGCGATCCTCTTCAACGCCGAGATCGAGGCCGCCTGCCGCCAACGGCTCACCGACTCCCCTCGAACCCGCTACCGAAACCAACAACTCGTTGCAGGAGGTGCAGAATGAAGGCACCGTTGACGAGATCAGCTACCGCCGTGGGCAGCGCTACCTGACTCAGGTCTGCGACCACACCAGCGGCGCGATCGTATGGGCGCGGCCGGGCCGCGACGCCGCCACGTTGCAGGCGTTCTTCGCCCAGCTCGGCGAGCGCAAGCACTCGATCCGGGCGATCTCGATCGACATGAACGGCGGCTACGAGAAGGCGATCCGCGCTGCTGCTGCCGCCGACGCGGACTTCAACCCCGAGGTCTGCTTTGACCCGTTTCATGTCGTGCAGGTGCGCCACGAGGCGCTACCGGTTCGTGCGGGGTGCAAGACCCTGCCGCCGGGCTGTCGCGGCAGCCCGGTGAAGCTGAGGACAGTCTGACCCCGGAGCTGCGGGCGAGGACGGCAAGCAGTCCTGACAACGACGCGGCGCGCGGGAACTATCGGACCGCGCGGGCGCGGCAAGCAAGACCGAAAGGCGTAACGCAAGTGCACCAGTGGCAGAACCCCCTTGAGTGTGGACCCCGGCTCAAACCCGATGGATATGGGCTGGGTCAAGCGGTGAGCGAGTCCTCGGATGCACGGGGGACCGTCCCGACCGGCGGATTGATGCGCTGGGAAGGGACCGCGACGCGCTGTCCGCGTGAGCGTCGCGGCAGGCCCGCAGGGGAAGAGCTGGGCGCCGACCCGGACAAGCGAACGGTAGTGAACGTGGGAACCCGACCGGTGTCGCCGACGTGCCCTTCGGGGTGCAGGCAAGGCGCAGCGTCCGCTGATGGCCCGGGTCGGGGGCGGAGCTCTCGTAGTAGTCCGAGCCCGGGAGAGCCGGGTACATGGCGAAGGGGAGCAGCGGGCTTGCAGCGCCCGTCTGGAATGCGAGGAGGTCGCCGGTGAACACCAGCGCTCCATGGCCTGTGCCGAAGGAGGCGCAGGACAGGGTACTCGGGATTCAGCGCAAGCTGCACAAGTGGGCATCTGACGATCCCAACCGGAGGTTCAACGACCTCCATAACCTCGTCTGTGACCCGGCCACGCTGATGATGGCGTGGCTTCGGGTCAGGTCGAACAGAGGGTCGCGCTCAGCCGGCGTGGACGGGCAGACCGCCCGCTACGTTGAGCAACAGTTGGGCGTGCAGAAGTTCCTTGACGGACTCCGCGAGGAGCTGCGGTCCGGGAGCTTTCGGCCTTTGCCGGTCAAGGAGCGGCTGATACCCAAGCGCGGAGGAAAACTCCGGCGGCTTGGGGTGCCCGCCCTCCGCGACCGCGTGATCCAGGCTGCCCTCAAGACGGTGCTCGAGCCGATCTTCGAGGCCGACTTCAAACCCTGCTCCTACGGGTTCCGGCCCGGACGCCGAGCACACGACGCGATCGCCGAGATACATATGCTCGCGACCAACTCCTACGAGTGGGTTCTCGAAGCAGATATCAAGGCGTGTTTCGACGAAATCTCGCATGTCGCCGTTCAGGACCGGCTGCGAGCCAGAGTCGCGGACAAGCGCGTCATGGCGCTCATCAAGGCGTTCCTCAAAGCCGGGATCCTGACCGAGCTGGGCGGTCAAGAAGAGACGCTCGCTGGCACCCCGCAGGGCGGGATTCTCTCGCCGCTGATCGCCAACCTTGCGCTGTCGGCGCTGGACGAGCACTTCGTCCGCGCCTGGCAGATGAGCATGGCGACACGACCAGAGCGCGAGAAGATCAGGCGCCGAGGCGGAGCCACATACAAACTGTGCCGTTACGCGGACGACTTCGTCGTCTGCGTCGCGGGCAGTCGTGAGCACGCCGAGTCGCTGGTCGCCGAGGTCGAGCAGGTGATTGCGCCGCTCGGCCTCAGACTCTCGCCGGAGAAGACCCGCGTTGTGTCGATCGACGAGGGGTTCGACTTCCTCGGATTCGCGATCAAGCGCGTCCGGGGACGTCACGGCCGGAACGTGATCCACACGTACCCGTCGAAGCGGTCACTCCAGACCGCCAAGGCGAAGGTCCGGCAGATCACCAAGCACACCGGGCCCGACCAGCAACCTGACCAGCTCCTGCATCGCGTTAACCGCGTGCTACGGGGCTGGTGCAACTACTTCCGGCATGGAGTCTCCTCGGCGACGTTCGGCTACCTGCGTCACTACGCGTATTGGCGGGTCGTGGGATGGCTGCGCCGACGGCACCGGAAGCGGAACTGGGGCTGGCTGCGCCGCACCTACCTCAAGGAGCGGTGGCCCGCCCACAACCGCGTGGAGCTGTTCAACCCGGCGGCGGTGCACATAACGCGCTACCGCTACCGGGGCGCGCAGATCCCGCTGCCGTGGACGAGCGGCTACATCGCGTTACGCGATCACACCACAGCCATGGATTACCTGGAAGGACTGATCGCCAGATGACACCGGTATGCCTGTGGAGAGCCCGGTGCGGGGGAACTCGCACGCCGGGTTCGGCGGGCGGCTCGCGGAAACGGAGCGGCCCAAAGGCCGCCACCGCGCCGCGGGTCGACCCTACCCTCGCTCAGCGCGCCGTCGACGACGTCCGCCGCACCGAATGGAACGCCGCCGGCAAGAGCAAGTCCGGCCACGGCCGCTGGGTCAAGGGCCTGCGCTGGTCGCTGCTCAAGGCGCCCGAGCGCCAGACCGTCGGCCAGCTCGCCGCGCTGCACGAGGTCAGCCATGCCAACAAGCGCCTCTACCGCGCCTTCCTGCTCAAAGAGGAGCTGCGGCTGCTCTACCACCTCGAGGACCGCTCCCTCGCCCCGGCGCACCTGGCCGCCTGGCTGGCCTGGGCGTCACGCAGCAGACTGAGGCCGTTCATCAAGCTCGCGCGGACCCTCCGCGCACGCCGCGACGGGATCCTCGCCGCGATCCGCCTCGGCCTGTCCAACAGCCGCATGGAAGCCCTGAACTCCAAGGTCCGGCTGCTCTCACACCGCTCCTTCGGCTTCCACGGCCCCGAGCCCCTCATCGCCCTCATCTACCTCTGCTGCACCGGCCTCACCATCATGCCGCCGCTGCGATGACTTCCACGAGAACGACCGGAGCGCCCCAAATTGCGCCCTGGTCCCGTCGCAGCCTGGGCATGGACCACGTTCTGCCTCAACATCGCCGGCACAGTCCTGCCCGGCCATCTCGTTACACGGCTCCAGGAGCGCCCGCAGCTCGAAGAGCTGCCGCGGAGACTGGGCGAGAAGACCTCGCACTCGATCTCACGTGCAAGCAGCCCGAGGGGCGTCTCGTGAACGTCGATGGGTGCAGCTCACGAGAGGACGACCGCTCGTGAGTCTCGCGGGTTAGCCGGGTGGACCGGAGCGCCGACGCCGGCGGCGGCGCTTCGCCGCGCGGCTCGCTCCCCTGGCTGTGGCGTTATTAGCCGTCGGAGCGCTGTTCAGCGATGAGGGCGGCGCGCTCGGTTTTGTCGGTCAGCTCGCCTTGGCTCAGGGCATCGGGTTGGCCGTGGCGCTGCTGTGGTTGGCCGCCGGTCACAACCCACTCGCGCGCAAATGAGTCCAAACCTGTTGGGCATTGACCGGCGCTGAGCTCGCGGGCCAGCATCTAGCGCTGGGAAGCTGGTTGGACTCCCCCCTTCGGTGGACATCTGAACGCTTGCGCCGTCAGGCGTGGCAGGAAGGATGTTCTGGATGCCGAGAACGAGGGCGCAAGGGGCGGCGCTGGCTGGCCGAGCAGACGTTGCCGGCCGATGAGCGCCAAGCCGTTGTGACGCCGCTGCGTCAGCTGGACTTCCATACCCAGGAACTGGCGATCATCGACGCCGAGCTCGGCCCGAGTCGCGTTGGGCAGCGCCGAGGTCAAGCGGCTGATGACGATTCCCGGCGTCGACGCGACCGTCGCGCTGTCGATCGTCGCCGCGGTCGGTGACTTCGCCCGCTTCCGTTCAGGCCCGTGGGGAACATCGGAACCGAAAGTCCCGGTAAGCCGGAGTCTGTTGCCGCACGGCCTGGCCGTGATGGAGGCCCACCGGCCGTGTGGGAAGGGAAGGGCTCCCGCGCCGACGCGCGGGCTGCGTCAGTCGTGGTCTTCATCGGGGGCGTCGAGGTCACGAAGCGCTCGGCCAGCGCCGACCAGTTCGGGTAGCTGAAACGAGTAGTGCCCATGGACGTTGAGGTGGCGGCGCACATAGGGCGAGAGCCGGGCGACGTCCTCGTCGCACGGGTAGGTCGTCGGCGCGCAGGCGCGCCAGGGCTATTTGCTCCCGTTCGAGCCCTCATACCCCGGTTTACGGGATGGGGGCCTCGCGAGGCGGCCGTTGGAGGCGACCTCGCGGTCGCGGGTGTCGCCGTGGCGACGGATGTGACATGCCCCGGATGACATCGGCTGCTCCCTCCACGATGATGGGATCCCATCCGTCTTGTTGGAGGCGCCTTGAGCACGATTGAGAACGTCCATGCCCGTCAAGTCCTCGACAGTCGAGGCAACCCGACCATCGAGGTGGACGTCCGCTTGGCCTCGGGGGCATTCGGCCGTGCGGCTGTGCCTTCGGGGGCATCGACTGGTACACGGGAGGCTCTGGAACTGCGCGACGGCGAAGGGCCGTTCGGCGGCAAGGGCGTGACTCGTGCCATCGCGAACGTCAACGGCGAGATTGCGGCGGTTGCGCGCCGCCGTGACGCTTCAGACCAGCGTGGGCTCGACGAGGCACTCATCGAACTCGACGGCACCGACGGCAAGAGCCGGCTCGGCGCGAATGCCCTCCTCGGCGTGTCGCTGGCCGTCGCCAGGGCCGCGGCGGCCGACGCCGCTCAGTCGCTGTGGCGGCATCTCGGCGGGGATCAAGCGGACCTGCTTCCGGTCCCGACCATGAACGTCCTCAACGGCGGTGTGCATGCCGACAATCCCGTCGACTTCCAGGAGTTCATGGTCGCCCCGGTCGGGGCCCGGTCGTTCGCGCAGGCGGTCCAGATGGGCGCCGAGGTCTACCACCAGCTCAAGAGCACGCTCAAGCAGCGCGGACTGTCCTCGGGTGTCGGTGACGAGGGTGGGTTCGCGCCGGCGCTCGACTCCAACGAGGCACCGTTGGAGTTGCTCGTAGCTGCCATCGAAGCGTCCGGGTACCGCGCGGGCGATGACATCGCCATCTGCCTGGACCCAGCGGCGAGCGAGTTCTTCGGCGACGGCCGCTACGAGCTGGCCGGCGAGGGCCGCTCGCTGAGCTCGGACGAGATGGTCGAGTACTGGGCGGGGGTGTGTGGCCGGTACCCGGTGCTATCGCTGGAGGATGGGATGGCCGAGCAGGACTGGGAGGGTTGGAAGGCCCTGACCGACCGTCTTGGTGACCGTGTCCAGCTCGTCGGCGACGACATCTTCGTCACGAACCCATCCATCCTTCGCGAGGGCATCGAGCGCGGCATCGCGAACTCCATCCTCATCAAGCTGAACCAGATAGGCACGGTCACCGAGACGCTCGACACCATCGTCATGGCACGCGATGCGGGGTACCGCTGCGTCATCTCGCACCGCTCGGGCGAGACGGAGGACACCTTCATCGCCGACCTCGCCGTTGCTACCGGCGTCGGACAAATCAAGACCGGGGCGCCTGCCCGCTCAGAGCGGGTCGCCAAGTACAACCAGCTGCTTCGCATCGAGGAGGAGCTAGGCGGCCGGGCGCGCTACGCGGGACGCGCCGCCGTCGCGGTCGGCTAAAACCCAGCACCAGCAGCACCCCCGGCGGGGCAGTACCTCCCATACTCGACTTTCGCAGTTCTTGGCGGGGTGAGTTGGGTGTTGGTGATGGTCGGCGTGGGCTGAGCGCGACGGCGACCTGAGCGGGCGGCGGGGAAGGAGCATCGGCGGCTTTCCCGAACCGGTGGGCGTCCATGTCGATGCCGCGGGCGGGTGGCCGCCCGATCCGCGGCGCCCACCGGGGGGTTGCCGCCGATGCTCGGTCTGCCTTCTTCGCTGGAGGGGCTGCTCGTCCTCTTGGCGCCATGCTTCACCCGCCCGACATTCCTGACGTTCCGTGCGTTGGTTGTCGGTCAGATCGCGCAGACCGGGCTGCGCACGGTCACGGGGATGCTCGTCGGCGCGAGGTTGTCGGGGGTTTGGCATCACGCCCGCGCGCATCGCTTCTTCAGCCACGCGCGCTGGCAGCCCGACGAGCTCGGCCTGCGCCTGGTAGATGTCATCGTGGAGCGGTTGATCGAGCCGGGCGCGCCGCTGGTGCTGGCGATCGACGACACGCTGCTGCACCGCCTGGGTCGCAAGATCCACGCCACGTTCTGGCACCACGACGCGACCGCCAACACCGACCGTGCGGCGGTCGCGTGGGGCAACAACTGGGTCGTCGTGGGGATCAACGTCAGGCTCCCGTTCCTTGCGCGCACGCTCTGCCTGCCCGTCCTGTTCCGCCTCTGGCAGCCGCGGCGCAAGCACATCGCGAAGGGCGAGCGCGATCCCGAGCGGCCGGCAAAACCCGAGCTCGTACGCGCAATGGTCGACCTGATCGCCGCTCGCTACCCCCAGCGCGTGGTGCATGTCGTCGGCGACTCGGCGTACGGCGCGGGCGCTTGGCGCGGCTTGCCCGGCCGCGTGACGCTGACCGTCCGCCCGCGCAAGGACGCCGCGCTGTATGCGCTCGCGCCGCCGCGCACCGGCCGCCGTGGCCGGCCCGCGCTCAAAGGCGCGCGGCTGCCCAGCCTCGCGCAGCTCGCGCGCGACCCCGCCACCACCTGGCAGCAGACCACCGCCCGCCGCTACGGCAAGCAGGAAGCGGTCGAGGTCCACGCCTTCCGCTGCCTGTGGCACGGCACGCTCGGCTACACGCCCGTGCAAGTGCTGCTCATCCGCGACACCACCAAGCCCACCGGCTACCAGCTCGCGCTGCTGTCCACCGACCTTGACGCCAACCCCGCCGCGCTGATCGAACGCTACGGCGACCGCTGGCCGATCGAGGTGTCCTTCGAAGAGGCCAAGCAGCTCGCCGGCGTCGGCCATGCGCGCAACCGCACCCAGCGCGCCGTCGAGCGCACCGTCCCCTTCCAGTTCATCTGCATGACCCTGACGATCATCTGGTACGCACTGCACGGCGATCACCAAACCGACGTCGACGAGCACCGCGCCCGCGCGCCGTGGTACCAAACCAAGACCAACCCCTCCTTCGCCGACATGCTCGCCAAGCTGCGACGCACCATCATCGCCGCCCAATACTCACCAGGTCGACTCCACGCCCCCTACCAACGGAAAATCACCGCAATTCAGCAAGCATTGGCCGCCACCCTCGCCTGAAAGCGCGAAAGTCGAGTCCCATAGCGTTCCCGCAGTAAAGTGAACGGCACATCCGAGGCGCGGCTGGCGCCCATCCCTGAGCGGTCTGACGGCGCAATCGGTGCGGTGATGGTCGTCACGAGACTGCTCATCGGGGTGGCGAGAAGTTTCGTACGGAAACCGGGGTAGGGGGTCTGGGTGCGGGTGGCTCGGTGTCTGTTTGGAATGCGCTGGGGTTCTAGGCGATCTTTAGTTCGGCGCCGATTGCCGTGAGCAGGACGCCTCCGGCGATGAGCGCTAGTGACCATCGGATCCAGTTGCCGTCGAGCACGTGGGCAAGCCCGAGGCCAAGACCTCCAAGTACCGCCAGCGCGAGTGCGATGGCGAGCCATGAGGGGCCAGGGAGGACCGCTCCGGCTAGCAGCGGGAGTACTGCCCCGCAGAAGCTCGCGGTGCAAGCGATCGCGGTGGCGGTCAGCGCGTCGGACGCCGCGACTCGCCCAAGGTCGGTCCTCTGCAGCCGTTGGTCTGGTCGAAGACTGAGTTGGCGACCTGCATGGACCAGCGCTCCGCGCAGTTCGGCGTATTTGGCGACAAAGAATGCGAACGCCGCGCTCGCCATTGCTGCAGCACCGATTCGCAAGGCCAGTCCCACGGTGACCTGTTTGGAGCCGCCGAGCAGGCTGCCAGCACCAAGGGTGAGCGCGTTGAGGATCCCGTCAACCAGTCCCAGCACCAGCGGGAGCAGCACCTCTTGGCGAAGCGGCCGCACCCTTCTCAGCGTGAACGTACGACGCGTTCGACGAGTCTTTCGCCGGCGCAGGCCTGATCGACGCTGTGAACGACCGCGCCGGTCTGCTCGAGCCGTGCGATCAGCGCGGGGTGATCAATCTGGGTGCCCTCGACCGTGATGTCCATTCCCACGGTCGCGAGGTCGATCTCGGTGACCGTGACATTGACGCCCTCGACGCCTGATACCTCCTCGATCGCTGCGGCCAGCGCGAGCACATCCGGTTGGCCGATGGCCTTATCAACATCGAGCGCGATCCGCCGCAAGTTCATCGCCGCGCAACACTACTCCCGGAACGGCTACCGGTTCGTCACCGGCACTACGGCAAGAACCATGCTCCGGACAAATGCAACCGTGCCTCTTGCTCTGCCGCCTCAGCGGCCACGCCGACCGACTTCTGTCACTGTCAAAGTCATCGGCTGTCTGGGCGGTGACGTCCGACCGGTCCGGTAGGTCCTCGGGCTGGCGGCGAGCTGACTCTCGACTTCTGTGTCGACTGCTTTGGCCTGACCGGTAAAGCTTGTGTCGCCCGCCGCCATCCGAGGAGCGCCGGCGTGACTTGATAGAAGCGTGGCTTTCGCCTTGCGTGACAGTTGTCCGCCGGAGATCCGCTTCATTCGGCGTCAGCCAAACGAAGGGACGGCCATATGATCGTGATCGGGGCGGACACGCACAAGGACTCGCACGCGCTGGCGGCGGTCGACGAGGGAACCGGCCGGGTGCGCGGCAGCCGGGAGATCAGGGCTGAGGATGCGGGGCATCTCGCCGCGGTGCGGTGGGCGCGTGGCCTGGATGCGGAGCGGGTATGGGCGATCGAGGACTGCCGGCACGTCTCGCGACGGCTCGAGCAGGAGCCCCGAAGCCGCGATCGTGTCGCTCGCTGAGAAGACCGCGAAACTGTAGAGCGCGGAGGTTCGGCCGAAGAAACGACAGATCGCACATTATCGGGTCACACGCTTGAGGGGGATCGAGGCGCGCTACAGACGTAGTCGCCTCAGCGAGCGGCTCCGCGAGCAGCTCTAGCGCTGGCCCGACGGGTGGCATCCTCAGCGCACGACGGCCGCGCGACCGGCGAAGCGGCGCGGTCGCCGAGCTCCCCCTCGATGCGAAGCAGCTGGTTGTACTTCGCCACCCGCTCGGAGCGCGCCGGCGCGCCGGTCTTGATCTGCCCGACGCCGGTGGCGACGACGAAGTCCGCGATCAGCGCGTCCTCGGTCTCGCCGGAGCGGTGCGATACGAAGGCCCGGTACCCCACTTCGCGTGCGATCGCGATCGTCTCGAGCGTCTCGGTCAACGTTCCGATCTGATTGAGCTTGATCAGAATCGAGTTCGCGATCCCGGCGTCGATCCCGCGCTGCAGGATCGCCGGGTTCGTCACGAAGATGTCATCGCCCACCAGTTGAACCCGTTCCCCGAGCCGTTGCGTGAGCATTCGCCAGCCCTCCCAATCGTCTTCCGCCATCCCGTCCTCCAGGCACGATCGGGTAGCGGTCGATCAGCTGCTCCCAGTAGTCGACCATTTCGCCGGAGGAGAGCGTGCGCCCCTCGCCTGCCAGCCGGTAGGCGCCTTCGGAGTAGAACTCGCTGCTGGCCGGGTCGATCGCGATCGCCACCTCATCCGCGGGGCGGTAGCCCGCTGCGTCGATCGCCGAGACGAGCAGCTCAAGCGGCGCCTCGTTGGACTCAAGCGCTGGCGCAAACCCGCCCTCGTCGCCCACGCCCGTCGACAGGCCGCGGTCATGCAGCGTCCGCTTGAGCTGGTGGTAGGTCTCGGTGGCCATGCGCATCGCCTCGGCAAACGACCCGGCGCCGAGCGGGACGATCATGAACTCCTGAAAGTCGACCGGATTATCGGCATGCACACCACCGTTGAGCACGTTCAGCATCGGCGTCGGCAACAGGCAGGCCTGCTCACCGCCGAGGTAGCGCCACAGCGGCTGCGCGAGCTCGGCCGCCTGGGCACGCGCGACCGCTAGCGACACGCCGAGGACCGCGTTCGCACCCAGCCGCGCCTTCGTCGCGGTTCCGTCCAGTTCAATTAGCGCACGATCCAGACCAGTAGACCAGGCTGATCCCCGGCATCCCAGCCTGTGACCGCCGTAGCGATCTCACCGTTGACGTGAGCCACAGCTCGCTCCTGGACCCGCAAACCAGCGTGCGCCCGCGGGAGATCATGACCGACACCGCCGGCTACACCGACATCATGTTCGCGCTCTACCGCCTGCTCGGCTACCAATACTCCCCACGCCTCGCCGACGCAGGCGCCGCCACCCTCTGGCGCCTGAACGCGACCGACTACGGGCCGCTGAACCACCTCGCCCGCCGCGAGATCAACACGCGCCTGATCCGCGAGCACTACGACGACGCGCTCAGGATCGCCGGCAGCCTGCTCCAGCGCCACACCACCTCCAGCCAGCTCGTTCGCGCGCTCCGCAGCCACACGCGCCACCTCGCGACACTCGCCCGCGCGCTGCAGCACATCGGAAGAGCCCCGAAAACGATCCACCTCCTCGACTACTGCAACGACGAGCACTTCCGCCGCCGGATGTTGAACGCCGCTTGATTTCGGCACGCGTGCACGCGGTCGCGCTGTTCACTGCCGGGACGGGGGTGGGAGGCTTGGCGCGTTCGTAGACGCGCGAGAGCCCTCCCGCGAGCTTGGTGGTTCAGTCGGGAGGGCTCTCGGGATGCCGGAGGTGGCACCCGATGTTGATGGTATGCGCCGAGCAGGCGCGGGTTGAGGCTGAGCTGGTCGGCGGGCTTTTGGGGTGCCCGTTCTGTCGCGGGGTGTTGGGACCGTGGGGGCATGCGCGCGGGCGGGTCGTTCGCTGCGGTGGTGGTCGGCAGCGGCGGTTGCGGCCGCGGCGAGCGAAGTGTCGGGGGTGCGAGGGAACGCACGTGCTGCTGCCGGACGTTTGCTTGTTGCGGCGGCGCGACGGGGTTGCGGTGATCGGCGAGGCGCTGGTCGCGAAGGCGGCCGGGGACGGGCACCGCGGGATCGCCGGGCGGCTGGCGGTACCGAAGGACACGGTGCGCGGCTGGTTGCGGCGGTTCGCCGCGAACGCGGATGTGATCCGGGCGCACTTTGCGCGCTGGGCGGTCGTGCTGGACTCGGAGCTCGGGGCGATCGCGCCGGCCACGAGCGGATTCGGGGACGCGGTTGAGGCGGTCGCGGTCGCGGCGCGGGCGTGGGTGCTGCGGTTCGGTCCACGGGCGGTGTGGTCGCTGGTCGCTGTGCTCTGCGGCGGGGCGTTGTTGTGCAACACGAGTTGCCCCTTCCCGCCGGTGCCGTGAGCGGCAAGGGTGCGCGCTGGTGTCTGAGAGCGGGAGCACGCGGTCTGGGGAGCAGCGGCGGCGGGATGTCGCGCTGTTTCGCTACGCGCTGATCCGCGACGCGGCCGACCCGGCGTTGTCGAAGGCCGAGCGCGGCCGGCTGGTCCGCGCGCTCGCCGCCGGGGAGCATGTCGGGCTCGACGGCCGCTTGGTGCGGGTCGCGCGCGGGACGCTGGATGAGTGGATCCGCGCATATCGACGGGGCGGGTTTGAGGCGCTCGTGCCGCGGCGACGGGTGGTGGCGCCGCGCACACCGGCCGAGATGCTTCAGCTGGCATTTGACTTGAAGCGCGAGCGGCCGCAGCGGACCGCGGCGCAGATCAGGGAGATCATGCTCGCCGCCGGCGGCCACGAGCAGCCGGTGCCGGGGCTGCGAACGTTGCAGACGCATCTCGCCCGCGCCGGGCTCAACGTCGGCGCCGACGGCCGCACGCCGGGCAAGGTCTATGGCCGCTTCGAGGCGTCAGAGCGCAACGAGCTGTGGACCGGGGATGGGCTTCACGGCCCCACGCTCGCCGGCGCGACGGCCCGCCGGGCGGTGCTGCTGGCGTTCATCGACGATCACTCGCGGCTGCTGGTCGGCTGGCGGTGGGGCAGCGGCGAGGACGTGTTCGGGCTCGAGGCCGCGCTGCGCTCAGGGCTGATGGCGCGCGGGGTCCCGGACGCGATCCTGGTCGACCGCGGCTCTGCGTTCGTGTCCTCGCAGCTGCTGCGGGCATGCGCGGTGCTCGGCGTCCGGCTGATCCACGCATCGCCGCGCGCGGCCGCCACGAAGGGCAAGGTGGAGCGATTTTTCCGAACCGTCCGCGACCAGTTCCTGGTCGAGATCCAGGGACGCGACGGACTGGATCTCCCAGAGCTGAACCGGCTGTTCAGTGCGTGGCTTGAGGTCGTCTATCACCGCCGGGTGCACTCCGAGACCGAGCAGACCCCGCTCGCGCGGTTCGAGACCGCTGGGGCGCCCGCGCTGCCGACCCCCGCTTTGCTGCGCGAGGCGTTCCTCTGGTCGCAGGAGCGGACCGTGACCAAGACGGCGACGGTGTCGCTGCACGCCAACCAATACGAGGTCGACCCGGCGCTGGCGGGCCGCAAGGTCGAGCTCGTCTTCGACCCGTTTGACCTCACGAGGATCGAAGTCCGCTACCAGCTCCGCCCGTTCGGGCTGGCGGTGCCGCTGGTGATCGGCCGCCACACCCACCCGCAGGCCCAGCGCGAGCTGCCGCCGCCCCCAGCACCGACCGGGATCGACTACCTGCGGTTGCTGGCCGACAAGCGCGACGCCGAGATCGCCGGGCAGCGGATCGACTACGCAAGCCTCACCCAGCCCGGCCGGGACGGCGACGGCGACGGCGACGGCGACGGCGACGGCGACGGCGACGGCGACGGCGACGACGACGACGACGACGACGGCGACGATCGTGGCATCAACCAGGAAGGACGCAAGGGATGAGCATCGACCGGTTGCGCGCGCATTACGGGTTCACCCGCATGCCGTTCGGGAAGGACCTCGCGCCGGGGATGCTGCACGGCCATGGCGCGCACGCCGAGGCGGTCGCCCGGATCGCCTGGTGCATCAGTGAGCAGGCGATCGGCGTGATCAGCGGCGAGTGCGGCGCCGGCAAGACGGTCGCCGCCCGCGCGGCGGTCGCCGGCCTGGACGCCTCGCGGCACACAATCCTCTACCTCGGCACGCCCGGGGTCGGGCTGCGTGGCATCTACGGGCTGATCGTCACGGCGTTGGGCGACACACCGAGGTTTCATCACGCCGCGCTGATCCCCCAGGCCCAGGAGCTGCTGGCCGCCGAAGCCTCCGAGCGCGGCAAGCAGGTCGTGCTGATCATCGACGAGGCGCATCTGCTGGATGCCGAGAGCCTTGAGGGCGTGCGCTGCCTGAGCAACCTGGGGATGGATCAGACTGCGCCGTTCTGCCTACTGCTGCTCGGCCAGCCCACCCTGCGCCACCGGCTCAGGCGGGGGACGTTCGCCGCGCTGGATCAGCGGATCGCGGTCCGCTACGCAATCACCGGCCTCGACGCCGCCGAGACGACCAGCTACATCGCGCACCACCTCGCGCTCGCCGGCCGCTCGGACACGCTGTTCAGCGACGACGCGATCGCGCTCATCCACGAGGTCTCCCGCGGCCTGCCGCGCCTGGTCAACAACCTTGCCGTCGCCTCGCTGATCGCCGCGTTCGCACAGAAGAAGGCGATCGTCGACGAGTCTGCCGCCCGCGTCGCGGTCGCCGAGATCTCCGCCGAATGACCCTCTCGCTGCTGGACCCGCCGCCCGAGGACTCGCAGCCGACCGATACCACGCTCGCGCCGCCGGCGGGCTGGCCCACGCCGCCAGCCCCGGCCGTCTACCACGAGCGCCTCGGCGAGATCGTCACAACGATCGCGCCGCACACAGAGGCTGACCCCGTCGCGATCCTCACCCAACTCTTGGTCGCCTTCGGCGCCGCCGCCGGCCGCGGCGCCTGGTTCACCGTCGAGGCGACCCGGCATCACCCCAACGAGTTCATGCTCCTCGTCGGCGACAGCAGCAAGGCCAGAAAGGGCTCCTCCTGGGATCACGTCCGCCAGCTGATCGCTCAGGTCGACCCGCAGGTCGAGCGGCGGATCCTGACCGGCCTGTCCTCCGGCGAAGGGCTCATCTGGGCGGTCCGCGACCCGACCGCCCAAGACCCCGGCATCACCGACCAGCGACTGTTGGTGATAGAGCCCGAGTTCGCCAGCGTCCTGAAGGCATCCTCGCGCGAGATCTCCACGCTCTCACCGACGCTGCGCTCCGCCTGGGACAGCCGACCGCTGGCGATCCTGACCCGCGCCGCCCCGGCGCGCGCCACCAGCGCGCACATCGCGCTGATCGGCCACATCACCCAAGACGAACTGCGCCGCCACACCACCACGATCGAGCTCGCCAACGGCTACCTCAACCGCATCCTCATCATCGCCTGCCGACGCCAACGCCTACTACCCGAGGGCGGCCACCACGACCCGCTCCACGGCACCGGCCTCACCGGCCTACTCGCCGCGACCCTCAAGCACGCCCAGACCGCCGGCCAGATCCGCCTCGACCCCGACGCCCGCGAACTCTGGCATGACGCCTACCGCCAACTCGCCCGCCCCGCCCCCGGCGTCCTCGGCCAGATCACCGCCCGCGCCGAGGCCCACACGATCCGCCTCGCGCTCCTCTACACCCTCGCCGACGGCCAACGCCAGATCAGCCCGCAGCACCTCACAGCCGCGCTCGCGCTCCACGACTACGCCGCCCGCTCCGCCGCCTGGGCGCTCACCGGCGCGACCGGCCAGCCGCTCGCCGAACAGATCCACGCCGCACTGCTCCAACACCCGGCCGGCCTGACCCGCAGCCAGATCAGCGACACCCTCAAACACAACCAGCCCGCCGGCCACCTCGACCACGCACTCCGCGCGCTCCAGACCACCGGCCGAGCGACCGTCACCCAGATCGCCACCGGCGGGCGCCCCGCGCAGCTCTGGACCGCGACCCCGGCCCCCTGACCGGCTTACTTCTTCTTTCGTACCCCACCCCCCGATGCCGCCGCAGAACGGCACCGCCATGCCGGAACTCAGCGGCGCTCAACACCGGATCCTCGCGCAGCTCAACCGCGGCGAAGGCCGCCACGCACTCTCCAGGGAGGTCTGCCACGGCCGCCGCGGCGAGCTCCGCCAGCTTTACGCGAAGGCCAAGAAGAACAGCTCGGCGCGCTCGGCCTGATCGTCAACACCATCGTTCTCTACAACACGATCTACACCCAACGCGCCCTCGATCACATCGCCGCCACCACCGGCAGCGAGCCCAGCGACGAAGACATCGAGCGACTCAGCCCGCTCGGCAGCGACCACACCACCCTCACCGGCCGCTACCGCGTCCTGCTCCCACCACCACTACACGACCGCCGCGCCTACCGCTCCCTCAACAGCTCGCAAGACGCGACCGCGGCCTAAACCCAGTTTTCCGAACCAAACTTCTCGCCGCCCCTATCCGCGACGTGGTTGCCCTCGGGGACTGGCCCGTCGCGCTTCTGGGTTGTGCGTCGCAGCACCTCCGCGACGAGATCTCGCACTTTCTTCTCCATGTACAAGCAGCCCGAAGGCCAGTAGCTCGCAACCCCGCGCGGAAGCTATGCTCGCGGCTGATCGGCCCCACCGCACCGTTTGGCATCATAAGTTGCCTCTCACGCCTGTCCTCGCCACGATGAACTCGATTGAACTCGCCAGCTTCGCGCGGAGCCACATCGGCGTCCTGCTGGATTTCGATCGTGATCACGGCACCGATCTCGCCGGCCAGCTCGAACGCGCGCGCGATGCCCAGGCTGCGCGAGCGCTCGCTCTCGACGGCGTCTCGACTGGGCCAGCGTGGACGTCGCCCGTAGCCAGAGCGCTTGAGCTCGTCGCGGCCAATATCAACGATCCAGACGAGCGTCTCGCGCTGCACCTCGCGCTCAAGGCCGCTCGGACAGCGATGGAGTGATCCATGTCCCGACCGACTCCGGGGGGCTTGATCTCCGCGCTCGTGGGCGTCACGCTGGTCGTTCCCGGGCTGCTACTCGTAGGCGGCGCGCACGGCGCTCTGGTCGTGCTCGGCGCTGCTCTATGGTTAGTCGGCACAATGTTTGTTGGACGCGCCTTCGCCATATGGACGGGCCTCATCGATCGAGGACGCGATATCAGCGATCGTCGCTCCGCCACGGACGTCCGTCCCCGGCCGGCGTTCATGCGTGCAAGTCGGCGGGCAAAGCCCCGCGGGCGCGCGTCGCGGCCATAGTCGCGCGCGCCCTACCAGCCGGTTTGTTTCGTACACGAGCCTCCGTCCGTCGTCCTGCACCCGCAGACCTTTCGCGCCAGTCGCAACGCCCCCGGTAGTCTCCGAGGATCACACGGCCAAACGTCACGCTCGACGCCGAGACCGGCAACGCCTACATCTCTCTGGCCGAGCCAGACCGCCGCCTCGTCAAGACCTCAGTCCGCCTGTTCCCCGTCGACGATCAACCCGACGCCCTCCGCTCGCTGATCTTGGATTTCGACCTTGACGGCCGACTGGTGGGCATCGAAGTCATCGAACCAGCCGACCAGGTGCTCCGCAGCGAGCTGCTCAACGCCACCGAGGACCGCTAGATCCACGCAGGCACGCGGCACGCGCGAGCCGTTGTGCCGCTTAAGCGCGCCGTGCTCGCCGTGAAAGGCCCGCCGGGCGCCCGGGCCGGCACCGCGTGGATCTCGTTCTTCGCGCGCGTGCGCTGCCGGACCAGTTTCCGTTACTACAAAGCTCTACGAGCAACGGGACAACCTCGCCGGCCACCACGCGCGGGCACACGACTCTAGACTCGTCCTCATGGCGAGGGACTGCATCTTCTGCGCAATCGCCGCCGGCGATCAGCCGGCTGTGGTCGTCGACAAGACCGAGCGCACAATCGCGTTTGTGGACAGCAACCCGTGGGCGCGCGGACATCTGCTGGTGATCCCGCGAACGCACGCTGAAAACCTCTACGAGATCAGCGAAGAGGAGCTAGTGCACACGTTCGGTGCCGCTCGCCGGCTAGCGCGCCGGATGAGGGAGCGACTCGGCTGCGACGGGGTCGCGCTCTATAACTCTTGCGGGTCCGCGGCGGGACAGGATGTGCCGCACTTTCACCTCCATCTGATCCCGCATTATCCGGGCGATGCGCCCGTTGACCTGCCGCGCGCGCCCCAACGGCCAGATCCCCGGGAGCTCGGCGAGGTCGCAGAGCTGCTCCGGGGGTAGTGCTTACAGGCCGGAGGTGAGGGTCACGCCCGGAAGCGATCGCCCGCGCGCGCAGCGAGCTCTTCGGGGCTGATGTCGATCGCTGCCTCCCAGTGCAGGCGCTCAAGGTACGTGACGTCGGAGCGGTACAAGTGCGCCGGGTTCTGGCGGCAGGCGATTCTGAGGTTCAGGGGATACTCGGTCGTGCCCGGCGGAGCGCCGTAGATGGCCATGTTGAAGCTTTCATGCCCCAGCTCGGAGTAGAGGCTCAGTGCGGCTGCGATGCCGTGCGCCAGCTCCTCGACGAGCTCATCGTCCAGCTCGGATGGTGAGCACACCTCGGGTATGAAGGCGCGCAGCTCCCCGGGCGCGAGCGGCGCGAAGCTTGCCAGCCACTCGACGCGGCCCGTAGACCCCAGATGGCGCTCTCCCTGCTCGCGCTCGATCTGCAGATACCCATCGAAGCGCTCGCGTGGAACCTCCGCCAACAGCCGCTGGAAGGTCGTCGGTGACGGGTCGACGCTTCCCTGAAGGTGAGGGTGAAACACTGAGCTGCCGGAGGGAAGCATGTGATTGGCGTTGATCGAGGCCCATCGCGCCTCGGGGTCGTGGCGGATGACCGCGCGCTCGAACTGGACTTGGACAGCGAGGTTGTCGGCAACCAGATCGGCGGTCAACTCCTGCAAGGGCAGGAAGTGCAGGCTCGGGCTGTAGACCGAGACCGAGCTGTATCGCGAGTAGGCGAGGAGGTTGGGAAACAGCACCGCTTGGCCGTGATGGAAGCGCCCTTGCTCGCACAAGGCGGGGGGAAACCTGGGCGTCTGATCCTCCAGGCGCGATGCGCAGAAGGGACAGGTGGACTGCAGCTCTTCGCCCAGGCGCCGCAGGTCGAAGTCGCTGGCGGGAAGCAGCGCCCCGGGCGCCTGCACCAGCCGCGCGCCGTGGCCCGTCAGGGGGTCCCAACGCACCTCGATGCGCGAGCTCGCCTGCGCAAACCCGCGGCGCGGGTCGAGTATCTCTGTCCTGAGGACCTGGCGGCGAAGGGTCACTGCTAGGCCCCGACCTTAGGCGACCCCAAGAGCGAGCGCCAGCAGGGGCGTCGGCTCCTCGAGGCAATCGGCGTGGATGGGCGAGGTAGTCGCAGAACAAACGCGGTCCGCACGGCGCGGCCGCACGATGCGGGCCGGGACGCCTTCGCCGTGGATACCGTTAATGGCGTCGAGCGCGTACTTGATCTGCGTGCGCGAGAGGCCGAGCTGGTCGCCCTTCTCTAGGTTCACGCGCGCGCGTATCGCGATCGCCGTCGACCTCCTCCCCGCTGGCCCGCCGAACGAGCAGGAGCTGTCAGCCGGCCCCGGGTCGCTGCTGGGGGCCGCCCAGCAGGTGGCACGGCGCGCCTCCGCGCCGACGCGCGCCACCTACGCGGCCTTCCGGGTCCGCCGTTGCAGCGCACCCCGGATCAGCGGCGCCGTCGCATCCAGCGCCGGCCGGCGGGCCTTCAGTCGGTGGGTGGGGGGTTGGGTGTGTGACGTAGCCAGGCGGCGAAAGTGTAGGTGGCGTGGCGGTCGAGGTGTTGGTGGGTGGCGATGTAGCGGCGGGTGGTGCGGGGGTCAGCGAGGAATACGAGCGCCGCCGCGAGGCGCTCGAAGGAACCACATGAGCACATCGCAAGCCTGCTCCAGAGGGCCTCTGCGGCCAACGCTCACCGGCGGGCGACGGCAACTGCGCCAGCGGCCGGCGGAATCCTGCGCGACACGGCGTTCCGCCATCCGGCGCTGCTGGCGTTTCAGCGCCGAGGCCGCCGCCGGCGTGACCGACGAGATCGTCGACTCTTCGACGACGGTGTCGCGATCCAGCACGCCAAGGCGCGACGCGCGCTGCTCCAGGAGAGGCTGGATGCGGCCGAGAGCGGGCGGATCAGAAGCGCGAGGACGGAACCGAAACCGCTGCGCCACAGCGCTCGATAACGTGCGTTAGGTCAATCAGGACGCGCGATCCCGCGCTGGGAGCGGCTTCGCGGCACAACCACGCGGGGTGGTTATGTATTGCCGGGTCGGTCGTCGAGCCATTCGTCGAGGATCTGGGCGACGTCGTCGTGGCCGTGGGCCTCGGCGAGCTCGGCGAGGGCGCGGGCGGCGCCATGCCGGGCGGGCCCGGTCAGCGCGGCTAGGGCCGCGAGGGCGAGCCACGGAGATGGTGCGAGTACCCATGGTGACCGCCTTCGCGCGGCGAGTCGGGGGGAAAGCTTGCGCCACGCCGGCGCGAGCCTATCCCGCGCGGGCGCCTACGGCGCGCTGTCGGCGTTCGCGAGCGGGCCTGTTGCGCTCCGCGTGATCATCAGCTCCCCGAGAGCTCGCGGTCCTGCCTGAACCAGGCGACGCCCTCTTCAGTCAGTGCCCAGGTCCCGTCGGGTCGCCGCGTCACGCGACCCTCGTCGGCCAGCGAGTGCAGGTTCAGCGGCGTGCGCATGTCGTCGTGGCCCCGGCCGATCGCCTCGTCGACGTCCGCCACCGCCACGCCGACGCCGGCCTCGCCGCCCGACCGGTTCCACAGCGCTGTCATCACGTGGGCGAGGTCGCGACGACTCATCCTGCGCTTGCCCGCGTCGTCAATCCAGCCGCTCGGGCAGGCCGAAGCGCCCGAAGGCGGCCAAGAGCTGCTCGGGGTCGTCGGGCTGCTCGACCCAGCGCGCCAGGGCGTCGGGGTCGGCTTTCTCGGTGGAGCGGGTCACGAAGGCGTCGACCTCGCTGATCAGGGCGCCGCGGAGGGTCAGCACTTCGAGCGCGAAGGGACGGAAGCGGTCCTCGTCCGCGTCCCACGCGTAGCAGGCGATCGCGGCCTGCCCGTTCGCGTGGGCGGGCAGGTGACGCCAGCGCCATGCGCCCGAGAGGGGGAAGCCGGCGAGGAAGCGCGCGATGCCGTCGCGGCTGTGGAACCAGCTCGCCAGCGGCGGCATGGTCAGGGCGGCGTCCTGCGTCAGCATGGCGACGACCGCGTCCACGTCGCCGCGCTCCCACGCCTCCACGTAGCCGTTCACGACGTCGCGGAGCCCGTCGTCGCCGAGCATCCGCAGGGTCGCCTGCTGGCTGCGCTCTGGAAAGCGCTCGTCGACCGCCTGCCGGGCACGCTGCATCGCGCTGTTCACCGACGCGACCGTCGTGTCCATCGACTCCGCGACCTCGCGAGCCGAGAACCCGAGCACCTCGCGCAGGATCAGCACGGCGCGCTGGCGGGCCGGGAGGTGCTGCAACGCCGCGATGAAGGCCAGTTCCACGCTCTCGCGCCGCTCATAGCGAGCCTCGGGGGCCGCGTACCCGTCCTCGAGGCCGAGCCGCTCGTCGGGATAGGGCTCGATCCACACGGATTCGACCAGCGGCTCGGCCGGGCCCGCGTGCGGATCGGCCGCGGCGGTGAGGTCGACGGGGAGCGCGCGCTTGGGGCGTCGGGCGATGATGTCGAGGCAGGTGTTGGTGGCGATCCGGTAGAGCCAGGAGCGCGGCGCGCTGCGACCCTCGAAGCGCGGCAACCCGCGCCAGGCGCGCAGCAGCGCGTCCTGCAATGCGTCCTCGGCGTCGTGGACCGAGCCGAGCATCCGGTAGCAGTGCGCGTGGAGCTCTGCGCGGTGGGGCTCGACGAGCCGCTGGTAGGCGGCCTCGTCGCCGCCGCGAGCCGCGTCGAGCAGCTCCTGCTCCTGGGGGGTCAGCGTCGGGCGTGTGGTGGCCATCGCCCTGAGCAGGGTAGATGCCACGGCTTCCCCGCGAAGCGTCCACGGGGTTAGGGTGGCCCCTTACGGTCCAACACCCACAGGAGAGGTGTCCCGAGGTTCGCAAAGCTCGGCCGGCCGTCGCCGGGGATGGTCGTCGCGCTCATCGCCCTGCTGGCCGCCACCACCGGCGTGTCGTTCGCCGCCTCGCAGGAGCGGTCGGCCAAGTCTTCGGCCACGTCGGCCAAGGCCGCGGCGTCGAACCGAGGGCCGAGAGGGAAGCGGGGCAAGCGGGGGAAGCGCGGCCCGCAGGGACTGGCCGGCAAGAACGGGACGAACGGAAAGGACGGCACGAACGGGACCAACGGAACGAACGGGCTGAACGGCGCCAACGGGCTGGACGGGACGGCGCTGGGCTACGCGACGGTCAGCGGCGGGCTCACCCTGATCGCCGGAGGCTCCAAGAACGTCACGCAGGCCAACGTCATCCCGGTGACTGCCGGCTACGTCTGCTTTGGCAACCTGCCGTTCACTCCGAAGGTGGCGACGGTGTCGCTGACCCATCCGGTCACGACGACGATCAACAACAACGTGAACACGCTCCAGGCGAGCGTGCGCGTCGGCGCGGATCCCCTGTGCCCGGGCGCCCAGGCATCTGTGGTCACGAACAACACTGCCGGAATGCGGCTCAACGGCGAGTTCCAGGTCGTCTTCAACTGAGGAAGCTGCGGTCGGCGCCCGTCCGCTCGGGCGGGCGCCGGCCATGAATCACGCCGGGTCGCCCGGAGCTACGTGTCGCGCGGGGTGATGCGGAAGATCGAGACGACCTCCGCCTGATGGGCCTCGGGGTGCGCGACGTACGCGCTCGGCCCGCCTCCAAACCAGCTCGCGCTCTCGTTCTCCCCGACGAAGATCCCGGGATGGTGCTTGCCGTCCCCGTCCTCGACCCACACGGGTTGGCCTTCCTGAAAGCCGTGACCGGGCTCGTCCATCTCGCTACAGCCCGGCCAGGGCGCGCGTGCGCTCGGTCGCGGCGGCGCCGCTCGACCCGCGCTCGGCGACGAGCTGGTCGTACTCGCGCAGCGCGTCGGGCACGACCTTGGCGGACTGGCGCTCGGCCAGCGACGAGGCGAACAGCTGGCGGAACGCGAGCGCCTTCAGGAACCAGCGCGGATAGGCGACCCGCCGGCGACGCTGCGCGATAGCGGCCGCGAGCTCCTCGATCGCGGGGCCCAGCGGGTACGTCCGCGACAGCGCGCGCGGCATCTCGGCCTTCGCGCGCTGGAGCATCGGCATCTCCCGCTCCCCGTCGTTGACCATGTCGGTGTCGAGGAACAGGAAGTAGGCCACGCCCACCTGGACGCCGAGCGGACCCATCTCGATGCGCAGGCAGTCGCTGAGGGCCTCGACACCCGCCTTCGCCGCGCAGTAGGCGCTCATGCCAGGGGCCCGGAGCACGGCCGCCGTGGACGCGATGTTGAGCAGGTAGCCGCCGCTTCGCTCGAGGTGCGGCAGCGCGGCTCGGTCGGTGTACATGACGCCGAGCAGGTTGACCTCGATCACGCGCTCCCACGAGCGCAGGTCCTGCGAGCGCAGTGGCCCGCCGGCCGCTATCCCGGCGTTCGCGACGACCACGTCAAGGCCACCGAGCGCCTCGGCGCCCGCGCCGACCGCCTCGGTGACCTCCTCGCTGCTCGACGCGTCGCACTCGGCCACGAACGTCCCCTCGCCGCAGCGCCGGGCGACCTGGTGGAGCGTCTCGGGCTCGAGCCCGACGAGCGCGAGCCGCGCGCCGTGGGAGGCGAGCTGTTCGGCGAGCGCGGCCCCGATGCCGCGGGCGGCGCCGGTGATGAGGACGCGCTGACCGCGCAGCGCTGAGTAATCGGTGGAAGGCACATCCCGACCATACAGCCGCCGGCTGGTACGGTGAAAAGCGAGTACGCACAGCCCGGCGAACGCCCGCTCTGGCCTCGCTTACGGGCTGAACGCCGATGTCGCATCTGGATCGCGTAGACCTCGATGGTGTCGAGCTCGAATACGAGCTCCGTGGAGCCGGCGATGCCGTCGTGCTCGTTCACGCGGGGGCTTCGCTCGCGACGCCTCGCGCGCCGCCGCGGCCTAGCATCCGCGGTGTGAGGTGGCTGACGCTGGTCGCGGTGGTGGCCGTGGTCCTCGTGGCGGAGGCCGGGCCTGCGCGGGCCGACGTGACGCCCGGCGCGTTCGGCGGGTGCGCGCGCGCCGACGGGGACCGGATCTACCGGTCGTCGGGACTGCCCGCGGCGATCGAGCAGCAGCTCGGCCCCGGCTTCGCGCCGGCGGCCCAGGTCTTCGGCGTCTTCGAGGTGCGCTGCGTCGACCTCACCGACGACGGCGTCGAGGAGATGCTGCTGTCCCTTGCGGGCCCGACGGTCTCCTCGCCCGAGCCGTGGGCGATCCTTCGCGCGAGCTCGACCGGCCCGCCGCGCCTGGCCTTCCTGCGCGCGGACGTCGGCTACGTGTCGCTCGCGGTCCTGCGCGCCGGCACGAGCCGCGCCGTCGTCCGCGAGCGCCAGAAGACGCTGCGATCCAGCGACTTCAACTGCTGTCCCAGCGGGCCCACCAAGACGCGCTACGTGCGCTGGACGGGCCGGCGCTTCCGGCTCGGCTCGGCGCCGACGGGCGGCTCGGAGCGGCCGGACCCGCCGTCGGGGCCGGCCGGCGACCCAGGCCCCGCTCCGCCGCAGCCCAGTGGCGGGCCGGGCTGTGAGGGGATCCTGCGCCTCGGGGCCGTCGACCTGCGGGCGACGTGTCCGCGCCGGCAGGCCGACGGCAGCTACGTCGCATCGGGCCGGGTGCGGATCAACGGCATCGATCTCGTCCCGGCCGACGGTGACGTCGAGGTCGTGCTCGACCCCAAGACGCTCGAGCTGCGCACGACGGGGTCGGTGCGCGTCCAGGCGGGACCTGTCGTGCTCTACGAGGGCAAGCTCGAGCGCTCGCTGAAGGCGGGCTTCACCCTGCGACTGCCGGCCGGCGCCGCCGTCAAGGGCTTCCCGCTGACCGGCGAGGCGAAGGTCGACCTCGACGCGGGTGCGGCGACGATCGACGCCAACGCGGCGGTGCAGGCGCTCGGCGGCGTCACCGGAGCGGTGAAGCTCCTTGCCGGCCCGGAGGCGGGCTTGCGCGTCGACGCGCTGAAGCTGGCAGTCGGCAACGCGCGCGTCGGCGCGATCCCCCTCAGCGACCTCTCGCTCGCCTACACGCGCACGCCCGAGGGCCAGGATCGCTGGGAGGGCGGCGCGACCGTCGGTCTGCCCGGCCCGCGGATCGCGTCGCTCACCGGCAGCGCCGCGCTGCTGGACGGCCGCTTCGCCGAGGCTCGCGGCGAGCTGTCGGGCAACGTGCCGGTGTTCGCCGGAATCACGTTGACCAAGATCCGCGCCGGCCTCGTCCTCGAGCCGGCGTTCGGCTTCAGCGGGGGGATGGCGCTCTCCGCCGGGCCGCGGGTGCTCGGCGTCACCGCGGCCTACATCGACGGCACCTTCACCTACCAGTCCGGGGTCCCCGACGAGTACCGGATCTCGGGCGACGTGACGCTCGTCAAGCTCAAGCTCTCCTCGGGGTCGCTCTCCTACAAGACCGACGGTCGCATCGACTTCTCCGGCCACCTCGGCTTCCGCGTGCTTGGCGCCGGCTTCGACGGCGACCTGTCCGGGTTCGTCGACGGCGTGCGCGCGTTCCAGGCCGAGGGCAAGGGCGACGTCGGCATCGAGGGCCTGCCCCAGGCCGGCGGCTCGGCGGTCGTGTCGTCCACGGGGTTCGGCGCATGCGGCAAGTTCGTCACCTCGTTCGGCTTCGGGGTGCGCTGGGAGAGCTTCCCGAAGCCGAAGATCTTCGCGGCGTCGTGCGGCCTGGACGACTGGCGCGTGAGCGCCGCGGCCTCGGCCGCCGCGCCGCTGGGGCCGGGGCAGTCGCGCAGCTTCACGCTTGGTGGAGGCCTTCCGAAGGCCGCCTTCAGCGCGGTCGGCGCCGGCGGCGCCCCCGACGTGACCCTGCGCGGGCCGGGCGGCGTGGTGCTACGGGCGCCGGCCAACGGCAGCGCCGGGGTCGCGTTCCGCCACGCCGCCGACGCCACGACCTACTTCGGCGTCGTCAGCCCCGGACCAGGGAGGTGGACGCTCACCGTCGAGCCGGGCTCCGCGCCCGTCACCCAGCTGCGCAGCGCGAACGGCATCCCGGCGACCCGCGTGGGCGCGGGCGTCGGGCGCGCGAGGCGTGGCGCGCGTGTCCTGCGCTGGCGCTTCCGTGCGCGGGCGGGGCGACAGGTCTCCTTCTGGGAGTTCTCTCCCAGCGGCGGCCGGCGGATCCTCGCCACCGCGCGCGGTCGAGGCTCCCGGGCCTTCACCTCGCTCGCAGGCGCGGGCGGGCGCCGTCGGATCGTCGCGCTCGTCGTAGACGCCGGCGTCCCCAGCGAGCGCGCAACCGTCGCGACCTTCAAGGCCTCCCCCGCCACCACGCCCGGCCGCCCGGGCCGCGTGCGGCTGCGCCGCGGACGACGCGGCAGCGCGACGGCAACCTGGACACCGGCGCGCGGCGCCGCGCGCTACCTCGTCGCGGTGCGCGTCTCCGACGGCCGTCGGCTGCTCGTCCCGCGTGAGCGCAGTACCCGCCGCCTGACGATCGCTGACGTCGGCCGGCGCGACACCGTCACCGTCCGCGTCCGCGCGTTGTCCGCGCTCGGGAAGACCGGACCGGCGCGGGGCGCGAAGCTCTGAGCACCCTCGGCCCTACAACGACATCGCCACGTACTTCGTCTCGAGGTACTCCTCGATCCCCTCGTGGCCTCCCTCGCGGCCGAAGCCCGAGTGCTTGACGCCTCCGAAGGGGGCGGCGGCGTTGGAGACCATGCCCTGGTTGAGGCCGACCATGCCGGTCTCGAGGCCCTCGATCACGCGGAAGGCGCGGCCGAGGTCGCGGGTGTAGACGTAGGAGACGAGGCCGTACTCCGTGTCGTTGGCCTTGGCGATCGCCTGCTCTTCGTCGTCGAACGAGGTCACCGGGGCGACGGGCCCGAAGATCTCCTCCTTGAGCAGGCGCGCGTCGTCGGGGACGCCGGCGAGCACGGTCGGGTCGTAGAAGTAGCCCGCGCCGTCGCGCTCGGTTCCGCCGACGACTACCTGCGCGCCTCGCTCGCGGGCGTCGTTGACGAGCTCTGAGACCTTCGACCGCTGGTTGTCGTCGATCAGGGGCCCGACCTTGACGTCCTCCTCGGTGCCGCGACCGACCTTCAGGTCGCCGATGCGCTGCGCGAGCTTCTCAGTGAACTCGTCCAGCACGCTGCCGGCGACGTGGAAGCGGTTGGCGCTCGTGCACGCCTCGCCGATGTTGCGCATCTTCGCGATCATCGCGCCCTCGACGGCTGCGTCCAGGTCGGCGTCGTCGAACACGACGAAGGGGGCGTTGCCGCCTAGCTCCATCGACAGCTTGAGGAGCTGCTCGGAGGCTTGCTCCATCAGCTTGCGGCCGATCTCGGTCGAGCCGGTGAAGGACAGCTTGCGGGCGCGGAAGTCGCGGATCAGCGGCTCCATGACCGAGCCCGAGGAGTTCGACGTGATGAGGTTGAGCACGCCGCCCGGCAGGCCCGCGTCCTCGAGGATCTTGACGAGCGCGAGCATCGAGAGCGGCGTCTGCTTGGCGGGCTTCATGACCATCGTGCACCCGGCGGCGACGGCGGGGCCGATCTTGCGCGTCCCCATGGCCATCGGGAAGTTCCACGGCGTGATGAGCAGCGCGGGCCCAACCGGCTGCTTGAGGGTGAGCACGCGGCCCTTGCCGGTCTGATTGACCACGTAGCGGCCCTCGATGCGCACCGCCTCCTCGGCGAACCAGCGGAAGAACTCCGCGGCGTAGGTGATCTCGGCCTTGGACTCGGCGACGGGCTTGCCCATCTCGAGCGTCATCAGCAGCGCGAGGTCGTCCTCGCGCTCCTTGATCGCCTCGAAAGCGCGGCGCAGGATCTCCCCGCGTTCGCGCGGCGGATGACTCCCCCACTCCTGCTGCACGTTCGCGGCGGCCTCGAGCGCTGCGACCGCGTCGTCGGGCTGCGCGTCGGCGACCTCGGCGAGCGTCTCGCCGGTGGCCGGGTCCTCGACTCCGAGGGTGCCACCCTCCACGGGGTCGCGCCACTCCCCGGCGATGTAGAGCTGCTTGGGGACGTCCTCGACGACCCGCTGTTCGGTCGACTGGGTGATCGTGCTCATTGGCCCACCGTCCTTTTCGCCTGGGCCTACCACGGTAGCCCCGCCGGGAAAACCCAGACGCCCCGCCGGCTGGGAATATGCTCGGCGCGAATGGAGGAGACACGGACGGCCAGCACCCGATTCGCCGGCCGGCGAACGCTCGCGCGCGTGTTCGTCGTGTGGCTCTCGACGGCCGTTGCCCTTTTCGCGCTGAGCGGCGTCCTCCCCGGCTTCCACGTCGACGACTTCGGCGACGCGCTCGTCACCGCCGCGGTCATCGGCCTGCTCAACGCGCTGCTGTGGCCGCTGCTGATCCGCTTCGCGTTGCCCTTCACCACGCTGACGCTCGGGCTCGGCACGCTCTTCCTCAACGGCGTGATCGTCCTGGGCGCCGCCGCCCTGACGCCCGGCGTCCATCTCGACGGCGTTCTCGACGGAGTGCTGGTGGCGGCCGGGCTGACGATCGTCTCGACCCTCGTGACCGCCCTGCTCGCCGTCGACGACGACGACCTCTGGTACCGCGGGGTCGCGAGACGCATAGCGCGCCGGCGCGGCGAGGCCGAGAGCACCGACGTGCCCGGCGTGCTCTTCCTCGAGATCGACGGCCTGGCCCACGAGGTGCTGCTGCGCGCGCTGCGCTCGGGCGACGCGCCCACCATGTCGCGCTGGGTCCGGGAGGGCAGTCACCGGGTGCGCCACTGGGAGACCGACTGGTCCTCGCAGACCGGTGCCTGCCAAGCCGGCCTTCTCCACGGGTCCAACGAGGACATGCCCGCCTTCCGCTGGTGGGAGAAGGACCGCGGCGCGGCGCTGGTGTCCAACCACCCGCGCGACGCGATGGAGATGGAGCGCCGGCGCTCGGACGGCCGCGGCCTGCTGCACGCCGGCGGCGCGAGCCGCGCGAACCTGCTCTCGGGCGATGCGCCCCACTCGCTGCTGACCATGAGCACCGTGCTGCGCCGCGACCGCCCCGGGCGCATCGGGCAGGACTACTTCACCTACTTCGCCAACCCCTCCAACGTCACCCGCACGATCCTGCTCGTGGTCGCCGACGTCGCCAACGAGCTCTACCACGCCTCGGTCCAGCGGCGGCGCGACGTGCGCCCGCGCGTGCCCCGCGGCGTCGTGTACTCGCTGCTGCGAGCGTGGACGACGGTGATCCAGCGCGACCTGCAGGTCGAGGCGCTGCTCGGCGACATCGCCGCCGGCCGGCCCGTGGCCTACTCGACCTTCCTGGGCTACGACGAGGTCGCCCACCACTCGGGCATCGAGCGCGCCGACGCGCTCGCGACCCTTCGCCGCATCGACAGCCGCTTCGGCCGCCTGGAGCGCGCGTTGGCCGACGCCCCACGTCCCTACCGGCTCGTCGTCCTCTCCGACCACGGGCAGACCCAGGGCGCGACGTTCCTCTCCCGTTACGGCCACACCCTCGAGGACGTCGTGCGCGAGGCGTGCGCCGAGTCCGACGACGCGGTGCACGCGCAGCTCGGCGGCGGCGATGAGGGCCTCGGCGTGCTCTCGGCCGCGCTCACCGAGGCCGGGTCCGGTGAGTCGGTCGGAGCGCGTGCCCTGAACCGCGCGACGCGCGGGCGGACGCGCGGCGATGCGGTGCAGCTGAGCGCGCCCGCCGAGGTCGAGGGGTGGGACGACGACGAGGACGAGGCGGTCGAGGACGTGGCGACGCCGAAGAGCAGCCCGGATGAGCTGCCCGAGATCGTCGTGATGGCCTCGGGCTGCCTGGGGCTCGTGTCCTTCCCGCGCATGGAGGGGCGGGTGACGCTCGAGCAGCTCGAGGCTCGCTGGCCGCGGCTGCTGCCCACCCTGCGCGAGCACCCCGGGATCGGGTTCGTGCTCGTGCGGTCCGAGCACGACGGCCCACTGGCCATCGGGCCGCGCGGCGTGCAACGCCTCGCCGGGGGCGAGGTCGAGGGCGAGGACCCGCTCGCGCCCTTCGGCCCGCGCGCCGCCGACCACGTGCGCCGCACCGACGGCTTCGCCAACTGCCCGGACCTGGTCATCAACAGCACGTACTGGCCCGATACCGAGGAGGTCGCCGCCTTCGAGGAGCTCGTCGGCTCGCATGGCGGCATAGGCGGCACGCAGAGCCGACCCTTCGTCCTCGCGCCCGCCGAGCTGCCGCTGCCCGACGGGGAGATCGTCGGCGCCGAGACGATGCACCGGGTGCTGCGCTCGTGGCTCGCTGCGCTCGGCCACGAGGCCTACCGGTGAGAGCGATCTGGCTCGGCCACAGCACCGTCCTGCTGGAGGAGCGCGGCGCGCGCCTGCTCACCGACCCGCTCCTGCGCGAGCGGCTGCTGCACCTGCGCCGCCACGGCCCGGTGCCGCGCGTTCCGGCTGTCGACGCGGTCCTGCTCTCCCACCTTCACCTCGACCACGTCGACGTGCGATCGCTGGAGGCGGTCGACCGTCGCGCGCGCGTCGTGCTCCCGCGGGGCGGAGCGCCGGTGGTCGCCGGCCGCGGCTTCGCAGGCGTCGAGGAGGTGGCCGTCGGCGACACCGTCCGCGTCGGCGGGGTCAGCGTCCACGTCGTCCCCGCCCGCCATCTCGGCAAGCGCACGCCGCTGCCCGGCAGCGCCCGGGCCGAGGCCGTCGGGTACCTCGTCGAGGGCGAGCGGCGGACGTGGTTTGCCGGCGACACCGACCTGTTCGACGCGATGCCGGCGCTCGCGCCCGTCGATCTCGCGCTCGTCCCCATCTGGGGCTGGGGTCCGCGGCTGGGCTCGGGCCACCTCAGCCCCCGCAGCGCCGCCGAGGCGCTCGCGCGCGTCCGCCCCCGCGTCGCCGTCGCGATCCACCACGGCACCTACTCGCCGCTCCTGCCGCGTGGCCGCCCGTCCTACCTCGACGCCCCGCTCGCCCGCTTTCGGCAAGAGGCCGCGCGTCGAGCGCCCGACACGGACGTGCGTCCGCTCAGGCCGGGGGAGGCGACCGAGGTCTGACGAGGCGGCGTCGCGGGGGTAGAGTTGCTCCCATGGTCAGCCGAGGTCGGTGATGGGCACCGCCCGCGCGGTCATCCTCGACTTCAATGGCACGCTGGCCGAGGACGAGGCTGTACTCATCGGGATCTACGAGGAGCTGCTGCGGGAGCATGGCCTGCCCTTCGAGCCGGCGGACTATCCCCGCTACGCCGGCCGGCCGGACCACGCGATGTTCGAGAGCCTGTTCCGCGCCCACGGGCGGCCGCAGGAGGCTGCCACCGCGGATCGCCTGCTGCGCGCCCGCGTCGAGCGCTACAAGTCGGCGGTCAGCGACGGCCATCCAATTGCCGACGACACCGTCGCCTTCGTGCGCGCGGTCGCGGCCCGGGTGCCCGTGGGCATCGCGTCCGGCGCCTTCGGGGAGGAGATCGAGCACGTCCTGGAGCTGGCGGGCCTGGCCGAGCATGTCTCGGTCATCGTCTCGATCGACAAGGTGCGGGCCGGCAAGCCGGACCCCGAGAGCTTCACTGCGGCGCTGGCTCAGATCAACGGGGACCGGTCCAAAACGATATCGCCCGAGGACACGGTGGCCGTCGAGGACGCGACCGATGGCGCCCGGGCCGCCGCTGCCGCCGGAATGCGCTGTATCGCCATCCGCGGCCGCGCGTACGACGAGGACAGCGGCGTCGCCGAGCTCGTCGTGGACCGCCTCACGGCCGAGTTGGCGCACGCGTTGCTGCGCGCGGGACCATGACCGCCGAGGAGCAGGTGGCGGCGGCGATCGAGTCGGTGCCCGAGCTGGGCGGCGCCCGCAGCGTCTCGCGGCTGGGCGGGCTCACCAACGCCAACTTCAGGGTCGAGTCCCCGGCGGGGACCTTCGTCGTGCGTATCGACGCGTCGGACTGCGAGGTCCTCGACATCGACCGTGCGAGCGAGCTGTTCAACTGCCAGGCGGCGTCGGCCGCCGGGGTGGGGGCGCCGTTCGTCGTCTGGCTGCCTGCGGAGCGCGTGCTGGTCATGCGCTTCCTGGCGGGGCGGACGCTGGCACCGGAGGACCTTCGACGGGGCGACCGGCTCGCCGAGGTCGCCGTGCTCTTGCGCCGGCTGCACGGCAGTTGCCGGTTCCGCGGGAGCTTTGACATGTTCCGCCGCCAGCGCGACTACCAGGCCACCGCCCTGGCTCGCGGCTTCGCACTGCCCGACGGCTACCTGCGCTATGAGGACCACGTCCGCCGGATCGAGCTGGCCTTCGCCGCCCACCCCGTGACCCCGGTGGCCTGCCACAACGACCTGGTGGCCGAGAACTTCATCGACACCTCCGAGGGCCTGCGGCTCATCGACTACGACTACTCGGGCAACAACGACCCCTGCTCGGACCTCGGCGACGCCTGGTCGGAGTCGCGCCTCGCCCTCGACCAGCTCGAGGAGCTCGTTGGCCTTTACTTCGGCGAGCCCGACCCGGCGCTCGTGGCCCGCGCCCGTCTTTGGGCGCTGATGTCGAAGTACGGCTGGACGCTGTGGGCGGTGCTGCGCCACAACGTCACCCCCGACCCCGAGCTCATGGCTTGGGGCCTGGACCTCTACGCGCAAGCCGCCGCGGAGTTCGACGGCGACGAGTTCGAGCGCCTCCTCGAGGGCGTGGGCACCCCGCCGCGCGCGGCGGGCCTTTGACGCCCAGCTAGGCCCGTTTTCCGCACTTGCGGAGGGCATGGTCTTCCTGCTCGGGCCAGGGTGGCTGGATGTCGAGCAGTTCGAGGATTTGGCGTTGGGTGTGGGTGAGGCGGTCGAGGCGGATGCCGTTGGGGGTGTAGGTGATGCCCAGGCCCTGGAAGGCGGCGAGGATGTTGCGGCCGGTTGGCTTGGCGGCGCGGTCTTCGGGCAGTAGGCCGGGGAGCTGGCCGTCGTGGTCGTTGGGGAGCGCTTGGCGTAGTTGGGACTCGATCAGGCCGAAGATCAGCAGCGCGAGCCCGACGATGCTGGTCAGCGCGTAGATGCGGTCGTCGTTGTGCAGGAAGATCGGGCGGACCTTGAGCGTCTGCTTGTAGTCGCGGTGGCGGCGCTCGACGATCTGTTGGCCCTTGTAGAGCTCCAGCACGCGGTCGGCGCTCAGGCGTCCGGTCAGGTTGGTCGCCAGCGCGTAGACGCCGTCGGTGCGCGCAGCGGCGGCGATCGCGTCGTGGTCGCGCTTGAAGGTCAGGGTGGGTCGCCCGGCGCGAGTCGCGGTCTTGACCGCGATCAGCCCTTTGAGGTGGCCGGTGAGGATCTGTGCGATCTTGGCGTCAACCTGGCGACGCGTCTTGTAGTAGCGCCCGCCGAGGCCGCGCTGCACGCGCGCCAGCGCGTCCTCGGCCTTGCACAGCGCGCGCTCGCGCGCTTCGGTGACCTCTCGGGCCTCTTCGGAGGAGTGGATGTAGGCGACGCGCAGCTCGACGGGCTGGTTGGTCTCGGGGTCGGTGATCTGCCAGTCGCGCAGGACCCCGCGGTAGTGCGTGCGCAGCGCCGCCGGCAGGTCACGCTGGCGCTCGGCGACGTAGCCGAGCGCGCGCAGCGCGCCGTCGCCGACGTCGGTCAGGTAGCGCTCGCGGAACCCGGTGCTGGCGCGTAGCGGGACGATGAACGACAGGCCCGAGCGCGCGATCTCGCAGAGCGTCTTGGGGTAGCCGCAGGCGGCGTCGCAGATCACCAGCCCCGGGGATGCCAGTTCCTTGAGGCGTTCCAAGGACGCCCCGATCAGCGTGACCTCGGCGGCGTTGCCGGGATCGGGGCGCACGTACACAGAGACGCCGCAGGCACTGGTGGCCTGCAGCGCCCGGACCTGGCGCGCGACCCTGTGGTCGGGCCCCCAGCCCTTGGCCACCAGCGCTGAGTCCTCATACGCGCCGGCGACGCGCAGCGTCGTCAGGTCAACGTGCAGGCGGCCGGCGTCGATGCCGAAGCGCTCGATCGCTCGGGCAGCCAGCGCGCCGCGCAACGTCTCGGCGTAGACGGCCAGCGTCTCCAGCCCGCGGCCCAACCGATCGTCGTTGAGGAGCGCCGGCGGGATCCCGATGAGCTCCTGCAGCGCGGTCCCCGACGCCCAGCCGGCAATGTCGTACAGCGGCGAGGGCGAGCACAGCCGGCTGGCGATCAGCGCCGCGGCGACCTCCCCGGCACTCAGCTGCTGGCGCCCACGCCGGGCCAACGCCCGGTCGATCGTGCCGACCAGGTCCAGCTCGCCCAAAAAGTGCGCGGCCAGCAGCATCGGGCCGACCTCGCGGCGGATCCCCACGAGCGGCGGATCGAGCCGCGCGAACGAGCCCATCAACTGCTCCAGTTGGCCCGACGCCTTCAGCTCGTCCTCGCGCCCCAGCGTGCGGAGCACCCTGTGGCGCACACGCCCGTGCTGATCGCGATAGGCCTGCACCAGGCGCAGGTAGACGTGGCGTTTCTGCCCCCGGACCACGGCGTGCCGCTTGATGTACATGTTGGCCCTACACTATGCGACCTGTCGGACGGAACGGCAGACCGCACGGTCCCAGCGTCCAAGCGGTCAACGGCGAGCTCAGGGCCCCACCGAACCGTGGTGCACATCCACCGCTGTTGGCCCTACACATCAGCCCCCAGCGACGCTCACTCCACCAAGCATCGCCCGCGCACGCCCAGCAAACAAGCCGCAAACGACGCGCACGACCGCCAACAACACAACGCCCATCAACGATCAGCCGCGGAAAATGCGGCTACTGTCCTGACGCAGTAATTCGTTGGCAGTATGCGGCGAGTGTGTTGAGGATCTGGTCGGCGGTCTTGGTCCAGACGTAGGGGCGGGGTTTGTCGTTCCAGTGCCCGAGCCAGTCGCGGATGTCGGCGTTGAGCTCGCGCACGGAGCGATGCGCGCCGCGCCTGAGCTTGCGCGTGGTGAGCTCGGCGAACCAGCGCTCGACGAGGTTCAGCCAGGACGCGCCGGTCGGCGTGAAGTGCAGATGGAAGCGGGGGTGCGCGGCCAGCCAGCGGCGGATCGCCGGGGTCTTGTGGGTGGCGTAGTTGTCGAGGACCAGGTGGACGTCGAGCTCGGCGGGCACCTCTGAGTCGATCGTCTGCAAGAAGCGCTTGAACTCGATCGCGCGGTGGCGGGCGTGCAGCGACCCGATCACCTTGCCGCTGGCGGCGTCGAGCGCGGCGAACAGGCTCGAGGTGCCGTTGCGCTTGTAGTCGTGCGTGCGGCGCTCGGGCACGCCCGGCAACACGGGCAGGATCGGCCGGGTGCGATCCAGCGCCTGGATCTGGGACTTCTTGACTACCTGAACGCAGTAGATAACCGGGGGGTTGGTCGCCGGTGGGGATCGGGATGGAGTGGCGGATCGTGACGTCGTCTTCGCCGATCAGCACCTCGCGGACGACGAGCCGGATGATCTGTTGGCGTTGGTCGACGGTCAGGCTCTCGGCGTTGGCGGCGAGCCGCGCGCGGAAGCCTTCGAGCGTTTCGGTGAGCTTGAGGTAGGTCTCGGCGTCGTGCAGGTCGGCGTCGAGCGCGTCCAGTTGGGCCTGCACGGTGGCCTCGCGTTTGCGCAGCTCGGACGTGCGAGCGCGGAGTTCCTCGAGCGTGATCAGCTGCTCCTGGTAGCCGTCCAGCAGCCGGCGCAGCGCGGTCTGAGCGCGGGCGAGGTCGCGCTCGAGCGCGTCCCGACGCCCGGTAGCAGGGTGCGTCGCACGCATCGTTTGAAGCCGGCGATCGATCTCGGTCTGGATCAGTGTCGGGTCCTCGAGCAGCCCGAGCACTCGGCTCCAGACGAGCTCGTCGACCTCTGCGAGGCGGACCGGTCGGTTCTCGCAGACGCGCCCTTCGGGGCGGCGGTGGCCGTCGGTGCCCGAGCAGCGGTAGTACTCGCGCAGCTTCCCGTTCTTGCTGCGCGTCGAGCAGCGGTAGTACGCGTAGCCGCAGTGGCGACAGACGAGGATCCCCTGCAGCAGCGACGGGCGCTTGGTGTTGCGCGGCGAGATGATCCGGTTGCGCTCCAGTCGCTGTTGAACCAGTTCGAACTGCTCGGCGGTCACGAGCGCCGGTACCGCGATCGGCTTCCACTGCTCGGGCGCCGCATGCTCGCGCGAGGTCCGGGCGGAGCGCTGTCGCCGCAGGCGCGATTGACGCGTGGCGCGGACGGGCGCGCCGGTCGCGTGCGTCTTGCCGTAGGCAGCCTGCCCGGCATACGCGGGATTGCGGAGCATCCCCCAGATGGTGGCGTTGTTCCAGCCCGTCCCGCCGGTCCTGGTCGACACGCCCTGCTGCGAGAGCCAGCGCGCGATCTTCGCGATCGACTCGCCGTCCTCGAGGTAGCGACGGAAGATCTCGCGTACGACCGGCGCCTCGGTCTCGTCGATCTCGAAGAACGCGTCCGCGTGCTCGGAGCGCTTCACATAGCGGTAGCCATACGGCGCGCGAGCCATGACCGACACCGCGCCGGCCCGAGCGCGATGCAGCTTCCCGCGACGACAGCGCTCCGCGATCTGCGCCCGCTCGTACTCGGCGATCATTCCCTGGAACTGGCGCAGCAGCTCATCCTCAGGGGTGCCGGAGCGCTCGGGCTCCTTCGCACAGGAGCACCTCGAAGCGGCCCTCGACGGCCAGATCGCGCAATCGCTCAAGCTCCGGGCGGCGCAACACCGCGCCCGAGACGCCCTCGTCCTCGAACACCAGATCGTCGGTGACCAGCAGCCCGCGCGCGGCAGCAAGCTCACGCAGCGCGACGGTCTGGCTCTGAATCGTCTGCTCGCGACGCTGACGATCCGAGGACACCCGCGCGTAGATCGCAGCCACCCGGCGCGACCGCCCCGTCGACCGCCCGACCATGCCGCCGCTGCTGCTCTCGCTCATCATCCCTCCGCTCGTTGCCCGTCACACGGCGCCGCTCGGGCGCCAAGATCACATACGCCTGCGCCAGCCGCGCGTCGGCGAGCCGGTCACCGACGAACTCGATCTCAACGCGCCTGGCCACCGGGCCGCTCGCCGGCCTGCTCGAGGTACCCGGCCACCGCCGCAGCCGTCGCCGCGCTCAACGACACACCACTCGCCAGCGCGCGCTCGCGCAGACCAGCGATCAATGACGGCGCCAACCTCACCGTGAACACCACCGAGCGCTCCGGCACCACCACACCATCCGGCCGCGCCAACGCCTCGTTCACGTACCGACGGCCCTGGCGCTCGGACAGACCGTACTCCGACCGCAACACACGAACCGCGTCCGCCGGCGAGAGCTCGACCAACAACACGACCGCGCGGTTCACCCGAACCGCGTACTCGTCGGCATGAGCACGACGCAACGCCATCAGCCCCACAGATACAACGCGTCACGGCAGACTCCTCCCCACCGGACGCCCAACCAGCGCCTCGAACTCGAAGTTACCTACTGCGTTGGTGTCTTCTCGTCCACGCACAGCACCAGCGCGCGCTCCGGCGGGTCCAGGTACAGGCCGACGATGTCTCTGACCTTCTCGACGAACAGCGGGTCCTTGGACAGCTTCCAGTGCTCGACGCGGTGCGGCTGCAGCCCGAACGCCCGCCATACCCGCGAGACCGTCGCCTGCGACACGCCGGCCACGCCCGCCATCTGACGCGTCGACCAGTGCGTGCCGCCATCCGGCGGCGGCGACTCAAGCGCCCGCACGATGACCTCCTCGACCTTGGCGTCGTCGACCGTCCGCGGTCGCCCCGGCCGCGGCTCGTCGACCAGCCCGTCCAGCCGATGCTCGGCAAACCGCGCCCGCCACTTGGTCACCGTCGGCCGGCTCACCCCCAGGCGCTGCGCGATCCGCGCGTTGCTCTCACCCGCGCCCGCCGCCAACACGATCCGGCTGCGCGTCGCCAACCCACTCGCGGTCCTGCGCCGCCGCGACCACCGCTCCAGCTGCTCGCGCTCAGACTCCGACAGTTCGACTACAACCGCCTTCGGTCCCCGTGAACTCATCCACGAAAACTACCACAAACCACCAACAAACTAAAGACTCAGGACACTAGGTGGACACCGTCTCCGTGCCGAGCTCCTCGGAGAACGCCACGTCGATCGAGTAGTCGATCGGGAGGACGACGACCGAGGGGACGTCGAGCGAAAGACCGCGGCGCAGGTTGGTCGCGAAGTCGTCGACCGACTCGCAGCGCCACGCCGGCAGGCCGAAGCTCTCGGCGAGCGCGACGAAGTCGGGGTTCGTGAAGTCGGTCCCGAAGTGGCGGCCGAACTTCTTGTCCTGCTTCCAGACGATCGAGCCGTACTGCTGGTTCTCCCAGATCACGTTGACGAAGGGCGTGCCCAGCCGCTTGGCGGTCTCGAGCTCCTGCATGTTCATCAGGAAGCCGCCGTCCCCATTCACGGTCACCACGTGGCGCTCGGGGTGCACGAGCTTCGCCGCCACTGCACAGGGCACCGCGAAGCCCATCCCGGCCAGGCCGTTGGCGATCATCACGGTGTTGGGCTCGTGGGCCGGGAACATGCGCGCGATCCAGAGCTTGTGCAGGCCGACGTCGGAGATGAGGATGTCCTCGCGACCCAGCGCGCGGCGGATCTCCCACAGCGCGCGGGGCGGCTGGACGGGGAAGTGGTCGTCGTCCTTGGCCTGCTCGAAGCGGCCGAGCACGAGCTCGCGCAGGCGCTGGGAGCCCCCGGAGTGCGGGACGTGGCGGCACTCCTCGGCGAGGCGCGAGAGCACGTAGTAGGGGTCGCCGACGAGCTCGACCTCGGGCTGGTAGAAGGCATCGATCTCGGCCGGGCGCGTGTCGATGACGACGATCCTCTTGTCGGCGCCAGGGTTCCAGTGCTCGGGCGCGTGCTCGACGAGGTCATAGCCGATGGCGATCACGACGTCGGCGTCCTCGAAGCCCGCCAGGGCGTAATCGCGCGACTGCAGCCCGACGGTGCCAAGCGCGTGCGCGTCCTCGTAGTCGAGCAGCCCCTTGGCCATGAACGTCTCGGCGACGGGGATGCCGGTCGCGCGGCTGAACTCGCGCAGCGCGGGGGCCGCGTCGGTGCGGACGACGCCGTTGCCGGCCAGGGCGACCGGGTTGAGCGCGGAGCGGATCACGTCGGCCGCCTCGAGCAGCTCGCGCGCGCCCGGCTCGAACACCGGAGCGCGCCGGCGCGGCAGTGGCTGGGCGTCGGGGAGCGACTCGGCCATGACGTCCTCGGGCAGCTCGATGTGGGTGGCTCCCGGCTTCTCGGCCTCGGCGATCTTGAACGCCTTGCGCACAACCTCCGGGATGATCTCGGGCGCGGAGAGCCGCGCGTTCCACTTGGTGATCGGCTGCATCATCCGCACCACGTCGATGTACTGGTGGGACTCCTTGTGCATGCGCTCGAGGTCGCCCTGGCCGGTGAGGGCGACAAGCGGGGCGCGATCGAGGAAGGCGTCGGCCACTGCGGTGACGAGGTTCGTCGCGCCCGGCCCCAGCGTGCCGAGGCACACCCCGGCACGACCCGTGAGGCGGCCGTACATGTCGGCCATGTAGGCGCCGCCCTGCTCGTGGCGGACGGGGACGAAGCGGACCGAGGAATCGGCGAGCGAGGCGTTGAGGTCCAGGGTCTCCTCACCGGGAATGCCGAACACGTACTTGACGCCCTCGGCCTCCAGGCACTCGACGAAGACGTCGGAGGCCCTGCGGTCGCTCATCGCGACTGACGCTAGCAGCGGTGGATGGTGGAGGTGCTCCGGCTCATGCGGCAGTCGTCTCTGCAAGCGCGGCGCCCAGGAGCGCCGCGACCGCAAGGGGCTGCGCGACCAACCGGCGCCAGGTCACACGCAGCACGCGGTAGCCGGCGAGTTGGAGATCGGCATCGCGGCGGCGGTCGCGTTCGAAGGCTCCACGCGTGCCGTGGAAGGCCCAGCCGTCGACCTCGACCACGAGACGCTCCGCACGCCACAGGAAGTCGACTTCGTAGCGGCTGAGGCGGGCGTTCGTCACCGGCTCGTGCAGCCCGGCCTGGTCGATCAGGGCGAGCAGGCGCCGCTCGGCCTCGGACCGCGTCACGCGCGGTTGATCGTGCCGGCCGAGCGCGGCGCGCAGCCGCGACGCGCCCAGGTGGCGGCCGGCGGCCGCCAGGCGGAGCGTGGAACGATCGACGAGCCGCAGGACTTGCGCCTCCTCGACCGCGCGCTCGAGCTCGTTCAACGCGGTCGAGGCGCCGAGGTCGAGCAGGGTTCGCTCGGGCGAGGTGACCGCAAGCCCGTCTCGCCGACCGATGGCGCGGTCGTCGAGCACGGCGGTGCGATGCACCCGAAGACCGGCACGGCTCCGGCCGGTGCGCCGCACCGTGACGTCGACCGGCCCGCCGGCCGGCGCGATCATCCCCCACAGAACCGCGGCGCTCCGATGGCTGAGAACGGCTCCCGGGCCACAGGCGAGCAACGCCGCGGCTTCGCGGGCCAGCGGAGCGTCGACCGGCCCGACCAGGTAGACGCCGCGGTGCACCCGGCGAAGCCCGCCCTGACGGACCCGAGTCCCGACCGCGTTGCGCCCCACACCGGCCGCGGAGAGCTGGGCGGCGGTGATGACGCCGTGCTGGCGGCGCGCGACCTCGAGCTCAGGCAGCACTTCGTAGCACTGGCCAGGTCGAGCGACGCAGCGTGCGACGAACTGCTGCCTGGCGAGGAGGTTCGTAGCGCGCGCCGTGCCGATGCGGCCACGTGCTACGAAATGCTGCTCGGTCAGGCACGCAGCAAGGATGAACCTGGTCCGCTCCGAACAGGGTCGGGGCCGCACGAACGCCGCAGGTCCGGTGCACATTCGCGACGCTCGGGGGCACATCGATGAGGTTCCCCCTTCGCCGACCCGCGGGCGACGCGGCGAGCGGGTGGGCGGCGCGGCGAGCGGGTGGGCGGCGCGGCGAGCGGGTGGGCGGCGCGGCGAGCGGGTGGGCGGCGCGGCGAGCGGGCGGGCGGCGCGGCGAGCGGTGGGCGCGGCATAGCGGGACGGGCGGGGCCGGCTTGACCCCGCCCGTCTCGGCCCTGCCCGTCCTCTGGCCTAGCGGCCCTCGGCCGCGACGTTTGCGACGCCGATCGTCAGCCCCTCGGTCAGGGCGGTGGTGCCGAACGCAGCGTCCAACGCGTCCGCCGCGCCCTTGGTCAGCTTGGCGATGACCGGACCGACAGCGACGTTGCGGTCGCTGATGGCGATCTTGGCCTTCGACAGGTCGAGGGTCAGGACGTCGACCCGCGTCCCGCCGAGCACGGCGCTGAGCGTCGGGTTGGCGCCGATCGTGATCCGGAAGTTGGTCAGCTCGACGCGAGTCGACCCCTTCGTGAAGGCGAGCCCACCGGAGTGGTTGATGAAGCCGGCCAGCGTCTTCGCATCGACGCGGCCCTTGGTGATCGGGAAGCCGATCGAGCCGTCGCCGTTCAGCCCGGCGGGGGAGACGGGCCCGACGCTCACGCCGAGGCTGGTCAGCGCGCCCGCGGCGGTCGGGTCGAGCACGAGGCTCGTCGACCCGCCCTTGATGAGCACCTCGGCGAACTTCGCCGACACCTTCACCTTGCCGATGACCAGGCCCTTCTTGAACGCCTTGACGCCGAAGGTGGCGTTGAGGGCGCGCGCAGCGGTCCCCGTCAGGGCCGCGGTCACGCCGGACACGCGCGTGTCGAAGCCGCTTCGCTTGACCTTCGCCTTGGCGAGGTCGAGGGTCAGCAGCTTGACCCGCGCACCGCCGACCTGCGCGGTGAGGAAGGCGTCGGAGGCGACCCGCACGTTGAAGCTGCGGACGTCGAGCTTCTTACCGCCCGCCGAGAAGCGCAGGCCGCCGGAGTGCTCGATGCGGCCCACCGCGGTGGTCGGGTGGATGTTGCCGCCGGTGATCGGGAACGAGATGTCCGACTTGCCGGCCTTGGCCGGTGAGATCGGCGCCACGCTGACGCCGAGCGAGCCGAGGGCCTGGCCGACGGCGGGGTCGAGCGACAGCGTGGTGGCGCCGCCGCCGAGCTGCGCACCGGCGAACGCCGATGGAGCGAGCGCGAGCGCGAATGTCGCGACGAGGGCGGCGATGAGCCACCTGGACGTCCGTCGCATGTACAACCTCCTGGGATCCGGGGTCATGGTCACCCTGGTCTCCGTCGCGGGCGGTTCACGCGGTTGGGTGCCTGTGCGCCAACTGGGCGCGCGTCAACCGTTTGGGCCGTCGCGCCCGTACTGGGCACGTGGGTATCGCGCACGCGCCAGCCTCCGCTGTCACGCTTCCGCCGGACATGGCTGGAGACCCGCGGACCCGTCGCAGCGTTCCGCGCGCCGAGCGCCGCCTGGCCGTTCGCCTCGCGCGCCGTGAGCCCGCGGCGCTCGAGGCGCTCTACGAGCGTTACGGCGGAACCACCTTCGGCTACCTCGTCCGCGCGCTCGGTGACCGCGGGCTCGCCGAGGACGTCCAGCAGCAGGTCTTCCTCGAGGCCTGGCAGCGCGGCGACCAGTACGACGCGCGCCGCGCGGGACTGCTCACGTGGCTCATGACGATCGCGCGCAGCCGCGCCATCGACCAGCTGCGCCGCCGCGTGCCCGAGCCGCACGATCCCTCGAGCCCCGTCGTGGTGCTCGAGCGCGACACCCAGGCCGAGGCCGTCCTCGACCAGCGCCTGGAGCAGTGGCGCGTCGCCGGCCTGCTTGCCCGGCTGCCCGAGCAGGAGGCCAGCCTCCTGCGCATGCGCTTCTACGACGGCCTGAGCCAGACCGAGATCGCCCAGGCCAGCGGCGTCGCGCTGGGCACCGTGAAGTCCCGGATGGTCTCTGCGCTCGAGGCGTTGCGGGGGATGATCGAGGACGGCGCGCAGTGAACTCCCGGCGCGCGAAAGCTGATCCGATGGCGATGCCCGCGTCGAACCACCCGACGACATGACCGACTCCACCGCCATCGACTACGTGCTCGGCGAGCGCGACGGACCGGGCCGGACAGCGGCCGAGCGGCGCTTGCGCGATGACCCCGGCTTTCGCGCCGAGGTCGAGCGGCTCTCGCCCGTCGTCGCGCGACTCGAGGCGCTGCCTCGCGAGGGGTGGGAGGCGCTCGAGCCTCCGCCGCTGCGCATGCCGGCCGACGCCGCCCGTACCCCCTCCCCCCGGCGGGCGCGGCGGCTTGTGCTGCGCCCCGCGATCGCGGTCGCGGCTTCGCTCGCGCTCGTGGGCGCCGGCGTCGCCGGCGGGGTCGTGGCTGCCGGCGGGGGCGGCGACGGCGACAAGGGAACCGCGTCGGCGCCCATCGCGCTGAGCGCGGTCGACGCGGCCGACCCGAGCGCGAGGGGCAAGGCGACGGTCGTCCGCGACGGCGAGAGCGCGATCCGCCTCAGCCTCGACGGCCTGGCCCCGAACAGCCGCGGCGACGCCTATGAGGCCTGGCTCATGGACGGGCCCGAGCGGCTCGTCTCGCTGGGCTCGTTCCGCGTCGGCCCGTCGGGGAGTGCGACGGTGACGCTGCCCGTCCCGGCCGCGCCGGGGCGCTACCGCTTCGTCGACGTGTCGCGCGAGCGGCTCGACGGCGACCCGGGCCACTCGGGCACGTCGGTGCTGCGCGGGCCCACACGCGCCTGAGCGCGATCGGCGCCGACGCTCGGCGGCCCTACGCCGGCGCGCCCGCCGGCGTGCGGTCGATGCCGGCCGCGGCGTAGGCGTCGGCCTCGTCGAGGGTCTCGTCCTCGAGCAGCCGGCGAGCGAGCGACTCGAGCTTGTCGCGGTTGTCGGTCAGCAGCCCGCGGACCTCCTCGTAGACCTGCTCGACGATCCGCCGGACCTCCTCGTCGACGAGCTGCTGGGTGTGCTCGGAGACCCCGTTCGCGCCGGGCAGCAGCGGGCCGTCGCCGTCGGAAGGGGCGACGGTGATCGGGCCGATGGTGTCGCTCATGCCCCAGCGGCCGACCATGTGACGGGCGATCTGGGTGAGCTGCTGGAGATCCGACTCGGCGCCGGTGGTCATCTCGCCGTACTTGAGCTCCTCGGCCGCGCGCCCGCCGAGGGCAACCCGGATCTTCGCCCGCAGCTCGTCCTCGGAGTAGTTGAAGCGGTCGGTCTCGGGCGTGGAGAGCGTCACGCCCAGGGCCATCCCGCGAGGGATGATCGACACCTTGCGGACCGGGTCGGCACCGGGCGTCAGCATGCCGACGATCGCGTGGCCGGACTCGTGGTAGGCCGTGCGCTCGCGGTCGGCGTCGGTCATGATCACCTTGCGCTCGGCCCCGAGGATCAGCCGTTCCAGCGCGTCCGAGAAGTCCCGGGCCTGCACCTGGTCGTGCTCACGGCGGGCGGCCGTCAGGGCGGCCTCGTTGCACAGGTTGGCGAGGTCGGCGCCGACCATGCCGGGCGTGGTGGCCGCGATCTGGTCGAGGTCGACGTCGGCGGCCAGCGGCAGCGAGCGCGTGTGGACCTCGAGGATCTTGCGCCGGCCGTCCTTGTCGGGCGGCTGCACGGCGACGCGGCGGTCGAAGCGCCCCGGGCGCAGAAGCGCAGGGTCGAGCACCTCGGGCCGGTTGGTCGCGCCGATGACGATCACCTCGGTGTTCGCGTCGAAGCCGTCCATCTCGGTGAGGATCTGGTTGAGGGTCTGCTCGCGCTCGTCGTTGCCGCCGAACGAGGAGCCGGCGCTGCGCCGCCGCCCGATCGCGTCGAGCTCGTCGATGAAGATGATCGCCGGGGCCGCCTCCTTGGCCTGCTTGAACAGGTCGCGCACGCGCGAGGCCCCCACCCCGACGATCATCTCGACGAACTCCGAGGCCGAGATCGAGAAGAAGGGGACTCCAGCCTCACCGGCGACGGCGCGCGCGAGCAGCGTCTTGCCGGTTCCCGGGAGCCCGGCGAGCAGCACGCCGCGGGGAATCCGGCCGCCCAGGCGCTGGTACTTCTGCGGGTTGCGCAGGAAGTCGACGATCTCCGCCAGCTCGTCCTCGGCCTCGTCGATGCCCGCGACGTCGTCGAAGGAGACCCGCTGGGTCGAGGCCTCGACGCGCCGCGCCTGCGACCGCCCGAGGCCCGACAGCCCGCCTCCCACGCCACCCGCGAGGCGGCGCATGAGGAAGAAGAGCAGGACGATGAAGAGGATCGTCGGGCCGAAGCCGATGAGGATCGTCGCGAGGACGCCGCGCCCCTCGTCGACGGGCTTGGCGTTGACCTCGACGTTCTTGGACCGCAGCAGGTTGGAGAGCTCGTCGGTGTTCGCAAAGGTGGGGACCTCGGTCGAGAAGTGGTCAGAGGTCTTTGCGTCCTTGCCCGTGGCCGGGAACTTCACCGCCTTGCGGAAGTCGCCCTGGACGGCACTGCCCTTGGAGGAGATCTCGCGGACGTTGCCGGCCTGCACCTGCTCGATGAAGGTCGGCGTGTAGGGCACCCGCACGCGCTCCTCGGGCTTGGCGAAGAGCGTGCTCAGCCAGTAGTTGAGCGCGAAGAGCGCGAGCAGCAGCACCACGAAGCGCCAGCCGAAGCGCGGGAACATCGGCGGCTTGGGCTTGGGGGGAGCGCCGCGGCCGTCCGGCGAGGGCTCGACGCGCCAGCCGGGCGGATGGTCCTCGCGGCGCGGCGGGTTGGCGCTGGGCGGCGGCGCAGGCGGCGGCCGCTCCGGCGCTTCCACCTGCGGCTGGGGCTCGGGCATCCCCCGTGATGGTAGGACGAGGCCTAAAGACTGCCTACGCGTCGGGCGCCACGTAGACGCGCGAGAGCGATTCCGCCACGCACACCGGCTTCTCGGCGCCGTCGCGCTCGAAGGTCAGCTCCGTCACGATCTGGGCGCCGCCGGGGACGTCGTCGACGCTGGCGAGGCGCAGCCGCATGCGCACGCGCTCGCCGACCGGCATCGGCGCCGGGAAGCGCACCTTGTTGACCCCGTAGTTCACGCCGAAGGCGAAGCCGTCGGCCTTGAACAGCCGGTAGGTGAACATCGGGCCGAGCGACAGCGTGTAGTAGCCGTGCGCGATCGTGCCGCCGAAGGGCGTCTGTTTGGCGCGCTCGACGTCGAGATGGATCCAGTTGTCATCGCCCGTCACCTCGGCGAAGCGGTTGATGTCCTCCTGGGTCACGTCGTGCCAGTCGGACACCGCCTCCTGGCCGACGGCCGCCTTGAGCTCGTCGAGCCCCTTGACCTCGATCATGTGCGCTCCTCTGCGTCGATCTCGCGGCCGGGAGCCTATCCTGCGCCGTCGTGCCCGCGCCTTTGCTCGCCGTCGACGCGCCCTCGCTGCTCTTCCGCGCGTGGTACGCGCTGCCCGACTCGATCAAGGACTCCGAAGGCCGTCCGGTCAACGCGCTGCTCGGGACCGCCAACCTCGTGCTCTTCGAGGTCGCCCGCCACGCCCCGCGCGCCGTCGTCCTGTGCTTCGGCGCCGAGGCGGCGGAATATCGCGTCGCCGCCTACCCGGGCTACCACGGCGACCGCGAGGACCCGCCCGACGCCCTCGGCGAGCAGTTCGCCATGGCGCCCGCCTTCTTCGGCGCCTTCGGATGGACCTCGCTGCACGACGAGACGCTCGAGGCCGACGACCTGCTCGGGTCGCTCGCCGCAGTCGAGGCGCGCGCGGGCGGGCACGCCCTGCTCATGACGGGCGACCGCGACATGTACCAGTGCGCGGGCGAGCGCGTCACCGTGCTCTACGTCAAGACCGGCGGCCCCCAGGGGGCGGAGGAGGTCGACGCCGCCGAGGTCAAGCGCCGCTACGGCGTGCCGCCCGAGCTCGTCCCCGACTTCATCGCGCTGCGCGGCGACCCCTCCGACGGGCTGCCCGGCGCGAAGGGCATCGGGCCCAAGGGCGCCGCCGACCTGCTGCGCCGTCACGGCTCGCTCGAGGCGGCGCTCGAGCACTGGACGGGCGAGACGCCGCGGGTCCGGACCGCGCTGCGCGGGCAGGCCGACGAGCTGCGCGCCTTCAAGGACATCGCGACCCTGCGCGAGGTCGACCTGACGCGCCCGCCCGACGCGCCGCTGGACACCGCGGGTGCGGCTGCCGCGGCGCGCGGGCTGGGGATGAACCAGCTCGCCGGGCGGATCGAGGAGCTCTAGCGGGAGTCAGCCGTCGCCTGGCGGACTGAGGAGGTCATCCCGCCGCGGACCGGACGCCGTGAAGATGATCTGGTCGCCACGGAAGCGGTGCAGCCAGAACATCGGCGCGTCCTCGAGCGAGTCCTCGAAGCGTACGCGCAGGCGCCCGGAGACCAGGACGGTGTCCTCGTCGAGCTGCTCGACGGACACCAGCGTCGCGTCGACGAACTCGCCTCGGCGCACCTGCTCGGTCACATGGGCCCGATAGGTCTCGGTGTCGGCGAAGACGAGCCCGCCGGCGGAGTACGGGCGCCACTCGGCGTCGGGTGCGGCGAAGTCGAGGATCGCCTCCAGGCCGCGGCGCTCGTAGGCGGCCCACATGCGCTGCACGAGCTCCTCGTGCGAGCTCACGGAGTGAACCTGACCGTGATGACGTCGCCGTCGCGCATGACGTAGTCGCGACCCTCGATCCTCAGCGTCCCTCGCTCGCGGGCGCGGGCGTAGCCGCCGGCCTGAACCAGCGCGTCCCACCCTATGACCTCCGCGCGCACGAAGCCACGCTGGATGTCCGAGTGGACCTCGCCGGCCGCACGCCAGGCCGTCGCGCCGCGGCGCACGTGCCAGGAATGGGCCGGGTTGTCCTCCCCGGCGGTGAAGAACGCGAGCTGGTCGAGCAGCGCGAAGGCGCCCTCGACGACGCGGTCCAGGCCCGAGGCCTGGAGGCCGAGCTCCTCGCGCATCGCCTCGGCGTCGTGCGCTTCGAGGTCGCGCAGCTCGCCCTCGACGCGGGCCGAGACGGCGACCACGCGGGCGTCGACGGCGGCCGCGTGCGACACGATGGCCGCCGGCACCTCGGTCTCCCCTTCGTCGACGTTCACGACGAAGAGCACTGGCTTCGACGTGAGCGGGGTGAGGTTGCGCAGCGCGGCCGGCGCCGCCTCGGGCACCGGCACGCTGCGGACGGGGCGGCCGGCCTGCAGCGCCTCGACGACGGCCCGCAGCCACGCCTCCTCGGCGATCGATTCCTTGTCGCCCGAGCGCGCCTGACGCACGACGCGCTCGAGGCGGCGCTCGGCCTGCTCGAGGTCGGCGTAGAGCAGCTCGGCCTCGATCGTCTCGACGTCGCGCAGCGGGTCGACGGCGCCCTCGGGATGCACGACCCCCGCGTCGCCGTGCGCCCGCACGACGTGGAGGATCGCGTCGACCTCGCGGATGTTGGCCAGGAAGCGGTTGCCCAGGCCCTCGCCCTCGTGGGCTCCGCGGACGAGCCCCGCGATGTCGTGCACCGTGATCGTGTCGTACACGAACTCTGAGGCGCCGACCGTGCGCGCGACCTCGTCCAGGCGCCGGTCGACCACCGGGACGATGGCCACGTTGGGCTCGATCGTCGTGAACGGGTAGTTCGCCGCCTCGGCGCCCGCGCGCGTCAGCGCGTTGAACAGCGAGGACTTCCCCGCGTTGGGCAGCCCGACGATGCCGACCTTCATCGCCGCGTCGCCCGCCGCGTGGTGCCGGGCCGCGGGCTCAGAAGCCGATTCGGTGCTCGTCGCGCTCGGTGCGCAGGTACACGACCTTGCCGAGGTCGAGGCGGATCGTGCCGTCCTCGACCTCGAGGTCGTGCCAGCCGCCCGACGCGAGCGCTTCGGTGAGACGGTCGAGCGCCTCGGTCTGGACGCGGACGGCGAGCGTCTGGCCGCCCTCGAAGCCGATCGTGGCCCGCTCGGGGGTCTCGGGCATCAGTGGCCCTCCGCGGGCTGGACGATCTCGGTGAGGACCCCGCCGGTGGCGGCGGGGTGCATGAAGGCCACGAGCGAGTTGCGGATGCCGCGCCTGGCCACCTCGTCGATCATGCGGACCCCTTCGTCGTTGAGCTCGGCGAGCGTGCGGTTGATGTCGTCGACCCGGTAGGCGACGTGGTGCAGGCCGGGACCGCGCTTGGCGAGGTGACGCCCCACCGGCGTGTCGTCGCCGAGCGGCGCCAGGAGCTCCACGTGGCTCTCGCCCACGTCGAGCAGCCCGGCCTCCACGCCCTGCTCCTCGACGACCTCGCGATGGACGAGCTCGAGGCGCAGGACGCCCTCGTAGAGCTCGAGCCCCTCGTCGAGCGAGCGGACGGCGACGCCGACGTGGTCGATGGCGGCGAACATGCGGGCGCGGAGTGTAGATGGTCGCGATCCACGGTCCGGGTTGCCGGCCATGTCGATTCTCGCGACCCTCATGACACGTATGGGTGATGCGGTGGTGGTCACCGCACGACAGAAGGAGCTCACCATGCAGTACGCCGTCCTCCTGTACGCCGATGTCTCGCCCGACGCCGGCCCCGGCGACCCCGACTGGGACGCCAGCGCGGAAGCCCATCAGGCGTTCAACGACCGCATCGGTGAGCTTGGCCTGGAGAAGCTCAGCAGCGCAGCCCTCCACGGGACGGCGCGAGCGACCTCGCTGCGTCGCCGTAGCGGCGAGCGCCTCCTCACCGACGGGCCGTTCGCCGAGACCAGACCGCCGAGATCGCCCGCGCGTTCCTCGTGCCCGAGGCGACGCTTGCGCAGCGACTCGTCCGCGCCCAGCGCAAGATCCGCGACAGCGGGATCCCGTTCGCCGTGCCTCCACCCGAGCGCATGCCCGACCGCCTCGAGGCAGGCCTCGGGGTCGTCTACCTCATCTTCACCGAAGGGCACGCGGCGACCTCCGGCGCGGACCGCGTGCGGGCGGAGCTGTGCGACGAGGCGGTGCGCCTGGCCCGGCTGATCGCCATCCTGCTGCCGGCCGAGCCCGAGGCGCTCGGGCTCGCCGCGCTCGTGCTCGCCCACGACGCGCGGCGTCTCGCTCGGGTCGACGCGACGGGCCGGACGGTGCCCCTCGAGGAGCAGGATCGCTCGCGCTATGACCGCGCCACGGTGCGCGAGGCCGCCGGGCTGCTGGAACGGGCGCTGCGCTTCGAGCGGTCCGGGCCCTCGAGCTGATGCGGCGCGCGGGCCGTCCCGAGGAGGCGCGGGCGGCCTACCGCCGCGCGCTGGAGCTCGCGCCGGCGCAGGGCACGGCGCGCCTCGACCTGACTCGGCGGCTGGACGAGCTGGGGTGAGGCGTCCCCCCCTCGTCGCCCCTGTAGACGCCCGGCGGCGTGCTTCCGCGGAAGCGCGCCGCCTACTCCACCCGCTCGAGCCGGTCGCTGCGCACGACGCCTCGGCCGGCCTTCGCCCGCGGGTGGCCGTCGACCATCACGACGTCGGCGGTGAAGTCGTTGCTCCCGCGGATCAGCGAGGAGCCCACGCCGTAGGCGTCCACCGGAACCGCTTCGGCCTCGAAGCGGCGGATGCGCTCCGCGTCGAAGCCGCCCGAGGCGACGATCTTCACGCGCTGATGGCCGGCGGCGTCCAGCGCGGCGCGGACCTTCTCGACGAGCCGCGGGTTGACTCCGGTCGGGCGGAAGCTGCCGATCTCGTCCCACAGCCCGCGGTCGACCAGCGTCTCGGAGGTGTCCAGGCGCACGCCCCAGAGGTCGTCGCCCAGCGCGTCGGCCACAGCGACCGCGGTCGTCAGCGAGTCGTTGGTGAAGTCGACGAGCACGGTGATCGTCATCTCGCCGGCGAAGCGCTCGGCGAACTTCCGCGAGGCCACCACCGTGTCGCCGTCGTAGGCGGCGATCAGGCCGTGGGGCACCGTTCCGATCCCGCGTCCGCCCCACCACGAGGCCTGCGCGTCGGTGGATACGCCGATGGCTCCGGCCACGTGCGCCGCCCACCCGTCGCCGGTCTGGACGAGCCAATGGTCGTGGCGGGCGGGGAAGTAGAAGATCGGCTTGCCGTTGGCCGCCAGCACGACCTCGGCGACGTTGCGCATGACCAGCGTGCGCCGCGCCATGCACCCGAGATAGACCGTCTCCAGGTGGGCGAAGAGGTGGTAGGGCCCGTCGATCGTGAGCAGGGGCTCGTAGGGCGCCACCGGGTCGCCCTCGTAGAGCGCGCGCACGTCGAGGCGCTCCCAGCCGTCCTTCCACGATCCGTCGGCCGCCCGTTCGCCGGTCCCCACGCGCAGGACGGCGATCGCCTCGTCGATGCCGCCCAGCAGCGAGTCGTTCTTCTGGAAGGCCTGCATGCGCACGGAGACGAGCCGCCCGTCCTGCTCGAGCAGCGTCTTGGTGTGGTTGAAGTAGGCGTCGGAGTAGTAGCCCGAGCGGATCCGCTCGACGGGCAGGCGGAAGGTGTCGGTGGCGAGCCGGGATCGCGTGGCGGTGGCCATCAGCCGGCGCTCGCACCCTCGGCGCGCAGGATCTCCGCGAGCGCGGCGCGGCCCACCTCGAGCTGCTCCTCGCTCGGCTCGCGCGTCCCCATCGCCCGCTGGAGCTCGAAGCCCGGCCGGCGCAACGCGCGTGCCGTGCGCGTGCCGGCGTGGCGCTCGGACCAGGCGAAGACCTCGACCGCGGCGCCGATCGAGGCGAGCGCGACCGCGCCGCCGGCCACGGGGCCTGGTCGCTCGACGGCGCGCTTGAGCAGCGCGACGCCTGCGACGTTGGACACCATGAGCGGGACGACCAGGTGCGATCCGCAGCGCTCGTGCTCCTTCGCCGCGTCGGCCGCGTCGGCGTCCTGCTCGTAGGCGGCGATCGCCTTGTGCTCCACGCCGTGGTAGGCGGCCAGGTCGCCGCCGCGCAGCGCGACGATCGCCGGCAGCAGGGACAGCGCCGCCGCGGCGACCTCGCCGGGCGCGCCCGCCCGCCGCCTGAGCAGGGTGCCGGCCGCCATCGTGCCCGCGGCGGCGGCGAGCACGCCACCGCTCTGGAAGGGGAGCCGCGCCTCGGGCAGCGCACGCTTGACGAGCGGGATGACCGCGAAAGCCTCCCCGAGGCGCGCGACACCCCGCGCCCCGGGCGCGTTGTCGACACCACGCACGCGCGGCTTGGGCCCCGAGGCCAGCCGGATCGATCCGTCCTTCGCACGCACCGCCGCCGCCCAGTGCGTGGGGCCGTGCACGAGCAGGCCGTTGCCCAGGGCCATGCCTCCGAGGCGCAGCTTGTCGCCCTCAGCCACCGAGCACCTCGACCGCCTCGTCCTGCGCCCCTCGGTCGCTCACCGGGCCAATGCTACGGGGCGCGTACACTCGCGCCCCATGCGGATGACGATCGCGTCGGGCACGGATGCCGGCAAGGTCGTCCTCCTCGGCGCGGGAACGGAGCTGAGCATCGGGCGCAGCCGCGAGTCCGACGTGGTCCTCCACGACCCCAAGGCCTCGCGCCTGCACGCGAGGCTCACCGTGCAGGACGACGGGCGCATCGTGCTGGCCGACCAGGGCTCGAGCAACGGCACGTGGGTCAACGGCGCACGCTTGGACGGCCCGGTGGCGCTGCGCGGCGACGAGCGGCTCTGGATCGGCGACTCGGTGCTCGAGCTTGCGCCGGACGGCGGGGCGGCCGCGGGGGCCGCGCAGGTGTCGGACCCGCCGACCGAGAGCGGACTGCGGCGGACCGCGTCCCAGATCTCAAGCATCGCCCGCATGCGCCCGCCGCCGGCGAGGGCGCAGGCGCCCTCGCCGGCGGGCACCGACCGCCAGATCGGCAACGCCCTGAAGATCGGGGCGATCCTGCTCTTCGGCGCGCTGGGCGGGATCACCCTGCTGCTGATCGGCGTGGAGACCGGGCCCGTGGCCTTCGCAGTGGCCGTCTGCATCGCCTTCCTGCCCGTGCCGTTCTACCTCGCGCTCGTGCTGTGGGTCGACCGCAACGAGCGCGAGCCGACGTGGATGATCGTGCTCACCTTCTTCTGGGGCGCGTGCATCGCGGTATTCATCGCGCTGCTGCTGAACTCGGTGGGCGAGATCGTGGTCGCCGACGCGTTCGGCAAGGACGTCGGCGAGCTCTACGGCTTCTCGATCTCGGCGCCGGTGGTCGAGGAGGGAGCCAAGGGCCTCGTCCTCATCATCATCTACCGGCGCTTCCGCGACGAGTTCAACGGGGTGCTCGACGGGATCGTCTACGCGGCGATCGTCGGGCTGGGTTTCGCGGCGACCGAGAACGTCCTGTACTACGGGCGCGGGATCATGGAGGACCTCAGCGACGGCCATCTGCTCAGCGCCGACGACATCGGCGTCTCGCTCGGCACGTTCATCGTGCGCGGGATCTTCTCGCCCTTCGCCCATCCGCTCTTCACCTCGATGACCGGGATCGGGCTCGGGATCGCCAGTCAGTCGACCAGGCGCTCGACGCAGGTGTGGGCGCCGGTCCTCGGCCTGCTCGCCGCGATGTTCCTCCACAGCCTGTGGAACACCTCGGCGGTGTTCGGCGCCGCCTTCCTCGCGGTCTACCTGTTCGTGCTCGTGCCGCTGTTCATCGGGCTGCTCTTCGTTATCCGGGGGACGCTCGCGCGTGAGCGGCGGACGATCGGCCAGTACCTGGCCTACGACGTCGGGCAGGGCGCGCTGACCGCGAACGAGCTGTGGGTGCTGACCGACGGGCGGCTGCGCAAGCTCGCGCTTCGCGAGGCGCGCGACGAGGGTGGCAAGCCGGGCCGGCGGCTGCGCCGCGCCTTCCACCAGGCCGGCAGCGAGCTCGCGTTCCTGCGCGAGCGCATCGCCCGCGGACTGCTGCCCTGGGACGCGCGAAGCGCCGAGCGCCACCTGCGCTACGAGCGCGCCTTCCGCGACCTGCGCGCGCGCCTCGGCCCGCTCGCCTTCCTGCCGGCGGTCGCCTTCCGGACGCCGGTCGGGTATCCGCCCGGAACGCCGCAGCCCGTGGGAGCGCCGCAGTACGGCGGGGCGCCGGCATACGCCGCCTCCGCTGCTCCTTTGCCGGCCCCGCCGCCGATGCCCGCCCCGGCGACCCTTGCGCCGCCCGCTCTCCCCTCTCCCCGGCCGCGCGACTGGTGGAAGCAGTAGGACAGGGTCCCGCGCCGTCGCTGGGCGAGGTGGCGCGGGAGTGGACGCGGATCGGCTGCATCGGGTTCGGCGGCCCGCCGGCCCACATCGCGCTGCTTCGCGGCCTCGTGGTGGAGCGACGAAGGTGGCTCGCGCCGCAGGAGTTCGAGGACGCCGTCGCCGCGATGAACCTCCTGCCGGGACCGGCGTCGACCCAGCTGGCGATCTTCTGCGCGTGGCGGGTGGGCGGCGTGCCCGGCGCGCTGGTGGGCGGGGCCGGGTTCATCCTTCCGGGCTTCATCCTCATCGTGGCGCTCGCCGCGCTGTTCCTCGAGGGCTCACCGCCCGCGTGGGTCCAGGGCGCCGGCGCCGGGGCGGGCGCGGCGGTCGCCGCCGTCGCGCTGCGGGCGGGGGCCGACCTGTTGCCGGCGAGCTGGTCGCGGGCGAGGGCCGGCGAGAGGGTGCGTGGCGCGCGGGCGCGGTGGGTCGTCTACGTGCTTCTCGGGGCGCTCGCCGCCGCCAGCGTCGGCCCGTGGCTCGTGCTGCTGCTGGCCGCCTGCGGGCTCGTCGAGGTCGTGTGGCGGCGGACCGCCCGGAGGCGCCGGCCCCCGGGTACCCCCGCTGCCGGCCTGCACGCCTGGCCGCTGCTCGCCGCCGGCGCGACGGCCACCGGCGGGCTCGGGGCGCTCGCGTGGGTCGCGCTGAAGGTCGGCGCGCTGTCCTACGGCGGCGGCTTCGTGATCATCCCGCTCATGCAGGCCGACGCCGTCGACCACTACCACTGGATGACGAGCGGCCAGTTCCTCAACGCCGTCGCCCTCGGGCAGGTCACGCCGGGGCCGGTCGTCCACACCGTCGCGGTCGTCGGCTACGCGGCCGCGGGCGTCGGCGGCGCGCTGCTCGCCGCTGCGGTGGCCTTCGCCCCGTCCTTCTCTTTCATCCTCCTCGGCGCACGGCGCTTCGACCGGCTGCGCCGCAGCGAGGGGGTCGGCGCCTTCCTCGGCGGAGCTGGGCCTGCGGCGATCGGTGCGATCCTCGGTGCCGCCGTCCCGCTCGCGCTCGCCCTGGAGGAGCCGTGGCAGTTCGCGCTGCTCGCCGCCGCGGTGGTCGCCCTGTTCGCCCTGCGCCGCGGCGTCGTGCTCACCCTGCTGGCGGCCGGGGCCGTCGGGGCGGGGCTCGCGCTCGCCGGCGCGTCGCTGCCGTCCTGACGGGGGCGCGATACTCAGAGACGATGGAACGGCTCTTCGAGCCCGCCGAGGCCCCTCGCGGCCGCACTCCGGTTCCGCCGGCCGAGGGGCCGCTGGCCGTGCGCATGCGCCCCACCTCGCTCGACGAAGTCGTCGGCCAGGAGCACCTGCTCGCACCCGGCTCGGCCCTGCGCCGCGCGATCGAGGAGGGCCGGCCGCACTCGATGATCCTCCACGGGCCGCCCGGCAGCGGGAAGACGACCCTCGCGCGGATCGTGGCCGCGAACGCCAGCGCGGCGTTCGAGGAGGCCAGCGCGGTCGAGGCCGGACGCGCCGAGGTGCGCGCGGTGATCGAGCGGGCCGCTCACCGGCGCACGTCGTCGGGCGAGCCGACGATCTTCTTCCTCGACGAGATCCACCGCTTCAACAAGGCCCAGCAGGACGCGCTGCTGCCCGCCGTGGAGGAGGGCCTCGTGACGCTCGTCGGAGCGACGACCGAGAACCCCTACTTCGAGCTCAACTCCGCGCTGCTCTCGCGCGCCCAGGTCTACGAGCTGCGGCCGCTGACCACCGAGCACGTGCTGCTCCTCCTGCGCCGTGCCCTGCAGCGCGGCGAGTGCGAGGCCGCCGCGGTCGGCGACGAGGTGCTCGAGTTCATCGCCGGCCGCGCCAACGGCGACGCCCGGGCCGCGCTGGCCGCGCTCGACCTCGCGTGCGGGACGGCGACGCCCGGAGCGGTCACCCTCGAGCAGGCCGAGGACGCCATGCAGCGCAAGGCCCTGCGCTACGACAAGGCCGGCGATCAGCACTACGACCTCATCTCGGCGTGGATCAAGTCCACGCGCGGCTCTGACCCCGACGCCTCGCTCTACTACCTCGCGGTGATGCTCGAGGGCGGCGAGGACCCTCGCTTCATCGTGCGGCGCATGATCGTGCTCGCCTCCGAAGACATCGGCAACGCCGACCCGCGCGCACTCGGGCTCGCCGTCGCGGCGGCCGGCGCGGTCGAGCACGTCGGCCTGCCCGAGTGCCGGTTCGCCCTGGCCCAGGCCGCGGTCTACCTCGCGCTGGCGCCGAAGTCCAACGCCGCCTACCGCGCGCTGGACGCCGCCACCGCGCAGGTCCGCGAGCACGGCGCCCAGCCGCCGCCGCCCTACCTGCAGTCGGCGGCCTACCCGGGCGCCGCGCAGCTCGGCCGTGGCCAGGGCTACGACTACCCGCACGGCAACCCGGGCCACCTCTCCGCCCAGGAGCTCCTGCCCGAGGCGCTCGCCGGCACGCGCTTCTACGACCCCGACGATGCCGAGGCCGACCTGCGCGAGCGCCTCGAGCAGATCAGGAGGGCCCGGGAGGGCTAGGAGGTCACGCCGGCTCGAGCGCGGCGTCGGCGGCCAGCGCCGCGGCGTCTCGACGGGGAGCGCGGATGAGCAGCGCCGTGGCGGCGGCCGCCGCGAAGGCCAGCACGGCGCCGACCCACAGGGCGTCGTGGAGGCCGTCGACGTAGGACTGCGGGGAGCCGTCGCCCAGGGCCGCGCCCGCCGGGACGAGCGCGCCGAGGGCGGCGACGCCGACCGCGATGCCGGCCTGGCGGAACATGTCGTTGACGCCCGCGGCGAGGCCGCTCTGCTCGGGCGGAGCCGAGCTCAGCGCGACCTGGCTGACCGACGGGTTGACCATGCCGGTGCCGAGCATCGCGACGAGCAGACCGGGCAGGAACAGCCACCACGACGAGTCCACTCCCACGATCGTCAGCAGCGCCAGGCCGCCGCCGATCAGCGCCAGCCCGACCGAGGTCAGCACGCGCGCGGAGACCTTCTGGCCGACGGACGCCGTGGCGCCGGCGACGAAGAAGTTGAGCATCGTGCCGGGCACGTACACGAGGCCGGCCTCTATCGCCGACAACCCCAGGATCTGCTGCAGGTAGAGCGTCAGGTACAGCCACACCGCGAACAGCGAAGCGGAGATCCCGAACGCTCCCACCTGCGCGCCGGTGAACGACGGGTTGCGGAAGAAGCGCAGCGGGAGCATGGGCTGCGCGATGCGTGCCTCGACGGCGACGAAGGCGAACAGCAGGGCCGCCGCGCCGCCGAACGAGGCGAGGATCGTCGCGCTCGCCCAACCGTCCTCGTTCCCGCGCAGCAGCGCGAAGACGAGCAGGAAGAGGCCGCCTGTGAGGGTGACGAGGCCGGGACGGTCCACCCGCGGTGCCCGCGGATTCATCGACTCGGCGACCCACCGGCGGACGATCCACAGGCACGCCAGCCCGAGCGGCAGGTTGATCAGGAAGATCCACCGCCAGTCGAGAGCGGAGGTGAGCGCGCCCCCCACCAGCGGCCCGACCGCGAAGGAGCCGCCCATCGTCGCCCCGTAGGCGGCGAGCGCCTTGATGCGGTCCTCCATACGCGGGAACGCGTTCGAGAGCACGGCCAGCGAGACCGCGAACATGACCGCGGCGCCGATGCCCTGCGCGGCGCGCGAGACGTTGAGCATCGTGATCGACTGCGCCGCCGCGCACACCAGCGAGGTGGCGACGAAGATGCCGAGGCCGAGGCCGAACAGCCGGCGACGGCCGAACCGGTCGGCGAGCGCGCCGGCGGTGATGACCGTGGCCGCGAGCGGGAGCTGTAGGCGTCGACGACCCACTGCAGGCCCGAAAGGCCGGTGTCGAGGTCGGCGGCGATGGCCGACAGGGCGGTGTTGACCACCGCGATGTCGAGCATGAGCATGGCCGTGGCCGCGCAGACCACGGTGAGCGTCCAGCGCTGGGTGCGCGTCATGAGGGGTCCTTTCGCTCCTCGAGGGGATCGGCGGGGTTCAGCGGGCGATGCGCCCGATCAGGGTCATGCGGTGGTGCTTGGCGGTGTCCTCGGTGAAGCCGGCCTGGCCGCTGCCGGTGGCCCCCGCGTAGCGGCCGGTGCCGCGCTTGATCGTGAACTGGGCGAGGCCGGTGAACGAGGCGGCGGTGACCGGCCCGGCGCCGTCCTGGCAGGAGTCGCCCGAGACGGCGAGGCGCAGCCGGTCGGGGGTGCCGGCACCGAGGGTGATGCGGCCCTTGAGAGGGGCGCAGATGCCGCCTTCGCCGTTGGGGAACTCGTTGCCGACGTCGAGCTTGAAGGACCCGGTGTAGGCGCCGGGTCCGACCGGGGTTCCGCGGAAGCGGCCGTCGGTGAGCTCGAGCGGGCAGACGCCCGTGGCGTCACACGGTCCTTCGACGGCGGTGGCGTCGCCGCGCACGACGAGCCGCTGCTCGCGGCGGTCCTTGCCCGAGGCGCTGGTGTCGGCGGCGCCGGCTGGATTCGCGGCGACGGCGAGCCCGCCCGTGGCGATTGCGAGAGCGGCCAGCCCGGTCGAGGGGCGAAGCGTCGGGCGGGTCGGAAGGAACGACATGGGACCTCCTGGGTGAACGGGGGGGAACTGTGATCCATAGCTTACACTATGATCCACAGCTATGGCAAACCAAGAGCTGACGCTGTTCTCCTACGAGGTCCTCGGCCTCGTCGGCCGCACGGGCGCCGCGCCGCACGACCTGCTGCGCATGGCGCGGCGCGGTCGCATGCTCGACTGGGCCGGCGAGAGCCAGTACTACGTCGAGCCCAAGCGCCTCGCCCGCCTCGGCTACCTCGACGCGCGCAAGGAGCCGGGCCAGACCCGCGAGCGGACCGTCTACACCCTCACGGACAAGGGCCTGGACGCGCTGGCGGCCTGGGCGCAGACGCCCGTGCACTTCACCGCGCTCAAGAGCGAAGCCCTGCTGCGCCTGCTCATCACCGACCTGGTCGGCGAGGCGGCGACGCGCACGAGCATGATCACGCTGCGCGACGACATCGACGACCTGCTCGCTCGACTGGACGAGACCGAGGCGGCCGCCCAGAGCCTCCCCCACCGGCGCAAGTACCTGCTACTGGTCACCGGCTTCATGCGCCGTCTCTTCGAGCTCCACCTCGACCTCGTGGACCAGGTCGAGCGCGAGCTGGACTGAGACGCGCACCCCGTGCTGTCGGTGGCATGATCGTGGCGTGAACCAGCTCCGCTCGTTCAACCCGGCGACCGGGGAGCTCGTCGGCAGTGTCGGCGTGACCGCGCCCGGGGATGTGCAGCGAGTGGTCGCCGAGGTCGCCGAGGTGCAGCCCTTCTGGTCCCAGCTCGGGCTCGAAGACCGGGGGCGCTACCTGCGCCGGGCGGCCCAGGCGATCGTCGACATGACCGACGAGCTCGTCGAGCTGATCGCCCGCGAGCAGGGCAAGCCGCGCACCTCGGCCTACCTCATGGAGGTGCTGCCCACCATCGACGCGCTGCACTGGATGGCGGGCGAGGGGCCCGAGGTGCTGGCCGACGAGCGGATTGCGACGCCGCAGCCCTACCTCAAGACGAAGCGCTCGGCCTTCACGTACGACCCGCTCGGCGTTATCGGCGTGATCGCGCCGTGGAACTACCCGTGGAGCATCCCGCTTCAGGAGGTGGGGATGGCGCTGATGGCAGGCAACGGGGTCGTCCTCAAGCCCGCCAGCCTCACGCCGCTGATCGGCGAGCGGATCGCCGAGGCCTTCACCCGCGCCGGGCTGCCCGAGGGGATCGTGCGCGTCGTCCACGGACCCGGCACGGGCGACGCACTCGTGCACTCGAGCGTCGCCAAGGTGCTCTTCACCGGCTCGGTGGAGACGGGGCGCTCGGTCGGAGAGACATGCGCCCGGCTGCTGAAGGGATCGGTGCTCGAGCTCGGCGGCAAGGACCCGATGCTCGTGCTCGCCGACGCCGACCTCGGCCACGCGGTCGACGCCGCCCTGTGGGCCGGGTTCGCCAACGCCGGCCAGAGCTGCTCAGGGATCGAGCGCGTCTACGCCGTGCCCGAGATCGCCGACCGCTTCCTCGCCGCGCTCGTCGCCGGCGCGCGGCGGCTGCGGGTCGGCGATCCGCTCGGCTCCTCGACCGAGGTGGGGCCCATGAGCTCGCGCGACCAGTTCGAGACCGTCCGCGAGCTCGTCGACGACGCGGTCGCAGCCGGCGCGACGCTGGAGTGCGGAGGGCCCGTTGAGGTATCCGGGCTGCCCGGGCCCTTCTACGCCCCGGCCGTGCTCACCGGGGTCACCCACGAGATGCGGGTCATGCGCGAGGAGATCTTCGGGCCGGTGCTGCCGGTCATGGCCGTCGCCGACGAGCGCGAGGCGGTGACGCTCGCCAACGACTCCCAGTTCGGCCTCGGCGCCTCGGTGTGGACGGCCGACCGCGCGAAGGGCGAGCGCATGGCGCGCGAGATCCAGGCCGGAATGGTGTGGATCAACGACCACATGTACTCCCACGGCGCGTGCCAGTGCTCGTGGGGAGGGATCAAGGACTCGGGCCTGGGCCGCAGCCACTCGCGCTTCGGCTTCTACGAGTGCGTCAACGTCAAGCTGCGGGTGTGGGAGCCCTCGCGGGTCCGCGACCTCTGGTGGCAGCCCTACGACGCAAAGCTCGAACGCGCCGTGCGCTCCGCGGGCGAGTACCTCTACGGCCGGGAGGGCGACCGGCCGCGCGCGCTGCGCCAGGGCGCCCTCCCGCTCCTCACCGTCGCGCGCCGGATGGCGCGCGACGCGCTTCGCCGGTAGGGCTACGTCGTGGCCTGCACCAGGCGGATCGAGTTCCCCGAGGGGTCGCGGATCGCGGCGTCGACGCCGTAGGGCCGCTCTGACGGCTCCTCGGTGAACTCGACGCCGCGGCCCTTGAGCTCCTCGTAGGTCGCTCGGCAGTCGTCGGTCGAGAAGAACAGGCCGCCCGCGACGCCCTTGGCCATCAGTGTCTTGACCTGCTCCGCGGTCTCGGGCTCGAACACCGGCGGGCCGGGCACCGCCATGAGGGCGAGCGCGACGTCGGGCTGGCCGACCGGCCCGACGGTGAGCCAGCGGAAGTCGCCGACCTCCTCGAGCGTGACGTCATCGCGAAGCTCCATCCCCAGCTTCTCGGTGTAGAAGGCGAGCGCCTCGTCCTGGTCGTGCACCCACACGTTGACGTGGGCAAGATGCTTCAGCATGGTCGTCCCTCCTGGGTCGCTCCGCTGATCGGAAGGCCAAGCTAGCCGCGCTGCACGGCGCTGTCTTCTCGAAACCTGCTGTATCGTCGGCGCTCCCACGACCGCAGGACGCACGTCGGGATCCGCGCGCGGTCGCACGAGCGGCCACAGGCGCCGCGGAATCCGCTGGCTGCGGAGGCTTTGCAGCAGAACAGAGTCCAGAGCGGCCCCGAAGACGTCGTTCTGCCGCTGGTCGAAGGCCCCGTTGCCGATGCGGACCGGGCGCGCGCCGCCGTAGCCAGACAGGTCCTCGCGCACCGATTCCGTCAGGTCCCGGCGACCGTCGATCCCGTACATGATCTGCAGACCGCCGTCGTCGTTGCGGTCAAGGTCCGCGATGAACTGCATGAACTCGTCGGCCTCCCAATCCAGCAGCAGGTAGTGCAGCGCGCGCAGAAGGAAGGTCGAGTCGCGGATCCAGGTGTAGCGGTAGTCCCAGTTGCGCTCCCCGGCGGGGGTCTCGGGCAGCGAGGTGGTGAGCGCCGCGACCGTCGCCCCCGTCGGCATGTACGTCAGGCCCTTGATGGTCAGCGCCGACCGCTGGATCAGTGGCGCGAGCTCGTGGTCGGGGATCATTGCCAGCGAGAGCCAGTCGCGCCAGAACTTCGTGGTGGCCTCGAGCTGCTCGCGGGCCTCCTTGACGGTGGTCGGAACACGCGCTTGCTCGCTCCAGGCGAGCGCGCAGTAGACCGACTCCCCGGCGCGCAGGACATGGCGCGCTCGAGCCCGGCTCCCCTCGATGCCGACGAGCATGTCGGTCTGCAGCCGGAGGGCCTGCTCGGCCCCAGTCGCCTCGGCTCGATGCCGATCTGCGCTGAACGTCCACTCGCCGGGAACGCGTCCGTAATCGAACGCCGGCTCGCACACGAGGTCGATCTCGACCCGGCCGTCGATGCATTCGGCGGTGCGCACGAGCGCGTGGTCGGCGTCCTCGTCGGACGGTGGCCGGGTGTGGGGTGTGACCGTATCCTCCCCGCGGCGGGGCCCCATCGTCAGGGCGTCGCGCACGACCACCCAGCCGGTGGGCGTCTTCCACGAGGTCACGAGCGAGTTCGTCCCCGGCTCATAGATCCTGTCGGTGGGGACGTTGATCCCGAACGGGGCGAACCGGAAGCCGCCCGCGCCGCGGTCGAGCAGCGCGCCGAACACGCTGGGCGAGTCAAAGCGCGGGACGCACAGCCAGTCGACCGTGCCGTCCGGGGCCACCAGCGCGCCCGTATGGCAGTTGGAGAGGAAGGCGAAGTTGGCGATCGGCGTGAACGGGGACCGTGCCCGCGCGCTCTGCGCCGTCGCAGCGCCCGGGCGCAGCGCACGTTCGGGGCGGCCACCATCGGACGGTCTCCTCGGGACCCGCTTGGTCTCTGTCGCGCTCATCCTGCGTCCTTTCGCGCTCATCCTGCGCCCTTTCGCCGTGGCCGGAGGCGTGGAGCTTCAGCGACATTCAGGCGATTTGTCGTCACGCATTTTGCGTGATTCGGCAGCGCCGCTCTCAAAGGCGTGCGGCGGCGAGCTACCGGCGCCCGGCCCTGAGCCGTTCGGCAATCCGGTCGAATCGGCGCCGCGCTCGGCGTTTCGCCCGAGAAGTCGGCGGAGGAGAGCATGGCGCAGTTGCGCTGGGTGTGGAGCGGGCGGGCCGAAGACGCCGAGCACCGCTCGAACGTACTCCGCAAGATCCGCGCGCAGTCGATGGAGTTCTCGGAGCTGAACGTCGAGTACGGCTACGCGTATGCGTCCGCGGCCGTGGTCGCCGACGGCAGCGCGCCCCCGGAGCCGATCGACGACATCCGCGTCTACGCCCCGTCCACACGCCCGGGCGCGTCGCTGCCGCACGCCTGGATCGACGACGAGGACGGCAACCGCTGCGCGATCAAGGATCTGGTCAAGCCGGGACGTTTCCTGCTGATCGCCGGCTAGAACGGCGAGGCGTGGTGCGAGGCGGCCCGCCAGCTCGCCAGGGAGGCGGGCCTCCCGCTCGGTGCGCTCCGGATCGGTCAGTTCGACGGCGATCTCTACGACATGCGCAGCGCCTGGCTTCGCCACCGCCAGATCGAGAGCGACGGCGCGATCCTCGTGCGCCCCGACCGCTTCATCGCCTGGCGGCACGCAACCTCAGCTGAGGACCCGCGAGCCGCGCTCGCCGACGCTCTCCGGCGATCCTCGGCCGCGCGACCGACGGCGCAGCCGCCGGGGCGTGACCATGGACGCCGTGCTCTTGATCGCCCAGGGGCTGTTGGCGACGGTCTTCCTGATCACCGGCATGACGAAGCTCACGCAGCCGCGCGCCAAGATGGCCGCCGGACCGATGGCGTGCGCGGCAGATGTCACCGACGCTCAATTCCGCACCATCGGTCTGCTCGAGGTCCTCGGAGCGATCGGGCTAATCCTGCCGGCGGCGCTGGGCGTCGGGCCGATCCTCATGCCGCTCGCCGCCTTGGGGCTCGCGCTTACGATGGTCGGTGCGATCGCGACGCATGTGCGCCTGGGAGAGATCAACCGACTGGCGCCGGCAATCGTGTCTCTCGTTCCGCACTTCTCGGCCGCTATTTCTCCCCCCACCCTTCGGCGTCCTGGGCGAGCCTGAGCGAGAGCGCTTCGAGCTCGGCGGCGAGCGCTCGTAGCTGGCGGGCGTCGTCGAACCAGGGCTGGTAGCGGTGGGCCTGCTCGGGGGTCAGCGTGCGGGTCACGGTCTTGCCGTTGATCTTGCGTGTCCAGGAGTAGTAGGGGCCGTGCAGGGTCGGGGGGTCTTGGCGGCAGCGGCAGCCGGGGCTTGAGCAGCGAGTGCGGCGCTCGGTCAGCGTGCCGGGCAGGCAGAACCCCAGCTGGGCGATCTGCGCGAGCAGTTCGTCGCGGCGGCGGTCGTCTTGTGGCGTGGGCGGCGTCATCGGGTCCGGCCGTTCTGTCCGTGGCTGTCAGTAGCTTACTTCAAGCTGATGACGGAACACGATCAGAGCGGCCCGTTTCAGTTGCGCTCCTGGCGGCTGGGGGCGCTGCCGATCATCGACCGGTTCCTGGTGAGGATCGGCCTGGCCGGGCTGCTGGAGCGTCATCTGCGCGCCGGCGACCGGCGCGTCGCGCTGGGCGCGGGCGCGGCGATCGGGCTGCTGGTGCGCAACCTGTGCGTTGCGCGTGAGCCGCTCTACGGCCTGGCCGAGTGGGCCGCGCGCTATGACCCGGCGCTGCTCGGGCTCGGCGGCGAGGATCTGGGGCTGCTCAACGACGACCGGCTCGGCCGGGCGCTTGATCAGCTCTTTGACGCCGATCGGGGCTCGCTGCTGACCGCGCTGATGCTCGGCGTGATCGCCGAGTTCGACATCGACTGCTCGCAGCTGCACAACGACTCGACGTCGATCAGCCTGCACGGCGACTACGAACGCGCGGACGGCCGCTCGCGCGGCGGCAAGCCGACCGCGGCCGCCGCGCTGGGCCACTCCAAGGACCATCGCCCCGATCTGAAGCAGTTCGTGCTCACGCTGACCGTCAGCGCCGACGGGGCGGTGCCGCTCGCGCACCGCCTGCTGGACGGCAACACGACCGACGACCAGACGCACATCGCCACCTGGGACGGCCTGGTGGAGCTGGTCGGCCGGGCGGACTTCCTCTACGTCGCGGACTGCAAGCTGGCCACCCGCGAGAACATGGCCCACATCGACTCCCGCGGCGGGCGCTTCATCAGCGTGCTGCCGCGCTCACGCGCCGAGGACGGCCAGCTCCGCGCGTGGGCGCAGACGCACGCCTTCGACTTCACCGAGGCGTGCCGGCGTCCGGGCAAGTGCCAGGACGACCCCGACAGCGTGTGGTGGACAGCGCCGGCGCCGATCCCGACATCGGACGGGCACCGGATCGTCTGGGTGCGCTCATCCCAGAAGCACGAGCGCGACGCCGAGGCGCGCCGCGCCCGCATCGAGCGCGGGATGCTGGCCCTGGAAGCCGTCCAGGCACGGCTCGCCGGCCCGCGCTCACGGATCAAGACCAGGGTCGCCGCCGAGCAAGCCGCCAACGCCGCGCTGACCAGCACCGGCGCCGAGCGCTGGATCACCTACGAAATCGCAGAGACCGTCCAGGAGAGCTTCCGCCAGGAGAAGCGCGGCCGCCCCGGCGCCCAGACGCGCTACCGCCGCACCGAGAAGACCGTCCTCACGCTCACGTTCCGCGTCGACGACGAGAACGTCGCCTACGACGCCGCCACCGACGGCTGCTTCCCGCTGGTCAGCAACGACCGCGACCTCACCGACCCCGAGATCCTCGCCGCCTACCGCTACCAGCCCAACCTCGAGAACCGCCACCACCAGCTCAAGACCGTCCTCCAAGCGGCCCCGATCACGCTGAAGTCCCCGTCACGGATCGAGGGCCTCGCGTGCTGCGAGTTCATCGCGCTGCTCACCCAGTGCCTGATCGAACGAGAACTGCGTTCCGCGATGGCCCACAACGACATCGCCGACCTCGCGCTCTACCACGAAGACCGCCCCTCCAAGGCACCCACCGCCGCACGCGTCTTCGATCTCTTCGCCAACACCGCCCGCCACCACCTCACCACCCACGACGGCGACATCGTGCAGGTCTTCGAACCCGACCTCAGCGACCTCCAGCGCCACGTCCTCGACCTGCTCGGCGTCCCCCACGACGCCTACCAGAGCACGACGACCGACCCCTGACCAGCGCGCTCACGCACTCACGCACTCACGCCTGGGGGCAGATATCGCCCACCAGAAGTGCGGAACGAGAGT
>CAVSMB010000012.1:0-142659 GCA_963728925.1 uncultured Actinomycetes bacterium | reverse complement strand
CCCACGAGGGTCGCGGACCGAGATAAGCCCGGGCACTTGCGCGCACCACCGCCGCCCACTCCACCGCGCCCACAGCCCGCCCACCGACGACGACGTTCCACCCCAACCACTCGATCAGCGCACTTGACGCCCGAGCCCCGACACAGATAAGCGGTCATCGCGTGCGAGGCGCTTGTCCTCGGCGAATCGGTATCACTCCTCGCGATGAGCCACCACGCAGGCGCGCTCGCCTTGGCTGGGGCGCAGGTCGCGGCCGTGCGCGACGATCCGGCGGCGCGTCTTGCATTGATGGCGCGGGTGTTCCGCGGGCCGACGGCCGCGCACCGCGACACCTGCCGTTCCGACGGGCGGCGTTGTCGTTCATGCGCTGGCAGGCGCGCCGCGGTGCGCTCAATCCGCTCGACGCGTCGCCGCCCGGCAGCGTGTGGTGGCGGGCTGTCAACGAGTGACTGCTGCGGGACGGATGCGAAACGGTCGCGCTCCTCGGTGGGTTGGCCGGCGAGCCGTCATCGCAGGCTGTGCGACTCTGGCTGGAGTTCGGCGCGAGGCCGACGGGGCGCAACTGGTATCGAGCGCACAACACGAGCATCGTCGCCGGATACCTGGACACCGGAACCTCGCCGAAGCAGAGAGCCCGCCGGAGCGCTTCTTCATGAACGTCGTGTTGCTCGGCGTGCTCTACGCGCACGCACTCGCCGCGGCGCCGCGCCTGGCGCTCGGACGGTTCGCTCCGCTCGGCCGCCTGCTTGGCGACCCCCGGCTAGGGATGGCCGGTGTCTTCCTCTCACTCCGCCGCGTGCTCCCAGACCGCTATCCGCTCGCGCTCGACGTCGAGGGCTACATCGCCGACGAGCAGCGTCTTGGCCGGATGCTCGACTACGCGGTGATCGTGCCGCGGCTGCAATGCCTCTACGAGTGGTCAGCCGAGGAGCTCGGCGAACCACGCCTGCTTGAGCCGGTGCGCGACGGCAACCCGATCTACGCCTGGCCCTTCGAGCAGCGACACGTATGGCGCACTCCGAACATGCCACTCGCAGCCCAGGTACTCGAACGCGTCACACGCGCTCGCTGAAGGGCGCCATCCGGAGCAGGCGCGCCCCCGACTGTCACCCGGGCCCTCGCACTCGGACCGAAAGCGGGCGCGTGGCGCCCTGCTTTCCGCGCATTGCAGAACGGGTCGCTGGTGCCGTGCGCCTCCCTGGTGTGGACTGGAGGGGCGCGGTGACTGGACCGTGACGTAGCTCGCGGTGCTTGGGGTCATGCGCGCCTGGCCGGTGGACAGAAGCAGTGCTGATGTTGGATGGCCGTCCGTCCGTTCCTTGCGCCCAGGCCAGTCGGCTAGGTCGGGCACGGATACTTGCCAGCAATGCTGGCCTTCACGGCGCACGGAACCCGCCCACAGTAGAGCTACTCATTCCGCGGGAAGTAGACTAGTCTCGGCGCCGTGTCCCAAGGCCAGGGCGTCATCTCCGGCGAGGTCGTAATCGTTGGCGGCGGGGTGGCGGCCCTGGAGGCGCTGCTCGCCCTGCGAGCTTTCGTTGGCGATCGCGTCGCCGTGACCCTCGTTTCGCAGGACGATTGGTTCGTCGACCGGCCCCTAACGGTGGCGGAGCCGTTCGGCTCGGGATCAGCAGCGCGCTATCCCCTGCCGGAAATCGCCTCCGAGTTCGACGCGGGGTTCGTCCACGCGACCGTCACGGCCGTGGCTGCCGCCGAGCACCGGGTCAGCTGCGCCGGCGGGCCGAACCTCGGCTTCGACACTCTGATCCTGGCCCCCGGCGCGCGGACGCGACCGCCGTTTGCCGATGTGATCGCGTTCGGACTCGCAGGGTCGGGCCAAGCCGTAAAGGACCTGCTGAGCCAGTTTCGCAGCGGCGAGGTGCGCAGCGCGGCGTTCGTTGCGCCCAGCCTGGCGGGGTGGCTCTTGCCGCTGTACGAACTCGCGCTCATGACCGCACGCGAACTCGCACGGAGCGAGGTCGAAGGAGTCCAGCTCCGCCTCGTCACGCCCGAGGCCCGTCCCTTGATGCTCTTCGGGGACCAGGGCAGCGAGAGCGTCGGTCGCCTGTTGGCCGCGGCAGGGATCGAGTTCATCGGCGCGACCCGCGCGACAGTCCAAGGCGGCGCCGTGACGCTGGGCGCAACCGGGGAGTCGGTGGCCGTCGACTGCGTCGTCGCGCTGCCGCACATGCTCGGTCCTGGGCTGGCCGGTGTGCCGGCTACACAGCCTGACGGCTTCATCCCAGTGGATGAGTACGGACGGGTAGAGGGACTCGCCGATGTCTACGCCGCCGGCGACGCGGTCGATTTTCCGGTCAAGCAGGGCGGCCTCGCGGCGCAGCAGGCGGATACCGTGGCCGCGCACGTCGCCACGCGTCATGGCGCTCGCGTCGACGCCGCGCCGTTCCGGCCGGTGCTGCGGGGAATGCTGTTCACGGGCGGCGAGCCGCTGTTCATGCGCTCCGGCGTACCAGGCGCCGACCCGGACATTCCCGGCGCCTGGTATCCGCTCTGGTGGCCACCCACGAAGATTGCCGGTCGCTATCTCGCGCCATACCTCTTGGAGCGCAGCGAGGTGCAGCGGCTCGGCCGTCCCGACGACGGCTTCCTCGACCTCGACATCCCGCTAACGGCGGCCACTTTGCCCGGCTGACGGTCATCGGCAGTCGCACTTCTTCGTGCCGGAGCGCGCTTGACTCGGGTTGCCGCGTTCTTCGCTGGCGAAGAGCCGATACCGTCGCCCGATCCGGCGCACGCGGCGCCTTTCTGAACAGGCGCCTGGTTGAGGGCTCATGACAACCCCTCGTGCTTCGGGCGCCCCCCGTTTGGCGACATGCGATGGCGGACGTGCCGATCTCCTGCGACGCGCAGGCGACCGGGATCGTGCTCGGCGCGCGCATGCCGAAAACGGCCCAACTCGGGGGGGTGCGTCTTCAACCGACGCAGGAGGGTGCATCTTCGACCGGCTTGACACTTCTGCCTCCAAGCGGCGGCGCGCTAGCCCCGGTTCGGCTCATCGCCGGGCTGCGTCTCTTGGTCCGAAGGGGCAGTTAGAAGCGGGCCGCGACCAGGCGGGCGGCGATTGACCGGGTGTTTCGCGCGACGTAGGATCGCCGCCGTCTCTCGTCCCTCTCGAAGGAGCCCATCATGAGTGGAGCAGGCACCGTCGTCCTTGTCCACGGGGGTTTCGTCGATGGCTCCGGCTGGCAGGAGGTCTACCGGCTGCTGAAGCAGCGTGACTACAGCGTCAGCGTCGTCCAGAACCCGACGCTGTCCCTCGAAGGTGACGTCGCCGCGGCCAAGCGCGTCATCGACGCGCAGGGCGAACCCGTCATCCTCGTCGGCCACTCCTACGGCGGAGCAGTGATCACCGAGGCGGGCAACGATCCGAATGTGGCGGCGCTCGTCTACATCGCGGCGTTCGCGCCGGACACGGGCGAATCCGTGAACACGCTGATCGCCGATCCGCCGCCCGACGCGCCTGTGCCGCCGATCCTGCCGCCGCAGGACGGCTTCCTGTTCCTCGACCGCGACAAGTTCCACGCGTCGTTCGCGGCCGACATCCCGGCCGAACTGGCCGCGTTCATGGCCGACTCTCAGGTGCCATGGAGCGTTGACGCCCTGAGCGGAACGATCAGCCAGCCGGCGTGGCGGAGCAAGCCGAGCTGGTACCTCGTCGCAACCGACGACCGGATGATCCCACCGCCGGCCCAGCACTCGATGGCTGAGCGAGCGGGCGCGACCACGGTCGAGGTCGCGGGCAGCCACTCGATCTTCCTGTCGCAGCCAGCAGCAGTGGCTGAGCTCATCGAACAGGCCGCATCCGAGGTGATGTCGGCCACGCACTAAGCCGTTCGAAGCGGCGTCGTGGCGCTGCTGCCTGCCATGCCACTCGGCACTCCGCGTTCTGTCGCGCGCACGGGCCACGCGCTGATGCCTTCGCTTGGAGGGAGCCGTGCCGATCGCCTCGCGCGGCCCGTGCGGCGTGATCGCAATGGACGAATACGAGCAGCGGCCGACACGCGAGCGCGGGTCCCGAGCGTCGGCTCACACTCGCTTCGCGCGAGCAGCAAGCGTCTCCGGTCGGCGGCCCGACACGCCCGCCACGGACGAGGCCGAGCGTCATCCCGACCGTCAGCTCGCTGGTCGCAATGCGCGATGAACACGTCTTTGGTTGCGGGAGCGCGGCTCAGAGTCGTAGCGACGTGCTGACCGGGATCATCGGCGCGCGTCGGGCGTTGACGGTCTCGATGATCTCGGCGTCATCGATTCCTGGCACGTCGACGGAGGTGATGCCGAGACTGCTGGGGCCGAGCCGTCTCCAGCACCCCGCTCGCCCCACAGTGCGTTGTCGCGCTGGACGATCCGCGGACTCCGCGACGCTCCCAGAACGCGCGTCGCGAGGCTGGGCGGTCGAGCGGCGCTCAGGCACCGAGCGCTGAGGCGATGAGCGCGGTGTCCTCCGACCCGCGGTAGTACGCAACCTTTCCGTCGCGGAAGCGCCAGTAGTGGTGAAGGTTCGTCGCGACATCCTTGCCCGCCGCGGTCACCGTGAACGCATACCGCAGGAACACCATGACCTCGCCGTCGTCGTTTGCCGCGAAGCTCAGAGGCGTGAACTCGGTGACCGGCCCGGTCTCACCGATGCCCGCGAAGAAGCTCGGCACCTCGGCCTTGCCATGCTTGACGCCGTGCCACGGCGCGATCTCGATCGCCGAGTCGGCGGCCCAGTCGACGTCGTCGGTGCACCGCTCAAGGATCGCGTCCACGTCCCCGCGGCCGAACGCCTGATAGATGGCCTTGACGGTCTCCAGGTTCTGCTCGGCGCTCACGAGTTGCTCCTCTCCGACACGGGGTGGCTTGCAGAAACGCTAGCCGACGTGCGGCGATCCGCTGCAGATTTTGCTCGACGCGCAATCACGGCCACCGTGCCGTGGCGACGTGAGTGGCGAGACCCGGGCTCGAACCCGCGACACGACGGTTTTCAGTCGTGCTGTCCCCCCCGGGGCTCCGATGCCTGTCAGCGCCGTGGATGGCGACCGAAACGGACCCCCCGTCAGGGGAGCGTCAGGATAGCTCCCGCTCGAGCTTCAACTCGCACATGTCGACTGAGGCGCGGGTACCCGGCGTCTCGGCGGGATCCATCGCGCTGAACGCCTGAGCGCCTTCGTTCATGTCCTCCGCCGTCGCGAAGTACTGGAGTACCACGGCTGTTCCCTGAGACTCGTCGAACAGCATCTTGAGGCCCGTGGCGGGCACGCCGGGAGGCGGCCCGTCGGACTCCTCGATGCGGGCGAGAAGCTCTCCGATCCGCTCGGCGCTCACGTCGGTGAATCTGACGACACGGACATACACGGCGGCAGCCTCCTCACTCGCGGGGATCCGACCATACACCTCGCCGAGACCGGATTCTCCAGCCCGGGGCTCGCACCATCACGATCGGCACGGTCATGTCATGCGCGGCGACGGTCGAGCGAGTGTCTTCACCGACCTCAGCCCGCTTTCGCAATGCGCCAACGACGGGCCACCGTCAGTCCAACGCGTCGGATGGCTGCGTGGGGGGAGAGTTCCGGTCTGGCTGATCTGCCAGCCAGTGGGTGACAGTCGGGGGCCGGCTTGGATCGGTCATGGCCTTGATCTTCTCCAGGCGCTGCTGGTCGCGGCGGCTCACGCGTTCATGCTGGCGGAGGTGTTCATCCCAGGAGCCGACAACGAACTGCTCAAGCACGTGCCCAGGATCGGCCGCGTCGCGCCACACGCGCCAACTCACCCCGCCCGTGCGGCGTCGGGCGTGGCGCCCCGCGTAGAGCGCCTCAACGAGGTCTCGCTCAAGCCCCAGCCGTGGCCGATACTCAAGGGTCACTTGCACCGGCCCGTCAGGCGCCCTCGCGCCGACGAGTTGCGGGTCGGGCCAGTCGCCGGCCGGCAACAGGTCGTGAGGTGAGATCGCCCTGAACGGCAACCAGACGCCGGCGAGGGCGACGAGCGCGAGCCCGACGGTGGCCGCGAGGAGCGCCCCTGTCAGCCCGGCGTTCTGGGCGACAACACCAAACGCTGCGCTACCGAACGCGCCGCCGCCCTGGAAGATCACGACCTAGTAGGACATTCCGCGGGCCTTGGTCCAGCCTGGCAGCGTCGACTGATACTGAGAGTTCAGGGTCGAGAGGACGAGAATCCACGCAACACCGCCGATCACCAACGCCAATGCGGCCAGCGCGCTGACGCGAACGTAGGCCAGGGCCAGCGTCACACTGGCGAAGACGAGCGTGCCGCTGGTCAGGAGGGTCCCTGCCGTCAGGCGCCCGCGCAGGCGCGGTAGTCCCGCTGCGCCGGCGACGGCTCCGATGCCCACGCCACCGAGCAGGAGGCCGTAACCACCGGAGCCGAGGTGCAGCCGGGTTTGCGCGACCAACGGCAGCAGTGCCCAGGTCGAGCTGGCGAAGCACATGAACAACCCAGCGCGGAGCAGGATGACGCGCAGCGCCGGGCTCGCGGCGACGTAGCGCGCTCCGGCGCGCATCGCCTCAAGGACGTGCTCGGGCGCGGCGGCGCTCGCCGGGCGCGCGCGGCCTCGCCAGCGAGCGACTGCGCCGATGACTGGCACAAAGCTCACCGCATTGACAAAGAACAGCGCTGCGGCGCTGCTCGCCGCATACAGCGCACCACCCAGGGCGGGGCCTACCGCTCGGCTGAGGTTCATGTTGACGGCACCCAGCGCGATCGCCTGTGTTCGGTCCTCTGGCGCGACGAGTTCGGGCTGCAGCGTCTGCCACGTGGGCGAGGTCAACGTCTGCCCGGCGCCGACAGCAAAGATCAGCCCGAGGAGGACCCACGGCGTCACCAGCCCGGCGAGCGCCAGCACGGCGAGCGCCAGGGCAGCGAGCAGCATGAACGACTGCGACCCGATGAGCAGCCGGCGACGATCGACGAGATCACCGATGGCGCCCGCCGGCACAGCGAGCAGGACAACCGGAAGCCCCGCTGCGGTCTGAATCAACGCCACGAACGTGGCCGACGTCGTCAAGGTCAGCATCAGCTCCTGAGCGCCGACGGTCTGCATCCAGCCACCGACGTTGCTCACGAACTGAGCAGACGCCATCCTCGCGAAATCCGGGGAGCGAAACGGCGCGGACGGCGACGCGCCACGTGTCGGTGTCGGGTCGTCTGCGGCTTGGCATCGTCGGCGGACGCCTTCATCGCCGCCGCATTATGCTCGCCTACCTGCTTCTCCTGGTGATCCGGCGCTTGGTTGAGCGGAGCGTCAAACGCCGGTCAGTCTGAGGACCTGCATGATGCATCTCGTATCGAGCCGCACCTGGGTTGGAGCGATCTGTTCGCAGCGTACGACCTGCGCCTGCTGTTGGCGTCAAGCGGCTTTCTCTGATTAGGTCCGCCGCGCTTTCGCGTTGGGCGCGAATGCGACCGTCCCGCAGACGGCCCGATTCGGGCGATGAGTAACAGGGCAGCGGGCGCACGCCGCTCTCTTCCCGGTTCTCACCCGCGCCGCAGCGGGCCGGCGGCAGCCTGCCCCTCAGTGCGCGGCCAGACCGACGCGAGACAAGCGGGCAAGACAACGCGGCCCCGTGCCGCCGCGTGCTGCGCGCCGCCCGCTGCGAGCCGGCTGTCGAAACTGACAGTCGATCGGATGATCGACGGGGTCGGTGGTGGTGACGCCTTGGCTAGGCGAGCCGCGGTGCTTCGCGGAGACCGGCGTAGGTCGTGAGTGATCACGCATGGCCGACGCGGACGTCGGGCAGCAGCCGGTCGAGCGGCTTGGGCAAGTACCACGCCCACTTGCCGAGCAGCCGCAGCATCACCGGCACGAGCAGCAGGCGCACGAGGAACGCGTCGAGGAGCACGGCGACGCCGAGGATAACGCCCATCTCCTTCGGCGGCAGCGGGCCGCTGAGGGCGAACGTGAAGAAGACGGCGACCATCACCGCGCCGGCCGCGAAGATCACGCGTCCCGATTGTGCCATGCCGCCGACCATTGCCTCCTTGGCGTCGCCGCCCGAGTGGTTCCAGTGCTCCTTCGCCGAGCTGAGCAGGAACACGGTGTAGTCCATCGAGATCGCGAAGATCATCGCGAAGAAGAACACCGGTCCCCACGCGTCCAGGAAGCCCTGCGGCTCGAATCCGAGCGCCGAGTGCCCGACGCCGTCTTGGAAGATCCACTTCGCGACTCCAAAGGCAGCCCCGGTGGCGAGCAGGTTCGTGACGACGCCGAGCGCAGCGATCAGCGGCGCCTGCAGCGCGACCACCATCAGCAGGAAACTGAGGCCGAGCACGACGCTGATCACGAGCGGCGTCTTGGCCGACAGCGCCGCCTCGAGGTCGTGGTTCTCTGCCACCGGACCACCGACGAGCGCCGCCTGCGGCAGCGCAGCGCGCAGACGGTCGATCGTCTTGCCTGTGACCTTTGCCGACGGGTCTGTCGTCGGGATCGCCTGCACGAGCGCCATGCCGCCCTCGCCCGGCTGCTGCGGCATCACACGCGCGATGCCCGGATTGCGTCGCGCCGCCGCTGCAGCCCGCGCAGCCTTCGCCTTCGGAGCCACGATCTGGAGCGGACCTGTCGAACCCCGCCCGAACGCCTTCTGGACTGCGTAGTAGCCCTCCCGAGAGTTGTCGCCCGATGGAACGACCTTGATCGACGGCATACCGGTCTTGAGCGAGAGCACCGGCAGCGCGAGCGCCACGAGCAGCACGATCGCTACGAGGCCGTAGGGCAGCGGCCGCCGCCAGAGACGCTCCGCCCAGGCCGCGGAGCGCGGCGAGTGGTGCTCGCCCGAGCGGACCGACCGGAGCGCGAACTTGTCCAGTCGCGGCCCGAGCTTCGCCAGCACCCCCGGCAGGAGCGTCAGCGTCGCGGCCAGCACGAAGACGACCGAGAGCATGATGCCGAGGCTCGTCGACCGGAACGCCGGACTCGGCACGAGCATCACGGCGCTCAGCGAGATCAGCACGGTCATGCCCGAGAAGAGCACGGCCTTGCCAGCGGTGTCCATCGTCGCCGCGGCCGCCTCGTGGGCTGACAGCTTCGAGCCGAAGAAGGCGCCGCGGAAGCGGTAGACGATGAAGAGCGCATAGTCGATCCCCAGCGCCAGCGCGAACATCAGCGCGAAGTTCATGGACCAGATCGAGATGTCGGCGATCTCAGTCCCGATCCACAGCGAGCCTGCTGCCGTGATCAACCCGACGATCGTCAGCATCAGCGGCAGCCCGGCGGCGACCAGCGAGCCGAACGCGAGCACGAGGATGACGAGCGTGACCGGCCAGGAGATCAGCTCGGATTTCATCATCGCCGACCTGTTCGCCTGATTGAAGTCGGACCACATGCCGGCCGCGCCGGTGAGGTTGACCTGCACCCCGTCGGAGCCGAGCTTCGCGAGCGGGCCCTTCAGGTCCTCGGCGGCGCGCACCATGTCGTTCGCGTTGCGCGCCGCACCCGCCTGGATCACCGTGGTGTGGCGATCGGGCGAGATCGAGACGCCCGCGCGCCCAGGCACTACGGTCGTCACCGCCGGATCGCTCTTCAGCTTGGCTTCCACCCCTCGCAGCGCCCGCCGGAAAGCAGGATCGGAGACGGTCTTGTCCGGCGAGTGGACAACGACCGTCTGGCCGTAGCTTCCGAGCCCGTTGAAGTTCTTGTCGATCAGCTGTCGCGCATGAACAGACTCGGAGCCGGTCGCCTCCCAACCAGCTCCCGACAGCGCCTTCTCGACGCGCGGCGCGAAGATGCCGAGGCCCACGGCGACCACGACCCAAGTCGCCACGACGGCCCCGAAGTGCGCCGCGGTCCAGCGGCCCAGCCTCCCGATCGGTCCGAGCTCCGCGGGATAGACGCTCCCCGCAGTCGCGTATGCGTTCGCCGGCATGGTGGTCATCGTGGGAGCCCCCTTTGAGAGATACGAGCCTTATTAGCACGATCGGTCGTTCTTACACTGATCACCTTACGACCGGTCGTGCTAACTTGTCAAGGCATGGCTCCGAACCCCACCCGTCAACGCGCCGCCGGGCCGCCCCGCCGCCCGCGGTCCGACGGCGAGCGCAGCCGCGCGGCGATCCTCCGCGAGGCGGCCCGGCTGGCGACCGTCGATGGACTCGACGGGCTCTCGCTCGCGCACCTGGCCGACGCGGTCGGCATGAGCAAGAGCGGGCTGTTCGCGCACTTCGGCTCCAAGGAGGAGTTGCAGCTGGCCACGGTCGAAGCGGCCCGCGCGATCTTCGAGGAGCTGGTGATCGAGCCCGCGGGCGAGACGGCGGCCGGCGTGCCGCGGCTGCGGGCCTACGTCGAGCGGTTCCTCGACCACGTCGAGGAGGGAGTCTTCCCCGGCGGGTGCTTCTTCGTCTCCGCAGTGAGCGAGCTCGACACCCATCCAGGCCCCGTCCGCGACGGCGCAATGGCGTTCAGCCAGCGCTGGCTCGCGCTGCTCGCCGAGGAGGTGGCGGCCGGGCAGGCGGCCGGCGAGCTCGATCCCACGGGCGACCCGCCGCAGATCGCTTTCGAGCTCAACGCCTTCATGGTCCTAGGCAACATCCAGTTCGTCGCCAGCGCCGACCGTGTAGCCCTCGATCGCGTGCGGCGCGCCGTCGACACCCGCCTGGTCGCGCTCGCGCCACAACGTTCGCGCGGGCGCAGTCGACCGAACCGATCGAATCACGTAGGCGCGTAGCGCGGGCGCGCTCCGCGTTTCCATTCACCCGGACAACGGGGCGGTCATCTCGCGCGACAGCAGAGCCCCGTCCTTTCGCCTCCGAGCGAGCGTCGCCGAGGTTCAGGTATCGGACGCTCGCTCCGGACGACCGATTTCGCCTCCGAGCGAGCGTCGCCGAGGTTCAGGTATCGGACGCTCGCTGCGGACGACCGATGTCGCTCCTATGTCAAGCGCTTGTCGTTGTTTGCGGGAATCGAGATCTGACTATGTGACGCAGGGCATGAGGTGGGGAGCGTTGCCGGGGACGGTTTCGCGTGCCTTGCGCCTCTCGGGGATGTCGTGCGGGACTGGCGTGGCGTTCGGCGCTGGCGCGGATCGCAGGAGCCTCCAGACGCGGCGGGCGAGGTAGCGTTTGAGTGAGCGGAGCGCTTCCTTGCGCGACTTTCCCTCGGCTTGTTTGCGTTCGAGGTAGGCGGCGGTGTCAGCGTCCCAGTTGGCTTTGTTGACCGCGAGGCGGTGCAGCGCGCAGTTGAGCTGTCGGTTGCCGCCGCGGTCCAGGCGGTGGCGGCTGGTGTTGCCCGAGGAGGCGGGGATCGGCGCGGCCCCGCCGGTGCGCGCGAGCTTGGCGTCGGTGGCGAATCGGTCGGCGCCGGCGATCTCACCGATCAGCTTGGCTGCGGTCAACGGACCGCACCCTCGCTCCGCGAGTAGCTGCGGCGCGTAGCTTTCGACCAGCGCGGCGAGCTCTGCCTGCAGCTCGCGAATCCGGGTGGTGCGCGCGGTGATCTGACGCACGAGCTCGCGCGCGACCCGCACGCGCGTCGTTTGCTGGGCGCGGGCGAGGCGGCGGGAGATCTTCCCAAGCCACTTGCGGGTGTCCAGCGCCCCGGCCGGGATCTCGAGCTCGGGCCACATGTCGTGCAGATGCCAGCGCAGCCGCTGCTGGTCGGCGGTGCGTGCGGCGATCAGATCGTCGCGATGGTCGACCAGCAGGCGAATGTCGAGCGCCGCGCCGTCCAGGTGCGCGCCGGGGAGGTTCTCGATCCCCTCCTTCAGCGCAGCGCGAGCGACGCTGAACGCGTCGATCGAGTCTGACTTGCCACGCTCGCGTGATGAGCGGCGCGCGCCCGCCATGTGCTTCGGGGCGACTCGCACGACCCGCTCGCCGCGCGCGATCAGGAACCGCTCGAACGCGCCGGACACGTGCCGGCAGTCCTCGAGCGCCCACACCCGCTCTGCGTCGAGCGCTCGCGCCCAGCACAGCAGCTTGCCGAAGCTCCCCTTGCGCGCCGGCGCCGTGAGCTCCCCTCGCGCGGCGGCGGTGAACGCGTCGACCGCGCCGCAGGTGTGCGTGCGCTTGTGCGTGTCCGTCCCGATCACGACCATTCGCATCGTCCCTTCGATTGTGTTGACGAAGCGGACTCCGGCGGACACGTCTCACTCGGGGCTGCTGCCAAGCTCCTATCAGGTCACGCCGGTGGTCCTCGGGCGGCAGCGGGCGACACGACATCCGGTGGGTCAGACCAGCGGTCGACAGAACGTCAATGAGTCAGCCCGTCGCCGGCCGGGAACCAACCGCAGCGGTCGGACGACACCGCCCCGACCCGGGGACCATCTCAGTAAGAAAGTCAAGGGCTGGGGGCGCGATTTCTGTCGATTTTCGGGGGTCGGATCGGTCGCGGGGGCTTCTCGGTGGGCCGCAGATGGGCTCCTGCGGCGTCGGTTTGGGCGGGGCGACGGTCGGCGGGCGCGATTCGGCCGGTTTCGGGCCGCGCGGGGTCGGCGCCGGCGGCTGCCGGCGTGTTGGCGAGGTGCGTGTGAGCGTTAGGCTGCGGGTGGGCGCGAGCTGATGACGTGTCGAAGCGCAGGCGTCAGGGGCTTGTGGTCTGCCACGCGACGTTGCCCTTTGAGGGCCTTGTTATGCGTGCCCCGGTGTCACGCTCGCGCCCACCTTCGCGGGACCGGCTGGCTTCCCCTTCGCCTTCGCCTTCGCCTTCGCCTTCGCCTTCGCTGGCCTTGCCGCTTGCCGGTCTGAGACCGTTCGCGTGTAGGAGGCCTCGGCCTGTTGGGCGAGCTCGCGCTCAGCTTGGCGCATCCGCTCGCGCGTGGCCCAGACGCCGGTCTGCTTGCCCTTCAGCGTCGGGGCGCCCGCGGTGATCTCGAGCAACCGCAGCTTCTTAGCGGTCAGCGATGGCTGCTGGTGGGCGTAGTCCTCGCCGCGGGAGAGCAGACACCAGAACAGGATCACGAGCTTGCGCGCCGAGGCAACGACGGCTTTGCCGTGGCCGCGGCGGGCGCGGATCCGCTCATAGAACGCGTGCAGCGGGCCGGGCTGACCGACAACGCTCCACGCCGCCTCGACCAGCGCCCAGCGCGCCGACGCCGACCCCCGCTTGGAGATCCGGCCGCCGCGGGCGGGCTCGCTGCCGGACTGGCGAACCCTCGGGTCAAGCCCGAGATAGGCGACCAGCTGCCGCGCGCTCCGAAACCGGCGGACGTCGCCGATCGCGGCCAGAAACGACGCCGCGCAGATCACGTTCACCCCGGGCACGGTCATCAACCGGCGTGCGTCCGCCCAGCGCAGCGCCGCGCGCGCGATCAGCCGCTCGACCTCGGCGATCTCTGCGTCGAGAAACCCGATGTGACGCAGCGCGCTCTGAACCGTCTCTGCCTCCTCGACCGGCAGCTCCAGCTCACCCAGCCACTTGCGTCCCTTGACCCCGAACAAATCCGACACCGGCGGGCGGCCCTTCAACCGGCGCATCAGCACCGCGTGGATCTCGTTCTTCGACCGCGACCGCGAGCGCACCAACTGCTCACGGCGCGCGAGCCGGCGGCGCATCACCCGGCAACGCTCATCAGGCATCCACACCGCATCGAGCTCCCCGGCCGCCAGCAGCTTCGCCAACGTGCGCGCGTCCAGCCGGTCGGTCTTCGCCCGCGCCTGGCGGATCCCCGTGTCATCAGGGCTCACGACGATCACCCGGCGCACGTGCGGCTCGAGGATCCTCGCGATCTCCCACGCACCGCCGGTCACCTCCAACGCCACCCGATCCCCACGCCCGAGGCTTTGGGCGAACAGCTCGAGCACGTCCGGCGACGTCTCGATCCGCCCCGCCGACCGCACCACACCCTCCTCGCAGATCGCGACCTCACAGAAATCGCGATGCACGTCTAACCCGATCGCTCTCCCGACCGACCGCTTCACGACAACCTCCTCGCGTCGATGGACCGGAGAACCAGCGGGCGAACGACAACGACCGATACGTGCTCGCAGCACAACCGGGCAAGTCGCAGGGGCGGCCAAAAAGACAAGCCCGCGCTCGAAGCGCATCGTCCAAAACGGCCTGCCCGACTGCGTTCTCCCAGAAAGCCCCTGTCCCGGTCACCCGACCGTAAGGTCAGAACCGGACAGCAACCCTCCGAGCATGATTTTCATGCCCCGACAAGCATCGGTGCGGTGCCGCCTGGCAAGTACGCGCGGCGCAGCGCCGTTGAGGGGATCCCGCAGCGAAAACGGCTGAAGCGCACGGCCGCGCTGCTGTCGTGCGCACTCGTGACGGTGGTTGCCGTGGCCCGGTTGTGGCCCAAACGTCTCGGTGGCGTTGGCAGGGCGTACCGAGCTTCAAGGTCCGAGCACCTGCCCGAACTACGACGTGCCGTCCCAGATGCCCTGGGACCGCGGTGAGAACTCGTTCTTCGTCTCCCTGCCTACTCCGCCCTCGGCGGATTGTGGTTCACCGTTCTCGTCGGCAAGGCCTACGCGGCATCGCCGGGCCGGCAGGAGGTCGAGCAGTAGGACATGTCGCCGCTCTTCGTCGTCGGACCCGCGGTGTGCGGCCTGGTGGTGGCGATCACCAGCGCCGTCCTGATCCAGGCACTCGGCATCGACGCCGTCGGCGACGGCCTGCTCTTCGGCGCGATCGTCGGGGTGGGCTACCTGTTCGCCGACACCGTCGACGTAGGAGGCCGTGCGCGGGCGCTCGAGGCGGCCGGCGCGATTCGCGGCTATCACGCCGAGATCGACCCGGCGTCCGTCGACCGCGGTTTCGAGGTCGTCGTCCCACGTCGAGCTGATGCTCAAGGACCGGGCGACGTCGAGGCCTTCGAGGAGCGCATCGCGCAGATGGACGCGGTCGTCGAGTGCCGCCGCATGTTCGGGGTCCCCGACTACGTCATCCGCGTCGCCGTCGGCGACGCGGCCGCCTACGAGACCTTCTACATGACGCAGCTCGCCGAGCTCCCGGGCCTCGCGCGGGTCAACTCGCAGTTCACGATGAAGACGGTCAAGGCCGGCGGCGGAGTACCACTGGGCGAGCGATAGTCAGCGTCCGTGCACGGCGTCGCAGCTGCTCAGTCGTGGACGGCCTCCAGGGGGTTGCCGTGGTCCAGGGCGGCCATGTCGTTGGCGTCGAGCTCGACGTCGGCGGCCGCGAGGTTCTCCTCGAGGTGGGCCACCGACGATGTCCCGGGGATGAGCAGGATGTGCTCGTCGCGGTGCAGGAGCCAGGCGAGGGCGACCTGCGTCGGCGTCGCGTCGTGCTTCTCGGCGATCGGGGCGATCGAGGGGTCTTCGGCGAGCTTCTTCGGGCCGCCCGTGAACGCGCTGCCGAGCGGGAAGAAGGGCACGAAGGCCAGGCCACGCTCGCGGCAGAGGGCGAGCACGTCCTCGTTCGAGCGGTCGAGCACCGAGTACTGGTTCTGGACGCCGGCGATCGCCACGAGCTCGAGCGCCTCCTCGACGTGGGCGCGCGTGGCGTTCGACAGGCCGATGAGCTCGAGCTTGCCCTCCCGGCGCAGGTCGTCCAGCGCGCCGAGCATCTCGGCGAGCGGTGGGGCGTCGCCGCTGCCCGGCTCGTCGTCGAGCAGGCGCAGGTTGACGAGCGTGAGCTGCTCGGCGTCCAGCACGCTGAGGTTGGCCTCGACGCCGGCGCGCAGCTCCTCCGGACGCAGCGCGGGCAGCCACGCCCCCCGGTCGTCGCGGCGCGCGCCGACCTTCGTCACGAGGCGCAGTCCCGCGGGGTAGGGATGCAGCGCCTCGCGGATGAGCGCGTTGACGACGTCGGGGCCGTAGTACTGCGATGTGTCGACGTGGTCGACGCCGAGCTCGACGGCGCGGCGCAGGACGGCGAGGGCGGCGTCACGGTCGGGCGGCGGGCCGAACACGCCGGGGCCGGCGAGTTGCATGGCGCCGAAGCCGATCCGGCGGACGTCGTGGTCGCCGAGCTTGGCGGTGAGGGTCTGAGTCATGGATCCAGGGTGCGGTACCGTCGGCGGGATCACAAGAAGGCCATCGATCGTGGGACTCGCACCACCACCCTCCGAAGAGCGCCGCTCGGAGCTGACCGACTTCCTGAGGACTCGGCGCGCGCAGCTGACGCCGCGCGACGCCGGCCTGCCGGTCAACAGCCGGCGACGCACACCGGGCCTCCGCCGCGAGGAGGTCGCGCAGCTCGCCGGGGTCGGCCTCTCCTGGTACACGTGGCTCGAGCAGGGCCGCGACATCAAGCCGTCGGCCCAGGTGCTCGACGCGCTCGCCCGGGTCCTCCGTCTCGAGACCGCCGAGCGCGCGCACCTGTTCCACCTCGCGCGCGTCGAGCTCCCGCTCCCCGCCGACGACTACCCGCGCGAGGCGCCGCCCGAACTCGACCACTTCGTCGAGCGCGTCGCGCCGTACCCGGCCTACCTGCTTGGCCCGCGAACCGATGTCCTCGCGTGGAACGCGGCCGCCACAGCGATGCTCGGCGAGCCGACGCGCGCACCCGACGGAAGACAGAACGTCCTGTGGTGGCTCTTCACGACCGACGGGCTGCGCACCGAGCAACGGCAGGCGACCGCCCGCAGCACTCTCGCCCGCTTTCGCGCCGAGCAGGCCCGCCGCATCGGCGACCCCGACTTCGCGGCCCTCGTCGACGCGCTCAACGAGACCAGCGAGCAGTTCCGCACCTGGTGGCCGCGCCACGAGGTGCTCACCGAGCAGCTCGGCACAAAGACCATCGACCACCCAGACGTCGGCCGCCTCATCCTCCACCACCTGCAATCCGCCCCGACGAGCCACCCGGACCTACGGCTCATCCAGTTCGCGCCCGCCGACGAAGAGACCCGGCACGCGCTCACGGCCCTCCGCGGCATACGCCGCAGCGCCTGAACGCCCGACGCAGGGTCGGGCTTTCGGGCCCATTGAACTCGTCTATTTGGGTGATGACCTGCGGCGGGGTGTTCGTCGCCGAGCGCCGCCTCCCGGTCTCGCTCCGCGACGGCTTCGACTACATCACCGATCCCGCCAACTGGCCCGAGTGCTGGCCGCGCCTGGTGCGCATCGCCTCCGCGAGGCGCTGGCGCGAGCCCGGCGACCGAGCCGGTCTCGTCCTGCGCATGCTTCGCCGGGACGTGACGCTCGAGATGACGCTCGTGCGAATCGAGCCCTACCGGCCCGTCGAGTACACCAGCGAGCAGCGCGGCCTGCCCGCCGCGCGGCACTGGCGCGACTTCGACCGGGCCGGCGATGAGCTCACCTATCGAGCGCACGCTGCGCGAGACGATGGCCAACCTCGAGCGGCGCTTTCCGCGAACCGCCCCCGCGCTGAGCCCTCTCGCGGCGGACTCGCGGTTTCCGGCGCGCAGGGACGGGCAGTCTGCGCCGATATGACCTCGTTCGGCTACACCATGATGTGCGAGCAGTCGCGTCCCGACCAGCTGGTGCGCGACGTGCGGCGCGCCGAGGAGGCGGGCTTCGACTTCTCGGTGATCTCCGATCACTACCAGCCGTGGCTCTCGGCCCAAGGCCACTCCGGCTACGCCTGGTCGATCCTCGGCGCGGCGGCACAGGCCACCGAGCGGATCCCGCTCATGACCTACGTCACGTGCCCGATCCTGCGCTACCACCCGGCCGTCGTCGCCCAGAAGGCCGCGACGATGCAGATTCTGTCGGGCAACCGCTTCCGCCTCGGGCTCGGCGCCGGGGAGAGCCTCAACGAGAGCGTCGTCGACAAGCGCTGGCCCGCGGTCGGAGTGCGTCACGAGATGCTCTCCGAGGCGGTCGACGTGATCTCGGCGCTCTTCGACGGCGAGCAGGCCGTCAACTTCCGCGGCAAGCACTTCGACGTCGAGTCGGCCAGGCTGTGGGACCTGCCGGACGAGCGCGTCCCGGTCGGCATCGCCGTGTCGGGACGCGACTCGTGCTCGCTGGCCGGTCGCGAGGCCGACCTGATGATCGCGACGGAGCCCAAGCCGGAGGTCGGAGAGATGTTCGACGCCGCCGGTGGGGCCGGCAAGCCGCGCGTAGGCCAGATCGCCGTCGCCTACGGCACCGACCGCGACGAGGCGGTCCGTCGCGCGCACGAGCAGTTCCGCTGGTTCGGGCTGGGGTGGAAGGTCAACGCCGACCTCCCGAACCCGCCGGCCTTCGAGGGCGCGGCGCAGTTCGTCACCCCGGAGCAGGTCGCCGAGCAGCTGCCCTGCGGGCCTGACCTGGACGAGCACGTGGAGAAGATCAAGGAGTTTCTCGAGGCCGGCTTCACCGAGGTCGCGCTCGTGCAGATCGGCGCCGACCACCAGGAGGAGTTCACCTCGTGGGCGGAACGCGAGTTGCTGCCCGCGCTGCGCGCCCTCTGAGTGGCGTCGAGCTACTTCTGCGGGCTCGGCGCGACCGCCACCGCACGGACCACGCTCTTCGAGCCGGTGGGGGAGTCGCCGCCCTCTTCCCAGGCGACGAACCCGAGGCCGTCCGACGCGGTCCCGACGTCGAGGTCCACCGGGTTCGTGTTGCGGCCGCGCTCGGTGAGGGTCAGCGGCTTGGCGAAGTCCGCGGTCCCGCCCTTCGAGCGCGCGTAGCGCACGTCGGTCGGGTCCTGGCTGCGCCCGCCACCGCGGGTCTTCGTCCACACCGCGTGCAGGCGGCCCGCTCGGTCCTGGAAGAGATCGTGGTTGCCGCCCGTGCTCGCGCCGGTCCCCGTGAAGTCCTGCTGCGTGTCGAACGGGCTGGCGAAGCGCGTCCCGTTCCAGCGCCGGAACACGTGCTTGCACGGGCACCGGCCCTTCGGCGACGAGATGAGCATGGCGTAGACGCCCCCGGGCCCGCCGGCGAGCGAGGCCTGGTTCTCGTCCTTGAGCGTCGGCGCCTTCTTCCACGCGCCGATCAGGACAGAGCGCAGCGCGCTCAGCCCGGGCGGGTGGAAGATGACCGTGTCGTTCAGGTAGTCGGCGGTGACGATCGGCTCCTTGTTGTCCACGAGCGCGATCGACGGATCGGCGATCGTCTCCGGCCGCTTGACGAGCGTGTCGAGCTCGGCGCTCTGCCCGGCGACCGGCGGGCCCCCGACCGGGGTCCCGGTGAAGTCCGCATCATCGTTGAGGAGGCTCAGGCCGCTGCCGTCGTACGCCGCGTCCTCGGGGCCGGTGCGGTTGGGGTCGCCGACCGCGTAGGGCGTTCCGAAGCTGTTGCCGCCGTCGTCCGATCGCACGACCAGGTGGTCGTTGATCACCGGCGCCGCCTGCGGCCGCTGGAAAGACGCCACCAGCGTGACGTCCTGGCCCGACAGGAACACGAAGGGCCGCCAGTTGCGATAGCTCGCATCGCCGGTGCCGACGAAGGTCCGCGTCTTCTCGCACGCGGTCTGTCCCTGCGGGATCTGGCAGTACCGCAGCCGGTCGACCTTCCCGCCGTCCTGGAACCACGCGAAATGACCCGTGCCGTCCTTCTCGACCGCTACGGCCGGGCTGTATCCCTTGCCGAGAGTGAACGTCCGCGCCGCGTCCGCCGTCCCCGCCATGGCGAGGGTCGCTGCGAGTCCGATCAAGAGCACCCGTGACATGACCGATCGGCCGCATCCTACGAGACCTCATGCGTGAGGGACGATAGGCCGATGGATCCCGATCTCACCCTCTACGACAACCCCGACTCGACGAACGCGCTCAAGGTGCGGATTCTGCTCGCAGAGCTGGGGCAGGAGGCCCGCTCCATCGCCGTCCCGCTCGAAGGCGAACGCCGCGCCGAGTACCTCGACCTGCATCCGTTCGGGTTGATCCCGACGCTCGTCGACGCCGACCTCGTCGTGACGGAGTCCAACACGGCGCTCCGCTACCTCGCCGAGCGCGCGGGGCGCTGGGACCTTCGCGGCAGCGATCCGCGAGAGCGCGCCCGCGTCGATGTCGTGCTCGATTCGCTCTCGCTCGAGGTGCGGCCGCACCTGTGGGCCGTCGAGGAGTTCGCCCACTACGGGCTCGACGTCTCGGAAGACGACCGCGCGGCGCGCCGCGCCGGGTTGGACCGGGCACTCGCCGGGTTCGAGCGGCTGCTCGACCCGAGAGGGCCGTACGCGCTCGGGTCGACGCTGACGATCGCGGATTGCGCGATCGCCGGGCGCTTCCTCCACATCGGCGAGCTGTCGCTCGTGGCGATCGCAACGCCGAGGCTGCATCGCGTCGTCGGCTCGATGCGCCGGCGTGCTTCCTACGCGCGGGCCGCGTCGACGATCAGAGGATCCCGTACTTCAGGAAGGCCTCGCGGATCCCCATGCCCTCCTCCAGACGGGTCTTGACGGTGGTTTCGCCCCGAAGCTTCTCCTCCGCGCCGCTGAGCGTCTCCTCGGCCACGGCGGCGGGGACGACGACGACCCCGTCGCGGTCGCCGAGCACGAGGTCGCCGTCGTGGACGGTGACCTCGCCCGAGACGATGGTGTCGCCGATCTCCGTCACCTCGCAGCGACCGAGCGCGTCGGCCGCGTGGACGCCCGTGCAGAAGGTCGCGAAGCCCATCGCGGCGATTTCGCCGGCGTCGCGGACGTAGCCGTCGACGACGACGCCGGGCGAGCGCAGAGCACGCGCGGCGGTGGACATGAGCTCGCCCCAGAAGGAGACGTCGATCGGGCTCGAGACGATCACGTCGCCGGGGGCGAGGCCCTCGATCGCGTCGAGCTGCAGCCGGTAGCGGTCCTCGCGACGATCCGGGATCTCGTCGGAGCGCCGGACGAGGACGGTTCGGGCTCGGCCGGCGACGTGCGCCTCCAGGTAGAGCGGTCGGACGCGAGGCGCCATGACCTGCTCGCGATGCCCCAGGCCGTCGAGGACGTCGGCGACCACGGTGACGCGGAGCCGGCCGAGTCGTTCGATGAGGTGGCTGCTGGCAGTCACGGCGGGGCCCGTACACGGGCGCCGCGCGATCCTAGTGCGCGGGTAGAGTGGCCGCCGTGACGAGCCGGCCCTCGCCCGACCACCGGCGCGCGAGGGCCCGGGCAGCGCTGGCGTCCGGCCCCGAACGCGCCGGCGCCCGGGCCCACTTCCGGGCCATGGGCCTCGACCCCGCGCGACTCGACGGCCCGATCGTCGGCGTCTGCTCGACGTGGACGGGGACGATGCCGTGCAACCTCAACCACCTCGAGCTGGCCGGACACGTGGCGGCGGCGGTCGAGGCGGCGGGCGGCGTCGCCCTGCCCTTCAACACGATCGCGGTCTCCGACAACCAGTCCCAGGGGACGCCCGGGATGCGCGCGTCGCTCATCTCGCGGGAGGTCATCGCCGATTCGATCGAGCTCATGGCCCACGCGCACGACTTCGACGCGCTCGCCTGCCTGGTCGGGTGCGACAAGACGGTGCCGGCCGCGCTCATGGCCGTCGCGCGCGTGGACAAGCCGGCGGTCGTGCTCTATGGAGGCCCGATGCGCGCCGGCCACCACGGCGGGCGCGAGGTGACGATCCAGGACGTGTGGGAGGCGGTCGGCACCTTCGAGCGCGGCGGGATGGCGCGCGAGGAGCTCGACGAGCTCGAGCGCCTCGCCTGCCCGGGCCCCGGCACCTGCGCCGGGCACTTCACCGCCAACACGATGGCCGTCGCGCTCGAGTGCCTCGGCCTCGCCGTCGTCGGCGACGGGCTGATCCCGGCCGATGCGGCCGAGGAGAAGGCACAGGCGGCGGCGCGGGCCGGGGCGCTCGCGGTCGAGCGTGCGCGATCCGGCCCGACCGCGGGCCACTTCCTCCAGCGCCGCTCGCTCGAGAACGCCATGGCGGGGATCGCTGCGACGGGCGGCTCGACCAACGGCCTCCTCCACCTCCTGGCCATCGCGCGTGAGGCCGGCGTGCCCCTCGAGCTCGACGAGCTGACCGCCGTCGCCGCGCGCACGCCGGTGATCGCGAGCCTCGCGCCGGGTGGCCGCTACGTCGCCGCGGACCTGCACCGAGCCGGCGGCACCCGCACGGTCATCGGCGAGCTGATCCGGGCGGGGCACGTGGACGGCGCTGCGCCGACGGTCGAGGGCGGCACGCTGCGCGACGCCGTGGCCCGTGCGACGGCTCCCGACGGTGAGGTCATCGTGCCGGCCGCGCAGCCCTTCAAGCCCGGAGGCGCGCTGTACTCGCTTCGCGGCAACCTCGCTCCGGAGGGCAGCGTGGTGAAGCTCGCGGGCACCGAGCGACGCCGCCAGAGCGGTCGGGCGCGGGTCTTCGACGCCGAGGAGGACTGCGCGGCGGCGGTGCGCACAGGGGCGATCGCGCCCGGCGACGTGCTCGTGGTCCGCTACGAGGGCCCCGCGGGCGGCCCGGGCATGCGCGAGATGCTGAGCGTCACCTCCTCGGTGGTCGGGGCCGGGCTCGGCGAGTCGGTCGCGCTCGTGACCGACGGCCGCTTCTCCGGCGCGACCCGCGGGCTCATGGTCGGCCACGTTTCGCCCGAGGCCGCCCGCGGCGGGCCGCTCGCCGCGGTCCGCGACGGCGACCGCGTCACGATCGACCTCGACGCCGGTGCGCTCGACGTCGAGCTCTCGCCCCGGGAGCTCGACGACCGCCTGGCGGCCTGGGCGCCGCCGTCGCCGGCCCGCGCCTACGCCACCGGCGTCTTCACCCGCTACCGCGCGTGCGTGGGCTCCGCCTCCGAGGGGGCGGTTCTCCGGCCGCCCCGATCCGACGGAGGCTTCGCACCATGAGCGAGGACCGGTTCACCGACCGCCGCGCGCTCGTGACCGGCGCGGGCTCCGGCATCGGCGAGGCGGTGGCTCGCGGGCTCCACGCCGAGGGCGCCGAGGTGCTGCTCGCCGACCGCGCCGGCGACCGAGTGCGCGCCCTCGCGGCCGAGCTCGGCGGCTCGGCGAGCGCGCTCGAGCTGGACGTCCGCGACGAGGCGGCGGTCGCGCAGGCCGCAAGCGAGCTCGACGTGCTCGCCAACATCGCCGGGATCGGGTCGACCACGAACGCGCCGGACACGCCACTCGAGGTCTGGGAGGACGTCTTCGCCGTCAACGTGCGCGGGACGTTCCTGTGCTGCAAGCACGCGATCGCCGGCATGGTCGCGCGCGGTGGGGGCGCCATCGTGAACATGGCCTCGATCGCCGGCCTGGTCGGCCTGCCCAACCGCGCCGCCTACTCGGCCTCCAAGGGCGCGGTCATCTCGCTCACGCGCGCGCTCGCGATCGATCACGTCGCCGACCGGGTGCGCGTGAACGCGGTGTGTCCGGGAACGGTCGACTCGCCGTGGGTGCGCCGTCTCGTCGAGGACGTCGGCGAGTCGCTCGACGCGCTGCGCGCCCGCCAGCCGATGGGGCGGCTCGGCACGCCCGAGGAGATCGCCGACGCGGTGCTCTACCTGGCCTCCGACCAGGCCGCGTTCGTCACCGGCACCGCGTTCGTCATCGACGGCGGGCTGACCGCGGCGTGAGCCGGTGCTCGCGCTCCTGACGACCCCGGGCGAGGCCGGCACGACCGCGGCCGGTGAGGCGCCCGACCCCCGGCCGCTCGCCGGCGACGTCGCCCTCCGGACGCTCGAGGTCGGGGTCTGCGGCACCGACCGGGAGATCTCCGGCGGCCTCTTCGGGGCGGCCCCGGAGGGCGAGCGGCGGCTCGTGCTCGGGCACGAGCTGCTGGCCGAGGTCGCGCAGGACGGCCACGGCTTCTCGCGCGGCGACCTCGTGACCGCGACGGTCCGGCGCTCGTGCCAGCACTGCGCGGCGTGCGCCGCCGGCGCCCCCGACGCCTGCCTCAGCGGCGATTACCTCGAGCGGGGGATCACCCGCCTGCACGGCTTCGCGAGCGAGCTCGTAGCCGAGCATCGCGATCATCTCGTGCCCGTGGCGCCGTCGCTCGGTCGCCTCGGCGTGCTCGCGGAGCCGGCGTCGGTCTGCGCCCGGGGCCTGCGGCATGTCCGCGCCGTCGGCGAGCGCCAGCCCTGGCGACCCAGGCGCGCGCTGGTGCTCGGCACGGGCGCCATCGGCATGCTCTCGGCCGCCTTCCTGCGGCTGGACGGCTTCGACGTCTGGGCGGCGGCGCGCTCGGGCGCCGGGACCGACAAGGCGCGCCTCGCCGAGGGGCTGGGAGCGCGCTACGTGTCGACCGCGCAGACGCCGGCCACCGAGCTTGCGACCGAGGTCGGCGGCTTCGACGTCGTCCTCGAAGCCACCGGCGACGCGCAGGTCATGCTCGACGCCGTCTCGCTGCTCGGGCGCAACGGTGTCGTGTGCCTGCTCGGCCTCGACGCCCGCCGGCGCCGGGTGAGCATCGAGGGCCGCGTCATCGGTGTGGACGCCATCCTCGGCAACCGGGCGATCTTCGGCAGCGTGAACGCGAACCGCGTCGACTGGCTCGCGGCCGTAGAGCAGCTCGATCGCGCGCGCAGGCGGTGGCCAGAGGTCCTCGAAGCGCTCGTGGGCCTGCGGGTCGGAGTGGACCGCTTCGCGGAGGCCTTCGCGTTCGGCGGCGTCAAGGCGACGCTCACCTTCAGCTGATGGCCTGCGCGGGGGGCGCGACGGCCTTCGCTCGCAGGACGCGCGAGAGAAGCAGGCCGATCGCGCAGACCAGGAGCGCGGCGAGCGTGAGGAAGCCGGGGACGAAGCTCCCGCTCGCGTCCCTGAGGAGGCCGACGAACGGCGGCGACGCGGCGGCCAGGACGTAGCCGCCGAAGAGCATCGGGCTGGTGAGCGCGACCACGCCGGCGGGCTCGGCGACCAGGTCGAGCGGCAGCGTCATGACTGAACCGAAGCTCGTGCCGTTCCCGATGCCGAACGACGCCGCCCACAGGAGTCCGGCACCCGGGACGACGAGGACGCCGAGGACCCCGACGAGCATCGCGCCACAGCCCATCGCCAGCCACCCCGTTCGCGCCCCGAACCGGTCGCCGAAGGCGCCGTAGAAGACCGTCGACACGATCGAGGCGACGCTCAACACGCCGAGGGCCACGCCGGCCCCGCTCGAGCTCCAGCCCGCATCCGTCAGGGCGGCGGCCAGCCAGGCGATGACCCCGTAGTAGGTGAAGCTGATGCACGCGAAGAGCGCCGACAGCCGCAGCCGCAGCTGCGGGGGGAAGCCGTGCGACGTGCCGCGTGTCCGGCGCAGAGTGGCGCGCGCGCCCGGCGTCCGGCGCACGAGCAACGGCCACGAGAGCGCCGCGACGCCGGGGAGCAGCGCCAGCACGGCGAGCGACCCGCGCCAGCCGCCGAAGCCCGACGCGAGCGGCACGGCGAAGGTCGCCCCCAGGGCGGCCCCGATCTGCAGGCCGGTCGCGTACGTGGCCGTCCCGCGTGTGGTCGCCTCCGGCAGGCGCTCCTTGACGACCACCGGAGGCAGCGCGTTCCCGAGCCCCTGGCCGAGCGTGAGCAGCAGGGTCGCCGCGACGACCAGCGCGTAGCCCGGGGCGCCCGACCGCAGCAGCGCCGCGGCGAGGATGACGAAGAGTGCGAAGCCGAACGCCCGCCGGGTGCCGAAGCGCGCGGCCAGCGGCGGCGCCGTCAGGGCGAAGACGCCCATGCCGATGAGCGGCAACGAGGTCAGGACGCCGACCGCCGCGCGCGAGACGCCGAGGTCGTCGCGCAGGTCGGCCTGCAGCGGCCCCACCCCAACGATCTCGGGACGTAGTGCGAGGCTCGCGAGGGCGAGCGCGACGAAGGTCTTGGTGCGGGTGGACAGGGCGGCGGGCTCAGCCGTCCGGCGCGGCGGCCGCCAGGCCGTCCTTGATGTGGGTGAAGCCCTCCCGGTAGACGGCTTCGGGCGACTCGGCGAGGTCGCGCCAGATGCAGGTGGCCGCCGCGAGGTCGGGCAGCCCGCGCCCGAAGGACTCGATGGTCAGCCAGCGGTCATAGCCCGAGCGCGTGATGGCGGCGAAGGTCTCGGGCCAGGGCACGTGCCCGCGCCCGGGGACGCCGCGGTCGTTCTCGGAGATGTGCACGTGGCTGACGTGGCGCACGTTGTCGGTGAACGCGGCCACCGGGTCCTGCTCCTCGAGGTTCGCGTGGAACGTGTCGTACATGCCCGTGACGGCGGGGTGGTCGACGAGGTCGAGGAGGTCTGAGAGCTGGCCCATCGTCGTCGCCAGGTAGGCCTCGAACCGGTTGACCGCGTCCAGGACGATCTGCACCCCGCGCTCGCCCGCGTGGTCGCCGGCCTCGCGAAGCACGTCGCGGGCTCGGCCACGCTCCTCGTCGGTCGGGGCCGAGCCCGAGAACCAGCCGATCGTCTGCTGCAGGGGGCCGCCGACGGCGCCTGCACCCACGGCAGCGGTGCAGTCGACCACATGCTCGAGGTGCTCGACTGCGGCACGGCGCACCTGAGGGTCCGGGGAAAGAGGGTTGTGCTCCTCGCTGCCGGTTGCGCTGATCGCCGTACGCTCGAGCCCGTGCTCGTCGAGCATCGCGCCGATCCGGGCGAAGTCGTCGGGCTCGCCCTCGAAGACCGGCACCTCCACGCCGTCGTAGCCCGTGGCCTTGAGGTCCTGGAGCAGTGGGCGGTGCTCCTCGCCGACATGCGTCGTCCACAGCAGCATGCAGAACCCGATCTTCACCCGATCTCCTCCAGGGCCGTCCGGCGGGACCGGCGCAGCATAGACGCAACGCGCTCGCGCGGTTAGGTTGGATGCATGGACGGCCTGCGCCGCGTGCTCGTCGACGGTGCCCCCACGCTCGTCGCCGCCCGCGGCGACGACCTGCATCCCGTCGGGGCCACGCTCGGCGAGTTGCTGGCCGCCGGCCGGGATGCTCTCGCGGCGGCGGCCAGAGCGTCCCTCGAGCGCCCGCCGCTCGAGGGCGCGCCGGCGGTTCTGGCGCCCGTCGACGAGCAGGAGGTCTGGGCCAGCGGGGTCACCTACCGGCGCTCCGCAACCGCGAGGGTGGGCGAGTCGGCGACGCCCGACGTCTACGAGCTCGTCTACGCGGCGCAGCGGCCCGAGCTCTTCCTGAAGGCGACCGCGCGGCGGGTACCCGCGCCGGGCGCGCCGCTGCGCATCCGCACGGACTCGGACTGGGACGTTCCCGAGCCCGAGCTCGCGCTCGTGCTCGACGCGGCGGGTGAGGTGGCCGGCGTGCTCGTGGCCGACGACGTCTCCTCGCGGCGGATCGAGGGCGAGAACCCGCTCTACCTGCCGCAGGCCAAGATCTACGACGACGCTCTCGGCCTCTCCGAGACGATCGGGCTCGACGTCGAGGCAGCGCGCTCGGCGGCGATCGAGCTGGTCATCCGCCGTGCCGGCGCGACCGTCTTCGAGGGATCCACGTCGGTCGCCGAGATGACCCGCAGCTTCGAGGAGCTGGCGGAGGCGCTCTTCCGCGAGCTGTCGCACCCGGCGGGGGCCGTGCTGCTCACCGGCACGGGCGTCGTTCCCGGAGACGAGTTCACCCTGCAGGACGGCGACGAGGTCGAGATCACCATCGACGGCGTCGGCGTCCTGCGCCACCACATCTACCGAAGGAGCTGAGGTTGGCCAGGACGCTCATCACCGACGCGCTCGTGCTGACGATGGACGACGAGCTGGGCACGCTGCCGCGCGCCGACGTGCTCATCGAAGGCGCGCGCATCGCCGCGGTCGCACCCGGCCTTCCCCGCGAGGGCGACGTCGAGCTCATCGACGGGCGCGACCGCATCGTCATGCCCGGCTTCGTCGACACCCACCGGCACATGTGGGCGGCGATGCTGCGCGGGTGCGCCTGCCACGGCGACCTCGCCACCTACTTCCACGACGTGGTCTTCACCTACGGCGCGACCTTCACGCCCCAGGACACCTACACGTCGGTGCGCCTCGGGCTGGCCGAGGCGCTGGACTCGGGCATCACGACGATGCACGCATGGGAGCACAACATCCAGACCCCGCAGCACGCCGACGCGGCGCTCTCTGCGCTGGAGGAGTCCAAGATGCGCGGGCGCTTCTCCTACGGCTCCTCGAGCGACCCTGAGGCCGGCAGCTCGTTCGTGCAAGGCTCCGAGACGATCGACCTCGAGGACGTCCTGCGGCTGCGGCGCGAGCGCTTCGCGCGCGAGGACGGGCTGCTGCATCTGGGCATCGCGTGCCGCGGCGTCGAGTTCTCCAAGCTCGAGATCTGGCAGAAGGAGTTCGCGTGGGCCCGGGAGCAGGGCCTGCCGATCACCAACCACACGATGATGACCGCGCACGACGTCGAGCAGGCGCGGGCGATCTCGGTCTACGCGGAGCACGATGCGCTGGGCCCCGACCTGCTTCTCGTGCACGCGATCCAGGCCAACGAGGAGGAGCTCGCCCACCTCGCCCGCACGGGGACCCCCGTGTCGCTGAGCATCATGTCCGAGCTGCGCGTGGGGATGGGCATCCCGCCGATCGTCGAGATGATCCGCGCCGGCGTCCCGCTCTCGCTGTCGGTCGACACGATGGCGGCGAGCGACAACTCGGACTTCTTCACGGTCCTGCGGGTGACCCTGGGCGTCGCGCGCGGTGTGCACGCCGACGGGAAGATCCTCCAGCCCGAGCATGTGCTCAGGCAGGGCACGATCGACGGGGCTCACGCCCTCGGGCTGGGCGACGTGACCGGCTCGCTGACCCCGGGCAAGCGCGCCGACGTGATCGTCCTGCGGGCGGACGACCTCAACCTCGCGCCGCTGAACGTCCCCGACGGCCAGGTCGTGCTCGCGGCCCAGCCGCGCAACGTCGAGCACGTCTGGGTCGACGGGGTGGCGCGCAAGCGCGACGGCGAGCTCGTGGGGGTCGACCCCGCGGCGCTCGTGGCCGACGCGAAGGAGGCCGTCGCCGGTCTGGCCGAGCGGGTCGGGCGGCCGCTAACCTGAGCCCTGAGCCTCGGCGAGGCTTCGGCACCGGCGCCGGGATAGGCTTGCATACATGCCGCTGCCCATCGACCGCCCTTCGAAGATCGTCTGCGTCGGGCTCAACTACCGCGACCACGCCGAGGAGCAGGGCGCCCCGCTCCCCGAAGCCCCGCTGCTCTTCGCGAAGTGGCCGAACGCGCTCATCGGCCCGGGCGAGCCAATCGTCCTGCCTGCGGAATCTCAACAGGTCGACTACGAGGCCGAGCTCGGCGTCGTGATCGGCGCCGCCGCGAAGCACGTCAGCGAGACCGACGCTCTCGACCACGTCCGCGGCTACCTCCCGCTCAACGACGTCAGCGCCCGCGATCTGCAGTTCGCCGACAAGCAGTGGACGCGGGGCAAGTCCCCCGACACCTTCTGCCCAGTCGGTCCGCAGCTCGTGCCGCGCGAGCAGGTCGACGATCCCCAGGCGCTGGCCATCCGGTGCGTGGTGAACGGCGAGACGCTGCAGGACTCCTCGACGAGCCAGATGATCTTCTCGGTCGCGGAGATCATCGCCTACGTCAGCCGCGTGATCACGCTCGAGCCCGGCGACCTCATCGCCACGGGGACGCCGGCGGGCGTCGGCGTCTTCCGCGACCCGAAGGTGCTGCTCAAGGACGGCGACGAGGTCACCGTCGACATCGAGGGCCTCGGCGCCCTCACCAACCCCGTGAAGGGAGAGCGCTGAATGGCCTACGTCCTCGTCGCAAGGCTGACCGCCCGGGAGGGCGAGGAGGAGCGCGCTGCGCAGCTCATCCCGCGTCTCGTCGAAGCCTCGGCGGCCGAGCCGGGCAACGTGCACTACATCGCGCACCGCGACCCCGAGGACCCGCGAGTCTTCCTCTTGTATGAGCAGTACGCCGACAAGGCGGCGTTCGAGGCGCACGGCCAGACCGACCACTTCCAGTCGATCGGAGCCGGCGAGCTGTTCCCGCTCATGGAGGCGCGCGAGCGCGCCTTCTACGAGACGCTGGACTAGCGGGGCGCGCCCCGATGGCGGCCGGGTCAGCCGAGCTCGAGCAGGAGCTCGGCCAGCTCCCGGGGGCGGTTGTTCGGGACCATGTGGGTGGTCGCGAGCTCGTGATAGCTCCAGCTCGGTGAGGCTCTGGCGCGGTCGGCCGCGGCCCAGAAGGCCTGCCGGGCCGGTGCGCCGGACTCGTCCACCGTCGCCTTGACGTAGGTCAGGCCGAGCTCCCACGCCTCGAGCGGCCGGGACAGCCGCGTCAAGGGCGCCGGTGACGACGAACCCGCCGTAGGAGAAGCCGAGCAGCACGATGTCGGTCAGGTCCTCGTAGAGCACCGTGTTCACGAGGTCGCCGATGTGCGTGGTCAGATCGACCTGCGGGCTCGCGAGGTGCGCGCGCTCGCCGACGCCGGTCAGGCTCGGGGTGAAGACCTCGTGGCCGGCGGCGCGCAGCGCCGGTCGCACGCGGCGAAACCCGTGCGCGCCGCTCCAGGCACCGTGGACCAGGACGTAGGTCGCCACGTTCCCGGGCAGTTCGCCTAGGCCGGCCAGAAGTCGTCGACGCGCACGCCGTCCCCGCCTTCGGGCTTGGTGCCGCCGAGCGCGATGATCTCGAGGCCGTCCGCGCCGCCTTCGAACGCGCGCACGACCTCGGGCGCGACGCGCACGACGTCCCAGCGCCGGAGCTCCACGACTTCGTCGTCGAGCTTGACCCGCCCCGAGCCGCCGACGACGACGTAGGCCTCCTCCTGCTCGCGATGACGATGTCCCGTCGCCGCGCGGAAGCCGGCGCCGTAGCGGAAGTAGCTGACGCCGAGCTCGCGTGAGTCGAGATGGTTGCGCGCGAAGCGTCCCTCCATCTCCTCGCGGTCGACCGATGGCTCGACGTCCAGGAGGTTGACGTGGCTGTAGCCGGACATCGCCGGCGAGTCTAGGTCAATCGGGCGTGGCCTCGAGCGAGACGAGCCCCGACCTGCGCTTCCCGGTGCGCGCGATCTCCGCGTCCACGTCGACGCCTCTCGCCTCGAGAGTCGCGTGGTCGGACTCGATGTCCTGTGTCGCGAACGCGCAGTGGGCCTGGCTACCGGCGGCGGGCTCGCCCTCGCTCGGCGGAACCAGCGCGATCGCGATCGCCGAGCCCGGCGGAGCCACCTCGACCCAGCGACCGCGGTCACGCGCTCGAAGGTCAGCGCGTCGCGCAGACCGGGGTCAAGCGCGTCGTACTCGAGCTCGGGCCGGGCGCCGAGCCCGTCGAGGGGCTTACGAGCGGCAGCATCGCGCTTCGGGCGTGGGGTGCGCAAGTGACGCTTCAGTAGGGAAGCTCGAGTCCGCGGGCAGGCTTGAAGGTGCGCTTCTCGGGATACACGCACACGTCGCCTTCGATCAGGTCGCCCATCGTGACGAGCTCCATCCCGTCCGGGCCGACCTCGATCCGGTGCCCGACACCGGTGTTCTCGCGGCGCAGCCAGAACGATCCGGCGCACAGGGCGTGCCCCTCCTCGCCGAGGCGCGCCACTCCGCCGCCGCTGCGCACGTACCAGGCCTCCTCGCGGGCGGAGTGGAAGTGCAGGTCGGTGGTGTGCGTGTCGGGCGGCATCGCGTCCTGCGCGAGCACGAGCCTGTGGCAGCCCATGTCGCGCAGGTCGCGCGTGGCGTAGGCGAGCAGGCCGTCGCGTCCCTCGTGCAGCGGGAGGTCGGCGAGGTTGCGAATCGTCGGCGGCCGCTGGGAGGTCGGCTCGGGCAGCGCGAGCGGGCCGAGCTGCGCGTCCGCGGTGAACGGCGGGGCGCTGTCGGCGGGCGACCAGTGCGGGCCGAGCCAGAACTGGTCGGTCCGCGGCAGATGGGTGATGTTCGTGCGCGAGCCCTCCGCGACGACCAGCACCGTGAGACCGTCGTCGCCGGCGATCAGCGTGTGCGCGTCACCGTTGGCGGGATGCCACAGCAGGTCGTCGACGCCGACCGAGTAGGTGCGCGCATCGTCGATGCCCGACGTCTGGTAGCTGAGGCCCGTTCCCTCCAGCACGAGAAAGGCCTCGTCTTCGTCGGCGTGGCTGTGCGGCGGGGTCAAGCGCTTGCCCGCGTCGACCTCGATCAGTGCGACGCCGAGCCGCTTGGCGCCGGCCGCGACGCCGAGGCGCCGGCGCGTGGCGCCGATCTCGCCGATCTCCCACCGCGAGGCGGGGACCTGGTCGACGTGGATCGGCAGCCCGGACAGGGCCCTAGTATCTCCCCGTGGAGCGCGACGAGCTCAGGGCGCTGCAGGCGCCGCTCAAAGAGCGCTACGCGAGCGCCCCCGAGGCCGCAGTCGTCACGCTGTCGGCGGCGGGCGCGCTGGGTGAGGGCCCGTCGTGCTCGGTACAGACCGGACAGGCGCTCGCGACGGCCGGCCTGCATCCGGCGACCGGCGGCGACGGGTCGCTGGTGTGCTCGGGTGACATGCTGCTCGAGGCGCTGGTCGCCTGTGCCGGCGTCACCCTCCAGGCAGTCGCGACGTCGCTCGGCATCGCCGTGAGATCGGGGAAGGTGCGCGCCGAGGGAGATCTCGACTTCCGCGGGACCCTGGGGGTCGACCGCGAGGCGCCGGTGGGGTTCGCCGCGATCCGGCTCGCGTTCGAGCTGGACACTGACGCCGACGCCGAGCAGCTTGCCACGCTGCGCGCGCTCACCGAGCGCTACTGCGTCGTCTATCAGACGCTCGCGAGCGCACCCGCTCTCTCGAGCGAGCTCACGACCGCCTAGCCGCTGGGCCCGCCCGCCACCCGCGCGAGATGCATCCAGAGATACTGGGGGCGGCGATGTCGAGGGAGAACGTCGAGCTGGTCCGGGCTGCCTTCGGGCCGGTGATCATTCCCGGGGACCCTGCCGCGATGATCGCCGCCAGCGAGCCCGGCTTTGAGATGCACCTCGTCGGGGTGGGCGGAGAGCCGGTGCACTACGCTGGGCCGAGCGGCATCCGTGAGTTCTTCCGCGACGTGGCGCAGAGCTGGGAGTCCTTCCGGTTCGAGGCCCCGGACGCCCGCGACCTGGGCGACCGCGTCCTGGTCCTCGGCGATGTGCGAGGTCGCGGGCGCGTGAGCGGGGTCGAGGTGGACGACCAGTGGGGCTGGATCGTCGAGCTCAGGCAAGGCATGGCCGCTAGCGTGCACGGCTTCCTCGACCAACGCGAGGCCGTCCGAGCCGCCGGCCTCGGGGAGTAGGCCGGAGCTGTCGCCGCGAGGCAGAATTCCTCACGCGGGCGACCGCCCGGCCGCTCTTCGCCCGGCGCGGCTACGCGGCCGTCAGGTCATTGAGGCGGCCGGCTTCGGGATCGGCGTCACCCCGAGCTCGGTCAGCTTGCGGTCGAATTCCGGGATGGTGCTCGTGTCCGTGTAGAAGTCCTCGTGGTCGACGACCTTGCCCCACCTGGTGCGCATGACGAGGACGGTGCGGTTGGCGTAGAGGCGCGTTCCGTCCGGTGCGTCGGCGTGGTCGTCGAAGCGGACCATCATGGTCAGGGCCCACGGCGGGCCACTGATGGCGATGTGCTTGATCTCGCCCTGGACCTTCGCGGCGGTGAAGTTCTCCAGGAAGCGGTCGATGGCCGGCTTGCCGACCCAGTCGCCGGCCCAGCGGTGGTCGCCGTCGTTGAAGCGCAGGACCGCGTCGTCGGCGTAGGCCGAGAGCAGCGTCGAATGGTCGCCGGCGTTGAGCTTCCTGACGTCGCGGCGGAACTTGACGAGCAGCAGTTGCGGAAGCAACGCGCGGCCGGCGACGGCCAGGGCCGCGCCCGTGACGACGCTCTTGAGATGCATGCGAGGCCTCCGTTCTATGTAGATCGCTCTAGTGAGAAGCAGCGTACACTGCGCGGCGTGCACACCACAGTCACCCCCACCCGCGAGCGGATCCTCTATGCGACGGCCGAGCTGTTCCGGCGCCAGGGCTACAGCGGCACCGGCCTCAAGCAGGTGGTCGCCGAAGCGCAGGCGCCCTTCGGCTCGCTCTATCACCACTTCCCGGGCGGAAAGCAACAGCTCGCCGACGAGGTCATCCGCGCCGGCGGCGCCTTCTTCCAGGCGCTGGTGACCGCGGTCTACGACGCCGAGTCAGACCCCGAGGCCTCGGTGCGGGCCGTCTTCGAAGGCGCGGCAGAGACGCTCGCGTCGACTGACTTCCAGGACGCGTGCCCGATCACCACCGTCGCGCTCGAGGTCGCCAGCACCAACGACGACCTGCGCCGCGCCACCGCCGAGGTCTTCGAGCAGTGGACCGCCGCGCTGACCCAGCGCCTCGGCGACCGCGACCGCGCCCTCGCCGTGATCTCAGCGCTCGAAGGCGCCTTCGTCCTGTGCCGCGCGCAACGCACGGTCGAGCCGATGCTGGCGGCCGGGAAGATGGCCGCCGCGCACGCCGCGCGCCGCTGACCGCGGTCAGCGGGCGAGGAAGTCGAGCACCGCGCGCGACCACGGCACGCGGATCTCGGGCTCGAGGTAGGCGAAGTGATCAGCGCCGGGGATCGTGACGACCGTGGGATCGGCCAGCGCCTGGGCGATCTCGTCCGTCGTCACCCCGCCGAAGGCGTCGTGCTCGCCGGCGAGCACGAGCGTCGGCCTCCCGATCCGGCCCAGGAGCGGGCGCAGGTCCATGGTGCCCGCGATGCTCTCGTTGAAGTGCCGCATCGCGTCGGCGTTGATTCCGGCCGTGCGGAACGCATCGGCGACCGGTGCGATGTCCGCGCCCGGGGGCGCGAGCACCGGCCCCGCGCGCTCATAGAGCGCGAGGAGGTCGTCGTCGTTCGCGTACTTCCCCGCCTGCTGATCCTGCAAGGCGGCGATCGCATCGTCGAAGTAGGGCTCCCCCCGGTGAGAGGCGACGCGGTCGCGTCGCAGCCCGCGGATGACGTCGGTGAAGCGGGGCGCCGTGCCGGCGAGGACGAGCCGGTCGACCCGATCAGGGTAGGTGCCGCCCCAGGTCATCGCCACGAAGCCGCCGTGCGAATGGCCGAGCACGTCCAGGCGCTCCAGACCGAGGTGTTCACGCACCGCCTCGATCTCCGCCGCGTAGTCCTCGAGGTCATACCGGGAGCACTCCGCCGGGCGATCGGAGCCGCCGGTGCCCCTCGGGTCGAGCATCAGCAGCGTGTGATCGGCCGCCAGCTCGGGCAACGCTCCGAAGTACGGCGACGAGCAGCCCGGCCCTCCGGGATGGCAGAGCAGCGGTGAACCCGCGCCGACCTCGCGCCACGAGAGCATTCGCGCGTCCGCGGTCTTCACGCTTGGCACCGGTCGAATCTACCGGGGCCGCTCGTCGGCACGCGGTCCTTGTGACACAACACACAGCTCGAGGCGCCCGAGCATCCGTGCTACTGTTAACACAGTGGTTAACGATCCGTTCAAGGCGCTGTCACACCCGATCCGCCGCGGCATCGTCGAGCGCCTCGCCGCAGGTCCGGCGACGGTGGGCGACGCAACCGGCGGGTTCGGGGTGTCCAAGCCCGCGATCTCCAAGCACCTGAAGGTGCTGGAGGAAACCGGCGTCGTCACGCGCGTGATCAAGGGCCGCACCCACCGGCTTTCGCTCGAGCCCGACGTGCTCAGCGAGGCCGCCGACTGGATGGATCGCCAGCGCGCCCTCTGGGGGCGCCTGTTCGATGTCGTCGACGAGTACCTCAAGGAGGACATGCCGCAATGAACACCCCACCGACCGTGTCACCGCACGAATGGGAAGCCGCGCGCGAAGACCTGCTCGTGAAGGAGAAGGAGCTGACCCGCGCCCGCGATGCACTGGCCGCCGATCGCCGCCGGATGCCGAGGATGGCCGTGAAGAAGGATTACGCCTTCGAAGGCCCGGATGGCCCGGCGAGCCTGCTCGACCTCTTCGAGGGGCGCCGTCAGCTGATCGTCTACCGCGCCTTCTACGCGCCGGACGTCACCACTTACCCGGAGTCGGGCGGCGCGTACCCGGAGCGGGCCTGCGTCGGTTGCTCCTTTGTCGCCGACCAGGTTGCGCACCCCGCCCACCTGAACGCCCGGGACACGACGCTCGCGTTCGTCTCACGGGCCCCTCAGGCCGAGATCCAGGGCCTGAAGGAACGGATGGGCTGGGAGCTGATCCCCTGGTACTCGATCACGGACGACTTCGACGCCGACTTCGGCGTGGACCAGTGGCACGGCCACAACGCCTTCATCCGCGACGGCGACAAGATCTTCCGCACGTACCTCACCGACGCCCGCGGTGACGAGGCCCTGGGGACGACCTGGAGCTACCTCGACATCACCGCGCTCGGCCGCCAGGAGGAGTGGGAGGACTCGCCCGAGGGCTACCAGCAGGGCCCGCCCTACGGGTGGTGGAACTACCACGACGAGTACGACGAGCCGACCATCCACGAGGCGGCCCTGTCGAGCGCTGCAGCCTCGCAGCGCGGCTCGAGGAGCCCGCGGTCATGATGGCTCACGTCGGAGGCGTGCCGCTGGAGGAGGCTCTGCCGGCGCTGGCCGGCACGAGCACCGGTCTGCTGGCCGTGCGCGCCTGGCTGATGGTGCGCCTCCGACGCCGACGCGAGCCCGGGACATGATCGACGGCAAGACGGTGCGCATCGAGCGCACCTTTCAGGCGCCCGCCGAGGCCGTGTTCGACGCGTGGACCAGCGAGGAGGTGATCCGACGCTGGTGGCAGGCCGAGCACGACTGGGAGACGACCGAGGCCGAAGTCGACCTGCGTGTGGGCGGTGCCGTGCGCGTCGTCATGCGCGACCCGAACAAGGACGCCGAGTACGGCGGCGGGGGTAGATACACCGAGATAGACCCGCCGACCCGTCTGGCGTTCACCTGGCTCTGGGACGGCGACACGAGGCGGACGCTGATCGAGCTCGACTTCGAGGAGACCGACGGGATCACCACGGTCAGCTTCGCCCACAGCGGCCTGTGGGATGAGGAGGCAGTCCGCTCGCACGAGCGAGGGTGGGGCAACGTCTTCGACAACCTCGAGCGCACCCTGCAGGCGGCTCGCCCGAAGGGATAGCCCGCGAGCTCCCGCGTCGCTCCTCTGAGCCGCGCTCCTCCGGCCTCACCCGCCGCCACTCCGCGGCGGGTGCGTCAGGCGCCGAAGCGGCCGCGTGCCTCGACCGGGATAAGCGGCTTCTCGGCGCGCACCTTCAGTTCCTGCACGGCCCAGGTGTTGCCGTCGGGGTCCGAGAAACCGAAGAACGTGCTGCCGTCCTGGTCGCCGAGGGATATCAGCTCGCTCGCCTCGACGCCGCAGGCCACCAGCTCGGCGCGAGCTGCCGCCGCGTCCGCGACGCAGAGCTGGAGACTCCGCATCGAACCAGGGGGCATCCGACGCTGCGACGGCAGGTCGCCGAACACGATCGAGCAGCCCGAGCCACGCGGCGTCAGCTGTACCACGTGCATGTGCTCGTTGGTGGTGTCGTGGTCGAGGTCGAAGCCGACTTGGTCGCGGTAGAAGGCGACCGACCGGTCGATGTCGGAGACGGGAAGGACGACGACTTCGAGGGTCCAGTCCATATGAGGCTCCTGCTCGTTTGCGCGTGTCGAGGTCAGGCCGCGGTCGCCGTCAGTTCGCGTTCGTACTCCGTGGGCGACCGGCCGGCGACGGCGCGGAAGTCGCGGATGAAGTGGGCGTGGTCGAAGTAGCCGAGGTCGAGCGCGAGGCGGCTCCAGTCGGGGCGGGCCTGCCCGGCCAGTTGCTCGAGGGCCTCGTGGAGGCGGTAGCGCTGCAGCACCCACTTGGGACTCACCCCGACGTAGCGGGCGAAGAGTCGCTGGAGCGTCCGCACCGACACGGACCGGTCGGCGGCGATGTCGGACACAAGCGTGCCCGGAGGCGCCTCGCGCATCCCCGCGACTGCGGCGGCGACCAACTGGGCCTCGGGGACAACCGGCCGCCGATGCTCGCGCAGCAGGTCGTACATCGGCTTGAGAGCAGCGCGCGGGTCCTCCAGCTCCGTGGCGGCCCGCGCCAGCCTGGCTCCGTCGCCCCCGAAGGCCCCTCCGAGCTCGAGCACCCGATCGGTCAGCTCGTCGATCGGCCGCTCGGTGAAGGCTGCGAAGCCGCCGGGCACGAACTTGGTGCCGATCGCGTATCCCTTCCCGGAGAGCGTCCGCACGTCAAGGGTCCGGCGTACGCCGTAGACGAAAGCGCCGTGGGGCTCGAACACGAGATGCACCGACGGGTGGGTGAGCACCTCGGTTCGGTGGGGATCGCGGCCACACAGGTCCCAGCGAACGATCCAGTGGCGCTCGATTGCGTCGGCGAGGTCGGCGGGCGGTCGGCTGAGTGCGAGCGAGAAGGCCCGGCCGATCTCGTCCGGCCTCAGAACACCTCGGGGCTCGCCGCTCACCTGTCGGATTTTTCCAAGACTGGCGCGCGGGGCAGCAGTACCTTCCAGCCATGGACTTCAAGCATCTCAAGCTCTCAGACATCGCAGACCAGGCCCCCGGCTTCGGGGTCGACTCGCTCGAGGCGCGCCCCGCCCGGACCGAGCTCGGCGCGCAGGACATCGGGCTGACCAGCTACAGCGTGAAGCCCGGCCGGCGCGTCGGCTTCGGCCACAGCCACGACAGCGTCGAGGAGATCTACCTCGTCACCTCCGGCAACGGGCGCTTCAAGGCCGACGAGGAGATCGTCGACGTCGGCCCGGGCGAGGTCGTCTACTGCCCGCCGCACGTCGTGCGCGAGTGGGAGGCCGGCAACGACGGGCTCGAGATCATCGCGTTCGGCGGCCACGCCGAGGGCGACGGCAACATGCAACCGGGCTGGTGGAGGGACTGAGCTCGCCCCAGCCCCATAAACCGCTCAGGGCGGCCGAGAGGGAGATGTTCCAGAGGATCCCCACGCGCCAGAAGGCCGGAGCGTCCTGGGCTGAGGGGACAGACGCCGGGAGATGGGGTCGGTCCTGCATGGTCCTGTCCTCCTCTTGATGGGCGTGTGCTCAGGTGACGGTGTTGAGCCACTGAGAGAACGTGAGGACCCCCGGGTCGAGCTCGCGAGTGGCGGCGAGGTCGGCCTGGTAGGCCGGCGGGGACGCGAACCACTCGAACATCGCCTTGGTGTCGTCATCGAGCACCGTGGTCGGCAGTTCCTCGAAGCGTGCCGGCAAACGACGGAGCTCGCAGAAGGTGGCAGCGGCCCGCTCGCCCGTGAGCTCGTCACCGGCGATCTCGATCGCGCCGTCGGGGAGGCGGCCGGGTTCGAGCAACGCGACGACCGATACCGCGGCGACATCCACGACGGCGATCATCTGAAGCGGGACGTCACCGGGCATCGGCAGGCGCAACACGAGGGTGCCGTCTTCCTCGGTTGGCGCCATGAAGCGCACGAAGTTGTCCATGAAGAAGACGGGACGGATGAACGTGCACGGCACGCTCAGCTCAAGCAGCGTCTGCTCGATCTCGAGCTTGCTCTCGAAGTGCGGGATGCCGCTGTCGCGCTCGACGCCGCCGACCGACGAGTACACGACGTGCGGGGCGGCGACGGCGGCGGCCGCTCGCGCCATAGCCTTGCCGTGCTCGGCCTCGGCTTCGACGCCGCCGTCCGGAGTTGGAGAGGCCATGGCGAACACCGCCGACGCTCCGTCGAACGCCGCACGCAGCGAAGACTCGTCCGTGAGGTCGGCCACCGCCAGCCCGGCGCCCGCAGCGACGAGTGCCTGAGCCGGTTCGGCCTCCGGGTCGCGGACGATCGCTCGGACGGGCGTGCCGCGCGCGAGCAAGGTACGCCCCACCGCGCCCCCTTGCTCGCCTGTCGCGCCAACCACGGCGATCGGTCGGTCGACTGTCGGCCGCGGAGGTCGAGGACGATCAGATGTGCTCATGGGTGCTCCTCGTCGGGGGCGTGCGGCGGCGCGGTGCGGGCGTGGCGCTTCGGACGACGACATCCATGCGTTCAGCGCCGAGGGCCGCAACCGACAGAGGCTGACGGGGCTCCTGCTGAGACGCCAGGCCGTCGAGCAGCGCTTCGACGTAACGTCGCCACAACCGGCCGTCTACGTGGCCGGCATGCTCGTGCAAGGCGTCACCGAGCCACAGCAAGACGCCGAAGTCGGTACTCGAGAACTCCGGTCGCATGCGACCGCTGCGCTGCGCTCGCTCCGTGATCCGCCGAGTGCTCGGCATAAGCCGCTCGCGGATCGCATCAAAGCGCGGGCCGGCCAGCGCCTGGGAGATGCTGCGGTCGGCGGCCTGCAGCTCGCAGACGCCCAGGACCGCCTGTCGCAACCCCGCGACCGGGTCCTCTGCTTCGGCCGCACGCTCGAGGACTTCGACGACGGCGTGGACGCGGCGGTCCGTGAGCTCGTCGAGCAGGGATTCGGGAGTCGTGAAGTGCCTGTAGACGCTGCCGACTCCGACCCCGGCATACCGCGCCAGGTCGTTGAACGCGATGGGAGGGCCGAACTCAGCGAGGTAGTTGTCCGCGGCGGCCAGCAGCTTCGCGCGGTTGCGAACCACATCGCGGCGCATCGGTCGAACCTCCGGCACCAGACGATCGTACCAGAAACGGATTCAATTTATCCGCTTACCGTCCTCGGGCGGCGGCCCATGCGGGCCACTCCTACACGTCGGCGAGGCCGGCCATTGTCCGGCCACAGGGGTTAGGCTGTCCCGGACACGCGATGTCCCCGATCGCGCGGCAAGATTCGTTCCAGCCGCCGTTGGCGTCGACGGTGGCTGACCGCCTGAAGAGCGCGCGGCGGCGGCGGTTCGTGGGACGCGCGGCGGAGCTCGAGCTGTTCGAGGGTGCGCTGGCTACGTCGGAGCCGCCGTTCAGCGTGCTCTGGATCTACGGTCCCGGCGGGGTCGGCAAGACCGCGCTGCTGGGCACGCTCGCCGAGGCGGCCGCGGACGCCGGCGTCGCCGTCGTGCGCCTCGACCTGCGTGCGCTGCCTGCGCCCCCGGCGTTCCTCGCCGAGCTCGGGCGCGCGCTCGCGCTGCCCGCCGGGGCGTCTCCGGAGGAGGCGCTGACCGGCGGCGAGCGGGCGGTCCTGCTGCTGGACACCTTCGAAGCCACGGTCGGGCTCGAGGACTGGCTGCGCGAGCAGTTCGTCCCCGCGCTGCCAGCCTCTGCGCTGGTCGTCGTCGCGGGCAGGAACGGGCCAGGGGAGGCGTGGCGGCGGGATCCGGGCTGGGGCGACCTTCTGCGCGTGGTCTCCCTGCGCAACCTGGGGCCGGACGAGGGGCGGGCCTTCCTGGCGAGCGCGGGTGTCGCGGGAGAGCAGCAGGGGTGGATGCTCGAGCTCTCGCACGGTCACCCGCTCGCGTTGTCGCTGTTGGTCGACGTGCTCTGGCAGCGGGAGGAAGAGGGGAAGGTCGGGCCGCTGGAGCTGGGCTCGGCGCCCGATGTGGTCGGCGAGCTGGTGGAGAGCTTCCTGGCCGATGTGCCGAGTCCCCGCCATCGGCTGGCGCTGGAGTGCGCGGCCCGTGCGCGGCTGACGACGGCGGGCCTCCTGTGCACTATCTTCGGAGACCGCGAGGGCGGTGAGCTGTTCTCGTGGCTGCGGGGCCTGTCGTTCGTGGAGTCTGGGCCCTACGGCCTGTTTCCGCACGACCTCGCGCGCGACGTGATCGACGCCGATCTGCGCTGGCGCGACCCGGCCGCCCACCGGGACGTGCACGCGCGCGTGCGCCGGCACGTGGGCAAGCGGATCCTGGGAAGCGAGGGTCGCGAGCACCAGCGCGCGGTCGCGGATCTGATGTTCCTGCATCGGTCCAACCCGGCGGCCTCGGCGCTGTGGGATTGGAAGAGCCTCGGGGAGGCGTACGGGGACGAGCTGCGGGCCGGCGACGCGGAGGCCATCCTCGCCATGGTCGAGCGCCGCGAGGGAGAGGAGTCTGCGGCGATCGCAAGCCACTGGCTGGAGCGTCAGCCCGCGCGGTTCTCCGTCTTCCGCGGCCGCGGACCCGACGTGCTGGGCTTCTCCGCGCAGCTCGAGCTGCACCGGGCCGGCGAGGACGACTTCGCGCGCGATCCCGGGGCACGGGCGGTGTGGGAGCACGCGCAGCGTTACGCGCCGCCACGCCCCGGAGACGAGCTGCTCTTCTCCCGGTTCCTGATCGATCGCGACGCGTACCAGGCGCCGTCGCGCTCCTTCAACGTCCAGGCCATCGGCAGCACCCGGGAGTGGCTAGGGCGCCCGCGACTCTCCTGGTACTACATGGCGTTCGCCGATCCGGAGACGAAGGTGCCGCCGATGGACTACATCGACTTCCATCGGGTTCCGGAGGCCGACTTCGAGGTCGGCGGCAGGGAGTACGGCGTGTTCGCGCGTGACTGGCGCCGCTTCGGTGGCGCGGAATGGCTCGAGCGGATGGCCGAGCGTGAGCTCGGCGACCAGGCGCGGGCATCGTCCCCGGCGAGCGAGCCGGCGCCGATGCTGGCCCTGTCGCAGCCAGAGTTCGCCGATGCCGTCCGGCGGGCGCTGCGTGACCTGCATCGCCCCGACGCCTTGGCCGCGAATCCCCTCACGCGGACCCGCGTGGTGCGCGAGCGCACGGCCGAACGGCCTGCGCACGAGGCGCTGCGCGAGCTGCTGGACGAGGCGGTCGACGCGCTGCGCGCAGACCGTCGCGGCGAGAAGCTGGTGCGCGCCCTGGATCGCACCTACCTGCGGCCGGCGCCGACGCAGGAGGCCGCCGCCGAGCTGCTCGATCTGCCCTTCAGCACCTACCGCGGCCACCTGACCCGCGGCCTGGAGCGGGTCGTCGACTGGCTCTGGCAGCGCGAGCTCGACGGCGCCGGCGCGTGAGCCAGCCGCCGGCCCCGCGCGACTGAGCAGGAACTCGGCAGAAGCTCGTCTGGCGTCTCGGCAGCCGGTCGGCCGATCCTGCGCGTCGACCAGCTAGCTCCAAAGGAGGCCGACATGGCCCGCATCACCCAGCTCGACGTGGACCCGATCACGGTCGACGTGGCGCTAAGGCCGGTCGTCCCCCCGGCCAAGGCGGACAGCAACGTTCGGAGGCTGACGCTGATCTAGGCGGGGCGGGTGGTGGCACCGGTCGGGCCGGCGAGCACGCCGATGGCCTGGGTGCCCGGCCAGTCGCCGAGCGCCGCGGAGGCCTACGTGCATGTCTGACACGGGGCGCGCGATCGCGCTGACGGTGAGAAGCGCGAGCCTGCGCCGTGCGCAGCTGTCATCCGCGGTCATCTGGACGGCGGAGTGGGCGGTCATGGTCACGCTCGGCGTCGTCGCGTTCCACGATGGCGGCTCCGCCGCCGTCGGCGTCGTCACGGCGCTGCGCATGCTCCCGGCCGCGTTGCTAGCGCCGTTCGCAGCGGTCGTCGCTGACGCGGTTCGCCGCGACTGCGTATTGGCCTGCGTCGGCGTGACCCGGGCGGCAACGCTCGCGGCTGCGGCTGCGGTCCTCGCGCTCGACGGGCCGCTGGCGACCGTTTACGCGCTGATGGTGCTCGCGACGATCGCTCAGGCGCTGCATCGCCCCGCGCACTCGGCTCTGCTGCCCGCGCTCTGCGCCAGTCCTCACGAGCTGATCGGCGCGAACGTCGTACGAGGGCTGCTCGATGCCCTCGCGACCCTGGCCGGGCCGCTCGCCGCCGCACTCGGGCTTGCGGTCAGCAGGCCCGCGCTCGTGTTCGCCGCGTGCGCGGCGTGCTCGCTCTGGGCGGGAATCCTGGTGGTCGGGCTGCCCTATGAAGCACCGCCACGATCAGCACCGCTGCAGCTCGACGCTCGCGCCTGCCTGAGCGGGCTCGGGGCGATCGCCGCCGACCGCGGCCTGCTCCTCATCACCGGGCTGGCGACCGCGCAGACTTTCACCCGCGGCGCACTCAGCGTCATGTCGGTCATCGTCGCCATCCGCCTGCTGGAAACCGGCCCTCCCGGCGTCGGCATCCTGAACGGCGCGGTGGGCGCCGGGGCGCTCCTCGGGTCATGCCTGGCGTTGCGGCTCGTCCGGCACGGGCGGCTTGCGATCTGGTTGGGAATCGGCGTTGCGCTCTGGGGCGTACCGGTCGCCGGGATCGGTGCGCTGCCGCTGGAAGCCGCGGCGATCACGCTCCTCGCCGTCGTAGGGATTGGCAACGCACTCGTCGACGTCGGGGCGTTCACGCTGCCCGCCCGGCTCGCCGACGAACGGGTGATGGCGCGCGTGTTCGCCGGCCTCGAAGGAATCGAGACCCTGGGCGTCGCGGCCGGCGCAGCTCTGGCCTCGGTCGCGATCGAGCTCGTCGGAATCCGGGAAGCGCTCGTGGCGTTCGGCCTCGTCGGCCCCGCGGCCGTCGCCGTGACCTACCCAGCGCTACGGCGACTCGACGTCCGCATGCGCGTCCGCGACGCCGACATCCGGCTGCTCCACATGGTGCCCATGCTCCGGCCGCTGCCAGAGGCGACGATCGAGCAGCTCGCCGCAACGCTCGAACACACCGCCGTCACCGCCCGCGAGCCCGTTCTCGAGCAGGGAGAGATCGGCGACAACGTCTCCGTCGTCGAGGCAGGCGCGGCCGAGGTGCTCCGAGACGGCCACATCGTCGAAACCCTGCGGCGTGGGGACTGCTTCGGTGAGATCGCGCTGCTTCGAGGCTGCGCTCGCTCCGCGACCGTCAGCGCCTCCGCGACGATGCCGGTCGAGGTCGCGATCCTCTCGAGGGATCGCTTCCTGACCGCGGTGACCGGCCATACCGCCAGTGCGGCGGTGGCCGAGCAGGCCGTCGCGTCACGCCTGCGCGTCCTCTTGGCGACCGGCGACTGAGCAGGAACTCGGCAGAAGCTCGTCTGGCATCTCGGCAGCCCGCCCGCCGATCCTGCGCGTCGACATGCGAACCAGGAGATCGCGCAAGTGACAAAGATCGGCGAGCACGCTGTCGTGATCGGCGCAAGCATGGGCGGGCTGCTGGCCGCCCGGTCGCTTACGGACGCGTACGAACGCGTGACCGTCGTGGACCGCGACGCCCTGCCAAGTGGCCTCGAGGGCCGCAGGGCGGTGCCCCAGGGGCGCCACGCCCACGCGCTGCTGCCGCGTGGGCAGGCGTGCCTGGACGCGCTGCTGCCGGGCTTCAGCGCCGGGCTGGTCGCCGCCGGGGCCCCTGCCTGCGCGGCGCTCGAGGAGATGCGGTTCGTGATCGGCGGCCATCAGCTCGCTCGCGCATCGAGGGGCGCCAGCTCGATTCTCGCCAGCCGGCCGTTCATCGAGGGCCACGTGCGCAGCCGGATTCGTGAGTTGCCGCGGGTCGCGCTGATCGACGGCTGCGACGCCCTCGGGCTGACCACGAGCAGCGACGGCGAGCGGGTCACCGGCGTGCGCATCCTGCGCCGGGCCGGCGGGGGCGCCGAGGAGACGCGCGCGTCGGACCTCGTGGTCGCCGCCACCGGGCGGGCCTCCCGCGTTCCGGCGTGGCTCGAGGCGCTCGGCTTTCCGACGCCGAGGCAGGAGCGCCTCGACGTCGGCGTGACCTACGCCAGCCGGCGCGTGTCCCTGCCGGCCGACCCGCTGGGGGGCGACAAGTTGGTGCTGATCGGGGCCCGACCGGGCCACCCACGTACGCTGTTCCTGTTCGCCCAGGAAGGCGGAGGCTGGATCCTCGGGCTGGGCGGCTACGGCCACGGGCACCGCCCACCGAGCGACCCCGAAGGCTTCGCCGCGTTCGCCGCCACCGTCGCTCCGCCCGACGTGCTCGAGGCGATCGAGGCCGCCGAGCCGCTCGACGAGATCGCAACGTACCGGTTCCCCGCCAGCGTGCGCCGCCGCTACGAACGCCTACCCAGCTTTCCGGCCGGTCTGCTGGTCCTGGGCGACGCGATGTGCTCGTTCAATCCGACCTACGGGCAGGGGATGACCGTAGCCGCGGCCCAGGCGGTCGCGCTGCGCCAGTGCCTCGAGCGCGGCGGGCGCGATCTCGCTCGCCGCTTCTACAAGGCCGCCAGCGTCCCGATCGATCACGCCTGGAAGCTGTCGGTCGGCGCCGACCTGGCACTGCCCGAGGTCGACGGGCGGCGATCCGTGCAAGTGCGCGTCGTCAACGCCTACCTGCGCCGGCTCCGAGCGACGGCCGAGCATGACCCCGCCGTCGCCGGCGCCTTCAGCGCGGTGGTCGGCATGCTCGAGCCTCCGCGCCGCGTGCTGCGCCCCGCGATCGCCGCGCGCGTCGCGCGCGGCCCGCACCGCCTTTCGTGGAGCGAGCGGGTCGAGGGGGTTCGCGTGCGCGAGCTCCGCGTCGGCGAGCTCCGCACGCCACTGCGCGAGGCCGGCCCGCCCGACGCCGCCGAGGCCGTCGTCTTCCTCCACGGCAACCCGGGCTCGAGCGCGGACTGGGAACCGCTGCTCGCCGCCACGGGTCGCCGCTGGCGCGCCGTGGCCTGGGACGCGCCTGGGTTCGGTCGAGCCACCGCTCCGGCCGAGTTCCGCCAGACCGTCGCATCGCATGCGGAGCTCGTCGGCCGCGCGCTCGACGCGCTCGGAATCGAGCGCGCCCATCTCGTCGCGCACGACTTCGGTGGCCCGTGGGGCCTGGCCTGGGCAATCCGCGAGCCCCGCCGGTTCGCCAGTGCGGTGCTGCTCGGCACCGGAGCGCTTCCGGGTTATCGCTGGCACGCGCTCGCGCGGCTCTGGCGCATGCCGTACGCCGGCGAGCTGAGCATGGCCGCAGCGACCCACCGCGGCTTTCGCCTCCTGCTCCGGCGCGGCAACCCGCGAGGGCTTCCGGCGCCGTTCGTCGACCGCATGTACGACGACCTCGACCGCGCCACCCGTCGCGCCGTGCTCGAGCTCTACCGCTCCGTTCCCGACGTGGCGGTCGCAGGCGAGCGGCTCGCCGAGGCCCTCCGCGCTCTCGACCGACCGGCGCTCGTGCTGTGGGGCCGTCATGACCCCTACATCCCCGTCGCGAACGCCGCGCGCCAGCGCGCGGCCTTCCCGCGCGCGCAGATCCGCGTGCTCGAGCGAAGCGGCCACTGGCCCTTCGTCGACGACCCGGCCACCGTCACCGCGGCGCTGACCGGCTTCCTCGCCACACACGAAAGCGCCGCCCACCACGTCCACGGAGGAAAGTGATCATGTCCCTGATCTCCCATCGCGTTCGCGCCCGGCTCAGCTACGCGAACGTCACCGGCAGCCTTGCGCTCTTCATCGCCCTGGGCGGTACCGCAGCCGCCGCCGTCACCCTCGATCCCGACAGCGTCGGGTCCCCGCAGATCCGCGAGGACGCCGTGCGGTCACCGGAGATACGCAGCGGGGCCGTCCGCTCCTCGGAGATCGCCAACGGCGGCATCAAGGCCGTCGACATCTCCGCCCCCGCCCGTGCGGAGCTGGGCGGCGCGCTGAAGCTCGCGGGGGACGAGAACGAGGACCTCGTCCCGGTGCCGAGGTGCGACGGACGCGACCTCTCGGCGTGCCCGGACAACCTCGTGCTGCGGCTTGCCTCCGCCGGCGGGTCCGGCCGACAAGCCGCCCCCGAGCCGACGCCACCCGGCGCACCTGCCCCGGGGCCGCAGGTCGCCGAGGCTGGACGAAACTGGGTGATCGAGGCCCGGCTGCACGTCGCGGTCGACCATGGCAAGAATATCGTGCCCTCGACGGTCGCCAACCGGTGCGGCGTCGTCAACAGCACGACCGCCCGAGGGCGCAAGGCGGTGCTCGACGAGGTTCAACTCGGCGACGCCGAGGGCGAGATCTCGAAGAACATCTCGCTGGGCGCGATCGTGAACAAGCGCGCGAAGAACCCCACCGTCGCGGTGCGGTGCACGTCGCAGAGCCTCGATCGGGTGATCCCAAGCCTCGTCGAGATATCGGCGCTGGAGGTAGGGACCGTCACCGGACCGTGACCGCCCGGTCCGGCGCCGGTCAGCCAGGCTCCGGGTAACGCGGACGTACGTCCCGCGTACCTCAAGCGGCAGCGGGCCGCCGAGGCGCCGGCGGCCGCGCCTTGGCCTCAGGCCTGGAGTACCTGGTGGGCGAAGCGCACGGCGAGGGCGCCGTCGCCGACGGCGCCGGAGACGCGTTTCGTTGCGCCGGCACGGACGTCGCCGGCGGCGAAGACGCCGGGCTTGACCGTTTCGAGCAGGTGCGGCTGACGGTCGGTCGCGGGCCAGGGGTTGGATCCGTCACGGGCTGCTGCGCCGTCGCCGCACCTGATGTAGCCGGCCTCGTCGAGGTCGAGCATCATGTGCACCGCCTCGGTGCACGGGTCGGCTCCGATCATCACGAACACCGCCGAGACCGCGACGCGCTCGACGTTGCGGTCCGCGCGGCTGCGCAGATCCGCGTGCTCGAGTCGGCCGTTGCCGTGGACGGCGCTCACCTCGGTCCCGGTGATGATCTCGATGTTCGGACGTGATTCGAGGCGCTCGACCTGGTAGCGCGACATCGTCGCCGCAAGGCCGGCGCCCCGGATGACGATGCGGACGCTCCGCGCCGCGCGTGACAAGTGCACCGCGGCCTGGCCGGCCGAGTTGCCGCCTCCCACGACGATCACGTCCTCGCCGCGGCAGCGCTCGGCGTCGCTCGCCATCGCGGCGTGGTATACGCCCGCGCCAACGAACCGGTCGACGTTGTCGGCCGCGATCTCGCGCCACCGCGCACCAGTGGCGACGACGACCGTGCGGGCGAGCGCGTGCTGTCCGTCGTCGAGGTCGATGCGGACGAGCCCTTCGGCGCCGCGCGCGAGCTCGACCGCGCGGTGAAAGCTCGACAGCACCGCATCGAAGCGGCGCGCCTGCAGCGTCGCCTTGCGCGTCAGGTCGATGCCGGAGATCCCGGTGGGAAAGCCGAGGTAGTTCTCGATCCGCGTGCTGGTGCCGGCCTGGCCGCCCGGCGCCCACGACTCGGCCACGAGGGTCCGCAGCCCCTCGGACCCGCCGTACACCGCGGCCGCGAGCCCCGCGGGGCCGCCGCCGAGCACGACCAGGTCGAACCGCTCGCCATCGATGTCCGCGCGCAGGCCGAGCTCACGGGCGACCTGAGCGGCCGAGGGGTTGCGCAGCACGGCGGTGTTGCGCACGAGGATCGGCGTCTCCTCGCGCGGGATCTTGAGCCACTCGAGCATCGCCGCGCTCTCGGCGTCGGTGTCGACGTTGTACCAGCGGACCGGGATGAGATTGCGCTCGAGAAGGTCACGCACGTCGAACGCGCGCCGCGAGCCGCGCGGCGCAATGAGCCGCAGAACGCCATACCCGTGTTCCACGTGCCACTCCCTCCGCGCCATCATCGTGCGCAGGACGAGCTCGGCCAGCTCGGGCCACGACGCGAGCATCGCTCGCAGCGCAGAGCGCTCGAACGCGATCACGTCCGTCGGCTCGTCGGCGACGCACTCGGCGATCGCCGGCTCGCCGGTGAAGGTGGCGATGTCGCCGAGAAACGTCCCGGCGTCCGCGTCGGCGACCCAGACGTCCTTGCCCGGCTTACGGTCCAGCACCCGCACCCTGCCGTGCTCGATGACGAGAAACGGGGCGTCACGCTGCCCCTGCGCGTACAGCGTGTCCCCCGCCGCGAAGGAACGGCGCGTACCCAGCTCGGCCAGCCGCTCGAGCTTCTTCGCCGACATCCGCGGGTACATCAGCTCGTCGCCGAGATCCGGGAAGTTCGTGTGTCACGAACGCAAGAGGAGGCTGATGTAGGAAGCGGTTTCTAAAGGCGGTGCTGTGCGAGAGATGGAGGCTTGTTGGCCCTCCGGCGTCGGCCCTGCGGGGGTAGGCGTCAAACCACCCTGTGCTGCGTTGGCTGAAGACCGTCGTGGTGAGCGACAGGGAGACGGCGCGCTAGATCGCGTCAGGTGGGGATCAGGAAGGCGTTCCAGAATCGTCTGGCCGGGGCGCGTGCTCGGGTCGGGCGTCGTCGTTTGAGGCGTCGAAACCGGTTGAGATGACATCGAAACCGAGGAGCGGATTTGTCCTCGGGATGAGCCTGGCGGCTGCCCGCGTTGCTGGCCAGGTGGTGTCCGGCGTAGAGGCGGCGTGATCCTGGTCTGCGGCTCTTGCATGGAACGTGAGAAGGCGAGCGTCGAAAGCGTCGTCCGGGGTCGTAGGCCCCAAAGGTCGCGAGAGGGAGCGTGCCGAGGGCGGAAACCCGAGGCATTGAGTACCGGTCGCGGCGCTCGCTGGCGGACCGGCTCGTAGTAGCCGAGAAGCTCCTGCTCGCTGGGGTGGGGGTGGAGCGAAGGGGCCGGGTCACCAGGGATGTCCAATCGATCAACCGGGGCGTCAGTCCCGGGAGGAAGCGAGAAGAGATATGCCAAAGCCTGAAGGCAAGTCGTTTGCGATTCCCAAGCAGCTGGTGTGGGAGGCGTGGCGGCGGGTCAAGGCCAACAAGGGCGCCCCCGGCGTGGATGGGCAGGATCTCGAGCAGTTCGAGGAGGATCTGGAGGGCAACCTCTACAAGGTCTGGAATCGGATGAGCTCGGGGACCTGGTTTCCACCGCCGGTCAGGGCGGTCGAGATTTCCAAGCCGCACGGCCCGGGTGTTCGTGTGCTCGGCGTGCCGACGATCGCAGACAGGGTCGCGCAGACGGTGGCAGCCATGTTCTTGGAGCGGTTGGTGGAGCCCCGGTTTCATCAGGACTCCTATGGCTACCGGCCGAAGAAGTCGGCCCATGATGCGCTCGCGGCATGCCGGGAGCGGTGCTGGAAGTTCGACTGGGCGATCGATCTCGACGTCCAGAAGTTCTTCGACGAGGTGCCGTGGGACCTCGTGGTTCGTGCGGTCGAGGCGGTCACCGACTGCCGATGGGTGCTGCTGTACATCAAGCGGTGGCTTCAAGCGCCGCTCGAGCACTCGGACGGCACCCTTGAGAAGCGAAGCAAAGGAACTCCGCAGGGCTCGGCGATTTCGCCGTGCCTGGCGAACCTGTTCATGCACTATGCGTTCGATCTGTGGATGGTCCGGAACCATCCCGACTGTCCGTTCGAGCGCTTCGCTGATGACGCCATCGTGCACTGCAGGAGCAGAGCGCAGGCTGAGGTGGTGCTGGCCGGGATCATCAAGCGGATGGAAGAGGTGGGCCTGCGGCTCCACCCCGACAAGACGAGGATCGTCTATTGCAAGGACAGCAACCGTCGGGGCGACCACGAGCACACCTCGTTGACCTTCCTCGGGTACGCCTTCCGACCCCGGGAGGCACGCAGCAAACACGGCGTGAACTTCACGTCGTTCCTGCCGGCGATCAGCCCCGAGGCGCTGAAGGCCAAGAGCGATCGGCTACGCGAGATGCGGATACCGAAGCGCACTGACCTGACCCTCGACGACCTAGCGAGATGGCTGAACCCCATCGTGGCCGGGTGGATCAACTACTACGGCCGGTACTACCGGTCGGGGATGGATCCGCTCCTGCAGCGTGTCAGTTCCTACCTGAGGCGCTGGGCTGCAAGGAAATATCGGCGACTGCGGAGCGCCAAGCGCTTTGACCGATGGTGGACGGAGCTGCTGATGAGGCAACCCGGCCTCTTCGTTCATTGGCGACTGGTCCGCAACTACTGACGGCCGGTGAGAAGAGCCCGGTGACGGGAGACTGTCACGCCGGGATCCGTGGGAGCCGGGAGCTGCGATGCTCCCGGCGACCCGACTGTGTGTCACGAACGCAAGAGGAGGCTGATGTAGGAAGCGGTTTCTAAAGGCGGTGCTGTGCGAGAGATGGAGGCTTGTTGGCCCTCCGGCGTCGGCCCTGCGGGGGTAGGCGTCAAACCACCCTGTGCTGCGTTGGCTGAAGACCGTCGTGGTGAGCGACAGGGAGACGGCGCGCTAGATCGCGTCAGGTGGGGATCAGGAAGGCGTTCCAGAATCGTCTGGCCGGGGCGCGTGCTCGGGTCGGGCGTCGTCGTTTGAGGCGTCGAAACCGGTTGAGATGACATCGAAACCGAGGAGCGGATTTGTCCTCGGGATGAGCCTGGCGGCTGCCCGCGTTGCTGGCCAGGTGGTGTCCGGCGTAGAGGCGGCGTGATCCTGGTCTGCGGCTCTTGCATGGAACGTGAGAAGGCGAGCGTCGAAAGCGTCGTCCGGGGTCGTAGGCCCCAAAGGTCGCGAGAGGGAGCGTGCCGAGGGCGGAAACCCGAGGCATTGAGTACCGGTCGCGGCGCTCGCTGGCGGACCGGCTCGTAGTAGCCGAGAAGCTCCTGCTCGCTGGGGTGGGGGTGGAGCGAAGGGGCCGGGTCACCAGGGATGTCCAATCGATCAACCGGGGCGTCAGTCCCGGGAGGAAGCGAGAAGAGATATGCCAAAGCCTGAAGGCAAGTCGTTTGCGATTCCCAAGCAGCTGGTGTGGGAGGCGTGGCGGCGGGTCAAGGCCAACAAGGGCGCCCCCGGCGTGGATGGGCAGGATCTCGAGCAGTTCGAGGAGGATCTGGAGGGCAACCTCTACAAGGTCTGGAATCGGATGAGCTCGGGGACCTGGTTTCCACCGCCGGTCAGGGCGGTCGAGATTTCCAAGCCGCACGGCCCGGGTGTTCGTGTGCTCGGCGTGCCGACGATCGCAGACAGGGTCGCGCAGACGGTGGCAGCCATGTTCTTGGAGCGGTTGGTGGAGCCCCGGTTTCATCAGGACTCCTATGGCTACCGGCCGAACAAGTCGGCCCATGATGCGCTCGCGGCATGCCGGGAGCGGTGCTGGAAGTTCGACTGGGCGATCGATCTCGACGTCCAGAAGTTCTTCGACGAGGTGCCGTGGGACCTCGTGGTTCGTGCGGTCGAGGCGGTCACCGACTGCCGATGGGTGCTGCTGTACATCAAGCGGTGGCTTCAAGCGCCGCTCGAGCACTCGGACGGCACCCTTGAGAAGCGAAGCAAAGGAACTCCGCAGGGCTCGGCGATTTCGCCGTGCCTGGCGAACCTGTTCATGCACTATGCGTTCGATCTGTGGATGGTCCGGAACCATCCCGACTGTCCGTTCGAGCGCTTCGCTGATGACGCCATCGTGCACTGCAGGAGCAGAGCGCAGGCTGAGGTGGTGCTGGCCGGGATCATCAAGCGGATGGAAGAGGTGGGCCTGCGGCTCCACCCCGACAAGACGAGGATCGTCTATTGCAAGGACAGCAACCGTCGGGGCGACCACGAGCACACCTCGTTGACCTTCCTCGGGTACGCCTTCCGACCCCGGGAGGCACGCAGCAAACACGGCGTGAACTTCACGTCGTTCCTGCCGGCGATCAGCCCCGAGGCGCTGAAGGCCAAGAGCGATCGGCTACGCGAGATGCGGATACCGAAGCGCACTGACCTGACCCTCGACGACCTAGCGAGATGGCTGAACCCCATCGTGGCCGGGTGGATCAACTACTACGGCCGGTACTACCGGTCGGGGATGGATCCGCTCCTGCAGCGTGTCAGTTCCTACCTGAGGCGCTGGGCTGCAAGGAAATATCGGCGACTGCGGAGCGCCAAGCGCTTTGACCGATGGTGGACGGAGCTGCTGATGAGGCAACCCGGCCTCTTCGTTCATTGGCGACTGGTCCGCAACTACTGACGGCCGGTGAGAAGAGCCCGGTGACGGGAGACTGTCACGCCGGGATCCGTGGGAGCCGGGAGCTGCGATGCTCCCGGCGACCCGACCGGCGCGAATCTGCGTCGGCGCGGTCATCGGCCAAGAGGTAGCAGAAAGGGGAAGTTGAGACTGAACGCCGCCCGCGCCGCCGCTGCCGCGTCGAAGAGCCCGAGCGCCGCTCTGGCGACGGGAGAGGTCGACGCGACTAGCTGGAAACGCCGGCCGCGTCGAACGCGTCTTCCGGATCGCGGTACACGACTGTCTCGACGATCTTGCCGTCGCGCACGGTGATCACCTGGCCGTAGCGGATCGTCACGGTAGCGCCGCTGGACTTGCCCCGGCCGCTCTCTCGGATGACCGCCACAACCACGTCTCCGGCATCGACGACCCGCCGGGGCGACGGCTCAGAACGTCGCGCGCCCGCCCGAGATGTCGTAGGTCGCGCCGGTGGAGAAGCTCATCGCGTCCGAGGAGAGGAAGGCGATGAGCTCGGCCACCTCCTCGGGGCGGCCCATGCGGCCCATGGGGATCTTCTCGATCATGTAGTCGACGTGCTCCTGGGAGAGCTGCTCGAGGATCGGCGTCGCGATGACCGCCGGGGCGATGCAGTTCACGAGCACGCCGGTCGTCGCGAGGTCACGGCCGACCGCCTTGGTCAGTCCGATGACCGCGGCCTTGCTGGCCGAGTAGGCGGCCGCCATCGGGTTGCCCTCCTTGCCGGCGATCGAGGCGACGTTGACGATGCGCCCGGAGCCGCGCCTCACCATCACCCGCGCTGCCGCGCGGTTGAACCACAGCACGCCGTCGACGTTGATGGCGAAGACGCGCTTCCACTCGTCGTCTCCGATGTCGACGGTGGGCAGCGAGTCGCCGCCCACGCCGGCGCAGCAGACGAGCACGTCGAGCGGGCCGAGCTCGCGCTCGACCTGCGCGACGGCCGCGTCAGCGGCAGCGGAGTCCGTCACGTCGCCCGCGATCCCGAGCTGCCCCTCGGGCGCGCCATTGGGATCGAGGTCGAAGACCGCCACCCGCGCGCCTCGCTCCCCCAACAGCGCGGCGGTTGCCGCCCCGATCCCGCTCGCGCCGCCCGTGAGGAGCGCGACCCTTCCGTCGAAGGTGTCCACGGTCAGCGTGCGACGTACGTCGCGCCGCCCTGCGCGAGCACGAGGTCGCGCTCGCGGTCGGGAACGTGGTCCAGCGGGACCGGGGCGAGCGCCTCGAAGAACGTCACCCCGGCCTCGGACACCAGCTCGTGCTCCACCCCGCGGTTGACGACCACCACGTCACCGACGGCGAGCTCGCGCGTCTCGTCGCCGATGGTCATGGTCACCGATCCCTCGATGACCGCCATGACCTGCTCGGTGTGCTCGTGGCTGTGACGCGCCACGCGCTTGCCGGGCTCGTAGACCACCTTGCAGAGCAGCAGCTGGTCGCCGCCGATCGCGTGGAGGAAGACGCCGTCGACGAACTCGAAGGGCTCCACGCCGTTCCAGGTGCGGAACGGCGACCCCTCAGCCATCGGTGCTCCAGAACCGCTCGCCGCCGCCCGAGCTGACCCCCATCACGGAGATCTCCTCGTCGAATATGACCCGCTTGCCCTCGCGCCTGGGCTCGCGCTGGGCCTGCAGCGCGCGGAGCACGCGCTCCGGCGTGGCCGGCATCTCGGTCACCCACACGCCGACGGCATCGTGGATCGCCGCAGCGATGGCCGGAGGCTGAGCGTTGTTGGCCATCTCCCCGATCGCCTTCGCGCCGAACGGCCCGTCGACCGACGGGTTCTCGAGGATGACGTTGTCGAGCTCGGGCAGATCCTCGAGCGACGGCGCGCAGTAGGCGCCGAACTGCTCGCCGCGGTGCTCGACCGACGGGTAGGCCGGATAGGCCTCCTCGAGCAACCCGAGCCCGAGCCCCATCATCGCGCCGCCCTCGATCTGACCCTCGACGAGCGTCGGGTTGATCGCGCGGCCGACGTCGTAGACCTGGGTCAGCCGCTGGACGGTGACCTCGCCGGTCTCGTCGTCGACCTCGACGTCGGCCACGCACGCCGCGTAGGAGATCGCCGAGTGGGGCTCGTCGGTCACCGAGCCGTCGTCGTCGTTGACCTCGGCCAGCGGCTTGAGCGCCGTGCCGTTCCCGGTGATCAGCTCGCCGTACACGTAGGTCGCCGCTCCCGCCACGTCGGGCACGGAGATCGAGCGGTCCGGCGCGCCCTTTGCCTGGACCTCGCCGTCGACGACCTCGAGGTCCTCAGCGGAGATCTCGAGCTCCTTGGAGGCGATGTCGAGGATCCGCTCCCGTGCCTTCTCCGCGGCGTAGCGCACGGCGTTGCCGCCGATGAACGTGCCCCGCGAGGCGAACGTGCCCGTGCAGACCGCCGAGGAGTCGGTGTTCGAGTTGTCCATCGTCACCCAGTCGTAGGGCACGCCAAGCGTGTCGGCGACGATCTGGGTGTGGACCGTCTTTGAGCCCTGGCCGATGTCCACCGTCCCGGCGAAGACGTCGACCCGTCCGTCGGGCTTGAGCTTGATCCACGCCTGGCTGGGATCGCCGTTCTGGTTCATGCCGGTGGGATACTCGATCGCCGCGAAGCCGCGGCCGCGTCGGGCGGCCATCAGGAGGTCCCTCCGTTGCTCGAGACGCCGTGCACGACGAGGTGCTCGCCGTCGGGCGCCTGCTGCTCGACGAGGTGCTCGGGCAACAGCTCGGCCGCCCGTCGTGCCTGGGTCATGGACCGGTACTCGTCGCCCAGCTCGTGGCCGACCCGGTCGGCCGCGGCGAGGGTGACGACCACCGTCGAGGGGTCGTGCATGACCACCCGGTTGCCGGTCGTGTCGCCGATCCGGTTGGCGTTCTTGAGGCGGATCTCGTACGGGTCGAGCCCTAGCACCTCCGCGACGCGGTTCATGTGCGTCTCCACGGCGAGTGAGACCGAGGTCACGCCGAAGCCGCGCATCGCCGTCGTCGGCACGCGGTTGGTGTAGACCACGAACCCGTCGAAGTGCAGGTTCGGGATCGTGTAGGCGCCGGTGTGGTGGAACGCGTGCTTCGTGAGCCCGTAGGGCGAGAAGCGCGAGTAGGCACCGGCGTCGTGGAGGGTGAGCGTCCGTCTCCCGAGGATCCAGCCGTCGCTCGTGACGGCGTCGCGGATCTCGATGTGCCACGGGGCGCGCGTGGAGCTCATGAGGAACTCCTCCTCGCGCGTGAAGCGCCACTTCACCGGCTTCTCCGACTTGATCGCCAGCAGGGCGCAGACCGTCTCGGTCGCCGTGTCGACCTTGCCACCGAAGCCGCCGCCGACCGTCCCGCCGACGAGCTTGAGCTTGTTCAACGGCCACCTGAGATGGGCAGCCACGACGCCGAGCGAGAAGTACATCGCCTGGGTGCAGGTGTGGATGGTAAGGCGGCCGTCGGGCTCGGGGATCGCGAGCCCGACCTGCGTCTCGAGCGGGCAGTGCTCGATGGCCTGCGGGCGGTAGACGCCTTCGACGACGACGTCGGCTGCCTCGAAGGCCTGTGCGAGGTCGCCCTTGCGCACGCGCCGGTGGTTGTGGGGCCCGTTGTGGGGATAGACCGGCCCCCACTGGTGGATCTCGGGCGCGTCCTCGTCGAACGCCTTGCGGATGTCGAAGAGCGCCGGGCGCTCCTCGTAGGCACTCTCGATGGCCTCCACGGCGGCCTGCGCAAGCGCCTCGGACTCCGCGGCGACGGCGGCGATCGGCTGGCCGCGCCAGCGCACCTCGCCGTCGGCGAGCAGCGGCTCGTCGGCCGGCACGCCCAGGGCCTCGAGATGGCCGTAGACGTTCTTGGGAACGTCGGCCGCGGTCACGATCGCGTGCACGCCCGGGATCGCCTCGGCCGCAGCGATGTCCAGCGAGGCGATGGTGGCGTGATGGTGGGGCGAGCGCAGCGCCTTGACCCACAGCGTGCCGGGCACGCGCACGTCGTCGACGTAGGACGTCCTGCCGGTGACGTGCGCGATGCCGTCGTAGCGGGGGAGGCGGGCGCCGACGGCCTTCATGCCGGGCTCCCGGGCAGCATCTCGGCGGCTTCGTCGCCCTGCGGGCCACGGTCGACGTCGGTCTCGGCGGGGACGACCTCGCCCCGCGCCGCGGCGGTGACCGCCTCGACGATCTTCGCGTAGCCCGTGCAGCGGCACAGGTGGCCGGCGAGCGCGTCGATGACCTCCTCGCGCTCGGCCCCGCCGCCGCCGTCGATGAGGGCGGTGGAGGCCATGATGAAGCCGGAGGTGCAGAACCCGCACTGCGCGGCGTAGTGGCGGTCGAACGCGGCCTGGACGGGGGAGAGGTCGGAGGGCGTCCCGAGGCCCTCGACCGTCGTGACCTGCGCGCCCTCGACCGCGGCGAGCGGGGTCAGGCACGCGCGCCGCGGCTCGCCGTCGACGAGCACCGTGCAGGCCCCGCAGCCGCCCTGCTGGCAGCCGGCCTTGGGGCTTGTCACGCCGAGCTCCTCGCGCAGCACGTGCAGCAGGGTCGAGAGCGGTGGTGAGGCGAGCTGCCGCGTCACGCCGTTGACCGTCAGGGGCATCGAGATCTCCTAGGCGAGGTCTGAGAGGACACGGGTCACGAGCAGCGGGAGCGTCTGCTCCCGGTACCAGGCCGAGGCGAGCGCGTCGTCGGCGAGTGAGGCGTCGTCGAGCGCCCGCGCGCCGGCGGCCTGCGCGTCGCCGCCGGCCGCCGCCTGCTCGGCCGCTCGCAGCCGCACGGCCCGCGGCCCGGCCCCCGACGCGGCGAGGCGCAGCTCGCCGCCGATGCGAGCGCCGTGCACCGCGAGGATCGTGTAGGCGTGGGCGTGCGTGCGGCGCACCGACGCCGAGGCGCCGGCCTGCGGCGCGGTGAAGCTCACGTCGAGCACCAGGCGGCCCTCGGGACCGGACGCGAGGAGGTCCTCCACCGGCTCGGAGCGCTCGCCGCCGGCGCCGGTGGAGCGGGCCGTGGCGCCGAGCGCGATGAGCGCGGCCTGCAGGTCGCCCCGCGGGCTCTGCGCGCCGGGCGGCGCGCAGAGGTTGCCGCCGACGGTCGCCTGGGCGCGGATCTCGCGGTCGGCCACGCGCCGCGCGGCCGTCGCCAGGGGCTCCACCCCGGACTCGAGCTCGGCGATCGCCGTCATCGCCCCGATCGTCGTCCGGTCGCCCTCACTCCGGACGCCGGACAGCCCCGCGTGCGCGAGCATCAGCACGCGCTCCGGCGCGAGCCGGCCGTGCACGAGGTCGACCATGAAGATCGTGCCGCCGGCGAGGACGGTGACCCCTTCACCGTCGCCGAAGGCCGACACGGCCTCGTCGACGGACCCGGGCGCCAGGAGCTCGGGCGCCTCCGTGGCTGCGACTGCCATACGCTCTCTTCCTTCCCCTCTGGACCTGGGACGCCCGCGTGGTTATACACGCCGACGCCCACCGGGGCTAGGGTGATGCATCCATGCACTTCAGCTCCATCGAGGAGGTCGAGGACGCGCTGCGCGCGCAGTCCTACCTGCCCGACCGAGGGCTCGCCACGTCGCTGTACCTGTCGCTCGCGGTCGGCAAGCCGCTCCTCCTCGAGGGCGAGGCGGGCGTCGGCAAGACCGAGGCGGCCAAGGCCCTGGCCGCCGCCGGCGGGGCCCGGCTGATCCGCCTGCAGTGCTACGAGGGCCTTGACCTCGGCCACGCCGTCTACGAGTGGAACTACGGGCGCCAGCTGCTGCACATCCGCGCGGCGCAGGAGGGCTCGGTCGACGAGGCCGAGCTCTTCGGCCCGGAGTACCTCATCCGCCGCCCGTTGCTCGAGGCGATCGGCGCCGAGGAGCCCGTGGTCCTCCTCATCGACGAGATCGACCGCTCCGACGACGAGTTCGAGGCCTTCCTCCTCGAGATGCTCTCGGACTTCCAGATCACGATCCCCGAGATCGGGACGATCCGGGCGACGCGCCGCCCGGCGGTGATCCTGACCTCGAACCGCACGCGCGAGCTTCACGACGCGCTCAAGCGGCGCTGTCTCTTCCACTGGATCTCGCACCCGTCGCTCGAGCGCGAGATCGAGATCGTGCGGCTGCGCGTGCCCGGCGCCTCCGAGCGCCTGGCGGCGCAGGCGGCCGCGTTCGTCGCCGGCCTGCGGGCCATGGACCTCAACAAGCCCCCGGGCGTGGCGGAGACCGTCGACTGGGCCCACGCGCTCGCCGTGCTCGGCACGGAGGAGCTCGACCCCGTGACCGTCGAGCAGACGCTCGGCTCCGTCCTGAAGTACCAGGAGGACTTCGACGCGGTCCGCGACGCCGCCGTCGCCGGGCTGGTCGGCCAGGCCCGCGCGGCCGCGGCGGCCGCGACCGGGACGGCGTGAGCGAGGTCTTCACCCGCCAGGTCGTCACCTTCGGCCGGGTGCTGCGCGAGGCCGGGCTGGAGGTCGGGGCGGGGCGCATAGCGGACGCCATCAGCGGTCTGGAGCACGTCGATCTGGGGCGCGAGGAGGACGTCTACTGGACGCTTCGCACCACGCTCGTCGCCCGGCGCGAGGAGCTCGAGCCCTTCGACCGTGCCTTCCGCGCCTGGTTCCTGCGGTCACCCGTGCGGCCGCCGGCACGGCCGCGCGACGACCCGCGCCGCACCCCGCGCGGCGCCCGGCGCACCCGCCGCGACGCCCGCCCGGACCCCGCCGCGCCGGCGCCCGAGGACGAGCCAGAGCGCGTGGGCCTCAGCGCACACGAGGTGCTGCGCCGGCGCGACTTCGCGGCGATGACGCCCGAGGAGCTGACCGCCGCCCGCAGGCTCATCGGGGAGATGGCGTGGGCGCGCCCGCGCCGGCGCTCCCGCCGCCTGCGGCCGCACCGTCGCGGGCGCACGCTCGACGTTCGGCGCCTCGCGCGCGACTCGCTGGCCACGGGCGGCGACCCCGTGCGCCGCCGCTTCCGCCGGCGCTCGGAGGCGCCGCGCAAGCTCGTCGCGCTCTGCGACGTGTCGGGCTCGATGGAGGCCTACAGCCGGGCGATGCTGCTCTTCCTCCACGTGCTCATGCGCAGCGGGCGGGGCGTGGAGGTGTTCGCCTTCGGCACGCGCCTCACGCGACTCTCGGGCGAGCTCGCGACGCGCGACCCCGAGGAGGCGCTGCGCCGCGCGGGCGACCAGGTGGTCGATTGGGCGGCCGGAACGCGAATCGGCGCCTCGCTGAAGGCCTTCAACGACGTGTGGGGCCGGCGCGCCCTGACGCGCGGCGCGGTGGTCCTGATCGTGTCGGACGGATGGGAGGGAGGCGACGCCGCGCAGGTCGGTCGCGAGATGGCCCGTCTGCATCGCTCGGCCTATGCCGTCGTCTGGGTCAGCCCGCTGAAGGGCAGCCCGTCCTACGAGCCGGTCGCGGGCGGCATGCGCGCCGCGCTGCCCTACGTCGACCGCTTCGTCTCGGGCCACGACCTCGCCAGCCTGAGCGAGCTGTCCGACCTGCTCACCGGCATCGAGCGCAGGCATCTCGCCTGAACCTCGGACTTGGCCATGGATGCATGGCCTTGGTAGGTTCGCGCTCAGGGAGGGTCACAGGGACAGAGGGGGCAGTGCATGACCGTGCAATCACACAGGCCGGAGTTCCTCGCGCTGATCGACGAGGACGCGGAGGTCGAGCAGCTCGGGACCGGGTTCGCCTTCACCGAGGGCCCGCTGTGGCATCCCGACGGCTACCTCCTGTTCAGCGACATGCCCGGCGACGTGCGTCGCCGCTGGACGGAGTCCGAGGGGGTCACCGAGGTGGCCAACCCCTCCAACAAGGGCAACGGCATGACCTGGGACCTCGAGGGCCGGCTCCTGGTCTGCGAGCACGTCACGAGCTCGCTGGTCCGCATCCATCCCGATGGGACCGGCTCGAGCCGCGAGGTCCTCGCCACGCACTACGACGGGAAGCAGCTCAACTCCCCCAACGACGTCGTCGTGAAGTCCGACGGGACGATCTACTTCACCGACCCGACCTACGGGCGCATGCCCGGCTTCGGGATCGAGCGCGAGCAGGACATCGACATCCAGGGCGTCTACCGCATCGCGCCCGGCGGCGGCGACCCTGAGCTCGTCGTCGACGACTTCGTCCAGCCCAACGGGCTGTGCTTCTCGCTCGACGAGTCGCTGCTCTACGTCAACGACACCGACCGCGCGCACATCCGCGTCTTCGAGGTGCAGGACGACGGCAGCCTCGCGAACGGGCGCGTGCTCGCCGAGGGCATCGGCACCGGCGATCTGGACTCGGGTGAGCTGGTCGACGGCATGAAGCTCGACGAGCGCGGCAACATCTGGGTCACCGGCCCGGAGGGGGTCTGGGTGTTCAGCCCGGACGGCGAGCACCTCGGAACGCTGGAGGTGCCCGAGAACGTGGGCAACCTGAACTGGGGTGGCCCGGACTGGGACTGGCTCTTCCTCCCCGCCAGCACGTCGATGTACCGCGTCAAGACGAAGGTGTCCGGTAACCGCCTGCCCTACATGAGGTGATCTCTTGAGCGTCGATTCCCCGCCCCTCGAGCTCGACGGCGCCCACGCCGCGCTTATCATCCAGGACCTCCAGAACGACGTCATCATCGAGGGCGGCGCCTTCGCGGACTCCGGCGCGCCCGCCCACGCGACAGCCCAGAACGTCGTCGCCAACGTGGCCGAGCTCGCCGACACCTTCAGGGCGGCCGGCCGGCCCGTGATCCACGTCTGGTACATCGTCGAGAATGGCGCCGCCGGCCTGCGTCTCAACGCGCCGCTGTTCCAAGGCGTCAAGGAGGGAGACGCACTCGTGCGCGGCAGCTGGGGCGCCGCGCCCGCCGACGGCCTCGAGGCCAAGGACGGCGACCATGTCGTAGAGAAGATGCGGATGAACGGCTTCTACGACACCACCCTCGACATCCTCCTGCGCGGCCTCGACGTCACCTCGATCGTCGTCTCGGGCGCGTGGACGAACATGTCGATCGAGCACACAGCGCGCCACGGCGCCGATGCCGGGTATCACGTCGTCGTGCCGTCCGACGGGACCTCGACGACCAGCGACGAGTGGCAGAGCGCGGCGCTGAACTATGCGATGACCAACGTCGCCCAGGTCGCGACGTGCGCCGAGATCGCTGCCGCCCTGCGGTGACATGACGACGCTGGCGAGCGACCTCCTCCTCGAGCGGGCGTACGTCGACGGGCGCTGGGTGCGCGCCGACTCCGGCGCGACGTTCGACGTGACGAACCCCGCCTCGGGGGAGGTCCTCGCGAGCGTGCCCCGCATGGGTGCCGCGGAGACGCGCCGCGCCGTCGAGGCCGGGCGAGACGCGCTGCCGGCCTGGCGGGCGATGCTCGCCCGCGACCGGGCGCGCATCATGCGCCGCTGGTCGGACCTCATGCTCGACCGAACGGACGAGCTCGCGACGCTGCTTACCGCGGAGCAGGGCAAGCCGCTCGCCGAGTCGCGGGTGGAGATCGCCTACGCCGCGAGCTTCCTCGAGTGGTTCGGGGAAGAGGGCAAGCGCGTCTACGGCGACACGATCCCGACCTACCTCTCCGACCGCCGGATCGTCGTCACCAAGGAGCCCGTCGGGGTGACCGCCGGCATCACGCCGTGGAACTTCCCGGCCGCGATGCCGACCCGCAAGGCGGCGCCGGCGCTCGGCGCGGGGTGCACGATGGTCCTCAAGCCCGCCGAGCAGACGCCGCTTACCGCGCTCGCGGTCATGCGTCTCGGCGAGGAGGCGGGCCTGCCGCCCGGCGTGCTCTCGGTCGTGACCGGCGATGCCGACGATGCCCCCGTGATCGGCGGCGAGATGACCTCCAACCCGATCGTCCGCAAGCTCGGGTTCACGGGCTCGACGGAGGTCGGCAAGCTGCTCATGGCCCAGTGCGCCGCCCAGGTCAAGAAGGTCTCGCTCGAGCTCGGCGGCAACGCGCCGTTCATCGTCTTCGACGACGCCGACCTCGACGCCGCCGTCGAGGGCGCGGTGCTCTGCAAGTACCGCAACTCGGGGCAGACGTGCATCTCGGCCAACCGGATCCTCGTGCAGGACGGCGTCTTCGAGGAGTTCGTCGCGCGCTTCGCCCGGCGTGTGGCGCGGCTGGTCGTGGCCGACGGCTTCACCGAGGGCGTCAACGTCGGCCCGCTCATCGACCGCCCGGCGCTCGAGAAGGTGCAGCGCCACCTGGCCGACGCGCTGGACGGCGGGGCGGAGCTCGTCCTCGGCGGCGGCCCGCACGAGCTCGGCGGGCAGTTCTTCTCCCCTTCTGTGCTCACCGGGGTCACCGACGCCATGGCCATGTCCAACGAGGAGACCTTCGGGCCGGTGGCGGGGATCTCGCGCTTCGCGACGGAGGAGGAGGCGATCGGCAAGGCCAACGACACGCCCTACGGCCTCTCGGGCTACTTCTACAGCGAGAGCATGGCGCGCGTGTGGCGCGTGTCGGAGGGCCTCGAGTACGGGATCCTCGGCATCAACACCGGGGTCATCTCAACGGAGGTCGCGCCGTTCGGGGGGATGAAGGAGTCCGGCATCGGGCGCGAGGGGTCCAAGTACGGCATCGACGAGTGGCTCGAGCTGAAGTACCTGTGCATGGGAGGCCTGTGAAGGTGATCGTCGAGGAGCGGACCTACCACGTCTATACGGGCAAGCTGGGAGAGGTCGTGCGGATGTACGCCGAGGAGGGCACCGAGATCCAGCAGCGCCACCTCGGGCACCTCGTCGGCGCGTTCACCGTCGAGATCGGCGAGCCCAGCTCGATCGTGCAGCTCTGGGCCTACGACTCCCACGCCGAGCGCGAGCGCCGCCGGGCGGCGATGCAGGCCGACCCCGCCTGGAAGGACTTCCTGACCCGGTTGCAGCCGCTGCTCCACACCCAGCACAACCGCATCCTCGTGCCGACCCCGTTCTCGCCGCTGCAGTGAACGGCAAGGTCGCGATCGTCACCGGCGGGGCGCAGGGCATCGGCCGCGCGATCGCCGACGGCCTCGCCGCGGAGGGCGCGCGGATCGTCATCGCCGACCTGCAGGGCGCGGAGGCGGCGGCCGGGCGGTATCCCGACGGCCTCGGGCTCACCGTCGACGTCGCCAAGGAGGACGAGGTCGAGCGCATGGCCGCCGAGACCGCCGAGCGGGCCGGCGGGATCGACGTGCTCGTCAACAACGCGGGCCTCTACGCCTCGCTGGCCATGCGGCCGTTCGAGCAGATCCCGGTCGACGAGTGGCGTCAGGTCATGGACGTCAACGTCCTCTCGATGTTCCTGACCTGTCGCGCCGTCGTGCCGCGCATGCGCCAGCGCGGTGGTGGGCGGATCGTGAACATCTCGTCGGGCACGCCGTTTCGCGGCGTCCCGTTCCTCCTGCACTACGTCACCAGCAAGGGCGCGATCGTCACCCTCACGCGCGCGCTGGCCAAGGAGCTGGGGGGCGACGAGATCCTCGTCAACTGCGTGGCGCCTGGGTTCACCATGAGCGACGGCGTGCAGGAGCACCCGGAGGTGGTCGACGCGCTGCGCGACGTGTCGGTGTCGGCGCGGACGCTCAAGCGCGACCAGGTGCCCGAGGACGTCGTCGGCGCCGTCGTCTTCCTCTGCGGCCCGGGGGCGACCTTCATCACCGGCCAGACGATGGTCATCGACGGCGGGCAGTACTTCCATTGAGGCTCGCGCTCTTCGAGGAATCCGGCGGGGTCCAGCTCTCCGGGCCCGGCGAGATCGTCTACGACCTCGAGGCCGGCGCCGCGCACGTCGCTCCGGCGCGGGTCGACGGGCCGGCGCTGCGCTGGGCGCTCGGCGGCGACGACGCTTCCGGGGCGAGCCTCGCGGCGGAGGTCGAGCTGGACCCCGGGACGGAGTGGCTCATGCGCTGCGACCGCGTCGACTTCGGCCCCGGGGGCGTCGCCTACCGCCACAGCCATCCCGGCCCGGGCATCCGGCGCCTGCTCTTCGGCGAGATCACGATCGACAGCGAGGGGCGCGCCGCGACCTACGGCCCGGCCGAGGCGTGGTTCGAGCGCGGGCCCGATCCCGTCCTCGCCACAACCGCGGCCGACGAGCCCTCGGCCTTCGTGCGCGTCATGCTCGTACCGGCGGAGCTCGCCGGACAGCGGACCATCCGCTACGTCGATCCGGCCGACGCCGAGAAGCCCAAGACGCAGCGCGCCACGATCTTCCTCGAGGAGCCGGTCGCCCGGTGACGCGCAGCGGGGGCAGGATCCTCGTCGACCAGCTCGCGATCCACGGCGCGGACCTCGCCTTCGGGGTGCCGGGGGAGAGCTATCTCGCGGTGCTCGACGCCCTCTACGACGGGCCGGTCCGCTTCATCGCGACGCGGCACGAGTCCGGCGCGGTCAACATGGCCGAGGCCTACGGCAAGCTCACGGGCCGGCCGGGCGTCTGCCTCGTCACCCGCGGCCCGGGAGCGACGCACGCTGCGGTCGGCGTCCACACCGCCCGCCAGGACTCGACGCCGATGCTGCTGCTCGTCGGCCAGGTCGCGCGCGGCACGCTCGGGCGCGAGGCCTTCCAGGAGCTCGACTACCGTGCGGTCTTCGGGTCGCTGGCCAAGTGGGTGACGCAGGTCGACGAGACGTCACGGCTGCCCGAGGTCATCGCCCGCGCGTTCTCGGTGGCATGCTCGGGGCGGCCGGGACCGGTCGTCGTCGCGCTGCCCGAGGACGTGCTGACCGACGAGGCCGACGTGGCGGACGCCGTGCGTGCCCCGGTCGCGCAGGCCTCGCCCGGCGAGGCCGAGCTGGAGGGTCTGCAGACGCTGCTCGCCGACGCGCGGCGTCCGCTGATCGTCGTGGGCGAAGGCGGCTGGAGCGCGAAGGCCGGGGCGGACGTCGTCGCCCTGGCGACCGCCGCGTCGATCCCCGTCGCCAGCTCGTGGCGCTGCCAGGACTACGTCGACAACTCCGCGGAGGTGTACGCCGGCCACGCCGGGATCGGGATGGCGCCCGCGCTCGCCGAGCGGATCGCGCAGGCCGACGTGCTCCTCGCCGTCGGCGGCCGGCTGGGGGACATCGCTTCGAGCGGCTACACGCTGCTGGACGTCCCGCGCCCGCGCCAGCGCCTCGTGCACGTCCACCCCGATCCCGGCGAGCTCGGCGCGGTCTACCAGCCCGAGCTGGGCATCGTCTCCGGCCTCGAGCCGTTCGCGGCCGCCGCCCGCCGGCTCGAGCTCCGCGCCGGGGCGCCGGAGCGGCGGGCGCTCGTCGCGGAGGCGCGGGCCGCCTACGAGGAGAACCTGCACAGCCACCGCGAGCTGCCGGGCGCCCTGCAGCTCGCCGACGTCATGGCGCTGCTGCGCGAGCGCCTCGAGCCCGACGCGATCATCACGTCCGGGGCGGGCAACTTCACGGTCTGGGCGCACCGCTACTACGCGTTCACGCGCTATCCGACCCAGCTCGCCCCGCGCAGCGGCTCCATGGGCTACGGCTTCCCGGCGGCGGTCGCCGCCAAGGCCGTGCATCCCGACCGCACGGTCGTGTGCCTCGCCGGCGACGGGGACTTCCTCATGACCGGGCAGGAGCTGGCGACCGCGGTGCAGGAGGAGCTGGCGGTCGTCGTGCTCGTCGTCAACAACGGCATGTACGGAACGATCCGCATGCACCAGGAGCGCCACTACCCCGGGCGCGTCGTCGGCACCGACCTCGTCAACCCCGACTTCGCGGCCTACGCCCGCGCGTTCGGGGCCCACGGGGCCGTGGTCGAGCGCACCGGGGATGTGGCGGCAGCGCTCGACGACGCGCTCGCGGCCGGCGGGCCGGCCCTCGTCGAGCTGCGTGTCGACCGCGAGGCCATCACCCCTCGCCAGACCCTCTCGGAGATCCGCGAGGCGGCGCGGTGACCCGCGAGGAACTCCGCGTCGTCGGCCTGCCCGAGCCGCTGAGCCACTACACCGACGCGGTGCGGGCGGGAGACCTGCTCTTCGTCTCGGGCGTCGTGCCCGTCGACGCGTCGGGGGCGCTGGTGGGGGGCGACGACGTCGTCGCTCAGGCCGAACAGGTCTTCAGGCTCATCGGCCTCGTCCTCGAGGCGGCGGGCGCGACGGCGGCCGACGTCGTCAAGGTGACGGTCTTCCTCCTCGACAAGCTCGACCGGGAGCGGATCAACCCCGTGCGCCAGGCGTTCTTCGGCGAGGCGCGGCCGGCGAGCACGCTCGTCGAGGTCAGCGGGCTGGTCGTGCCGGGCGCGCGGCTCGAGGTCGAGGCCGTCGCGCTGCTCTCCCGGACCGAAGGGCGCTAGGGATGTCGGCCGCCGAGGTCGCGGCCGCCGTCACTGCGGGCGCGCTGAGCGCCGAGGAGGCCGTGGTCGACGCGGTCGCGCGCCTCGAGGCGCGCCCCGACCTCAACGCCGTCATCACACTGTGCGGCGAGCCCGCGCTCGCGCGGGCCCGCGCGCAGCCGCGCGGGCGCCTGGCGGGGGTTCCGCTGCTCGTCAAGGACCTCATCGACACCGCGCGCGTGCGCACGACCTACGCGTCGGCGATCCACCGCGACCACGTGCCGTCCACCACGGCGCCGGCGGTCGCCGCGCTCGAGGCCGAAGGCGCGATCGTCGTCGGCAAGGCCAACGCCGACGAGTTCGCGTGGGGCGTCACCGGCCAGAACGCCCACTACGGCGACGTCGTCAACCCGCGCCACCCGGACCGCATCGCGGGCGGCTCGAGCGCCGGGAACGCCGCGGCGCTCGCCGCCGAGCTGGTGCCCCTCGCGCTCGGCACCGACACCGGAGGCTCGGTGCGGATGCCTGCCGCCGCCTGCGGCGTCGTGGGCCTCAAGCCCGCGCTCGGCGCGGTCTCGACCGAGGGTGTGTATCCGCTGGCCGCGAGCTTCGACACGGTCGGGCCGATGGCGCGGACCGTCGCCGACTGCGCCCTCGCGCACGCGATCCTCACGGACACCGCCGTGCCGGCCCCCCGCCTGGCCGGCCTGCGGATCGGAGTGCTCGGCGGGGCGCCCGACCTGACGGGCGCCGGCGGTCCGCCGGCGCCCGACGAGCGCGCCGACCCCCTCGCCGAGGGTCTGCGGGCACTCGGCGCGGAGGTCCGCGAGGTCGCGCTCCCGCGCCCGCGAGCCGACACCTGGCCGGTGTTCTACGCCGAGGCCGCCGGGGCCCACGCCGCGACGTTCCCGGCGCGACGCGGGGAGTACGGCCGCGCGATCCGGGCCAAGCTCGACATAGCGCTGGGGGTCACGGCGGACGAGCACGCCGCGGCGCGTGGCGCGCTCGACGCCTGGCGCGCGCAGGCGCAGGACGAGCCGGAAGTGGAACTCGTGGCGTCGCCCGCGCTCGGGGTCGCCGAGCTTCCCGTCGCCGGGGTCGACGAGCTCGAGGTCCGCCTGCCGTTCTCGGCCTACACGCGGCCGTTCAGCTACCTCGGCTGGCCGGCCATCGCGCTCGGCGGGCTGCAGCTCGCCGGCCGGCGCGCCGGCGTCGTTATCGGGGCGGCGCTGGCCCTGGAGCGCGAGGGGCTCGCAGGCTGAGCACCGAGAGGCGGTTGTCGCTTGCGCATGGATGCAAGGCAGTGTTAGGTTCGCGCGGCCTTGGCTTCCACCGACGTCTCAGTAAGGCGGACGCTCCGGGTCGCGGGTCTCGTCCTCCTCGTCCTGTTCATCGCGTTCCCGGTCGTCTGGGTGCTGTTCATTGCGTCGGGGACGACCTTCGGGTCGGCGGTCTCAGACCCCAAGGACTTCCTCATCACGCTGCTGAACGGAGTGACAGCCGCCGCGCTGTACTTCATCGTGGCCAGCGGCTTCACCCTGATCTTCGGCCTCATGCGCGTGGTCAACATGGCCCACGGCGCGTTCTTCCTGTTCGGGGGCTATCTCGCCCTCACCTTCCAGCGCGACATGGTCGGCGAGGGCGGGGCGCTCGGCCTCTCCAGCGCGCAGGTCAGCTTCTCGCAGTGGTTCCTGCCGCTCGTCGGCGCGGGGCTGATCGTCGGCGGGGTCGGGCTGCTCATGCAGCAGCTCTTCCTGCGCTGGAACCAGGGGCAGGACCTGCGGCAGGCGCTCATGACCATCGCCGTGTCGATCATCGCCGCCGACCAGCTGCTCGCCCACTACGGCGGCGTCGCCAAGGACATCTCGTGGCCCGGGACGTTCGACAAGTTCGTCAACCTTCACGTCGCGGGCGTGCAGTACACGCTGACGCGGCTCGTGATCCTCGGCGTAGGCCTGTTCATCGGCTTCGGGCTGTGGTTCTGGCTCAAGCGCACCCGCACGGGCATGGTGATCCGCGCCGGCGTCGACGATCGCGACATGGTCTCGGCCATGGGGGTGAACATCCAGCTCACCTTCGCGATCGCCTTCTTCGTCGGCTCGGCCCTGGCCGGGATCGGCGGCGCGATGGGCGGCTCGTTCGCCAGCCTCGCTCCGGGCGTCGACGCGAACTGGCTCCTGAACTCCCTCGTGGTGGTCATCATCGGCGGCATGGGCTCGCTCGAAGGAGCCGCCATCGGAGCGCTGCTACTGGGGCTGACGACGAACTTCGCCGCCGCCTACCTGCCGGCCAACTACACGTTCTACTCGATCATCTTCACCTTCGTCCTGCTGGCCATCGTGCTCGCCATCCGCCCCCTCGGGCTCTTCGGTCGGCCGGCATGACGGGCGCGCTGCGGACGCGCGTGACCCCCGACCGGGCCGTCGGCGCCGTCCTCGTGGCCCTCGCGCTGTTCGCGCCCCTGATCTTCAGCGAGTACTGGGTCGCGACGCTGCTGACGCAAACGATGTTCCTCGGTGTCGTCGCGGCCAGCCTGATCTTCCTCTCGGCCTACGGCGGCATGGTCTCGCTCGCGCAGGTGTCGGTCTACGGGATCGCCGGCTTCGCGCTCGGCAACCTCACCACGAACGGCAACACGAAGGGCCTGAACCTCGGGTGGGCCCCGGTGCCCGGCCTGCTCATGGCCCTCGCCGTGGCGGTCCTCGTCGCGCTTGTCTTCGGCGCCCTGGCCAGCCGCAGCTATGGCATCTACTTCCTCATGATCACCCTCGTCTTCTCGGTGATCGCCAATCTCTTCTTCGGCCAGGTCACGAGCGTCTCGGGCTTCGGCGGGATCAGCGGGATCCCGATCCCGGACTTCTTCAACCGCACATCACACCCTGACCGGCTGTACTTCGCCACGCTCGTGGTCGCGGCCCTCGTCTACGGCGGCCTGCGCTACGTCGCGCGGGCGCCCTTCGGCCTCGTGCTGCAGGGGATCCGCGACGATCCCGTCCGCATGCGCTCGCTCGGCTACAACGTGGCGCTGCATCGCATGCTGGCCTTCGCCTTCGCGGGATTCGTCGCGGCTCTCGCGGGCGTCCTGTTCGTGTGGTGGAACGCCCAGATCGCGCCGTCGACGATCGACCTCGGCGCCACGATCGACGTGCTGGTGATCGCCGTGATCGGCGGGATGTTCCGGCTCGAGGGGGCGTGGGTCGGGGCGCTGGTCTTCGTGCTGCTCAACAACTACGCCCCCGACGTCGGCTTCATCAGCGATCGCTTCCACACGCTGATCGGGGCGATCTTCCTGATCATCGTGCTCGTGTCCCCCGACGGCCTCGTCGGGCTGTTTCAGCGGACGGTCTCGCGGAACCGCCGACGGCAGCGGCCGGAGGACACGAGCGAGGAAGGGGGTTCCGCCGGCCTCGTGCCGGGAGGTGAGCAGGGAGCATCGACGCTCACCGGTTCGTAGAGCAACGCCGCCGCGCCCAGGGTGGACGGCGGGAGGAGGGAGAGGGAATGACAGAAGTGAGGCGATTGAGGCGCAGGCCGGCGTGGCTTGCCCTCCTGACCGGGCTCGTGGCCCTCGCGGTCGCGGGGTGCGGGTCAGACGACAAGAGCGACACCTCGAGCGCGTCCAGCGCGCCGACGACGACGTCGTCGGCCGCCGCGCCGCCCGCGCTCAAGCCGGTCCCGCAGGTCTCGGGCGGCAGCGGTACGCCGATCAAGATCGCGATCCTGTCCGAGTGCAAGGGCGCGTTCGGCACCTTCGACAACCAGAACATGGCGGGCGCCGTGTCGGCGATCTCGCAGTTCGCCGGCGCGAAGCCGGTCGACCCGAACAAGCCGCGTGCCGGCTGGACGGGTGGCGCCATCGACGGCCATCCGCTCAAGCTCGTCGGCGTGGGCTGCGGTGACGACACGTCGGGCACGGCGATCAAGGAGACGCGGCGGCTCATGGAGCAGCTCGACGCGGACGTCATGATCGGCCCGCTGTCAGGCGACGAGTCGATCGCCGTGGCGAACTACGCCAAGCAGCATCCGGACAAGACGTTCGTCAACGGGGCGGCCGGTGCACAGGACACGACGCTCAAGGTCCGCGCGCCGAACTTCTTCCGCTTCAACGGCGACGGCGCGCAGTTCAACGCCGGCCTCGGCGACCTGGCCTACAACAAGCTGGGTTGGCGCAAGGCCGCGATCATCATGGACGACTACAGCTTCGGCTGGACGTCGGGGGCCGGCTTCATCGCCGACTTCTGCGCAGCCGGTGGGCAGATCACCAAGCGTGTCTTCCCACCGCTGAACACGACGGACTACTCGTCCTACGCGCAGCAGCTCCCGGACGACGTCGACGGCACGTTCGTCGCGGTCGGCGGCGCGGGCCTGATCCCGTTCCTGAAGGCCTACGAGCAGGCGAAGGGCCCGATCGACGCGAAGAAGTTCATCGGCAACGTGTTCTGGGGCACCCCGTCCCAGTTCGAGCAGCTCGGCCCGCGCGTCGCGGGCGCCTACGCCGGCGGCGCCGGCACCGCGGGTGACCTCGACACGCCGGCGGCGCAGTACTACGCCAACGACATCATCGGCAAGTGGTTCAAGACGATCCCGCCCGGTGGGCCGGCGGCGCCGCAGGCCGCCAGCGTGTTCACCTACAGCTACTTCGTCAACACCTGGGGCCTGATCAAGGGCCTGGAGGCGGTCAAGGGCGACATCACCGACCAGAAGCAGCTGCAGGCGGCCATCGGCAAGGAGCCGCTGCCCGCGCCGTACGGCACGGTGACGCTTGACGAGAATCGTCAGGCGAAGACCAACCAGTACTACCTCCAGCTCGCCCAGAAGGACGGGAAGCTGGCCACGGTGACCAAGGGCGAGGTCCCCAACGTCGATCAGACGTTCGGCGGCACGTTCAGCACCTCGACGCCGGCGCCGGGACGCAAGTTCCCGCCGTGCGTCAAGAAGACCCTGCCCTGGCAGGGCAAGACCCAGGTCCCCAAGGTCGTTCAGTAGGGGCCGGATGGAGAAGGCAGTCACCGAATCCGCCGAGCCGATCCTGCGCCTGCGCGCGGTCGGCCGGCGGTTCGGCGGCCTTGACGCCGTGCGCGACATCGACTTGGACGTCGCGCACGGCGAGCGCCGCGCGATCCTCGGCCCGAACGGCGCCGGCAAGACGACGCTGTTCAACGTCATCTCCGGCGACATGCCCGCGACGTCGGGCTCGATCTTCTTCCTCGGCGAGGACATCGGCGAGGTCCCGGCGCCCGGCCGGGCACGGCTGGGCATGGGCCGCACCTACCAGAAGTCGCGGCTCTTCCTCGGGCTGAGCGTCGAGGACAACCTCTACCTCGCCGTGCTCGGCACACGCCGCGGCCACCGGCGCTTCCGTCGGCGAGCCGCCGATGACGAGCTTCGCGAGCGCGCGCGCGAGCTCGCCGGCGCCGTCGGCCTGGCGCCCAAGCTCGGAGAGCTGGTGGGCGAGCTGTCCCACGGCGAGCAGCGCCAGCTCGAGGTCGGGATGGCTCGTGCAGCCGATCCCAAGCTCATGCTCCTCGACGAGCCCGCCTCGGGGCTGTCGCGCGGCGAGCGCATTGCCCTTACCGACCTGCTGCTCGAGCTCGACAAGCGCATCACGCTGATCCTCATCGAGCACGACATGGACGTCGCCCTGCGGGTGGCCGAGAAGGTGACGATGATGCACGACGGGGAGAAGATCGTCGAGGGAACGCCCGACGAGATCCGCGGCAACCAGCTCGTCCACGATCTCTACCTGGGCGGCCGGGTCGGCGACGACGAGGCCACGACGTCGTGAGCGCCCGGGCCGACGGCGACGACACGGCCGGCGTGTCGGTCGAGGTGAGCACCGACCAGGGAGACCTCGACTGGGACGGCGCCACGCTCCTCGAGGTCCGCGACCTCGACGCCTTCTACGGGCCGGCCCACGTGCTCCAGGGCGTGAGCTTCACGATGGGCAGCGAGCCGGTGGCGATCATCGGGCGCAACGGAATGGGCAAGACGACGCTGTGCAACGCGATCATGCAGATCCGCCCCGCGACCACCCGCGGCTCGGTCCGCTTCCTCGGCCAGGAGTGCGTCGGACGCGCGTCGTACAAGATCGGCGGCTCAGGCATCGGCTACGTGCCCCAGGGCCGGCGGCTCTTCGAGTCGCTGACCGTCGACGAGCACCTGCGGATGCTCGCTCCTCGGCGCGGAGAGCGCCGCTGGACGCCCGATGCGGTCTACGAGCTCTTCCCCCGCCTGGCCGAGCGCAAGCGGCACGGCGGTATGCAGCTCTCCGGCGGCGAGCAGCAGATGCTCGCCATCGGCCGGGCGCTGCTGACCAACCCGAAGCTGCTCATCATGGACGAGCCGTCCGAGGGGCTGGCCCCGGCGATCATCGAGATGCTCACGGCGACGTTCCGCCGGCTCTCCGACGAGGGGCTCGCGATCCTCGTCGTCGAGCAGAACCTCGCGGTGGCGACGACGCTGGCCGAGCGTCAGCTGGTCATGGTCGCGGGGCGGATCTTCACCGAGACGACGGCGGCCGAGCTCGTCAACGACCCGGAGGCCCAGCGCCGGTTCCTCGGCGTCGAGCGCGGCTGAGCCATGGCCAACCCGACCGTCGTCCTCGTCGGCACGCTCGACACCAAGGGCCACGAGTACGCGTTCCTGGCCGAGCGCATTCGCGAGGCGGGGGCGCAGGTCCTGCTCGTCGACGCCGGGGTGCTCGGCGAGCCGCAGGTGGCTGCCGACGTGTCGCGCGAGGAGGTCGCGGCCGCCGCTGGCGCAGACCACGCCGCGCTCGTCGCCGAGGCCGACCGCGGGCGCGCGGTCGAGGCGATGGGCCGCGGAGCCGGCGTCGTCGTCGGCCGTCTCCACGACGAGGGGCGACTCCAGGGCGCCGCCGCCGTCGGCGGCTCGGGGAACTCCTCGATCGCCGCTGCGGCGATGCGCGACCTGCCGGTCGGCGTGCCGAAGCTGATCGTCTCGACCGTGGCCTCCGGCGACACCCGACCCTACGTCGGGGCCAAGGACGTCACGATGATGTACTCGGTCGTCGACATCGCCGGGATCAACCAGATCTCGTCGCAGATCCTCGCCAACGCCGCCGGGGCGATCGCCGGGATGGCCAAGGCCGCCGCCCCCGCCGCCTCGGAGGAGAAGCCGCTCATCGGCGCAACGATGTTCGGCGTGACGACGCAAGCCGTGACGCACGCGCGCGAGCGGCTCGAGGAGCGCTACGAAGTGCTCGTCTTCCACGCCACGGGCACGGGCGGCCAGTCGATGGAGGCGCTCGCGACGGGCGGCTATCTCGCGGGCGTGCTCGACCTGACCACGACCGAGCTGGCCGACGACCTGGTCGGTGGCGTGCTCTCGGCAGGCCCGGACCGGCTCGAGGCGGCGGGCGCCGCGGGGATCCCGCAGGTCGTCTCGCTCGGCGCGCTGGACATGGTGAACTTCGGGCCCGAGGACACCGTTCCCGAGCGCTTCGCAGACCGCAACCTCTACGTCCACAACCCGACCATCACCCTCATGCGCACCACGCGCGAGGAGAACGCCGAGCTGGGGCGGCGGATCGCCTCCAAGCTCAACGGGGCGGGCTCGCCCACCGCCCTCTTCGTCCCGCTCGGCGGCGTCTCGGCGATCGCCGTCGAGGGGCAGCCGTTCCACGACGCGCAGGCCGACGAGGCCCTCTTCGCCGCGCTGCGCGAGGGCGTCGACCGCGAGAGGGTCGAAGTGCGCGAGCTCGATGCCGACGTGAACGATCGCGCCTTCGCCACCGCGATGGCCGACCGCCTGCATGAGCTCGTCCAGGAGGCGGGATGACGGTGGGGGCGCGATGATCGGTGCGGAGGCGCGATGACGAGTGGGGCGAGGCGATGACACGCGAGGAGGCCCTCGCGCGCCTGCGGGCCCAGGTCGGGAGTGCGAGCCCGATCATCGGCGCCGGCGCGGGCACCGGCCTGTCGGCCAAGTGCGCGGAGGCCGGCGGCGCGGACCTGATCATCATCTACAACTCCGGGCGCTACCGGATGGCGGGCCGCGGCTCGATGGCCGGCCTGCTGCCCTACGGCGACGCCAACGCGATCGTCATGGACATGGCCCGCGAGGTGCTCCCGGTCGTCGCCGACACGCCGGTGCTCGCCGGGGTCTGCGGCACCGACCCGTTCCGGCTCATGCCCGTCTTCCTCGAGGAGGTACGGCGCACCGGCTTCACCGGCGTCCAGAACTTCCCCACCGTCGGGCTCATGGACGGCACCTTCCGCGCCAACCTGGAGGAGACCGGCATGGGCTACGGCCTCGAGGTCGACATGATCCGCACGGCCCACGAGCTCGACCTGCTCACCGCGCCCTACGTGTTCACCGAGGACGAGGCGCGCGCCATGGCCGAGGCCGGCGCGGACGTGCTGGTCCCCCACATGGGCCTGACGACCGGCGGCAGCATCGGGGCGCAGACGGGCGTGACCCTGGAGGAGGCGATCGAGCGCGTCCAGGCGCTGCACGACGCCGCCAAGGCCGTGAACCCGGACATCCTGTGCCTGTGCCACGGCGGGCCGATCGCCGAGCCCGACGACGCGCAGCAGGTCATCGAGCGCACGACCGGGATCGTCGGCTTCTTCGGCGCCTCGAGCATGGAGCGCCTCCCGACCGAGATCGCGATGACCGAGAACATGAAGCGCTTCAAGTCAATTCCGATCCAGGAGACGTCATGACTGGCAGGTTCATCACCAGCGCCGACATCGAGCGCGACACGTTCGACTGGGGCGAGAGCGGCTGGGTTGCGCGGCCGTCGCTGACCGGCTCGACCGGGCTCTGCGTCATGGACGTCAAGCTCTCGCCGGGCCAGGGCCACCCGTTCCACCGCCACCCCGAGCAGGAGGAGATCATCTGGGTGCGCGAGGGGCGCATCGAGCAGTGGCTCGAGCAGGAGAAGCAGGAGCTCGGGCCCGGCGAGGCGGTCTACATCCCGACCGACGTCGTGCACGCGTCGTTCACCGTCGGGGACACCGACGCGAAGCTCTCGGTCATCCTCACGCCGACCGCCGGCGACGACGGGTACTCGGTGATCGACGTCTTCCAGGAGGAGCCCTGGGCCTCGTTGCGGTGAACCGGGGCATACTGAAGGGGTGACCCAGACGCTCGTGAGCGCGGTCGCCGAGAGCCTGCACCCAGGGCCGGACGGGCTCCGCGCCGCGGCGGGCGCGTTGCGCCGGGCCTTCGACGTCGACCGGGTCTCGATCTCGCGCATCGACGAGCCCTCCGCCCGCTTCATGATCGTGGCCAGCGCCGGCGCCCCCCTGCTCGAGCCGGGGACGAGCCTTCCGGTCAGCACGTGCTCGTACTTCGCCGCCGCCGCCGAGGGGCGCGCCTTCAAGGAGCCCGACTTCGACCGCTCGCGCGACTTCACGCTTCCGCTCGACGGCGTGGTGCTCGCCTCGGGCTTCCACTCGGGCTGCTCTGCGCCGATCCGCCGCGACGGCCGCGCGATCGGCGCCGTCTCGCTGTCGGCGTCGGCGCGCCGGGCCGACATGACGGCGGCGCCAGACCTGCTCGGCGAGGTGGCGGCGGTCCTCTCGGGAGGGCTCGAGGAGCACGCACCCGCGCTGCCGCCGCCGTCCGTGCTCGTCTGCGGAGGCGACCCGCTGGCCGCGGGCGGCATCGCGCGACTCGTGGAGCGCAGCGTCGGCGCGCAGGCCGAGGTGGCGACCACGCTCGAGGCCGCGCTGCAGGAGGTCCGCCGTCGCGACCCCGACCTGCTCGTGTGCGACGACCACCTCGGCGGGCGCTCCGTCGACGAGGTGGTGGAGGTGCTCCGGCACGCCGAGCTGGACGCGCCGCTGCTCGTCGTCGCCTCCCAAGACTCCGACGAGAGCCTGCGCGCCGCCCTGCTCGCCGGCGCGGCGGCCTACGTGCCGCGGCGCGAGGTCCCGTTCATGCTCCCGGGAGCGTTGTGCGCCGTGCGCGGCGGCAGGACGGTCCTGCCCGATGCCCCGCCCCCCGGTGAGCGGCTGACCCCTCGCGAGCGCGAGCTCGTCGGAGCGCTCGACGAGGGCCTGCGGTTCAAGCAGGTCGCGCGCCGTCTCGGGATCACCGAGGCGACCGCGAAGACCCACGCCCGCAACCTCTTCCGCAAGCTCGGGGCAACCTCGCGCGGCGAGGCGGTGCGCGCCGCCCGCGACCGCGGCCTGCTCGCGTGAGGCGCCTCGTCCGAACGCGCGATGGCGCTCGCCGCCGGCGTGGCCGACCATCTCGGGTCGACGTCAACTTCAGGAGGTAGCAATGGGTCTCGAAGTCAAGGTCCTCGACCTCGGGGACATCGAGCTCGACACGAGCTTCCTCGTGCTCGCGCTCTCGCCGGGGACGGCGATCCAGGTCCCGACGTTCGGCTTCCTCATCACGGGCGGCGAGGCGCCGGTCGTCGTCGACACCGGCTTCAGCGATCCGGAGATCATGGGGAACCTCGGCATGAAGGGCTGGTGGCGCGACGGCCAGGGGATGGACGCCCAGCTCGAGAAGCACGGCCTGGCCAAGGAGGACGTCCGCTACATCCTCCACACCCACCTGCACATCGACCACGCCGGCTACGACGACCAGTTCCCGATGGACGGGACGACCGTCGTGATCAACCGGCGCGAGCTCGAGTACTCCGTCTCCGGGCTCATGGGCGAGCAGTATCCGGCGCCCTACATGAAGCACCTCGTCGACCGACTGCACCACCCGGGCGCCCTGCGGTTGCTCGACCTCGAGATCGTGGCCGAGGAGGAGATCATCCCCGGCGTGCGCTGCCAGGTCGCCGGCGGCCACACCGAGGGCTCGATGAACGTCCTCGTCGACACCGACGAGGGCACGGCCTGCATATGCGGCGACGTCATCTACGACGTGGTCAACCAGCTCAACAACCCGCACCTGCAGGTCGGAGAACAGGACCCGGCGGTCACCGGCAACCACGGCGGGTCCAAGCGCGGCGAGAAGGCGGCGATCCGCAAGGCGCTGAACTCGGGGCGCTTCGTGCTCCCGGTCCACGACCGCCCGGCCGTCGTCGAGCACGGTCGCGTCGTCGGCCGGCTGCTCGACTCCGTGCCCGGGCCTTTGCTCCCCAACGACGAGTACCCCGGGCCGCTCTCATCGGCCTTCGAGCAGGCGACGGCGGCGACGGCGTCGGCCACCTGAGGATCGCCCCTGAGCAGCGACACAGTCTCTCCATCGCTGGCCGGCCGCGCGGCCGTCGTGACCGGGTCGTCCTCCGGCATCGGCCGCGCGACGGCCGCCGAGCTGGCGAGGCGCGGCGCGAGCGTCCTCGTCACCTCGCGTGACCCGGCACGCGCGGCCGCTGCGGCGGAGTCCCTCCCTGCCGCCGGCGGCCGCGCCGTCGGCATGGCGGTCGAGCTCACCGAAGCCGGCGCGGCCGAGGCGCTCGTGCAGGGGGCCACGCGCGAGTTCGGCCGCCTGGACATCCTCGTCAACAACGCAGGCGCCGGCCAGGTCGCCGCCTCCGAGACGCTCGCGCCCGAGGACTTTCGGCGGATCGTCGAGCTCGACCTCGTGACGCCCTTCGCGTGCGCGGCGGCGGCGGGCCGGGTCATGCTCGCCGCCGGGCGCGGGGTCATCGTCAACGTCTCCTCGCTGACCGGGCACGTCGGCCTCGCGCGGCGCGCCGCCTACAGCGCAGCGAAGCACGGCCTGGAGGGCCTGACCAAGACGCTGGCGGCCGAATGGTCGCCGCGCGGCATCCGGGTCGTCTCCGTCGCACCGGCCTACGTGGCCACCGACCTGCTGGCCGCATCGATGGCCGCCGGAGGCTTCACGCGCGAGGACGTGGCCGCCCGGACTCCGCTGCGGCGCCTGGCCGAGCCCGAGGAGGTCGCCCGCGTCATCGCGTTCCTGGCCGGCGATGAGGCGTCCTACATCAGCGGGTCGAGCGTCCTGGTGGACGGCGGGTGGGTCGGTGATGGAGGATGGATGCATCCATGATCACCCAGAGCCCCGCCCACCTTCCCGAGCCCCACCGCGTGCTGTTGCCGGACGGCACATTGGCGGAGGGCTACACCCCTGCGATGGACGACGAGGCGCTGCTCTCCGCGTGGCGCGCGATGCTGCTCTCGCGGACCTTCGACGAGCGCGCGTTCTCGCTCCAGCGCCAGGGCCGGCTGGGCACCTTCTCGACGGTCAACGGCGAGGAGGCCGCCGTCATCGGTAGCGCCTGGGCGCTCGACCCCGAGCGCGACTGGGTCGTCCCCCAGTACCGCGAGCTGCCCGCGATGCTGCGCCAGGGCTACACCCTGCGCAAGGCGCTGCAGTACTTCGTCGGCAACCCGGCCGGCAACGACATGGGCGAGGGCGTCCGCGTCCTCCCGTACCAGATCTCGCTGGCCGCCCAGATCCCCCACGCGGTCGGCCTTGCGTGGGGTCTGCGTCACCAGGGCTCCGACGGCGTCGTGATCGTCTACTTCGGCGAGGGCGCCTCGTCGGAGGGCGACGCTCACGAGGCGATGAACCTCGCCGGGGTCCGCCGGGCGCCGGTGGTCTTCGTGCTCAAGAACAACGGCTGGGCGATCTCCACCCCGGTCGCCAAGCAGAGCGCCACCCCGAGCTTCGCCGCTCGGGCGGCGGGCTACGGGTTCGGAGGCGAGCTCGTCGACGGCAACGACCTCTTCGCCGTCCACGACGCCACGGCGCGGGCGGTCGCCCGGGCGCGGGCGGGCGAGGGGCCGACGCTCATCGAGGCCCGCACCTACCGGATGGGCCCGCACAACACCTCCGACGACCCCACCCGCTACGTGGACACGGTCGAGCTCGAGCGCCAGCGTGGGTTCGACCCGGTCGACCGGGTCCGGCGCCACCTCGCCGACCGCGGCCTCGTCGACGAGGCCTCTGAGGGCGAGCAGCGGGCCGAGGCCAAGAGGCTGGTCGACGCCGCGGTGGCCGAGGTCGAGAGCGAGCCGGCGCCCGGGGTGGACGCCCTCTTCGGGCACGTCTACGCCGATCCCCCCGCGCGTGTGGAGCGCCAGCGCGCGTCGGCGACGCAGGACGGCGACTGATGGCGGTCATGAACATGGTCGAGGCGATCCGCTCGGGCCTCGCCGAGGAGATGGAGCGCGACGAGCGCGTCGTCCTCCTGGGCCAGGACATCGGCGTCAACGGCGGTGTCTTCCGCGCGACGGAGGGCCTGCAGGAGCGCTTCGGCGCCGACCGCGTCGTCGACATGCCGCTGGCCGAGGCGGTCATCGTCGGCTCGGCGGTCGGCCTGGCCTGCAGCGGCCTGCGCCCGGTCCCCGAGCTGCAGTTCCTGGGCTTCGGCAGCCAGGCCTTCCACCAGATCGAGGGACAGGTCGCGCGCATGCGCTTCCGCTCGCAGGGGCGCTACCCGATGCCGATGGTCATCCGCGCCCCGTTCGGGGGCAACGTGCGCACGCCGGAGCTGCACTCAGACGCCCACGAGGCCAAGTACGCGGGCGCCGCCGGACTGAAGGTCGTCATGCCGGCGACGGCGCGCGACGCCAAGGGCCTGCTGCTCTCCGCGCTGCGCGACCCGGACCCGGTGCTCTTCTGCGAGCCGCTGCGCGGCTACCGGCTCATCAAGGACGAGGTGGACGACGGCGACTACACCACGCCGCTCGGCGCGGCTCGTACCGCCCGCGAGGGCGACGACCTCGTGATCGTCGCCTGGAGCGCGGCGGTCGTCGTCGCGGAGCGCGCCGCCGCCCTCGCCGCCGGCGAGGGGTACTCGGTGGGCGTGCTGGACCTCCGCAGCCTCGTGCCCCTGGACACCGACGCGCTGCGCGAGGCGGTCGCGCGCTGCGGGCGCGCGCTCGTCGTCCACGAGGCGACGCTGACCAGCGGCTTCGGCGCCGAGGTCGCGGCGACGATTCAGGAGGAGGCGTTCTGGTCGCTGGAGGCGCCGATCGGGCGCGTCGCGGCCTACGACACGCCGTATCCGATCGCCTCGGTCGAGGAGCTCTACTTGCCGTCGGTCGAGCGCGTCCTGGCTGGCATCCGCCGCGTCATGGAAGCGGCGCCTTGAGCCCGCAGCCGGTGGAGTTTCGCCTGCCCGACATCGGGGAGGGGATCGACGGAGCCGACATCATCGAGTGGCGCGTCGCCGTCGGCGACCACGTCAAGGAAGACCAAGAGCTCGTCGAGGTCCAGACCGACAAGGCGATCGTCGTCATACCGAGCCCGGCGACAGGGGTGGTCACAGCACTCGGGGTCGCCGAGGGCGAGCGCCTCGACGTCGGCGCGGTCCTCGCGCTGATCGAGCCAGACGCGGCGGCGGCCGGCTCCCCGCCGGGCGCGCCGCCCGGCGCCGGGCGACCGCTCGCTTCGCCGGCCACTCGACGCCGCGCGCGCGAGCTCGGCGTCGACCTCGCCGCCGTCGCGGCCAGCGGGCCGCAGGGGCGCATCCTGCGCGAGGACGTCGAGCGAGCCGGGAGCGGCGACGCGCCCAATCGCGCGGCCGAGCCGGCATCGCCGGGGCCGCCCGCCCGACCTGGCCCCGTGCCCGCGCGGCCCGGGGAGGTCGTCCCGCTGCGCGGTGTGCGCCGCGCGATCGCCACGACGCTGACCAGGGCCTGGCAGGAGATCCCCCACATCATCGACTACCGCGAGGTCGACGCGACCCGCCTGCTCGAGGCCCGCGCGGCGCTGCGGCGCCGCGCGCAGGAGCGCGGCGAGGAGGAGCTGGCGCGTGCGCTGACGCCGACCCCGCTGATCGCGGCGGCGGCGGTACGGGCGCTCGCCGACCACCCCTACGTGAACGCATCGATCGACCTCGGGCGCGAGGAGATCACGCTGCACGGCCATGTCCACCTCGGGATCGCCACCGCGACCCCCGAGGGCCTCATGGTCCCCGTCGTCCGCGACGCCGACCAGCGCTCGGTGGGAGAGCTGGCGCTCGAGATCGCGGCGCTCGGGCGAGCCGCCCGCGAACGGCGTCTGCGCCCCGACCAGCTCACCGGCGGAACGTTCACCGTGAACAACTACGGCGGGCTGGGCATCTGGCTCGGGACGCCGATCATCCTGCCGCCGCAGGTGGCGAACTTCGGCGTCGGCGCCGTGCGCGACCGCGTCGTACCCGTCGACGGCGCCCCGGGCGTCCGGCCCATCTGCGCCCTGGCCGTCTCCGGCGACCACCGGGTGCTCGACGGAGACACGCTCGGCGCGTTCGTGACTCAGGTCGTCGAGCTCCTCGAGGAGCCGCTGCTCGGCTTCGAGGACCTGCGCTGATGGTCGTCGGCGAGCTGGCCGAGTCGGTCGACCTGCTCGTCGTCGGCGGCGGCCCCGGCGGCTACGTCGCCGCGATCCGCGCCGCCCAGCTCGGTCGCCAGGTCACGCTCGTCGACGAGGCCGGGCCCGACGGGCTGGGTGGTGTGTGCCTGCAGGTCGGGTGCATTCCGAGCAAGGCGCTCATCGAGCTCGCCGCGACGGCCCAGCACGTCACCGAGATGGAAGCGATGGGCCTCACGGTGGACGGCGCACGCGTCTCGCTCGAGCGCTTCCAGGGGTGGCGCCGGGAGCTGTGCCTCGGCCTGGCGCGCTCGGTGGGGCGCCTGCTCGCCCAAGGCAAGGTCACCTTGGTACACGGCCGCGCGCGCTTCAACAGGCCCGATCGCGTCGCCGTCCGGACGGCCGGCGACGAGGTCCAGTTCCTCGAGTTCGAGCACGCGATCATCGCCACCGGCTCGTCCCCGATGGAGCTGCCGGGCCTGCCCTTCGACGGCGAGCGGGTCCTCGATTCGACCGGCGCGCTCGCTCTTGCTGATGTGCCCGAGAGCGTGGCGGTGATGGGCGCCGGCTACATCGGGCTCGAGCTCGGCACCGCGCTGGCCAAGCTGGGCGCGCGCGTCACCGTCGTCGAGGCGCTCGACCGCGTGCTGCCGACAGTCGACGTCGCGCTCACGCGGCCCGTGCTGCGCCGCCTCCAGGCCCTCGGCGTCGAGCTGCGCCTAGCGACCACGGCCGAGCGGCTCGAGGACGACCAGCTCGTCGTGCGCGACGCCGAGGGGGAGCACGGGGTACCGGCGCAGCGCGTGGTCGTCGCCGTGGGTCGCGTGCCCAACACCGGCGACCTCGGGCTCGCCGCCGCCGGCATCGCGGTCGGGGCCGGCGGCCTGATCCCGGTCGCCGAGGACATGCGTGCGACACCCCGCATCGCGGCGATAGGCGATGTCGTGGCCGGGCCGGCGCTCGCCCACAAGGCCAGCGCCGAGGCTGCCGTGGCGGCCGAGGCCCTGAACGGCCGCCCCGCCGCCTTCGAGCCCGCCGCGATTCCCGCGGTGATCTTCACCGACCCCGAGATCGGAACGGTCGGCCTGACCGAGGCCGAGGCCCGCGAGCAGGGGATGGACGTGCGCACAGCGACCTTCCCGCTCGCCGCCTCCGGGCGCGCCGCGACGCTCGGCGCCGCGGACGGCTTCACCCTCCTCGTGGTCGACGCCGCCGGCGAGCGCGTCGTCGGCGTGCACGCGGTCGGCCCCCACGCCTCGGAGCTCGTCGCGGGAGCCACCCTGGCCATCGAGCTCATGGCTTCGCCCGAGGATCTGGCGGGAACCATCCATCCCCACCCCACGCTGAGCGAGAGCCTGCACGAAGCGGCCGAGCTCGTGCTCGGCCATCCAATCCACGTCGCAACCGGAAGGACCCCGAGATGACAAGCACCGAGGCCGTCCTCGTCGCCGTCGACCCGAGCTCCGGCGACGAGCTCGAGCGCTACCCCGAGACCGCGCCCGACGCCGTGCCCGGGCTCGTCGACGCCGCGATGGGCGCCTTGGCCGACGAGCGCCTGGCCGACCCGGCGCGCCGAGCGGTCGCTCTGCGCGGGGCGGCGGGCGCGCTGCGCGGCGCCGGCGAGGAGCTTCGCGACCTCTGCGAGGCCGAGAGCGGCCTTCCGGCGACGCGCGTCGCCGGCGAGCTCGAGCGCACGTGCGTGCAGCTCGAGCGCTTCGCGGAGGTCATCGAGAAGGGCGACCACCTCGAGGCGATCATCGACCCCGCCGACCCCGACGCCAAGCCCATTCCGCGTCCGGACGTCCGGCGGATGCTCGTCGCGCTCGGGCCGGTCGCGGTCTTCGGGGCCAGCAACTTCCCGCTCGCCTTCGGGGTCGCCGGCGGGGACAGCGCCGCCGCGCTCGCCGCCGGCTGTCCCGTGCTCGCCAAGGGCCATCCCTCGCAGCCGGGAGTCAACGAGCTCGTCGGCCGCTGCGTCGCCGAGGCGGTGGCGAAGGCCGGATTGCCCGAGGGCACGTTCGCGATCGTCCAGGGCGCCGCGCAGGAGCTCGGCGAGGCGCTCGTGGACGCCGAGGGCATCGCCGCCGTCGGCTTCACCGGCTCCACCGGCGGGGGCCGCGCGCTCTTCGACCGCGCGGCGCGCCGCCCGCGCCCGATCCCCGTCTACGCCGAGATGGGCAGCGTGAACCCCGGCGTCGTCACCGCCGCCGCCCTGCGCGCGCGCGCCGACGCGATCCGCGACGCGCTGCTCAACTCGATCACCTTCGCGGCCGGCCAGCTGTGCACCAAGCCCGGCGTCGTCTTCGTGCCGGCGGGCGCCGACGGCGACGCCTTCGTCGCCGGCGTCGTGTCGGCCCTCCAGGACACCGATCCGCCGGTCATGCTCAACGACCGCCTGCTTCACGGCTTTGACTCCGGGCTCGGCGAGCTCGCCGCCGAAGCGGGGACCGAGGTCCTGACGCCGGACGCCGGCGCCGCTGCGCCGGGCTTCCGCCACGCGCCGGTCGCGGTGTCGGCGGACGCGACGGCGGTGGTGGATCACGAGGCGCTGCGCGAGGAGCACTTCGGGCCGGCCGTGGTGCTCGCGCGCTACGCCGGCGACGCCGACCTGCTGGCCGGCCTGGAGGCCTTCGACGGGCAGCTCGCGGCGGCGGTCTTCGCGCAGCCCCACGAGGACGCAGAGCTCGTCGATGCGCTCGCGCGCGTCCTGATCCCGCGGGTCGGCCGCCTGGTCTTCGACGCCTTCCCGACCGGCGTCGCGGTCACCTGGGCGATGCAGCACGGTGGCCCGTATCCCGCCACGACGACGCCCGACCACACCTCCGTCGGGCTCGCCTCGACGCGCCGGTTCATGCGCCCCGTGTGCTGGCAGAGCGCACCGTCGCACGCCCTGCCCGAGCCGTTGCGAGATGAGAACCCCGGCGGGATCTGGCGCCGCATCGACGGCACGCTGACAACCGCCGCGGTGCCGGCGCAGGACCCGTCATGAGGCCGGCCCAGCGCAGCGCCGAGACGGCCGCCGCGTGGCTCGCCGAGGGCCGCCGGGTGGCAGCCGGGCTGCTCGTCGGCGTCGAAGGCTCGGCCCCGCTCGACGTCGGCGCCAGCATGTACGTCGACGCTGAGGGGCGCATCGAGGGCAGCATCACCGGCGGCTGCGTGGAGAGCGCGGTCGCCCAGGAGGCGCTGGGGCTCCTCGAAGGAGGCGCGCCGCGGCTGGTCACCTACGGGATCTCCGATGACCTCGCGGGCACGGTCGGCCTCATGTGCGGAGGCACCGTCCACGTCTTCGTCCACGAGCTGGGCCCCGCGACGCGCGAGCCGACCCTCGCCGGCCTGGAGGGGCTCGCCGAGGACCGGCCGAGCGCGGTCGCCACGCTGCTGGACGGCCCGGCCGCCGGCAGCAAGCTCTACGTCGACGCCGAGCGCACGACGGGAACGCTCGCCGGCCCCGAGCTGCTCGACGTCAACGTCGAGCGCGAGGCCCGCGGGCTGCTCTCGCACGGACGCACCGCGGTGCGCCACTTCGGCGAGGACGGCACGACGCTGGGCACGGGCCTGCGCGTCCACGTCCGCGTCAACGCCGAGCCACCGCGGATGATCGTCTTCGGCGCGATCGACTTCTCGGCGGCGCTGGCGACGATCGCCTCCGGAATGGGCTACCGGGTGACGATCGCCGACCCGCGCCGCGCCTTCCTGGACTCGGCGCGCTTCACCGCGTCGGCTGACACCGTCGCGGCGTGGCCCGGCGCCGTCATCGCCTCGGAGCAGCTCGGGTCGCGCGACGCGGTCCTGGTGTTCACCCACGACCCCAAGCTCGACGTGCCCGCGCTGATGGCTGCGTTCACGACCGACGCCGGCTACATCGGCGCGCTCGGAAGCCGCAAGACGACCCACGAACGCGAGGCCCGCCTGCGCGAGGCCGGCGCGACCGACGCAGACCTCGCCCGGGTCTTCGCCCCGGCCGGGCTGGACATCGGCGCCGCCACCGTCGAGGAGACGGCGATCGCCGTCCTCGGCGAGATCACCGCGCACCGGTCGGGGCGCCCCGGCGCCCCGCTGCGCGAGACGAGCGGGGCGATCCGCCGTGAGCAGTCGGGGTCGCTGGCCGGTTGACCGCCGCGGCGCGGCGGCGAGCGGCGGCGCCGGCCACCGCGGCCCGCTCGAGGGCCGATCATATCTGCGGTGGCGGGGCCCGCGGCGTCTACGGCGGCGACGAGGGAGGGGAGGGGAGCATTTCGTAGCAACGGGTCCCCTGATCCGGCCGCTTGCTACGAAGCTCCCCGTGGCGAAGAGGTTCGTAGCACGTGACCGCGGTTGGCCGTCTCTTGCTACGAAATGCTGCCTGCGAAGCCCCTCGGCGCTTCAACCCTCCCACCCTAGCCGGCAGCGGCAAACGCTAGGCCCGGCACCCTCCGCCTCACGCCGCCGACCCGAGACCGCCGAGCAGCGCGCGCATCCGCTCGAACGCCTCCTCGAGCAGCTCGGGCGAGGTGGCGTAGGAGACGCGCAGGTGGTCGGCGCCCGCAGCGCCGAAGGCCGAGCCTGCCAGCACGGCGACGCCGGCGTCCTCCAGCAGGCGCATCGCCAGGGCTTCCGAGCCGAGCGGCACGGCGGAGACGTTCGGGAACGCGTAGAAGGCGCCTCCGGGCGCGCGGCACGACACGCCCGGAAGCCGGTTCAGGGCGGCAACGGTGAGCTCGCGCCGGGCGCGCAGCTCGGCGAGCATCCGCTCCACGTCGTCCTGGGGCCCGGTGAGTGCGGCGATCCCGGCCCGCTGGATGAAGGGCGGCACGCACGACGTCGAGTTGACGATGAAGCGCTCGAGCGGCTCGACGAGCGGCTCGGGCACGCAGGCGTAGCCGCAGCGCCACCCGGTCATCGCGTAGGTCTTGGAGAGGCTGTCGAGCACGACGGTGCGCTCGAGCAGCCCCGGCAGGCTCGCGATGGAGGCGAACGTCCCCTCGTAGAGGAGCCGCGAGTAGACCTCGTCGGACAGCACCCACGCGTCCGTCTCGAGGATGAGGTCGGCGGCCTCTTCGAGGTCGTGCGCGGGCACGACGCCCCCGGTGGGGTTCTGGGGCGAGTTGAGGATCACGAGCTTGGTCCGCGGCCCGAGAAGGGCTCCGAGCTGGAGGGGATCGAAGCTGAAGCCACTGGATTCGCGCAGCGGCAACGGCACCGGGACGGCGCCGGCGTAGCGGATCGCCGACTCGTAGATCGGAAAGCCGGGGTCGGGAAGCACGACCTCGTCGCCGCGCTCGCAGACCGCGAGGATCGTGAAGAGCAGGAAGGGCTTGGCGCCGCTGCCGACGAGGACGCGCTCGACGGGAATCCGCGCGCCCCGGGTGGTGCTGACCTCGGTCGCGATGACCTCGCGGAAGTCGGTCAGCCCGGCGCTCGGGCAGTAGCCGGTCTCGCCCGCGCGCACCGCGGCGAAGGCAGCATCGGCGACGTGGGCCGGGGTCGCGGCGTGCGGCTCGCCGATCTCGAGATGGATGACGTCGCGCCCGGCCGCCTCGAGCTCGCGGGCGCGGGCGAGGACGGCGAAGGCCGACTCGGTGCCCAGCCGCCCGACCGCGTCGGCCAGCGCCGGTCGCCGGGACGGGGTCATCCGGCTAGGCTCGTGCAATGACGGCGGCCGACCGGGCTTACGCGTACGCCAAGGAGCGCATCCTCGACGGCCGCCTTCCCGGCGGGACGCTGATCACCGAGGGCGACGTCGGCGCCGACGTGGGCGTCAGCCGCACGCCGGTCCGAGAGGCGTTCCTGCGCCTGGAGTCCGAGGGCCTGCTCACCCTGTACCCCAAGCGAGGCGCGATCGTCGTCGCGGTGTCCGCCGCCGAGGTGGAGAACGTGATGGAGACGCGGCTGCTGGTCGAGCGCTTCGCGATCCGCAAGATCATCGAGAACGAGCTGGGGCTCGGCGCGGCCCCGTTGGAGGTGATCGCCCGTCAGGAGGAGCTCGCGACGCGTGAGAACTGGCGCGAGTTCGTCGAGGCCGACCGCGAGTTCCACCGCATCTTCGTCGCCGCCGCGGGCAACCCGATCCTGCTGCAGCTCCACGACTCGCTGCGCGACCGCCAGACCCGGATGAACCTCGCGGCCCTCGTCCGCAACACCGGGCGCGACCGCCAGGTCCTGGCCGAGCACCGCGTGTGGGCCGACGCCGTGGACGACCGCGACCTGGACGCCGCGCTGAGCATCGTCGACGAGCACCTCGGGGCGACGCTCGCGCTGCTGCGCAACGGGCCGAGGTCTCACGACGACCGCTGAGCGGGAGCGATCAGCCGATCGCCTCCCACGCGCCCGACGCTGCCGAGGCGGAGACCGCCGCGAGCACGCGCTCGACCTGCAGCCCCTCGGCGAAGGTGGGCCGCGCCTGCTCGCCCGTCGCGATCGCCGTGACCAGGTCGCGGACCTCGTGCGTGAAGCTGTGCTCCCAGCCGATGAGGTGCCCCGGGGGCCACCACGCGTCCATGTAGGGGTGCTCGGCCGCCGTGACGAGGATCCGCCGGAAGCCTTGGGTCGCGGCGTCGTCGCGAGCGTCGTAGAGCTCGAGCTCGGACAGGCGCTCGAGGTCGAAGCGCAGCGAGCCGAGCGACCCGTTGACCTCGATGGCCAGGCCGTTCTTGCGCCCGGTGGCGAAGCGGGTGGCCTCGAAGGTGGCGACCGCGCCGCTCGAGAAGCGCGCGAGGAAGAGCGCGGCGTCGTCGACGGTCACCTTCCCGCGCTGCTCGGCGCCGCCGGCGGCGCTCAGCCCGGCCGAGTCGTCGGCGAGCGGCCGCTCCTCGACGAAGGTCTCGGTCAGGCCGCTGACCGCGGTGATCTGCTCGCCGAGCAGGAACTGCGACGCGTCGACGATGTGGGCGCCGATGTCGCCCAGCGCCCCGCTGCCCGCCCGCTCGGCCACGAGCCGCCACACGAGCGGGAACTCGGGGTCGACGATCCAGTCCTGCAGGTAGACGGCTCGTACGTGGCGGATCTCGCCCAGTCGCCCTTCCTCGATGAGCCGCCTCGCCCAGGCGAGCGCCGGCACCCGGCGGTAGTTGAAGCCGACCATCGCCCGCACGCCCGAGGGCGCCGCCCGCTCGGCGGCGGCGACCATCGCCTCGCCCTCCGCGACGCTCGTGGCCAGCGGCTTCTCGCAGAGCACGTGCTTGCCGGCGTCCAGCGCGGCGATGGCGATCTCGGCATGCGAGTCGCCGGGCGTGCAGATGTCGACGAGGTCCACGTCGTCGCGCTCGAGCAGCTCGCGCCAGTCCGTGACCCCGACCTCCCAGCCGAGCTGCGCGCGCGCGGCCTCGACGTTCTCGGCGGAACGGCCGGCGATCGCCACCATGCGCGGCGCGAGCGGCAGGTCGAAGGCGTGCGGCGCGGTGCGCCAGGCGTTCGAGTGCGCGCGCCCCATGAAGCTGTAGCCGACCAGCCCGACGCCGAGCGCGGGGCGCTGCGCACCGGCGGTCACGGTCAGCTCTCCGAGCTCGCGAATGCGCTGTCGAACGCGCCCTCGGCGCTGCCGAAGGAGAGGCGGCGGATGTGCTCGAGGGCCTCGGGCGCGCCCTGCTCGCGATCCATGCCGCTGTCCTCCCACTCGATCGACACGGGGCCGTCGTAGCCGATCTGGTTCAGGCGCCGGGTGATCCGCTCGAAGTCGACGTCGCCGTGTCCGACGGACACGAAGTCCCAGCCGCGGCGCAGGTCGCCGAAGCCGAGGTGGCTCGAGAGCACGCCGCTGCGCCCGTCCAGCCGGCTCTTGGTATCCTTGGCGTGGACGTGGTAGATGCGGTCGGCGTAGGCCTCGAGGAACTGGTCGGGGTCCAGGCGCTGCCAGGCCATGTGGCTCGGGTCGAAGTTCAGCCCGAACCCGGGGCGGTGGTCGATCGCCTCGAGCGTCCGCGCGGTCGTCCAGAAGTCGTAGGCGATCTCGGACGGATGCACCTCCAGCGCGAAGCGCACGCCGACCTCGTCGGCCACGTCGATGATCGGGTTCCAGCGGTCGGCGAAGTCCGCGTAGCCCGCGTCGATCATCTCCGGCGGGACGGGCGGGAAGCCCGCGAGCGTGTGCCAGATGCTCGAGCCGGTGAACCCGTTGACGGTCGAAACGCCGAAGCGCGCCGCGGCGCGCAGGGTCGCCTTGATCTCCTCCGCCGCGCGGGCGCGGACGCCCTCGGGATCGCCGTCGCCCCACACGTGCGGCGGCAGGATCGCCTCGTGGCGCTCGTCGAGCGGGTGGTCGCACACGCACTGGCCGACGAGGTGGGCGGAGATCGCCCAGCAGCCCAGGCCGTGGCGATCGAGCAGCGCGCGCTTCTCCTGCAGGTAGGACGGGTCCTCGGCGCGCGAGACGTCGAAGTGGTCGCCCCACGTCGCGAGCTCGAGGCCGTCGAACCCCCACGCCGCGGCCTTCTCGGCGAGCGTCTCCAGCGGCAGATCAGCCCACTGACCCGTGAACAGCGTGACCGGTCGTCCCATGCGCGGACCCTAGTGCGAGGGGTGCGGGGCGGTCAACGGGGTCAGGGCGCCGGGGGAGGCAGCCACGCGCCCATCAGGCGGGAGATGAAGGCGTCGGGGTCGCGCTGGGCCACCCGCAGGCGCGCGTGGCTGAGGAGCACGAAGCCGTGCAGCCCCGGTCCAGATGCCGTGGGCCAGGTCGATCGCCTGCTCCGGAGCGCGCCCGTCGCCGGCGAGCACGGCGCTGACGGCCGCGACGAGGTCTCCGAAGGCCTGGGCTCCGGCGGCTTTGGGGGGCTCGTCCCCGGCGCGCCCGTCCGCGACCGCCTCGGGCGGGGCGCCCTCGGGCCACACCGGGCCGAAGATCGCGGTGTAGAGGGCCGGCCGCTCGCGGGCGAAGCCGATGTAGGCGACGCCCATCGCGTGCAGCCGCGCACGAGGCTCGTCGAGACCCTCGACGCTGGCCTGCAACGCACTGCGCAGCGTGTCGAAGCCGCGCTCGAGCACCGCGTACAGGAGGGCCTCGCGTCCGTCGAAGTGCAGGTAGAGGGCCATGGGGGAGACGCCGGCCCGCGAGGTCACCGCCCGGATCGAGAGCTCGGAGGCGTCGCCCCGTTCGTCGAGCCTCGCTGCTCGTCTTTCCGCTCAACTTCCTGCAGTCGATGGGCGCGGGCGGCGCCCTCGTGGCCCTCATCGCCGCGGCAGCGGCCCTCGTCATCGCTCCGGCGCTCTTCGCTCTCTGGGGCTCGAAGCTGCGCTCGCGTCCGCGCGCCTCGGACGCGGGAGCGCAGAACCGCTGGACGCGGATTGCCTACGCCGTCATGCGGCGCCCGGGCGCCGTGGCGGTCGTCACCGCAGCGGCGATGGTCGCATTGGCGCTGCCCGCGTTGCGGGCGCAGTGGGCGCCGGTCGACAACACGAGCATCCCGACCCAGCTGAGCTCGCGCACGGTCGCCGACGCGCTCACGGGGGACTTCCCGGCGCAGGCCAGCACCCCAGTGACCGTGGCGGTGGCCGCGGGCAGCGGGCAGCGGGCAGGGCGACGAGGTGCGTCGCTACGCCGCGGGCCTGCGCTCGATCCCTGGCGTGCGCTCGGTGCAGGCGCCGCGCCGCCTCGACGGCGAGACGTGGCAGGTGGGCGTCGACGTCGCCGGCGATCCCCAGGGGGCCGTGACGCGAGGCGCGGTGCGGCGCATCCGCGACACGGCGGCGCCCTTCCGTGTCCTCGTCGGCGGCGACGCGGCCGAGTTCATCGATCGCCAGGCGGCGATCGGCTCGCGCCTGCCGGTCGCGGTGGCGCTGCTCGGGCTTCTGACCTTCGCCGTCCTGTGGCTGATGACGGGCTCGGTCGTGCTCCCGCTCAAGTCGCTGGTGATGAACGCGCTGACCGTCGGGGCGTCGCTCGGCGTGCTGACGCTGGTCTTCCAGGACGGCCGGCTGGAAGGGCTGCTCGGCTACACGTCCAACGGCGGCGTGGAGTCGACGGACTACCTGATCACCGCGGCGCTCGTGTTCGCCCTGTCGACCGACTACGGCGTCTTCCTACTGGCCCGCATCAAGGAGGCGCGCGACGCGGGGCTGTCCGACCGCGATGCGGTCGCGACCGGCCTCGGGCGTACGGGCGGCGTGGTCAGCGCCGCAGCGATCCTCCTCGCCGTGGTCATCGGGGCCTTCATGACCTCCTCGGTGATCTTCATCAAGCAGATCGGTGTCGGCACCGCCGTCGGCGTCCTCGTCGACGCCTTCGTCGTGCGCGCGCTGCTCGTCCCCTCCCTGATGGCCTTGCTCGGGCGCTGGAACTGGTGGTCGCCCGGGCCGTTGAGGCGGCTGTGGGAGCGCGTGGGGATCCGCGAGGAGCGCGGCTCACGGCCCGGTGGGGCCGCGGTCGTACAGGCGGAGTGACGACATGCACAGGCGAGGTTGAACGACGCCCCGGAGGAGGCCGTATGGTCCGCCACCGGTCAAGCCCGAGCCCAGGAGGCCCGTCCCCATGCAGACCTACGTCATCCTTCGCCGTAGCGGCTTCACGTCACCCGGCGACCTCCAAGAAGCCGCGGAGCGCTCGACCAAGGCGGGCGACGAGATGTCCGACGACATCCGCTGGATCCGTAGCTACGCCCTCGACGAGGAGGAAGGCGTCGGCACCGTCTGCGTGTACCAGGCAACGAGTCCCGAGGCGATCCGCAAGCACTCCGAGCTCGCGGCGATGCCCGCCGACGAGATCATCCCCGTCCTCGACACGGTCATCGTCCGCGAGGACCCGCAGCCCGCGGCGACCTAGCGCCGTCCGCTCCCGCGAGCAGGCCCTCGGCAAACGTGCCGAGGTCTGCCGCGGTGCGGACGACCTCCACGGCGTCGCACACCGGCTCGTGGCGCCGGCGTCCGAGGGCGCGTCTCCGTTGTGTGACGAATCGCCCCTCCGCCGGACCGTGGGTCGTGGATGGTCACGTGACCGTGACTGTGTCCGCCCCCGATCACGTCGCTTCCGACCTCGCGCTTCCCGCGTTCGACGCGCGCGCGCGCGCTCGCGCGACGGGCGGCGCCGGCGGCGGCCGCCGTCGCAGTGGCGCTCGCGGTCGCCGTCGTGGCCGGCGGCCCGCTCCAGGCCTTCGAGGACGCCTTCAGCCGGGCGCTCGCCGCCGACCCCGGGTGGGTCGGCGCCGCCCTCGTGCTCGAGCTGCTGTCCTTCGGCGGCTACGTCGCGCTGCTGTGGCTCGTCGGTGGGCGCGCCACGCCCCGGCTCGGGCTGCGCGCGAGCGCCCAGGTGACGCTCGGAGGCGCGGCGGCGACGCGCCTGCTCCCGACCGGCGGCGTCGGAGGGGCGGCGCTGACCGTCTGGCTCTTCCGTCGCGCAGGCCTCGGCACGCGCGACGCAACGCGCACGCTGCTCAGCTTCCTGGTCGTGCTCTACTCGGTCTTCCTGGCGTCGATCGTCGGCGCGGGCGGGCTGCTCGCGCTCGGGCTCGTACCCGGCGACGGGCCGATCGTGCTGAGCGCGGTGCCCGCGGCCGGCGCCGTGCTCGTGATCGCGGCCGCCCTGGCCTTCGCCGCCCGGTCCCGAGCGGCCGCGGGCGAGCCGCCCCGCCGGCCGCTGGGCGCCGCGCGCCTCGCGCGCGTCCCCGGCCTCAGCGATGCGCCCGACGTGCTCGGCGCGGCTGTACGCGACGCCATCGCGCTCGTGCGCAGCCGCGACCCGCGCCTGCTCGGCGCCCTTGCCTGGTGGGGCTTCGACGCGGCTGTGCTCTTCGCCATGGTCCACGCGCTGGGCGGCGAAACATCGCTGGCCGTCATCGCGCTCGGCTATTTCGTGGGCCAGGTCGCCAACACCCTGCCGATCCCCGGCGCCGCGAGCGGCGGGATGGTCAGCGTGCTGCTGGCCTTTGGCGTCGAGGCCGAGCTCGCGCTCGGCGCGGTGCTCGCCTACCGCGCCGTCGCGATCTGGCTGCCGGCCCCGATCGGCCTGGCCGCGCTCGGCGGGCTGCGGTCGACCGTGGCCGGTTGGGGCGCGACTCAGCGCGCGGCGCCGAGCGCGTAGGTCTCGCTGTCCGCGCGCCTGGCTCGACGGCGGTATTCGAGCGTGCAGCCGGGGCAGTGGCCGGGGCGCGGCCCCGAGCGGGTGGCCGAGCGGTCGTGGGCGACCCGCGTTCTACGCTTGTCGGCACGAGATGCCCACCACCAGGCCCGCATCCGAGGTGATCATCGAGGCCGCGTGACCTCTTGGCCCGGCGTCGAGATGGGGCCTGGCCGCTTCGGCGCCGTCCAGTTCCGCCTGGGCAAGCGCGAGCTCGGCCATCTCCACGGCGATCACCTCGCCGACATCCCGTTCACGCGCGCTCAGCGCGACGAGCTGATCGCCGCCGGACGGGTGCGTAGGCACCGCCCGCTTCCCGACTCGGGCTGGGCCTCGAGGCCGATCGACGGCGACGAGGACGTCGAGGGCGTCATCGAGCTGCTGAGGATGCAATACGACCGAGCGGTGGCGTCGCGCTCACGCCGTGGGCCGCCCGCGGCCCCGCCGCCACCGAGCTGACGCTCGCTGCGCAATCTCACGCGGCGGGCCTGGAGCGCGTTGTCCGTGTATGACGACCTCCACGCTCTCGGCTCCCATCGCCGAGCGCGTCTCCGCCTGCCGTGGGCTGAGCTGCACGCCGACCTCGACGACCGCGGCTTCGCGCAGACGCCCGTGGTCCTCTCCCCACGCGAGTGCTCCGAGCTCTCGGGCCTGTACCCCTCGGGCTCCTTCCGCAGCACGATCGCGATGGCCCGCCATCGCTTTGGCGAAGGCGAGTACAAGTACTTCGACCGCCGGCTTCCGGAGCCGATCCAGGAGCTGCGGACCTCCTTCTACGGCCCTCTCGCGGAGGCCGCCAACCGCTGGGCGCGGCGGCTCGGGGAGGACGTCTACGGCGAGGCCGCCTCCCCGTTCCAGATCGTGACCGTCCTGGACCGTCCCACGAGGACTTCGAGGGCGGCGAGTTCGTGCCTCTCGAGCAGCGCCCCCGCGCGCAGAGCCGCGCGCACGTCTGCCGGCTGCGCCGCAGCGCGTTCCTCGTCGCGGTGACGGTCACGAGCCGCCGGCTACCGACCGTGCGCGGTCTGCCTGCCCGACGCATACCGGCGCTGGCGGGGATCGGCGGACGACGCGGCGGACTCGGCCAGGTAGGCGTGGACCAGCGCGATGGCCATGGCCCCTTCGCCCACGGCGGAGGCGACGCGCTTGTTCGAAGTGCCCGCCACGAAGACGCCGGGCTCGCTCGATTCGAGGAACAGCGGGCCTCGCGGCGAGTTCGCCCTCTCGGCCCTCGGCGATGGTCACCGTCTCCATGCGCCGGGCCGATGGTCGAGACGATGGGGTCTGCCACGGCAGCGTGACGCTAGACCATCGCGGCCTGCACGGGTCCCGCCTGGTGTGCGACCGTGAGGGCCATGAAGCCCATCACCGTCTCCGTCAGCATCGGCCGTCCGCGCCAGGAGGTCTTCGACCACCTGAACGTGCTGGCCAACCACGAGGCGTTCTGCGACCACTTCCTGGTCGACTGGCAGCTCAGCGGCCCGCCGGCCGGGGTCGGAGGCAAGGTTCGCTTCCGCGCGCTCGCGCCGGGGCGCAGCGAGTGGGCGGAGCTCACCGTGGTCGCCGTCGAGGAGCCCTCGCGGACCGTCGAGGAGACGCTCGGCGCGGGCGGCCGGCGGCTGTCGCGCGGGACCTTCACGCTCGCAGAGGCCGGCCCGGACGCCACCGCGCTCACCTTCGAGCTCGCGCTCGTGCGCTCGCCGCTCTACGAGCGGCCCATGCTTCCACTGCTGCGCCCGTGGCTGGCCAAGCAGAACACCCGCGCCATGGAGCGGCTCAAGGAGCAGCTCGAGGCGCCGGCGCTAAGCGCCGCGTCCTGATCAGCGCGCGCGGTCGGCGGCCAGCCGCCGGTGAAGGGGCGTCCGGGCACCGTTCGCTCGAGCGCGCCGCGGCGGCAGCCGACCGGCCTGATCACCGGATTGCAGCGGGCCGAGCCGCCCCCGGGCAGCGCCACGACGTAGTCGGCGCCCTAGCGCGCGCTCATGCCGACCTCCGGGAAGTCGGTCGACACGAGCTGCGCCCCGCTGCCCAGCGCGGCCCGCGCCCGGTCTTATCGCCGGCTCGCCGCGTCTGCCCCACGGCAGGTCGCTACTGTCATTGTCGAGTGACCTGATCGGAAAGGAACGGCGGGTGCTTCACGATCAAATGGCGTGGTACGTCGGCGGGCCGGTCCTCGGCCTGTGCGTCGTCGCGATGCATGCACTGCTCGGCGAGAGCCTCGCCGCGACGGGGGCCTGGTCGTCAGCGGTCGAGTCCACGCTGCGGTGGCGCCACGAGGTCGACTGGCGCGCGTTCCTCCTGCTCGGGCTGGTCGTCGGCGCCGCGGCCTTCGCCCTCATCGCCGGAGGCCCCGACTTCCACGGCTACGGCTGGCTGACGCAAACCTTCACCGGCTCGGAGCGGGTGGTCGTCGCGCCGATCCTCGTGCTCGCGGGCGTGCTCATCGGCTTCGGGGCCAAGCTGGCGGGGGGCTGCACGTCCGGCAACGGGCTGAGCGGGAGCGCTCTCCTGTCGCCGGCGAGCCTCGCGGCCACGGCGATCTTCTTCGCGACGGCGATCGGCGTGAGCTTCCTCATCGAGGCGCTGATCTGATGCGCGCGAAGCTCGCCGCGCTCGCGGTCGGGGGCGTCTTCGGCGTGACGCTGTCCTGGACCGGTATGACGAGTCCTGAGGTCATCCGCGACGGGCTGCTCTTCCGCTCGAGCTACCTGTTCCTGTTCTTCGGCTCGGCGGTCGTCACCGCGTTCGTCGGGCTTCGGGTCCTGCGCGCGCGACGCAAGCGCGCGGTCCTCGTCGACCGGCCCGTGGGCTGGGGCGTCGAGCGCCCGCGCGCACGGCATATCGCCGGCAGCCTCATCTTCGGGACCGGCTGGGCCATCGCCGACGCCTGCCCCGGTCCGATTGCCACCCAGCTCGGGCAAGGAATCTGGTGGAGCGTCTTCCCGGCCGCCGGGATGGTGCTCGGCATCGCGGTCTTCCTGCGCCGCGCGCGCGCACCGGCTAGGACCGGCGAATCCGTGAGCTGGCCGGTGCACGCCGAACAGGCTTAGCACCTCCGCGCCGCGAGGGGTGTCAGGCGGGCTGCGCGGAGCGCTCGCGGTCCTCGACGGCGGCCGGGCCCTCGTCCTGCGTGCGGTAGCCCTCGAGCAGCTCCAGCTCGGCGTCCTTGCGCGGGAAGAAGAAGTAGACGAGCGCCGAGCCGAGCAGCACGGCCGCGATGCCGGCGGTATAGGCCCAGTGGTCGCCCTGCAGGAACGACGTCTTCGCGCCCGCGATGATCTGGCTCGCGTACTGGGGATGCTGCTCGGCGACGTTGGCCGCGCTGGAGAACGACTTCTCCAGCTCGCTCTGGACATTGTCGGTGATCTGGCTCTTGTTCGGCGAGCTGGCCACCGCGGACGACACCGCCGCGGCGTAGCCGGCGGTGAGCAGCGCCCCCAGGATCGACTGCATGATCGCTCCGCCGAGGTCGCGCTGCAGGTCCGCGGTCCCCGACGCCATGCCGGCCCGGCGGACCGGCACCGAGCCGGTCAGCGAGTGCGACGCCGGGGTGCCGGCGAAGCCCACGCCGATCCCGAGCAGCGAGTAGCCGAGCCCGACCTTCCAGTAGGCGATGTCCTCCTTCCAGAGCAGGAGCATCGCGAGGAAGCCGGCGAGGCAGAACGCGTACCCGAGCAGCAACGTGAAGCGCGAGCCGCGCGACTCGACGAGCTTGGCCGAGCGCGGAGCGACGAGCACGAGGCAGACGGCGGCGGGAAGGATCGCGAGCCCGGAGTCCAGCGTCGAGTAGCCGAGCACGTTCTGCAGGAACTGAGCGCCGATGAAGATCGCGGCCATGAGCGCGCCGAAGACGATGATCCCCGCGCAGGCGGCCACCCAGAAGATCCGCCGCCGCGCGATGTCGAGGTCGTAGAGCGGCGTTGCCGCTCGGCGCTGACGGATGACGAAGGCCGCGCCGGCGGCGAGGGCGACGGCCCCGAGCCCCAGCGCCAGGGTGAGCCTGCCGGGCACCACGACGAAGTTGATGCCGAGCACCAGCGCCGCGATCAGCACGACGGACAGGATCCCGCCGAGGTTGTCGACCGGGTCGCTGCCCTCGTTGACGTGGCTCGGTACGTACCGGATCGACAGGACGAGCGCGATCGCCGCGAGCGGCAGCGTGACGACAAAGACCGAGCCCCACTCGAAGTGCTCGAGCAGCGCGCCGGCGACCAGCGAGCCGAGCGTGCTGACCGAGCCGCCGACGGCCGACCACAGCGCGATCGACCGCGTGCGGGCCGGCCCCGACCACAACGCGGTGATCAGGGCGAGCGTGGTCGGGTAGGCCATCCCGGCGGCCACGCCGCCGAGCAGGCGGGCGGCGAAGAGGACGCCGATCGACGGCGCGAGGGCCGCGAGGAGGCTCGCGGGGATCGACAGCGACATCCCGAGCACGAGCAGGAGCTTGCGCCCGTAGCGGTCGCCGAGCGCTCCGAAGTACAGAACCGAGGCGGCGAGCCCGAGCGAGAAGCCGATGGCGACGAGGTTCAGCGCCGTCTGCCCGGCGTCGAACGCCTTGCCGATGTCGGGCAGCGCGACGTTCGCCACCGCCAGGTTGAGGTTGGCGACACCGGCGACGAAGATCAGGGTGCCGAGGACGAGCGCGCCGCGCGAGGGCGAAGTCGAGGGTTCCTGCGCCGACGGCTTCGCGGCGATGTCGGGGGAGCGGGTCGCCTGGCCCCGAGCGGTCGCCATGGCGGTAGCTTCGCATCTGGGCAGTTCGCCCGTCATCCGTGCCGGGTGACCGCAGACGCGATACCATTTTCCGTCCCATGGACGCGGAAGGGTCCCCCTCGGGCTTCTGGCACGACGCCCTCCTGTACGAGGAAGACGACGAGTTCCTCGCGGGAACGGTGCCGTTCGTCCGCGACGGCGTCGAGGGGGGCGAGGCGGTGATGGTCGTCGTCGACAAGGCCAAGCTCGACCTCCTGCGCGGCGAGCTCGACCGCGACGCCGAGCACGTCGAGTTCCTCGACATGCGCGAGGTGGGCGGCAACCCGGCACGCCTCATCCCGCTGTGGCACGACTTCGCGGCGCAGCACGTCGCCGAGGGGCGGCGGTTCAGGGGCATCGGCGAGCCGGTGTGGGCGGGCCGCAGCCCGGTGGAGCTCGAGGAATGCCGCCGCCACGAATCGCTGCTCAACGTCGCGTTCGCGCAGGGCTCGTCGTGGCAGCTGCTGTGCCCCTACGACGCCAGCGCCCTCGACGACGACGTGCTCGACGCCGCGCGCCACAACCACGCCGGCATCGTCGACCGCGGCGCCCGGAACGACAGCGAGGCGTTCACCGGCCCCGGGGTCGCCGCCCGGCGGGCCCTCGAGGGTGACTTGCCTGAGCCTCCGCCGGAAGCGTACGAGGTCGACTTCGCGATCGACGACCTCCCGGCGCTGCGCGCGATCGTGGGCCGCGAGGCCGACCGCTCCGGGCTCCCCGGGGCGCTCGCCAGCGACCTCGTGCTCGCGGTCAGCGAGGTGGCGACGAACAGCGTCTGCCACGCCGGGGGCCAAGGACAGCTGCGCGTGTGGCACGAGGACACCGCCGTGGTCTGCGAGGTCCACGACGACGGCCGTATCGACGAGCCGCTCGTCGGGCGCTCCCGACCCGCGCCCGACCGCATCGATGGCCACGGGCTGTGGCTCGTCAACCAGCTCTGCGACCTCGTCCAGATCCGCTCCGGGGACGAGGGAACCGTGGTACGTCTGCGCGTCGGCCCGGCGCGAGCCCGGGCGGCCACCGCGGCCTAGCGCCGCGCCGGCCGCCCGCGCGGGTCAGTCCTGCTTCTGGGCGTCGTCCGGCGCCGGCGCGGCGGTCTGCCCGTGCCGGCTGTCGTCGGCGATCGGCGGGGTCGCCTCGGCGTTGCGAGCCCGCTTTCGCCCGTGCTCTGCAACGTCTACCTGCACCGGCTCGACCGGGACTGGCGGACGCGCGGAGTCGGAGTGCTGGTGCGTTACGCGGACGATCTTGTCGTGATGTCCCGCACGAAGGCCGAAGCCGAACGCGCGCGTGTCGCGCTGACGGCGCTGCTTGCCGAGTTGGGCCTCGAGCTCAAGGCGGCGAAGACGCGGATCGTGCACCTCAGCGAATGGGGCGAGGGGCTGGACTTCCTCGGCTTCCATCATCGCTGGGTGCGTGCCCGCGCGGCCGATCGGCGTCACATCGCGTTCCTCGCCCGCTGGCCCTCACGGAAGGCCATGCAGCACGCCCGCGACCGGATTCGGGAGATCACACTCCGGCGTCGGCTGCTGGTCCCGGTCGAGCAGATCGTGCGCGAGCTCAACCAGTTCCTGCGCGGTTGGGCGGGGTACTTCCGCTACGGAAACTCCACCCGGCAGCTCGACATGATCAGGCTCTACGCCGTCGATCGCCTCGCGCGCTTCATCGCCAGACGGCACAAGCGCTCGTGGCGGTACAGCTGGAAAGTCGTCGCGTTCCAGTCGTCCGACTGCTTGGGCCTGGTCAGCCTTCACGGCATCGTCGTCGCCCCCAGGCCCAACCGGCCGTGGCGGGAGAAGCCGCATGCCGGCGGTGAACGGCGTCGGTGAGCCGTGTGCGAGAGAACCGCACGCACGGTTCGATGGGGGGCGGGAGGAGACCACGCCAGTCGGCCACGGCCGCGCGGCGCAGGCGCCTCCCGCCTACCCGACCACACGGGGCCGATTCGACCAGTGTTTTTGGCTCTGTAGACCCAAAGCGCTCCCGCGGAGTCCCGAAAAGCGTGGGCACACGGCTAGCGCTGGATACGTCCGGCGGGAGCGGTAGAACCCGGATTCCGCGTAGGCATGCGGATCTGGAGCCTCTCGGACGCCCAAGCGGCCAATCGGCATCCGTCAAGCCCGTCACGACCGCGCCCGCCGGCAGAAAGCTGCGTCGTGGGCACACGGCGCACAAGCGCACAATGTCCCCTTATACCGCTCCCAGAGCACGATCACGACCACTTCCCATGCCCACCAACTGCGGAACGCGGGTGACGGCCTGGACTGCTTGGTCTGGGTACCTGCCGACTGATGGTGGGCGGCGCTCCCCTTCCGGGTGGCGTCGGATCCGTTCGCCCACGCGCCTCCGGTTGCTGCTTGCCCGTCGGACGCCGCCGGCGTGGGCGGCCGCCGCTCAGCCCCTCGTCAGGCGTCGAGTACCCGGTTGGCGACGGCGCGGAAGAAGTCGCTGCGAGTGATGAGACCGTTCACGCGGCCGTGTTCGACGACGGGGATGATGAGGACATCGTGGTGTAGGAAGGTTTCGGCGACTTGGGCGTCGGAGAAGTCGCTGCCTACGTCGACGTGTTCGGTGTTCATGTAGGTTCGGATGGGCTCGTGGCGGCAGCCGGCGCGCTTTTCGAGCGCGGACTCGAGTGCGCGCGGGACGAAGGCGGCGTACTTGAGCTCGCGCAGGTAGCCGGGGAAGAGCGCGCCGAAGAACTCGCGCTCGCCGAAGATGCCGCAGAACTTGCCGGCGCGGTCGAGGACCGGCAGGGCGGGAAGGTCGCTCTTCAGCAGACCGCGAACGGCCTTCTCGACTGGGTCGTCGGCGGCGAGCACGGGAGTGTCGCGGACGAGCGGATCGGACACGGCGCGGGGGCTCATGCGATGTACCTGAGGACGAGGTAGGCGGTGGCGAAGAGCAGCGACACGAGCGTGACGGGCACCCCGATGCGCAGGAAGGTCACGAACGCGATCGGTTGTCCGGCGCGGGCGGCCATGCCGGCGGCGGCGACGTTGGCGGCGGCGGCGATGAGCGTGGCGTTGCCGCCGAAGCAGGCGCCGAGGGCGAGCGCCCACCAGTAGGCGTCGTCGCCGTCGTTGCCGGCTTGCAGTTGCTCGACGACCGGGATCATGGCGGCCGTGAAGGGGATGTTGTCGACCAGCCCGGAGCCGATCGCAGAGGCCCAGGTGATGCCGAGCAGCTCGGCGGTGCGGTTGCCGTCGGTGAGGTTGCCGATGCCGGTGGCGACCTGGTCGATGGCGCCGGTCTCCTCTAGGGCGCCGACCATCACGAAGAGCCCGATGAAGAAGAACAGCGTGGGCCACTCGATGCCGGCGAGTGAGCGCTCGAGCGGTTGGCGGCTGATGAGCAGCATGGCGGTGGCGCCGGTGAGCGCGACGGTCGCCGGCTCGAGGTGCAGGGCTTGGTGGGCGAAGAACAGGGCAATGGTGGCGATCAGGATCGGCACGGTGCGCTTAAGCTCGGCCATGTCCTCGATCGAGCGTCGCGCGTCGAGCTCCATGACGCGCTGGCGCGCCTGGGGCGCGATCTGCAGGCGCTTGCGATAGACGAGGTAGAGCCCGCCGGTAGTCACGATGAACGTGATGGCGGCGATCGGGGCGAGGTTGACGATGAAGGCGTCGAAAGACAGGCCGGTGGCGCCCGCGATCAGGATGTTCGGCGGGTCGCCGATCAGTGTCGCGGTGCCGCCGATGTTGGAGACGAGGATCTCGATGATCACGAGCGGGATCGGGTCGAGGTCCAGGGCGTCGGCGAGCAGGAAGGTGATCGGCACCATCAGCAGCACGGTGGTGAGGTTGTCCAGGAACGCCGACAGCACCGCCGTGGTGGTCGCGAGCGAGACGACGATCGCCAAGGGACGTCCGCGAGAGAGCTGGCCGGCGCGGATCGCCAGCCAGGTGTAGACGCCGGTCGGCTCGGTGATCTTGACCATGATCATCATTCCGGCCAGCAGGCCGAGGGTGTTCCAATCGATCGCCTCGATCGCCTCGTGCTGCTCGATCGTCTGCGTGAGCAGGACAAGCACGGCGCCGACCAGGGCCACCTTGGTGCGATCGACGCGGTCAGACGCGATCACCACCAGCACGGCGGCGAAGAGCCCCACGGCCAGCGCCATCAGAGCGTCTCTGCTTTAAGCGCGATGCCCCCCTCGGCGAGCAGCACCGCCGGGCGCAGGCCGAGCTGGCTCAGGTCGGCCAGCCATTGCGCACACGGAGCGGCATCAGCGCAGCTCTCGCGCTCAGCGCTCTCGGCGAGGTGCAGCTCGAGCATCCAGTCCCACCCGCGAGGGTGGCGTCGGGACGCGCACTGCAAGCGCGTGAGCTCGGCGCGCTCGACGACGTCAAGCGACATCAGCCGGCTCACCTCTTCAAGCGCCCAGCTCTGAGCCTCCTCGACGGAGAGGTGATACGGGCGCGTCCACAAGACAAGCACGCGAGCCACCGCACGCATGGTCGAGGCGCTTTCGTGGCGCGGCCATGGGCAGCACGCCCCATACAAGCGGCTTCGGAGCCCCGCCGCCGCGGGGGTGCAAGAAGGCAAGCGGCGCCGAGGCGGGCCCGGCGCTGTGTCGCGCGCTACCACCGCAGGCGCGCTGCCATTCCCCCAGCCGGCGCCAGCCCGTCGACGTCATGGGAGGTGCGGTGACGAGCGCACCGGCAGCGATCGCGGCTTCGACGGCCCGCTCGGCGCTCAGGATGGGCGGGGCGCCGCGCAGGACCGTGAGCGCTTGCGCGCTCATGACCGCTGTGGGGTCGACGCGGGCGGCATCGATGAGCAAGTGCTCGACGCGGCGCTCGGCGAGCGCGGCCAGTGTCATGGCAGGGCCCGCCACTGCGCGCCGATCGGCGCCGGCGGCGCACAGCACGTCCGAGATCAGCGCTTCGAGCTCGTGGCGCCACGCGTGCTCGAGCAGGGGTTCGACGCCATGCGCCACGTCGCCCGGGTCGGCGTCACGAAGTTGGCGTCGATGGTCTCGATGATGCGCTCGCGCAGCACCGGTGACAGCGCTGCGGTGAACCGCGTGGCGGTCTGGCCCTCGGCGGCCACGAGAATCCGGGGCCATTGGAGCTCGGCCAGCCGCGTCTCGATGGCGTTGGCAGCAGACGCGAAGAACTGCTCGCGGCGGTTCTCCAAGCGTGCCTCGTAGTGCTCCTGGTGAGTCACGGCTTGTTGGCCGCGGGCCGGGTTGGCCGCGGCATATGCGGCATAGTGGCGCCACTCGGGCACGCTCAACGTCCAGGTCGAGCCGTCGGGCCCCTGGATGCGACCCTGCTCCCAGTGCAGCAGTCGCACGTGCTCGCCGTCGACAAGCACGAGCCCAGTCGCCCGACCGCGATCCACAACGTCGACGAGCGGGAAGACGAACGGCCGCTCGTCCCACATGAAGCTGTCGGCCCGCACCGGGAGCTGCAGCGTCAGCCGCAGCTCCAGCGTGCCGGACGGCGTGAGAAACAGCGCCACGGACCGCCCGCGCTCATCGGCGCCGAGTCCCTCCAGGCGCTTTCGCGCCTGTTCTGTGAGTTCGCGCACCGCCAAGCGCTGGTCTCGATCGCCGTCGCGCTTCGCAGCCGCTTGTAGCTCGCGCAGGTGATTGCGGGCGGCGATCAGCCAGCCCGGCACGTGGTTGGTGTTGGCCGGGTCACGTGGGTCGGTGCGGACGTAGAGGCTGAGCACGCGCTCGCCGGGCTCGAACCCGACAAGCGCCTGCAGCTCGTGGGCCAGCACGCCGGTCACCGCGCCGGCCGCGGAGTGCGGCCAGCGCGCCGGCCCACGACCGCGCTGTAGATCACGAGCAGCAGCAGCGCGCCGCCGATCGCGATCGGCCACGTGCCGAGGCTGAAGAACGAGCTGAGCTCGCCGATGCCAACCGCCGATGCGATGAAGCCGCCGAGCAACGCGCCGAGGATGCCAACCGCCAGCGTGCCGAGCACGCCGCCCGGTTCGCTGCCGCGGTGAATGGCCTTGGCGATCGCGCCTGCCGCGAGGCCGAGGATCAGCCAGCCGATGATGCCCATGACGTTCCTCCTTGTGGCGACGGCCGCCCGCGGCGGCCGCCTCACGTGTTTGCGTGCATGACACGATCGCGGGGCGCGCGTCATCAGGCCATGGGGACTGGAGCCCGAAGAACGCCGGCGCGATGACTTCGACCCGTCGTTCGGCCGGTCGCCGTGGAGCTCCTGACACCCTGGACCGCGATGAGCAGCGCCCAAGCCGCCAAGCGCCAGGTTCAGCGGGCCATGGACCCGCTGACGGACTTTCTGCATGACGAGGCGGCCGGTGGGGTGGCGCTCATGGTCGCCACCGTGGCCGCCCTGGTGTGGGCCAACGCCGCCGCCGACAGCTACGTCTCGTTCTGGGATCGCGAGCTGTCTGTGGGCGTCGAGTCGCTGGCGATCCGCGAGGACCTGCAGCACTGGGTCAACGACGGCCTGATGGCCCTCTTCTTCTTCGTCGTGGGCCTGGAAATCAAGCGCGAGCTCGTGATCGGGGAGCTGCGCGACCGCAAGGCCGCCGCCCTGCCCGTTGTGGCCGCCCTGGGCGGCGCCATCTTGCCCGCCGCGATCTTTCTGGCGCTCACCGCGGGCGGCCCCGGCAGCGAGGGATGGGGCATTCCCATGGCCACCGACATCGCCTTTGCGGTCGGCGTGCTCGCGCTGCTCGGCAACCGGATCTCGTCCGGTGTCAAGCTTCTCGTGCTCACGATCGCGATCGTCGATGACATCCTGGCCATTTCGGTCATCGCCGTCTTCTATTCCGACGATCTCTCCGCGGTCTGGCTGCTCGCCGCCCTCGGCGGCTTGCTGGCCGTCGTGCTCCTGCGGCGAGCCGGCGTTTGGCGCGTCGTCGCCTACGTGCCCGTGGGCGTGTTCGTGTGGGTCGCCACCCATGAATCGGGCGTGCACGCCACGATCGCCGGCGTCGCCCTGGGCCTGCTGACCCCGGCGCGACCGGTCGCCGGCCGCCGCGTGCTCGAAGAGCTCGAGCACCGCCTGCACCCGATCAGCAGCTTCGCGATCGTCCCCGTCTTCGCGCTGGCCAACACCGGCGTCGCGCTGAACGGCGACACGCTCGCCGACGCCGCTGGGAGCCGGGTGGCGTGGGCGATCGCGCTGGGCCTAGTGGTCGGCAAGCTGCTGGGCATCGCCGGCGCCAGCCTGCTCGGGCTGCGCCTCGGCCTCGGCGCGCTGCCCGAAGGCGTTCAGTCGCGGCAGGTGTGGGGCGCCGCCGCGCTAGGCGGCATTGGCTTCACGGTCTCGCTGTTCATCACCGGACTCGCCTACCCCGCTCCCGCCACGATCGGCCTGGCCAAGGTCGGCATCTTCGCCGGCTCGCTGGCCAGCGGCCTGCTCGGCGCCGCGCTGCTCATCCGCAGCACGCCGCACCGTCCGCCGGGAAGCGGATGACGCGTATGGGCCGTGACGCCCATTGCCGGCACCGCGGTGTGGCGCGACGCTCCAGCCATGCCCACACCCCGGCCACCGTCGGCTTCCCAACAGAGGCGTGGGTGCGTCAAGGACACGGTGAAGATCACCGCCTTCTTCATCGGCGTGAGCATCGCGAGCGGACTGTTCGGAGGCCTGCTCATCGGCCTCTTGGCCCTTCTGGCGACGTAATTGAAACCCGAGCCGCGGCCTCGGGCGGATGCTGGCCAGCAGGGTCTCGTCGTGGCGCTCGACCGTCTGGGTGATGACCAGCAGTTGGGTGATCTGCTCGGCTGCTGTAGGCCTCGGCGGACCCGCTCCAGCTGCCTCGCACTCACGCGCTGATTCCGCGCGGGTTGCGGCGCACACGGCACGCGGCCCAGTCGGCTGACCAACCGCGGTCGCGCCGCCCAGCGGCGACGCGACCGGGGGCCGAGCCGCGTTAGAGCAGGATGATCAGCGCGACGATCACGGCGAGCGACAACACGGTGACGAGTGTGGCCGTTCGCGCGTGGCGGGTGTGGCCCTCGACCCGGGTGCGGTCGTTCTGCGGGGCAGGTGGCGTCCACTCGGCGCTTTCGAACGTCCGCCGGTCTTGCGGGGTGTGCGGGTGCATTGCGCTCCCTTCGGTTGGATGGATGGGAGCGTTCCGCGCGTCCGTGCGTGTCGGTATGGGGAGCGCTGCCCATCAGCGGGAAGCGCTGCCCATCGGCGGAGAACACGCGTCCGCGACGGGAACTCTGCCGGCGGTAAGCAGGCCGCGCGAAGCACGGCAGGCGCGACCAGCGCCGGGTGCGCTGTTTCGCCGCAATCCTGCTCGCCACCGTCGGAGCTCCGCTGAGCGCGGGGCGCGGCGCGATGCGTCTTATGGCTCGACGAGGCCGTGGCGAATGGCGTAGCGGGTGAGCTCGACGCGATCGCGCAAACCGAGCTTGGCCAGCACGTTCTCGCGGTGGCGCTCGACCGTCTTGGGGCTGATGACCAGCAGTTCAGCGATTCGCTCGGTGCTGTACGCCTCGGCGACGAGCTTGACCACTTCGCGCTCGCGCGGCGTGAGCGGGTCGTCGCGGACCGACTCGCCGTCGGCGGCGCGCTCGAGGTATTCGCGCATCAGCGTGCGCACGGTGGGCGGGTACAGGAACGGCTCGCCGCGCATCACCGCCCGGCACGCCTGCACGAGGTCGCGGTCGGCGCCCGTCTTAAGCACATAGCCCGACGCGCCGGCCTTGAGCGCTTCAAAAAAGTACTGGTCGACCTCGTGGACGGAGAGCATGAGCACCTTGAGCTCCGGGCGCCGCCGGGTCAGCTCGCGCGCGGCGGACAGCCCGGTCCGCCGGGGCATCGCCACATCGAGCACCGCTAGGTCGATCGGCTCGCGCAAGCCCAGCTCGACCGCTTCGATCCCGTCGCCGGCTTCTGCGACCACCGTCAAGTCCGGGGCGGCGTCGAGGATCATGCGTAAGCCGTGACGGACGATCGTGTGGTCGTCGGCCAACAGAATGCGGGTTCGCAGCGGGACGCTCATGGCGCGGGGACCTCGAGGCGCACTTCGGTGCCGTGCGGCGCCACGGGCTCGATGACCAGGCGCGCGCCGACGAGCATGGCGCGCTCACTCATGCCCCGGACGCCGCCGCCCCGGGTCGCGAGGTTAGGGTCAAGTCCGCAGCCGTCGTCGCGGACGCGCAATACAACGGCCCCGTCGCGCCGCTCAAGCGCGAGCTCCACGGCGCCGGCGTGTGCGTGACGGACCACGTTGGTCAGGCTCTCCTGCGCGACGCGGTAAATCACCAGCTCAGTCTCGCGCCCGAGCACGGGAAGTTCCGCGTCCAAGCGTCGGCGAACCCGCAGCCCGGCGCGCTCAGCGAAGCCCGACGCCAGGCTGACCAGCGCGGGGCGAAGCCCGAACTCATCCAGCGCCTCCGGGCGCAAGCCGCGGGCGATCTCGCGGACTTCTTCCACACCGCCGCGCGCGGACTCCTGCAGAAGCTGAATCTGCGCGCGCAGCTGCGGCGGCGCCTGGCGGGCAAGCGTTTCCAGCTGCAAGACCACGCCCGTCAGCGTCTGGCCCACCTCGTCATGGAGCTCGCGGGCCACGCGCACGCGCTCGTCTTCTTGGGCGGCGAGCGCCCGCCGGCCGCTGTCGCGCCGCTCAACTTCAAGCCGCTCAAGCATGTCGTTGAACGCTGCAGACAGCGCGGCGACTTCGGGCAACGTCCCCTCGGCGTCCACGCGTCGCCCCGGGCGCATCGGATCCACCATGCGCATCAGCTCCGTGAGCCGCTCAAGCGGCCCGAACGCCCGCCGCATCAGCACGAGATTCACCGCCAGCGCGACGGCCACCCCGCCGGCGAGCACCAGCACCTCGATGACCCGGACCTGGTGCGAAACCGTCGCGGGAGTGAGCACGAGCAACAACGCCGCGCCCACTAGCACCACCGCGTTGATCACGAACACCCGCCAGAACAGGGACATCCGACCACCAGCATGGCGCGCGCTGCGACGGCTCGCTATGGGCGCCGCCACCCACACGCGCGCGAGACTCCGCCCCGGGATGGGCCGTGCTCCCCATAGCACACGCGTCCGGTGGCCCTGACCATGGCGCTGAGCCCCAACCAGACCGTATCCCGGAGACGACATGAACCCCAGCATCGTGTGCGGCATCGACGCCTCACACAAAGCCCAGGTGGCCCTGGACGTGGCGAGGGCTGTGGCCGAGCGCTTAGGCCATCGCCTCGTCGTGGTGCACGCCGTTCCTGTGCCCACGCCCGATCTGCTGCTCACGGCGCCCGCGCGCGTATCCGCCCACGTAGAGCACATCGACCTCCTCGGCCGCGACACCGGCGAACGCCTGCTCAGCCAAGCCATCGAACACCACAACCTGACGACGGCCGAGCCACGGCTGGAACGCGGCGGCGCCGCAGAACGGTTGTGCGCCGTCGCCGGCGAGGAGGACGCAGAGCTCGTGGTCGTCGGCTCGCGCGGCGCCGGCACCCTGCACAGCGCGATCCTCGGCAGCGTCTCCACCGCCATCGTCCGCGACGCGCCCTGCCCGGCCGTCGTCGTGCCGCCTGGCATGATCGGCGCGCCGCTTGAGGGTGAGCGGATCGCGTGCGGCATCGACGCCGACGGCGACGGGCCAGCCGTCGTTACCGCCGTGCGGCTGGCGCGCAACCTCGACGTGCCGCTCACCCTCGCCCACGTACTCCCCACCGCCGCGGCGCCGGCTGAAGACCTCACGACCGCCGGCGCGCTACCCGCCACCTTTGATCAGCGCCTCAGGGCCCCCAAGCGGCAGGCGCTGCGGAGAATGAACCGCCTCCTCAAGGACGCGGACGCAGACCCCGATGCCGACAGCCACGAGATTCAGCTTCGCCGCGGCGATCCCGCCGGCCAGCTACTCGAGCTCGCCGCCGCAACCCGCGCCATGCTGCTTGTCGTGGGCAGCCGCGGCCTGGGTACGCTGCGCGCAGGACTGCTCGGCTCGGTGTCGCACGAACTTGTCCGCCGCGCCACTCGTCCTGTCGTCATATGCCGACACGAGCGCCAGACGTGATTCGCGTCGCCATCGTCGACGATCACCCCGCGGTCCGCCTCGGCCTCGCCACCGCGCTGCGCAGCGAACCCGGGCTGCTCCCCATCGGCGAGGCCCGGGACCCCGAAGAGCTGGCGCCACTGCTCTACAGCACCCGGCCCGACGTCGTGCTGCTCGACTACCACCTACCCCGCCGCGACGGCCTTTCGCTGTGCTGCCAGATCAAGGCCAACGTGCTGGCTCCCGCGGTGCTGCTCTACTCCGCCTACGCCGATGCCTCGCTCGTGGTGCCCGCCATCATCGCCGGCGCCGACGGCATCCTTCCCAAGAGCGCCCCCTCGCTGCAGCTCTTCGAAACGATCCGCGTCATCGCCGCTGGCAGAAGCGCGTTGCCGCCCCTCTCCGCCGACCTGCTGGACATCGCCGGCGGACTGCTCGACCCGAAAGACCTGCCCATCCTCGGCATGCTCGTCCACCGCACATCCCGCCGCGACATCGCCCACGTCCTGCAGCTAACTCCCGACGCGCTTGCCCACCGCATCGGCCACATGCTCAAGCGCCTCAAGGCCCCCGTTGGACTCCCCCACGAACGCATCACGACGTCATGAGCACCCCAGAACCAAGCCAGCGGCCCCGAGGTCCTGCAGGCCAAGCTGCACAGCAACGCTGGGAGCTGGCCCACCCCGCCGACGTCGGCCATGAGGTCCCGTCGGCGCGATCGTCTACGCGATCCGCGCCGCCAAGCTGCCCAAGGTCGGCGAGCGCCAACCGATTCGCATCCAATTCCGGCCCGTCGTCAAGGGCCGCCTCGGCCGGCTGCTGGTCGCCGTCTCGGCGTTCGAGCTGGGCAACATCGCGGCGACGCTGCTGATCCTGCGCGCCACCGAACTGCTCACCCCCGGCCACGGCCAGGACAGCGCCGCGCAACTCGCGCTTGCGCTCTACACCGCCTACAACATCGCCGCGACGGCGGTCAGCATCCCCGCTGGCCACCACGGCGACCGCCGCAGCCCCGTCTATGTCCTCGTCGGCGGCACCGCTGCGTTCGCTACCGCCTACCTCGTGCTCGCGCTCACCGGCGCCAGCCTTCCGATCGTCGCTGATCGGCTTCGTCCTGGCCGGCATCGGCATCGGCATCGTCGAGACCGCCGAACATGCCGCGGTCGCGCACCTCGCCCCCGAAGGACAGCGCGGCTCGGCCTTCGGACTGCTCGCCACCGTCCAAAGCCTCGGCAACTTCGCCGCCAGCGCCATCGCCGGACTGCTCTGGACCCTTGCCTCACCGACCGCCGCGTTCATCTACGCCGCCGCCTGGATGCTGATCGCGCTGATCGCGTTCACCGCCAACGCGCCACCCACACCTGACCAAGGGCGTCGCCGGGCGACGCGCATAACGACGTCGGTGACAGCCGTCACCCACGCTACGCCCAGCGTGCAAGCCGCGGACAGGCCAACCGAGCCTGAAAACGACCGTTTCCACGATCACTTCGGCCTGCTCTCGTGAGAAGGCGTCATACCCCACGCCCAGGGCATCGGCGAGCTCGTGGATCGCGGTGCGCACCCGCCCGTTGGCCGCCTGCGCCGCGTCGATCACGATCACCTGGCGCGCGGGATCGCAGTAGCCACCCAGCCCGCCGGGCAGCCGCCCGTATCTCAGCTCATAGCCCAGCTGACCGGCGAAGCGCTCAAGACGCCCGAGCAGGTGGGCGTGGCTGTCGCCGGTCACCGGCGCCGACCCGCGGTTCTGCCAGGAGACCCCCGGCGTCGCCGTGCGCGACGCCCAGCTCGCCCTCGCGACCTAACGTGCGTTATCGAGCAACCGCACGGTTGCGCGTTGAGAGGCGCTGGAGGACGCCACGAGCCTCTCGTCTGAGCTACTGCCCCGGGGAAGCAAACCGCGCCTACACCCAGTTGAAGGTGCGCGCGGGTCGCTGCGCGCGCGCCCTCAGCGTCTTGTCGGCGATGTTGTTCTCGTCGCCGGCAAGGAAGTCCGTGACCAGATGGGCGAAGGCGACTGGGCCAACGGGGTGGGCGCCGCCGTGCTCGGTGTCAACGATGGCATCCTGTCGACCGTGAGCCTGGACCGACTTAACTCCGGCAACCGCAACGACTGCATGGTCGTACTCCCCGACCAGCCGACGGTCGCCGCCAAGACCCGGCCCGCCAGGGTAAGAAGAGCCGGGGCGCCGATCAGCTAGCCCCGTTTTCCGCGGTTGAGGGGGTGTAGTCCCGACGCCCTTTTGAGGTGGGGGCGGGCGGTTCGGGGTCTTGCGGTCCTGCGCGAGCGGGTCGTGTTGTGGCAACTGTGGTTTTTATGTTGGGTGGTTCTGCCGTCCGATCGGGCCCGTAGTGTTGTGGCAACATGTTCGTCAAAGAGACCAAGGTTAAGCGGTCGGGCCGCGAGTACAGCTACCTCCAACTCGTGGAGGGCTACCGCGATGAGCAGGGCAAGGTTCGCCATCGTGTTGTGGCAAACGTTGGTCGCAAGGATGCGTTGAAGGACTCGGGGCAGCTCGAGGCGCTCGCCGGGTCCTTCGCGCGTCTTGACACGCCGATGACCGGGACGCGCCGCAGCGTCGGCCCGTTGCTGCTGGTCGAGCACTTCCTGCGCGAGCTCGACGTCAAGGACACCGTCGATGCGGCGTTGCCGCGCAGCGCCCGGTCGGTCCTGTCGGTCGGTGAGGTCGTCTGCGCGTTGATCGCCAGCCGGCTGTGCTCACCCTCTCCGCTGTATGACGTCGCGGGGTGGGCGTCCGGTGCCGCGGTCCATGAGCTGCTTGGGATCCCGCCGGCGCTGTTGAACGATGACCGTCTCGGCCGGGCGCTTGAGACGTTCGCGGTCTACAGCGAGCATCTGCGCTCCCAGGTCGCCGCCCGCGCGATCGAGCACTTCGGGGTTGGCGCAGGCCGCCTTCATGTTGATCTGACCACGGTCAGGGTCACGGGCGCTTACGAGGACTCGGCGCTGATCGCCAAGGGCTGGGGTGCAGACCGTCGCGTCGCCCGGCAGGTCCGCACGCTGCAGGCGTGCACGCCAGACGGGACGGTGCTCTACAGCCGCCCGGACGCAGGTAACGCCGCGGAACTGGCGTTGGTCGGCGCGTCGATGGAGCGGCTGCTGGCGCTCTCGGGCCCCGGGATGCTGATCGTCTGCGACTCCGCGATGGGTCAGCCCAAAACGCTGCGTGAGATCGACCAGGCCGGCGTGCGGTTCGTCGTGCCGCTGCGGGCCAGCGCGGGGTTCCGCGAGCGATTCCTGGCCGACGTCGGCCACGCCGGGCTGCGCCCGGTTGGCTACGTGCCCGAGCGTGAAGCCAAGCTGCCGGCCGGGCAGCGGTCGCGCTTTCGGGGCGCCCTGCGCGACTGGGAGATCCCCACCAGCGACGCGCCGGCGTTGAAGCTACGAGTGGCCTACATCCACTCCTCCGAGGAGGCCACTCAGGTCGCCGACGCCCGCGAGCGCGCGCTGGCCAAGGCTGAGGACGCCCTTCAGCGGATGCGCAACGGTCTCGGCGGGCGCTACTACAAGACCCGCCGCCAGGTCGAACACCGCATCGGCCAAATCGTCAGCGCCAACATCACCGGCCTGATCGACGCGCAGGTCAGCACCCGCAACGGACGACTGACCTTGACCTGGCAACGCAACCAGGACGCGATCGACACCGCCGCGTCCTTCGACGGGATCTACGCGCTGGCGACGAACCTTCCCGGCCGCATCAGCGCCGGCCAGGTGCTGCGCCTCTACAAAGACCAGCAGATCATCGAGCGCCGTCACCGCGACCTCAAGCAGACGCTGAAGGTCCGCCCGATCTTCCTGCACAACGACGACCGCGTCTTCGCGCTGATCAGCATCGTCGGGATCGCGCTGCTGATCTTCGGCCTCATCGAAGCCCAAACCCGCGCCGCGCTCGGCGAACACCAACAGCTTCCCGGGCTGCTCCCCGAAGGCCGCGAAGCCCGCCCGACAGGCCGCAACATCCTCGCCGCCTTCCAGGGCCTCGGCCTCACCTACACCCACCACCGCATCGCACTCGACCAACTCACCGACACCCAACAACACGTCCTGGACCTCCTACAGATCCAGCCGCCCTGGCCTCAACAGCCAAACCTAACCCTCACGAACCGCGGAAACGGGGCTAGCGGTTGAGCTTCGCGCACGTTGCGACGCCGCCGAGCGTCGAGTACGCGTCCCCGCAGTACAACGTGCCGTCGCGAGGATCGAGGAACGCGATGTGGCCGGGCGTGTGCCCGGGCGCCGCGTGGACCTCGAGCGAGCCGACGTGGTCGCCGGGCGCCAGCAGGACGCCTGGCTTGGTCTTGGTCCCCGGGAAGCCGCCGCGCAACTTGGTGCTCGGCTCGCCGGGGTCCAGGGACTTGTCCTTGTCGAGCAGGCGTGCGTCGCGCGCGGAGATCGACACCTCCGCCTCGGGCCGCGCGGCGGCCAGCGCGTCGAGCGAGAGCCGACGTGGTCGCCGTGCGCGTGGGTCAGGGCGATGCGGACGATCGGGGTACCGGCGCGGCCGGCGGCGGCGAGGATCGCCTTGGCCGTGCCCGGGATCCCGGTGTCGATGAGCGTGAGCCCGTCGTCCTCGGGGACGAGGTGGGCGTTGACGAGCCCGAAGCGGGGTGACGGTCGCTGGGGTAGGCATGCGACGCACCGTACGCTTTGGGCTGATGACAGCGCACGCCGCGTTCCTGAACCACCTGGCCCAGGACGGCGTGCGTCACCGCTTCCGCCGCGGCGAGGCGATGTTCTCCCAGGGCGACTTCGCTGACCGCGTGTTCCTGATCGAGCAGGGCTGGGTGAAGATCACCCACGCGTCGCCCGACGGGCGCGAGACCGTGCTGGGGCTGCGCGGGCCCGGCGAGGTCGTCGGGGAGCTCTCGACGGTGGACCGTGCGCCGCGCTCGGCCGCGGCGGTCACCCTGGGCGAGGTCGAGGTGCTCGTCGTGCCGGGACGTGCGCTCGAGCAGGCGCTGCAGTCCGACGCCTCGGCGGCATTGGAGCTGCTGCGGATCGTGGCGGCCCGGCTCAGGGACGCCGACGTCAAGCGGGTCGAGTTCTCGTCGTTGAGCACCGTCGGGCGCGTGGCGTCGAGGCTCGTGGAGCTCGCCGAGCGCTTCGGGAGGCCGACCGCGGAGGGCGTCGAGGTCGAGCTGCCGCTGTCCCAGGAGGAGCTCGGGGCGTGGTGCGGGTCCTCGCGCGAGGCGACAGTCAAGGCGCTGCGTGCGCTGCGGGCCACCGGCGCGGTGATCACCGGCCGGCGCACGGCGACGATCCCCGACCTGGATGCGCTGCGCAGCCACGCGACGCCGCGTGGGTAATAAGACCCAGAAGACGGGCGCCGCAGGACGCTGTGGCCGCGAGTCGCCGGCCGTAGGTTAATCGGGCTCCTCCGACTCCCGAACCGAGGAAGACCCAATGCACGCACCGCTGAACGCCGAGGTGGCCCGCCTCATCGACGCCCGCATCGCCCGCGATCTCGAGCGGCGTCGCGTCGCGTCGCTCGTCGTCTCGCCCGGCGAGTCGCGCACCCCGCTGGCCTGGCTGGTCGCCCGCTTCACCGGTCGCCCGCCGGCGTTGCCCTCGCCGGCGCGGCGCGTCTGAGCGAGGGCAGGCGGCACGTCAGCCCGCGCGGCGGGCAGGTCGGCGCCGCGAACGGTTCGCGCGGGCCGGGGGCAGCTGCTCCGGGTCGGCCGGCATCGCCGCCTCGATGGTCTGCCAGATCTGCGCCAGCGCCTTGCGCTGAGCGGCGGTGAGCGGATCGAGGAACAGCTCGTGGACGTTGGCGATGTGCGCGTCGCGCGCGGCGGCGAAGCGCGTCTCGCCGCGGCGGGTCAAGGTCGCGAGCCACACGCGGCCGTCGTCCTCGTCGGTCTCGCGGCGGACGAGCCCCTGCGCCTCGAGCTCGTCCACGATGCGGGTCAGGCCGCTGCGGCTCAAGAGGGCGGCTTCGGCGAGACGGGACATGCGCAGGCAGCCGCCCTCGAGGTGGAGCTTGAGCAGCACCTCGTACTCGTTGAGCGTCATCCCGTGGGATCCCGCCAGCTTCGCGTCGAGGCGGCGCACGACCATGGAGTGCACCCGCAGCATGCCGACCCACGCTCCGCGCCCGTCGCGCACGAACCGCTGCTCGGGCTTCGTCACGGCTGGAGTGTAGGCGGTTCAACGCTCTCGGCGGCACGTATGCTTCGTACGCGACGCAATCAATGTCCCGCTCTGGCCGTGAGCGCCGCCGTCGCGGCGCTGCTCACCGCGCTCGCGGTGTGGGAGTTCCAGCCAGCCACGGGACTGCAGTTGATTGACGAACGAAGCAGCGAGACGTAGGGTGCGCTCGGTGCCCGACGAGCACGCCACGACGAGCGCTGTGTGGCCCGAGCTCGCCTTCGAGCCCTGGGCCGACACCCGGGAGACGCTGCACCTGTGGACGCAGGTCGCCGGCAAGGTGAAGCTCGCGCTGTGTCCGTTTCTCAACCACTGGTGGGAGGTCGCGTTCGAGCTCACCGCGAGCGGACTGGGCAGCGGGCTCGTCCCGTGGCGCGGCACGAGCTTCGAGCTCGAGTTCGACTTCGTGGACCACCAGCTGGCTATCAGGACCTCGGAAGATCAGCGGCGGGCGGTCGCGCTCGCTCCCCGCTCGGTGGCGTCGTTCCACGCCGAGGTCATGGAGGCGCTGGGCTCGCTCGGCATCGAGCCACAGATCTCGTCGCTGCCCGCCGAGCTGCCCGATCCGGTGCCCTTCGAGCGCGACGAGCAGCACTCGGCCTACGACGGCGAGGCGGTGCAGCGCTGGTGGCGCGCGTGTCTGGCGACGGAACGCGCCATGCAGCGCTTCCGGACGCCGTTCCACGGCAAGAGCAGCCCCGTCTACTTCTATTGGGGCGGCTGTGACCTGAGCACGACGCGCTTCAACGGCCGACCGATGTCCCCACCCGCCGGCGCCGACAGGATCTTCGAGTACGCCGAGGACCGGGAGAACTTCGCGATCGGCCTCTGGCCCGGCAGTCGCGAGTTTCCTCACGCCGTCCTGTACGCCTACCTGTCGCCCGCGCCGGACGGCATCGCCGCGGCGACGGTCGAGCCGGCGGCGGCGCGCTGGGAGCCCGCCCTGAGCGAGTTCGTCCTGCTCTACGAGGACGCGCGCCGCGCGCCCTCGCCCGACGGCGCGGTCCAGCGGTTCTTCCAGAGCGCCTACGAGGCGAGCGCCGAGCTCGCGGGCTGGGACCGCGCGGCGCTCGAGGGCCACGTGCCCGAGCTCCCGCCCGCGGACGGCGGCGGATGACGCCTCCCACGCATGTTGCTCACCTACGTCCCCATGCACGCCGACGAGGTCGACATGGCGGGCCTCGGGCGGGTCAACGAGCGCTACCGGACCGAGGTCGTCGGGCCGCCGCTCGCGCCGGGTCGCTGAGCGGCTCGCGGTCGCCGGCGCGATCGGCGATGATTCGCGGGATGACGACTCCCGGTTACGCCGCCCCCATCGCGCTCGACCGCGATCGCACGCGGGCCATCTTCGGTCAGGTGATGGGCTTGGTCGCCCTCACGTGCGGCTTCACGGCGCTCGGCGCTTACATCGGCCGCGACCTCACCGGCCTCACGGTCCTGCTTCCCTGGCTGCTCGCCTTCGGCTGCATCATCGGCCTGAACGTCGCCAACGCGCGCGGGGCGCGGCAGGTCGCCCTCGCCTTCCTCTTCGCGACCGGGCTGCTGCTCGGCATCGCGGTGGGCAACTGGGTGAGCTCCTACGCAGCCGGCACGATCTACCAGGCCGCAGGCGCGACCGGGCTGTTCGTCGCCGGCCTCGGGGCGGGCGGCTACGCCACGCGGCGCGACCTCTCGGGGCTCTACCGGCTTGCCTTCTTCCTGCTGCTCGGGCTGATCGTGTTCGGGATCGTGCTGATCTTCGTGAACATCCCCGGCGGCGCGCTCATCTACTCGATCCTCGGCCTCGGCGTCTTCGGCCTCTACACGGTCATCGACTTCAACCGGCTCAAGCGCGCCGGCCAAGCCGAGGTCATCCCGATTGCCGCGGGGATCTTCCTCGACGTCTTCAACATCTTCCTGTTCTTCCTTCAGATCTTCGGCGGCTCGAACCGCTGAGGGGAGCGGGCGGCGCCGCACTCTCCGCCGACCCGCGCTGGGGCGCCGGCGAACAGCATCGACGAGGGGGAAGGAGGGGCAGACGCCCTGCGATTCGCCGCGACCGGCCGATCCCTCCCCTCCCTCGTCGCCGCCGTTCGCCGGCGCCCTCGTGACCGCAACAACGAACCTCCCCGCTGGTTGTCCATCCTCGTGACCCTCCGCCTCCTCGTCTCCGTCCTCGCCCTGCTCGCCGCGCCGGCGACAGCCCTCGCCGCGCCGAGCCCGGGCGCCCCGGCCTGCGGCGCCGGCACGCTGTTCGTCGCCCCCGGTGGCGACGACGCTGGCCCGGGGACGAGCGCTCGGCCGCTCGCGACCATCCGGAGCGCGCTGGATCGCGCCCGGCCCGGTGCGGTGATCCGCCTCGCGCCGGGCGACTACCGCGGTGCGATCCGAACCGTGCGCAGCGGCACGGCCGGCGCGCCGATCTCGATCTGCGGCCCGAAGGACGCCGTCGTGCGCGGCACCGCCTATGACCAGCGCGTCGTCGAGATCAACCACGACCACCTCGTCCTGCAGGGCTTCAGCATCGACGGGTTCTTCGGGTCCGACCCCGCCGACAAGAATGCCTACGCCGGCAAGCTGATCTACGCGATAGGCACGCGGCCGGGCGACGGCCCGAGCGGGCTGCGCATGAGCGGCATGACCTTCGCCAACGCGGGCGGCGAGTGCGTGCGCCTGCGCTACTTCGCCCGGGGCAACGAGATCGCGGGGTCGACCTTTCGCACCTGCGGCCTCTACGACTTCCGCTTCGGGGAGGGGGGCAAGAACGGCGAGGGGGTCTACATCGGGACCGCGCCCGAGCAGCAGGGCGCCAACGGCGCCCCCGACGCCGCGAGGGACCGCTCCGACCGCAACTGGATCCACGGCAACGACTTGGTGACGCGCGGCAACGAGTGCGTCGACATCAAGGAGAACGCGCGCAAGAACCTCGTCGAGGACAACCGCTGTACGGGCCAGCGCGACAAGGAGTCGGGCGGCTTCGACTCGCGCGGCAACTCGAACACCTTCCGCTTCAACACCTCGTTCGGCAACAAGGGGGCCGGCATCCGCCTCGGCGGAGACGGCAGGCGCGACGGGATCAAGAACCGCGCCTACGGCAACGTCATCCGCGACAACGGCCAGTACGGCATCCAGATGACCCGCAACCCCCAGAGCCTGATCTGCGGCAACCGTATCTCGGGCTGGAGCCGAGCCGAGTTCCGCGCCCCGCGCGCGAAGATCCCGGCCTATCGGAAGGCGTGCCCGAAGGGAACGCCGCAACGACGCTGAGCGCTCAGGCGGCGCGGTGCGGGGCGCCGGGTGCGGCCGACCGGTCGTGGAAGACGACCTCGACGCTGTTGCCGTCGGGGTCGAGCACGTAGGCCGCGTAGTAGCCGAAGCTGTAGGCCGGGCGCTCGCCGGGCGAGCCGTCGTCGGTGTAGCCCGCCCGGGTCGCCGCGCCGTGGAACGCGTCGACCGTCGCGCGGTCGGCGGCCGGGAAGGCGAGGTGCACGTGCTCGGTGCCGGGGCCTGCGACCACCGACAGGGATCCCTGCTTGCCCGCGAAGCGGACCCGGTCGGGCAGCACCTCGCTCAGGCGGTAGCCGGCGAGGGGCGCGATCTCCTCGTAGAAGCGACGCGAGCGCGCGACGTCGGCGACCCGGATCCACAGGTGATCGACGGTGCCGGCGGCCGTCGTCCGCTCGTGGTTGACGGCCTCGGCGCTGTTGCCGTCGGGGTCCCGCAGGAAGGCGCCGTAGTAGCCGGGCGAGTACTGCGGACGCGGGCCGGGCGCTCCGTCGTCGGTGTAGCCGGCCGCGGTGCCGGCCCGCCAGAACGCGTCGACCAGCGCTCGCGAAGATGCGCCGAAGGCGACGTGCAGCCCGCGCGTCGGAGGTCGCTCGGACGAGGCCTGCGCGACCGAGAAGTCACCCCATTCGACGAACTCCGACTCCGACGAGCCCAGTCGCGACAGGCTCAGCGGGGCCAGCACGGTGTCGTAGAAGCGCTGCGAAGCGGCCGGGTCGGCGACGCGGATGGTGACGTGATCGAACACGGGCGAAGTGTCGCACCCGCGCGTCATCGACGACATGGCCTCCTTACAGGCGCGAAGATGCCTCGTGTGGGGGAAGCCGGGGTGCGCGAGGCGGAGGAGAAGATGCTGGCGGTCGGCGAGTCGCCGGCGGCGGTGGTCGGGTTCCGCCGGCGCTACGAGCGGCTCGAGGCGGGCGACGAGGGCCTGCTCCGCGAGGCCGGGATCGAGCCGGTCGCGGAGCTTCCGGGGCTCGACGAGCTGGACGTCGACCCGGCAATCGCCCAGCGAGGGCTCGAGCAGGCGGTCGTGGTCAAGGTCAACGGCGGCCTCGGCACGAGCATGGGCCTGCGGCGAACCAAGAGCCTGCTCGAGGTCAAGGAGGGCCGCACGTTCCTCGACGTGATCGCCGCGCAGGTGCTCGCCCTGCGCGCCCGTCACGGCGCGCGGGTGCCGCTGGTCCCGCCGTCGCTCGTCGCGTGCGAGCGGCTCGTCGTGCGGGGCGACGTGACCTTCGGGCGCGACGTCGTGGTCCGCGGCCGCGTCGAGCTGTCGGCCGACCTCGACGGGCCGCACGTCCCCGCCGGCGCCGTCCTGGAGGGCTGAGGTCGCGGCCTCGCGGCGACGCACGTCGGTGGTCGCCTTCGGGCCGGGGCGCGTCAACCTCATCGGCGAGCACACCGACTACAACGACGGGCTCGGCCTGCCCTTCGCGATCGACCGCGGGGTCACCGTGCGGGCGGCCGCGCGGGAGGGCGGCGAGCTGCACGCGCTCGCAGCCGATCTCGGCGAGGAGGACCGCTTCGCGGTGGACGATTCCGGCGCGAGCCGTGGCTGGCGGGCGTTCGTGCGCGGCGCCGTCGGCGAGCTGCGCGCCGCCGGCCACGACGTTCGTGGCGCGTCGCTCGAGATCGCCGGCACGGTTCCCGAGGGCTCGGGTCTCTCCTCCTCCGCTGCGCTCGAGGTCGCCCTCTGCCTCGCGCTCCTCGCCCTGAGCGGAGAAGAGCAGGGCGACCGGATTGCGCTCGCGAGGCTGTGCTCCCGGGTCGAGAACGACTGGGTCGGCGCGCACACCGGGCTGCTCGACCAGCTCGCCTCGCTGCTGGGCCGCGAGGGCCACGCGCTGCGCATCGACTTCCGCTCGCTTGAGGTGACGCCGGTCCGGCTGCCTCTCGAGCGCTGGCGCCTGGTGACCGTCGACTCGCGGGAGGTCCACGACCTCGCGGCCTCAGGCTACAACCAGCGCCGCGAGGAGTGTGAGCGCCCCCGCGAGGCGCTCGGCCTCGAGAGCCTGCGCGACGCCCGCCCCAGCGACGTCGCCCGGCTGCCCGAGCCGCTCGACCGTCGCGTCCGCCACGTGCTGGAGGAGAACGCGCGGGTGGAGGCGACCATCGCGGCGCTCGGGCGCGGCGACCTCGTCACCGTCGGGCGGCTGCTCGACGCGTCCCACGCCTCGCTGCGCGACCTCTACGACGCCTCCACCGAGGCCGTCGAACGCACCGTCACCGCCCTGGGCGCCGCCGGCGCGGCCGGCGCGCGCATGGTGGGCGGGGGCTTCGGCGGCCACGTGCTCGCCCTCTTCGCGCCGGGCGTCGAGCCGCCCGCCGATGCCCTCGAGGTCAGGCCAGGGCCGGGCGCGACAGTCAGGTGATCAGGTCGCCGGCGCGCGGCGGATGCGGCCTGAGCCCTCGCCGCGCGTCTCGGGCGGCTCGGCGACGGTCGGGCGGATGAGGGCCCAGGCGATCATGAAGATCGCGAAGGCGAGCATCGCGAGGCCGACCCAGAGATTGACGTTGATCCCGTCCGCCTTGTTCTTCACGGTGGTGTCGCCGAACACGCCGGTGACGACGAGGATCACCCCGTACACGACGAACAGCGCGCCGATGATGCGGCGGATGTCGAAGCGGTTCGCGTTGCGGGCGAGGTTCGCCTCCTCCTCGTCCGTGGCGCCGGTCGACGGCATGTCGCCGGGCGGGCGGAAGGGCTGCGGGGCTTCGTCGGCCATGGCTCCTCGCAGCGAGCGGCCCGACAGGAAGAAGTCGATGTCGGTCTTGATCGCGAGGCGCGCCACCGCCCCGATGCCAAGCACGACCGCGAAGTAGATCGCGAGGATCGTGTAATCGAGCGCTGAGACGTCGAGACGTACCGACACCCTGTTCCTCCTCCTCCTGCTCCCGGCTGCGGCCTACCCTCGAGAGGCGAATTCAAGCCGGCTAGTAGAACTCCTTCGCCATGGCGACCACCATCCACATCCCGGGCCTGGTCCTGACCGAGCACGAGTTCGCCGTGCCCCTCGACCACGCCGTGCTCGACGGCGAGCGCATCAGCGTCTTCGCGCGCGAGGTCGCCGATCCCGAGGGCCGCGAGCGGCCGTTCCTGGTCTTCCTCCAGGGCGGCCCGGGGTTCGAAGCGCCGCGCCCCAGGCGCCACCCGACCGCCCCGGGATGGCTGGACCGCGCCCTCGAGGACTTCCGCGTGCTCATGCTCGACCAGCGCGGTACCGGGCGCTCGACGCCCGTCGGGTCGCTGCCGGGCCTGTCGCCCGACGAGCAGGCCGCGCGGCTCACGCACTTCCGCGCCGACGCGATCGTGCGCGACGCCGAGTGGATCCGGGCCGAGCTCGGCGTGGAGCGCTGGAGCGTGCTGGGCCAGAGCTTCGGCGGCTTCTGCGCGCTCACCTACCTTTCGCTGGCGCCCGAGGGCCTGCGCGAGGCGCTCTTCACCGGTGGGCTGCCGCCCGTGGGCCGCCACCCCGACGACGTCTACCGGGCGACCTGGGCGCGCATGCTCGAGCGCAACCGCGCCTACGACGAGCGCTACCCGGGCGACCGCGCGCGGACGGTCGAGCTGCTGTGCCGGCTCGAGGTCGACGATCGGCGCCTTCCGTCAGGCGATCGCCTCACCCCGAGGCGCCTGCGCCAGCTCGGCCATGCCCTCGGCTTCAGCGACGGTCCCGAGGAGCTTCACGCGCTGCTCGAGCTGCCGGCCGACTCGCCGGCCTTCCTCCACGACGTCGACGCCGCGCTGGGCTTCGCTCGCAATCCGCTCTACGCGGTCGTGCACGAGTCGAGCTACGCCGACGGGCACGCGACACGCTGGTCGGCGCAGCGCACGATGCCCGAGGAGTTCGCGCAGCGCCCCGAGCTGTTCACCGGCGAGCACGTCTTTGAATGGATGTACGAGGACTACGGCGCGCTCGCCCCGCTGCGCGAGGCGGCCGAGATCCTCGCGGCGCACGAGTGGCCGCGGCTGTACGACGCCGAGCGCCTGCGGGCGAACGACGTGCCGGCCGCCGCGGCGATCTACGCGGAGGACCCCTACGTCGAGCGCGCCTTCTCGGAGGAGACCGCGGGACTCGTGCGCGGGCTGCGCCCGTGGGTGACCGACGAGTACCTGCACAACGGCCTCCGGGCCGACGGCGCCCGGATCCTCGGCCGCCTGCTCGATCTCGCCCGCGGGCGGGCCTAGGCACCCGGCGCGGCCAGCGATGCGGTCATGACCGACGCCGCCGACTCGATCGCGCCGGGTGGGGGCGGGGCCGCGGCGCTCACCGGCCGCACCGCGTGGGGCCGGGCGCTGGCCGCCCCGGTACGCGACTTCCTGCGCAACGAGACCGGCGGCGCCGTCGTCCTCCTGACCGCCGCAATCGCCGCACTGCTGTGGGCCAACTCGCCGTGGTCGGACTCCTACTTCTCGCTGTGGTCGACCCACCTGTCGATCCGCATCGGGGAGACCGGGCTCTCGCTGGACCTGCGTCACTGGGTCAACCAGGGCCTGATGACCTTCTTCTTCCTCGTCGCCGGCCTCGAGGCCAAGCGCGAGCTCGACCTCGGCGAGCTGCGCGAGCGCCGGCGCCTGACCCTGCCGGCGATCGCCGCGGTCGGCGGCATCACGGCTCCCATCCTCATCTACCTCGCCTTCAACTCGGGCACCACCGCCGCCCACGGCTGGGGGGCGGCGATGTCGACCGACACGGCCTTCGCGCTCGGCGTGCTCGCGCTGCTGGCCCCCGGCGGGGCGCGCCTGCGGGTCGTGCTGCTCACGGTGGCGATCGTCGACGACCTCGTGGCCCTGCTCGTGATCGCCACCGTCTACACGGAGGACGTCTCGGTGGTGGCGCTCGCGATCGCGGCTGGCCTGCTCGCCGTGCTGCTCGGGTTGCGCTACGCGCCGCCGGCACGGCGCACCGGCGCTGCCGCCGTGGTCGGCGTGGCGCTCTGGGTCGCGCTACTGGAGTCAGGCATCGACCCCGTGATCACCGGCCTGGTCGTCGGCCTGGCGATCAGCGCGTATCCGCCACCGCGCGCCGAGCTCGAGCGGGCGACGGCGCTCGCACGCTCGTTCCGCGAGCAGCCGACGCCTGAGCTCGCCCGCTCGGCGCAGCTCGGGGTGGCCTCGGCGGTCTCGCTCAACGAGCGACTCCAGTACCGGCTGCACCCGTGGGCCGCGTTCGTGATCGTGCCGCTGTTCGCGCTCGCCAACACGGGGATCCACGTCAGCTCGGGCCTGCTCGGAGACGCGCTGAGCTCACCCGTGACGCTCGGGATCTTCTTCGGCTACGTGGTCGGCAAACCCGTCGGGATCATGGCCGCCATCTGGATCGCCACGCGGTTGCGTTTGACCGGCGCGCGCAGGGCGCTGACCTGGCCGGTGACCGCCGGCGGGGCGGCGGTCGCGGGCATCGGGTTCACCGTCTCGCTGCTCGTGTCGAGCCTCGCCTTCGACGGACGCGAGCTCGACGAGGCGAAGCTCGGGGTGCTGGCCGCGGCGGTGGTGGCGACGGCGGCGGCGTGGGCGGTGTTCCGCGTCGTCAGGCTCCTGCCCGGGTCGGTTCGCGCCCGCCAGCTGCGAGGAACGCGCGACGAGCTCCTCGACCTCGTCGACGACGTAGATCCGGCGCGCGACCACGTCCGCGGCTCGGACACGGCCCCGGTCACGCTCGTCGAGTACGGCGACTACGAGTGCCCGTATTGCGGGCAGGCGGAGGTCGTGATCCGGGAGCTGCTCGAGTCCTTCGGCGACGAGCTGCGCTACGTGTGGCGCCATCTGCCGCTCAACGACGTGCACCAGCACGCCCAGCGCGCGGCGGAGGCGGCGGAGGCCGCCTCCGCCCAGGGCGCCTTCTGGGAGATGCACCGCCTGCTCCTCGAGCACCAGGACGCGCTCGAGGACGCCGACCTCTCCGGCTACGCGGAGCGCCTCGGGCTCGACGTGGACCGCTTCACCGAGGAGCTCCGGGACCGCGCGTACGCGCCGCGAGTCGCCGAGGACGTCGCGACGGCGGACGCGAGCGGCGTCCTCGGCACCCCGACGTTCTTCGTCAACGGCAGGCGTCACCGCGGCGCCTACGACGTCGAGAGCCTCACGGAGGCGGTCCGACGAGCGCGCTGGCGCGTGACGTTGACCGCGCCGCAGCCGGCGGCCTCGGCTCGCTGAGCGCGGGGCGCTGCTACGGTCTTTGACGCGGTCGGCGCCGTCGGCCGCGAGGCAGCTCGCTTGGGTCCCGCCATCGGCGGTTCGGGTCGGCCGTAGCCTCCCGAACGTCCGCGGCCCAGCAGTGCCGCCAAGGAGTCTTGTATGTCAACGCAGTCCTTCGCCGATCTCGGCGTCTCGAGCGCCGTCGACGGCGCTCTCGCAGCAGAGGGGTTCACCGAGCCCTTCGCCGTCCAGCGTCTCGTGATCGCCGACGTCCTCGCCGGCCGCGACGTGCTCGTCCAGTCGCCCACCGGGTCGGGCAAGACGCTCGCCTTCGGCATCCCGATCGTCGAGCGCATCGAGGCGACCGACCCGCGGCCGTCCGCACTGGTCCTCGCGCCCACGCGTGAGCTCGCCTCCCAGATCGTCGCCGACCTGCGTGGCATCGCTCACGCCCGCGCGCTGCGCGTCACCGCCGTCTACGGCGGCGTCGGTCTCGAGCGCCAGGCTCGCGAGGCGGCCCGCTCGCACATGCTCGTCGCCACCCCAGGGCGCCTCGAGGACCTGCTCGCCCGCGGGGCCTTCTCCCTCGACCAGGTGCGCATGCTCGTCCTCGACGAGGCCGACCGCATGCTGGACATGGGCTTTCGCCCGGCCGTCGACCGCATCGTGCGCGCCTGCCCGGCGCAGCGCCAGACGCTCTTCTTCTCGGCAACCCTCGTCGGCGAGGCGGGAAGCGCCGCCGGCGCCTACACGCGCGACGCAGTGCGCCGCGAGCACCGGCCGCGGGAACGCGCCGCCGCGCCCGTCGAGCACCGCTTCGTGCCCGTGGCCCGCGAGGAGCGCAACGAGCGGCTCGTGGAGGAGCTGCGCGCCGACCGCGGCCTCGCGCTCGTCTTCGTGCGCACCAAGCGCGGCGCCGACCGGCTCGTCAAGCGGCTGCGGACGAGCGGCGTGGAGTCCGTCGCCATGCACGGTGACAAGTCCCAGCGCCAGCGCGAGCAGGCGCTTGCGCGCTTCGAGTCCGGCCGCGTCGACACGCTCGTCGCCACCGACGTGGCTGCGCGCGGCATCGACGTCGCGGGGATCTCCCACGTGATCAACTTCGACGCGCCCGAGGACCGCGACGCCTACGTGCACCGCGTCGGGCGGACCGGTCGCGCCGGTGCGGGCGGCGTCGGGGTCACCTTCGTCGGCGCCGACGAGCACCACACGGTGCGGACGCTGGCCGGTCAGCTCGGGCTGGACCACGGGCTCGAGGCGAGCCGCCCCCAAGCCGGCGGTCGCGCTAGCGGCTCGCGTCCTGAGGCCAGCCCTCGACGAAGAGGTCGAGGGCGAGGTCGGCGTCCGGCGCGGCATAGCCCGACAGGTCGCTGACCCCCGCCTCGGCCAGCACCTCGTCGTCGATCAGCGCGCGCCCGGTGAGCTCGCCGGGCGGCCGGCGCACGATCTCGTAGGCGGCGTCGGCGAGGATCGCCGGCGTGCGCGCGCGCGCAGTCGCCTCGTCGCCCCCGAGCAGGTTCTGCACCGCCGCCGTGGCGATCAGCGTCCGCGGCCATAGGCAGTTCGCCGAGATGCCGGGCTCGTCGTGCGCGAGCCCGAGGGTGAGCATCGACATCCCCATCTTCGACAGCGTGTAGGGGGCGTGGCCGCCAAGCCAGCTCGCCACCTCGTCGACTGGTGGCGAGAGCGTGAGCACGTGCGCGTGGTCCGAGCGGCGCAGATGGGGCAGGCACGCGCGCGTGACGACGAACGTTCCGCGGACGTTGATCCCGAGCATGAGGTCGAAGCGCTTGACCTCGAGCTCGGCGATCGGCGCGATGTTGATCGCGCTGGCATTGTTGACCACCACGTCGACGCCGCCGAAGCGCTCGACGGTGGCGTCGACGGCGCGCTGGACGGCGTCGGCGTCGCGCACGTCGCCGACGATCGCCAGCGCCTCGCCGCCCGCCGCGCGGATCGCCTCGGCCGCGGTGTGGATCGTGCCCGGCAGCCGTGGATGCGGCGTGTCGGTCTTGGCGATCAGCGCGACGTTGGCCCCGTGCTCGGCAAGCTTCACGGCGATCGCCTCGCCGATCCCGCGGCTGCCGCCGCTCATGAAGACGGTCCGGCCGTCGAGCTCGCCCATCGTCACGCGGCCGGCCGGTATGAGGAGGCCCAGACCGGCTTCACCCCGAGTGGGCCCTTCTCCATCTTCTCGAAGCCGAGCGCCAGCGCGCAGTTCACGAGCCCGCCGCGGACCGCCTGGCGCGCGAGGAACAGCGCGCTGGACCGGGTCGAGCAGTTGTTGTTGACGTTGACGACCGGGATCCCGGTGAGCCCGAGCTGGTAGAGCGAGCGCTGGCCGTAGGTCGAGTCGCCGTAGCAGTAGCCCACGAAGGCCTGGTCCACGGCGTCGTAGGGGACGCCGGCATCGGCCAGCGCGCGCTCGCCGGCCTCGCGCGCCCAGTCGGGGTAGTCGCCCTCCTTCGTGCCGGGCTTGTCGAACTTCGTCATGCCGACACCGACCACGTAGGTCCGCGAGCTCATGGGTGCGCCTTTCGGGGTAAGGGGGAGCACGGGACTCTACGGCGGGCGAGAGAGGAAGCGCGATGGCGCTGCGCGCGCCGGTGGTGGGCTCGTGTGGTGGCCCGAGGACCTCGCGCACGAGCTGCGCCGCCACCACGACGGCGAGCTCGGCGAGGACGAGAGCGTCGAGCTGCTGAACACCTGCGCGGCGGCGGCGATCGCCGAGCAGCGCGAGCTCGGCCTGGACGAGTGGACGGGCGGCGAGTTCTTCACAAGGCGACCGGCGTCTCGCCGCCGCCGCCACCACCCGAGATCGCCGGTCACGCCGCCCTTCGAGATCGCCGGACGGGCGTCGCCCGCCGTCCGCCGCTACGACGCGGCCGCTGCCCCCACCGCCGCGTCCGCGTCGCCCAGCCCGCACGCTTCGGCGATCAGCTCGTACGAGCGGCGCCGCGCCTCGTGGTCGTGGACGATGGTCACGACCATGACCTCTTCCGCGGCGTAGGCCGCGGCGACCTCCTCCAGGCCGGCTCGCACCGTCGCCGGCGAGCCGACGATCGCGCGGCGACCCGACGGGCCGCCGTGGCGCTCGAGGTAGCGCAGCGCCTTGTCGACCGGGGGCACGGGGACCATGCGGCCCTGGCGCAGCAGCGCCATCGCCATGCGCGCGCTTGCGCCCAGGAGCTCGGCCTCCTCGTCGGTGTCGGCGGCGATCGCGCTGACGGCGACGATCTGGCGCGGCGCCTCGAGGCGCTCGGAGTCCTCGAAGCGCTCACGGTAGAGCGCGGCGTTCTCGGCGCCCTTCGGGTTGATGAAGTGCGCGAAGGCGTAGGGCAGCCCGAGCTCCGCCGCCCAGATCGCGCTCTGGGGCGAGGAGCCCAGCAGCCAGGGCTCAGGGCGCTCCGGCACCCCGGGAAGGTCGGCCGAGAGGCGGGCGAACGGGTGGCTGGGGGGCAGCCGGTCCTCGAGGTGGCCGAGTAGCTCGGCGAGCTGCTGGGGGAAGTCGTCGGGGGCCGGCTCGCGCCGGTCGCGCCGCAGCGCGAAGGTGGCCAGCGGATGGGTGCCCGCGGCGCGGCCGAGGCCGACGTCGATGCGCCCCGGGTAGAGCCCCGCCAGGAGGCTGAAGCTCTCGGCGACCTTGAACGGGCTGTAGTGGGGCAGCATCACGCCGCCCGAGCCGACCCGCAGCCGGCCCGTGGCCGAGGCGATCGGGCCGATGAGGACTTCGGGGCTCGGACCGGCGAGCATCGGGCCGCCGTGGTGCTCGGCCACCCAGTAGCGGTGATAGCCGAGTCCGTCGGTGAGCCGCGCGAGGTCGATCGTGTTGCGCAGGGCGTCGGGGCCGGTCGATCCCTCGGAGATCGGAGACTGGTCGAGAACGCTCAGGCGCATCCCCGTTCACGATAGCCGCGCCGTGGCGCCCGACCGGCCGCGTTCAACGGGAGTCGCCGGCTGCCGGCTGCGGGCGGCTGAGGTAGCGGGCGTCCGTGTCGCCGGGATTGGCCAGCGTGTGGTGGCTGTCGCGGGGCGCGAAGGTGAGGCTTCCCGCACCGGCGGAGGCGAGCTGGTCGCCGAGCTGGAAGGTGAGCTCGCCCTCCAGCACGTAGAACGCCTCGTCGAAGGCGTGGTGGTGCAGCGGCGGCCCCGGCCATCCGGCCGGAACGCTGACCTCGACGACGCCGACCTCGTCGTTGCTCTGCTCGCTGCGCAGCAGAACGGTGGACTGGAATGCGTCGTTGGACATGGGCGCTCCTTTCTCGGGGGGTTGGTCGCTCCTTGCAGGGCGACTTCGGGGAGGAAGATGACGACGACGAGGGCGAGCGTGGCGAGGGGCGCAGCGACGAGGAAGACGGCCTGGACGGCGTCGATCACGTCGGCCCGGGTCCCGGCGCCGAGCTCGGTGAGCCCGCCGCCGGCGACCGCGCCGGTCGTTCCCAGTCGGGCGGCGAAGACAGCGCCCAGCACGGCGGCGCCGATCGCGCCGCCCAGGCCGCGGAAGAAGCTGGTGGTGGCCATGGCGATGCCCAGCCGCCGGCGGTCGACGCCGTTCTGCACGGCGACGATGAGCACCTGGCCGACCATCCCGAAGCCGAGGCCGAACACGACGAGGCCGATGCCTGTGGTCGTCCGCGACGGCTCGCGGGCGACCACCGCGAGCAGCACCAGCGCGACGGTCATGAGGGCCAGGCCGGCGACCGGGTAGCGCTTGTAGCGGCCGCTGCGCGCGATCGCTCGCCCGGCCACGTTAGTGGAGACCGTGATCCCGATCATCATCGGAACGAGGAGCAGCCCCGCCTGGGTCGGGGTGGCGCCGGTGGTGGTCTGCAGGAACAGCGGCACGAAGACGTTGATGGCGAACAGCGCAAGCTCGAGATCTTCGCGCGCTACACCGAGACGCTCGCGGCGCTCATCGCGCAGGAGGACGCGCGAACCGACGACGTCGAGGCGTGGGTCGCGGCCAACGCGATGATCGGCGTGCACCGCGCGCTGATCGACCACGCCCGCACGCGCCTCCTCGCCGCCGTTGACTCGCGCACAGTCGCCCGTGACGTACGACGGCGCGGGAAGGAGGCTCTCGCGACCCTCGGCGACGGCCTCGGCGACCTCGCGGTCAAGGGTCCCGACTGCGAGGCTGCTCGCCCCTGAGGAGGGCTCGGCTGTCGCGGGGCTCCTCGGTGTGGAAGCCCGCGTCCCGCGCCCGGGCCGAGGCGGGCAGCGTGTGCAGGCGGTGGTCGACGTAGGCGCCCGAGGCCGCGGGGGCCGGGACCTCGAGCAGGAGCCGGGCCAGCGCCCGGCCCGAGGACTGCGGCGTCGAGGCGAACGGCAGCACCATGGCCAGGGCCGGCGCGAGCAGGGTCGTCAACCGGTGCGCGGCGGCGGGTACTGCCGCGACAGCCCGGTGCCGAGCATGAGGCCCGGGTCGAAGCAGGTCACGTGGACGTCGGGGCGCTCCCGCGCGAGCGCGGCCGCGGTGGCGGCGTTGAGGAGCTTCGAGGTGGTGTAGCGCCGGCGCCCGGCCACGCCGGGCGCCGCGTCGCTGTCGTCGGCCCGGGCCCAAGCGCCGACGTCGCCGTCGAGTGGGGCGGGCATGCCGGTCCGCCGGGAGGGGTCGTGCGTGCCCGATCCGGTGAGGACGACGCGCGACCCGCTGGCTCGCGCAGGACGGGCCGCACCGGACGCTGGAAGCGGAGCTCGACGCGGTGTTCGCGGAGCTCGGCGCGCTCGCGACCTGACGGCCGAGATGGCCGACCGGGCCGGCGACGAAGGTGACCGGCCGGGCGGGCGAGAGGCCGGCGAGCGCCTCGCCGAGCGCGCCTCAGCGAGCGACGGCCCGGTAGCGCTCGATCGCCCGGCGGCGCTCGCGGGCGTGGTCGACGATCGGCTCCGGGTAGTTGCGGCCGATGATGCAGCCCGCGGCTTCCTGCTCCTCCTCGTCCATCGTCCACGGCTCGGCGAGACGCTCGTCGGGGACGTCGCGCAGCTCGGGAACCCAGCGCCGTACGTACTCGCCGCCGGGGTCGTGGCGCCTGTGCTGGGTGACGGGGTTGAAGAGCCGTTGGAAGTAGGGCGCCGGGTCGGTGCCCACCGAGGCGATCCACTGCCAGCCCCCGTTGTTGGCCGCCATGTCGCCGTCGACGAGCTGCTCCATGAAGTGCCGCTCGCCCAGACGCCAGTCCAGGTGCAGGTCCTTGGTCAGGAACGAGCCGACGACCATGCGAACGCGGTTGTGCATCCATCCCTCGGCCCGCAGCTGTCGCATCCCGGCGTCGACGAGCGGGAAGCCCGTGCGTCCCTCGCGCCACGCGTCGAAGTCCTTGCCGCTGCGCGCCCATTCCAGCGAGCGGTAGCGCTCGACGAACTCCTCGTCCACGACGTGGGGGAAGTGCATGAGCACCGCGGCGTAGAAGTCGCGCCACGCGAGCTCGTTGCGGTAGGCCTTCGCGCCCGCGCCGCCGCGGCCGGCGACGCGGCCGTCGAGCTCGAGCGCTGAGAGGCAGCCCCAGCGCAGGTAGGGGGAGAGGCGCGAGGAACCGCCTGCCGGGGCGTCGCGACGGTCGTCGTAGGAGCTCAGGCCCGAGCTCAGGAAGCGCTCGAGCGCCCGGTGCGCGGCGGCCTCGCCCGGCTCGAAGGCGAGCTCGGGCTCGTCCCGGACGCCGAGGTCGCGCAGCGAGGGCAGGCGCCCCGTCCGCAGCCGCGCTGGAAGTCGCAGCTCACGCGGCGCGCGGACCGGCGAGCGGCGCTCGGTGGCCAGCCAGCGCCGCGCGAAGGGCGAGAACACCGTGTAGGGCTTGCCCTGGCCGGTGAGGACCTTGGACGGGTCGTCGACGACGCATCCGCCGGGGCCGGGATGCGCGCGCACGCCGTCGGCGGCCAGCGAGTCGATCACGCGCTGGTCGCGCCGGCGCGCCCACGGCGAGACGTCGGCGGTCCAGTGGACGGCGCGCGCGCCCGTCTCGGCGGCGAGCCGCGGGATCTCGCGCTCGGGGCGGCCCTCGCGGATCACCAGGCGCCCGCCGCGCTCGCGCAGCGCGCCGTCGAGCTCGCGCAGGCAGGCGGCCATGAAGGCCGTGCGGGCGTCGCACGTCCAGCGCCCGTTGCCGAGCAGCCGCGGATCGAGCACGAAGACCGGCACCGTGCGCTGGGCGCGAGCCGCCGCCGCGAGCGCGGGCAGGTCGCGGACGCGCAGATCGCGGCGAAACCACATCAGAGCGACGTCGGCCACTGAATGGATACGAAGCGGCGTGTCGGCGGGCGCACGACTGAGTCCCGTCTGCGGCAGACCGCGGTCATCCGCAGCCTCCCTCGGCCGCTGCGGCTTCGCCCCGCGGTGACAAGCTGGCCCTTCACCCAACTTCACCAACACCTGCGCGCACACCCGAAGGTTGGGGCCGGGCCGTCGGCGCGCCTCAGTGCCCGGCAGAAACTCCAGGCTCAGGCGTCGCTCGATGCCGCCCAGATGTTGATGTCGGAGTCGACCGCGTGGCGGTCGATCTCGGCGAGCTCCTTGTCGGAGAAGTCCAGTCGCGCGAGCGCTCCGAGCGTGTCGTCGAGCTGCTCGACGCTGCTCGCCCCCACCAGGGCGGAGGTCACGCGCGGGTCGCGCAGCGTCCAGGCGATCGCCATCTGCGCGAGGGTCTGACCGCGGCCCGCGGCGATCTCGTTGAGCGCGCGCACGCGCCCGAGCGTCTCCTCGGTGAGGAACGAGCGGTCCATGAAGCGCCCCTGGTCGGCGCGCGAGCCCTCGGGCACGCCGTCGAGGTAGCGATCGGTGAGCAGGCCCTGGCCGAGCGGCGAGAAGACGATCGACCCGAGGTTCTCGCGGTCGAGCACCTCGAGCAACTCCTCCTCGATCCAGCGGTTGAGCAGCGAGTAGGAGGGCTGGTGGATGAGCAGCGGGATGCCGAGCTCTCGCAGGATCCGCACGGACTCTTCGGTGCGGCGCGGCGCGTAGGAGGAGATGCCGGCGTAGAGCGCCTTGCCCGACCGCACCGCGGTGTCCAGCGCGCCGAGGGTCTCCTCGAGCGGCGTGTCGGGATCGAAGCGGTGCGAGTAGAAGATGTCGACGTAGTCCAGGCCCATGCGCGCCAGGCTCTGGTCGAGGCTCGAGAGCAGGTACTTGCGCGAGCCCCATTCGCCGTAGGGGCCCTCCCACATGTCATAGCCGGCCTTCGTGGAGATGACGAGCTCGTCGCGCCACGGGCGCAGGTCCTCGCGCAGCACGCGGCCGAAGTTGCGCTCCGCGGCCCCGTTCGGCGGCCCGTAGTTGTTGGCCAGGTCGAAGTGGGTGATGCCGCGGTCGAACGCCCGGCGCAGGATCGCCCGCTGCGTCTCGACCGGGCGGTCGTCGCCGAAGTTGTTCCACAGGCCCAGCGAGATGGCCGGTAGGCGCAGGCCGCTGCGGCCGCAGCGGCGATAGGGCAGTGCCTCGTAACGGTCGGCGGCAGGTGCGTAGGTCACACCCCCGACCGTACCCCGCTTGGCCGGCCTCAGCCAGGGCGGGTTCCGCCGACCTGAGCCGCGACGGCGGAGCCGGCTCCCCGTTCGCGGATCTCTTGACAATCGATGCGTAACGATATATCTTTGACACATCGAGCTGCAACTAGAGAGGAGACACGATATGTATACCCATGCACTCGAGATCGGCGGCCCGCAGGGTCGCCGCATCACGGGCGGCCGGGGTCCCGGTCGCTGGCAGGAAGGCGGCCGAGGCTTCGGTCGCCGCAAGGAGGGCGGTCGCCGTGCCGCCGCCCTGCGCGCCATGACGGCGCGTGGCCGTGGCCCGTGGGGCCCCGGCCAGGGGCGTGGCCACGGTTCCGGCCCAGGCTTCGGCCCGTGGGGCGGGCCGCCGTTCGGCGGGCCCGGCTTCGGCCGGCGCCGGCGGCGACGCCGCGGCGACGTCCGCGCGGCGCTGCTCGTGCTCCTCGCCGAGGAGCCGCGCAACGGCTACGGCCTCATGCAGGAGGTCGAGCACCGCAGCGAGGGCGCGTGGCGGCCGAGCCCCGGCTCGGTCTACCCGGCGCTCGCCCAGCTCGAGGACGAGGGGCTCGTCCGCGCGGAGGAGGTGGACGGGGCGAAGCGCTTCGTCCTCACCGACGACGGCCGCGCCTACGTCGACGAGCACCGCGAGCGGCTCGGCGAGCCGTGGGCGGACCTCGGTGGCGAGAACACGGGTCGCCATGCCCTGCGCCACGCACTCGGCCAGCTCGCCGCGGCCGCCTGGCAGGTCGGCGGCACGGGCGACGACGCCCAGGTCGAGCAGGCCCGCAAGGTCCTCGACGACGCGCGCAAGGCGATCTACCGCCTGCTCGCGGAGGACGACGCGGCCGACGCCGACGCCGACGCGCCCCGCGAGGTCTGAGGACCCGCGGGCGCGATCGCGCGAGGACAGCCGGGGCGCCGGGCGCGCCCCGGCTGTCCGCCCGCGCGCATTGAACGCCGAGGGCCGCACTTCGGGGGCGGCCCTCGCTCGCTCGCGTGGTCGAAATGCCTTAGCGCCGCAGTCCGCGCAGCGCGAGGAAGGCTGGGCCGAGCGCCTCGTAGAGCGAGTCGAAGACCGGCAGCAGCTCCGCGTAGACGGCGGCGTCGCGCTCGTCGGGATTGCGCAGCTCGTCGACCTTCACGAGCTCGGCTGCCCGGTCGATGCTCTCGACCATTCCCAGCGCCTCCATGCCGAGCAGCGCGGCGCCGAAGGCCGAGCCCTCGTGCCCGGCGGCGAAGCCGACCGGCATCCCGAGCGCGTCGGTGAGCATCTGGCGCCACAGCACGCTGCGCGCGAAGCCGCCCGTGGCGCGGATCTCGCGGACGTCGTTCCCCGCCTCGCGCATCGAGGCGAGCACGAGCGCGAGCTGCTGGCACACGCCCTCGATCGCCGCGCGGACGAGATGCTCGCGGCCGTGCGCGCGCGTCAGCCCGACGTAGGCGCCTTGCGGCAGCGCGCTCCAGTGCGGCGCGCGTTCACTGAGAATGTACGGGAGCATGACGAGCCCCTCGCTACCCGCCGGCGCGCGCTCGGCGAGCGCGAGCAGCTCGGCCTCGGCGTGGTCGCCGAGGTCCGGGGCGAGCGCCTCGCCGAGCCACTGGAGCACCACCCCGCCGTTATTGATCGCTCCCCCGACGACCCAGCGCCCCGGGGTGAGCAGGTAGCAGAAGAGCCGGCCCGCAGGATCGACCACGGGTCGCTCCACGACCATGCGCAGCGCGCCGCTCGTGCCGATCGAGCACGCGGCGACGCCCGGCCGCACGGCCCCGACGCCGAGGTTCGCCAGCGGCCCGTCGCCCGCCCCCGCGACGACTGGTGTCGCAGCGGCGAGCCCGAGCTCGCGGGCGGCCTCAGGACGCAGCTCCAGGCGTGCCTTGGAGTCCACGAGCTCCGGCAGCGAGCCCGGGCCGACGCCGGCGAGCTCGAGCGCCCCGGCGTCCCACTCGAGCGTCTGCTGCGACAGCAATCCGGTCCCGGAGGCGCACGAGCGGTCGATGGCCCATGAGCCGGTCAGGCGCTCGAGCACGAGGTCCTTGACCTCACCCCAGCGCGTGACGCCGGCGAAGGTCTCGGGGTGGCGCTCACGCAGCCATACGAGCTTGGGAAGCGGCGCCATGGGGTGCAGCGGCGTCCCCGTGCGGGCGTGCAGCTCCGGGTGCTCGCGGCGCAGGCGCTCGGCCTGGAGCGCCGCCCGCGTGTCGGCCCACGTGATGAGCGGGGTCATCGCGCGCCCGTCGTCGCCGAGGCCGACCAGCGAGTGCATCGCCGAGCTGAAGGAGAGGCCCGCGACGTGCGCGCCCGCCTCGGCCGCCGCCGACGCCGCGTCGCGGATCGCGGCGAGCGTCCCCTCGACGACCTCCGCCGCGTCCTGCACCGCGGCGCCCGGCTCGGGTTCGAGCAGCGGGTAGGCGTGCTCGGCGTCGCCCTGGGCGCCACCCTCGACATCGAAGGCGACCGCCTTGGCCGCCGTCGTCCCGATGTCGACGCCGATGACGACGTCCATCGCTCAGACCCGTTCAGCCGGCGGCTGGAGTGTCCTCGTAGGGCAGCTCGAGGACCCGCTGGCGTTCGGGCGCGATGAGGAAGACGACGCCCGAGCGCATCGGGAAGGGCGCGCTCGTGTAGCGGTGGGAGATCGCGTCGATGACCTCGAGCGCGGCGTCGCCCTCGAGCGTCCGGTCAACCCGCCCGCGCACCCACGCCGAGCGGTAGGGATTGTCGCGGTCGACGACCGAGATCGCCGCGCGCGGGTCGTGCGCGAGGTTGCGGGCCTTGCGCGACGTGGGCTGGGTGAAGAAGGCGATCCGCCCGTCGTGCACGCCGGTCCACACCGGCACGGTGTGCGGCGAGCCGTCGGGCAGCGCCGTGGCGAGGTGGGCGAAGTTCGCGGCGGAGAAGAGCTCTTCGACGGCGGGCTCGAGCATGCGCCGGAGTATCCCCGATACTCACGACGATGGAGCAAGCTCAGCCCGAGGCGCTCGAGTCGCCGCGCGAGCGCCGCTTCGACCTGAACCGGACCGTCGCGCTGAGCGACGGAGTCTTCTCGATCGCGATGACGCTGCTCGTGCTGAGCATCTCGGTTCCGCAGCTGACCGGCGCCGACCAGGACGGGCTCGGAGCCGCGTTGCGCGAGCGCTGGCCGGAGTTCCGCTCCTACGCGATCTCCTTCGCGGTCATCTCGCTCTTCTGGACGCGCCACCACAGCTTCTTTCGCGAGCTCCGAGAGGTCGACGGGCGCATCACCGCGCTGAACCTCGTCTACCTCGGCCTGATCGCCTTCGTGCCCTATCCCACCGAGCTGCTGGGCCTCTACGGGGGCGAGTTCCTCGCCGTCGCGCTCTACGCCCTGACGCTCGCGGTGATGGGCGTGCTAGCGATCTTGATCCGACTGCACGCACTTCGGGCCGGGCTGCTCACCGCGACGGGTGAGCGCTTCGCGCGGAGGGAGAACTCGATGCCCGGGGTGCTGCTCGTCCCGGCGATCTTCCTCGCCTCTATCGGCGTCGCGGCGATCGACCCCCGCGCCGCGCCCTACGTGTGGATCCTGATCGCCTTCGTGCGCCCCGCGCTCGGCCGCCGGGGCGCTCGCTAGGCCGTCCAGAGCGCCCTTCGCCGGCGGTTCGCGCCGCTATGTTGACCCGGTGGACGAGCGCGCGATCCGCGGCGTCAGCTGGACGCTGGCGGCCTACGTCGCCAACAAGGTGGTCACCGTCGGCACGACCATCGTCCTCGCCCGCCTGCTCGTGCCCGCGGACTTCGGGCTGTTCGCGCTGGCCACGCTCGCCATCGGGCTGTTCCTCCCGCTGCGCGACCTCGGCCTCGGCGCGATGCTCGTGCAGCGCCAGGACCTCGACCGCCGCCAGCTCGGCACCGCCCTGACCCTCGTGGCCATCGCCGGCGTCGCGATCGCGCTGCTGGTGAGCGCGCTGGCGCCGCTGCTCGCCGCCTTCCTGGACGACTCGCGCGTCACCGGCGTGGTCATCGCGCTGGCCTCGACGCTCGTGATCGGCGTCGTCGGCGGCTTCTACGACTCGATCCTCCAGCGCGAGCTGCTCTTCAAGCGGCGCTTCATCGGGATCTCGGTGCTCAACCTCACCTACGCGCCGCTCGCCATCACGCTGGCCGCGACCGGGGCGGGGGTGTGGTCGATCGTCATCGGCCACATGGCGGGCACCGTCACTTCCTCGATCGCCTACACCGTGCTCTCGCCCTACCGCGTGCGTCCTGCGCTCGAGCGCGAGACCGCGCGCTCGCAGATCGAGTCCTCCAAGGGCTTCCTGGCCGAGGCGCTCTTCACCTTCGTGCAGAGCAACATGGACTACCTGACCGTCGGCAAGATCCTCGGGTCGACCCAGCTCGGCTACTACTCGATGGCCTTCCGCCTTGGCGAGCTGCCCTACCAGGCGGTGAGCGAGCCGGTCGCCAAGGTGACCTTCCCGGCCTTCGCGCAGATGCGCCACCGCGGCGAGAACGTCGGGGGCTCGTTCCTGCGCACGGTGCGACTCGTCGGAGTGGTGACCGGGCTGCTGGGCGTGCTCCTCAGCGGCGCCGCGGACCCGTTCGTCAAGGCCGTGCTCGGCGCGAAGTGGATCCCGATGACCGGCGCGCTCAGCGTGCTCGGCATCCTCGCCGTGACCCACGCCGTCTACGGAACCTACGGCTGGATGCTCAACGCGATCGGCCGCGCCGGGTTCGTCGGCTCGGTCTCCGGGATCATTCTCGTTCCCCTCCTCCCGGCGCTGATCGTCGCCGCCAACGCGAGCGGGATCACCGCGGTGGCCTGGGTGATGCTCGGCGGATCGCTCGCCACGCTCGTGGCGTGCATCGTCACCCTCGCGCGCCGCGAGGGCGTGCGGCTGCGCGACCAGTGGACCGCGCTGCGCCCGGTGGTCCTCGCGGGCCCGATCGCCTGGGTCGCGACCGAGCTGGCCGGCAAGGCCGTGCTGGAGCACGCGCCCTCGGGCGTCGCGCTCGTCGCCGCCGTGACGGCCGGCGTCGCGGTCTACCTGGCGGTGCTCGCCCTGACCTCGCGCGACGTCTTCCGCGAGGCGTGGGCGCTCGCGGGCCGGATGCGTCCCGGGGCGGGCGACGGCGCGGCCGCGCCGGATCCCCCCGCCGCGCCGGCGAGCCCGCAGCCCGCTGCTCAGCGGTAGGCCGCAAGCCAGGGCCAGCTCTCGTCGGGCACCGCCTGCTTGCGCTTCCGGGAGCCGAGCGACATCGCGTGCTCCCCGAGCGCGGCCCCAGCCGCTCGCGCCAGGTCGCCGGGGCTGCGGTGGGTCACCGCGCCCCGCAGGTAGGTGCGGACCGCCGCTCGTCGCTGGCCCGCGCGGCGGTGGCCGCCGGCGACCCACCGCAGGTAGAGGTGGCGATCCACCGCGAGCCGGTCGCGGTGCTTTGCCTCGAGCCGGTCGAGCTCGTCGCCCATGGTGTTCAGCGCGGTGGCGCTCATGGCGCCGCCGTGGCGCACGTAGGCGACGAGCGTCCCCGGCGAGACCGCCAGCTCGGTCGCGGCCGCGAGGCGCAGCCAGTAGTCCCAGTCGGCGTAGTGGTCCAGTGTCTCGTCGAAGCCGCCGACCTCGCGCACAACGGCGGTGCGCACGAGGACCATCGAAGCCGAGCCGGGGACCGCGTTGTGGCTGCGCAGCCGGCGCAGCAGCTCGTCGGGCGCCGGCGCCGCCTCGTAGCCGATCGGCGTGAGGTGCTCGTCGACGACGAGCGCCGACCCGTAGACGAACCCGGCCCCCGTTTCCTGCGCAGCCCGGTGCTGGCGCGCCAGCTTGTCAGGCGCCCAGAGGTCGTCGTCGTCGAGGAAGGCGATCCACTCGCCGCGCGCCGCCTCGATGCCCATGTTGCGCGCCCAGGAGACGCCGCGGTCGGGGTGCGGGCGCAGGACCCGCACGCGCGGATCGCCCAGCGCCGCCGCGCCGCGCTCGGTCTCGTCGCTGGGCCCTCCGTCGACCACGACGACCTCGTGGTCGACGTCGCGCTGCTCCAGCGCGCCGCGCAGCGTGCGCTCGAGCAACGCCCAGCGATCGAAGGTCGGGATGACGACCGAGATCTCCGGAACGCCGGCCACCTCACCCGCCTCCGTAGCGCGCGAGCCAGGGCGGCCGCGCGACCGGCGCCGGGCGCCGCAGGCGTGCGGCGACGCCGCCCATCGCGCGCTCGCCGACGATCACCCCGGCCGCTCGCACGACGTCGCCCGGGCTGCGGCTCCTGCGCGCCTCGGCCAGGTAGGTCCGCGCCGCCGCCAGACGGTGGCCCGCGCGCCGCTGGCCGCCGGCGATCCACCGGCTGTAGAGCCGGCGGTCGGCTCGCAGCCCGAACGCCTCGTGCTTGCGCTCGAGCTGGCCCAGCCCGTAGAGGATGTCGGCCGCGTCGCGGGCGGAGGTGTTGGCCGCGTGGCGGACGTAGCCCACCAGCACGTCGTCGACGACGGCCGGCGGCCCGACCTGCGCGAGCCGTACCCACAGGTCCCAGTCCTCGACCAGCCGGACGGAGGGGTCGTACCCGCCGAGCTCGCGGAGCACGTCGGCGCGGGCCAGGACCATCGAGCCGCCGCCCGGGATGGCGTTGTGGCTGCGCAGCCGCGCGGCGACCTCGTTCGCCGGCGGCGCGGCCTCGTGGGCGATCGGCCGCAGCCGCGCGTCGAGCGCCACCGCCGCTCCGTAGCTGAACACCGCCTCGTCGCGGGCCGCCGCGCCGAGCTGGCGCGCGAGCTTGTCGGGCGCCCAGAGGTCGTCGTCGTCGAGGAAGGCGATCCACTCGCCGCCTGCCGCCTCGATGCCCGCGTTGCGCGCGGCCGCGACGCCGACGTTCCGCTCGGAGCGCAGCACCCGCACGCGCGGATCGTCGAGCGCGGGCAGGACGGTCGCCGGGGTGGGCGACGCATCGTCGACCACGAGCGCCTCCAGCTCGACCCCCGTCTGGGCGAGCACGCCGTCCAGCGCGCGGCCCAGCATCTCCCAGCGGTCGTAGGTGGGGACGACCACGCTGACGGCGGGGGCCGGGATGGCTATTCCCCGGCGCCGCCGTTCCCCGACGCCTCGAAGTCCTTGCGGACGGCGAGGCCGAGGCCGAGGTAGGTGTCGCCCGATGCGCCGACCACCTCGGGGTACTGCTCGGTGAACTCGTGGAAGACGTAGCGCCCGGCGTGCGCCGTCTTGAGCCAGCGCCACACCGCCGCGACGCCGGGCGTGTTTACCCCGACGATGTCGTGGAAGGCGATCATCCGCGCGTGCGGCGCGACGCGCTCGAAGTCGCGACGGCAGCCCTCCTCGGAGTGGTCGCCGTCGACGAGCACGAGGTCGAAGGCGGGCCCGTTCGCGAGGTAGTCGGCGAAGCGCCTCGAGGTGCTGTCGAGCTTGAGCACCTCGGAGTGCGCGGCCGCGATGCGCCGGCCTTGGAGCGCCGGCACGGTGAACATGTCCACCGCGACGGCGCGCTCGAGGCCGTGCAGGCGGCCGAGGTAGCTCGTCGTGATGAGGAACGTCCCGCCGTGCTGAACGCCGACCTCCATGTAGCTGCGCACGGGGTAGCGCGCCAGGCAGGCGAGGTACGGCCCGAACTGGTTCGGGTACTGCGAGTAGCGCAGCCCCTGATCGAGGTAGGGATGCAGTGCCGGCGGGAGCAGGTCGGTCAGGTCGGCGTTGAGGCCGAGGCGCGGAAGGACGTCGCGCTCGAGGCGCCCGGCGTCGCGCAGCTCCTCCTCGGAGACCTGGTCCAGCAGCTCGACGCGCGAGGTGTCGATCGGCTCGGGCACGCGGTGGCCCAAGGCCCTGCCGAGCCCGATGCGCGGCGCGACCCGCTGCCAGAGCACGTAGCGCACGCGCTCGGGGAGCAGGTCACCGGCCCTGGATCGCGCCCTGCGGGCCGCGTCTCGTCCTCGTTCAGCCACCGACACGGCGGGTATCTTACGGCCGCATGCCGCTGCCCCGGGTCTCGCCCGCGCACCAGCTCGGGCCCGTGCGGCGGGTGGTCAAGGGCACGCTGGCCGGGAAGATGCTCGCGGCAGCGGCCCGTTTCCGCCGCAAGCCGGGGCGTGTCGCCGCGGCGCTGCGCGCCGAGCGCGCGGACCCGGCGCCTCCGACGTCGACGCCGGCGGCGGGCGGACGGCGGAGGTTCACGACGTCTACGTGCTGCCGGCCGGTCCCGGCTCGTGGCCGGCGCTGCGCGACACCGTCGAGAGCATCCTCCACTACGACGGCGAGGACGCGAAGGTCGTCGTGGCCGACGACGACAGCGTCGACTGCCGCGCGGCCGTCGTGCGCGCGGCGTTCCCGGAGGTCGACGCCGTGCGGACGCGCTGGCCAACGGGCGGCCCGCCGCGCCAGTCGCCCTTCCAGGCGCGGGTCTACGCGCAGCTCATGCGCCGCTACGACTTCGACGTCCTGTGCAAGATCGACACCGACGCGCTCGTGATGGGGCCGCGGCGGGAGCGCGAGCCGCCGCGGAGATC
>CAVSMB010000011.1:0-29632 GCA_963728925.1 uncultured Actinomycetes bacterium | reverse complement strand
CGGGTAGCGCTTGTAGCGGCCGCTGCGCGCGATCGCTCGCCCGGCCACGTTAGTGGAGACCGTGATCCCGATCATCATCGGAACGAGGAGCAGCCCCGCCTGGGTCGGGGTGGCGCCGGTGGTGGTCTGCAGGAACAGCGGCACGAAGACGTTGATGGCGAACAGCGCAAGCTCGAGATCTTCGCGCGCTACACCGAGACGCTCGCGGCGCTCATCGCGCAGGAGGACGCGCGAACCGACGACGTCGAGGCGTGGGTCGCGGCCAACGCGATGATCGGCGTGCACCGCGCGCTGATCGACCACGCCCGCACGCGCCTCCTCGCCGCCGTTGACTCGCGCACAGTCGCCCGTGACGTACGACGGCGCGGGAAGGAGGCTCTCGCGACCCTCGGCGACGGCCTCGGCGACCTCGCGGTCAAGGGTCCCGACTGCGAGGCTGCTCGCCCCTGAGGAGGGCTCGGCTGTCGCGGGGCTCCTCGGTGTGGAAGCCCGCGTCCCGCGCCCGGGCCGAGGCGGGCAGCGTGTGCAGGCGGTGGTCGACGTAGGCGCCCGAGGCCGCGGGGGCCGGGACCTCGAGCAGGAGCCGGGCCAGCGCCCGGCCCGAGGACTGCGGCGTCGAGGCGAACGGCAGCACCATGGCCAGGGCCGGCGCGAGCAGGGTCGTCAACCGGTGCGCGGCGGCGGGTACTGCCGCGACAGCCCGGTGCCGAGCATGAGGCCCGGGTCGAAGCAGGTCACGTGGACGTCGGGGCGCTCCCGCGCGAGCGCGGCCGCGGTGGCGGCGTTGAGGAGCTTCGAGGTGGTGTAGCGCCGGCGCCCGGCCACGCCGGGCGCCGCGTCGCTGTCGTCGGCCCGGGCCCAAGCGCCGACGTCGCCGTCGAGTGGGGCGGGCATGCCGGTCCGCCGGGAGGGGTCGTGCGTGCCCGATCCGGTGAGGACGACGCGCGACCCGCTGGCTCGCGCAGGACGGGCCGCACCGGACGCTGGAAGCGGAGCTCGACGCGGTGTTCGCGGAGCTCGGCGCGCTCGCGACCTGACGGCCGAGATGGCCGACCGGGCCGGCGACGAAGGTGACCGGCCGGGCGGGCGAGAGGCCGGCGAGCGCCTCGCCGAGCGCGCCTCAGCGAGCGACGGCCCGGTAGCGCTCGATCGCCCGGCGGCGCTCGCGGGCGTGGTCGACGATCGGCTCCGGGTAGTTGCGGCCGATGATGCAGCCCGCGGCTTCCTGCTCCTCCTCGTCCATCGTCCACGGCTCGGCGAGACGCTCGTCGGGGACGTCGCGCAGCTCGGGAACCCAGCGCCGTACGTACTCGCCGCCGGGGTCGTGGCGCCTGTGCTGGGTGACGGGGTTGAAGAGCCGTTGGAAGTAGGGCGCCGGGTCGGTGCCCACCGAGGCGATCCACTGCCAGCCCCCGTTGTTGGCCGCCATGTCGCCGTCGACGAGCTGCTCCATGAAGTGCCGCTCGCCCAGACGCCAGTCCAGGTGCAGGTCCTTGGTCAGGAACGAGCCGACGACCATGCGAACGCGGTTGTGCATCCATCCCTCGGCCCGCAGCTGTCGCATCCCGGCGTCGACGAGCGGGAAGCCCGTGCGTCCCTCGCGCCACGCGTCGAAGTCCTTGCCGCTGCGCGCCCATTCCAGCGAGCGGTAGCGCTCGACGAACTCCTCGTCCACGACGTGGGGGAAGTGCATGAGCACCGCGGCGTAGAAGTCGCGCCACGCGAGCTCGTTGCGGTAGGCCTTCGCGCCCGCGCCGCCGCGGCCGGCGACGCGGCCGTCGAGCTCGAGCGCTGAGAGGCAGCCCCAGCGCAGGTAGGGGGAGAGGCGCGAGGAACCGCCTGCCGGGGCGTCGCGACGGTCGTCGTAGGAGCTCAGGCCCGAGCTCAGGAAGCGCTCGAGCGCCCGGTGCGCGGCGGCCTCGCCCGGCTCGAAGGCGAGCTCGGGCTCGTCCCGGACGCCGAGGTCGCGCAGCGAGGGCAGGCGCCCCGTGCGCAGCCGCGCTGGAAGTCGCAGCTCACGCGGCGCGCGGACCGGCGAGCGGCGCTCGGTGGCCAGCCAGCGCCGCGCGAAGGGCGAGAACACCGTGTAGGGCTTGCCCTGGCCGGTGAGGACCTTGGACGGGTCGTCGACGACGCATCCGCCGGGGCCGGGATGCGCGCGCACGCCGTCGGCGGCCAGCGAGTCGATCACGCGCTGGTCGCGCCGGCGCGCCCACGGCGAGACGTCGGCGGTCCAGTGGACGGCGCGCGCGCCCGTCTCGGCGGCGAGCCGCGGATCTCGCGCTCGGGGCGGCCCTCGCGGATCACCAGGCGCCCGCCGCGCTCGCGCAGCGCGCCGTCGAGCTCGCGCAGGCAGGCGGCCATGAAGGCCGTGCGGGCGTCGCACGTCCAGCGCCCGTTGCCGAGCAGCCGCGGATCGAGCACGAAGACCGGCACCGTGCGCTCGGCGCGAGCCGCCGCCGCGAGCGCGGGCAGGTCGCGGACGCGCAGATCGCGGCGAAACCACATCAGGGCGACGTCGGCCACTGAATGGATACGAAGCGGCGTGTCGGCGGGCGCACGACTGAGTCCCGTCTGCGGCAGACCGCGGTCATCCGCAGCCTCCCTCGGCCGCTGCGGCTTCGCCCCGCGGTGACGAGCTGGCCCTTCACCCAACTTCACCAACACCTGCGCGCACACCCGAAGGCTGGGGCCGGGCCGTCGGCGCGCGTCAGTGCCCGGCAGGAACTCCAGGCTCAGGCGCCGCTCGATGCCGCCCAGATGTTGATGTCGGAGTCGACCGCGTGGCGGTCGATCTCGGCGAGCTCCTTGTCGGAGAAGTCCAGTCGCGCGAGCGCTCCGAGCGTGTCGTCGAGCTGCTCGACGCTGCTCGCCCCCACCAGGGCGGAGGTCACGCGCGGGTCGCGCAGCGTCCAGGCGATCGCCATCTGCGCGAGGGTCTGACCGCGGCCCGCGGCGATCTCGTTGAGCGCGCGCACGCGCCCGAGCGTCTCCTCGGTGAGGAACGAGCGGTCCATGAAGCGCCCCTGGTCGGCGCGCGAGCCCTCGGGCACGCCGTCGAGGTAGCGATCGGTGAGCAGGCCCTGGCCGAGCGGCGAGAAGACGATCGACCCGAGGTTCTCGCGGTCGAGCACCTCGAGCAACTCCTCCTCGATCCAGCGGTTGAGCAGCGAGTAGGAGGGCTGGTGGATGAGCAGCGGGATGCCGAGCTCTCGCAGGATCCGCACGGACTCTTCGGTGCGGCGCGGCGAGTAGGAGGAGACGCCGGCGTAGAGCGCCTTGCCCGACCGCACCGCGGTGTCCAGCGCGCCGAGGGTCTCCTCGAGCGGCGTGTCGGGATCGAAGCGGTGCGAGTAGAAGATGTCGACGTAGTCCAGGCCCATGCGCGCCAGGCTCTGGTCGAGGCTCGAGAGCAGGTACTTGCGCGAGCCCCATTCGCCGTAGGGGCCCTCCCACATGTCATAGCCGGCCTTCGTGGAGATGACGAGCTCGTCGCGCCACGGGCGCAGGTCCTCGCGCAGCACGCGGCCGAAGTTGCGCTCCGCGGCCCCGTTCGGCGGCCCGTAGTTGTTGGCCAGGTCGAAGTGGGTGATGCCGCGGTCGAACGCCCGGCGCAGGATCGCCCGCTGCGTCTCGACCGGGCGGTCGTCGCCGAAGTTGTTCCACAGGCCCAGCGAGATGGCCGGTAGGCGCAGGCCGCTGCGGCCGCAGCGGCGATAGGGCAGTGCCTCGTAACGGTCGGCGGCAGGTGCGTAGGTCACACCCCCGACCGTACCCCGCTTGGCCGGCCTCAGCCAGGGCGGGTTCCGCCGACCTGAGCCGCGACGGCGGAGCCGGCTCCCCGTTCGCGGATCTCTTGACAATCGATGCGTAACGATATATCTTTGACACATCGAGCTGCAACTAGAGAGGAGACACGATATGTATACCCATGCACTCGAGATCGGCGGCCCGCAGGGTCGCCGCATCACGGGCGGCCGGGGTCCCGGTCGCTGGCAGGAAGGCGGCCGAGGCTTCGGTCGCCGCAAGGAGGGCGGTCGCCGTGCCGCCGCCCTGCGCGCCATGACGGCGCGTGGCCGTGGCCCGTGGGGCCCCGGCCAGGGGCGTGGCCACGGTTCCGGCCCAGGCTTCGGCCCGTGGGGCGGGCCGCCGTTCGGCGGGCCCGGCTTCGGCCGGCGCCGGCGGCGACGCCGCGGCGACGTCCGCGCGGCGCTGCTCGTGCTCCTCGCCGAGGAGCCGCGCAACGGCTACGGCCTCATGCAGGAGGTCGAGCACCGCAGCGAGGGCGCGTGGCGGCCGAGCCCCGGCTCGGTCTACCCGGCGCTCGCCCAGCTCGAGGACGAGGGGCTCGTCCGCGCGGAGGAGGTGGACGGGGCGAAGCGCTTCGTCCTCACCGACGACGGCCGCGCCTACGTCGACGAGCACCGCGAGCGGCTCGGCGAGCCGTGGGCGGACCTCGGTGGCGAGAACACGGGTCGCCATGCCCTGCGCCACGCACTCGGCCAGCTCGCCGCGGCCGCCTGGCAGGTCGGCGGCACGGGCGACGACGCCCAGGTCGAGCAGGCCCGCAAGGTCCTCGACGACGCGCGCAAGGCGATCTACCGCCTGCTCGCGGAGGACGACGCGGCCGACGCCGACGCCGACGCGCCCCGCGAGGTCTGAGGACCCGCGGGCGCGATCGCGCGAGGACAGCCGGGGCGCCGGGCGCGCCCCGGCTGTCCGCCCGCGCGCATTGAACGCCGAGGGCCGCACTTCGGGGGCGGCCCTCGCTCGCTCGCGTGGTCGAAATGCCTTAGCGCCGCAGTCCGCGCAGCGCGAGGAAGGCTGGGCCGAGCGCCTCGTAGAGCGAGTCGAAGACCGGCAGCAGCTCCGCGTAGACGGCGGCGTCGCGCTCGTCGGGATTGCGCAGCTCGTCGACCTTCACGAGCTCGGCTGCCCGGTCGATGCTCTCGACCATTCCCAGCGCCTCCATGCCGAGCAGCGCGGCGCCGAAGGCCGAGCCCTCGTGCCCGGCGGCGAAGCCGACCGGCATCCCGAGCGCGTCGGTGAGCATCTGGCGCCACAGCACGCTGCGCGCGAAGCCGCCCGTGGCGCGGATCTCGCGGACGTCGTTCCCCGCCTCGCGCATCGAGGCGAGCACGAGCGCGAGCTGCTGGCACACGCCCTCGATCGCCGCGCGGACGAGATGCTCGCGGCCGTGCGCGCGCGTCAGCCCGACGTAGGCGCCTTGCGGCAGCGCGCTCCAGTGCGGCGCGCGTTCACTGAGAATGTACGGGAGCATGACGAGCCCCTCGCTACCCGCCGGCGCGCGCTCGGCGAGCGCGAGCAGCTCGGCCTCGGCGTGGTCGCCGAGGTCCGGGGCGAGCGCCTCGCCGAGCCACTGGAGCACCACCCCGCCGTTATTGATCGCTCCCCCGACGACCCAGCGCCCCGGGGTGAGCAGGTAGCAGAAGAGCCGGCCCGCAGGATCGACCACGGGTCGCTCCACGACCATGCGCAGCGCGCCGCTCGTGCCGATCGAGCACGCGGCGACGCCCGGCCGCACGGCCCCGACGCCGAGGTTCGCCAGCGGCCCGTCGCCCGCCCCCGCGACGACTGGTGTCGCAGCGGCGAGCCCGAGCTCGCGGGCGGCCTCAGGACGCAGCTCCAGGCGTGCCTTGGAGTCCACGAGCTCCGGCAGCGAGCCCGGGCCGACGCCGGCGAGCTCGAGCGCCCCGGCGTCCCACTCGAGCGTCTGCTGCGACAGCAATCCGGTCCCGGAGGCGCACGAGCGGTCGATGGCCCATGAGCCGGTCAGGCGCTCGAGCACGAGGTCCTTGACCTCACCCCAGCGCGTGACGCCGGCGAAGGTCTCGGGGTGGCGCTCACGCAGCCATACGAGCTTGGGAAGCGGCGCCATGGGGTGCAGCGGCGTCCCCGTGCGGGCGTGCAGCTCCGGGTGCTCGCGGCGCAGGCGCTCGGCCTGGAGCGCCGCCCGCGTGTCGGCCCACGTGATGAGCGGGGTCATCGCGCGCCCGTCGTCGCCGAGGCCGACCAGCGAGTGCATCGCCGAGCTGAAGGAGAGGCCCGCGACGTGCGCGCCCGCCTCGGCCGCCGCCGACGCCGCGTCGCGGATCGCGGCGAGCGTCCCCTCGACGACCTCCGCCGCGTCCTGCACCGCGGCGCCCGGCTCGGGTTCGAGCAGCGGGTAGGCGTGCTCGGCGTCGCCCTGGGCGCCACCCTCGACATCGAAGGCGACCGCCTTGGCCGCCGTCGTCCCGATGTCGACGCCGATGACGACGTCCATCGCTCAGACCCGTTCAGCCGGCGGCTGGAGTGTCCTCGTAGGGCAGCTCGAGGACCCGCTGGCGTTCGGGCGCGATGAGGAAGACGACGCCCGAGCGCATCGGGAAGGGCGCGCTCGTGTAGCGGTGGGAGATCGCGTCGATGACCTCGAGCGCGGCGTCGCCCTCGAGCGTCCGGTCAACCCGCCCGCGCACCCACGCCGAGCGGTAGGGATTGTCGCGGTCGACGACCGAGATCGCCGCGCGCGGGTCGTGCGCGAGGTTGCGGGCCTTGCGCGACGTGGGCTGGGTGAAGAAGGCGATCCGCCCGTCGTGCACGCCGGTCCACACCGGCACGGTGTGCGGCGAGCCGTCGGGCAGCGCCGTGGCGAGGTGGGCGAAGTTCGCGGCGGAGAAGAGCTCTTCGACGGCGGGCTCGAGCATGCGCCGGAGTATCCCCGATACTCACGACGATGGAGCAAGCTCAGCCCGAGGCGCTCGAGTCGCCGCGCGAGCGCCGCTTCGACCTGAACCGGACCGTCGCGCTGAGCGACGGAGTCTTCTCGATCGCGATGACGCTGCTCGTGCTGAGCATCTCGGTTCCGCAGCTGACCGGCGCCGACCAGGACGGGCTCGGAGCCGCGTTGCGCGAGCGCTGGCCGGAGTTCCGCTCCTACGCGATCTCCTTCGCGGTCATCTCGCTCTTCTGGACGCGCCACCACAGCTTCTTTCGCGAGCTCCGAGAGGTCGACGGGCGCATCACCGCGCTGAACCTCGTCTACCTCGGCCTGATCGCCTTCGTGCCCTATCCCACCGAGCTGCTGGGCCTCTACGGGGGCGAGTTCCTCGCCGTCGCGCTCTACGCCCTGACGCTCGCGGTGATGGGCGTGCTAGCGATCTTGATCCGACTGCACGCACTTCGGGCCGGGCTGCTCACCGCGACGGGTGAGCGCTTCGCGCGGAGGGAGAACTCGATGCCCGGGGTGCTGCTCGTCCCGGCGATCTTCCTCGCCTCTATCGGCGTCGCGGCGATCGACCCCCGCGCCGCGCCCTACGTGTGGATCCTGATCGCCTTCGTGCGCCCCGCGCTCGGCCGCCGGGGCGCTCGCTAGGCCGTCCAGAGCGCCCTTCGCCGGCGGTTCGCGCCGCTATGTTGACCCGGTGGACGAGCGCGCGATCCGCGGCGTCAGCTGGACGCTGGCGGCCTACGTCGCCAACAAGGTGGTCACCGTCGGCACGACCATCGTCCTCGCCCGCCTGCTCGTGCCCGCGGACTTCGGGCTGTTCGCGCTGGCCACGCTCGCCATCGGGCTGTTCCTCCCGCTGCGCGACCTCGGCCTCGGCGCGATGCTCGTGCAGCGCCAGGACCTCGACCGCCGCCAGCTCGGCACCGCCCTGACCCTCGTGGCCATCGCCGGCGTCGCGATCGCGCTGCTGGTGAGCGCGCTGGCGCCGCTGCTCGCCGCCTTCCTGGACGACTCGCGCGTCACCGGCGTGGTCATCGCGCTGGCCTCGACGCTCGTGATCGGCGTCGTCGGCGGCTTCTACGACTCGATCCTCCAGCGCGAGCTGCTCTTCAAGCGGCGCTTCATCGGGATCTCGGTGCTCAACCTCACCTACGCGCCGCTCGCCATCACGCTGGCCGCGACCGGGGCGGGGGTGTGGTCGATCGTCATCGGCCACATGGCGGGCACCGTCACTTCCTCGATCGCCTACACCGTGCTCTCGCCCTACCGCGTGCGTCCTGCGCTCGAGCGCGAGACCGCGCGCTCGCAGATCGAGTCCTCCAAGGGCTTCCTGGCCGAGGCGCTCTTCACCTTCGTGCAGAGCAACATGGACTACCTGACCGTCGGCAAGATCCTCGGGTCGACCCAGCTCGGCTACTACTCGATGGCCTTCCGCCTTGGCGAGCTGCCCTACCAGGCGGTGAGCGAGCCGGTCGCCAAGGTGACCTTCCCGGCCTTCGCGCAGATGCGCCACCGCGGCGAGAACGTCGGGGGCTCGTTCCTGCGCACGGTGCGACTCGTCGGAGTGGTGACCGGGCTGCTGGGCGTGCTCCTCAGCGGCGCCGCGGACCCGTTCGTCAAGGCCGTGCTCGGCGCGAAGTGGATCCCGATGACCGGCGCGCTCAGCGTGCTCGGCATCCTCGCCGTGACCCACGCCGTCTACGGAACCTACGGCTGGATGCTCAACGCGATCGGCCGCGCCGGGTTCGTCGGCTCGGTCTCCGGGATCATTCTCGTTCCCCTCCTCCCGGCGCTGATCGTCGCCGCCAACGCGAGCGGGATCACCGCGGTGGCCTGGGTGATGCTCGGCGGATCGCTCGCCACGCTCGTGGCGTGCATCGTCACCCTCGCGCGCCGCGAGGGCGTGCGGCTGCGCGACCAGTGGACCGCGCTGCGCCCGGTGGTCCTCGCGGGCCCGATCGCCTGGGTCGCGACCGAGCTGGCCGGCAAGGCCGTGCTGGAGCACGCGCCCTCGGGCGTCGCGCTCGTCGCCGCCGTGACGGCCGGCGTCGCGGTCTACCTGGCGGTGCTCGCCCTGACCTCGCGCGACGTCTTCCGCGAGGCGTGGGCGCTCGCGGGCCGGATGCGTCCCGGGGCGGGCGACGGCGCGGCCGCGCCGGATCCCCCCGCCGCGCCGGCGAGCCCGCAGCCCGCTGCTCAGCGGTAGGCCGCAAGCCAGGGCCAGCTCTCGTCGGGCACCGCCTGCTTGCGCTTCCGGGAGCCGAGCGACATCGCGTGCTCCCCGAGCGCGGCCCCAGCCGCTCGCGCCAGGTCGCCGGGGCTGCGGTGGGTCACCGCGCCCCGCAGGTAGGTGCGGACCGCCGCTCGTCGCTGGCCCGCGCGGCGGTGGCCGCCGGCGACCCACCGCAGGTAGAGGTGGCGATCCACCGCGAGCCGGTCGCGGTGCTTTGCCTCGAGCCGGTCGAGCTCGTCGCCCATGGTGTTCAGCGCGGTGGCGCTCATGGCGCCGCCGTGGCGCACGTAGGCGACGAGCGTCCCCGGCGAGACCGCCAGCTCGGTCGCGGCCGCGAGGCGCAGCCAGTAGTCCCAGTCGGCGTAGTGGTCCAGTGTCTCGTCGAAGCCGCCGACCTCGCGCACAACGGCGGTGCGCACGAGGACCATCGAAGCCGAGCCGGGGACCGCGTTGTGGCTGCGCAGCCGGCGCAGCAGCTCGTCGGGCGCCGGCGCCGCCTCGTAGCCGATCGGCGTGAGGTGCTCGTCGACGACGAGCGCCGACCCGTAGACGAACCCGGCCCCCGTTTCCTGCGCAGCCCGGTGCTGGCGCGCCAGCTTGTCAGGCGCCCAGAGGTCGTCGTCGTCGAGGAAGGCGATCCACTCGCCGCGCGCCGCCTCGATGCCCATGTTGCGCGCCCAGGAGACGCCGCGGTCGGGGTGCGGGCGCAGGACCCGCACGCGCGGATCGCCCAGCGCCGCCGCGCCGCGCTCGGTCTCGTCGCTGGGCCCTCCGTCGACCACGACGACCTCGTGGTCGACGTCGCGCTGCTCCAGCGCGCCGCGCAGCGTGCGCTCGAGCAACGCCCAGCGATCGAAGGTCGGGATGACGACCGAGATCTCCGGAACGCCGGCCACCTCACCCGCCTCCGTAGCGCGCGAGCCAGGGCGGCCGCGCGACCGGCGCCGGGCGCCGCAGGCGTGCGGCGACGCCGCCCATCGCGCGCTCGCCGACGATCACCCCGGCCGCTCGCACGACGTCGCCCGGGCTGCGGCTCCTGCGCGCCTCGGCCAGGTAGGTCCGCGCCGCCGCCAGACGGTGGCCCGCGCGCCGCTGGCCGCCGGCGATCCACCGGCTGTAGAGCCGGCGGTCGGCTCGCAGCCCGAACGCCTCGTGCTTGCGCTCGAGCTGGCCCAGCCCGTAGAGGATGTCGGCCGCGTCGCGGGCGGAGGTGTTGGCCGCGTGGCGGACGTAGCCCACCAGCACGTCGTCGACGACGGCCGGCGGCCCGACCTGCGCGAGCCGTACCCACAGGTCCCAGTCCTCGACCAGCCGGACGGAGGGGTCGTACCCGCCGAGCTCGCGGAGCACGTCGGCGCGGGCCAGGACCATCGAGCCGCCGCCCGGGATGGCGTTGTGGCTGCGCAGCCGCGCGGCGACCTCGTTCGCCGGCGGCGCGGCCTCGTGGGCGATCGGCCGCAGCCGCGCGTCGAGCGCCACCGCCGCTCCGTAGCTGAACACCGCCTCGTCGCGGGCCGCCGCGCCGAGCTGGCGCGCGAGCTTGTCGGGCGCCCAGAGGTCGTCGTCGTCGAGGAAGGCGATCCACTCGCCGCCTGCCGCCTCGATGCCCGCGTTGCGCGCGGCCGCGACGCCGACGTTCCGCTCGGAGCGCAGCACCCGCACGCGCGGATCGTCGAGCGCGGGCAGGACGGTCGCCGGGGTGGGCGACGCATCGTCGACCACGAGCGCCTCCAGCTCGACCCCCGTCTGGGCGAGCACGCCGTCCAGCGCGCGGCCCAGCATCTCCCAGCGGTCGTAGGTGGGGACGACCACGCTGACGGCGGGGGCCGGGATGGCTATTCCCCGGCGCCGCCGTTCCCCGACGCCTCGAAGTCCTTGCGGACGGCGAGGCCGAGGCCGAGGTAGGTGTCGCCCGATACGCCGACCGGGGTACTGCTCGGTGAACTCGTGGAAGACGTAGCGCCCGGCGTGCGCCGTCTTGAGCCAGCGCCACACCGCCGCGACGCCGGGCGTGTTGACCCCGACGATGTCGTGGAAGGCGATCATCCGCGCGTGCGGCGCGACGCGCTCGAAGTCGCGACGGCAGCCCTCCTCGGAGTGGTCGCCGTCGACGAGCACGAGGTCGAAGGCGGGCCCGTTCGCGAGGTAGTCGGCGAAGCGCCTCGAGGTGCTGTCGAGCTTGAGCACCTCGGAGTGCGCGGCCGCGATGCGCCGGCCTTGGAGCGCCGGCACGGTGAACATGTCCACCGCGACGGCGCGCTCGAGGCCGTGCAGGCGGCCGAGGTAGCTCGTCGTGATGAGGAACGTCCCGCCGTGCTGAACGCCGACCTCCATGTAGCTGCGCACGGGGTAGCGCGCCAGGCAGGCGAGGTACGGCCCGAACTGGTTCGGGTACTGCGAGTAGCGCAGCCCCTGATCGAGGTAGGGATGCAGTGCCGGCGGGAGCAGGTCGGTCAGGTCGGCGTTGAGGCCGAGGCGCGGAAGGACGTCGCGCTCGAGGCGCCCAGCGTCGCGCAGCTCCTCCTCGGAGACCTGGTCCAGCAGCTCGACGCGCGAGGTGTCGATCGGCTCGGGCACGCGGTGGCCCAAGGCCCTGCCGAGCCCGATGCGCGGCGCGACCCGCTGCCAGAGCACGTAGCGCACGCGCTCGGGGAGCAGGTCACCGGCCCTGGATCGCGCCCTGCGGGCCGCGTCTCGTCCTCGTTCAGCCACCGACACGGCGGGTATCTTACGGCCGCATGCCGCTGCCCCGGGTCTCGCCCGCGCACCAGCTCGGGCCCGTGCGGCGGGTGGTCAAGGGCACGATGGCCGGGAAGATGCTCGCGGCAGCGGCCCGTTTCCGCCGCAAGCCGGGGCGTGTCGCCGCGGCGCTGCGCGCCGAGCGCGGGGACCCGGCGCCTCCGACGTCGACGCCGGCGGCGGGCGGACGGCGGAGGTTCACGATCGTCTACGTGCTGCCGGCCGGTCCCGGCTCGTGGCCGGCGCTGCGCGACACCGTCGAGAGCATCCTCCACTACGACGGCGAGGACGCGAAGGTCGTCGTGGCCGACGACGACAGCGTCGACTGCCGCGCGGCCGTCGTGCGCGCGGCGTTCCCGGAGGTCGACGTCGTGCGGACGCGCTGGCCAACGGGCGGCCCGCCGCGCCAGTCGCCCTTCCAGGCGCGGGTCTACGCGCAGCTCATGCGCCGCTACGACTTCGACGTCCTGTGCAAGATCGACACCGACGCGCTCGTGACGGGGCCGCGGCTGGGAGCGCGAGCCGCCGCGGAGATCGCCGCGCGGCCGGGGGTGGGCGCTTTGGGCAGCCTCGGCGTGCGGGCCGACGGGGTACCGGAGGACTACACCTACGACGCCTGGGTGCTCGCCCACTCGCGCCGGTGGAGCCGCGCCGTCGCCAAGCTCGAGGACGCCGCACACGCCAACGGCTACCAGGGGCCGCGGGTGCACGGCGGGGTCTACCTGCTCGGCCGCGCCGCGCTGGACGCCGCGGCAGCCGAGGGCCTGCTGCGCGTGTCGCCGCCGTGGTGGACGTCGATCGGGGAAGACCTGTGGTTCTCGCTCGTCGTCGCAGCCGCGGGCTTCGAGCTCGCCTCGTGGGGCGCGCCGGGCGAGCCGCTGGTGAGTGCGAGCCACCACCTCCCGTTGCACAAGGAGGACGTCCTGCGCGAGGGCAAGCTCGCCGTGCACTCTGTGCGCCGCGGGGAGGACGGCGAGGACGAGGCGGCCCTGCGCCGCTTCTTCCGCGGGGCGCGCGCGGAGGCGACGGCCACGTAGCCGCGCTGCCGCGCCCCGCGCCGGCCCCGCCAGATAACCTCGGCGCCCCATGGCGAACGTCGCCGAGCTCGACCTCCCGGTCCTCGACTACACCGACCCCGAGCTGCGCGGGGAGCGCTTCCACCGGACGATGCTCGAGCTGCGCGACAGCGGGTGGCTCGCGGCCTCGCCGCTCGGCGTCTTCGTCCTGGATCGCGAGGCCGCCGCGTTCTTCCTGCGCACCCGGAGCGCCACCTTCCCGGGCCGCAAGCTGGCGGAGATCTTCGGCATCGAGGACGGGCCGCTGCGCGAGGAGGTCGACCGCAACATCCTCCACGTCAACGGGGACGACCACCGCCGCCTGCGCAACCTCGTCAACCCAGCCTTCACCCCGCGCGCGGCCGACCGCTGGCGCCCCGCCATGCGCCGCTTCCTCGACGAGCTGTGGGCCCCGATCGGGCCGACCGGCCGCTGCGACGTCGTCGAGCAGCTGGCCAAGCCCTACCCGGCGCTGACCATCGCGACGGTGATGGGCGCGCCGCTCGAGGACGCGCCGCGGCTGTACGAATGGTCGAACTGGATCCAGCGCCAGTTCGACGGCCCGAGCCTGCTCAATGACCGCGCCCGGATCGAGCAGGCCGTGGAGGAGTTCTACGAGTGGGCGGGCGAGATGCTCGCCCGCCGGCGCGACGATCCGACGGACGACCTCGTCTCGACGCTCATCGCGGCCGAGGCGGAGGGCGACCGCCTCTCCGACGTCGAGCTCGTCAACCTCGTCCTCAACGTGCTCGTGGGCGGGGTCGACACGACCCAGAGCCAGCTGGCCCAGGCGCTGCGGCTGTTCGCGACCCACCCCGACCAGTGGGAGCTGCTCGCGCAGCGTCCCGAGCTCGTGCCCCAGGCGGTCGATGAGGTCCTGCGCTTCGAGCCGATCACCCCGTTCACCGCACGGATCGTCCTCGAGGAGATCGAGTACCGCGGCGTGACCTTTCCGCGCGACACCGTGGTGATGGTGTGCGCGTTCACCGGCAACCGGGACCCCGAGCATCTCGCCGACCCCGACGTCTTCGACATCACGGTGCCGCGCGGCTCGGACAAGCCGCTGACCTTCGGGGCCGGCATCCACTACTGCCTGGGCGCCAACCTCGCGCGCGCCGAGCTGCAGGAGGCGCTCGCGTTCCTCGCGCCGCGAACGCCGGGCCTCGCCCTCGACGGCGACCCTGAGTTCGGCACCATCAACGGCATCTACGGCATGGATCGGCTCGCCGTCCGTTTCGGCCCGGCGGCGTGAGGACAGGCGCGCAGCCCGTCCTCCTTCGCGCGCTGAGCCTTCAGGGCCTCGGGCCGGCGCAGGCCGAGACCGCCCGCGTCGTCGTGCTCGCCATCCTGCTCGCCGAGCTGCTGGTCGGCGCGAGGGGCCGCGGCCGGCCCGCCCGAACGAGCGGTCGCCCGCGCTCGGCCGCGGCACCCGCACGCCTGCACCGTCCCGCCCGCGGCTCGCTACCGGGCCGCCGGCCGCGGGGGTGAGGAGCTCGGCGGTGGCTGGGCGCCACCGAACGGCGGCGACGAGGGAGGGGAGGTGCCGGCCGCCGCGGGGGATCCCGAGGGGAGTGCTGACTTGAACTGAGCTATTGCCCACAACTCAGCACACCCTCGACGAGACCGCTCCGCCAGGACCTCCTTTGCCTTCGTCGCTGTTGTTCAGTGGCGCCGCAGCGCGGACGATGGCCGACCGCCCGGCGGCGCGCTCACGCCTGCGAGCCCGGCGCGTGGCGGTCGATCCACTCGTCCCAGTCGCGCGAGAGCTCGGGCGCGTCGGCGATCCTCGCGGCGAGCCGGTGATCGTGGAGGATCGCCTCGGCGACGAGCCCCGCCGTGACCCCGTGGTCCGGGCGGTGGACGATGCGGACCTCGTCGCCCGCGCCGATCTCGCCCTCCTCGAGGATCCGCGCGTAGGCGCCGGTCCGCAGCTCGGCCGCGAAGCGCTTGGGGAAGCGGGGGTCCTCCATGCGCAGGCCGAGCTTGAAGCAGGGAAGACGAGGCTGGCAGACCTCGAGCACCGCGCTCCCGATCGCCCAGCGCTCGCCGATCACCGCGCCCGTGACCTCGACGCCCTCGAGCGTCAGGTTCTCGCCGAACGCGCCCGGCCCCAGCTCGCGGCCGAGCTCGGCCTCCCACCACGCCGTGTCGTCGGCCGCGTAGGCGTAGACGGCCTTGTCGGGCCCGCCGTGAACGGATCGGTCGGCCTGGTCGTCACCGTCCAGGTTCACACCGCGCAGGGCGACGCGACCGGCGACCGGCGCCTTCCAGATGGCCGTCGAGATCGTGCGGTTGCGCAGGCGGACGAGCCGCGGGCGCCCGACGTTGACGGAGCTGACGTGGGAGACCGGCGTTGACATGGGTCGCGCTTCACGGTACACCGGGGTTGAGGCCCGACCGGGACGGGCACTCCCTTCTGGATGGCAACCGAACCACTCACCGAGCACCCCGAGGTCGCCGGCCTGATGGCACGTGGCGACGAGCGCGGGTGCCTGAACAGCTCCGAGATCGACGGCATCGTTCGCGAACTCGACCTCTCCGACGACGACGTCGACACGCTCCACGCGCTCTTCGAGGCCCGCGGGCTCGAGGTCACCGACGACTCCGGCAAGGCCGGCGCCGAGGCTCACTACACGCACGCAGAGCTCGCCGGGCACACAACCGACGCCCTGCAGCTCTTCCTGAACGAGGCCGGCCGCTACCCGCTGCTCACCCCCGACGAGGAGCTGGACCTCGCCAAGCGCATCGAGCGCGGGGACCTCGCCGCCAAGGAGCGCCTGGTCAACTCCAACCTGCGCCTGGTCGTGTCGATCGCCCGGCGCTACCAGGGGGTCGGCGAGCTCTGCCTGCTCGACCTGATCCAGGAGGGCGTCCTCGGCCTGATCCGGGCAGTGGAGAAGTTCGACTGGCGCAAGGGCTTTCGCTTCTCGACCTACGCGACGCTGTGGATCCGCCAGGCGATCCAGCGCGGGCTCGCCGACCGCGGCCGCTCGATCCGCCTGCCCACGAACGTCGCACAGCGCGAGCGGCGCATCGCCACCTCTGCGCGACGCCTCGCGGCTCAGCTCGGACGGGAGGCGACGCTCGAGGAGATCGCCGAGGCGGCCGAGCTGCCGCTCGAGCAGGTCATAGACCTCCAGGATGTGGCCCGCATCGTCACGAGCCTCGACCGCCCGGTGGGCGAGGGCGATGAGGCCGGGCTCGGCGACCTCATGCCCGCGGAGGACAAGCCGGTCGACGAGCAGGTGCACATGGAGCTCACCGAGGAGGCCGTGCGCCGGACCGTCGGGCAGCTGCCCGACCGCGAGCGCGAGGTCATCCAGCTGCGCTTCGGGCTGAACGGGGACAAGGAGCCGCTGCCGATGTCGCAGGTCGGCCGACGCCTCGGGATCAGCGCCGAGCGCGTGCGCCAGATCGAGCGCAAGGCGCTCTCCGAGCTCGCCCTGCGGCGCGAGCTCGCCGCGCTCGCCGACGCGGCCTGACGCGACCTGCGCGGCCTGACGCGGCCTGCGCGCTCACTCGCGCGCGAGAGCCGGCGGAGGCCGGCCCGCTTCTAGCCGAGCACGAGCTCCGAGATCTGCCGGATCGTCGCCGCGTCCCCGCCGACGAGCATCGTCGTCACGATCGAGTCGCGCCACGCGTCGAGGTCGTGGCGGACCTTGTCGGGCGGGCCGATGAGGGCAAGCTCCTCGACGAGGGCCGTCGGAATGGCCGCGGCCGCCTCGTCCTTCTTGCCGTCGAGGTAGAGGTCGGTGATGCGCATCGCCTCGGCCTCGTAGCCCATGCGCACGGCGACGTCGCGGTGGAAGTTGCGGTCACGGGAGCCCATGCCGCCGAAGTACAGCGCGTACATGGGGCGCAGGGCGTCGGCGCACGCCTCGACGTCGTCGCCGAGGACAACCGGGACGGTCGCGGTCACCTCGAAGTCCTCGAACGAGCGCCGGGCGCCCTCGCGGGCGAAGCCCTCGGCCAGCGCGTCGCGGTAGAACGCCTCGTGGCGCGGCGAGTAGAAGAGCGCGAGCCAGCCGTCGCACAGCTCGCCGGCGAGCGCGATGTTCTTCGGGCCCTCGGCGCCCAGGAAGATCGGGAGGTCCTCGCGCACGGGGTGAAGCGTCGGCTTGAGCGGCTTGCCCAGCCCGGTCCCGTCGGGGAGGGGAAGCGGGTAGTGGGGACCGTCGCTCGTCACCCGCTCGCGCCGGAAGGCCTGGCGCACGATCGAGATGTACTCCCGCGTCCGGGCGAGCGGCTTGGCGAAGGGCATGCCGTACCAGCCCTCGACGACCTGCGGCCCCGAGACCCCGAGGCCGAGGACGAAGCGCCCGCCCGAGAGGTGGTCCATGGTCAGCGCGGCCATCGCCGCGGCGGTCGGCTGGCGGGCCGACATCTGCATGATCGCCGTGCCGAGCCTCACTCGCTCGGTCCGCGCTCCCCACCACGCGAGCGGCGTGAGCACGTCGGAGCCGTACGCCTCGGCCGCCCAGATCGAGTCGAAGCCGAGCCGCTCGGCCTCGGCGACGCTCTCCTGGGCGCCGGGCGGCGGCCCCGCCGTCCAGTAGCCGGTGTTCAGGCCCAGAGAGAGCTCGCTCGCCATGGAAACGCACCCTATCCGGCGCGCTCGCCCGAGCGCTCTCCGACGCGCCTCGCGTACGGTTCGGTCGCGTGGCCGCCGCCCGCCCGATCGTGTCGCTTGCGCTCGTCTCCGCGGTCCTCTCGCTGCCGGCCTGTGGAGGAGGGGGCGACAAGGAGACTGGGACGCAGGCGCCGGCTCGCCCGGCGCAGCGCCGCGAGGCGCCCGTCGACCGGCTCTCGCTCTCCCGGCAGGCCGGCCAGGCGATCGTCTTCAGCTTCGACGGCGCGACCGTGCCCGTCTACGTGCGTCGCATCCTGCGCGAGGGGCGCGGCGGCGGCGTGATCCTCTTCGGCGACAACGTTGTGGATGCGCGTCGGCTGCGGCGCATGACCCGCGTGCTCCAGCGCGCCGCGCGCGGTTCGGCGCTCGTCGCCGTCGACCAGGAGGGCGGCCCGGTACGCATCGTCCCCTTCGCCGCGCCGCAGCGCAGCCAGTCCGCGCTCGCCGGGCCCGCGCAGGCCCGGGCTTCGGCGCGCGCAGCCTCGCGCGACCTGCGTCGCCTCGGGATCAACGTCAACCTCGCGCCGGTCGTCGACACGGGCGCCGGGGGCGCCCTGGGTGGCCGTGTCTTCGAGGGAGGCCCGGAGCGCGTCGCCGCCCTCACCGCCGCGGCGGTCCGCGGGTACGCGGCCCGGCCGAGCGTCGCCCCCACGGCAAAGCACTTCCCGGGCCTCGGCGGGGCCGTCGCCAACACCGACGACACCGAGGTCGCCGTGCGGCGTTCGCGCCGGGAGCTCGAACGGGAGGACCTCGAGCCCTTCCGCGCCGCGATAGCGGCCGGCGTGCCGATCGTCATGGCCTCCCACGCGCTCTACCCGGCGCTCGACCGCCGCCGGATCTCCTCCCAGTCGCCGCGCATCCTCCGTGAGCTGCTGCGCCGCGAGCTCGGCTTCCGCGGCGTCGTCGTCACCGACAGCATCGAGGCGCGCGCGGTCCTCGCCCGCTCGAGCGTCGCCCGCGCGGCGGTGCGCAGCGTCGCCGCCGGCGCCAACATCGTGCTCAGCACCGGGCCCGGCAGCTACCGCGACGTCTACGACGCCCTCCTGGCCCGGGCGCGGGCATCCGAGAGCTTCCGCGCCCGCCTGCGTGAGGCCGCTGCGCGCGTGCTCGCGCTGAAGCGGCGCATGGGATTGCGCACGCCGCGCTGAGCCTTCGCGCGCCCCGCCGCCGCGCCGCCTACGATCTGCCTCACGGGCATGATCTTCCGCCAGATCACCCACGACGACCTGGGCTGCGCCTCCTACGTGGTCGGCGACGAGCACGCCGGCGTCGCCGCGGTCGTCGACCCGCGCTTCGAGATCGACGAGTACCTCGAGTTCGCCCGCTACGTCGGTGTCGACATCGAGCACGTGCTCGAGACCCACACGCACGCCGACCACGTCTCGGGGCACGGCAGGCTCGCCTCCGCCACCGGCGCGACGATCCACGTCCACCGCCTGGCCGGCGCGGACTACGACCACGAGCCCTTCGAGGACGGGTGGGAGCTCGCGCTCGGATCCGTGCGCGTTCGCGCCGTGCACACCCCCGGGCATCGGCCCGAGCACACGGCCTTCCTGCTCTCAGACCTCGACCGCGGCGACGAGCCGTGGGCGGTGCTCAGCGGCGACTCGCTGTTCGTCGGCGACGTCGCGCGGCCCGACCTCGCCGTGGACAAGGAGGACGGGGCCCGAGCCATCTTCCACAGCCTGCACGAGCGCCTGCTGGTGCTCGCTCCCGAGACCGAAGTGTGGCCCGGTCACCTCGGCGGCTCGCTCTGCGGAGGCCCCGGGATGGACATGAAGGTCAGCTCGACGATCGGCTACGAGCACCGCCACAACGAGCTGCTGGCCCAGGACGACGAGGCGACCTTCGTCGAGCGCTCGCTCGCCCGACTCGGCCCGCAGCCCCCGAACTTCCGCGCGATCGTCGACCTCAACCACGGCCCGCTGCTCACCGACGGCGTCGCGGCGATGCCGCTGACCCCGCGCCAGGTCGAGCAGAAGCGCCGCGACGGCGCCGTGCTCGTCGACGTGCGCACCGACGAGCAGTTCGACGACGCGCACATCCTGGGGGCGATCTGCCTGTCGACCCTGCGTGCCGGGTTCGGGACGAAGCTCGCCTGGGTGGTCGATCGCGCCGACGACATCGTGATCGTTGGCCGCCACGACGAGGACGCCCGCCGTGCCGCGAGCCTCTCGGCCGCGGTCGGCGTTCGCCGGCTCTCGGGCTACCTGCACGGCGGGATGACCACCTGGCGCCAGGAGCACCGTGTGGTCGAGCGCCTCGAGCGCGTGTCCGTGGACACGCTGTTCGAGCTCACGAGCTCGCGGCCCGAGCTGCAGCTCCTCGACGTGCGCGAGCGCTCGGAGTTCGAGGACGGCCACATCCCCGGCTCGCTGCACGCCGCCTACCACGACCTGCGCGAGCTGCCCGCCAAGCTCGACGCCGGGCGCCCGGTCGCGGCCGTGTGCTCATCGGGCCAGCGCAGCGCGGTCGCTGCGAGCCTGCTGCGGCGACTCGGAGTCGACGAGGTGCTGCACGTGGCCGACGGCGGGATCCCGGCGTGGCGGCGCGCCGGCCGGCCGCTCGAGGCCGGCGAGCCGGCCCCTCTACCCTGAGGGAGCGATGTCGCCGTTCTGGATCTGGACGCAGGTCGCGATCGCCGTGTTCGTGCTCGCCGGGATGATCATCGCGATCGTGAAGCTCGCGTAGGGCCGGAGAGAGCACGAGGATAAGATCGTCGCGATCCCGGCGTGGGCGACGAAGGAGAAGGTGGATGTTCGGCTCGATCGTGGTGGGCACCGACGGCTCCGAGACCGCCCGAGAGGCGGTACACCAGGCGACCGAGCTCGCCAAGAGCGTCGGCGCGCGCGTCGACCTGGTCAGCGCCTACGAGCCGGTCTCCAACCAGCGGCTCGCCGAGGAGCGCCGCGAGGCCCCCGACGACCTGCAGTGGATGGTCAATCCGCGCGAGGACGTCGACGCGACGCTCAATGAAGCCGCGCAGGAGATCCAGGGCGCCGGGGTGCCGGTCGAGACCTTCGCACGCCAGGGCGACCCGGCCGACGCGATCCTCGACGTCGCCGAGGAGCGCGGCTCGGACCTCATCATCGTCGGCAACAAGGGCATGACGGGGGCCAAGCGCTTCCTGCTCGGCTCGGTGCCCAACAAGGTGTCCCACCACGCGCCCTGCTCGGTCCTGATCATCCGGACCACCTGAGCGTCGAGGCAAGCCCCTCGGGCAGGCCGATCCGCGCGCGCCAGCCCAGCGCTGCGCGGGCGGCGGAAGGGTCGAGGCAGCTGCGCGCCACCTCGCCGGGGCGTGCGGGCTCGAAGGCCGGCTCGAACGCGCCGGCGCGCTCGTCGGCGAGCGCGCGGAGCGCGCCGACGAGCGCGAGCACGCTGGTCTGCACCCCGCTCCCGATGTTCAGCGGACCCATGTGGTCGCTCGCGGCAGCGGCGAGGTTCGCCGCGACGACGTCGTCGACGTGCACGAAGTCCCGGGTCTGGCTGCCGTCGCCGAAGATCACCGGCCGGCGCCCGTCGCGCAGGCGCCCGCAGAAGATCGCGACGACGCCGCCCTCGCCGAGCGGGTCCTGCCGCGCGCCGTAGACGTTGGCGTAGCGCAGGCTCACGGTCGCCAGGCCGTGCTCGCGCGTGAAGCGCTCGCAGCGGTCCTCGGCGATGGCCTTGTCGGCGCCGTAAGGCGCGAGCGGTCGCCGCGGCGCCGTCTCGGGGGTCGGCAGCACGTAGGCGTCCCCGTAGATCGCGCCGCCGGTGCTGCTGAAGACGACGCGCGCGGCGCCGTGGCGCCGCGCGGCCTCGAGCACGGCGACCGTCCCGTCGACGTTGACGCGCGCGTCGTGGGCGGGGTCCTCGATCGAGCGCCGCACGTCGACGTGCGCGGCGAGGTGGAAGACGAGCTCGGGGCGGGCGGCGGCGGTGACCTCGTCTACGGCAGCCGCGTCCGCGACGTCGGCCTCGCGCAGGACGGCGCCTCGCCCGAGCGCCGCCGCGAGGTTCGCGACGCGCCCCGTCGAGAGGTCGTCCAGCACGGTGACCTCGTCGCCGCGCGCGAGCAGGGCGTCGACGAGGCTGGAGCCAATGAAGCCGGCGCCGCCGGTGACGAGGGCGCGCATCGTGGGGGCCGGCCGGGCCTCGTCAGCGCGGCGACGAGGCTTGCGTGGCGGCCGCCGCGTCCAGCAGCCCCGCCCCGTAGCGGTCGTCGAATCCCGGCGACCCGAGGTCGCGCGCGGTGTCCTCGAGTCGCTTCTCGACGGCCGGTGCCCCTGGCCTGATCCCGATGACCCGGCTCGCGATCACCAGCGCGGCGGCCGCGGACACGTGGGGCGCCGCCATCGAGGTCCCCTCCTCACCACGCAGCCCGAAGCGCCGCACAGTGCCGCCCTTGAAGCTCATCTGGCTGATCTCGCGGTCCGAGCTCTCGAAGGGACGGCAGTTCGGATCGCCGGGCACGTCGGCGTCGGGGCCGCCGCCCGGCGCGACGAGGTCGAGCTCCGCGCCTCCGTTGGAGTAGTCCGCGAGGCAGCGGCTCTCGGTCGTCGCCCCGACCGCGACGACCTCGCTCGCGCGGGCCGGGAAGGCGATGGTGCGCTCGCCCTCGTTGCCGCTCGCCGCGACCACGAGCACGCCGCGGCGGGCGGCGAAGCGCAGCGCGTCGAGAATGCCGGGGATCTCAGCCGAGCGGACCTGGGTGCCGAACTCGAGGCTGAGGTTGATGACCTGGACCTTGCGGCGCACGGCGTAGCGGATGCCGGCCTCGATGGCGCCGGCATCGCCCTCGCCGCGCGCGTCGAGCACGCGGACGGGAAGCAGCGTCGAGCGGTAGGCCAGGCCCGTCAGCCCGCGGGCGTTGTCCGTGGTCTCGGCGAGCACGCCCGCGACGAAGGTCCCGTGGCCGTTCTGGTCGTCGGGATAGCGGTCGGGGGCCACGAAGTCGCGACCCTGGGTGAAGCGCGTGCCCGAGAAGTCCGGGGAGCGGCGGTAGCGGCCGCGGTTCTCGAAGGCGATCCCTGTGTCGAGCACGGCGATCGTCACCCCGCGCCCGCCGGGAGCGCCGGCCGCGCGGGCGTTGGCCCACGCGTCGGGGGCGTTGATCCCGGTCTCGCCCAGGAAGTTCCACTGCATGTTGCGCCAGTCGCCCGGGACGCCCTTGCCGGGGTCGTTCGGGAAGAAGCCGCCCGCCGCGTGGGCGATGACGTTCGGGGCGGCGTACTGGACGTCCGGGCGGCGGCGCAGCTCGCTGACCGTCTGGGCGACGCTGGCCCCGTCCTTGACCTTGAGGACGCGCGACTGCGGGGCGATCGGCGTCGGGTCGCCGGTGCCCGTCGCCGCCTGGACCGCGGCTCGCTGCGCGCGCGTCGTCCCCTGGTCGTACTTCACGACCACCTCGCCGGGTACGACCTGCTGGGCCGCGGCGGGGGCCGCGGCCAGGAGCAGCGCCACCAGGCAGAGAACCGGCATGGCGTGCCGGCGCTCTGGCCATCGCGGCGCGAAAAGGGGGAGGAGTCGTGGCTGCCGGCGCCCTGGGAGGCGCGGCGCGGAAAGAGAGAGGAGTCTTGGCATCCGTTGAGAGAACATCGCGCTGGGGGCAAAGTTTCCCCACCGCGATCCTGCCATTGTGGCCGACCTGTCGATGAGCGCGCGCTTCTTCCCCCGCGACGAGTACTTCATGCACCTCGCGATCCGCGAGGCGGAGCGCGCTGGAGAGCACGAGGACGTGCCCATCGGGGCGATCGCGGTCCACGGCGGGGAGGTCATCGGAGCGGGCCACAACGAGCGCGAGCTGCGCGCGGATCCCACCGCCCACGCCGAGATCATCGCCCTGCGCGAGGCGGCGGGGCGGCTCGGGAGCTGGCGGTTGCTCGACACCGTCCTCTACGTGACGCTCGAGCCCTGCGCGATGTGCGCCGGCGCGATCGTCCTCGGGCGGGTGCCGCGCATCGTCTTCGGCGCCTCCGATCCCAAGGCGGGGGCCGCGGGATCGGTGCTCGACGTCCTCGGCGAACCGCGCCTCAACCACCGGCCCGAGGTCGCCGGCGGCCTGCTCGCCGAGGAGTGCGCCCTGCTGCTCACGGCCTTCTTCGGCGAGCGCCGGTGAGCGGCGCGTTGACCCGCGCCGGAAGCCGCCGGGCCGCGGCCCGCTCCATCCAGGCGGCCGCTAGCCTAGGCCCTCGCCTCGAGGGCCCGGAGGGGTGCCGGAGTGGTTGAACGGGGCGGTCTCGAAAACCGTTAGGGGCGGTTTCGTCCCTCGAGGGTTCGAATCCCTCCCCCTCCGCTTCGCAGGCCGGATTCTCGCTCCTGGAGCGGGATCGCGCGCCCCATGGACCGCTTCCGCGAGGTGCCGCAGAACCGCAGTGGACCCCTGTGGACCGCAGGTTTCGGTCCCAGCCGGTCCCACAGCCGGTCCCAGGAGCGCAACCACAGGGTTGCACTGCTAGCTGGTAGCCGACCGTCCGCTTGCGCCCTGTCTGCGACTCGCGAGTGGACGTGGCCCGGAACGAAGCGTGGCGGCCCCGCCTGACACGGCTTCGCTCCCATCGCATGAAGTCGTCGGGGCGGCCCAGGCCACGGCCCGCTGGGGCTTCCGGACGCGGCCGGCCGGCCGGTTGCCGAGGTGTTCGGCCTGCTGGCCAGCTCAGAGGCGGGGCTCGCCGAGACGGAGGCAGCGACCCGACTGGCGACTTTCGGCCCGAACGTGCTCCCTACGCGCCCGGTGACCGTGTTCGGGATCCTGCTCGGGCAGCTGCGCAACCTGCTGCTGGCCTTGCTGCTCGCGGCCGCCGTGGTCTCCGCGGTGACCGGAGGCGTGACCGACGCGGCGCTGTGCGTTGGTGGCGTCGTCCCCGCCGACCTCAGGATTGTGGAGGCCGAAGGGCTGGAAGGCGGTCATCCGCACCCGCCGCGTGCCCTTCTTCCGCAGCCGCCCGAGCCAGACGATGATCGCCCTGCCGATCGCGTGTGCCACGGTCGGCGCAATCCTTCCGTTCACCCCGCTGGCGGAGGTGCTCGGCTTCGCGTCGCTCCCACTCGCGTTCTTCCTCATCCTGCTCGCCATGATCGCCGGCTACCTCGTGCTCGCCGAGGCCGTCAAGGGGCGCTTCTACAAACTCCAGGACCGGCGCCGAGGCCCACGGCCGACCGGCGCCGCACGCCACCACCGCCACGTCCACCGGCGCGCCGCGCGGCTCGCAGGCCACCGCCCGGCCCATCGCGGCCTGGCTAGCGTTCATTGAGCGCGTCGGAGTGTGACCGGACGGAGCGTGGCGACTAGGGGGCGGGCGTCGCGCGCATCCGGCGCCCGAGCGCGGCGATCTCCGGATCGTTGGTTCTGTACCGGTGCGCGAGGTCGTAGAGGTACTGGGACTCGACGCCGCGCACGTGGCGCAGCGGGCGCTTGATCGTGATGCCGCCTTCGGGCGGCGCCTCGGCGCCCTGAGGCACGACGCCGTGCTCGGTGAGCCAGCGGGGCAGGTGCTCGCCCGCGATCTTGCCCGCCGGCCACCACAGCGGTGCGCCCTCGGCATCACCGCGCGCGGCGAGGCGCCGGGTGCCGCGACCGACGAGCAGCCGCCCGTGGAGCACCGGCTCGCCGGGATCGGGCACGTCCTCGGCACCGGCGAGCCGGGCGATCGCCGCCGCGGCTAGGCGAGCCTGATGTGTCGCGAGGCCGCCGAACTTCACCGGTGACTGGACGCCGTCGCCGGCGGCCCATGTCCGCGTCGCGCCCTGCACGAGGGCGTCGTCATCGGCGAGGATGAAGCCCTCGTCGTCGTGCGCGATGCCGTCGAGGGCCGGGCCGACGATCCGTGGGACCGCGAAGACGCGCTGGACGTCCAAGCGCGCGCCACCGGGCTCGAGCACCAACCCGCCCTCGGCCGAGCGCGCCACGACGCCGGTCTTCAAATCCACCCCCGCCTGACTCAGCTCGTCGGCCACGGCGGCGCTCGCCTCGTCTCCGAACAGCGACAACGGCGCGTGCTCTGGCGTGACCACGGTGATATGCACGTCCTCCTGACCCATCGCCTTCGCCTCGCCCGCGGTCATCAGCGCCAGCTCGTAGGCCGGCAGCGGCCACACCGCCCCGGGCGGCACGACGATGGCCAGCCGCTTGCTGTAGCCCTCCTCGAGGTCGCGCAGCAGCCCCCCATAGACGTCCGAGTCACCTCCGGGAAACCAAGTCGTCGCGCGGTCCACGCCGGCCACGGCACGGCCCCCGGGCGCCAGCAGCAGCGCGTCGAACGGGCGCGTGCCGCGATCGGACAAGCGCACCTGCCCGACGCCGTCGTCGACCCCCACGACGGCTGCGGTCACGAGCTCGGCGCCCGTGTCTCCGGCGAAGCGCGACAGCGGCACGCTGTACGCGTGCCCGAGCGAGAACGGCTCGGCCACGGCGAGCGGGCGGTAACTGAAGTCGGCGGCGGGGGAGATGAGGGTCAGGCGGACGCGGTCGCCCGCGGTCGCGTTCAACGCCAGGAGGGCTTCCAGGCCGGCCACGCCGCCGCCGGCGATCAGCACGTTCAGAGGATCGGAGCTGTGAGTGGACACAGCGACAGCATGGTGGGCGAGACCGCGCGCGTCAACGCTTGGGTGTGCTGCGGACGTGCGGCGTGCAGCGGGTCCGTCGCGGGCGCGTCGTGGTTGTACGGGCGTTCGACCGCCGCGTACGGTGCCGTCGGGAGCGGCGGCTCGAGCCGAAGCCGGGCGTCCACCACCACGGCACCGTAGGACCCGCCACCCGGGTTGCAGTCGAGCTCCGCGACCTCCGCATGGGCCGCCGCGAGAGCGGCGACGCGAAGCACCACGTCTTCGATCGCTCCGAGCTCCGCAGGCGGGCGACCGCGGAAGCCGTCGAGCAGCGGGAACGTGCGCAGCCCGCGCAGCATCGCGCCGGCCTCACGTCAGCCGACCGGTGCGAGCCGCACCTGCGTTGGTCGACGAGCGTCTTCCCAGCCGCACTCGGGCGCACGCCAGCTCGCCCGGGATCCGGGGCGAGCCCGTGTCACCCGATCGGCGTCAAGGGCGAGAAACAAGCGTTGGATCTCGTGCCGATGATCGCGGGACCTCAAGTCCCAGGGCGTAGGGCGTCCGTGTTTCCGGGTCTGGGAGGATGGGTGGTCGGGGCGGTGATCTGGAGTGGAGAGGAGCGACGGTGGAGCGTCCTCAGCGGCGAGAGCTGTTGGTCTCCAAGGGGTGGGTCCAGGCGGTGATCTTGGTGATGGTGTGCGGGTTCTTCATCCTCGGGCTGCTCGCCTACCGCACCTACGCCGCACACCCGCCGGTGCCGCGCATGGTCGTCGATGACCAGGGGCGCGTGCTCTACACCGGCACGGACGTTCACAAGGGGCAGCAGGTCTTCTTGCATAACGGCCTGATGGAGTACGGGTCGGCGTTCGGTCACGGCGCGTATCTTGGCCCGGACTACACGGCCGACTACCTGCGACGCGCGTCCGTTCTGGTGACTCGTTCCTACGGGGGCGCCGGCTCGGGCTCGGCGGCGCGCAGGACGGTGGAGGACTTCCGCGTCAATCGCTATGACGAGCGGAGCGGGAGGCTCACGCTGAGCGGCGCGCAGGCGGAGGCGTTCCGCGCGCTGGTGCCGTACTACAGCCGGTTCTTCTCGGACCCTAGGTCCGAGCACGGGCTGCGGCCGAACGCGATCACCGATCGCACGCAGCTGCGGCAGCTGACGGCGTTCTTCGCATGGACGGCGTGGGCGGCCTCGACCAACCGTCCGGGTCACAACTACTCCTACACCAACAACTGGCCATCCGAGCAGCGGGTCGATAACGAGCCGACCGCGAACGTGATTGTGTGGTCGGTGCTCTCGCTGATCGCGCTGCTCGGCGGCATCGGCATCCTCTTCGGAGCCTTCGGCCGCTGGGGCCAGCGGCTGGGGTGGCACGGCCGCGAGCAGGCGACGTTGTCGTTCCGCGCGCCGGGCGACGTCGCGCTCACGCCGGGACAGCGCGCGTGCGCGTGGTTCTTCTTCGTGATGGCGGCGCTGTTTCTGATCCAGACGTTCGTCGGCGCCGCCTCGCAGCACTACCGGGCCGAGATCGACGGCTTCTTCGGCTTGGATCTCGCGCAGTGGTTCCCGTACAACCTGATGCGCACCTGGCATGTCCAGCTCGCACTGTTCTGGGTGGCCACCTCGTTCGTGGCCGCGGGCATCTTCCTCGCGCCGATGATCGCGCGCCGCGAGCCCAGACATCAAGGCAAGCTCGCCGTGGCTCTGCTCGTGGCGCTTACCGTCGTCGTCTTCGGGACGCTCATCGGCTCCTACCTCGGCGTGCACGGCATTCTCCAGAACGCTGCCTCCAACTGGTTCGGGCTGCAGGGCTTCGAGTATCTCGACCTCGCCCGGCTCTGGCAGGTCCTGCTCTCCGTCGGGCTGTTCTTCTGGGTGTTCATGCTCTGGCGCGTCCTGCGCAGGAGGCTGGCCAGCGAGCATCCCGGGAACATGCCGTGGCTGTTCTTCCTGGCGGCCTGCGCCATCCCCGCGTTCTATGCCGTCGGGCTGATCGCCCGCACCGGTGACAACTTCACCACGACGGAGTTCTGGCGCTTCTGGGTCGTGCACCTGTGGGTCGAGGACTTCCTGGAGCTGTTCACCACGGTGATGGTGGCCTACGTGTTCGTGCTGCTCGGGGTCGTGCGCGAGCGGATCGCCCTGACCGTCGTGTTCCTCGACATCGTCCTGTACTCCGTTGGCGGCGTGGTCGGGACGATGCACCACCTGTACTTCTCGGGCGAGCCGGCCGAGCGCATGGCCCTCGGTGCGTTCTTCTCTGCGGCCGAGGTGCTGCCGCTCACGTTCCTCACGGTCGAGGCGTGGTCGTTCCTCCAGCTCGGCGCCGCGCAGGAATCGCGCTCGCAGACGCCGTTCCCGCATCGCTGGGCGGTGATGTTCCTGGTCGCCGTGGGCTTCTGGAACTTCGTGGGCGCCGGCATCTTCGGCTTCCTCGTCAACCTGCCGGTCGTCTCCTACTATGAGATCGGCACCGCGCTCACGGCCAACCACGCTCACGCGGCGATGATGGGGGTGTACGGGATGCTCGCCCTCGGGCTGGCGATGTTCTGCCTGCGCTACCTGATCCCCGCCGGGAGATGGCCCGAGAAGTGGGCGAGGATCTGCTTCTGGTCGACGAACATCGGGCTGGCGTGGATGTGCTTCGCGACGCTGCTGCCGCTCGGGATCCTCCAGCTCTACAAGTCCGTGAACAACAGGTACTTCGAGGCGCGCCAGCTCAAGTTCCTCACCAACGACACCAACGCGCTGCTCGAGTGGTTGCGCCTGCCCGGCGACATCGTCTTCATCGCCGGCGGCGCAGCCCCAGCGCTCTACATCGCCTATCTGGGCATCCGCCATACCGTCAAGCGCGTGACCCTCGACGAGCCCGAGGACATCCTCTTCACCGAGCTCTCCGGTATCGCTGAGGCCGGCGACGAGGAGGCGACCGCGGCGCGGCTGCCATGAGACCGGAGGTCATTCTTGCCGCCGGCTTTTGCGCGCTGCTCATCATTGGCGCGCTCGTGCTCGACTGGCTCTCGGCGCACACGCACCGGCGCTCGCTGCGCTACCGCACTGCGGGGTTCACCTACGACGAGCAGCAAGATCACTGGGAGTGCCCCGAGGGCCAGCATCTCTGGCCGCACGAGTTCGACCACGAGCGGCGGCTCATGCGCTACCGCGCCAAGGCGCACATCTGCAACGGCTGCCCGCGCAAGACCGCTTGCACCGACTCCGACCGAGGACGCGAGATCATCCGACCGCTCGACCCCTGGCCGCACTCCGAGGCCGGACGCTTCCACCGCGCGGCTCTCGCTCATCTTGGTAGCGCTCGCCCTGCTCATCCTCGCCATCGAAAGCGCACGCCACCACCGCACCGAGGAAGCCGCGCTACTCTCGTCCTCATGGCGACGGGTGCCGTCATAGCGCTCCGCTTGCTGCATGACTTCCACGCGCACCCGGCCAACTTCCCGACAGCGACGGCCGCGCACGGCCTGGGTATGCCCGTCACCGCAGCCGACGGCCAGCCCGCGGCAAGGCGCTGGGCCTCCTACACCCGCCGGGAGGACTGACAGTGCTACGCCCGGCCGCGCCGGCGCACCGCGCGCGCGAAACAACGTCCTTTGGCCTCCACCCGCTGGGTGTCGCAGGCCTCGTCGCCCTCCTTCGGTGACTGCCGGCCGTCGCCGCGCAGCGACTGATGTCGTGCGTCGACGTCTTGGCTGTTACTCGA
>CAVSMB010000010.1:0-17579 GCA_963728925.1 uncultured Actinomycetes bacterium | reverse complement strand
AACGTCGCACAGCGCGAGCGGCGCATCGCCACCTCTGCGCGACGCCTCGCGGCTCAGCTCGGACGGGAGGCGACGTCGAGGAGATCGCCGAGGCGGCCGAGCTGCCGCTCGAGCAGGTCATCGACCTCCAGGATGTGGCCCGCATCGTCACGAGCCTCGACCGCCCGGTGGGCGAGGGCGATGAGGCCGGGCTCGGCGACCTCATGCCCGCGGAGGACAAGCCGGTCGACGAGCAGGTGCACATGGAGCTCACCGAGGAGGCCGTGCGCCGGACCGTCGGGCAGCTGCCCGACCGCGAGCGCGAGGTCATCCAGCTGCGCTTCGGGCTGAACGGGGACAAGGAGCCGCTGCCGATGTCGCAGGTCGGCCGACGCCTCGGGATCAGCGCCGAGCGCGTGCGCCAGATCGAGCGCAAGGCGCTCTCCGAGCTCGCCCTGCGGCGCGAGCTCGCCGCGCTCGCCGACGCGGCCTGACGCGACCTGCGCGGCCTGACGCGGCCTGCGCGCTCACTCGCGCGCGAGAGCCGGCGGAGGCCGGCCCGCTTCTAGCCGAGCACGAGCTCCGAGATCTGCCGGATCGTCGCCGCGTCCCCGCCGACGAGCATCGTCGTCACGATCGAGTCGCGCCACGCGTCGAGGTCGTGGCGGACCTTGTCGGCGGGCCGATGAGGGCAAGCTCCTCGACGAGGGCCGTCGGAATGGCCGCGGCCGCCTCGTCCTTCTTGCCGTCGAGGTAGAGGTCGGTGATGCGCATCGCCTCGGCCTCGTAGCCCATGCGCACGGCGACGTCGCGGTGGAAGTTGCGGTCACGGGAGCCCATGCCGCCGAAGTACAGCGCGTACATGGGGCGCAGGGCGTCGGCGACGCCTCGACGTCGTCGCCGAGGACAACCGGGACGGTCGCGGTCACCTCGAAGTCCTCGAACGAGCGCCGGGCGCCCTCGCGGGCGAAGCCTCGGCGAGCGCGTCGCGGTAGAACGCCTCGTGGCGCGGCGAGTAGAAGAGCGCGAGCCAGCCGTCGCACAGCTCGCCGGCGAGCGCGATGTTCTTCGGGCCCTCGGCGCCCAGGAAGATCGGGAGGTCCTCGCGCACGGGGTGAAGCGTCGGCTTGAGCGGCTTGCCCAGCCCGGTCCCGTCGGGGAGGGGAAGCGGGTAGTGGGGACGTCGCTCGTCGCCGCTCGCGCCGGAAGGCCTGGCGCACGATCGAGATGTACTCCCGCGTCCGGGCGAGCGGCTTGGCGAAGGGCATGCCGTACCAGCCCTCGACGACCTGCGGCCCCGAAACCCCGAGGCCGAGGACGAAGCGCCCGCCCGAGAGGTGGTCCATGGTCAGCGCGGCCATCGCCGCGGCGGTCGGCTGGCGGGCCGACATCTGCATGATCGCCGTGCCGAGCCTCACTCGCTCGGTCCGCGCTCCCCACCACGCGAGCGGCGTGAGCACGTCGGAGCCGTACGCCTCGGCCGCCCAGATCGAGTCGAAGCCGAGCCGCTCGGCCTCGGCGACGCTCTCCTGGGCGCCGGGCGGCGGCCCCGCCGTCCAGTAGCCGGTGTTCAGGCCCAGAGAGAGCTCGCTCGCCATGGAAACGCACCCTATCCGGCGCGCTCGCCCGAGCGCTCTCCGACGCGCCTCGCGTACGGTTCGGTCGCGTGGCCGCCGCCCGCCCGATCGTGTCGCTTGCGCTCGTCTCCGCGGTCCTCTCGCTGCCGGCCTGTGGAGGAGGGGGCGACAAGGAGACTGGGACGCAGGCGCCGGCTCGCCCGGCGCAGCGCCGCGAGGCGCCCGTCGACCGGCTCTCGCTCTCCCGGCAGGCCGGCCAGGCGATCGTCTTCAGCTTCGACGGCGCGACCGTGCCCGTCTACGTGCGTCGCATCCTGCGCGAGGGGCGCGGCGGCGGCGTGATCCTCTTCGGCGACAACGTTGTGGATGCGCGTCGGCTGCGGCGCATGACCCGCGTGCTCCAGCGCGCCGCGCGCGGTTCGGCGCTCGTCGCCGTCGACCAGGAGGGCGGCCCGGTACGCATCGTCCCCTTCGCCGCGCCGCAGCGCAGCCAGTCCGCGCTCGCCGGGCCCGCGCAGGCCCGGGCTTCGGCGCGCGCAGCCTCGCGCGACCTGCGTCGCCTCGGGATCAACGTCAACCTCGCGCCGGTCGTCGACACGGGCGCCGGGGGCGCCCTGGGTGGCCGTGTCTTCGAGGGAGGCCCGGAGCGCGTCGCCGCCCTCACCGCCGCGGCGGTCCGCGGGTACGCGGCCCGGCCGAGCGTCGCCCCCACGGCAAAGCACTTCCCGGGCCTCGGCGGGGCCGTCGCCAACACCGACGACACCGAGGTCGCCGTGCGGCGTTCGCGCCGGGAGCTCGAACGGGAGGACCTCGAGCCCTTCCGCGCCGCGATAGCGGCCGGCGTGCCGATCGTCATGGCCTCCCACGCGCTCTACCCGGCGCTCGACCGCCGCCGGATCTCCTCCCAGTCGCCGCGCATCCTCCGTGAGCTGCTGCGCCGCGAGCTCGGCTTCCGCGGCGTCGTCGTCACCGACAGCATCGAGGCGCGCGCGGTCCTCGCCCGCTCGAGCGTCGCCCGCGCGGCGGTGCGCAGCGTCGCCGCCGGCGCCAACATCGTGCTCAGCACCGGGCCCGGCAGCTACCGCGACGTCTACGACGCCCTCCTGGCCCGGGCGCGGGCATCCGAGAGCTTCCGCGCCCGCCTGCGTGAGGCCGCTGCGCGCGTGCTCGCGCTGAAGCGGCGCATGGGATTGCGCACGCCGCGCTGAGCCTTCGCGCGCCCCGCCGCCGCGCCGCCTACGATCTGCCTCACGGGCATGATCTTCCGCCAGATCACCCACGACGACCTGGGCTGCGCCTCCTACGTGGTCGGCGACGAGCACGCCGGCGTCGCCGCGGTCGTCGACCCGCGCTTCGAGATCGACGAGTACCTCGAGTTCGCCCGCTACGTCGGTGTCGACATCGAGCACGTGCTCGAGACCCACACGCACGCCGACCACGTCTCGGGGCACGGCAGGCTCGCCTCCGCCACCGGCGCGACGATCCACGTCCACCGCCTGGCCGGCGCGGACTACGACCACGAGCCCTTCGAGGACGGGTGGGAGCTCGCGCTCGGATCCGTGCGCGTTCGCGCCGTGCACACCCCCGGGCATCGGCCCGAGCACACGGCCTTCCTGCTCTCAGACCTCGACCGCGGCGACGAGCCGTGGGCGGTGCTCAGCGGCGACTCGCTGTTCGTCGGCGACGTCGCGCGGCCCGACCTCGCCGTGGACAAGGAGGACGGGGCCCGAGCCATCTTCCACAGCCTGCACGAGCGCCTGCTGGTGCTCGCTCCCGAGACCGAAGTGTGGCCCGGTCACCTCGGCGGCTCGCTCTGCGGAGGCCCCGGGATGGACATGAAGGTCAGCTCGACGATCGGCTACGAGCACCGCCACAACGAGCTGCTGGCCCAGGACGACGAGGCGACCTTCGTCGAGCGCTCGCTCGCCCGACTCGGCCCGCAGCCCCCGAACTTCCGCGCGATCGTCGACCTCAACCACGGCCCGCTGCTCACCGACGGCGTCGCGGCGATGCCGCTGACCCCGCGCCAGGTCGAGCAGAAGCGCCGCGACGGCGCCGTGCTCGTCGACGTGCGCACCGACGAGCAGTTCGACGACGCGCACATCCTGGGGGCGATCTGCCTGTCGACCCTGCGTGCCGGGTTCGGGACGAAGCTCGCCTGGGTGGTCGATCGCGCCGACGACATCGTGATCGTTGGCCGCCACGACGAGGACGCCCGCCGTGCCGCGAGCCTCTCGGCCGCGGTCGGCGTTCGCCGGCTCTCGGGCTACCTGCACGGCGGGATGACCACCTGGCGCCAGGAGCACCGTGTGGTCGAGCGCCTCGAGCGCGTGTCCGTGGACACGCTGTTCGACCTCACGAGCTCGCGGCCCGAGCTGCAGCTCCTCGACGTGCGCGAGCGCTCGGAGTTCGAGGACGGCCACATCCCCGGCTCGCTGCACGCCGCCTACCACGACCTGCGCGAGCTGCCCGCCAAGCTCGACGCCGGGCGCCCGGTCGCGGCCGTGTGCTCATCGGGCCAGCGCAGCGCGGTCGCTGCGAGCCTGCTGCGGCGACTCGGAGTCGACGAGGTGCTGCACGTGGCCGACGGCGGGATCCCGGCGTGGCGGCGCGCCGGCCGGCCGCTCGAGGCCGGCGAGCCGGCCCCTCTACCCTGAGGGAGCGATGTCGCCGTTCTGGATCTGGACGCAGGTCGCGATCGCCGTGTTCGTGCTCGCCGGGATGATCATCGCGATCGTGAAGCTCGCGTAGGGCCGGAGAGAGCACGAGGATAAGATCGTCGCGATCCCGGCGTGGGCGACGAAGGAGAAGGTGGATGTTCGGCTCGATCGTGGTGGGCACCGACGGCTCCGAGACCGCCCGAGAGGCGGTACACCAGGCGACCGAGCTCGCCAAGAGCGTCGGCGCGCGCGTCGACCTGGTCAGCGCCTACGAGCCGGTCTCCAACCAGCGGCTCGCCGAGGAGCGCCGCGAGGCCCCCGACGACCTGCAGTGGATGGTCAATCCGCGCGAGGACGTCGACGCGACGCTCAATGAAGCCGCGCAGGAGATCCAGGGCGCCGGGGTGCCGGTCGAGACCTTCGCACGCCAGGGCGACCCGGCCGACGCGATCCTCGACGTCGCCGAGGAGCGCGGCTCGGACCTCATCATCGTCGGCAACAAGGGCATGACGGGGGCCAAGCGCTTCCTGCTCGGCTCGGTGCCCAACAAGGTGTCCCACCACGCGCCCTGCTCGGTCCTGATCATCCGGACCACCTGAGCGTCGAGGCAAGCCCCTCGGGCAGGCCGATCCGCGCGCGCCAGCCCAGCGCTGCGCGGGCGGCGGAAGGGTCGAGGCAGCTGCGCGCCACCTCGCCGGGGCGTGCGGGCTCGAAGGCCGGCTCGAACGCGCCGGCGCGCTCGTCGGCGAGCGCGCGGAGCGCGCCGACGAGCGCGAGCACGCTGGTCTGCACCCCGCTCCCGATGTTCAGCGGACCCATGTGGTCGCTCGCGGCAGCGGCGAGGTTCGCCGCGACGACGTCGTCGACGTGCACGAAGTCCCGGGTCTGGCTGCCGTCGCCGAAGATCACCGGCCGGCGCCCGTCGCGCAGGCGCCCGCAGAAGATCGCGACGACGCCGCCCTCGCCGAGCGGGTCCTGCCGCGCGCCGTAGACGTTGGCGTAGCGCAGGCTCACGGTCGCCAGGCCGTGCTCGCGCGTGAAGCGCTCGCAGCGGTCCTCGGCGATGGCCTTGTCGGCGCCGTAAGGCGCGAGCGGTCGCCGCGGCGCCGTCTCGGGGGTCGGCAGCACGTAGGCGTCCCCGTAGATCGCGCCGCCGGTGCTGCTGAAGACGACGCGCGCGGCGCCGTGGCGCCGCGCGGCCTCGAGCACGGCGACCGTCCCGTCGACGTTGACGCGCGCGTCGTGGGCGGGGTCCTCGATCGAGCGCCGCACGTCGACGTGCGCGGCGAGGTGGAAGACGAGCTCGGGGCGGGCGGCGGCGGTGACCTCGTCTACGGCAGCCGCGTCCGCGACGTCGGCCTCGCGCAGGACGGCGCCTCGCCCGAGCGCCGCCGCGAGGTTCGCGACGCGCCCCGTCGAGAGGTCGTCCAGCACGGTGACCTCGTCGCCGCGCGCGAGCAGGGCGTCGACGAGGCTGGAGCCAATGAAGCCGGCGCCGCCGGTGACGAGGGCGCGCATCGTGGGGGCCGGCCGGGCCTCGTCAGCGCGGCGACGAGGCTTGCGTGGCGGCCGCCGCGTCCAGCAGCCCCGCCCCGTAGCGGTCGTCGAATCCCGGCGACCCGAGGTCGCGCGCGGTGTCCTCGAGTCGCTTCTCGACGGCCGGTGCCCCTGGCCTGATCCCGATGACCCGGCTCGCGATCACCAGCGCGGCGGCCGCGGACACGTGGGGCGCCGCCATCGAGGTCCCCTCCTCACCACGCAGCCCGAAGCGCCGCACAGTGCCGCCCTTGAAGCTCATCTGGCTGATCTCGCGGTCCGAGCTCTCGAAGGGACGGCAGTTCGGATCGCCGGGCACGTCGGCGTCGGGGCCGCCGCCCGGCGCGACGAGGTCGAGCTCCGCGCCTCCGTTGGAGTAGTCCGCGAGGCAGCGGCTCTCGGTCGTCGCCCCGACCGCGACGACCTCGCTCGCGCGGGCCGGGAAGGCGATGGTGCGCTCGCCCTCGTTGCCGCTCGCCGCGACCACGAGCACGCCGCGGCGGGCGGCGAAGCGCAGCGCGTCGAGAATGCCGGGGATCTCAGCCGAGCGGACCTGGGTGCCGAACTCGAGGCTGAGGTTGATGACCTGGACCTTGCGGCGCACGGCGTAGCGGATGCCGGCCTCGATGGCGCCGGCATCGCCCTCGCCGCGCGCGTCGAGCACGCGGACGGGAAGCAGCGTCGAGCGGTAGGCCAGGCCCGTCAGCCCGCGGGCGTTGTCCGTGGTCTCGGCGAGCACGCCCGCGACGAAGGTCCCGTGGCCGTTCTGGTCGTCGGGATAGCGGTCGGGGGCCACGAAGTCGCGACCCTGGGTGAAGCGCGTGCCCGAGAAGTCCGGGGAGCGGCGGTAGCGGCCGCGGTTCTCGAAGGCGATCCCTGTGTCGAGCACGGCGATCGTCACCCCGCGCCCGCCGGGAGCGCCGGCCGCGCGGGCGTTGGCCCACGCGTCGGGGGCGTTGATCCCGGTCTCGCCCAGGAAGTTCCACTGCATGTTGCGCCAGTCGCCCGGGACGCCCTTGCCGGGGTCGTTCGGGAAGAAGCCGCCCGCCGCGTGGGCGATGACGTTCGGGGCGGCGTACTGGACGTCCGGGCGGCGGCGCAGCTCGCTGACCGTCTGGGCGACGCTGGCCCCGTCCTTGACCTTGAGGACGCGCGACTGCGGGGCGATCGGCGTCGGGTCGCCGGTGCCCGTCGCCGCCTGGACCGCGGCTCGCTGCGCGCGCGTCGTCCCCTGGTCGTACTTCACGACCACCTCGCCGGGTACGACCTGCTGGGCCGCGGCGGGGGCCGCGGCCAGGAGCAGCGCCACCAGGCAGAGAACCGGCATGGCGTGCCGGCGCTCTGGCCATCGCGGCGCGAAAAGGGGGAGGAGTCGTGGCTGCCGGCGCCCTGGGAGGCGCGGCGCGGAAAGAGAGAGGAGTCTTGGCATCCGTTGAGAGAACATCGCGCTGGGGGCAAAGTTTCCCCACCGCGATCCTGCCATTGTGGCCGACCTGTCGATGAGCGCGCGCTTCTTCCCCCGCGACGAGTACTTCATGCACCTCGCGATCCGCGAGGCGGAGCGCGCTGGAGAGCACGAGGACGTGCCCATCGGGGCGATCGCGGTCCACGGCGGGGAGGTCATCGGAGCGGGCCACAACGAGCGCGAGCTGCGCGCGGATCCCACCGCCCACGCCGAGATCATCGCCCTGCGCGAGGCGGCGGGGCGGCTCGGGAGCTGGCGGTTGCTCGACACCGTCCTCTACGTGACGCTCGAGCCCTGCGCGATGTGCGCCGGCGCGATCGTCCTCGGGCGGGTGCCGCGCATCGTCTTCGGCGCCTCCGATCCCAAGGCGGGGGCCGCGGGATCGGTGCTCGACGTCCTCGGCGAACCGCGCCTCAACCACCGGCCCGAGGTCGCCGGCGGCCTGCTCGCCGAGGAGTGCGCCCTGCTGCTCACGGCCTTCTTCGGCGAGCGCCGGTGAGCGGCGCGTTGACCCGCGCCGGAAGCCGCCGGGCCGCGGCCCGCTCCATCCAGGCGGCCGCTAGCCTAGGCCCTCGCCTCGAGGGCCCGGAGGGGTGCCGGAGTGGTTGAACGGGGCGGTCTCGAAAACCGTTAGGGGCGGTTTCGTCCCTCGAGGGTTCGAATCCCTCCCCCTCCGCTTCGCAGGCCGGATTCTCGCTCCTGGAGCGGGATCGCGCGCCCCATGGACCGCTTCCGCGAGGTGCCGCAGAACCGCAGTGGACCCCTGTGGACCGCAGGTTTCGGTCCCAGCCGGTCCCACAGCCGGTCCCAGGAGCGCAACCACAGGGTTGCACTGCTAGCTGGTAGCCGACCGTCCGCTTGCGCCCTGTCTGCGACTCGCGAGTGGACGTGGCCCGGAACGAAGCGTGGCGGCCCCGCCTGACACGGCTTCGCTCCCATCGCATGAAGTCGTCGGGGCGGCCCAGGCCACGGCCCGCTGGGGCTTCCGGACGCGGCCGGCCGGCCGGTTGCCGAGGTGTTCGGCCTGCTGGCCAGCTCAGAGGCGGGGCTCGCCGAGACGGAGGCAGCGACCCGACTGGCGACTTTCGGCCCGAACGTGCTCCCTACGCGCCCGGTGACCGTGTTCGGGATCCTGCTCGGGCAGCTGCGCAACCTGCTGCTGGCCTTGCTGCTCGCGGCCGCCGTGGTCTCCGCGGTGACCGGAGGCGTGACCGACGCGGCGCTGTGCGTTGGTGGCGTCGTCCCCGCCGACCTCAGGATTGTGGAGGCCGAAGGGCTGGAAGGCGGTCATCCGCACCCGCCGCGTGCCCTTCTTCCGCAGCCGCCCGAGCCAGACGATGATCGCCCTGCCGATCGCGTGTGCCACGGTCGGCGCAATCCTTCCGTTCACCCCGCTGGCGGAGGTGCTCGGCTTCGCGTCGCTCCCACTCGCGTTCTTCCTCATCCTGCTCGCCATGATCGCCGGCTACCTCGTGCTCGCCGAGGCCGTCAAGGGGCGCTTCTACAAACTCCAGGACCGGCGCCGAGGCCCACGGCCGACCGGCGCCGCACGCCACCACCGCCACGTCCACCGGCGCGCCGCGCGGCTCGCAGGCCACCGCCCGGCCCATCGCGGCCTGGCTAGCGTTCATTGAGCGCGTCGGAGTGTGACCGGACGGAGCGTGGCGACTAGGGGGCGGGCGTCGCGCGCATCCGGCGCCCGAGCGCGGCGATCTCCGGATCGTTGGTTCTGTACCGGTGCGCGAGGTCGTAGAGGTACTGGGACTCGACGCCGCGCACGTGGCGCAGCGGGCGCTTGATCGTGATGCCGCCTTCGGGCGGCGCCTCGGCGCCCTGAGGCACGACGCCGTGCTCGGTGAGCCAGCGGGGCAGGTGCTCGCCCGCGATCTTGCCCGCCGGCCACCACAGCGGTGCGCCCTCGGCATCACCGCGCGCGGCGAGGCGCCGGGTGCCGCGACCGACGAGCAGCCGCCCGTGGAGCACCGGCTCGCCGGGATCGGGCACGTCCTCGGCACCGGCGAGCCGGGCGATCGCCGCCGCGGCTAGGCGAGCCTGATGTGTCGCGAGGCCGCCGAACTTCACCGGTGACTGGACGCCGTCGCCGGCGGCCCATGTCCGCGTCGCGCCCTGCACGAGGGCGTCGTCATCGGCGAGGATGAAGCCCTCGTCGTCGTGCGCGATGCCGTCGAGGGCCGGGCCGACGATCCGTGGGACCGCGAAGACGCGCTGGACGTCCAAGCGCGCGCCACCGGGCTCGAGCACCAACCCGCCCTCGGCCGAGCGCGCCACGACGCCGGTCTTCAAATCCACCCCCGCCTGACTCAGCTCGTCGGCCACGGCGGCGCTCGCCTCGTCTCCGAACAGCGACAACGGCGCGTGCTCTGGCGTGACCACGGTGATATGCACGTCCTCCTGACCCATCGCCTTCGCCTCGCCCGCGGTCATCAGCGCCAGCTCGTAGGCCGGCAGCGGCCACACCGCCCCGGGCGGCACGACGATGGCCAGCCGCTTGCTGTAGCCCTCCTCGAGGTCGCGCAGCAGCCCCCCATAGACGTCCGAGTCACCTCCGGGAAACCAAGTCGTCGCGCGGTCCACGCCGGCCACGGCACGGCCCCCGGGCGCCAGCAGCAGCGCGTCGAACGGGCGCGTGCCGCGATCGGACAAGCGCACCTGCCCGACGCCGTCGTCGACCCCCACGACGGCTGCGGTCACGAGCTCGGCGCCCGTGTCTCCGGCGAAGCGCGACAGCGGCACGCTGTACGCGTGCCCGAGCGAGAACGGCTCGGCCACGGCGAGCGGGCGGTAACTGAAGTCGGCGGCGGGGGAGATGAGGGTCAGGCGGACGCGGTCGCCCGCGGTCGCGTTCAACGCCAGGAGGGCTTCCAGGCCGGCCACGCCGCCGCCGGCGATCAGCACGTTCAGAGGATCGGAGCTGTGAGTGGACACAGCGACAGCATGGTGGGCGAGACCGCGCGCGTCAACGCTTGGGTGTGCTGCGGACGTGCGGCGTGCAGCGGGTCCGTCGCGGGCGCGTCGTGGTTGTACGGGCGTTCGACCGCCGCGTACGGTGCCGTCGGGAGCGGCGGCTCGAGCCGAAGCCGGGCGTCCACCACCACGGCACCGTAGGACCCGCCACCCGGGTTGCAGTCGAGCTCCGCGACCTCCGCATGGGCCGCCGCGAGAGCGGCGACGCGAAGCACCACGTCTTCGATCGCTCCGAGCTCCGCAGGCGGGCGACCGCGGAAGCCGTCGAGCAGCGGGAACGTGCGCAGCCCGCGCAGCATCGCGCCGGCCTCACGTCAGCCGACCGGTGCGAGCCGCACCTGCGTTGGTCGACGAGCGTCTTCCCAGCCGCACTCGGGCGCACGCCAGCTCGCCCGGGATCCGGGGCGAGCCCGTGTCACCCGATCGGCGTCAAGGGCGAGAAACAAGCGTTGGATCTCGTGCCGATGATCGCGGGACCTCAAGTCCCAGGGCGTAGGGCGTCCGTGTTTCCGGGTCTGGGAGGATGGGTGGTCGGGGCGGTGATCTGGAGTGGAGAGGAGCGACGGTGGAGCGTCCTCAGCGGCGAGAGCTGTTGGTCTCCAAGGGGTGGGTCCAGGCGGTGATCTTGGTGATGGTGTGCGGGTTCTTCATCCTCGGGCTGCTCGCCTACCGCACCTACGCCGCACACCCGCCGGTGCCGCGCATGGTCGTCGATGACCAGGGGCGCGTGCTCTACACCGGCACGGACGTTCACAAGGGGCAGCAGGTCTTCTTGCATAACGGCCTGATGGAGTACGGGTCGGCGTTCGGTCACGGCGCGTATCTTGGCCCGGACTACACGGCCGACTACCTGCGACGCGCGTCCGTTCTGGTGACGCGTTCCTACGGGGGCGCCGGCTCGGGCTCGGCGGCGCGCAGGACGGTGGAGGACTTCCGCGTCAATCGCTATGACGAGCGGAGCGGGAGGCTCACGCTGAGCGGCGCGCAGGCGGAGGCGTTCCGCGCGCTGGTGCCGTACTACAGCCGGTTCTTCTCGGACCCTAGGTCCGAGCACGGGCTGCGGCCGAACGCGATCACCGATCGCACGCAGCTGCGGCAGCTGACGGCGTTCTTCGCATGGACGGCGTGGGCGGCCTCGACCAACCGTCCGGGTCACAACTACTCCTACACCAACAACTGGCCATCCGAGCAGCGGGTCGATAACGAGCCGACCGCGAACGTGATTGTGTGGTCGGTGCTCTCGCTGATCGCGCTGCTCGGCGGCATCGGCATCCTCTTCGGAGCCTTCGGCCGCTGGGGCCAGCGGCTGGGGTGGCACGGCCGCGAGCAGGCGACGTTGTCGTTCCGCGCGCCGGGCGACGTCGCGCTCACGCCGGGACAGCGCGCGTGCGCGTGGTTCTTCTTCGTGATGGCGGCGCTGTTTCTGATCCAGACGTTCGTCGGCGCCGCCTCGCAGCACTACCGGGCCGAGATCGACGGCTTCTTCGGCTTGGATCTCGCGCAGTGGTTCCCGTACAACCTGATGCGCACCTGGCATGTCCAGCTCGCACTGTTCTGGGTGGCCACCTCGTTCGTGGCCGCGGGCATCTTCCTCGCGCCGATGATCGCGCGCCGCGAGCCCAGACATCAAGGCAAGCTCGCCGTGGCTCTGCTCGTGGCGCTTACCGTCGTCGTCTTCGGGACGCTCATCGGCTCCTACCTCGGCGTGCACGGCATTCTCCAGAACGCTGCCTCCAACTGGTTCGGGCTGCAGGGCTTCGAGTATCTCGACCTCGCCCGGCTCTGGCAGGTCCTGCTCTCCGTCGGGCTGTTCTTCTGGGTGTTCATGCTCTGGCGCGTCCTGCGCAGGAGGCTGGCCAGCGAGCATCCCGGGAACATGCCGTGGCTGTTCTTCCTGGCGGCCTGCGCCATCCCCGCGTTCTATGCCGTCGGGCTGATCGCTCGCACCGGTGACAACTTCACCACGACGGAGTTCTGGCGCTTCTGGGTCGTGCACCTGTGGGTCGAGGACTTCCTGGAGCTGTTCACCACGGTGATGGTGGCCTACGTGTTCGTGCTGCTCGGGGTCGTGCGCGAGCGGATCGCCCTGACCGTCGTGTTCCTCGACATCGTCCTGTACTCCGTTGGCGGCGTGGTCGGGACGATGCACCACCTGTACTTCTCGGGCGAGCCGGCCGAGCACATGGCCCTCGGTGCGTTCTTCTCTGCGGCCGAGGTGCTGCCGCTCACGTTCCTCACGGTCGAGGCGTGGTCGTTCCTCCAGCTCGGCGCCGCGCAGGAATCGCGCTCGCAGACGCCGTTCCCGCATCGCTGGGCGGTGATGTTCCTGGTCGCCGTGGGCTTCTGGAACTTCGTGGGCGCCGGCATCTTCGGCTTCCTCGTCAACCTGCCGGTCGTCTCCTACTATGAGATCGGCACCGCGCTCACGGCCAACCACGCTCACGCGGCGATGATGGGGGTGTACGGGATGCTCGCCCTCGGGCTGGCGATGTTCTGCCTGCGCTACCTGATCCCCGCCGGGAGATGGCCCGAGAAGTGGGCGAGGATCTGCTTCTGGTCGACGAACATCGGGCTGGCGTGGATGTGCTTCGCGACGCTGCTGCCGCTCGGGATCCTCCAGCTCTACAAGTCCGTGAACGACGGGTACTTCGAGGCGCGCCAGCTCAAGTTCCTCACCAACGACACCAACGCGCTGCTCGAGTGGTTGCGCCTGCCCGGCGACATCGTCTTCATCGCCGGCGGCGCGGCCCCAGCGCTCTACATCGCCTATCTGGGCATCCGCCATACCGTCAAGCGCGTGACCCTCGACGAGCCCGAGGACATCCTCTTCACCGAGCTCTCCGGTATCGCTGAGGCCGGCGACGAGGAGGCGACCGCGGCGCGGCTGCCATGAGACCGGAGGTCATTCTTGCCGCCGGCTATTGCGCGCTGCTCATCATTGGCGCGCTCGTGCTCGACTGGCTCTCGGCGCACACGCACCGGCGCTCGCTGCGCTACCGCACTGCGGGGTTCACCTACGACGAGCAGCAAGATCACTGGGAGTGCCCCGAGGGCCAGCATCTCTGGCCGCACGAGTTCGACCACGAGCGGCGGCTCGTGCGCTACCGCGCCAAGGCGCACATCTGCAACGGCTGCCCGCGCAAGACCGCTTGCACCGACTCCGACCGAGGACGCGAGATCATCCGACCGCTCGACCCCTGGCCGCACTCCGAGGCCGGACGCTTCCACCGCGGGCTCTCGCTCATCTTGGTAGCGCTCGCCCTGCTCATCCTCGCCATCGAAAGCGCACGCCACCACCGCACCGAGGAAGCCGCGCTTCTCCTCGTCCTCATGGCGACGGGTGCCGTCATAGCGCTCCGCTTGCTGCATGACTTCCACGCGCACCCGGCCAACTTCCCGACAGCGACGGCCGCGCACGGCCTGGGTATGCCCGTCACCGCAGCCGACGGCCAGCCCGCGGCAAGGCGCTGGGCCTCCTACACCCGCCGGGAGGACTGACAGTGCTACGCCCGGCCGCGCCGGCGCACCGCACGCGCGAAACAACGTCCTTTGGCCTCCACCCGCTGGGTGTCGCAGGCCTCGTCGCCCTCCCTCGGTGACTGCCGGCCGTCGCCGCGCAGCGACTGATGTCGTGCGTCGACGTCTTGGCTGTTACTCGAATGGGCGTGGCTACTTCAGGACGACCTGCCAGGCCGGGTATAGGCGCTGTTGGTCGCGTTCGATGTGGTGTTCCCAGTAGGTGTCGAAGTCGCTTGAGAGGTGGAGGGCGCGGAGGCGTAGGAGGGCTTCGGCGGTTTCTTGGGTCCAGCGCATGCCGGATCGCTCGAAGCGGTCGCGGATGAGGTTCTTGCAGGCGCCTTCGACGGTGCCTGAGGTGATCGGCCAGCCGTTGGCGAGGTAGGCGTCGTAGCGCATCCGCCCGCGGTTGCGCCGGTAGTAGGCGGCGACATCGAGCAGCGTCTTGGCCTTGTTGCCGTTGAGTCGGCGCTTGGTGACGATCAGCTTTAGGCCCTTGACGACCTGGTCGACATCGCCTTCGAGGATGCGCTTGGCGCGCTGGTAGACGAACGCTTGGGCCTCGGGGCTGCCTTCGCGATGAAGGACGTGGGCGGCCTTCCAGAGCTTCTCGAGCGCGTGCAGGAGGTCGAGCACGAGGGTCACGTCTTCGAAGCTGTCGGCGACGCGGTGCTGGAGCGCGCGTTCGCCGTCGGTGACGATCACCCAGGTGCGCTGGCGGTCAGGGTCGCGGCGGGTCATCTCGGCCTTGACGTCGGCGATGAACGTGTCCTTGTCGGCGGTCAGGCTCGCCCACACGCGCTTGTGGCCGGGTCTCGGGCGAGGCTGGCGCTCGCGGCGCTCGCCGGCGTCAAACAGGCTGTCGAGGACCTCCTGTGGGGTGCGCACGACGGGCGCCTGGTTTGCACGGCGGCGACGGTCGCCATCCGCTTCTTGTTGGCCTTCTGTCCCTTGCCGCGGCGGACGACGCGCAGCGCGCGCTCGGGCTTGACCATCGGGATGCCCTTGCAGTCGATCGCCGCGACGAGGATCTCGCCCTGGGCGGGCTTGACTTCGGCCGCCTCGCGCTGTGCGTAGAAGCCGTCGAAGTCCACGGCCGCCTCGCGGACCAGCTGCTCGGCCGAGCGCTTGGGCACCGTCACGCCGGTCATCTCGGCGAAGAAACCGATCGCCTCGTCGAACGGCGAGCAGACGACCGCGCGCAGCAGCCGTCGCTGGCACTCGTAGCTGTAGATCCGCCGCGGCAGCCGCAGCTGCCGGTCGAGCGGGTGGACCGCTCGGTGACCCGGCGCCACGTACGCCATCCGCGTGATGCGCACCTCGCCGAACAGCGTCAGGACAGGGCGCGTGTGGCAGCGCTTGCAGCCCAGCCGCACAGGCCCCTCGGGGCGCTGGACGACGATCGCCTGACCGACGTCGCCGTCGCCGCGTGCGTCGACGTGGGCCTGCAGCAGCAGCCGCACAAGCTCGCGGCCGCGGCGCTCTGACTCGCACTCGACCGCGCCAAGCTCAAGCTGCTGGCTGGCGGCGCGCTGGAGGAAGCGCTCGAGCTGCGAGAACGCCTCGACCCCGCTCGCCGGCTCGCGCTGGCCGTCCATCGCAAGCGTCCAGTATGCTACTGGACGATGACGGAACGCGAGCCCTCCCCCGAGCGGCGACGGGAGCGCCTGCGCGCCGACTACGAGGCGGCCAAGGCGAGGATCGCCGAGGTCGGCTTCACCTGCGAGGGATCGCTCGTCGAGCGCTACACGACCTGCAACAACCCCAACTGCCGCTGCCAAGACCCCGACCAGCGGCACGGCCCCTACTGGCAGCTCTCCTGGAAAGACGGCGGCACGACCGTCTCCAAGCTGCTCTCAGCCGAGGACGCCGCCCTCTACCGCGAGTGGATCGACAACCGCCGCCGCCTCCAAGCCGCGCTCGAGCAGATGCGAGACCTCTCCCGCCAAGCCGGCGAGCAGATCCTCACCGCCAAAGGCCGACCCTTCCACGGCCCCAACCGCCCGCGGCCACAGCGCCGCTCAGCCCGCTAGAAGCCCACCCGAACCCGGGGACATCGCGATATCCCCCGGGTTCGCGCACCGAAACACGCCCCCGACGGCCGCCAAACCCGCGGACTACCAGGCACTTCCCACTCGTCCTGAAGTAGCCACACCCGTTCGAGATCGTCAATCTGCCACGTGAGGACTGGGCCACGGGCGACTTTGTCGCGGCGGAGCTGACCGAGACCTCCGAGCTGGCCGCGACATTCGCGATCGAGACGGCCGACGGGCGCCGGGTTGCAGGCGTTCACGGGGTGTCGTGGCCGACGCCGGGTTTCCTTTGAGTGAGTCGCGAGCCGTGTTGGCGCTGGCGAGGGTCACGGGCCCTGGGCGGTTTCGGCGGGCAGCGGCGAGGGGGTCGGCAGTCCGTGGTGCGCGGTGGTCGCGGCGTCGGTGAGCCAGTCCAGGACCGAGCGGCCTTGCAGGCGGCAGGTTTCGCGGACCGATTGGATGCGTTCGATCCAGCGGCTGCCGCGGTCGGATTGAGTGCCGCCTTGGAGCTTTCGCATCAGCACGGCGTGACGGACCGCTCTCTCTGCCGCGTTGTTGGTGGGGTCGATCTCCAGGTCGGGGATGTCGGCGAAGGTCCACAGCGCCTCGTATTCCTCGAGTAGCCCGCAGGCGAAGTTGGCGGTCCGCTGGTGGTGGCCGGCGGCGCACTGCTCCAGCAGCGTGCGGATCTGCGCGCGCAGCGGTCCGAGTTGGTCGGCGAGCCAGTCGGGGTCGTGGCCGTGCTCGAGGTAGTCGCGGTGGACGGCGATCACCTCGCGCGCGAGCGCGACGAGCTTTCGCCCGCGGCGGCCGGGGGTCCCGGCGCGTTGGGAGACCTCGACGAGCTGGCGGATGACGTGTGCCCAGCAGAGCTGTTGTTGGAGGATGTCGAGGAAGTGGTAGCCGGCGTAGCGGTCGGTGACCGCGAACCCGCCGAAGTCCTCGCCGATCAGCGCCTTGGCGGCCTGCTGGCCGCGCGAGGGATCGATCCGGTAGCAGGCCAGCAAGGCCGAGGCGGCGACCCACAGCCACTGCTGCGCGCCCTGAAGCCGCCAGGTCGTCTCGTCGAGATGAACCGTGTCGGCCCTGCGGATCGCGTCCCTGAGCTCGGCCCACGGGTCGCGAAGGATCGCGCTCATCCGCCTGATCGCGTTGTCGATCGCGCCCGTCGACGCCGCCACCCCGAAGATCTCGACCACCGCCTGGCGGACCTGGTCGCGCGAGAGCCGAAACACCCCGGCCAGCATCGCGATGTGCGCCTCGATCCGCGGCCCGTACCCCGACAAGGCGGCGCCGGGCAGCTCGGCGAGCACCGCGCGCCCGCAGCCCGGACACTCCAGCCGCAGCCGGGCGTGCTCGAAGACCAGCGGCCGGATCGGCGGCAGCTCGTACTGCTGATGGACGACCGGATCGCCGATCCCTGGCTCGGAGCCGTCAAAGATGTGCCCGCAGCCGCAGCGCTCGGGCGGATGCTCAAAGCGCCGGTCGACGCGCTCGGGCGCGACCAGCTCGCGCGTCTTGCCCCCATGACCGGGCTGACCCCCGGACTTGCGCATCGAGCGCTTGTACGCCTCGCGCGCCAACCGGCGGCGCTCGGCCCGCGACCGCGGCGAATCCGACGACGGCGGCATCGAGCTGTTCCCCGAATCACGACCCGCCCGCCGCTCGAGCTCCTCGATCCGCTCGTCCATCCGACGGATCACCTCGAACACCGCCTCCGGCCCCTGCGCAAAGATCGCGTCGAACTCCTCACGCCGCACGTCCGCAAGATTCCCTGCACCACGCAGGAACCCTGCCCACGCTCACGACTCCCCCTGAACGCCTACGC